>CAVTIN010000005.1:0-297996 GCA_963734895.1 uncultured Chloroflexia bacterium | reverse complement strand
AGTCCTCCCGCCGGGGAGTCATCCGGCGCCTCGAGGTAGCTGATGCAGTTCAAGGGCACCGTCCAGATCACCGCCCCACGCGACCGCGTGTGGGCATTCCTGATGGATCCGAACCAGGTCGGCAGCTGCGGCCCGGGGGTCGAATTGATCGAGGTCGTCGACGAGGATCACTTCAAGGCGAAGGCCAAGGTCGGTGTCGGGTTCATCTCGGCCCGGTTCGTGGTCGAGATGACGGTCGCCGAGAAGACGGAGCCGGACCTGGCGATCCTCAAGGCCCACGGCCAGGCGCCGGGCTCGGCCGTCGATGCGACCGCGGACATGCGGCTGTCGGGGCCCGCCGAGGGGCCGACGACGATGGATTGGTCTGCGGACGTGCTGATCGCGGGGACGCTGGCATCGGTCGGGGCACGGATGATCGAGGGCACGGCCAACAAGATGATCGGCCAGACCTTCGACTGCATCCGGACCAAGCTCGAGGCGGGCTGATCGCGCAGGTTCCCGGCCGGCGGTTCAGCGCCGACAGTAAGGGCGGGTGGTCAGCGCCGAGGTCGAGGGTCAGCCGTCGCGGGTGACCGACCAGTGCGAGACATGTTCCAGCGTCTCCTCGACCGTCTGGTGGACCTCGACCAGCGCCGCGGGGTAGCCGGCCTCGCGCAGGAGCTTCTGGACGTGCTCCGCCGCGCGGGGCCCGTCCGAGTAGTCGCCCGCCTCCCCGGTCTCGTCGCGAGCGCGCTCGAAGGCCCGGACGAAGTCGGGATCGTCCCACGGGGAGAGCTTGGCTTTGATATGCAGCATCTCGGTCATGTCGACGACCTCCATCTGAATCCTGGCCTCCCGCGCCCCGATGGCGCGAGAGCCGGAGGTCCCGGCATCGTCACGAACCGGACGTCCCGTGCGAGACTGGCGGCATGGAGCGCCTCCACTCGGTCGTCGGGCCGATTGCCACCAACGTCCATGTGCTCGCCGATCCCCGGTCGCGCGAGGCGATCGCGATCGACACGGCCACGCCGTCGCTCGCCTGGATCACGGACGCGCTTGCCTCGCGCGGCTGGACGCTCAAGCTGATCGTCAGCACGCACGGGCACTGGGATCACATCGGGGACAACGCCGAGCTCGCGAAGCACACGGGGGCGCCGATCGCCGTGCACCCGGACGACCGGTATCGACTGATCGATCCGCAGCCCCTGTACGCGCCATTCCCGATCGTGCCGTCGGTCCCGGCGGTGGAGCTTGCCGAGGGCGGCGAGATCCGGTTCGGGGAGATCCGGCTCCAGGTGCTCCACACGCCTGGCCATACCGAGGGGTCGGTGTGCCTGCTGTCCGCCGACGACGGCCTGCTGCTCAGTGGCGACACGCTGTTCGCGGGCGGCTGGGGGCGCGTGGACTTTCCCGGCGGCTCAGCCGAGGCGATGGCGGCGTCGATCACCCGCCTGGCCGGGCTCGAGGACCGTCTCCAGGTGCTGCCGGGTCACGGGGCTGCCACGACGATCGGGCGGGAGCGGGCGTGGATGGAGCTCGTCACGCGCGAGGGCCGCCTCCCGATGTGACGCGGCGTGCGCTTCGGCGGCACGCCCGTCATCCCGCTATCCGGAGATCACCGTTCCCTGGTGGTACCGGAGCGTCCAGCCGCCCGTGGTCCAGCGCCAGATCGACATCCGTCGCGTAGCCCGCTCGTCCTGCATCAGGTGGTACGTCACGAGCCACGTGTCGCCGTCGAGCCGGTGGCAGTCGAAGTCGCTGACGACGAGCCCCGCCA
The DNA here is from genome assembly GCA_963734895.1 of uncultured Chloroflexia bacterium. Lineage (GTDB taxonomy): Bacteria > Chloroflexota > Limnocylindria > Limnocylindrales > CSP1-4 > CAIXZV01. The sequence goes on along the minus strand of CAVTIN010000005.1, from coordinate 296,240 downwards.
TCGGGTCGTAGCCGGGGTCGGCATACCGGCCCGCCACCACTTCCAGCACCGTCGCGCGGTCGTAGACCCGCCCGGATGCGCCCACCTCCCAGAAGTCGTCGGCCGTCATCGCCTCGAGGTCGGCACGCACTGTCCCGGGTCCGGATCGATGGAAGATCGGCTCCCGGTTGCGCAGCTCGGTGGCGATGTCGACGGGCTCCGGCGCGCCACCGGGGTTGCGTCGTTGGTCAGCCACGACGGTAGTTCGCCTCCAGGACCGCGGTTCCCAGGACGTCCGCGCCCTCGAGCGCCGTGCGAACCGCGGCGCCGCCGGGCGGGCCCACGAGCCCGAGCGGCGCGGCGAGCGCGTACAGGGTGAACGTGTAGCGATGCGTGCCCGACGGCGGGCAGGGGCCGCCCCAGCCGATCTCGCCGAAGTCGTTGCGACCCTGGCGCGGGGCATCGGGCGACGCCGAGACGCCAAGCGGCAGGGCGCCGGTCTGCGTACCGTCGACGTCGAGGACGATCCAGTGGACCCACCCCCCGGCATCGGGGTCATCGACCAGCAGCACGAGCGCGGCCGTCCCGTCGGGCATGCCGTCCCAGGCGAGGTCGGGCGAGATGTCCTCGCCGTCGCAGGTGAACCGGCGGGGGATCGCGTCGCCGGCGCCGAACGAGGTCGAGGTCAGGGTGAACGGGGTCATGGTCGCCTCCGGGGGTTCGTTGGGGGTGGCGGACGGCGCCGCAGCTGATGGCGTGGACGATCCGCACGCGGCCCCTGCCACGGCGACGCCCGTCAGGAGCGCGACGATCGGGGCAAGCGGGAACCGGTGCATGCCGGGATTCTCCTCCCGGCATGCCATGTCGTCAGCGCTCGCCCGCGGGCACCCAGCCGGCCGGCGCCGGACCCTCGAGCGGGCGCCCGTACGCGCTCCACCGGCGAGCCACGAGGAACCCGAGCCCCTCGTAGAGCCTGAGCGCACCTGTCGGGTTCGCGCCGTCGACGCCCAGCCACGCCTCGTCCATCCCCTGCGCTCGCAGGACCTGAAACGATGCGGTGCACAGGGCCTTTGCAACGCCCCGGCCGCGCCATGGCCGGCGAACCGAGACGTGCTCCAGCCAGCCGCGCCGGATCCCGAGGGCCTCGTTCTCCGCGACGAAGATCGAGTTCATCACCGATCCCGCGACCTGGTCGCCGTCCCAGGCGACGCACCACAGCGAGGTGTCCGTCTCCGGGTGGTCGAACATCGCGGCGAAATCGCCCTCGCCCGGCGTCCGGTGGCCCCAGTGATCCTGGAACGCCTCGACGTCTGCATCGAAGATCGCCCGATGCTGATCGGGCGTCACCGGTCGCATCTCGATCCCCGTGGGCAGCGGATGCTCCGGCACGATCCCGGTGATCGGGCGGCGCATCTCGAACCCGAACCGGATCGGGACGTAGCCCTCGGCCGTGATCAGCGCGCGGTCGGCGTTGTCGGTCTCGAGCGCCCAGGTCCGCAGCTCGCGGGGTCCGGGCCGGGGATCGGCGGCTGCCTCCTCGGCAAGCCGGGCCTGGGTGGTGCGCAGGAGCGCGGTCCCGATGCCCCGGCCGCGATGCTCGGGCAGCACCGCGCCGCCGGTCTCGAGGGCCATCACGGGGCTCCGGATCACCCGATAGCCGATATGCCAGGCGACCGGCTCCCCGTCGATCGTGGCCACCAGGACGTCACGGTCGACCTCGAAGTGGTCGTGCGGCTCATGGTCGCCCGCGAGGCTCTCGGCCGTGTGGATCTCGTCACCGCCGTCGCCAAGCTGCGCTCGGTTGCCGATGTCGGCGATCGCCGGCCAGTCCGCGGCCGTCGCGTGACGGAACGTCAGTCCCGGGATGGATGGGGCGTCGACGACGTCGACGGTCGCCCCCGGGATCGGTGTGGGCGTGGTCATGCGGTGGCCTCCGGCTGTGTGTTCATCGGTCACTCCCGTACTTGTGCTTCATGTGGTTGCTCACCGACGCGTGGATCGCCTTCCACTTCCGACGTTCCGCCGCCCGGAGGACGGGATCGGCGCTGCGTGCGACGTGGGCAGCCTCGCGCTCGAGCTTGCGATGGCTGGCGAACCGGTCCTCCGACAGGCGGCCGTCCGACAGGGCGGCGAGCACCGCGCACCCGGGCTCCTGCTCGTGCGAGCAGTCCCGGAACCGGCATCCCTGGGCGAGATCGGTGATGTCCGCAAAGGTGGGCGCGAGGCCGTCCTCCGCTCCGGCGACGCCGAGCGAGCGGATGCCCGGCGTGTCGATGAGCAGGGCACCGCCCGGCAGGAGCACGAGCTCGCGGTGCGTGGTCGTGTGGCGGCCGCGCGAGTCGTCCGCGCGAACCTCGCCGGTCCGAAGAAGCTCGTGTCCGACGAGCGCGTTGACCAGCGTGGACTTGCCGACCCCCGACGACCCGAGCACGACCGCGGTGCGGCCGGGCACGAGATGGGCCGATGCGAGGGCGGCTACGCCGTCGCCGGTCCGCGCGGAGATTGCCCGGACGTCGACGCCCGGCGCCACGGCCTCCGCCGCGAGCCGCAACCCGTCGAGGTCCTCGGCGACGTCCGCCTTGTTGAGGACGAGGACCGGGGTTGCGCCGCCCGCGTACGCCACGCTCAGGTACCGCTCCAGGCGGCGCAGGTTGAAGTCGCCGTCGAGGCCGGTCACGATGAGCGCGACATCGACGTTGGCGGCGAGCACCTGCTCATCGACTGCGTGTCCGTCGTCGGCGCCGCGCCGGAACACCGTCCGTCGAGGCAGCACGGCGTGGATCACCGCCGGCCCCGAGTCGGTCGCCGACGCGGTGACTGCCACCCAGTCGCCGACGGCGGGCAGGTCGCCGGGGCCGAGGGCCTCGTGGCGCAGCCGTCCGGCGATGACCGCGTCGAGGACGCCATCGGGCGTGATGAGCATCCACGCATCGCGGTGGGCTGCCGAGATCCGGGCAGGCTGCCGGCCCGCCGTTTCGAACGGCAGGAAGGCTGCGGCCCAGCCCGGGTCCCAGCCCAGCGGCTCGAGGGCTGTCGAGGCCGCCGTCACGTTGGGGACGCCAGCCGTCGGGGCGATGGCGCACCATGTCGTCGGCCGCGACCATGTCGGCCGCGACCATGTCGGGGTGGTCCATGTCAGCCCACCCGCTTGAGCTTGCCGGTGCGCTTGGCATACCGCTCGGCGCGCGCGAACGCCCACAGCCCGGCCGGGATCAGCACCGCGCCCATCACGAGCAGCGGGATGATGTCGCCGACCAGCGCCGTCACCGGCGCCCCGTCGAGCAGGCCACCGCGGACGCCGTCGAGCACGTACGTCGCGGGCGAGACGTGGGACAGCACCTGCATCCAGTCCGGCAGCACGGACACCGGGTAGTACACGCCCGAGACGAGCAGCAGGCACGACTGGAGGACGAACGTCATCTGGGCGCCGCGCTCCACGTACAGCAGCGGCAGGATGGCGGCCATCATCCCGATGCCGACGAAGCTGAACGACCCGAGCAGGACGAACACGACGGCAGTCAGCCCGTTCATTCCGCCGGGGTTGAGCTGCGGGAAGAACAGGACCAGCACGATCAGGATCGCGGCCGTGTGGACGAGCCCGTACACCATCGCGTACACGCACGAGCCCAGCAGCTGCGTCCATCGCCGGACGGGCGCCATGAACGTGTATTCGAGGGTTCCCTCCCAGCGCTCGACCGAGATCGTCTCCGCGATCCACGAGAAGACCACCGACAGGTAGTTCCAGAACACGGCGCCGATGATCAGGGTCAGCAGGAGGCGGTCGTCGCCCGACGCCGCGCCGATGAACGAGATCGACAGCGCGCTGGCGACGGAGTAGACGAGGAACGCGACCTCCCAGCCCCAGTAGCGGCGGGTGAGGAAGAAGTTGCGCTCGACGAAGGCGTACGAGGCCTTCAGTTCCTGCGCGAGGAGAGCCAACGGGGGTTCCTTTCGGAGGGTTCCGGCGCGGGGTCACCGCGCGGGGTAGGGTCCCCGTGGGGACCGGCCTCAGCCGGTTCCCACGGGAGGGGCGATGTGCTCGCCGGCCACCCGGCGGCCGATCTCGATGATCGAAGCGCCGACCTGTGACCGGATCGAACGCGCGGGCGCACGGCTCGCGGGCTCGATATGGCGGATGGATCGGAGAAGCGCCTCGCGCTCCTGGATCACCGCCCGGTGATATTCGAAGTGCTGCATTGGTGTTCCTTTCGGTCAGTCATCGGTGTCGTCCGTCCCGACGTCCTCGTCGAGCGAACGACCGGTAAAGGTCATGAACACGGCCTCGAGCGTCGGGGGCTGCCCGTGGCGCTCGGCGACCAGTCGCTTGAGCCCCTCGGGCGAGTCCTCGGCAACCACGCGACCCCCGTCGAGGATCGTGATGCGGCTGCACAGGCGCTCGGCCTCGGCCAGGTCGTGCGTGGTGAGCACGATCGTCGCGTCGTGCGTGACGTTGATCTCCTCCACGAACGCCTGGACATCGAGCTTGCTCCGGGGATCGAGTCCCGTCGTCGGCTCGTCGAGGAGCAGCAGCGCCGGGCTCGTCAGCAGGGCTCGCGCGATCGCGACCTTCTGCTGCATTCCCCGGCTCATCTGCTCCACCGGGCGTCCGAGGCGGCTCTCCGCGATGCCCAGCCGGGCCAGGATCGCCGTTGCCTCACGCCGGGCCCGTCCGGCATCGAGGCCGTACAGGCGGGCGGCGAACAGGAGGTTCTCCATCGGGCTGAGCTTCTTGAAGAACGCCGCGTCGACGCTGACCCGGTTGATCAGCCGTTTCACGGCGAGCTCGTCACGCTCGAGGTCGTGGCCGAACACCTCGACCCGGCCCTCGTCCAGGGTCAGCAACCCCGACACGAGGCGGATGAGGGTCGACTTGCCGGAGCCGTTGGCGCCCAGGATCCCGTGGATCGCGCCCCGTTCCAGGTGGAGCGAGACGTCGTCGATCGCGAGGACCGGGGGCTTGCGCCGGTCGACCTTGAAGCGCTTGGTGACGTGCTCGACGTGGAGTGCCGGAGGTCCGGCCGGGATCCGGGGCAGGAGGACGGTGAGGTCCCCTGCGTCCGGGGCGGCCGGGATCCGCCCGGCGGGCTCGAGGTCGGCGTTCTGCGCCGGCTGCGAACTCGACGTCGGAGTGGTCGTCTTCGATTCGGGCGCGAGGGTTGTCGTCATCGGACCCTCCCTTCGGTGGTGTGGCTTGACGTTGGTTGCCGCACCGGTGCCGCGTGTTCCGGACATGGAACGAGCCGCGGACCCGGTCGGGATGGGTCTGCGGCTCGTGTTCGGGAGGGCACTGACATGCCCGAGAATCACTTGAGCCGCGGACCCGGTGGGCCCACGGCTCGGTGGTCGCTGCTGGGGCTCAAGCCCCGCGTCCTACCTGCTGGTGGGCACACCTCTCCCGCTGACAGCGCCGGAGATGGGCGCGGTCGTCGGCCGGTAGAGGATTGCGTTCTTCACCATCTGGCTGCCGCCTCCGGTAGTAGGACGGGCGAGCGACCTGCTCGACCGCCGCGGAGTCTACGGGGTTGGCCGGGAAGTCGTCAAGACGTGACGTTGCCGCGCTCGGTCGGCGCCGGCGTCGCCGCCTCTGGCCGCCCCGGGGCGACATCGCCCGACTCCGCCGCCCCGCCGCGACGTCGGCGACCTCGCCCCGACTTCGCCACGGCACTACGACTTCGCCACCGAACGATGGAGCGCGTCGTATCCGCGGCGTTGCCACGCGCCGTCCCGTTCCAGGCGTCGATGCGTGCGGTGCGCCGCTCGGGACCCGTCGCGGCGCCGTCCGCAGTTGGCCACCGAACGATGGCGTGCGTGCTAGGCCAGATACAGGTGGCCAAAGACGCACCTGATCGTTAGGTGGCAAGCCCAGGGTGGGGGAGAGGCAGTTAGTACGCGCCTCATCGTTGGCTGGCAGCCTGGAGGGAATCGGGACGGACGGAATACGCACCGCATCGTTTGGTGGCCAGGTCCGCGGGTGGCCAGGTCCACGGAACCCACGCCACGGAACCCGGAATGCGACGGCAGCGTCACGGTCCTGGACCCCATGCCCGAGGATTGCGCCATGCGCCGGAGCTCCAGAACCCTGATCGCCGCCATCCCGCTGCTGCTCGCCGCGTGCAGCGTTGGCGGTGGCGCACCCGGTGCACCCGGCACACCCGGCGCCTCGATCACCCCCTCACTCGACCCCGCGGCCGGAACCTACTGGCTGCGGATGACGACCAGCCAGGCGATCGCACCGCTCGAGCTGTTCGGCCGGATGCCGGTCCTGGCGATCACCGGCGACGGCGTCGCGGTGACGCCCGGCCCCATGGTCGAGATCTACCCGGGACCGCTGGTGCCGCCGTTGATCGGGCGCCGCCTGACCGAGGCCGGGCGAGCCAGGATCGTCGAGGCGGCCCGTGACGCAGGACTGCTCGACGGGCGGTGGGCCTTCACGGGCGACGCGCTGATCGCAGGCAGCGAGACCGGCAGGATCGAGCTCACGGTCGACGGTCGGCGGGTGTCGATCACGGGCGACCCGTCCGCGCAAATCGAGTGCATCACGACGCCCTGCGTCCCCGCGCCGGGCACGCCCGCGGCGTTCGGCGACCTGTGGCGCCAGCTGTCGGACCTGGGCGGCTGGCTTCGCGCAGAGCTCGGGCCCGAAGTCGCGTTCGTCCCGCCCGCCTACGCGCTCCTGGTGCACCCCGCCCCGGAGGGGATGCCGGACCTGCCGCAGGCCCCTGCCGTCTGGCCGCTCGCGACTCCGCTCGCCACGTTTGGCGTGCCGGTCGCCAATGGGACCGCTCGCTGCGGAACGGTCGACGGCGCGGACGCCCGGACGCTTCGCCCGGTACTCGAGGCCGCCAACACTCTGACGCCGTGGATCCAGAGCCCGGACAGCGTCGAGCAGCTTGGCATCACCGTCCGCCCCCTCGTCCCCGGCGAGGATGCATGTGCCGAGGTCATCGGTCCCCGGACTTGCCTGGGTGATCCCGAAGGCTGCTTCGGCCGCGACAGGTTGACCGGGGCGGCGCGGCCCCCGACCGGCGGGTAGCCGCTACGGCTTTGGGCCGCTCGAGTAGACGCCGAGGATCGTCCCAGTCGCGTCGTCGATCACGATGGTGCCGCTCGGGTAGGGCACGCCGGCGCTGCTCCACGGCAGGTCGTGGAGATTGAGGAAGTCGCCGGTGACCGACGCGACCCAGACGGCGCGGCCCGGATCCGCCGCCACCGCCTCAGCCGGGACGCCGGGTTCGAGCGACGGGGCCGCGGCGGCGCGCACGGCCGATACGGACCGCATGATCGGGTCGATGTGGATCCCGGGGGCGGCAAGATCGGGCGTCTGCTGGTCGAGGCTGTGGCGGGCGATCGCCGCGGCCAGGGCCGCCGGGGTCGTGGGCGTGAGGCCGTCGGCGATGCTCAGGGCGTAGCCGCTGTTGGCCGGGGGCAGCTCCGACCCGCGCGTCACCGCAACCGCGACAACGACTCCGACGGCGACGAGCGCGAGCACCACCAGAGCCGCGATCACCCCGTTCCGACGGTTCGATCGAAGGCTCATGCCTGCCATACCCCCACCTCGTCGTTTCGTCAGCCGGACGCGGGAGACGATCCCATTGTGGCGTCAGCCGAGCTCCGCCGGCCCTCGGACGCTGCGCCGGACCACGACGCGCGGCCGGCCCCCGCCCGCCTTCGACGTCGTCGGCGAGGTGATCGAGAAACCCGCGCGCTCGAACATCGACGTCGTGCCCATATATGCGGACGCCGGCGAGACGCGACCCTCGCCCGGGTCGACGGGGTACCCCTCGATCGTCGATGCGCCGTGCTCCCGTGCATACTCGACGGCCGCGTCGAGCAGGGCGCGCGCCACCCCGGACCGCCGCGCCGACCGCGCAGTCACGAAGCAGTTCACGACCCACACCCCGTCCCCGGGGAGCTGCGGGAGCGTTCGGGAGCGGGCCAGGCGCTCGAAATCCGCGCGAGGTCCGAGGCCGACCCAGCCTATCGCCCGGTCACCATCCATCGCGACCAGCCCGGGTGCAGGGTCCAGGTCGATCAGCGCGCGCAGCCGGCCCCGGTTCTCGTCGACCGTGGCGTTCGACCAGTTCGATCCCGGCCGCCGCCACCACTGGCACCAGCACCACCTGCCATCCCCGGGGGCGGAGAACAGCTCGACGATCGCGGGCCAGACGGCCGGCGACGCGGGGACGATCTCCATCTCGGCATTGTGCCGCGTCATCTCGGCATTGTGGCGCGTCGCGGTGCCGGGGCGCGATCGACCACACCTGTCGTCCGGGGGCGCGGGACGGGCAGGCTTGCTGCCGAGCGTACGGTGGACACTTAGGGCAAGGGGGGGCGAAGCAGGCGGGAGGTCGAGCGTGAGTGGCCAGCATCCGGCATCGGACGAGACGCACGTGGCCGACCGGCAGAAGGTGATCGCCCGCAGGTGGTACGAGGACGTGATCAACGATCGCAACCTCGACGCCATTGGCGAGATCTATACCCCCGAATACGTCCACCATGGCCCGGCCGGCGCCGAGATGCGTGGCCCTGATGCCGTGCGTTCCCTCGCCGCGGCGATCCTCGCGGCGTCCGAGGACCGGCATGCGATCGTCGTCCAGCAGGTGGCCGAGGATGACCTTGTGGCCACCCGTTTCATCAGCCGCGGCCACCACACTGGCGTCTTCAGGGGGATCGCGCCGAGCGGCCGGGTCTGGACGACCGAGGGCATCCATATCAGTCGGATCGAGGACGGCAGGGTCGCCGAGGACTGGGAGGTCTCCCACCACTCCGGCATCGAGGATGAGCCCGCCGCTGACGACGACCGCACCTGACGCGGCGGCGACGATTCTCCGATCCCGCCAGGCGATCCGGGCATCCGACCGGACACAAGGAGCGTCCCAAACCATGGCCCACCAAGCCCCTCCTGCGAGCGTCCAGGGCGAGTCCATCGCGGCCGTGGCCGGCCCGGACCAGCGCGCAATTGACCCGCGAGAGGCACAGTTCCTCGCGACCGAGCACTGGAGCCTGCTGGCCACCCGATCGCTGAGCTGGAGCGAGGCGTTCAGCCGGACCGGGATGTTCCTGTCGACGCTGTCGGCCGCGACGGTGGCCCTGGCCCTGGTCGGCCCGGCGACGTCGTTCGGAGACGAGTTCGCGATCTTCGCCCTGGTGATCTTGTCGATCACGTTGTTCCTCGGCGTCGCCACGTTCGCGCGGCTCACCCAGGTCAACAACGAGGACCTCTATTGGGTTGCCGGTATGAACCGCCTGCGCGGGGCGTACGTTCGCCTGGTGCCCGGGATCGAGCAGGACTTCTTCTCCGGCTGGACGGTCGATCCGCGGGGCATCTCCCGGACGTTCGCCGCGGTCGATGTCGGTACCCCGTCGCCGCTGCACATGCTGGTGACGACGCCGGCGGTCGTGGGCATCATCTCGGCCGCGATCGCAGGGGTGATCGCAGGGCTGGCTGCGATCCAGGTCTCGGCGGGCATGGGCCCGGCGATCGGCTGCGGCCTGGTGGTGTTCATCGTCGGGATCGCGCTGTTCATCACGTTCTCGATCCGCGAGGGCCGCCGGTTCATCAAGCGCATCGACGCGCTCGTCGCCGAGCAGCAGCGGACTGGCCAGCCGGACCGCCGTCAGGCCGACTGACGAGCCGATGGAATTGTCGAGCAGGGATTTGGCCCGGACGGACCTGAACTTCGAGCCCGGCGGCTCGTATCCTTGAGGGGATCGCCATCGCCTCGCCCGGGGCGCCGACCACGGAGGGAGTCCGCATGCTGCGCCGCGTTCTCGTCGTCTGCATCCTCGCGCTGGGTCTGGTGGGCTGTGGCGGGTCGTCACCGACCGAGGCGCCGGTCACGACACCTCCGACCCCGGAACCGACGCTCACCCCGACGCTGGCGCCGAGTGACGAGCCCTCGACGTCCGATGTCGGCGAGACCCAGACGGCGGCATGCGACGCGATCGGTGTGCGCAAGAGCCCATCGATCGACGGCACCCTCGTGGCACGGGCCTACAAGGGGGCGACGGTCCACGTTGCCGAGGTCGTGACGGGGGACTCGTACACGGTCGGCGCCTGTGGCTCGAGCGGCGACACGTGGCTCAAGATCGACGAGATCAACGGCAAGGCGATCCTTTCGCTGTACGGGGTCGAGTTCGCGTACACGGCCGCCGGCCTGTACCAGTAGTCGCATCGTCGTCGAGTCGCCCGGTTTCGGTTCCGATGGCGTGAGCGGAGGGCTACCCCGGTGAGCGCACGCAATGACCGGGATATCGGGCCGCCGTCCGGTGCGCCGTGGGGCGAGCCGCCTGGGATTCCCCCGCGTCCACGCTCGGTCGTGGAGCTCGTTCGGGATGGCGTCCTGGATGCGGAGCTGGCGGCGCTGCTGTGGCTCCTCCTCGAAGCCCGGATGCCGGTGGTCGTCGTGGGACGGCGCGGCTCAGGGCGGAGCACCCTTGTCGTGGCGCTGCTGGACCTCCTGCCGGCTGGCTCACGCGCGACGCGGCTGGCGGGTGCGGAGGAGGAGTTCGATTGGCTCCCCGAGGCGCCGGAGCTGGGCTGGCGGCGAGCGTCGCCCGGCGCCCGCGTGGGCGCGCGGTCGCCGAAAGCGGTGCGGGCCGCGGACACGGTCCTGCTCGCTGGCGGCCTGGGCGACGGCCCACCGAACGGCACGCCCGGGCCGCAGGCAAGGATCGCGATCCGGGCCCTCTCGCTGGGCTATGGGATGGCGGCGACGATGGCGGGGGACGGGCTCGAGGACGTGTTCGCAACACTGCACGCCCCGCCGGTGGGCGCCGACGACGACGAGCTCTCCCGGCTGGGCATCGTGCTGGCGTTGAAGAGGGTGCCGGCGGCCGACGCTGGCCAGGGCGAGGCCGTCGCGGTTGACGGCCAGCCTCGCGAGGCTGGCTCGGGCGACGCGCCCCCGCTCGATCCGGGCGACGCGGCCCCGCGCGACCCGGACCCGGGGCTGCACCGGGTCGTCGCCGCACACTACGTTCGACCCGTCGTCCGCGACGCGCACGGGCACGTCCAGCGCCTGCCGCCGGCCGTTCTCGCGGCCTGGGAGCCCCGCACGGACCGTCTCGAGCACTTCGCGTGGGGGATCGTGGGCGAGCTGGCGGGCAGGACCGGCCTCCGCGCCGTCGAGTTCGAGCGCGAGCAGGCGCGCCGGGCGAGCTACCTCGCGGGTCTGGCCGCCGCAGGGCTGATCGACCCGGACGACGTGCGGACCGCGATCGCGGGCTATCGAGAAGCCGCGGGCTCCCGACCCGACTGACTCTCGAGCGGCGGGCTCGGCACCTCGGGCGGCCACCGGGCGCGTTCAGGTCCAGCGAGCGGGCCCGTGCGGCCTCGCGAATCGGATTGACTGGCGCGCGACGTGATCTCGCCCTGCGCCGCAAGCGGCGCGTGTCGTAGAGTTCCGGCGGGGCGCGTCTCATTCGACCCTGTTCCCAACGGGGCCGTGGGCCGCAACGTAGAGGAGGCATTCGTGCTTCAGCTGTTTCTGGTGCTGCACGTGCTCGGTGCGATCGCGGTCTTCGGGCCGACGTTCGCCTTCCCCCTGATCTCTGGCCAGGTGGCCAAGGCGCCGCAGCACGGGCACTTCGCCGCGCTGGTCATGGACATGATCGAGCGGAAGATCGTCATCCCCGGGGCGATCGTCCAGGGGATCACCGGCGTGGGCCTGATCCTGATCATCGGGCTGGACATCACGAGCTCGGCCTGGCGCTGGCTGATTGGCGCCATCGTGCTGTACCTGATCGCGGTCGGCTATGCGGTCTTCGTGCAGGCACCCGCGTCGGAGAAGATGGTCGAGCTGACCGCGGGCGGGCCGCCCGCCGGGGCACCGCCCGCCGGCGCTCCCGCGGGGCCGCCGCCGGAGATCGCCGCAACGGCCAAGAAGCTCCAGCGCGGCGGGATGATCCTCACCCTGTTGGTCGTGGCGATCGTGATCCTCATGGTGACCAAGCCCATCAGCTGACGCGAGCAGGCCCCGTCGGCCAACGGGACCCATTCGCCCCTCCCCGGCCGGACGGCCCGGTACGCGGGGCCAGGCGGCCCTCGTTCCCCGCTGCCGGTCCCGCGCGCGCACGCCCGTTGCGCCCTACGCGGTGACGGCTGAGTAGGGCATTGTCGCCAGGTCGTCACGCGTCCAGGTCGACGGTTGTGTCCACCGGCGTCCGACCGCGGCTACCATCAGTGGCGACGCCAACAGGAGACCATGTCAGATGCCCCACGTCGCCACGTCGATCGCCGACCTCGTTGCCATGCTCGCCGGGAGCGCCCACATCGAGGGTGATCGCCTGGTCATCGACGACGAGGCCCGGTTCCGGTCCGAATCCGCCGCCGACCTCGCCTGGACGGCGGCGTTCACCGAGGACGATCCCACCGCAGAAGCCGTCCGCTGGATCGTGTGGGAGGCGAGCCAGGCGCTCGGGGTCCGATCGGCCAGCATCGAGGACCTCTATCGCGCCCGCGGTCGCGGCGAGATCTCGGGGTTCACGGTCCCTGCGATCAACATCCGCGCCCAGACGTTCGACATGGCCCGCACGTTCTACGCGACGGCGACGCGCGCCGACGTGGGCACGGTCATCTTCGAGCTCGCCCGCAGCGAGCAGACCTACACCTACCAGCGCCCGATGGACTACGCGACGTCCGTGCTCGCGGGCGCGATCGCGGCCGGGTGGACGCACCCGGTGTTCATCCAGGGCGATCACTACCAGTTCAACGCCAAGAAGTACGCCGCGGACCCCGAGGCGATGACCGAGGAGATCCGGCGCGCCTGCCGGCTCGCGATCGAAGCCGGGTATCGCAACATCGACATCGACAGCTCCACCCTGGTCGACCTCTCGCGGCCGAACCTGGACGAGGAGCAGCGCGAGAACTACATGCGCGCCGCGGAGCTGACCGCGCTCATCCGGAGCCTCCAGCTCGACGGCGTGACGGTGAGCGTGGGCGGCGAGATCGGCGAGGTCGGCAAGCAGAACTCGACCCCCGATGAGCTCAAGGCCTACCTCGACGGCTACGCGCGCGAGCTCGAGGTTCGTGCGCCGGGCGCAACGGGCCTGTCCAAGGTCAGCGTCCAGACGGGAACATCGCACGGCGGCGTGCCGCTCCCCGGTGGCGGCGTGGCCGAGGTCAGGCTCGACTTCGAGGTGCTCCGCAAGCTGGGCGAGATCGCGCGCACGTACGGCCTTGCCGGAGCGGTCCAGCACGGGGCGTCGACGCTGCCGGACGAGCTGTTCCACCACTTCCCGGCGGTCGAGACGGCCGAGATCCACCTCGCAACCGGGTTCCAGAACGCGCTGTACGACCACCCGGCGTTCCCGGCCGAGCTGACGGCCGAGATCGAGGCCTGGTGCCGCGAGAACGCGGCCGACGAGCGCAAGGCCGGCCAGACCGATGAGCAGTTCCTGTACACGACGCGCAAGAAGACGATCGGGCCGTTCAAGCGCCAGCTGTGGGAGCTCGAGACGCGCGAGCAGATCCTCGCCGACCAGGGCGCCAAGGTCGCGTACCTGTTCTCCGCCCTCGGCGTGAACGGGTCGATGGAGATGCTGGAGCGATACATCCGGCCGGTTCCCGTCGCCCGTCCCATCCCGGCGGCCCTGCACGACGCGGTCGCCGGCTGACGTGGGGGACGGCCCAGGACGAGTGTTCTCGGCTCCGGACCGGCCGCCGCTCCAGATCAGCGTCCGCCTCGAGATCGCCGGCGATGCGCCGGCGATCCGGCACGTCGAGGAGGCCGCGTTCCCGGGTCCGGAAGAGGCCGACATCGTCGATCGGATCCGGCGCGAGGCCCCCGCCGGGTGGCAGTCGCTCGTGGCGGTGGACGCCGCCGCCCGGATCGTGGGCCACCTGCTCATGTCCCCCTGCCCGGTCACCGCGGACGACGGGACGACGCTCGCCGAGGTCCTGGCCATCGGGCCCGTCGCCGTCCTCCCCGAGGTCCACCACCGGGGCGTCGGATCAGCGCTGATGGCGGCGGCGATGAGCCTGGCGATCGCGCGCGCGGTCCCGGCCGTGGTCCTCCTCGGCCACCCCGGGTACTACATCCGGTTCGGGTTTTCGCCAGCGCGCGCGCTGGGGCTCGAGCCGCCCGCCCAGGCGTGGCCGGACGAGGCGTGGCTCGCCCGGCGGCTGCCGGCCTGGACGGATGCGGCGGCCGGAACCGTTCACTACCCGGAGGCGTTCGAGCCGCTCGCCTGACGCGTTCGAGCCGCTCGCTCGACGCGAGCGCCCGTTCGGGCGCCGGACGGTACGCTTCGCGCGTGGAACCTCCCGACTTGCCCGAGGAGCCAGCAGCGCCCGAAGCGCTGGCCCCATCGGACACCCCGGCACCGTCCGAAGCGCCCGCGCCGCCGGACCCGGGCTCCCGCAATCTCTCCCCGACGATCCGCCTCGTCGCGGCGATCGCGGTCGCGGGCCTGGGCGCGGTGATCGTCCTGGGGGGCCTGCTCAACCTTGCGAACCGGAGCCCGACGGGCGGGTCATCGGCGTCTGCGGTCGCCGGCGCCACCGGGACCGCGCCGGCCGGCGGCGCATCCGGGGTCCCCGCCTCCGCTGCCCCGACCCTTCCCACCGGCGATCCCGTCCTCGTCGGGGCGGGCGACATCGCGCGCTGCGACGGCACCGACGACGAGGCCACCGCCGCGCTGATCGACCACATCGCAGGGTACGTGTTCACGCTCGGCGACAACGCGTACGACTCCGGCTCCGCCGCCGAGCTGCAGGACTGCTACGGGCCATCGTGGGGGAGGCTGCTCGACCGGACGCGGTTTGCCGTCGCCGGCAACCACGACTACCGGACCGACGGGGCGGCACCGTTCCGCGCCTACTTCGGCGATGCCGGATCGCGGGACGGCACGACCTGGTTCTCGGAGGATGTCGGGGCCTGGCATGTCGTCGTCCTCGACGCGAACTGCGACGTGCTCGACGGCGGCTGCGCCGAGGGCTCGGCCGAGCTCGAATGGCTCCGCGCGGACCTCGCGGCGAGCACGGCCCGGTGCACGCTCGCGCTGTGGCACCAGCCACGGTTCAGCAGCGGGTTCCACGGCGACGACACCGCCGTGGCGCCGTTCTGGGACGTCCTGTACTCGGCGGGAGCGGACCTCGTCCTCAACGGCCACGAGCACGACTACGAGCGCTTCGCCCCGCAGGATCCGGCCGGGAACGCGGACGCAGCGCGGGGCCTGACGGAGATCGTTGTCGGAACGGGCGGTGCGCCGTTGCGTGAGTTCGGGCCGGCCATCGCGAACGACGTCGTCCGGTCCAGCCTGGCGCATGGCGTGCTGGTCCTCACGCTCCAGCCGTCGGGCTGGGGGTTCCGGTTCGTCTCAACCGATGGCTCGTTCAGCGACCAGGGGTCCGGCACATGCCACTGATCGGCGCTCGGCGGCGTGCCGGCGCACCCGGGGCGGCTCCGCGCGCGGCGACGAGCACGTTCGGACACCGCGCGCCATCATCGACGCCATGACCGATCCGTCGTTCGGGCCTGCCTGGTCCGCCTCGCTCGCCCGTGCATCGGAGGCCCGGCTCCGCGAGTGGCTCGACTTCGCGCTCGACGCCTGCGACGTAGCCGATTCGATCGCGCTCGCGCACTTCCGCCGCGACCTCGATCTCGAGCGCAAGCCTGATCGAACGTTCGTCACGGTCGCGGACCAGTCGATCGAGCGCGAGATCCGGTCACGGATCCAGGCTCGATGGCCGGGCGACGGCCTGGTGGGCGAGGAGTACGGCACCGAGGCCGGGGACGCCGCCACGCGCTGGTACATCGACCCGATAGACGGCACCCACAACTTCATCCGCGGCGTGCCGCTGTTCGGGACGCTGCTCGCGGTGGAGCACGAGGGCGAGCTGCAGGTGGGCGTCATCTCCGCACCCGCGATGCGCGAACGCTGGTTTGCCTACCGCGGCGGCGGGGCATGGAACCGCGGTCTCGACGGGGAGCGGCAGCTCCACGTCTCACGCGTCAGCCGGCTCGAGGATGCCCAGATCCTGTACGGGAGCGGGCGCGACACCGTGGCATCCGGCCTGATGCCGGGGTTTGACAGGCTCCTCAGCGCGGCCTGGCGCGAGCGCGGGTTCGGCGAATTCTGGGGCTACGCGCTGGTCGCCGAGGGCGCCGCCGAGGCGATGCTCGAGACCGGGATCAGCAGCTGGGATGTCGCGGCACCGCTGGTGCTGATCGAGGAAGCGGGTGGGCGCGTCACCGACGTGAACGGGGATCGCCGGGTGGACGCGCCGTCGTTCGTGGGCTCCAACGGGCACCTGCACGACGAGGTGCTGCGCCGGGTGCGCGCCATGTAGGACGTCCGCGTCAGGCGCCCGCGGCTTCCAGCGCTTCGGCGACGATCCCCAGCGCCGTCTCGACCTCGTCCGATGTCGTCACCAGCGGCGGGATGATCCGGATCACGTTGACATAGGTTCCGGCGGTGAGCACCAGCAGGTTCCGGTCGAAGCACGCCTGCTGGATCCGCTTGGTCAGCGCCGGATCCGGCACGCGGCCGTCACCTTCGCCTGGCTTGACGAGCTCGAGCGCGACCATGAGCCCGAGCCCCCGGACGTCGCCGACGCTCGGGCGTCCGGCGGTGATCCGGCGCAGGCCCTCGAGAAGCTGCCGGCCGCGCTCGCGGGCATTGACGACCAGTCCTTCGTCCTCGATCACGTCGAGCGTCGCCATCGCTGCGGCGCAGGCCACGACGTTGCCGCCGTACGTCCCGCCGTGCGAGCCGGGCGGCAGGCGGTCCAGGATCTCGCGCTTGGCGATGAGCCCGGACAGCGGCAGCCCGGACGCGATGCCCTTGGCCATGACCACGATGTCCGGCTCAACGTCCCAGTGCCGGATCGCGAACAGCTCGCCGGTCCGCCCGAAGCCCGTCTGGATCTCGTCGACGATGAGCAGGATGCCGTGCGCCGCCGTGATCTCGCGCAGCCGCGGCAGGAATCCGGGCGGCGGGACGATGTAGCCGCCCTCGCCCATCACCGGTTCGACGATGATCGCCGCCACCTGCTCGGGATAGACCAGCTGGTGGAACAGGAGGTCCATCTGCGCCTCCCAGTCGCAGCTGCAGTCCACGGGATCGTGAGCCCCACCCGAGGCCCGGTAGCAGTACGGGTACGCGGCGTGGTACACGGAACCGGGCAGGGGCTCGAACGCCGCGCGGTACACGTCCTTGGCCGCGGTGAGGGCCATCGTCTGGGCGGTCCGACCGTGGAACCCATACCGGAACGCGATGATCACCGGCCGGCCGGTCGCGACCCGCGCGAGCTTGACGGCGGCCTCGACCGCTTCGGCGCCCGAGTTTGACAGGAACGCACCCCACGGCCCGCCGGGCAGCAGGTGCGCCAGCCGGTCGTAGAGGCGAAGCCCGGGCTCGTGGTACACGATGTTCTGCTGGCCGTGGAGCAGCTTTGCAGCCTGCGCCTGGACGGCGGCAACGACCCGCGGGTGCGCGTGGCCGGTGCTCGTCACCCCGATCCCGGACGTGTAGTCGAGGTAGCGCTCGCCCTCGGGCGTGATCAGCCAGCTGCCTTCGCCCCGATCGACGACCAGGTTCGTGACCCGGCTCCAGACGGGCGGCACGACCGACCGATCGGGGAGGGGGGTGGCGGCACGCGGCGGGGCATCGACCATGGTGCTGGCTCCTGGAACATGGATGGCCGGGGTACGGCCTGCGAACGAGCGGTCAGCTCGCCCGACGGCGCCGTTGGAGGAGGAGGCTGACGACGACGAACGCGATGCCGATCAGGAAGATCGAGGTCCCGATGACGTTCACCTGCGGCGGGACGCCGATGCGGGCCGAGCCCCAGATGAACATCGGGAACGTGACCGTGCGGCCGGCCGTGAAGTTGGTGATCACGAAGTCGTCGATCGAGAGACTGAAGGCGAGCAGGCCCGCGGCCATGATGCCCGGCAGGATGAGGGGGAAGGTGATCCGCCAGAAGGTGACCCACTCGTTGGCGCCGAGGTCCATGGCCGCTTCCTCGAGGTGTTTGTCCAGGCCTGCCAGGCGGGCCCGCACCGTGACGACCACGAAGCTGATGTTGAACATGATGTGTGCGATCAGGATCGTCAGGAAGTTGAGCGGGAAGAACGGCGGCCGGGCGATGGCGACGAACATGGTCAGGAGCGATGCGCCCATCACGATCTCCGGCGTCGCCATGGGCAGGAAGATGATCGCGTCGGTGGGGCCGCGGCCCCGGAACCGGTGGCGCACGAGCGCCAGCGAGATCAAGGTGCCCAGGGTGGTCGCGATGATCGTCGACAGGAACGCGATCTCAAGGCTGATCGTCACCGCATTGCCCAGGCCCGGCACCCCGAACGGGTCAAGCCAGTACTTGAACGTGAAGCTGCGCCAGGCGAGGTTGCTCTTGCCGATCGGGTCGTTGAAGCTGAACAGGGTGATGACCGCGACGGGCAGCATCAGGTAGACGATCGCTGCGAACACGTAGGCGAAGGGCCCGTAGCGGCCGATCGCACGGCCGATGCGCGCGCCCCGCGGGGAACTGCGGACGGGCGGCACGGTGACGGTGGTCGTGCTCACGGGCTCAGATCCCCCGGCCGGCGGTCAGGTTCTCGGTACCCAGCAGCCGCCCATAGACCGTGACCGCGATCAGGATCATCGCCATCAGCATGAAGCTGAGCGCCGAGGCGGTCGGGTAGTCGTTGTTCGTCAGGAACCGGCTCTGGATGACATTGCCGATCATGTTCGTGCTCGGGTTGCCGAGCAGTGTCGCGTTCACGTAGTCGCCCATGGCCGGGATCATCACCAGCAGCGAACCGGCGAATACCCCGGGCAGCGAGAGGGGCAGCGTCACCCGGATGAACGACTGTGAGAGCAGCGTCGTGCCGAGCACCGCGCCTCCGATCACGCCGGCCGCGATCATCGGAGCGTAGTCCCACAGGAACGCATACGCGAGGACCGCGAACAGGCCGCCCCCGAACACCGCCCCGGCGATCGTCCCGCCGGGCCGCCACGGGCCGGCATACAGGTCCTGCGCCGCCTCGATCAGCCGTCGATCGATCTTGTCCAGCGAGATGTAGATCGGCAGCGTCATGAACGGCAGGAACGCATACGTGATGCCCGAGATCACGGCGACCGGGGTGGCCAGCAGGCGGAAGCTCGGATCCAGGATTCCGAAGTCCTTGAGCGGCCCGAGCAGGATGCCCGTGTCGCCCAGGATGATCTTCCAGCTGATCGTGCGCAGCAGGAAGCTGGTGAAGAACGGCGCGATGACCATGAACAGCAGCAGGGTCTTGTACCGGCCACCCCGGGACGCGATCACGTACGCCAGGGGATAGGCGATGAGGAACGTCAGGATGGTTGCGGATCCCGCGTAGACGATCGAGCGGAAGAACTGGTCCTGGTACCGCGCGAGCGCGTCGGGGTAGTTGGTCCAGTTCGACAGGGAGGTCGTGAACCCGGTCTCGAGCGTGCCCGACCAGAACGAGGCGATCAGGATCTGGACGGCCGGATAGGCGTAGAAGACGATCAGCCACAGGATGCCGGGGGCCAGCAGGAGGTAGGGCACCGCCTTGCGGTAGCGCCGGACCAGGACTCCCATGGCCGATCGCCTCGTACGTCGCTGGCTGTCAGACGCCGATCAGCGCAGAGAACTGATCGTTGTAGTTCGCCTCCTCGGCCTCGGTCAGGGAGCGGAACTTGCGGAGCTTGGCCGAGACGTCGGCAGGCGGGAAGATCAGCGGGTTGTTGGCAAGATCGGCGTCGATCTTGAGCATCTCGTCCTTGGCGCCCTTGACCGGGCAGATGTAGTTGACCCACGCCTCCACCTGGGCTGCGACGGCCGGATCGTAGTAGTAGTTGATGTACAGCTCGGCCGTGTACTTGTGCGCGGCGCCCTTCGGGATCAGCAGGTTGTCGTACCACAGCATCGCGCCCTCGTCGGGCACGGTGAACTCGAGCGTGTCGCGCTCCAGCTGCTTCTGGATGATGTCACCGGACCAGGCCATCGCCAGGACCACGTCGCCGCTGACCAGGTCATCGGCGTAGTCGTTTCCGGTGAACCGGCGCACGATGCCCGCGTCCACGGCCTTCTTCATCTCCGCGATCGCCTCGGTGAACTGGGCGTCCGTGAAGTCCTCCGGGCTGTACCCGAGCTTGAGCAACGCCAGCCCGGCGGCATCGCGCATCTCGGTCAGGTACGTGATCCTGCCGGCCCACTTCGAGTCCCACAGCGCCGCCACGCTGGTCAGCTCGCCCGTGACGGCCTTGTCATAGCCGAGGCCCGTCATGCCGCCCTGCCACGGGGCGTGGTACTTGTTCTCCGGGTCGAAGTCGGGGCCGATGTACGCGTCCTCGAGGTTGTTGACGTAGTTGGGCATCACCGACTTGTCGAACTCCTCGAGCCAACCGAGGCGGACGAGACGGGCGGCCATCCACTGCGTCAGCGTCACCAGGTCCCAGCCGGTGTCCTGGCCGGCCTGGAGCACGGCCTTGATCGTGCCGAAGAACTCCTCGTTGTCGTTGATCACCTCCGAGTAGTTCACCTTGGTGCCGTACTTGGCGGTGAAGGCCTCGAGCGTCGCGTGCTTGGTGGGGTCGTTGTCATCGGTGTCGATGTACAGCGGCCAGTTCGCGAAGTTGAGGACGTCCGACGGCGTGGGGGCCGCCTCGGACGCCACGGGCGCGGCCGACGTCGCAACGCTCGGGGCAGCCGAGGCCGGGCCCGAGGCCGGGCTTTCGGTCGCCGTGCCGCTCGTGCCGCACGCGGCCAGGAATGCCGCCACGCCCGCGAGCCCCGAGGCCTGCAGGAAGCGCCGCCGGGTGACCCGGTCCATCTTGAGGGACTCCATCTCGCTCATCGGTCTCCTCCGACTGTCGTGCCGGTGTCCGCACTGGGGGCGGGCTCGGGGTCGTCCCCTCCGGCAGCTACCACGAATGTGTGATCGGGCGACCAGGTGACTGCCACCTGCTCGCCCTTGACCCAGAGCGAGCCGCGCGCGGTCCGCTCGACATTCTGCTCGTAGACGGTGATGGTCTGGCCGGTCACGAGCCTGACCTGGTACTGGGTGCTCACGCCCATGTATGAGGTGTCGATGACGGTGCCCTTCACCTGGTTGAGGCCCGGCGTCACCGCGTCGGACAGCTCGAACAACCGGATCTTCTCCGGCCGCACGCCGATCTCGACCTCCTGGCTGCCGTTCGTCAGCTCGGCGGGGATCCGCACCTCGCCGGCGTCCGCCAGGCTGACCACGCGATAGTCGCCGTCCGCGCCCGTGACGCGGCCCGCGAGCAGGTTGCTGACGCCGAGGAACCCGGCCACGAAACGGGTCGCGGGGCGCTCGTACAGGCTCTGCGGGTCCCCCAGCTGCTCATAGTGCCCGCGGTTCATCACGGCGATGCGGTCCGACATCGTCATCGCCTCCTCCTGGTCGTGGGTCACGTAGATGAACGTGATCCCGACCTCCTGCTGAATCCGCTTGAGCTCCACCTGCATCTGCTTGCGGAGCTTGAGATCGAGCGCGCCGAGCGGCTCGTCCAGCAGCAGGACCCCCGGACGGTTGATGAGCGCACGGGCGAGCGCAACGCGCTGGGCCTGGCCACCGGAGATCTGGTTCGGCTTGCGGCGCTCGAAGCCGGGCAGCTCCACCAGCTCCAGCATCTCGCCGACACGCGTCTTGATCTCCGCCGCGCTGACCTTCTTGCGCCGCAGCCCGAAGGCGACGTTCTCGTAGATCGTGAGGTGCGGAAACAGTGCGTAGTTCTGGAACACGGTGTTCACGTTCCGCTGGTACGGCGGCAGCCAGGTGACGTCCTGCCCCTGCAGCTCGATCAGGCCGCTCGTGGGCTGCTCGAATCCCCCGATCATGCGCAGGGTCGTGGTCTTGCCGCATCCGGACGGCCCGAGGAGGCTGAAGAACTCCCCGTCGACGACCTCGAGGTCGATGTGGTCGACGGCGAGGACCTCGCCGAAGGCCTTGGATACCTGGACCAGCCTGACATCAACGTCATGCACGGGGTAAGGCACCTGCTCCTGCATTCGGACATCGGGACGGACACCGGGTGGGACAGCCCCGGCAGCCAGCGCGCGGCGCTTGGTCGAATCCCGTCGGCACGCTGACGATAGGTCGCGGGCCGCCGGAGTGTCAAGGCGACCATATCGCACCGGGCGGGCTCAATGGATACGAATCTCGTATCCGTGGGCCAGTGGCAAGCATCGAATCGCACGAATCGATCGATCAGTCGATTGCGTCGTCCGGCGCCCGGCGGGGTCCGCCGGCGCCGTCTCCGCGCTCCCCGCGGGGCGCGGGTACGATATCGGCGGCCCGCGCGTCGCAATTCACGGGTCGTCGTGCCACAGGAGCGAGACCGCCCATGACCGCCATCTCCGAGACTGCCATCCTCGACGCCCTCCGCACCGTCCAGGAGCCCGAGCTGGGCGGTGACCTGGTGACGCGGAACATGGTCAAGGACCTGGCGATCGACGGCTCGGATGTGGCGTTCACGATCGAGCTGACCACGCCCGCGTGCCCGCTCAAGGACCAGATCGAAGCCGAGGTCCGCGCGGCGCTGGCACCGGTCGGCGTGGCCGGGATCGCGATCAACTGGGGAGCAACCGTCCGCCGCGCCGCGCCCCGTACGGCGGAGCAGCTCATTCCGGGCGTCAAGAACGTCATCGCCGTCGCGTCCGGCAAGGGCGGGGTGGGCAAGAGCACGGTCAGCGTCAACCTGGCCGTCTCCCTGGCCCGTGCCGGCGCCAACGTTGGCCTGCTCGATGCCGACATCACCGGTCCCAACATCCCGATGATGATGGGCGTGGAGGGGCAGCCGACATCGAGCCCCAACAACAAGATCGTCCCGCTCGAGCGCCACGGCGTGAAGGTGATCTCGATCCAGTTCTTCGTTCCGGAAGGGCAGCCGATCGTGTGGCGCGGACCGCTCATCGGCGGCGCGATCCAGCAGTTCCTGCGCGACGTGGAATGGGGCGAGCTGGACTACCTGGTCATCGACCTTCCGCCCGGCACGTCGGATGCGCAGCTGACGCTCGCGCAGGCGGTGCCGATCAGCGGCACCGTTCTCGTCACGACCCCCCAGGACGTCGCGCTCGCGGACGTCGGCAAGGCGCTGGGGATGCTCACCCGAATGAACGTGCCGGTGATCGGCCTGGTCGAGAACATGAGCGCCTTCGTCTGCCCGCACTGTGGCGAGGCGACCGAGATCTTCGGACGCGGCGGCGGCGAGCGGTTTGCCCAGGAGCACGGCCTCGACTTCCTGGGCAAGATCCCGCTCGACATCACGGTTCGCCAGGGCGGCGATGCGGGCATCCCGGCCGTCGCGCAGCGCGAGCCCGGCCCCGCGGGGATCGCGCTTGAGGCCGTTGCGGGCCTGGTCGCCGCCCGGATGAGCGTCCGTGCGGCCAACTCCCAGACGCCGGTCCTGACGGTCACCTGACCGACGCGCCCTCCCGATCGACGCCGGCGCCGGCAGCCGTCATGGACAACCCCCGAAGCCCGGGTGACGCGGGGGCGCTGATCGCCGCGCTCGACGGGATGCCGCTGTTCCGCGACCTGGGGGCCGCCGACCTGGCAACGCTCGCGGCCACGGTCCGGACCCGGCGCTACCGGCGGGCCGAGGTCATCTTCAAACAGGGCGACCCGGGCGATGCGCTGTATATCGTGCTGACCGGCCGGGTCAAGATCTCCAGCGCATCCGACACCGGCAGCGAGGCGATCCTGACGACCCTGCGCCCGGGGGAGTGGTTCGGCGCGCTGGCGCTGCTCGACGGGGCGCCCAGGAGCGCATCGGCGACCGCGGTCGACGCCACCGAGACGCTGATCCTCCCGCGCGACCGGTTCCGCCAGCTCGTGGATGACGACCGGACGATCCGCGAGCACGTCCTGACCGCGCTCGCGGAGGAGCTCCGCCGGTTGACCCGGCACGTCGAGGAGCTCCACTTCCTGGACATCGCCGGGCGCCTCGCCGCGCTCCTCGCCCGGCTTGCCGAGGAACGGGGGATTGCCGGTGACGATGGGGAGATCCGGCTCGACGGCCCGATCACGCAGGGGGAGATCGCGGCGATGGTTGGCAGCACGCGCCAGAGCGTGAACAAGCTGCTGGGCCAGCTGGTCGACGACGGCCTGGTCCGCATCGATCGTGACGCCATCGTCATCCAGGATGTCGCCGCGCTCCGGAGGGCGGCCCAGCGATAGCCTCGGGTCGAGCCGGCCGGCTGCCGCGCTCAGCTGCCCGGCACTATCCGCCCTTCGCCTCCGCCTCGACCGAGCCTTCGCGAAGGGCCGCCAGCAGGACCGCAGCCGCGGCGATCGCCGCCCGGTCCGCGCCCTGGCTGCCCCGCAGGAACGCGATCCGATGCTCGGACCGGGCTCCGTCCGGTGTCACCACCCCGATCTCCACCGCCAGGTCGTCGCCTGCGCGGCCAACGCGGACGGCGAATCCGACACCTGCGCCGGCTGCGTCCCGAACATTGTTCGCGTCCCGAACGACGTCCCCGTCGTCGGCGCCGCCCACCGGAGCGCCGGGGGCTTCCGTGACCTCCGCACGGACGAGGACGGAGAGCGTTCGAAGCAGGCCGACGAGCGCACCCCGAGTGCCCGTCTCGCGCATCGCCAGCGACCAGCCGCGCGCGGCCAGCGCCTCGCCGATCGCGTCGGCCCACGTCGTGTTGCCGTGCGCCCAGACGTGATCCGAGAGCTGGGCAAGGACCGCGGTCTCCGCCTCATCGGCAAGCTGCGCGGCTGCGCGGCCGCCGGTCGCGCGCGCGGAGATCCGTACGTCGACTGCCTCGTGACGGGCATATGTCGCCACGATGGGGTTCGTGGCCCGGAGCAGGACCTCGCCCAGTCGCTCGGCGACCTGCGACTCGCCGATCCCGTGGAGCCGGAGCGTCCTGACCTCGCTGTCCACCCCGACGCCGCGCGACGCCAGGCGCGGCAGGACCTCGTCGGTCCACATCGGGCGCATCTCGCGCGGCGGACCCGGCAGGGTCACGATGACCCGGCCGTCGGGGCGATCGACCCACCAGCCCGGCGCCGTCCCGTTGGGGTTGGGCAGCGCCGTCGCGGACGCGATGACCCAGGCCTGCTTGATGTTCGTGGACGGGAACGGCAGGCGGCGCCGCGCCCACAGCCGGTGCAGCCAGGCCAGCGTCGCATCGTCGATGGTCAGCTCCTCGTCGCACACGGCGGCCACCGCCTCCCGCGTGAGGTCGTCGGGTGTCGGCCCGAGGCCCCCGGTCGTGACCACGAGATCGGCCCGCCCGAGCGCCGCCCGCAGCGCCTCCACGACCACCGCGAGGTCGTCCGGCAGGTTGCCGATCCGTCCGACCCGGACGCCGTGCGCGACCAGTGACCGCGCGAGCTCGCCGCTGTTGGTGTCGGTGGTCTCGCCGACCGTCAGCTCCGTGCCGATGGCGACCAGCTCCGCCGACAGGATCTGGCGGAGGCCGGCAGCTTGCTTGGGCACGTCGGACATGAGCGGAGCGTAGCGGACTCGGACCGGTGCAGACGATCGCGCCACGGAACGACCATCGGGAGCTCGAATCGCCGCTGCTATGATTCAACCGTCCGCCGAACTCGCCCAACCGTCACGCGGAGGACCATCCACTGGACCCCGAACAGCCCCTGCCCGACGACGAGCGTCCCACGGCCGCCGGCACGCCCGCCGGCGATGACGCCCCGGAGGATGGCGTGCGGGGCATCCGCGCCCAGGTGCGGGCCACCCGCGACGCCGCCATGGCCCTGCTTCGCGCGCACATCGACCTCGCGAAGACCGAAGCCGACGAGATCAAGGGCGAGGTCGGACGCGCAGCAGCGCTCGGCGGGGTGGCATTCGGCTGCCTCTTCCTCCTCGCGTTCCTGCTTCCGATCGGGGGCATCCTGTTCCTCGGGGAGTGGATCTTCGGGTCAATCGGCTGGGGCCTGCTCCACGGCACGGAGCTGATGGTCGCGGTCGCCGTGTTCGCGATCATGCTCGCGCTGCGGGTCCGCGGCCTCGTCACCGACCTGGCCATCGCGGTCGTGATCGGACTGGTCGTCGCGCTCATTCTCGGACCCAACCTGCCCAACGAGCTGTGGCGCCGGATCGGCGATGCAGCCAGCCTGGGCGATCCGTCCTGGCGGCCGCTCGTGACCGGCATCCTGGTCATGGCGGCGGTCGGCGCCCTCGCCGGTGCCCTGCTCGGGGCGCGCAGCGGTGGCGCTGCGGCGGTCGGCGGCCTCGTCGGCGGCGCGATCCTGGGCGCCGTCGTCGGCGCATTCTCGGCAATCACCTTCGGCTGGCAGGTCGGTGCCGCGCTCGGCGTCGCCGCCGCGCTTGCCGGCTGGCCGATCCTGATGGGCGTCACCGTTGCCCGAGCCGGGATCGACACGGATGCGCTCAAGACGCGGTTCTGGCCACAGACGACCATCGACACCACAAAGGAGACGATCGAGTGGGCGAAGGCACGGTCGCCGCTCGGGCCGACGTCCTAGCGGCGCGCGCCGCCCTGGACGGCGAGCTCGAACGGCTCGAAGCATCGGCCCGCGCGGCCGTCGACATCCCGGCGAAGATCCGCCGCAACCCGGTCCGCACCCTCGGGACCGCCGCGGGCGCAGGGTTCCTGCTGATCGGCGGTCCGAAGCGGGCCCTGCGGGGTGTGAGGAACGCCATCTTCGGCAAGCCGGATCCGCTGCCGAAGTCGATGCTGCCCAAGGAGATCGACAAGGCCCTGGGCGAGCTCGGCGAGGACGGCAAGCGCGTGCGCGGAACGATCGAGCGCGAGTTCGCCACCTACCTCAAGGAGAAGGCTCCCGAGCGCAAGGAGCGGGACCTCAACGCGGTCGCCGCTTCGCTCCTGTCGTCGGCCGCCAGGCCGATCGTCGAGCGCTACGGTCGCCAGCTCCTGGAGCAGGCACTCGATCCCGACGGGCCGGGCTTCGCCGAGCAGCTGGCCAAGGTCCGGAAGCGTCGCGCTGCGAGCGAGGCCGGCTCGGCCACGGCGGCGGATACCGGCAAGCCGGCGCTCTGACCGCCCGCGACATCTCGCGACCGGTCGTCGGAAGCTCGTCCGCCCCATCTCCGTAGGCCAATCCCACGGCCTCGCACCCAGCAGATTGCCACGCCATTGGCCGAGGGACCTGAGTGAAGTTCACTGAGCCGCGCGCCGGCGGATGCATGACGAGCCGTCATGACAGAACGCGGTTGGACGGGCACCGTGCTGGCGAAAGCCAAGGTGGCGCGCCATTTCATCTTTCGCGTGCCGCGCGCCGGATGTCGACAGGGCCGTCGCCGGGGGGCGATCATGGGCGACAAGACGACAGACACGAATGGACCTGACGAGGTGGTCGCGCGCTCGACTCGCGGCACACCGTCTTCAGGATCGGGCGGTACCCGCCGGAGCGCCCGCGTGGCCGTGTCAGCAGGCAGTCGCGCGTTCGAGGCGCATCCGCGGCTGACCGATTCCCTCAAGGCTCCGGAGACCCGCCTGCGGACCGCGCTCGACACGATGCGCGACGGTGTCACGATCCAGTCGGCCATCCGCGACGAGCACGGCCGGATCATCGACTTCCGGGTTGACTACGCGAACTCGGCGATCGGCGTGATCCGCGCCACGGCGGGCAGCCCGCAGGCGGGCCACACCCTGCTCGAGCTGTTACCGGCCCACCGAACGAACGGGTTGTTCGACCGTTACGTGAACGTCGTCGAGACCGGTGTCCCGTTCGCCTCGGATGCCTTCCAGTACGTCGACCCCGACGCGGCCGATGGCCCCCTCGACCAGCTCCTCGACTTGCATGCGGCCAGGATCGATGACGGCTTCGTGCTCTCGGTTCGCGATGTCACCGATCATCACCGCGCCGACCGGGCGATGCGGAGACTTGCTGCGGCGATCAACCAGACGGTTGACGCGGTGGTGATCACGGACACCAACGGCACGATCGAGTTCGTCAACCCGGCCTTCGAGCGGGCCACCGGCTACTCGTCGGACGAGGTGCTGGGCAAGAATCCCCGCATCCTCAAGAGCAACCTCCAGAGTCCTGCGTTCTACGCCGCGATGTGGGCGGCCCTCACGAGCGGGAACTCGTTCACCGGCGACCTGACGAACCGGCGGAAAGACGGCAGCCTCGTCCAGGAGGAGACCGTCCTCTCGACGGTCCGCGACGAGGCCGGCGTCATCACGAGCTACGTCGGGATCAATCGGAACGTGACCCGTGCGCGCGCGCTCGCGGCCACGCAGGAGCGGCTGGCGCGGGAGCGCGCCCTGATCGCGGCAACCCTCGCCCGCCTCGAGGTCCTGCCGACCGCCGGGGCCACGGCCAGTCTGGTCTGCCGGCAGGTTGCCAGGATGACCGGCGTCGCGAGTGCGTCCCTCGCCTACTTCACCACCGAGGGAGCCGTCGTGACCCTCGCGTTCGTGCGGGCGGACGGCGTGCCCGTGGAGCTGCGGCAGCTGCCGCTCCAGCGCAGCCGGACCCTGCGGAGACGGGCCGAGGAGGGGCCCTGGGTAGAGGAGTGGGTTCGCCGGCCCTGGCACCCCCACGACCGTCTGCACAAGGACCTGGCCACCCGGGCTCTCGCCTACGCGCCGGTCCGCCACGGCTTCGTCATCGGCCTGCTGACGATCGCGTCGGCTGAGGTCGATGCGATCTCGCGGCTCACCGAGATCCTTCCCGCTCTCCTTGAGTTCGCGGACTTCTCGGGTGCGCTCCTCGGACCTGCGATCGTGGACCTGACCGAGATTGGCCTCACACGTGACCGCATCCTCCACATCATCAACGATGTCGCCTTCGAGCCGGTCTTCCAGCCGGTTGTCGATATCGAGACGGGCGAGCATGCCGGCTACGAGGCCCTCACGCGGTTCTCGAGCGGGACGGCCCCCGATGCCGTCTTTGCCGACGCTCGGGTCGCCGGACTCGAGGCCGACCTGGAGCTGGCCACCCTGGCCGCCTCGATCTCGGCGGCGGCACTGCTGCCGCCGGGGACATGGCTCAGCCTCAACGTCTCACCCAGCCTCGTGGCCGCGGATGACGGTCTCGGCGAGCTCCTTCACCGAGCGGATCGTCCTGTCGTGCTCGAGGTGACCGAGCACATGTCCGTCCCCGACTATGCCGCCCTCCGGGCCGCGGTTGGCCGTCTCCGCCCCGAGGTTCGCGTCGCGGTCGATGACGCCGGGTCGGGCATCGCAAACTTCAACCACATCGTGGAACTCCGACCCGCCTTCGTGAAGCTCGACATCGGGCTCGTCCATTCCGTCGGGACAGATCTCACACGCCAGGCTCTCGTGGTTGGGCTTCTCCGTTTTGCCGGTGAGTCGGGCAGCCAGACGGTCGCCGAAGGCGTAGAGACGGAAGAAGAGCTTGGGACGCTGTGGAGGCTCGGCGTGAGGCTCGTACAGGGCTACCTGGTGGGTCGGCCGGCGCCCGCAGCCGAATGGGTCGCGCATGCGGACGCTCTTGCGAGCACGACGCGGCACGGGGCCTCCGACGAGCCCGGCACGGCCAGGGCTACCGCGACGGCCCGACGCCGCGCCATGGCCGCGGCGGGGGCTCATTCCGACGGCGGGGCGCGACTCCGACGGCGGGGCGCGGGATGAGGAAGCTGCCATGGGCGGCATGCTCAGGGTGGTACGGGACAGGACGGCCGGCGTGGGCGAGGATCGCTGTGGGGCGGGACGTGGCGACGCAAGGTTGACCGCAGATGAACATCCAGGCCGCGGCCCCCTGGCTGTTGCCGCGACAGACCAGGAGCAGTGAGGTTGAAGGCCGCCGATCTCATGGCAGCTGCGAAAGCGTCTGGCCTCGGGGTCTGGTGCGGCTACGCCTCGCCGGCCGCGGACGCGAGCGCGATCGACGTCATTGCGGCGGCCGAAGCCGCGCTGGCCATCGCCCGGCTCATGGGACCCGGAACGGTCATCGGGTAGTCCGGAACGTCGACCTCAATCGCCCGACAGGCGGGTGCGCCCCGTGATCGGGCCGCCGTTCCGCGCTGCGGATCTGCTCCGTCTGTCCGTGCGGCATGGGTAGGCCGTGCATACCCATGCAATCGCTGGTGGGCGAGGAGGGGGTCGAACCCACACGTTCCTCACGGAACACCGGCTCCTAAGGCCGGCGCGTCTGCCATTTCGCCACTCGCCCGCACCGGAGTCTAACGCCCGAGTTGCTCGAACCGTTCAACCAGGGTGCTTCTTCCGGCGCCTCCGGGCGCACCGGCGACCTGCCGCCCGGCAGGCAAGACCGCGGCAACGCAGTCTACGAGCGTGCCCCGAGATCCGCGATGCGTCGGGCTCCGCCCTCGCCGGCCGACCCACCCTATACTCGCCCGGCGATGAATGTGACCGCCACTCCTGCCCCCAAGAGCTCAATCCTCCTCGAGATCGAGATCCCCGCCGACCGGCTTGACCGCGCAGTCCGCGACGCCGTGCAGCGCCTGTCGCGCCGGACGCGGGTGGCGGGCTTCCGGCCCGGCAAGGCGCCCAGGCCCATCCTCGAACGGGTTCTCGGGCCCGGCGCCGTGCTCGAAGAGGCGGTCGATCACCTCGTCCAGGATGCCTACCGCGAAGCGATCATCGAGCAGGGGATCATCCCGCTCACGAACGCCGACGTGGAGGTCGTGACTGCCGAAGAAGGCAAGCCCCTGGTGTTCAGGGCCACGGTGCCGGTGCGCCCCGAGGTCAAGCTCGGCGACTACCAGGACTTCAAGTTCGCGCCCGAGATCGAGGACATCGACGACGCCAAGGTCGACAAGGTCATCGACGAGCTGCGTGACCAGAACGCGACGCTGGCGGCGGTCGAGGACCGGGGCGCTCGCGACGGTGACTGGGCCGTGATCGGCTTTGCCGGCACCCGCGACGGCACGCCGTTCGATGGCGGCACGACCGAGCGGATGCCGCTGATCCTGGGCGAGGACCGGCTGATCCCGGGCTTCGAGGCCAACCTCATCGGGCTCAAGCCGGGAGAGAGCACCGAGTTCGACATCACCTTCCCGGAGGACTACCAGGAGGAAACGCTGGCCGGCAAGCAGGTGCACTTCGCGGCCGATCTCAAGGAGCTCCGCGAGAAGGTGCTGCCGCCTGCCGATGACGCCTTCGCCCAGAACATGGGCGAGTACGCGGACCTGGCCGCGTTCAAGGTCGACATCGCCGAGCGCCTCGGTCGCAACGCGATCGACCGGGCGCGCCACGAGTTCGCCGACCGGATCATCGAGTACGCGGTCGCCAACTCCACGATCGAGCTGCCGGACATCCTGGTCGACCAGGAGGTCGAGGTGATGCACGACGAGCTGCGCACATCGCTGGCGCGGCAGGGGATCGCCGAGGCGGCCTACCTGAAGGCGACCAACCAGACCGAGGCCGATCTCCACACCGAGTTCCGCCCCAAGGCGGAGCACCGGACAAAGGTGCTGCTGGCGCTGTCGCGCATCGCGGAGGAGGAGGGGATCGAGGTCCCCGAGTCCGACGTCGAGAGCGAGATCGAGCGCGCCCGGGTTCGCTACCAGGACCCGAAGACGGTCAAGTACTTCGAATCCGACCGGGGCCGAAGCTTCATCAGAAGCTCGCTGCGCCGGACGAAGGTCGTCGAGGGCCTCGTCGACCGGTGGCTCGCGGCACACCCGGAGCACCCGCCGCTGCCGCACCTCGAGGATGACGCGCCGTCGGCGCTCGACGATCCGCAGGCCGCGTCGTCGGCTGCCCTCGATGCCACCGACCCGGGGTCGCTCCCCGGTGGCGCCCACATCACCACCACGACCACGATCACGACGACGCGCCGGACATGACCGCATCAGAGGCGTCCACCGGCGGCGCGTCGGACCGCTAGCCGTATCCGCCGTGCACGATCGAACGCAGGGGAGACCCACGATGCTCGTCCCGATGGTCATCGAATCCACCAGTCGTGGTGAGCGCGCCTACGACATCTATTCGCGACTCCTGCGAGAGCGGATCATCTTCCTCGGCGATGCGATCGACGATCACCTTGCGAACCTCGTGATCGCGCAGCTCCTGTTCCTCGAATCCGAGGATCCGGAGAAGGACATCAGCCTGTACATCAACTCGCCCGGCGGCGTCGTGACCAGCGGCCTGGCCATCTACGACACGATGCAGTACCTGCGGGCGCCGGTCAGCACGATCTGCATCGGGATGGCCGCGTCGATGGCGGCGGTCCTGCTGGCCGCGGGGCAGAAGGGCAAGCGCTACGCGCTGCCGCACAGCCGGATCATGATCCACCAGGGATCGGGCGGCTTCCGCGGGAACGCCCCGGACGCGGTCATCCAGATGAAGGAGTGGGAGCACCTGGTCCAGGTGAACCACGAGATCCTCGCCCGCCACACCGGACAGTCGCTCGAGACGATCGTCCGTGACACCGATCGGGACCATTTCATGGGTCCCGAGGCGGCGCAGGACTATGGCATCATCGACGCCGTCTACACCGTCACGGGCGATTCGCTGATCGCGCAGGCGCACGATGCGGGGCTCGTGGGGGGTGGGGGCAGCAAGGCCAAGGAGCCGGACGGCGCCGAACCCGGTCCGGCCACGGATCACTAGACAGGGGACATCGTGCCGGTGACCACCACGGGCTCCAAGGGGGGAACCAAGGTTCCCTACCGCTGCTCGTTCTGCGGCAAGAGCCAGGAGCAGGTCCGCAAGCTCATCGCAGGGCAGGGCGTCTACATCTGCGACGAGTGCATCAACCTGTGTCAGGAGATCATCGAGGAGGAGATGCTGGAGGCGCCGAAACAGCGCCCGGCCCAGCAGGAGCTCCCGAACCCGCGCCAGATCGCCGGACTGCTCGACCAGTACGTCATTTCCCAGGACAAGGCCAAGAAGGTCCTCGCGGTCGCCGTCTACAACCACTACAAGCGGATCAACGCCGGCTCCTCGGTCGACGACGTCGAGCTGCAGAAGTCGAACGTCCTGCTGGTCGGTCCGACCGGCTCCGGCAAGACCCTGCTCGCGCAGACGCTGGCCAGGATCCTGGACGTGCCGTTCTGCATCGCCGACGCCACCTCGCTGACCGAGGCCGGCTACGTGGGCGAGGACGTCGAGAACATCCTGCTCCGGCTGATCCAGGCCGCGGACTTCGATGTCGCTCGCGCCCAGCGCGGGATCATCTACATCGATGAGATCGACAAGATCGCGCGCAAGGCCGACAACCCGTCGATCACGCGCGACGTCTCCGGTGAGGGCGTCCAGCAGGCGCTGCTCAAGATCCTCGAGGGCACGGTCGCCAACGTGCCGCCGCAGGGCGGCCGGAAGCACCCGCACCAGGACTTCATCCAGATCGACACCACCAACATCCTGTTCGTCTGTGGCGGGGCGTTCGACGGGCTGGAGAAGATCGTCGAGGAGCGGGTGGGCAAGCGCGCGATCGGGTTCGGGTCCGAGGGCGGCATGTCCAGCGCCGAGCGGGCCCGGATCATCGAGAAGCTGATGCCCGAGGACCTGCTCAAGTTCGGCCTCATCCCTGAGTTCATCGGCCGCCTGCCCGTGATCGTCACCCTGTCGCCGCTGACGGTTGAAGACCTCAAGCGCGTGCTGACCGAGCCGAAGAACGCCGTGACCCGGCAGTTCCAGAAGTTCTTCCAGCTCGACAAGGTCGAGCTCGTGTTCACCGACAGCGCCCTGCGCGCGGCCGCCGAGGTGGCGCTTGACCGCAAGACAGGCGCCCGGGCACTGCGTTCGATCGTCGAAGAGGCGCTGCTCGAGGTCATGTACGACATCCCCGAGCGCAATGACATCCGCAAGTGCCTCATCATCGAGGACACGATCCGCGCCGGTCGTGCGCCGCTGCTGCTGACGAAGTCGGACGTTGACAAGGGCGTCGACGAGACCAACTACGAGGAGTGGCTGGCGACCCAGGCCAGCGCCTAGGCTCCGAGCGGATCTCCGGTTCCGCTCGCCGGGCTTCCGGGGTCAGCCTGTCTGGAACAGGCGCAGGACGAGCAGCGCCAGGGCAGCTCCCGATACGGCGACCGCGAGTGAGCGCCGGCGCGCGAGCGGCTCCCAGAACCGCGCTACGGGCAGCACGAGCGCCGCCACCGCCGCATAGAGCAGGTGGAGCGGGTCTTCCGGGCCGGGGCCGGTCGCGAGCAGCACAAGCCCCAGCGCCACGCCGGCCAGGACCAGCACCAGCACGCCCAGGATGGCGCGATCCCGGGCGAACCTCATCGGACGATGGGTGGACTCGCCGAAGGCGACCAGGATGACGACCAGCCCTGCGCCAAGCGCGACGAGGATCGCGAGCACGCGGTGGGCCTCGACGAGCATCGTCCACCTCCCTGTTGGTCGCCGGGTGAGCCGCCCGGCAGGGTCGCTCTGAGCCCGCCCGCCGGCGCGCGTTGCGCCTCGCGATCACCCACGTGCAACGATCGCACATCCCCGCGTAGGATTAGGCGCCAGCAGCACGATCAGAGGGTAGTCGAGGCGTACGTGTCCCCCGCCGCTTCCAGGCCAGGCTCGCGCAATCACGCGACACGCCGACGACCCCTCTCGGGTTGGCGGGTGATCGCGGTCTACGGCAGCGTCTCGGCCCTGTTGATCCTGGGCCTCGCCGTGACCGGTGTGCTCGCCGCGGCGCCGGCGCCACAGCCGTATCCGGGTGCCCTGACGTCGGTCACGACCGCGGGCCGTGGCGAGGAGCTGTTCCTGACCAGCTGCGCCGCGTGCCATGGGCCGCAGGGCGCGGGAACCGCCAACGGGCCGGACATCCGCACCGCCGGCGCCGCGCTCGCGGACTTCGAGCTCCGGACCGGCCGGATGCCGCTCGGGGACCAGGGCCCGCCCGCGCGCCGCGGCACGCCGAAGTTCGACGACGCCGATACCCGGGCCCTCGTGGCGTACGTGGCGTCGCTGGGCAAGGGACCGGCCATCCCCAACGTGGTCGTGTCGGGCGCCGATCTCAACGCCGGGCGGCGGCTGTTCGTCAACAACTGCTCCGCCTGCCATGGACCGGCCGCCGGCGGCGGCGCGGTGGGAGGCGGGTTCGTGGCCCCCGCCCTGACCAGCGCCGACCCCACGACCGTGGGTGAGGCCGTGGTGACGGGACCCGGGCCCATGCCGCGCTTCTCGTTCTCGCCGGACGAGCTCAACAGCCTCGCGGCCTACGTCCAGTTCCTCCGCGATCCACCCCATCCCGGCGGCGCGACCGCCCCCGCCGTAGGTCCCGTGACCGAAGGCTTCGTGGCAGGTCTGGCCCTTCTCGGCCTGTTGCTGGTCGCCCGGTGGGTGGCCGTTCGGCGCGAGCGCGTGGTGTCGTCATGACGGCGCCCGATCCCGGGACTCGGCGCGTGGAGCGGGCGATCGCGGCCGCCTTCGTCATGTCGGCGATCGCCGGCGTCCTGCTGCTGGGCGTCTATCTCGCGGGCGGCCAGACGCAGCTCGAGGCGGTGCTGCTGGCGCTGTCGCTGGGCGGGATCGGGATCGGGATCATCGCCTGGTCGCAGTGGCTGCTACCCGGCAACCTGCACATCGAGGATCGCCATCCGCTCGAGGCCGCCGCGGACCTTTCGGCCGAGCGCGAGATCCTCGAGGAGGAGGCGTCCATCACCCGGCGCACGCTGCTGATCCGTGCGCTCGCGGGGGCCATGGCGGGGCTGGCCGCGGCACTCGCGATCCCGGTGCTGTCGCTCGGTCCCGCGCCGGGCCGAGCGCTGTTCGAGACGCCGTGGCGCAAGGGCCTTCGACTGGTCGATCTCGAGGGCAACGTGATCCGCGCGTCCGACCTCCCCCTGGAGGGGATCCTGACCGCGTTCCCCGAGGGATACGTCGGCTCGGCGGACGGGCAGACGGTGCTCATCCGCGTCGCCCCCGACCTGCTTCGGCTGGCCAGCGACCGGATGGCCTGGGCCCCCGAGGGATACGTTGCGTATTCCAAGCTGTGCACCCATGCCGGCTGCCCGGTCGGCCTGTATCGCTCCGTCGAGCACCGGCTGATCTGTCCCTGCCACCAGTCGACCTTCGACGTCCTCGAAGGTGCCCGGCCGGTGTTCGGGCCGGCAGGACGGCCGTTGCCACAGCTCCCGATCCAGCTCCAGCCGGATGGGACGTTCGTCGCGCTGGGCGACTTCTCGGGGCCCGTCGGACCCGCATTCTGGAACATCACCGATGGCTGAGCCGAACACGCCCCCGCCGGTGGAGACGGAGGCTGGCTCCACCGAGCTCGAGCGTCTGGTCGGCTGGGTGGACCGACGGACGGGCATGGCCGGTGTGCTGCGCGGGGCGATGCGCAAGATCTTCCCTGATCACTGGAGCTTCCTGCTGGGTGAGATCGCCCTGTTCGCGTTCGTGGTCCTGCTCGCGACCGGCACGTTCATGACCTTCTTCTACACGCCCGATGCGCGGCAGGTCACCTACGACGGGTCATACGCGACGCTGGTCGGGGCCCCGATGTCGGCCGCGTTCGCGTCCGTGATGCGCCTGTCGTTCGACGTCGAGGCGGGGCTCCTGATGCGCCAGGTCCACCACTGGACCGCCCTGATCTTCATCGGCGCGATCGCGTTCCACCTGGCGCGCATCTTCTTCACCGGCGCGTTCCGGCGACCACGCGAGATCAACTACCTGATCGGTCTCGGCCTGATGATGCTGGCGCTCGGGGAGGGGATCACCGGCTACTCGCTGCCCGACGACCTGTTGTCGGGCACCGGGCTCCGCATCATCGATTCCGCGATGCTGTCGATCCCGTTCGTCGGACCCTGGGTTGCGTCGCTGTTCTTCGGTGGCGAGTTCCCGACGCCCGACATCCTCAGCCGGCTATTCGTGTTCCACGTGATGCTCCTTCCCGGTCTGCTCGCGGGTGGCGTCGCCGTCCATCTCGGCCTGCTGTGGCTCCAGAAGCACACGCAGTTTCGCGGTGGTGCGGCTCGCGAGGACAACGTCGTGGGCCTGCCGTTCTGGCCCGGACAGGTCTTCCGGTCGCTCGGGCTGTTCTTCCTGACATCGGCCGTGGTCGTGTTCCTCGCCGGGCTGGTCCAGATCAACCCGGTGTGGCTGTACGGGCCCTACGTCCCGTACCTCGCGACGGTGCCGGCACAGCCGGACTGGTACGTCGGCTGGCTGGAGGGCGCGCTGCGGCTCGGCCTCCCGATCGAGCCGACGATCCTGGGCGTCACGATCCCGTCGCCGTTCGTACCGGGGATCCTCATCCCCGGGCTCCTGGTGGGCGCACTCGTCGTGTGGCCGTTCCTCGAGGCGTGGCTGACCCACGACCGGGCCGAACACCACCTGATCGATCCTCCGTGGCGGGCGCCGATCCGGACGGCGACCGGCGCGGCGGGCGTGGCGCTGTTCCTCGTCCTGACGATCGCCGGGGGCAATGACGTGCTCGCGGTGACGTTGGACGTGCCCGTGGAGGGAATCACCAATGTGTTCCGGGTATTGCTCGTGATCGCGCCGATCGCGACCTGGCTGGTCGTCTACCGGGTGGCCCGGAACCTTCGCGCCTCGCACGAGCTCCGTGAGGCGGCGGGCATCGAGGAGGAGCCGCCGAGCGTCCTGCTGGTGCGGAACGCGTCGGGCGGGTTCACCGAGTCGGAGGCAGACCGTTGACCGGGCAGCGGCGCCGGATGCGAGTCGGGATGCTCGCTGCGGCCGCGATCCTGGCCGCCGCCGCGGGCGGATGCATGCCGGCGCCCGCGTCGAGCCAGGGCAGGCAGATCTCGGACCTGTACACCGTGTTCCTGGTCGGCGGCATCATCGTGGCCACGATCGTGTGGGGCCTGGTCACCTGGTCGATCCTGCGCTACCGGCGTCGTGACGACCGGCTCCCGGTCCAGACGGAGGGCAACCTGCGGATCGAGGCGATCTGGACGCTGCTGCCGCTGGCGACGATCCTCGTCCTGTTCGTGCTCACGGTCCAGACTCTCTCGTCGGTCGGCGCGGTGGAGCCGGGTGGCGTGAACCTGCACGTGACCGCGTTCCGCTGGCAGTGGAAGGCGACCTACCCGGAGTCGGGCGTGACCATCACCGGGACGGACGCCGCCAAGCTCGAGGTGGTGCTGCCGGTGGACACGCCGATCCACGTCACGCTCGAGTCGCTCGACGTGAACCACGCGTTCTACGTCCCTGCGTTCCTGTTCAAGCGTGACGCCATCCCGGGCCGGGCGACGACGTTCGACATCAAGGTCACGGCGCCCGGCGTCTACCCCGGGCAGTGTGCCGAGTTCTGCGGGATCGGGCACGACCAGATGCTGTTCACGATTCGGGGCGTGGACCGGCCCACCTTCGATGCCTGGCTGGCCGCGCAGGCCGCCGCAGGGAGCACCGCACCGTGACCGCGATCGACACGCCCATCACCGCCCCGACGGTCGCAACGCCGCAACGCGCGGGCCTGCTCGACTGGCTGACCACGACCGATCACAAGCGGATCGGCGCGATGTACATCACCGCCGCGTTCGGCTTCGCGCTGGTCGGCGGCGCGATCGCCGAGCTCATCCGGCTGGAGCTCGCGGCGCCCGGGCGGCAGTTCGTGAGCGCATCAACCTACGACCAGCTGTTCACCGTTCACGGGACGCTCATGCTGCTGTTCTTCGCGGGTCCGCTGGCGATCGGGTTCGCGAACGCGCTGGTTCCGCTCCAGATCGGGGCCGCGGACATGGTCTTCCCGCGCCTCAACGCGCTGTCGTTCTGGCTGTTCCTGTTCGGCGGCCTCATCGTGATGTCCGGCTTCCTGACGACGGGCGGCGCGGCGGCAGCCGGCTGGACGGGCTACCCGCCGCTGTCGGGTCCGGACTTCGCGCCGAGCGCGGGGATGGACCTGTGGATCATGGGTGTCGGGATGGTCGGGGTCTCGGGCATCCTCGGCGCGCTCAACTTCATGGTCACGATCTACACGCGCCGTGCCCCGGGGATGCGGATGTTCCGGATGCCGATGTTCACCTGGACCATCCTGGTGACCTCGGTGCTCATCCTGTTCGCCTTCCCGTCGGTCACGGCCGCACTGGCGATGCTGTTCATCGACCGGCACTTCGGTGGCGGCTTCTTCGACCCCACGCAGGGCGGCGACCCGGTCCTGTGGCAGCACCTGTTCTGGTTCTTCGGGCACCCCGAGGTCTACATCCTGGTCCTGCCGTACTTCGGGATCATGAGCGAGGTCGTGCCCGTGTTCTCGAGCAAGCCGCTGTTCGGCTACCGGTTGATGGTGCTGGCGGTCATCGCCATCGCCGGCCTCTCGATGGGCGTGTGGGCGCACCACATGTACACGACCGGCCGGGTCGACC
Source organism: uncultured Chloroflexia bacterium (assembly GCA_963734895.1). Classification (GTDB taxonomy): domain Bacteria; phylum Chloroflexota; class Limnocylindria; order Limnocylindrales; family CSP1-4; genus CAIXZV01. Next base: position 257,111 of record CAVTIN010000005.1, on the reverse strand, counting down.
TGCCGTTCTTCTCGATCATGTCGCTGCTGATCGCGGTTCCCACCGGGATCAAGATCTTCAACTGGACGGCGACGATGTGGCGGGGCAGCTTTGCGCTTCTCGGTCCCGATGCTGTGGTGCCTTGGGCTGCTGTACGTGTTCACGATCGGCGGGATCACGGGCGTGATGCTCGCCTCGCCGCCCATCGACTACCAGGCGCAGGACACGTACTTCGTCGTCGCGCACATGCACAACGTGCTCATCGGCGGCACGGTGTTCGCGGGGTTTGCCGGGATCTACTTCTGGTTCCCGAAGATGACCGGCCGGATGCTCGATGAGCGGCTGGGCAGGCTCCATTTCGCCAGCTGGGTCATCGGGTTCGCCCTCACGTTCGTGCCGCAGTACATCCTGGGCACGGAGGGCATGCCGCGGCGCATCGCCGACTACGCCCCGGATCGGGGCTGGGCGGATCTCAACCTGGTCTCGACGATCGGCGCGCTGCTGCTCGCGGCCGGCATGCTGCCGTTCCTGCTCGCCGTCTTCCGGGCGCTGCGACGGCCCGCCGACGCGCCGCCCGATCCATGGGGCGGCAACTCGCTCGAATGGGCCACGACGTCCCCGCCGCCGCACCACAACTTCGATCACCTGCCACCGATCCGGTCGCTCCGCCCCGTGTTCGATGCCCGCATGGCCGCAGCCGAGGCGGCCGCAGCCGAGGCGGCCCGATCGACCACACGGACGGACGGCTGATGGCCGAGGAGATCCGCTTCTTCGGCCGGCTGTCCCTGTACGCGCTGGTCGTCGGGACCGGGTACTGGTTCATCTCGTACGAGACCGCCGGGACCGTGCTTCTGCTGGGCTTCGGGATTGCGACCGGCGTGGCGTTCATCGTGCTCCGCCGCGGGAGGCCGGCGTCGGGCGACACACGCGCTGACGAGGTGGAGAGCTACCCGGGCCGACCGGACGGGCCGTTCGGTGACGAGTCGGCGCCGGTGCCGACCCGGAGCGCCGCGCCGCTGGTCGTGGGGTTCGGGATCGCCGTGATGGCGCTGGCAGGCGCATTCGGCCCCTGGTTCCTGCTCACGGGCGCCATCCCGTTCCTGATCGGTTCGGTGGACTGGCTGCGCGCGGCCGGCCGGGAGCTGCGCCAGCGCGACCGGGCGGATGCCCGGGCGGCCGGCCGGGCATCGAGGGACTGATCGTCCACGCATGAGGCATGCGGACCACGTTGCCCTGATCCGCGGCGGCGTCGAAGGGCGAGGCCCTCGCTGGCTCGAGCTCGGCGCCGGCGACGGTGAGTTCACGCTCGCGCTCGCGGACCTGCTCGGACCTGCGGGGAGCATCCTCGCCGTGGATCGCGATCGGTGGGCCCTGGAAGAGCTCGCCGCCCGGCTTGCCTCGCGCTTTCCGTCGCTCGCGCTCACGACGCTGGTGGCCGACTTCGAGACCGGGCTGCCCAAGGGTCCGTTCGATGGTGTGCTGGCTGCCAACAGCCTTCACTTCGTCGCCGACCAATCCGCGGTGCTGCGAGCCGTCCTCGCGGCGCTCGCGCCTGGCAGCCCGTTCGTGCTCGTCGAATACGACGCCGAGCGGGGCAACCCGTACGTCCCGCACCCGATCGCCTCCGACCGCCTGCCGGCGCTGGCCGCCGATGCGGGCTTCGGGCCCGCACGTCTCCTTCACCGTGTCCCCAGCCGGTTCCTTGGGTCGATCTACGGCGCGGTGGCCGACCGGCAGGAGCCGCGCGAGCTGGGGGCCGGGAACCGCGTGCTACACTCCGGCCCTCACGGCGACGACCGAGAGGAGTAGGTCCGAAACGGCCCCGGAGCGAGTGCGGGATGGTGCGAGCCGCGCGGGTACGACGGATACGAAGGTCGCTCGCGAGCCGTGCGGATGGCGCCCGATAGCGCGCCGCGAGGATGGCGGACACGACCGGCCGCGATGAGCGGTTGGCCCCGGCATCGAACCAGCAGGTGGTACCACGACCCCGTTCGTCCGCTGGACGAGCGGGTCGTTTCGTATCCGGGGCACGGCCCCGGACGTACCGGAGCGACCGATGACGCAGTCAGAGCCGACGGAGACCCTGGCCAAGGCCTACGTGCCGGCCGATTTCGAGCACGCGATCTACGAGCGCTGGCTGGCCGGGGACGTCTTTGCGCCCGACGGCGCCGGCTCGACCGCGGACTGGGCGCTCGAGCCGTTCGTGATCATCCAGCCGCCGCCCAACGTGACCGGCAGCCTCCACGTGGGACATGCGCAGCGAACCACGGTCGAGGACCTGATGACCCGGCACGCGCGGATGCAGGGACGGCCCACGCTGTTCCTGCCGGGGCTGGACCACGCGAGCATCGCCGCCCAGTACGTGCTCGACGGGATCCTCGCCCGGGAAGGCGAGAGCCGCGCGACCCTCGGCCGCGAGCGATACCTGGCGCGGATGGACGCGTTCATCGAGGAGACCAGGTCGGTCATCCTGACCCAGCAGCGACGCGTCGGGGGCAGCTGCGACTGGGGCCGCCTGCGGTTCACGATGGACGACACGTCGGCGCGCGCGGTTCGCGAGGCGTTCCTGCGCCTGCACCGCAAGGGCCTGGCGTACCGCGCCGAGGCGCTCGTCAACTGGTGTCCCGGCTGCCGCACGAGCGTCAGCGACCTCGAGACCATCCCCACGCCCGAGGCCGGCACGCTGTGGCGGGTTCGCTACCACCTGATCGACGAGTCGACCGGTCTGCCCGATCCCGAGGCGACGCTGACCGTAGCGACCACTCGGCCGGAGACGATCCTGGGCGACACCGCGGTCGCCGTCCATCCCGACGACACGCGCTACGCGGCGCTGGTGGGTCGCCGCGTCCGGATCCCGTTCGTTGACCGGGATGTGCCGGTGATCCCGGACCCCGTGGTCGATCCGGCGTTCGGGACCGGCGCCGTCAAGATCACGCCCGCCCACGACCACGACGACCACGAGACCGGCGTTCGCCATGGGCTGGCGATGCCGACCATCCTCGACGACGCAGCGCACGTCGCGAATAGCGGCACCCAGTACGACGGCCTCGACCGCTTCGAGGCGCGCGAGCGGATCATCGACGATCTCGCGGCCTCGGGCGATCTCGAGGGCACGCAGCCGCACGAGATGGTCATCGGTCGATGCCAGCGCAGCAACGACATCGTCGAGCCGCGGCTCAAGACCCAGTGGTTCATCCGGACGGCGCCGCTCGCCGAGGCGGCGCTGGCCGCGACGCGATCGGGCCGGGTCGACATCCTTCCCGAGCGGTTCGAGAAGGTGTGGGAGCACTGGCTCACCAACATCCGCGACTGGAACGTGTCGCGCCAGCTGTGGTGGGGTCACCGGATCCCGGCCTGGTACTGCCCGGACGGCCATGCGACCGTCAGCGCGGAGCCGGCCGGTCCGGATGCGTGCGAGGTGTGCGGGCAGTCTGCGGCCCGGCTCACCCAGGACCCGGACATCCTCGATACCTGGTTCAGCTCCGGCCTATGGCCGTTCTCCACGCTGGGCTGGCCGGAGTCGACCGACGACCTTGCCCGGTTCTATCCGGGATCGGTCATGGAGACCGGCTACGACATCATCTTCTTCTGGGTGGCGCGGATGGTGATGCTGGGCATCGAGCTGACCGGGGAGGCGCCGTTCCACACGGTGTACCTGTCGGGCCTCATCCGCGACCCGTACGGCCAGAAGATATCCAAGACGAAGGGCAACTCGGTCGATCCGCTGGGCATGATGGACGAGCTCGGCGCGGACGCGGTGCGGTTCGCGCTCGTCCACGGGGCCACGCCGGGCAACGACCAGCGCTTCGGCACTGCCAGGGTCGAGAACGCCCGCAACTTCGCCAACAAGCTGTGGAACGCGACCCGCTTCGTCCTGGGCGCGCGGCCCGTATCGATCCCAGCGGATGCTCCGCGTCGCCTGCCGGATACGGAGCGCCTCGGACCCGGCGAGCGATGGATGCTGTCGCGCCGCAGCGCGACCGTCGTTGCGGTTGACGGCGCGATGAACAACTACGCGTTCGGCGAGGTCACGCGTCTGCTGTACGACGCGATCTGGAACGAGCTCTGCGACTGGGGGATCGAGCTGGCCAAGGTCCGCCTGGCCGACGAACGCCTCGGCGACGCGGAGCGCCAGGCGACCTGGTGGACGCTGGTGCACGTGCTGGACACCTACCTGCGCCTGCTGCATCCGGTGATGCCGTTCCTGACCGAGGCGCTGTGGGCGGCGATCCCGCACGCCGACGACGATCCCGAGCTGCTGATCATCGCGCGCTGGCCGGGGGTGGGGGAGCTGGACGAGGCTGCCGAGCAGGAGGTTGGCGCGCTCGTCGAGCTCGTCCGCGCCGTCCGCAACGCCAGGGCGGACGCCCGGCTGGAACCCGCGGCCTGGCTCGCAGTCGATGCGTTTGTCGAGCCGCAGCTGGCGGCGTCGCTGGATTCCCTGAAGCCCGCCATCGAGCGGCTGGCACGGGCGCGGCCCCTGCGGCGCCACGACACGCGGGAGGCCCTGCATGCGGCCACCGGTGGGGCGAACGGCCTCGCCGTCGTGACCGGGCCTGCCGAGGCCGTCGTCCGGCTGGCCGACGTGGACCCGGACGCGGCGGCCGCCGATCACTCGCGGCTGGAGAAGGAGCTGGCGGAGGCGGAGCGGTTACTCGCGGCCGCCCGGGCTCGGCTCGCCAACGAGGCGTTCATGGCCAAGGCACCGCCGGCCATCGTGGAAGGCGCCCGAGCCCGGGAGGCCGAGCTGGCGGACCAGGTGCGCCGGCTGCGGGAGCGGATCGCGCGCTGACCGTCCGACGACACCCGGGTTGATCGCGGCGGGTGCCACCGCGGACCGCTCGCCCGTTGGCATGGCGTTGGAAGCCGGGCTCCGCCGGGCGGGCCCCTTCCCCTGACCCCTTACACTGGGACCGGTTCCACACAGAGGCGGTTTCAGCGTGGGTGTCACAATCAGCGATGTCGCCCGACTGGCGGGGGTCGGCCGCGGCACCGTCAGCCGGGTATTGAACGATCGCGCAAATGTCGATCCCGCGACGCGGGAGAAGGTCATGGCGGCGATCGAGGCGCTTGACTATGTCCCGAGCCAGACGGCCCGCCGGCTCAGCCTCCGCCGCACCCAGACGATCGCGGTCATCATCCCGTTCCTGACCCGGCCGTCCGCGGTCGAGCGGCTGAGCGGCATCGAGCAGACGCTGGCCGTATCCGGGTACGACCCGATCGTGTTCAACATCCAGACTGCCGAACGCCGGCTCGCGGTGTTCCGGGACCTCCCCCGGCCCGAGCGGGTCGACGGGCTGATCATCGTCTCGCTGTCGCCGCACCCGGCGGAGCTCGAACGCATCGAGCGATCGGGTCTGCCGACCGTGCTCGTCGATGCGCACCACCGGTCGCTGCCGCGGGTCGTTGGAAACGACGTGCTCGGCGGTCGCCTGGCAGCCCAGCACGTGATCAACCTCGGCCACCGCCGGATCGCGTTCCTGGGGGACATCCCGCGCGTCGCGCTTGCATTCACATCGAGCCGGCTCCGGCTTTCGGGCGTGCGCCAGACGTTGCGCTCCAACGGGATCGGCCTGCCGGCGGCGCGCGTGGGGATCGGCGAGCATTCCCGCCGCCGGGCGGCGGAGATCGCAACTCGCATGCTGAGCTCGTCCGACCGGCCCACCGCGATCATCTGTGCCAGCGATACGCAGGCCGCGGGCGTGCTCGAGGCGGCCAACCACCTGGGGCTCAAGGTGCCGGGCGACCTTTCGGTCACGGGCTACGACGACCTCGAGATGGCAGATCACCTGGGGCTGACCACGATCCACCAGCCGCTGTTCGAGTCCGGTGTCCGCGCCGTCGAGCGGCTGCTCCGGCTTCTCGACGGGGGCCCGGCGGAGCCGTTGCGCGAGGTCCAGGACATCAGTCTCGTGGTCCGGCGTTCGACGGCGCCGCCCTCGGAGCGGGACCCGGTGGACGCCGGGGTGGTAGGCCGCGCCGAGACACGATGACCCCGGATCGCGGTCCCATCGACGTCCCGCCGGCCCTTGACACACGTTGGTAGGCTTGCAGGAAGGGGTCCGTGGGACCGGTTCCACAATCCCGCATCTGGCCCGGCCAAGCATAGGGTCGAGCCGCAGGAGGAGCATATGAACAAGCGCTTATTGGTCGGCCTATGGTCGGCTGTGTTCGTCGTTGCCGCATGTGGCAGCAGCACGGGCACCACGGCCCCGTCGTCCGGCGGCGGCGGCGGAGACCTCAGTGGCAAGACCATCGTCGTCGGTGGTGCATTCGTCGACACCGAGGCGGCTGCGTTCGCGGACGCGGTGAAGCCATTTGAGGATGCGACCGGCGCCACCGTCACCTACAACGGTGACAAGTCATTCGAGCAGAACCTGAACGTGCAGGTCCAGGCCGGAAACCCGCCGGATGTTGCGCTGCTGCCGCAGCCCGGCTCCATGAAGGGCTACGCGGCTCAGGGCAAGCTCTTCCCGCTGCCTGACGACATCGTCGCGAACATCGACGCCAACTACGGCCCGGGCTGGAAGGACATCGGCACGGCTGCCGACGGCAAGGTCTACGGCGTGTTCCACCGGGTCAACATCAAGGGCAACGTGTTCTACCCCAAGGTCACCTATGACGCGAAGGGCTACACGACGCCGACGACCTGGGATGAGCTCACAACCCTCGAGGCCAAGATGGCCTCGGACGGCACCCCGGCCTGGTGCATCGGTGTCGAGAGTGGCTCGTCGACCGGCTGGCCGGCCACCGACTGGATCGAGCAGATCATGCTCCGGACGGTCGGACCCGACGGCTACGACAAGTGGGTCAATCACGAGATCCCGTTCAACGATCCGACCGTCCAGACGGCCGTGCAGACCATGATGGACATCTGGGGCAACCCGGCCGACGTCTATGGCGGGACGGCCACCATTCTCCAGACGAACTTCGGTGACGCGCCGCCGTGGGCGTTCAGCGACCCGCCGAAGTGCTGGCTGACGAACCAGGGCAACTTCATCACGGCGTTCATGCCCAAGGACGTCCAGGCTGACCTCGACAACCAGGTCGGCGTGTACAACCTGCCGGCGATCGACGCCCAGTACGGGACGCCGGTCGAGGTGGGCGGTGACCAGGCCGTGGCGTTCGCGGACCGGCCCGAGGTCTGGGCATTCCTCAAGTACCTGACCACGCCGGAGGCCGGGATCTCCTGGGCCAAGGCTGGCGGTGCCCTCTTCCCGTACAAGAACCAGGACATCAGCAACTACACATCGAACCTCGACCAGACATTCGTGAAGACCCTCGTCGACGCGCCGTTCGTGCGTTTCGACGGATCGGACCAGATGCCGCTGGCCGTCCAGAACGCCTGGTATGCGGAGATCGTCAAGGTCATCAACGGCTCGGAAGACATTCCGACCGCCCTGGCCAACATCGACGCCGCCTGGCCCAAGTAGTCGTCTCGAGTCTCGGGGTCTGCCGGCGCCGCCGGCAGACCCCGAGACGATCTCGACGGGCACGGTGCCAAGGCTGAACCAGTCGCAACGAGGGAGAAGGCATGGCTGGCGCAACGCGTTCGGAGGAGGGGCGACAGGGAGTCGCCCAGGGGGTCGTTGCCGGTCTCGGTCAGGTTCTCGTATCCGTGGCTGTACCGGTGGTGGCGTTCATCGTCCTGTGGGCCGGCTTCCTGTTCCTGAAGGACTCCAACGCTCCGAAGATGGTCGTCGTCGCCGTCGCCATCGTCTGGGGCGTCGGCGGCACCGCTCTGCTCTACGTCATCTCGAACTGGCTGGTCGAGAAGCTGCCGACCACGTGGAGGAACAGGATCCTCCCGTTCGTGTTCGTCGGCCCAGCCTTTGCGATCCTGTCGTTCTATCTGCTGATCCCGGCCGTCATCACGTTCATCAACAGCTTCAAGGATGCAACGAGCACGAACTGGGTGGGCCTGGACAACTACGTCTATGCATTCACCAACCCCGACATGCTGACCGCCATCCGGAACAACGTGCTGTGGCTGGTCCTCGGGACCGGGTTCTCGACCGGGTTGGGCCTCGCCATCGCGGTGCTCGCCGAGCGTTCCCGGATCGACCGGGTCGCCAAGACCCTGGTGTTCCTGCCGATGGCGATCTCGTTCGTCGGCGCCGGCATCATCTGGCGATTCGTCTATTCCTACCAGCCGCAGGGTTCGGAGCAGATCGGCCTGCTCAATGCGATCCTGGGCGCGTTCGGCGTGGCCCCGCAGTCGTGGCTGACCGGCGAGCCGCTCAACACGATCCTGCTGATCGTGATCCTGGTCTGGGGGCAGACCGGCTTCGCGATGGTGATCCTCGCGGCCGCCCTCAAGGGCGTGCCCGACGAGCTGCTCGAGGCGGGGCGGATCGACGGCGCGTCCGAGTGGCAGATCTTCCAGAGGATCATCTTCCCCTCGATCTGGCCCACGGTCGTGACCGTCATGACCACGATCGCCATCCTGACCTTGAAGATCTACGACATCGTGACCGCGATGACAGGAGGGAACTTCGGCACAAATGTCATCGCGACGATCCAGTTCAAGACGATCTTCTTCGACTACGGGTTAGGGTCGGCGCTGGCCATAATCCTGCTGGTCGCGGTGACGCCGGTGATCTGGTACAACCTGCGGCAGTTCCGGTCCCGCGGGATCTGAGGAGGATGAGATGAAGGGTTCACGATCCTCCGCTGTACTCCTCAACGTGGGGGTTGCCGCTCTCGCGCTCATCTGGACCATCCCGACGATCGGCCTGTTCATCACCTCGTTCCGGACCAAGGAGGCGATCCTCGGGTCCGGATGGTGGAACATCCTGTCCAACCCGGGCAATCTGTCGTTGGACAACTACAACGCGGTGGTCTTCGGGGGAGACGGCCTCGGGACAGCGTTCCTGAACACGATCGCCGTGACGATCCCTGCCGTCGTCATCCCGATCCTGATCGCGGCCTTCGCCGCCTACGGCTTCGCATGGATGAAGTTCCCCGGCCGGCGGATCCTGTTCATCACCGTCGTCGGCCTGCTCGTGGTCCCGCTGCAGATCTCGCTGATCCCGATCCTGCGCGCCTACCTTGCGATCGACCTCAACGGCACGTTCCTGGCCATCTGGCTGGCCCACGCCGGCTTCGGCCTCGCGCTTGCCACGTACCTGCTCTACAACTACATCAGCCAGCTGCCCAAGGACATCATGGAGTCGGCGTTCATCGACGGTGCCTCTCACTTCCAGACGTTCGTGCGCCTGATCCTGCCGCTGTCGACCCCTGCGCTGGCGTCGTTCGCGATCTTCCAGTTCCTATGGGTCTGGAACGACCTGCTCGTCGCCCAGACGTTCCTCGGGACCAACAAGGACGTCGCGGTGATGACCTCTGCACTGCTCAACATCGTCGGGTCTCGCGGACAGGACTGGCAGCTGCTCACGGCAGGGGCGTTCGTCTCGATGATCGTCCCGGTGGCGGTGTTCCTGGGCCTCCAGCGGTACTTCGTGCGCGGCCTCCTCGCGGGCTCCGTCAAGGGTTGACGGACTCGCCGTCACCACCGAGGCCACGGCGCCCGGCGTCCCGGGACTCCTCCTCCGGGTCGCCGGGCCCGCGGCTCGGTCTGGCCGCCGCAACCGAGCTCGCGACCGCCCGGCTGGCGGGGCTCCCGGACCGGGACGTGGAGCTGTTCCTGATCCGGCTCGCGCGCTGGTGGCCGGACCTGGAGTCCGCATGGATGAGCGTCTACGGTCCGCACCCTCGCGGACAGAGCAGCCTCGTCCAGTTGGTCGAGCTGCTTGCCGACCGGTACCGGGAACGGCCGGCACCACTGGTGTCGCTCGACCTGCAGCGTTCGGTGCGGCCAGATTGGTTCCAGGAGCCGTCGATGATCGGCTACGTGTGCTACGCGGACCGGTTCGCCGGCTCGCTGGCAGGGGTCGCCGACCACCTCGACTATCTGGCGGAGCTTGACGTCAGGTACCTCCACCTGATGCCCCTGTTACGCCCACGGCAGGGCGAGGCTGATGGTGGGTATGCCGTCGCCGACTACCGGCAGGTTGATCCCGCCCTGGGCACGATGGACGACCTCGAGCGCCTGTGCGAGCAGCTGCGCGCCCGCGGGATGAGCCTGTGCATCGACCTGGTGCTCAACCACACCGCGGCCGAGCATCCCTGGGCTCAGGCCGCCGCCGCCGGCGACCCCGAGGCTTCGGCGATGTACTACATCTACCCGGATCGCTGGCAGCCGAACCGCTGGGAGAAGACGCTTCCCTGGACGTTTCCGGAGACGGCGCCGGGCAACTTCACGCAGCTCGCTGACGGGCGCTGGGTCTGGACCACGTTCAACACGTACCAGTGGGATCTCAACTGGTCGAACCCCCGGGTGTTCCTGGAGATGCTGGACGTCCTGCTTGCGCTCGCCGCCCGCGGGGTGGAGGTGTTCCGCCTCGACGCGGTCGCGTTCATGTGGAAGCGCCTCGGCACGAACTGCCAGAACCAGCCCGAGGTCCACGACCTCCTCCAGGCGCTTCGGGCGTGCGTGCGGATCACGGCCCCGGCCGTCATCTTCAAGGCCGAGGCCATCGTCGGACCGGACGATCTCGTCCGCTACCTGGGCGTCGGCCGACACCACGGGCACGTGTCCGACATGGCGTACCACAACAGCCTGATGGTCCAGTTCTGGTCCGCGCTCGCGACCCGCGACGCGCGCCTGGCGAGGCAGGTGCTCCAGGCGCTGCCGCGCAAGCCATCGACAACTGCCTGGGCCACGTACATCCGCTGCCACGACGATATCGGCTGGGCGGTCGTCGACGAGGCCGCCGCCGCGGTCGGCTGGGACGGCCCATCGCACCGCGCCTTCCTGTCCGAGTTCTATGCGGGCCGGTTCGTCGGCAGCTTTGCGCGCGGCGAGGTGTTCCAGTTCGTCCCCGCGACGGGTGACAGCCGGATCAGCGGTACGTTCGCGAGCCTTGCCGGCCTGGAGTCGGCGCTCGACGCCGGCGACCCGGCGCTGGTGACCGCGGCGATCGAGCGTATCCGGCTCGGGCACGCCCTGATCATGGCCTGGGACGGGCTGCCGCTGCTGTACATGGGCGACGAGCTGGGCCTGCGGAACGACTGGACCTACGTCACGGACCCGGAGCACCGGGCGGACAACCGGTGGCTCCACCGCCCGAGGATGGACTGGGAGGCGGCGGGCCGCCGCCATCGCCGAGGCAGCATCGAGGCGCGGATCCACGCCGATCTGCGGCGCCTGATCGCGGCCCGCCGCGAGGCACCCCAGCTGCACGCGGCGGTGCCGCTCGACGTGCTTGATACCGATGAGCCGGCGCTGTTCGCCTTCCGGCGCGATCATCCGATCGGTGCGCTGGTGGCGATGAGCAACTTTGCCGATGCGACACGCACGATCCCGGTGGCGCTCCTCCCGACCTCGCCGAGCGGGGTGATCATGGACCTGCTCGACGCGTCTTCCTGGGCTAACGGGGAAGCCATCGAGGTCCCGGCGCGTGGGGTCCGCTGGCTGGTTTCGAGCGATGCCACCGCTCGATCCCCGCGACGGAGCCGGGGTGCGCCGCGCGGGGCCGGAGGCGGGGCCGCGGCCCGGAGGTGACCCTTCGCCGGTGCTGGTGGCCGGCCGTGACTCCGGGCATGACTCCGGGCTTGCTTCCTGACGGCCCTGCTACCATGACCCCCGTTCCTGCAGCTCCTGGGAGATGCCCGGTGCCCCTCGACTTCCTCAAGCGCCGCGGTGGTGATGGCGCCAAGCCGGCGCCCGCCACGCCCAAGCCGACGCGCTCCGTTGCGCTGCCCGAAGAGGTCGTCGCGCAGGAGTACCAGCTCAAGCTGTACTTCGCCGGCAAGAGCACCGAAGGCGTCCGGATGACCGCGGGCCCGCAGGCGATGCAGGAGCTCCCGGACATGCTCGCGGGCATCGTGGCCGGCGACGTGGAGGTGGTGGAGCCCCTGCCGCTCGAGTTTGCCCAGGCGGTCCCACAGATCGTCCGGCCGTCCGAGGCGATGCAGTGGCTGAATGCCCACCATCAGCTCAGCCCGGTGACGCGCCACGCGCTGTACGTGCTGGAGTCGATCGACGCGATCGATCTCGCCTTCGACACGCTGGCCTGCGGTTTGCTGGATGGTGAGGTCAGCACTTCCGGGTATCCCGAGTACAGCGCGATCGTGGGCGGCGTCGCGTCCCACTGGGACGAGGCGACGGGCGACATGATCGTCCGCGGTGTTGTCGGCTGGGGCGGTCGCGGCGTCCGCGGCGACACCGACCGGAACGCACAGCGGATCCTGGGCGGCATCCTGACCAACATCCTCGCCAACCAGCACGCCCTCGGCCTCACCGCCGTCGACCGGCCGGTCCCGGCCGCTGGTCGCGGTGGCCTCGTCTGTGCGCACTGCGGATTTGCCTCGGCGCACGAGCGCGCGTTCTACTGCCCGAAATGCGGGATGCGGCTGCTTCGCGGCTGACCCACCACTCGAGAGCCCTGGCCATGCCCGTCTACGAATACGCCTGCACCGCCTGCGACCATCGAACCGACATCCTCCACGGGATCAACGACCCGGGACCCACGTTCTGCCCGAGCTGTGGCCACGAGGGCACGATGCGCAAGCTGTTCGCCCCACCCACGATCCACTTCAAGGGGTCCGGCTGGGCCAAGAAGGACCGGGCCAGCTCAGGCAGCGGGTCGCGTCGCGCAGGGGGCTCGTCGTCCTCCGCGACCTCGGGCGAGTCCGGCACCTCCGTCGAGTCTGCGAGTGCCGGCGAGTCCGGCAGCGCTGGTAAGCACGGCGGCGAGGGTGAGTCCCGCGAGTCCGGCAGATCGAGTGAGTCTCGCGAGTCCGGCAGATCGGGTGAGTCCCGCGAGTCCGGCAGATCGGGTGAGTCCCGCGAGTCCGGCAGCGGAGGCGACAAGCGCCGGTCGGCCGACCGGGACCCGTCATCATCCGGATCCTCGGACGGGCACGCCAAGTCTTCCGGATCGCCCGCCGCCCCCGGCTCCTCCGCAGCGTCAAAGGACTGAGCCCAATGCCCGCCGCCGCCGACTGGATCACCCTCGCTGAGGCTGCGGAGATTCTGGCGGCTGCCAATGTCCATTTCCGCGCGGAGACGATCGGGAGCTGGGCTCGCAACGGTCGGCTGTCGAGCATCAAGCTCGGTGGACGACGGTTTGTCCGGCGGGGTGAGGTCAAGGCGCTGATAGCGACGCCGCGGCGGGTGCGCGCGGAGGATATCCAGCCGGTCCTGTTCGAGGACCTGTCGTCCTGAAGCCACTGCGCGGACGACGCGAGGAGCTGGGTATCGATCGCGTTCGCGTGCTTGCCTCCCGCGTTGCCGAGCGGATCGGGGGAGTTCCGGCCGTTCGGACTCTGCGCGCGGTCCTCCAGACCTACGACGCGGCTGGCGGGGGGCTCGTCGCCGGTGGCCTCGCCTACGCGGCGCTGTTCGCCCTGCTGCCGGGGCTCCTGCTCGTCCTGTCGGTGGTCGGCCTCCTGGTCGACGACAAGGCCGTCCGCGCGGACATCGTTGCGGCCATCGCGACCGCCGTGCCGCCGCTCGAGAGCCTTGCGAGTCAGGCCCTGGAGCAGGTGGCGAGCGGGGCCGTCCCGACCAGCATCGTGGCCGTGCTGGGCCTGCTCTGGGGATCGAGCCGCTTCTACGTCGCGCTGGACAACGCGTTTGCCCGCATCTTTCACAAAGCACCGCGCCGCAACCAGTTACAGCAATCGGTACGCGGGCTGATCCTCATGGTCATGTTCATCGCGCTTCCGGTCACCGCGCTCGTCATCGGCTCGGTCACATCCTGGCTGCTCGATGTTGCGCCCGCGGGCGCCGAGGTCAGCGGCGTCGTGCGCGCGATCTGGCAGGTGGCGTCGCCACTCGGGTCAGTCCTGCTGTTCGTCGCGGCGGCGGCGCTGGTCTACCGGTTCGTCCCGGCTCGTCGAGTCCCGCGGCAGGCGCTCCTGCCCCCGGCAAGCGTCGTGGGAATCGTCCTCGCGGCCTTCACTCAGCTGTTCACGTTCATCGCGCCACGGCTGGTCGGGGCCGCGGCCCTCTACGGCACGTTTGTCGCGATCATTGCGCTCCTCGCATGGCTCTCGATCGGGTTCAACGTGCTCCTGCTCGGAGGCGCCTGGACCCGCGTTCGCGCTCTGGCGCGCGTGGACGCGACGGGAACCGATGCTGGGCAGCCCGCGAGCCGCGGGGCGGACCCGGCTGGTGAAGCCGGCTAGCCCTGGCGAGAGCCGCAGCGGCGGCAGAACCGGGCATTCGCCGAGAGCGACAGCCCACAGCTGATGCACGGCTGCGCGGTCGGGGTCGGGTTCGGCGCTGCGGTCGGGGTCGGTGCGACTCCCAGCGGTGCCGCCCCGAGCACTTCCTGGCTGGAGGCGGCCCACAACGCCGTCGCGTCCGACTGCAGCAGCGTTCGCCCCGCGAGCGTCGTCGGGGAATCGTGCTTCGAGGCCGCAGACGGCAGCCGCGCCGTCGGCCATTGCGGTGTCGAGGGCCACTCCGGCGCCGTCGAATCGTCCGGAGCCACGGTGAGCCACGGCGTGGCGGCTGGCGCCGCAGCCGGGGACTCCGTGGGCGCGGCGGGAGCAGGCTGGGGAGCCACGGGCCAGGCCGGTTGCGGGATGTCGTCCCGGTCGAGCCGCGCCGGCTCAGCAGCGACCGGCTCGGGCTCGGCAGCGACCGGCTCGGGCTCGGCAGCCGGCTCAGCAGCGACCGGCTCGGGCTCGGCGGCGACCGGCTCCGCCGCGACGGGCTCGGGCTCGGCGGCCGCCGGCTGTTCGTCCGCCACCGGCACCGCGAGGTCGGCGCTGTCGCTGTCGCCATCCTCGGCCTCGAGCAGATCCTCGTACGCCGCGATCGCATCGTTCAGGTTCTGGCCCGGCGCGAGGCCGCTGATCAGGTGCTCGGCGTCCGGCTGGGCCTGTGCGTTGGTCGCAGCTGCGAGCGAGTCCTCGTCCGTACCGCCGGCCTTGTCGCCTGCCCGGTCCTCCGAGCCTTCGAAGACCCGTGCGAGACGATCTGCGGCAATGTCCGCCTCGGGCCACACCTCGTCGTCCTCGACGGGGGAGTGCGGATGCCCGTTCGTGGGTGCCGCTGCTGCCGCGACCGCGGGGGTGAAGTCGACCAGCCCGGTCGGCTCCTCCTGCCCAGGGATCGGAGCGCACGTCAGGCAACGTCCCTCGGGCCCGTTCCAGCAGTCGCTGCAGGTGTACTGCCGGCAGGTGAGGCAGAAGTTGAATGTCTGGTGGAAGGCGTCCAGCTGGGAGGAGGTCGCCGCGATCTCATCCTCGCTACGGGCATCCGCCATCGCCTCCGACAGTGAGGCGTCATCCGACATGACGAAGTTACGGACGCCCTTGGAGAGCACCCGGACGCGCGCCAGCCGTGACTTTCGCGGCGCGGCCGATTCGAATGTATAGCGGGTGCCGCACCGTTCGCAGAACGACTCGGTGAGGATCTCCGTCATCGGACCCCCGGAACACAGATGCACACGATCCGGCCACCCGGCCGGACAGGAGCCAGAGTATATCGCCGCTTCAAGCAGGGGCCCTCCTCCGAGGTACTCCGATGTGCGGCCCGTTGGTCCCGGCCCGGGGCGCCCGGTGCATGCTCTGGTACGGTTGGCCCGCCATGGCCGCACTCGCCGCCCTCGAACGGCTTCTCGAGCGGATCTTCGAACGATCCACCGCGCGGCTGTTCCGGACCCACATCCAGGTCGTCCAGCTCGAGCGCCGTGTCGAGCGGGCGATGGAGCGCGCCCGCCTCGCAGACGGCGGCCGGACCGTCGTGCCGAGCCGGTATCGCGTCCGGATGCACCCCGCCGACATCGCGGCGACCGCCGACGGCATCGGCGGGGCCGAGGCGCTCGCGGGTCGGCTCGCGGACGCGGCGCTGGCGTTCGCGCGGGCTCATGTCTATCACCTGGCGGATCGGCCGGTCGTGATCCTCGTCGCCGATCCGACCATGGGCGCCGGCCAGGTCGACGTGCTCGTCGCGGGCGATACGGGGACGGCGGCGATCGACGCCCGGGCCGCCGGCCCGCATGGCCGCCCGGGGCCAGCCGCGCATCGCGATGACCCGGCACCGGAGGTCATGACGCGGGGCATCCGCGGCGGGTCACAAACGCAGGTGTTTCGCCGCCCGGCTCCGCAGGCCGCCCGGGCGGTGCTGCGCACCCTGACGGCTGATGGGGGCGAGCGGACGATCGAGGTCGACGGGACGCCGCTGGCGATCGGGCGGGCCGGCGACAACGGCCTGGTGCTCGATGATGGGCGCGTGTCTCGCCACCACGGGCGCCTGCAGGCGCGCCGGGGTGCCCTCGTGTACACGGACCTCGGCAGCACCAATGGCAGCCGGGTGAACGGCATTCGCGTGGACGAGATCGTTCTCGGCCAGGGAGACCGCCTCGAGGTCGGAGGCACCGTGCTCGTGGTCGAGACGCTGCCGGGCTGACGATGGACGGCTTTGCGCTGACGCTGTGGATGGTCCGGCTCCTGTTCCTGGGGCTGCTGTACGCGTTCCTGTTCTTCGTGGTGCGCGTGCTGCTCCGCGACCTCCGGGCGGCGTCGCGCGGTCGCGGCGAGCTCGGCCGGCTGTTCGTCCTGGCCTCACCCCGCAACGAACCGCCGGCAGGGTCGTCCTTCCCGCTGGACGCCATCACGTCGCTCGGCCGTGACGTGAACAACACCATCGTGGTGGATGACGCGTTCGTCTCGACCGAGCATGCCGTGCTCACGTTTCGCGGGCGAAGCTGGTATCTGGAGGATCTCGGCAGCACGAACGGCACGTACCTCAACGGGATCCAGGTCGAGACCGTGGCGCCCCTGGGGTTCGGCGACGAGCTGCAGCTCGGTGAGGTCCGGCTGCGGCTCGACCGGAGCCGCGAGTGACCGTCGCCGCCCAGGCGCGCTCGATCGGAGCGGGGATCCGCGTCCGGCCACGGCTGCGGCCAACCGAGCTCGGGCTGCTCGCGATTGCCGCCGCCGCGCTCGTGGCCGGCGCCGCGTCGATGGGCGCGACCCAGCGGGCGATCGCCGCCCAGGCTGCCGGCGCGACCCTGGCCACACCCGACCTCGCACCGCCCGATCCGCGCGGGCTTGCCGTGTACCTGGTCGCTCTCCTGCTGGTCCACGTCGCGTTCGTGCTCGCCGGCAGGCGAACGGACCAGGTGCTGCTGCCGACGGTCGGCCTGCTGGGCGGCATCGGGCTCCTGCTCATGCAGCGTCTGCCGCAGGGCCTGGTCGTCCAGCGGTTCGGTGACGCCGAGCTCGGCCTGGGCCAGCTGCAGCTCGCGTGGCTGCTGATCGCGATCGTCGTGATCGCAGGGCTCGGGCTCGCGGTCCGGTCGGACGCCTGGCTGCGGCTGTACAAGTACACCTGGGCGGCGCTCGGGATCGTGCTGCTCCTGCTCACGTTCATCTTCGGCAGCGACGTGAACGGGGCCCGGCTGACGCTGTCGATCGGGCCGGTGTCGGGCCAGCCGTCGGAGCTGCTCAAGGTGATCCTGGTGGTGTTCCTTGCCGGCTACCTGTCGGAGAACCGCTCGCTGCTGGCCGAGGAGAGCACGCGGCTCGGACCGCTGCGGCTGCCGCCGATCCCGTACCTCGCGCCGATGGTCGCCATGTGGGCGATTGCGCTGGGCATCGTCGTGGTCCAGCGGGACCTGGGCGCCGCGTTGCTGTTCTTCGCCGTGTTCCTGGCCCTGCTGTACGTCGCCACCGGCCGGTCCGCCTACGTCGTCGGCGGCGTGGTGCTGTTCCTGGCCGGATCGTTGGTCCTGTACAACATGTTCGGACACGTCCAGCAGCGCGTCGACAACTGGCTCGATCCATGGCGGGACCCGCAGGGCGCAGGGTTCCAGACGGTCCAGGCCCTGTACGCCTTCGGCCGGGGCGGCCTGCTGGGCACGGGTCTGGGCGCCGGCCTGCCCACGATCGGCGGGCGACTGCCGGTGCCCGCGATCCACACGGACTACCCGCTCGCCGCCCTGGGCGAGGAGCTCGGCCTGATCGGGCTGCTCGCGATCCTCGGCCTGTACCTCGTGGTCGTCGAGCGAGGCCTGCGGATCGCGGCCGCTGCGCACGACGACTTCCGGGCGATCCTCGCGGCCGGGCTGTCGCTCGTGATCGGGACGCAGGCGTTCATCATCGCCGCCGGCAACCTCAAGCTGATCCCGCTGACCGGGATCACGCTTCCCCTGATCTCCTACGGCGGATCGTCCCTGCTGGCGAACGCGATCGTGATCGGCCTGCTGCTGGCCCTTTCGGACCGGGGCGCCGAGCCGCCACCACCACCACGGCCCCGGCTGGGGCGGCTGGGGCGTCTCGTGGGGATCCGACGGTGACCGGGGTGAACGGACGCGCCCGCCCGATCGGCCCGAGCGTCGTCCGCACCGGTGTCGCGATCGCACTTGCCTTCGCGCTGCTCGCGACCGGCGCGGGCTGGTGGCAGGTCGTGGACTCGCAACGCCTGGCCACGGCGCCCGACAACCCGGCCGTGATCGCAGCCGCGCGCCGGACGCTGCGAGGTCCGATCGTGGACCGGGACGGGCGGTGGCTGGCACAGAGCAGCCGCGACGCGAACGGGGAGGCGCAGCGAACGTATCGCGACGACACGATCAGCCAGGTGGTTGGGTATGCATCGCGGCTGTTCGGGACGGCCGGCCTCGAGCGGACGTACAACGCGCAGCTGCTCGGCCTGACCGGCGCCGATCCGCTGGGCGGCCTGCTGGACAAGTTCGACTCGACGCCCAACGACCCGCTCGGGCTCAAGCTGTCGCTGGACCTGCGCCTCCAGCGCGCGGCGATCGCGGGGCTCGGGAAGGACCGCGGCGCCGTTGTGATGCTCGATCCGACCACCGGCGAGGTGCTCGCCCTCGCGTCGACGCCGACCTACGATGCGTCGGCGATCGCCGACCCCGCGACCGCCGCGGCCACCTTCGACAAGCTACGGGCCGATCCATCCGACCCGCTGCTCCCCCGGGCGACCCTCGGACGGTATGTGCCCGGGTCGGTGTTCAAGATCGTGACCGCGATCGCCGCGCTCGACAGCGGCGCGGTCACGCCCGACACCACGTTTCCGGAGCAGCCCGCGGCCGAGAAGACCGGGCTGCGGGTCAGCGGGTTCCTGATCCGCGACGGACACCATCCGCAGACCGACGGCAAGGCGCTCGACTTCGTCGATGCGACCGAGGTCAGCTGCAACATCTGGTATGCGCTGGCGGGACTGGCCACCGGCGGCGATCGCCTGGTGAGCGAATCGGCCGCACTCGGGTTCGGCGCGCCAATTCCGTTCGACCTGCCGACCGCGATCAGTCGGGTGACCGGCGGCGGCGGCCCGGCCCCGGGCGGCTTTGCCGACGATGTGGAGCTCGCGTCCGCCGCCTTCGGCCAGGGCGAGACCTACGTCACGCCGCTCCAGATGGCGCTGGTCGCGGCGACCGTCGCCAACGACGGCGTGCTGATGAAGCCACATCTCGTCACGGCCCTCACCGGGACCGGCCCGGGCGCGCGGACCATCGAGCCCGACGCGTGGCGACGGGTGCTCTCGGCGGGGGACGCCCGCTCGATCCAGGCCGCGATGCAGAAGGCGGTCGAGGGAAGCCTCGGGCGGCTGTTCACGTCCGGCGCCAAGGTCACCGGCGTGCCGACCGCGGGCAAGTCGGGCACGGCCGAGCTCGGTGGGACGGGCGAGCCGCACTCCTGGTTCATCGGCTTCGCGCCCGTCGAGAACCCGAAGGTCGCGATCGCGGTGCTGGTCGAGCAGGGAGGCAGGGGCGGGGAGCGGGCTGCGCCGCTGGCCGGCTCGCTGCTGACGCGCTACTTCGAGCTGTACGGGAAGCCCTGATCTCATGCCGAGCCCGAAGCGGTAGGCTCAGCGCATGACCGAACCCGGAGTGCCCGGCGCCGACCCGTCGGGGGCCGCGACCTCCCGGACGACACCCGGACCCGGTGCTGCCGCGCCCGGTCCGGTTGAGTCCGCCCGCCGCCCGCGCCCGATCCTCGAGCGCATCGGGCTTGCCTTCGTCGCCCTCGTGCTGGCCGCGCTGTTCGCGGTGGTGGCCGTTGCGTCGTTCTCGGGCGGCGAGCTGTTCCTCGCCGTGATGGGCGCCATCGGTTGCCTGATGGTCCTGTGGGTGGGCGGGCTGACCCTGTTTCGCGGCTGAATGACGGCGTGCTCCGGAGAACCGATTTGGGAGACGGGTCGTACACTGCGCAGGAGGCACGACGTCGCCGCGCTCTCGGATCCGGTTGTGCGACGTCGAGGAGGGTCGTGCCGGGCATCGACATGGCCCGACCCGGCATCACCCGCTGCGAGGAGCAGCCACCAATGACGGGAGACCGATGAGCGACATCCAGCAGGTCGGCGACAAGGTCCTGGCGAACGTCGAGCGCGTCATCGTCGGCAAGCATCACGAGGTCCGGCTGGCGCTGGTCGCGCTGATGTGCCGGGGCCATCTCCTGATCGAGGACGTCCCGGGAACCGGCAAGACCGTCCTCGCCAAGGCCATCGCGCGCAGCCTGGGCTGCTCGTTCCGGAGGATCCAGTTCACGCCGGACCTGCTCCCGTCGGACGTCACGGGGCTGTCGATCTACAACCAGAAGACGCAGGAGTTCGAGTTCCGCCCGGGCCCGATCATGAGCCAGGTCGTGCTCGCGGACGAGATCAACCGGGCCACCCCCAAGACGCAGAGCTCGCTGCTCGAATGCATGGAGGAGCGCCAGGCGACGATCGACGGTGTCACCCACCAGATGCCGGATCCATTCCTCGTGATCGCCACCCAGAACCCGATCGAGTACGAGGGCACGTTCGCCCTGCCGGAGGCCCAGCTCGACCGGTTCATGCTCCGCATCCGGCTGGGCTACCCGCAGCTGCTGGACGAGATCGTGATCCTGGACGAGCAGAAGCGGACTCACCCGCTGGAGGCCCTCTCCGAGGTGTGCTCGGTCGACGAGCTGCGCGCCCTGCAGGACGGCGTCCGCGAGGTCTACGTGGACCCCGCGGTCAGCGACTACATCGTTCGTCTCGTGGCGTCGACGCGGACGCATCCGGATGTCTACCTCGGCGCCAGCCCGCGGGGCTCCATCGCCCTGTATCGCGCCGCGCAGGCACTTGCCGGCCTCCTCGGCCGCGACTACGTCATCCCCGATGACATCAAGGCCCTCGCCGAGCCGGCGCTTGCCCACCGGGTGATCATCAAGACCTCGTCGTCGATCCACGACATCAGCGCCGCGAACGTCGTGCGCGAGCTGCTCGAGGCCACCCCGATCGAGTCGCCCCGCCGGTCCGGCGGCCCGCGCGAGGTTCGACCGAGCGCCGCGGCCGGCTGACCGCGGTTCCCGGCGCGTCCACGGCCAATCGGAGGACCGACCGCCTTGATTCGTCGCCTCCAGCTCCTGGTCCTCGCCGTCGTCCTCGTCGTGGCGGCGTTCTCGACGGGCTGGCCATTCCTGTTCTTCCTCGTGTACGTCACCCTGCTGATCGGTGGCGGCAGCTACATCCTCACGCGACTGGGCCTGTCCGACCTGGAGGCGGGCTACGCGGTCAACCAGCTCAGCGGCCACGTCGGCGACCGTCTGCGGGTCACCTACACCCTGCGCAACACCGGGCGGCTGCCGAAGCCGTGGCTGGAGGTCCACAATCCGTCCACGCTGCCGGACGGCCTCCAGGGACGTGCCCTGGGTCTCGGCGGGCGCCAGGAGCGCTCGTGGATGGTCCGGATCCAGCTCATGCGCCGTGGCCACTTCCGGATCGAGCCGCTCCAGATCCGCACTGGCGACCCGTTCGGGTTCTTCGAGGCCTCGGCGAGCGTCGGCCAGGGCGTGACCCTGATCGTCTATCCGCGGATCGACGCGCTCCCGCAGTGGCGGCTGCCGCCGGCCGGTCTCGAGGGAGCCCACGCGTCGCCCGAGCGCACGCTGCAGACGACGCCGCTCGCGACAAGCGTCCGGCCGTATGCGCCGGGCGACTCGATGAACCGTATCCACTGGCGGTCGACCGCCCGGCTTGGCGAGATCCAGGTGAAGGAGTTCGAGCTCGAGCAGACGGCCGATGCCTGGATCTTTCTCGATCTCGATTCCGCGTTCGAGGCCGGTGAGGGCGAAGGCACCACGACCGAGGTCGGCGTCCGGGCGGCGGCGTCCATCGCTGACAAGGCGATCGGCGAGAACCGGGCGGTGGGCCTCACGCTCAACGGCCATCGCCTCACGGTGCTGCCCGCCGACCGGGGTGCCCGCCAGCGGCTCAAGATCCTGCAGCTCCTGGCGTCGGTCGATGCAGACGGGCAGACGCCGTTCGCGGAAGCGCTGGTCACGGGCCTGACCCGCCTCCGCCGGGGAATGACCGCGATCATCATCACGGCGTCGCTCGACCCCTCGTTCATTCGGCCGCTCGCGACGCTTCGCGGACGCGGCATCGGCGCGGTGGTCGTGCTCCTCGACGCCATGGCCTTCTCGGCCGATGCCGACGGGGCCGACGCCGCCGAGGCGCGACGCCAGCGAGCCCGGGCGCTCCGCCACGCCCTCGCGGAGTACCAGCTTCCGACGGTCTCGATCGGACCCGTGCGCGACCTGGGCGGGGTGCTCGTCCGATGAGCGGCCTGAGGCTTCGCCGGCCCGAAGAGGGCTGGCTCCCGCTCGCGCTGCTGGCGTTCATCGCGATCATCCTCGGCCTCGCGATCGACGATCCGGGCTGGGTCAACGGCAAGGAGTCGCTCACCAACAGCCTGCCCGGGCTCGCCCTGCTCGGGGTGGGCGTCGGGTTCGCCGGTCCCAAGCTCGGCTGGGGCCGCTGGACGACGCACCTGGTCGGCGCCCTGCTCGCCGGTCTGCTCATCCCCATCGTCGCCGGCTGGGCAATCCACCCCGGGGCATCGATCCCGGATGCGTTCGGGGCGACCGCGAGCGGTACGGTCAACGCCTACCTCGACCTCGCCTGGCGTGGCCGCCAGTTCACGAGCGAGGAAGTCCACTACATCCTGACCCTGGGCATCGCCGTGTGGGGCACGATGCAGTTCGCGAGCTACGCGGTGTTCGGCCATCGACGACCGCTCAACGCCGTGATCGTCGTCGGCCTGGTGCTCATCATCAACATGGCGGTCACTAGCAAGGACCAGCTGCCACACCTCGCAGCGTTCACGGCGGCGGCTCTGCTCCTGCTCATCGCGATGCACGCGTTCGATGAGCGAACGATCTGGAACCGCCGCCGGATCGGCGACCCAGGAGCCCTCTCCTCCCTGTACCTGCGTGGCGGGACCGTGTTCATCGTGGTCGCCATGTTCGGCTCGCTGGTGTTGACGCAGCGCGCCGCATCGAGCCCGCTCTCGGGTGCCTGGAGCGGCGTCAACGACCAGCTCATCGAGTACGGCGAAACGCTTTCTCGCCTGTTCCCGCTGGGCGGCGACGCGCGGACTCCGGGCGGGGTCCGGTTCGGCTCGAGCGCACGCATCTCGAGCCAGTGGTTCAGCGACGACGGCGTCGCGTTCGTCGCCGCGGTGCCGGTCGACGCACCGCTGGACCGCTGGCGCGCCGCGACGTACGACCAGTTCTCGCTCGACGGCTGGGAGCAGACCGATGTCCTGCGTGCTCCGGTTGCCGCCGGCGAGCGCCTCCTGGTCGGGACCCCGGAGGACCCGGTTCCCGACCTGACCCACGAGGTCACCGTCCAGGTCCAGCCCGATTCCTACCAGGACCGGATGATGGTGAGCCCGGGAACCCCGTGGTCGGTCTCGCAGGATTTAACCGTCCTGTACGGAGGGGAAGCGGGCTGGTTCGACGGGGTCGAGATCACGGACAGCCGGACGAGCTACACGGTCACGGCCCGGGAGCTGCTGCTGGGTGATACCGACCTCATCTCCGGCAACCGCCTGCGCCAGGCATCGACCGACTACCCGGCGTCGATCAGCGCCCGCTACACGGATGTTCCCCAGGGCGCGATCGGTCCCGATGCCGCCAACCTGCTGTCGACGATCCTCCAGCAGGCGCACCCCGACAACCCGTACGACACCGCCGTGGCCATCGAGAGCTACCTCAAGGACGGCAACAACTTCCACTACCAGATCGACGTCCGCGGCGTCCAGTGCTCGTCGCTCAGCGCCGTCGAATGCTTCGCGCGGACCCGGCGTGGCTATTGCCTCCACTACGCGTCGACCATGGCGATCCTGCTGCGCGCGGCATATCCGACCAACCCGATCCCGACGCGGCTGGTCCAGGGCTTCCTGCCGGGCGCGCGGAGCGGGGCGACCGAGACGGTCCTCAACCGCGCCGCGCACGCCTGGGTCGAGGTGTACTTCCCGGGTTACGGGTGGATCCCGTTCGATCCCACGGGCGGCGGCGTCGGCCAGCCCTCCGTGATCCAGGATGGGCCCGTCATCGCCAGCCCGTCGCTGGTCGCACCGTCGTTCGACCCGCGCGAACCGGAGCTGACGCCGCATGCGCCGAACCTCCCGGGCACGACGGGGCCCGAGGGACCGAGCGCCAGCAGCGGCCCCACCGATGGGACGCTCGCGCTGCTTCTCGTTGCGCTGCTGGTGCTGGTGGTGGGTGGGATCGCCCTGGCCGCGTGGGTTCGGGGGCCCCGCGGCGAGATGAGCCCTGACGGCGCCTGGCTGAGCATGTCGCGCGGGGCATCCAGGCTCGGCTTCGCACCTCGCCCGACCCAGACGATCTACGAGTACGCGACAGCCCTGGGTGAGCTCGTACCCGTCGCTCGCGCCGACCTCAAGACCGTGGCCGACGCGAAGGTCGAGACCCAGTACGCGAAGCTGCACCTGGGCGAAGACCGGCTGCATGCCGTGCGTGAGGCCATGCGCAGGCTCCGGGTGTCCATGCTCCGGCTGGTGTTCCGGCGCCGCGGGCTCAGCTGGCTCCGAGGCCTGATCCGGCGCTCCTGACGCGGCCGTCCTCGCGGTGGGTCCGGCGGCGACCCACCGACGACCGGACCGGCCTAGAGTGCCCCCGACCGCGCGCGCTGCTCGGCCGCTTCACGAGCCTGCTCGTCGACCATCGGTGCCAGGTGCTCGGTGAGGTTGTGTGCCCGGAGCACCGCGCGACCGCCCCGGAACTCCACGACCGTGATCCCGCACAGGTCAAATGAGAAGGTCCAGAAATGGGGGAGCGGGATCCCGAACAGCGTCAGGAGCACCACCTTGAACACGCCGTCGTGGCCGACCAGGATCGACCACGGCTGGCCGGTGGGCACCACACCCCGATAGCCGCCCACCTGGGGGCGATCCAGGCTCCCACGCGCCCGCCCATGGCCGAGGCGGTCGAGGACCCCGGCAAGGGTCGGGCGGGCCCGAGCCTGGACGACGTCGAGCGACTCGCCGCCCGGCGCCCAGGCCTCGACCGGACGTCGTCGCCAGGCAGCCAGCTCCGCGGACCAGCGGCGCATGATCTCGTCGTGGGTGACGCCCTCCCACTCGCCCTGTCCGATCTCCATGATCCCGGCGTCCGCTCGCACTACGACGGCCGGCGGAACGCTGGCCGGAGAACCGGTGGTTCCGCCATCGTCTGGCGCGCTCGGCCGCGCGCTCGCGTTCGATGGCGGCCGAGACCGCAAGCGCCGTCTCGCGGGTCCGGGCCAGAGGCGAGTGAACGATCTCGAGCGGCACGCCGGACGGAACCGGCAGAGCGGGGGAGGCGTGGGGCCGGGCGAGGCGATCCGCGGCAAGCGCAGCCTGGCGCCGGCCGTTCGACGACAGCGGCGTCTCCGCCTGGCCCTGGAAGCGGCCCTCGACGATCCATTCCGACTCCCCGTGGCGGAGCAGGACGAGCGTCGCGTCGAGGCCCTCGGGGATCAGCGGCTCGCCGGGGGAGCGGCGGCCGGGGGACGCGCCCGAGCTCACCGGTCCGGGTGCAGCGCGCGCGGGCTCACCGGTCTCCTCCCAGCCGGATCGTCCAGACGTCGAGGACGGCGGGGTTGGCGCGGATCGCGTCGGCGACCGCCGCGGGCACGTCGTCGTCGAGCGCGAGGACCATGAACGCGTCGGCGCGTGGAGCGGACCGGGCGAGCGTCATGGCGCTGATGTTGACGTCGGCCTCGCCGAGCAGCGAGCCGATCTTGCCCATCGTGCCGGGCCGGTCACGATGCCGCGTGATCAGCATCGAGTCCGCCGGCGCCATGTCCATCGAGTGCTCGTCGAGGCGAACGATCCGGGCCTCGCCGTTGGCCACGGTCCCGGCGACCGTTGCCGTGTGCCCGGCTGTCTCGGCGGTCAGCGTCAGCAGCGATGAGAACGGCCCGGCGTCGGGCGTCTTGCGCTCGACGAGGGTGATCCCGCGCGCCTTGGCGAGGGTCGCCGCGTTGACCAGGTTGACCCGCTCGGTGGTCGCGGTCTCGAGCAGGCCGCGGAGAACCGCGGCAGCCAGCGACGAGGCGTCGTAGGCGGCCGGTTCCCCGGCGATCTCGAGCGTCACCGTTCGCGGCGCGGTTCGCGCCAGCTGGGCGACGAACCGGCCGAGCGTCTCGGCCAGCGGGAGGTAGGGCGCGATCGACTTGGCCGTCTCGGGCGTCAGCAGTGGCGCGTTGACCGCGTACCGCGCCGGCCGGCCGTCGAGCACCTCGAGGATCTGCTCCGCGACCTCCTCGGCCACGGCGACCTGCGCCTCGGCGGTGGAGGCACCGAGGTGGGGCGTCAGCAACGTGTTCGGCGCGTCGAACAGCGGCGAACCGGTCGGCGGCTCCTTCTCGAACACGTCGATCGCGGCACCCGCGATGCGCCCAGACCGGAGAGCCTCGGCGACATCCGCCTCGTCGAGGATCCCGCCGCGGGCGACGTTGAGCAGGAACACGCTGGGCTTCATCGATTCGATGGCCGCGGCATTGATGAGGCCCCGCGTCGCGCGGGTCATCGGCACGTGGACGGTGATCACGTCGGCACGGCCGGCGAGCTCCTCGAAGGTGACCAGCTCGACGCCGAGGTTGGCGGCCTGGTCCGCGGTGACGAACGGATCGGACCCGATGACCGTCATCTCCATCGCCCGCGCGCGGACTGCGATCGCCTGGCCGATCTTGCCCAGCCCGACGATGCCGAGCGTCTTGCCCCGCAGCTCCACGCCGGTGAACTGCGATCGCTTCCACTCGCCGCGACGAATCGACGCATCGGCGGCCGCCGTGCGGCGCGCGAGACCGTACAGGAGCGCAAGCGTGTGCTCCGCAGCGGCGATGGTGTTGCCGGTGGGCGCATTGACGACCGTGATCCCGGCCCGCGTCGCCGCCTCGAGATCCACGTTGTCGACGCCGACCCCGGCTCGGCCGATGACGACCAGGCGGGTGCCCGCTGCGATCAGGTCCGCATTGACCTTGACCTGGCTCCGAACGACCAGGGCGTCGTAGTCGGGGAGGATCGCGGCGATCTCCTCGTGCGACAGCCCGAGCTTCTCGTCGACATCGTGGTGGGCGCGCAGGAGCTCGAGGCCCTGGGGAGCCAGCGCCTCGACGGCCAGGATCCTCATGCGCGGGCCTCCGCGACGCGCTGCCCGGCGAGCGCCTGCTGGGCAGCGGTGACCGCCTCGCCCGGTTGAACGGCCATGCCCTGCTCGGCCGCAACGGCCTCCATGACGCCGATCGCGGCCAGGACATCGTCCGTGGTCACCGCGCCGAGGTGACCCACCCGGAAGATCCTGCCTTTGAGCTTCCCCTGTCCGCCGGCGATCACGAGCCCGCGCTCCTTGAGCGCGCCGTTGAACGCCTTCCAGTCCACGCCCTCGGGGATCCACGCCGCGGTGACCGTACGTGACGCGATCGCATCCTCGGCGAGGAGGCGGAAGCCGATCGCCCGGAGGCCGGCCCGAGTCATCGCCGCACACGCCCGGTGGCGTGCGAACACGCCGTCACCCTCGGCCTGCATCAGCCGCAGGCCCTCGTCGATCTGGTACATCACGGCGACCGCGGGCGTCCATGGGGTCTCCCCGTTGACGGCGGTGTCGCGATGCCGCTTGAGGTCCAGGTAGAACCGCGGCATCGATGCCGTCTCACTGGCCGCCCAGGCGCGCGGCCCGACCGCGGCCATGGCCATGCCGGGTGCCGACATCCACGCTTTCTGCGAGCCCGTGACCACGAGGTCGAGACCCCAGGCGTCCATGGCGAACGGGACCGCCCCCAGCGCGGAGATCGCATCGACCAGGATCAGCGCGTCGGGTGCCACGTCGCGGACCGCCGCGGCGATCGCCTGGATGTCATTGGTCACCCCGGTCGAGGTCTCGTTGTGGGTGAGCAGCACGGCCTTGAGCCCGCCGACGGCCGACGCCGCTGCCCCGACCGCGGCCGGGTTCGCTGCCTCGCCCCACTCGACTTCGAGTCGCGTCACCACGGCACCGTACACCTCGGCGACCTTGGCGAACCGGTCCCCGAACGACCCGATTGTCACCGCGAGCACCGGGTCGCCGGGTGACAACGTGTTGACGACCGCGGCCTCCAGTGCGCCCGTCCCGGCGCAGGTCAGCAGGACGACGTCGTTCGCCGTCCCGAAGTACGGCTTCACGCCGGTCTCGACCCGCTTGAGCAGCGCCTTGAACTCCTCGCCACGGTGGTTGACCATCTGGCGCCCGCCGGCCTCACGGACCGACGGGGGCAGGGCCGTGGGCCCGGGGATGCGAAGGTTCGGCTCGAATCGGCTCACGTCGGTCTCCTGGGGTCGCGAGGGGTCGCGAGGGATCCCGCCGATGGTGCCCCAGGTGACAGCCCGTCGTCCACCGTGGTAGATATGACGTCATATGAAGACGGTCCGTACCACGATCCTGCTCGACGCCGACCTGCTCGACCGGCTCGAACGACACGTGCAGCGACAGCGAACGACGAAGACCGCGGTGATCGCGGCGGCCGTCGAGGCGTGGCTGGACTCGCACCAGGCGGCCCCGGACTTCCCGTTCGTCGGGATCGGGCGCAGCGGGCATGGGCGGCTGTCGCTCGATGGGCGATCGATCACTCGTCGCGACGCGGGCCGCCGGGGAAGCGGCCGCTGATGGCGATCCTGCTGGACCCGTCGGCGGTGCTGGCGGCCGCGGACACCGCCGACCTGAACCACCGCTCCGCGGTTGACTGGTTCGCTCGAATCGATGAGCCGGTCCTGCTGGGGGCCCTCAGCCTGGCCGAGCTCGACATGTTGCTGCAGCGCGAGCTGGGTGGAGCCGCGATCCGTGCCGTGGTGGACTCGATCGTGAGCGGATCGATCCGGCTGGTCGCGCCGACGGCGGCCGATCTCACGAGGGCACTGGAGCTGATGATCCAGGCCCAGGAGCACCGACCGCGCCTCGCCGACGCGTTGCTCGTCGCAGCGGCGGAGCGCCTCGGGATCCGCCGCGTCGCGGCGTTCGACCGCCGGCCCCTGGCGGTGTTCAAGCCGCGGCACGTCCGCAGCCTGGACTTCGAGCCCTGACGGCGTCGCGTGGAATCGGAACGGGGCCGGCGATGCCGGCCCCGTTGGTGGGCGTGAGACCGGGTATCTGCTCAGCCCATGCGCTTGACCACGACCGTGCCCGCCTGCACATCGTGGAAACCCTGGCGCTTGGGGCTCTGCGACGCGGTGTACAGCAGGTAGATCGCGTAGACGAACGCGGCGAGCGAGATGAGCGAGCCGAGGATCGCGATCGAGCCGACGAGCGCGAAGTTCGCAACGGTGCCGAGCGCGGACGGCCCGAACAGGTACGCCCAGCGCCGGATGGCCTGGTCGCGGGTCAGCGTCGCGCCGTCGGCCGCATTCACCGTCTCCAGGTTGAGCACCTTCTGGCCAACCGTGGCCCGCATGCTCGTCCAGGTGTAGATGAAGTACGCGGCGCTGCCGCCCAGGTACAGAACGCCGAGGACGACGAAGCCGATGATGGCGCCCGCGATCCCGCCGGTGAGGAGGAACCCACCCAGGATCGCCACTCCGATCACGCCGAACACGATGGACAGCAGGATCGCGTCGATGATGTAGGCGATGATCCTGGTCACGAGATCCGCGTAGGCGACACCGGGCGCGGGTCCGGTGGCGACCTGCGCAGGCTGAAACCCACCCGGCGCCGGAGGCGGCGGGGTCTGCCAGTTGTCTGAGCCCTGGGGCGTAGGGGGCGGCCCTCCCGCGGGATCCGTCATTCAGCACCTCCCTCGTCGGTGCGACTCGCACCGTCCAATCGGAGGATACGACCCTGACCGATCGAGCGGAAGCCCCTTCTGCCGCGGACCGTTGTGCGGGAGCCCCACCGGACCGGGGCTCGACCATGTGTGTTCGATGCTCAGGTGAACGATGAATCTCAGAGTATTCGTCGCGTGAGCGACAAGATGGACGCACAGAGTCCTTGCCCGGGGGATCTTCCGGAATCCACAAACGCTCAACTTCGTGTCATCATGCGTGTCGCCCACCGCCGTCTCATTGCGCCCCTTGGAGTGACGACAAGATGCGAATTCGCGCCGCCAAGTTCGAAGAGCTCAAGCCAAAGTCTCGCGAGCGCGCGCTCTCCCCCCGCCAGCTGGCTGCAATGCAGCGGGAGGATGAGATTCGCAAAGCTTTGGGGCGCCTCAAATCCGATGACGACGTGATCGCGCTTGAGCTCGATTCGGCAGAGAAGATCCCCACCATGCGGGCCGCCGTGAAGAAGGCCATCGCTGCCCACAAGTCCGGCACGAACATGGCGATCCGGGGCCGGACCATCTTCCTGTCCACGGCCAAGCTGCCGGGCGGCCGCGGGGGGCGCAAGCCGAAGGCCGGCTGACGCCTGCCCGCGCCCCGTCGCACCGGCCCAGGCTCGGGCGTCTCTCTCCGGCAGTTCGCCTGTCCGGAGCTTTATCCCGCATGACCATCGCCCGATCCTTGCGCGCGCACCTGCGACCGGTCCTGGCTGCCGCCATCCTCGCCGGCGTGCTGCTGGGCGTGGTCTCCGTCTGGGCCAATGTGTTCGGCACCGGTGACCGCTTTGCGTCGCTGGCCCGCCGCATCGAGCTCATCGTCGATCCGCCACCGGATCGCCCGATCGAGGCGATCGTCCACGTGACGCCCATACCCAGCCTGGCGCCGACGCCGACTGCGACTGCGACGACCGCGCCAAGCCCCGATGCCTCGCTCGCGGTCCCGACACCGTCGCCCACGCTCGTGCCGCGAATCAACGTGGACGTCAACCTGCTCACCGATCCCGCGGCGCATTTCATCTCCGAGATCGACAACGAATGGTGCGCGGTCTCGGGGACCCAGATCGTTCTCGAGATCCACGGCAAGGTTGCCCTGACCCGCGCGGTCCAGAAGGAGATCGCATCACGGATCGGCGAATGGGAGAGCCGTCGCGACAGCCTGAACGGCGGTTGGGGCCCGGCCGCGATCGCGGCCGCCCTCGCTGCGTACGGCGTGCCCGGGTATGAGGTTCGTGCCTACGACACGCGCGCCGACGCGCTGCGCGATGCCGCGAAGGCGATCTCGGAGGTCCACGCCCCGGTGCTGCTGCTGACGTGGAATGGCGCGCACACGTGGGTCATGACCGGCTACCAGGCGGACGCGGACCCGACGATCTTCGACGATGCGAAGGTGACCGGCGCCTACATCCTCGACCCGTGGTACCCGCGTGTCTCGTCGATCTGGGGCGCCTCGGATCCGCCGGGGACCTTCCAGGATGCCGCCGAGATGACCCGGAACTACCGCCCCTGGAAGCGTCCGGAGGGCCACTACCCGGATCGCGACGGTCTGTTCATCGCGGTCGTGCCCACGATCCCGCTCGATCGCTGATCGTCAACCGGGGTCGGTCAGGCCGCCTCGAGTCGGGCGGGCCCATCCCCGGTGACCGGCTGGCGGAGTCGGTGGACAAGCGACGCGCCGAGCAGCAGGGTCTTGAGCGCGGTTCCGGCCGCAAAGCCCAGGGGGATTGCCACGATCCCCAGCCCGCCAACCAGCAGCAGGGTCGTCACGACCGTCAGGCCGAATCCCGCCAGCGACGCGCCGACCGGCAGGATCGTGTTGTGGGTCGCATAGACGGCCCTGGCCAGCAGGTGGCTGAGCGCATCGAACGGGACGGCGAGGGCGAAGGCCGCGAGCACGGTCGAGGTCAGGCGCACGTCCTCTGCGTCGAACGCGCCACCGCCCAGGAACAGGTCGATCGCAAGCGGGCCGACGACGATCAGGCCCAGTGCCGCGACCAGGGTCAGGCCGCCGATCGTCGCCAGGTTCGTGCGCACGAGCCCGCGGAAGGCGATGCGGTCGTTCGCCGCCCAGGCCGCCGACAGGGCCGGGAAGGCGGCGAGTGAGAAGGCGACGCCCACCAGCGAGACCGGGACGCTCTGGAAGTTCCGGGCGAAGCTGACGGCGGTCACGCTTCCCGCCGCGAGGGTCGTGGCGACGGACGTGAAGAACAGGAAGGTCAACGGCTCGAGCGGGTGGCTGGCCATCTTGGGCAGCATCAGGCGCACGAACTCGCGGACGGCCGGCATGCGCACGTCGAGCCGCGGTCGCAATCGAATCGGCGTGCGGGTGATCCCGATGACCCTGATCGCGAGGTGCAGGGCTGCCCCCGCGATCGCCCCCACCGCGGCGGCGCGGATCCCCATCGAGCCGTGGAGCAGGATCGTTCCGCCGGCGATGCCCGCGTTGTACAGGATCGGCGCCAGCGCATAGAACATGAACCGGCGCTCGGCGATCAGGACCTCGCCCAGCGTGATCGAGGCGGCGAACAGGATCGGCGTCAGCAGCATCATCCGGAACAGCTCGAGATATCGCTCACGTCCGGCGGCGTCGAACCCCGGTGCGACGACGCTCACGGTCCACGGCGCCGCAATGAGCAGGACGAGGCAGCCAACGCCCATGACGAGAACGGCGAGCGTAAGGACCGTCTGGGCAAATCGAGCGGCCTGCGCGAGGTCCGTCCGCCGCAGGGAGCTGAACACCGGCACGAACGGCGCCGTCAGGCCGCCTGCGACGAGCACGTCGAGGGCCAGCTCAGGGAGGACGAACGCCGCGTTGTAGGCGTCGAGCTCGGGGCCGGCGCCGAACGTCCGGGCGAAGACGCGGTCGCGTGCCAGGCCCATCGCGTAGCTGACGAATGTCAGCGCGGACAGCAACAGCGCACCCTGGGGCACGAAGCGCGCGAGCCACTGGCGAACGAGCGTGATCACCGGCCCTCCCAGGCCGCCCGCTGCGACCGGATCACAGGGCGTGCAGGCACAGCAGCGACGGTACTCCAGCCGCTTCCGCGTCGTCGATCGCATGGATGGCCGTCGGCGTTGATCCGGCGCACCGGTCGCGGTCACATCCGGCAATGCGCGCCGGCGGGCCGACCTCACCCGACGTGACCCATCAGCACCAGAGCCCAGGCTCGACCCGGACGGATGTCCTGGTGGACGGTGGGACCTCTCGGCGCCCCGCGGCGTCGCGAGGCCGTTGCAGGACAGCACATAGGCCCATCGTGCAGTGGTACCCGGGTACGGCCGCGGCGACTCTTGGGAAGCGTTCCAACAAGCGCCGTACCGTCCAACCGGGCGGGCGAGCCGGCACACCGGGGGTGCTGACGTGAAGACAGCGACACAGCGGCGGGGGGCGGTCTGGGCGGCATTGGCCGCTGCCATGGTCCTTGCCCTCTGGCCCGCCGTGCCGCCGGTTGCGGCGTCGCAGCCTGCCGATCCGATCCTCGACGTGGAGGTCGACGTCGAGACGATCTCGGTCGGCACGACCGTCGAGCTGACCGCGTCGATCTACCTTGCCAACGGCAGCCTGATGACCGGCCCGAGCAGCAATACGCAGGTGCGGTTCTATTTCGAGGCGGGTAGCGCCAACGCCCCGGGCAACAACGGCAATGCCGCCGACCTCCAGTGTCACACCGGCCTGGTCGGGACCTGCGCCGTCAGCTACGTTGCCGCGAACGCGGGTTCGGACGTGATCTGCGCCACAGCCGCCGGCCCCGGTGCCTGTAGCGAAGCCGTTGACGCCCCCGAGCGAGTCGATGCCTACGATTCCGTTGAGCGGACGGTGCTCGATGGGACCGTTGCTCCGGACCCGGTCCCGAGCGCCGACCCCACGCCCACGCCCAGCGCGGATCCCACACCGACGCCGGCCGCCGACCCGACCCCTACGCCCAGCGCGGATCCGACGCCGACCCCTAGCACCGACCCGACCCCAACACCGACACCCAGCGCGGACCCCACGCCGACGCCCAGCGCGGATCCGACGCCGACCCCGAGCGCCGATCCCACGCCGACGCCGGCCGCCGACCCGACCCCTACGCCCAGCGCGGATCCGACGCCGACCCCTAGCACCGACCCGACCCCAACACCGACACCCAGCGCGGACCCCACGCCGACGCCCAGCGCCGATCCCACGCCGACCCCGAGCACCGACGCCACGCCCGCCGCCGACCCGATCCCGAGCGCCGATCCCACGCCGACGCCGGCCGCCGATCCCACGCCGACCCCGAGCGCGGACCCGACCCCGACCCCGACCCCTAGCGCCGATCCCACGCCGACGCCGGCCGCCGATCCCACGCCAACCCCGAGCGCGGACCCGACGCCCACACCCCCGTCAGCGCCGGCCAACCAGCCCCAACCCAGCCCCAGCTCGTCGCACAACTCCGCGCCGACGCGGACACCCGAGCCCACGCCCACGCCCACGCCGGCCGCCGACCCCACGCCGAGCGCCGACCCGACCTCGGCTCCGGCCGCCGATCCGGCACCCGGCGCCGATCCGACGCCAACCGCGGATCCTTCGCGGGCGCCGAGCCCGTCCGCCGGGCCGGTGGCGGCGCTCGTCGATCCGGGGGCAGGCACGCCGGGTGCTCGTGGCGGCGGGATCATCGCCCCGGTCACTCCCAATCCGGCTCCGGACCAGCGACCTGCCGCGGCGCGCTCGATCGTCGACTCGCTGGTCGGGATCGCACAGGACGGCGCGGCCCTGGTCATCCGGCCCGAGGCGGCCGCCGCGGTGGCGACCGGCTTCGGCTTCCCGATCCTGCTCGCGCTCCTGGTGCTCATGTTCCTCGTGATCCAGCCGCGATTCGACGATCGCGACCCAAAGCTGCGTCGGGCGCCCGGACGGACCGGAGACCTGCTCGTGGCATTTGAGGACGACCCCCGATGATTGCTGAACGCGTCCGCACCGACTACGCGGCGCTTGCCGACCGGCTGCGATATCTGCTGGTCCTGCGGTTTGCGCTCGGCGCGATCACGATCGGATTCGGCATCGCCAGCCCGGCAACCCTCGGCGTGCCGCTCGGCGCGCTGGCAACCGTGACGCTCGGGTACCTCGTCCTGGCGACGGCGTTCGGATGGCTCGGTCGACAGGCACCGGCAACGGCGTTCGCGACCATGACGACGATGCTGCTCGTGGACGGCTTGTTCCTCGCCGCTGCGATGTATTCGACCGGCGGCACCGAGAGCCCGATGCGCTTCCTCGTCTACCTGCACCTGGTCGCCGTGTCACTGCTTGCGTCGTACCGCACCGGGCTCAAGATCGCGCTGTGGCATTCCCTCCTGCTGTTCGTCGTCCTGTACGCGCAGGCCGCGAGCATGCTGCCGCCGGTCGACGTCATGCCCGGGGCGTCGGTGGCGATGGGCGGTGCCCCGATGCTCAGCGTGACCGCGTTCTGGTTGTTTGCCCTCGCGACGTCCGTGTTCTCGGCGATGAACGAGCGCGAGCTCCGCCAGCGGCGGGCGGACCTCGAGGCGCTGGTCGGCATGGGCGCGCAGCTCGACGATGAGGGCGACCCGATCCGCCAGGCGAGGATCGTTCTCGAGTCGCTCGTCGACCGCTACGGGTTCCCGCGCGGCTTGATGCTGGGTGCTTCCGAGGGGGCCCTGCTTGCCCTCGGCGTCCATGGTCTCGACCTTGCGGTCCAGGGTGATCCGGTGGGTATCGACCCGATCGTGCGCCGGGCCTGGGAATCGCGGGTTCCGCTCGCACTTCGCCGGCTCGATCCGGTGCGGGACCCCGCACTTGCACGGCTGCTGCCCGGCGCTGGACGCGTGATCATCGCGCCGATGGTCGCCGACGGGCGGCCCGTCGGTGCGATCGTGGTCGAGCATCGCGGAGGCCGGCTGGCGGGGATCGAACGGCGCGTCATCGGTGTTGTCGCGCAGGCCGCCGCGATCGCGGCGCTCAACCTCCGGAACGCCGTCCTCCTGCAGCGGGTGCAGGAGCTCGCGGAGCGCGATGCGCTGACCGGAGCGGCCAACCGGCACTCCTTCCAGACGACCCTCGAGCGCGTCATCGACGCACCCGGTCCGGTGGCTGGGCAGATCTCCGCGGTCCTGTTCATCGATCTCGACGACTTCAAGGTCGTCAACGACACGCTTGGTCACGCAGCCGGCGACGAGCTGCTCGTCGCGGTCACGCAGCGGATCTCGGCGCTCGTCCGGGACGGCGACCTGGTCGCCCGCCTTGGTGGCGACGAGTTCGCGGTGCTCACCCAGGACCTGCCCGATCTGCGCAAGTCACGGGCCATGGCCGACCGGCTCGTTCGGGAGCTGCGGACGCCGTACCTCATCGCCAACCACCCGGTCTCGATCTCCGCGAGCATCGGGATCGCGGGCGCGCGCGACGCTGTCGATGGTGCGGTGGACATGGTTCGCCACGCGGATGTCGCCATGTACATGGCGAAGGCGGGCGGCAAGTCGAGCTTCGCCGTGTTCGATCCGGGAATGCACCAGGCCATCCACGAACGCAACGAGCTCGCGATGGAGCTCCAGCAGGCGGTCGAGCTCGACCAGCTCCAGCTGCGGTACCAGCCGATCGTGAGCCTGGACTCGGGCCGGCTGGCCGGGGTCGAGGCGCTGGTCCGATGGCGGCATCCCGAGCGGGGCCTGATCCAGCCGGGGCAGTTCATCGAGATCGCCGAGGAGCACGGCTCCATCCTCCCGATCGGTCGGTGGGTCCTGCGCGAGGCATGTCGCCAGACCGCCCTGTGGCTGGAGCAGAATGCGATGCCGCGCGACATGTTCGTGGGCGTGAACGTCTCCGCTCGCGAGGTCCAGGAGACCGGGTTTGTCGATGGCGTCCGGGAGGCGCTCAGCGACTTCGGTGTCGCCGCGACGCGCCTGATCATCGAGATCACGGAGACCGCCCTCCTGCGAGCGACGCCGTCGACGATCGCCACCCTCCAGGGCCTGCGCGATCTTGGCGTCCGGGTCGTGATCGATGACTTCGGCACGGGGTACTTCTCGCTGAGTCACCTCCGCCAGTTCCCGGTCGACGCGCTCAAGATCGCCGGCGAGTTCACGCAGGTCGGTGAGTCGGAGGACGCCACCCGGTCGTCCGCGCTCGCGGCCGCGATCGTGGCGATGGCCCGCTCGCTGGGTATCGACACGGTCGCCGAGGGGATCGAGACCACGGTGCAGGCCGACCGGATGCGCGAGCTGCAGTGCACCTACGGTCAGGGGTACTTCTTCGCCCACCCGTTGCTGCCCGAAGAGCTCGCGGCCGTCGCCGCATCGTGCGAGCTGGCCGCGGCCGAGGCCGAGGCGCTCGCCGAGGCGACGCGAGCCCGCGCCCCGAAATCTCGCCGGGCACGCCGTCCCGATGCCCGCCCCGCGGTCGAGGGCACCGCGGCCTGAAGCGGCTCTCAGGCTGCGGTGGCGGCCCCGTCGTCGATCAGCAGCCGGGCCAGCGTGGCACCCAGCCAGCGCTCGAAGCGATCATCGGTCCAGCCGCGGTCGACCACGAGCAACCGGTAGGTCTCCGGGCTGCCGATCGCATGCAGGACTCCCGCGGCCATCTCGAGATCGAGACCGCGAGGGACCGTTGCGTCGCCCAGCACGATCTCCAGCAGCGCCCGCTGGGCAGCCAGCCTGTCGCGCCGTGTGCGTTCCCACAGCGCTGATATCTCGGGATCTGCGCCGGCCGCCCCCCGGACGACCTCGTCCACGGCCGCCCGGCGACGGACGCTGGCGGCGGTCTCGCGCGCCAGTCTGAGCAGCCGCCTGTGGAGATCAGGCTCCGAACGAAGGCGGCGCACCCAGGCGCGCTCGAGGATCGGCGGCGACTCGTCGTCGCCGATCGCGGTCACGCCCGCGAGCTGGGCGAGCAGCGCACGCTTGGTGCCGAACGTCGCGTACACGGTCTCGGGCGACACGCGAGCGCGGAGCGCGATCGCGTCCACCGTGGTTGCCACGTAGCCGCGCTGCACGAACAGCTCACGTGCGGCCTCGATCACGGCTCGCCTGGTGGCCGCGGCCTGCTCGCGCCGTCGGGGAGAGTGATACCGTCGGCGCCGGTCGGGTGGTGTCATTGCGCCAGAGTAGCACCGTATTCGATACGGTGCGGCCGTATCGAAGGTTGTTCGGTCAGGCGTCGCCCGCGTCTCGGTTCTGCGTGTCGGCCAGGCGCTTCCGGGTCCCTTCCCGGACGCGGGTGATCTTCGAGGCCGCGCCCATCCCGTCGACGTGCGGCCCGGGAACGGGGTCCCGGGGCATGCGACCGCGAGCCTTCGCCTCGTCGCGGGCGGCCTGGCGGGACGTCATCCGGTCGCCGATCGTGCGCTCGTAGCCCTGGTCGCTGGGCAGGTAGTAGCGCCGCGCCGCCAGGTCGTCGGGCAGGTACTGCTGATCGACGTCGTGGCCCTCGAAGTCGTGCGGGTAGCGGTACCCCACGCCGATCCCGTGGTGCTTCATCCGCCGGTCGGCGGCATTGCGCAGGTGGAGCGGAACGGGCAGCGATCCACGCTCGACCACATCCTCGACCGCCGCCCAGTATCCGGCGCCGGCGCGGTTCGACTTGGGCGCGGTGGCGATGTAGGCGGCGGCCTGCGCGAGCGCGTACTGGGCCTCGGGGAGCCCGATGTGATCGAGCGCCTGAGCTGCCGCGACGGCAACCTGGAGGGCGCGCGGATCCGCGTTGCCCACGTCCTCGGACG
This sequence comes from uncultured Chloroflexia bacterium, assembly GCA_963734895.1. GTDB lineage: Bacteria > Chloroflexota > Limnocylindria > Limnocylindrales > CSP1-4 > CAIXZV01. The sequence goes on along the minus strand of CAVTIN010000005.1, from coordinate 218,363 downwards.
CCGAGATGATCAGGCGGCGGGCGATGAAGCGCGGATCCTCGCCCGCGGCGACCATCGCGGCCAGCCAGTACAGCGCGGCGTCCGGGTCGTTGCCGCGCAGGCTCTTGATGAACGCGGACACGGTGTCGTAGTGGCCGTCGCCGGCACGGTCGTAGCCGAGGACGCGCTGCTGCGCGGCCGACTCGATGTCCGCGAGGGTGGGGGAGACGGCCCCATCGGTCGCCGTGTGCCCCTCGTCCTCCGCGAGCGCGACGGATCCTTCGAGCACGTTGAGCGCCTGGCGGGCGTCTCCGCCGGCGAGGTCCACGAGGTGCGCGAAGGCCTCATCGCCGAGGGCCACACCGCCGCGTGGACCAAGCGGGCCGGCCAGGCCCCGGTCGCTGTCGTCGATCGCGCGACGGACGATGGCTGCGACGTCGTCGTCGGTGAGCGCCTCCAGCCGCCACACGCGCATGCGGGACAGCAGTGCGGAGTTGACCTCGAAGTAGGGGTTCTCGGTGGTCGCACCGATCAGGGTGACCGTGCCGTCCTCGACATGCGGCAGCAGCGCGTCCTGCTGTGCCTTGTTGAAGCGATGGATCTCGTCCAGGAACAGGACACTGCGACGGCCCTCCAGCGTCAGCCGCTCCTGCGCCTCGGCGACCGTGGCGCGAACATCGGCAACCCCGGCCATCACCGCGGACACGCTGTGGAACTCCGCGCCGACGGCATCGGCCAGCAGGCGGGCCAGCGAGGTCTTGCCGGTACCGGGCGGTCCCCACAGCAGGAGCGACGCGAGGTGGCCCCGGGCCACCGAACGACGGAGTGGCCCACGCTCGCCGACCAGGTGGTCCTGGCCGACGAACTCGTCGAGGGTTCGCGGGCGCATCCGGGCCGCGAGCGGCTGGCGCTCGGGCGGTGGCTTGAACAAGGCTTCAGGGCGTGCGCCCTGGGGATTGCGCCGGGTCGGCATGGCCGGATGGTAGCCCCGCGGGCTAGCTGATCGACACCACCTTGGCGACGTCGATCAGGATCCACAGTCCCACGAGCACCGTGAGCAGGATCGCCGCAATCCGGATGATGTCCTTCACGTCCCGCGCGACGTAGGCGTACTCCTGTTCCGCGCGCACCGCCAGGGCGCCGGCCGGACGTGCCTCGCGACTGGCCGGCGGGCGGGCCCGCGTGCGTTCGCGTTCCTTCTCGGCGGCGCGCTCCTCGGCCAGCAGCTGGGCCTCGAGCTCGGCGGCGCGGGCGGTTTCGGCCTCGGTCAGGCCGCTCGGCCGCGGCGCGGCGGCAGGTGCCGGTGCGGTCGGGGGTGCGGCGCGTCGCGCGATGGGCCGACGCTGGCCGGGACGGACACTGCCGCGGGCGCGCTTCGCCATGTCGGGGTTCGGGCCTCCAGCTGGGCGGCGACCGCGGACGGCGCCGTCGGCGGCAGAGGATACACCGGCTGGCCTGGTCACGGGCTCCGGCGCGCCCGGATACGTGGCCGATGGGTGCCGGCTGCTAGACTCGGGCTACCCCCTGGAGGACCTCGTGGACGGCCTTAATGCGCTGGTAGACCCGAACATCGGCGCCGTTGTCCTGGCCCTTGCCGGCGCCTGCGTCGTGCTGGCGATTCTCGTGATCCTGCTCGTCCGCCGCAGCTCGCGGCTCGAGCGGCGTCTCCAGGGGCTCACCCGTGGGGCCGATGGCCAGAGCCTCGAGGCAATCCTCGACGCGCACCTGGACAAGGTCTATGCGGTGGCCCGGGACCTGGATGAGGTGACCACCCGCACGGCAGTCCTCGAGGCTGTCCTGCGGCGGACGTTCCAGCGGGTCGGGCTGGTCCGGTTCAACCCGTACGAGGACACGGGCGGGAACCAGAGCTTCGCGCTGGCGGTCGTCGACGCGCAGGGGAACGGCTTCGTCATCAGCAGCCTGCACGCACGGTCGGGCACCCGCGTGTACGGCAAGTCCGTGTCCGCCGGTGGATCTGAGTCGAACCTGTCCGGGGAGGAGATGGAGGCGCTTCGGATCGCCATCTCGTCCGGAGCCGGCCCCGGCGCTTCCGGCTGATCTCGCGCGGACCGTGACACGCAAGCTGGCACGGACTCGGGCGATGCTTGGGTCGTGCCCTCCGATCGACGTCCCAATCCACACCCACCGAGCCCATCGGACGCCCGTGGCGGTGCACGTCGCGTGAGGCGTCGCGGCGCACGGGCCGAACCGGGGCAGCTCGTCCAGATCCCCGTCTGGGGTCAGCCCGAGCCGGTCGTGCCCGGGGCGGAGGCAGGCCCGACGGGCACGGATGCGCTGCTCGATGGCCTCAACCCGGAACAGCGACGGGCCGTGACCCACGGGGACGGGCCACTCCTGGTCGTCGCGGGGGCCGGCACGGGCAAGACCCAGGTGATCACCCGCCGGATCGCGTGGCTGATCGCCACGCGGCGGGCACGCCCGGCGGAGATCCTGGCGCTCACGTTCACGGACCAGGCGGCCGACGAGATGCAGACCCGTGTCGACCAGCTGGTGCCGTACGGCTACACGGACACCGCGATCTCGACCTTTCACGCGTTTGGTGACCGGCTGGTCCGGGAGTTCGCGCTGGAGCTCGGGCTGCCCACGGACCTGCGCGTCCTGTCGCGACCCGAGACGGTGGTGTTCATGCGGGAGCACCTGTTCGAGTTCCAGCTGGACGAGTACCGGCCGCTCGGGGATCCCACGCGGTTCCTCGACGCGCTGGCAACGCTGTTCTCGCGGGCCAAGGACGAGGACGTCTCGCCGGACGCCTTCCTCGCCCACGCGGACCGGCTCGCTGGAGAGGCGGCGTCCGCGCTGGCGACACTGGCCGACGGTGGGCAGGCAGCGGGGGATGCTGATCGTGACGCAGCGGCAGCGGCCGAGGAGGAGGCCCGGCGGCTGCGCGAGCTCGCCCTGGCCTACGCGCGGTACCAGGAGCTGCTCGCGGCCAATGGGGCCATCGACTTCGGCGACCAGGTCGCGCTTGCACTCCGGCTGCTCCGCGAGTCGCCGGAGGCGCGGGCGATCATCCAGCGGCGGTTCCGGCACGTGCTGGTGGATGAGTTCCAGGACACGAACCGCGCGCAGGCGGAGCTCGTGGCCCTGATCGCCCAGCCGCATCGCAACGTGACCGTCGTGGGCGACGATGATCAGTCGATCTACAAGTTCCGCGGCGCCGCGATCAGCAACATCCTCGAGTTCCGCGAGCGGTACCAGCGCGCGAAGGTCGTTGTCCTGAGGCGCAACTACCGCTCCCGGGCGCCGATCCTCGATGCCGCCTATCGCCTGGTCCGGCACAACGACCCGGACCGGCTCGAGGTCCGGGCGGGGATCGTCAAGCGCCTGGTCGCGGAGCGCGGCAGCGATCCGGCGTCCCCGGTCCGGCACGAAGCGTTCGCGACGGGCGCGGAGGAGGCGGACTGGATCGCGGGTGACGTCGCGCGGCGGCTCGCGGCCGGGGGTTCGCCGCGGGACATGGCCATCCTCGTCCGTGCCAACGCCACCGCCGATCCCATCCTGCGCTCGCTCAACCTCGAGGGGATTCCGTGGCGGTTCTCGGGCACCAGCGGTCTCTACGCCCGACCCGAGGTCAAGCTGCTGCTCGCGTTCCTGCGGGCGATCGCCGACCTCGCCTCGTCGGTCGATGTCTATGCCCTGGCCGCGTCGGACCTGTATGCGCTCGGCGGCGAGGACCTCGTCGCCATCGTCAACATGGCCCGCCGCCGGAACCGGTCCGTGTGGGACATCCTGGAGGAGGTCGGCCGCCAGCCCGGGATCCTGCGCCTGTCCCCGGACACTCGCCAGGCCGTCGCGACGCTGGTCGAGGACCTGCGGGCGTTCGTCGCCCTGGGCCACGAGCGTCCGGCCGGCGAGGTCATGTACGCCTTCCTGCGCAGAACGGGCTGGCTGAAGCGTCTCGCGGCCGGGGAGTCGGTGGCGAGCGAGGAGGCGCTGTCGAACATCGCCCGCTTCTTCGACATCATCCGGGCACAGTCGGCGCTCCTCGCGGACGACCGGGCCGTGTTCGTGGCGCGCCACCTGCAGACGCTCATCCAGGCGGGCGACGACCCGCCCACGGCGGACATCGACCCCGACGCAGATGCCGTGGCCGTGATGACCGTCCACAAGGCGAAGGGGCTCGAGTTCCCGGTGGTCTACCTGCCGGGCCTCGTGTCCGGGCGGTTTCCGGCGACCGGGCGGCGCGAGCCGCTCGCGCTGCCGCTGGAGCTGGTCAACGAGACGCTGCCGGAGGGCGACTACCAGCTCCAGGAGGAGCGCCGGCTGTTCTACGTCGGGATGACGCGGGCACGCGATGAGCTGGTCCTGACCCATGCGGCGGACTACGGCGGTCAGCGTGCCCGGCGCGTCTCGCCGTTCGTGCTCGAGGCACTCGATCTTCCGGTCGCGGCCGGCGCGGCCGGCGCGGGGGCGAGGGCGACCTCACCGCTGGAGCGGCTGGGCGCATTCCAGCGAACCGAGCCGGCGCCGGCCGCGGCCCGGGCACGCGGCTCGCAGCCGCTGATGCTCTCGTTCTATGCGATCGACGACTACCTGACCTGCCCGCTCAAGTACAAGTACGCGCACTTGCTGCGGGTGCCGCTGGCGCCCCACCACTCGATCATCTACGGCTCGGCGCTCCATGCCGCGGTCGCCGAGTTCCACCGCCGCCACGCGCGCGGCGACGTGATGAGCGAGGACGACCTCTACGCCTCGTTCACGAACGCGTGGCGCAACGAGGGGTTCCTGTCGCGGGAGCACGAGGAGGCGCGGCTCGCCGCCGGTCGCCAGGCGCTCAACCGGTTCCGCGACGAGCAGCTGGCCCCGGGCGCGGTCGTGCCCGCCTACGTCGAGCGCGAGTTCAGCTTCCTGCTCGATGGGGACCGCGTCCGCGGCCGATACGACCGGGTGGACATCGTGCCCCGGTCCGATCTACCCGAAGCCGCCGAACCGGCGGCCGCAGCCGGCGATCCCGACTACGCATCGGGCGCGGACGTCGTCGAGCCGACGCTCGATCTGTCGCCGGAGGTGGTCACCATCACCGACTACAAGTCGTCCGACGTCCGCGATCCCGCGAAAGCGAGGCAGCGGGCAAGGGCGTCGCTCCAGCTCTCGATCTACGCGATGGGCTACGAGGCGATGACCGGCCGCCTGCCCGACCGGGTCGCGCTCCACTTCCTGGACTCGGGCCTGGTCGGGACGGCCGCCGTCGACCGCAAGCGGATCGAGAAGGCCCGGGAGTCGATCCGGGCGGCCGCGACCGGGATCAGGGCCGGCACGTTCGAGGCAAAGCCGGGCTTCGTATCGTGCACCTACTGCGCGTTCCGCGAGATCTGTCCGTCGAGCGCGGTCCGCTGACGCGATGCCCGCCATCGCCGGAGACGATCGGCGTGCCCTTGCCGCCGTGATCGCGGGGATGCTGCCGGGCGCGATCGTCGGCGCGGACAACCTCGATGCGCTTGCGACCATCCCGGACGATGTCGTGGATCTCGCGTATGCCGATCCGCCGTTCGCGACCGGTGGTTCGCAGCGGCTGCGATCGATCCGGACCGGCGCCGGTGACGCGGTCCGCCGGGGGTTCGCGGGCCGCGAGTACCACTACGAGGTGGTGCGGGATCTCGCCTGGCCGGACGATCTGCCGCTCCGCGACCACCTCGCGTCGCTTCATCGGCGGGTGGTCGAGATCCGGCGCGTTCTGGCCCCCCATGGCTCGCTGTACCTGCACGTCGACTGGCGAACGGTGCACCACGTGCGCCTGCTCCTGGACGACGTATTCGGTCCCGATCGTTTCCTCAACGAGATCGTGTGGGCCTACGACTACGGGGGCCGCTCCCGCGATCGCTGGCCCCGCAAGCACGACTCGATCCTGTGGTACGCGAAGGGCGACAGCTGGCGGTTCGAGCGCGACGCGATCGATCGGGTGCCATACCTCGCGCCCGGCCTGGTCGGACCGGAGAAGGCAGCTCGCGGCAAGTTGCCCACGGACGTGTGGTGGATGACCATCGTGGCGCCGGGTTCGCGCGAGCGCACCGGGTACCCCACTCAGAAGCCGGTCCGCCTGCTGGAGCGGATCGTCGCGGCCTCGAGCCGGCCCGGCGACCTCGTCCTCGACCCGTATGCCGGCAGCGGCACCACGGGCGTTGCGGCCGACCGGCTGGGACGGCGCTGGATCCTCATCGACCGCAACCCGACGGCGGTCGAGATCGCTCGTGAGCGGCTGGCCGGCAAGACGGAGCCCCAGGAGACATGATCGAGGCGATCACCTTCGACTTCGGGAACACGCTGGTGCCGGTGTCCTCCGCCGGTCTCCGTGGCGTGGTCCGCCTGACCGCGGGCGCGATGGCCGGACGCCTTGGTCCGTTCGAGGTGGACGAGGTCCTTCACGCGTGGAGCGAGGAGCGCGAGCGCCAGTTCCGGGAAGAGGTGCCGCAGTTCCGCGAGGTGGACCTCGGGCAGCGGCTGACCCGGATCCTGGCCCGCCTGCGCGGCATGGCGCCGCCGCCCGCCGACCGGCGCTGGGACGACGCGGCCGCGGCCGAGCTGAGCGCGCCCGACGAGATCGCATGGGCGGTCGACACGTACTCGCGCGCCTTCGTTGATGCGTTGCCACCCGCGCCCGCGGCCGGTGCGGTGCTCCGAAGCCTGGCGGGGCGCTACCGGCTGGCCATCCTGTCGAACTGGCCGCTGGCCGCGACGATCGACCGCTACGCCGATACCGCGGGGTGGACTCCGCACCTGAGGGCCATCGTCGTCTCCCAGCGTGTGGGCGCAATCAAGCCCCATCCCGCGATCTTCGCCGCCGCCCGGGCGGCGCTTGGATCGCCCGATCCCGGCGCGATCCTCCACGTGGGGGATGACTGGGCAGCGGACGTCGTCGGGGCGAAGCGAGCCGGCTGGCGAGCGGTCTACGTGACGGGACGGCCGGGCGATTCACCGCTGCCGGGGAGCCGGCGCGGCCGCGAGGTGGAGGTTGACCTGGAGATCGACACGATCGCGGACCTCGAGGTCGGCCTCGACGACCTGTAGCCCGGACCCTCCCGCTCGGCCGGCGGTCGGTAGACTCGGCAGCGATGGAGCCCCGCGACCGCGTCGCCAACCTCGCACTGCTCGCCGGTGCGGGTGTGGCGTGGATCCTGGTCGGCCTCGTGGTCACCACCCGCGATCCGACGCAGGACGCGATGGCCGGCTATCTCGGCGCGCTGCTGATCGGCCTGGCCGTCGGCATCACCGGAATCCCGCTGTGCTGGCTGGTCGTGTTCGCCCGCCACCGCCGGATCGCGTACCAGGGCGACTGGCTTCGCGCAGCGCGGCGCGGCGGCTGGATCGGCCTGTTCGTGACGGTCCTCGTGGTGCTCCGGCTGGTCGACGCCTTCCAGCTCCCCATCGTCCTGTTTCTCGCCGCCATCTTCACCGTTGCCGAGATCACCCTCTCGGCCGAGCGCTAGGAGCTCCCGTGATCGACTCGCTGACCGAACTTCGTCCCGCCGAGCCGTTTGCCGACCTGAAGGCCAGGGCGACGGCGGCGATCGAGGACGCCCGGGAAGAGATCCTCGGGCTGTCGCATCGGATCCACGCCAACCCGGAGCCCGCGTTCGAGGAGCACCAGGCCGCGGCGTGGGTCGCGGAGATCGTCGCCCGGCACGGGTACGCCGTGGAGCATCCAGCGGGCAGCCTGGCGACTGCCGTCCGCGGGCGGCTCACCGGCGGCCTCGGGCCGGATGGACCCCGGATCGGGATCCTCGCGGAGTACGACGCGCTTCCGGGGCTCGGTCACGGGTGCGGGCACAACACGATGGCCGCATCCGGCGTGGGCGCCGCGATCGCGCTGGCCGCGGTCCGCGACGCGTTCGCGGGCGAGATCGTGTTCCTCGGCACACCCGCGGAGGAGCGGGGAAGCGGCAAGGAGATCATGATCCGTGACGGCCTGTTCGAGGGTCTCGACGCGGCGCTGCTGTTCCATCCCTCCGACCGCAACCACGTCGAGATTGCGCCGCTCGCGTCCGAGGACGTCAGCGTCATCTTCACGGGGCTCCAGTCGCACGCGGCGGCCGAACCCTGGAATGGCCGCAATGCCCTGGACGCGATGATCGCGCTGTTCGTCTCGGTGGGGTTGTGGCGACAGCAGCTCCAGCCGCATGCGCGCGTCCACGGGATCATCCAGGAGGGCGGGACGGCGGCCAACATCATCCCGGCCACGACCCGCGCCTGGTTCATGATCCGCAGCGCCGACCAGCCCTACTACGAGGTGATGAAGGAACGCTTCAGCCAGCTGTGCGAGGCGGCCGCGCTGGCGGCCGGTGTCGAGGTCGAGGTGGAGTTCTCGGGCGCCGCGACGACGATGAACCACAACCGGACGCTGGCCGGACGCTGGGTGACCAACGCCGAGGCGCTGGGGATCCCGGACGAGGGCTTGGACTCGGCATCGGGCTCGACGGACATGGCCAACGTGTCCTGGGTCGTGCCGGCGATCCACCCGGAGGTGTCGATCACCGAAGGCCCCACGCCCGGACATTCCATCGAGTTCCGGGATGCCGCCGCGCGACCACGGGCGGACCGGATCGTGCTCACCGCGGCGGCGCTGGTCGCACACACGGCGATCGACCTGCTGTGCGACCCCGCCCTGGTCGAGGCCGCCTGGCAGGAGTTCCGCCAGGCCCCGGGCACGGCGGCGGGCTGAGCGGCATCCCGGCGGCGACCCTGGCGTGCCGCGGTCGACGGCGCAGCCCCGGGTGCCGATCGCGGTCTGCGCGCCGAGCGGTTAGCATTGCCTGCGGCGCGCCCCGCTGGACGGTGATCACGAACCGGCGGCGCCCCGGCTGAGGCGGTAACGATCCGCCGGTCGCCCGCGATGTCGTCACGTCGCGGAGGCCGACCGCCTCCGGAGGTGCATGGTGGCCGAGCGTCCCGGGCATTCGGGCGATATCGATTTCGCCGCGCGAAACGGGTGGGACCGAGCCTACGAGCAGTTCGAGGACTACGACCTGCCGACGTATGTCGGGCTGCCCACGTTCATGAAGCTGCCCTGGGTGCCGGACGCGTCCGAGCTGCGGGCCAGGAAGGTCGACGTCGCGATCGTCGGGGCGCCGTTCGACGATGCGGTGAGCCACCGGCCCGGCGCCCGGTTCGGTCCACGGGCCATCCGCGAGGCCCAGTACACCAGCGGCTCGATCCACTCGCTTCAGCTGGGCAACGAGCCGCTCGAGATCCTGAACGTGGTGGACGCGGGCGACGCGAACATCGTCCCGTCGTGGATCGACCGGGCGCATGCGCTCATCTACCGCAAGATCCACGACGTCGCGTCCACGGGCGCGATCCCGATCGTGCTCGGCGGCGACCACTCGATCACCTGGCCGTCAGCCACCGCGATCGCCGATGTCCGCCGCCCGGGCAGCATCGGCATCGTGCACTTCGACGCCCACGCGGACACGGCCAGCGACGACTGGGGCGTCCTCGCGGGGCACGGAACGCCGATGCGCCGCCTCATCGAGTCCGGCGCGGTCAAGGGCCGGAACTTCGTGCAGGTCGGGCTGCGCGGCTACTGGCCGCCGGTCGAGACGTTCGAGTGGATGCGCGAGCAGGGCCTGCGCTGGCACCTGATGCGCGAGATCGAGGAACGCGGGGCAGAGGCGGTCATCGACGACGCGATTGCCGAGGCGCTCGATGGGCCTGACTGCATCTACATCTCGGTCGACATCGATGTCATCGACCCCGGCAGCGCTCCAGGGACGGGGACGCCCGAACCGGGCGGGCTGCTGCCGCGCGAGGTGCTGCGGGCCGTGCGGCGGATCGCCGGAGCCGTCGATGTCGCGGGCATGGACATCGTCGAGGTCTCGCCGCCGTACGACCATTCCGAGGTCACCGCGATGGCCGCCAACCGGATCGCGCTGGAAGTGATCTCGGCGCTCGCGGCCAAGCGGCTGGCCGGGCACCCCGTCCGGTACGAGCGCCCATGACCGGGTCCCCGGCCCCGGCGCCCGAGACCGCCGCGGCTGCCCTTGCTCGCCTGTACGACCTGGACCTGTCCGAGGAGCCCGGCGATCTCGACCTGTACCGCGCCCTGGCCGCGCGCACCGGCGGACCGGTCCTGGAGCTCGCCGTCGGGACCGGCCGGCTGGCCGTGCCGCTCGCGGCGGACGGGTATGACGTCACCGGCGTCGACCTCGACCCGGCGATGCTGGCGCGCGGGCGAGCGGCGGCCGACGCGGCGGGGCTCGACGTGGCGCGCCGGGTGCGGCTCGTCGAAGGCGACGCGCGGACGATCCGCCTCGCGGACGGGGGAAGCTTCCGGCTCGCGAGCATCCCCCTCAATTCGATCTTCCTCATGGGTACCCGGGCCGACCAGGCTGCGGCAGTCGCCACCCTGGCCGCGCACCTGGCACCGGGTGGCCTCGCCGTGCTCGACGCATGGCTGCCGGACGCCGACGACCTGGCGCGGTACGACGGTCGCGTGATCCTGGAATGGGTTCGGCAGGAGCCGGGGACGGGCCGGGTCGTGACCAAGACCGGCAGCGCCATCTACGACGCATCGGGCGGCGTCGTGCGCCTCACCACGATGTTCGACGCGGGTATGCCCGGCGAGCCAGCGACCAGGTGGGTGCGCTCGGACCGGCTGCGGCTGGTCGGCCCCGATGAGCTGGCCGCGTTCGCAGGATCGGCCGGTCTCGAGATCGAGGCGATGGCGGGGGACTGGGAGCTCGGGCCGCTCGAAGCCGGTGCTGATCGCGTTGTCCTGGTCGCCCGCAAGCCCGACATCTGACCCCGGTCCGGCCGTCGCCCGGGACCCGTGACCTTCGGGTCGCATTGGCGTGGCCTGCCTAAGTGGTAGAGTCGCGCCGATGCCGGACCAGATCCGCCTGCTTGTCGTCGAGGACGTCCCCCAGGTCGCCCAGTACATCCGAGGTCTGCTGAACGCGCAATCCGCGATCAAGCTCCTCGATGTCGTGAGCGACGGTACCCGTGTGGTCGGGATGGTGTCGGAGCTCCGGCCCGACGTGGTGCTGGTGGACGCCCTGCTCCAGGGCCGCCTCAAGGGCATGGCGCTGGTCGAGCGTCTCCACGAGTCCGGCGCCAAGGTGCCGGTCATCGTGCTGACCGTCCCGCAACATCCGGTCGAGCAGGACCCGGAAAGTGGCATCCACGGCGTCCTGACCATGCCGTTCTCCGGGTACGACCTGATCACCCGGCTGCAGGCCGTGCGCGAGCAGGCGGCGGCCGACGAGGGTATCGGCACGGCGCGCATGATCACGGTGTTCGCCCCCAAGGGTGGCGTCGGCAAGACGACGCTCGCCTTCAATCTCGCGGTCGCGATCGGACAGCTGGACAAGCGGACCGTCCTCGTCGACGGCAGCATCCAGTTCGGCGACATGCGGTCGCTGCTCAAGGTCCCGACCGAGGCGCCGTCGCTGCTGGATCTGCCGACGGACCGCATCCAGGAGTCCGACCTTCAGGACGTGCTGTGGCGCGATCCGTCCGGCATCGACATCCTGCTGGCACCGCCGCGGATCGAGATGGCCGAGATGGTCACCGTCCGCGACCTCGAGAAGGTGCTGTCCCTGATGCGCCGCGTCTACGACGTCGTGATCGTCGACACGACCTCGGTCGTGAACGACGTCAACCTCGCGTTCCTCGACGCCTCTGACACGATCCTCGAGATCGTGACCCACGACTCGACCACGATCCACAACACGATGGTGATGGCGGATGCGTTCCGGATGATCGGCTACCCGGCGACCAAGGTGCAGTACCTGGTCAACCGCGCCGACTCGACCGGCGGCATCGACCCCGAGGTCATGCATCGCGCGCTCGGTCGTGTCCCCGAGCACAACGTCGGCTCCGGCGGAGCGCTTGTCGTCAACGCCAACAACGAGGGGATCCCGTTCGTCCTCGCTGATCCTGCCGCATCGATCAGCCAGGATGTGATGCGCGCGGCGTCGGCAATCGTCGGGCAGGGAGCGCCCGTCGCGAGCCGGCGGTAGCACCGGGCCGTGTCGGACCCCCGCCCGATCGGCGTGTTCGATTCCGGTGTCGGGGGCCTGACCGTACTGCGCGAGATCGTGCGTCGCTCGCCGCACGAGTCGACGATCTATCTCGGCGACAACGCACGGGCGCCGTACGGTACCCGCACCGATGACGAGGTACGGGCGTTCTCGATGCAGGCGCTCGACGAGCTCGCGGCTCGCGACGTGAAGGCGCTCGTGGTTGCGTGCAACACCTCGACCGCCGTCGCCCTGCCGGACCTGCGCGCCCGCTACGACCTGCCCGTCCTGGGCGTGGTGCGGCCGGGTGCGTCTGCCGCGGCGCTGGCGACGCGCAACCGGCGAGTGGGCGTCATCGCGACCCCGGCGACCGTCCGGTCCCACGCGTACTTCAACGCGATCAAGGACGAGAACCCGGCGGTCGAGGTGTACGAGCACGCCACCCCCCGCTTCGTCCCGATGGTCGAGGCGGGGACGATCTCGGGTCCCGAGCTCGAGGCGGCGGTCCGGGAGAGCCTGGCGCCGCTGCTGGGCGAGCGGGACGGCGCCGGCGAGTTCGTGTTCCCCCGTCCGCCCTCGGCGAAGATCGACACGCTGCTGCTCGGTTGCACCCACTACCCGCTCCTGCGCCCGGTGCTCAGCGCGGCGGTGGGCGATCGGGTCGCGATCGTCGAATTCGGCAACGGCGACGGCCTCGTCGCTGGCCGAGCTGCTGTCGGTCAACGGCCTCGAGGCGCCCGGCACGACCCGCGGCACCGCGGCGGATCCCGGGGCGGCCGGTCACTCGCGACCCGCCGAGGTGTACGGCGACCCGCCGGTCCATGTCCAGGTTACGACGGGCGACGTCGGCCGCTTCCGGGAGATCGCGTCGCGCATGTTCGGCGATGCGTTCCCTGACGTCGGGTCGGTCGTGCTGGCCGGGGCCCGCCGATGACGGACGATCGACGCGACCGGCGCGGCGCAGGCGGGATGATCCCCGAGCGACGCATGTGGCAGGCGGGGTTCCTGGTGGGATCGGTGCTGGGAGCGGCGATCACGGTGGCCGGGCGACGGGTCGAGCGGTCGGCGCGCGAGGCTGGTCTCGTGGACTGGGAGCGGGTCGAGGCGATCGCCGCGGCACGCCTGCGCAAGGCGCCCGGATCGCTCGGAGCGGATGAGCTGCGCGCCGTCGAGCCCGCGTACGCCGATGCGATGTCCAGGGTCGTCCCGGCGCTCGCGATGCACCTCGGGACAGAGCTGCCGGGCGTGGTCGACCGGGTTGCCGTCGTCGACCGGAGCGCGTGGGTGCATGCGAACACGGCGGCGTTCGCGGGCCTGATCGGCAAGCTCGAGGGCGAGCTCCTCGACCAGATCCTGCCGCCCGGCGGTGGCCTGGGCAAGGCGGCAATGGCGCTCGCCAACCGGTGGGTCACGACCCGGCAGCTGGGGCTGCTGCTGGGGTTCATGGGGCAGCGGGTGCTCGGTCAGTACGACCTCGCCCTCCTGTCGGCCGAGACGACACCCGGACAGCTGCTGTTCGTGGAGGAGAACATCCGCCAGACCGCCCGCGCGCTCGATGTCCCGCTGGCGCCGTTCCGGACCTGGATCGCGCTCCACGAGACGACCCACGCGTTCGAGTTCGAGGCGCACCCGTGGCTGCGACCGTACCTGGCGGAGCGCCTCGAGCGGCAGCTGACCATGTTCTCTCGTGACACCTCGTCGCTGGGGCGTGACGCCCTGTCGGCGGTGGGTGCCGCCCTGCGCGGGGGCGGCCGGCGCGACGACCAGCACTGGATGGAGCGCCTGATGTCCACCGAACAGCGACGTCTGTTCCGCGAGACCCAGGCGGTGATGAGCCTGCTCGAGGGCTTCGGGGATCACGTGATGGACGCCGTCGGACGCGACCTCGTCCCCGGCGTGGAGCGGATCTCCGCCCGGTTCCACGGTCGTCGTGCCCAGCGAACGCCGTTCGAGCGCGCCATGCTCCGCATCACCGGGATGGACCTCAAGATGGAGCAGTACCGGAAGGGAGAGGTGTTCGTCGCCCGGATCGAGCAGCTGGGCGGCGCTGAGGCCATGCGCCGGCTGTGGGACGGACCGGAGACCCTGCCGACACCGGAGGAGATCGAGGCGCCCGACGCGTGGGTGCGCAGGATGGGGCTCGGGGAGCCCGAAGGAGGCATGTCGTGACCGAGGGGCCGGGAGGGCGCCCGGGGCCCGGGACGGGGCCGCGTGGGGTCCCGGCGGCGATCGCGCTGACGCCGATCCTCGCCGCGCGATACCGCGCGAGCGACCTGGACGCCATCCGGTATGCGGCGCCGGGTGCGCGCCTGGTGACGATCGGCTTCGATGGCCATCCGGACGGCCCGCTGGACGACGTGGAGGTCATGCTCCGCGGCCGGCTGCCCGCGGACACCTTCGACCGGATCCTCGCCCGCGCCCCGACCCTGCGCTGGGTGCACTCGGCGACCGCCGGCGTGGAACGCGTGCTCACGCCCGCGAGCCGAGACCGGGGGCTGACCATCACCAACGCGCGCGGGGTCTTCTCGCGCCCGATCGCCGAGTACGTGCTGCTGATGATCCTCGCGGTGTCGCGCCGCCTGCCGGAGCTGCTGGAGCTGCAGGCAGAGCGGACCTGGCAGCCGCTCGAGGCACGGGAGCTGCGCGACGTGACCGTCGGCATCGTTGGGCTCGGCTCGATCGGGCGAGCGGTGGGTGCGCTCGCGACGGCGTTCGGCTGCCGCGTGCTGGCCACCCGACGACGGCCCGAGGCAGGGACCGAGGCGGCCGACGGCGCAGGCGACGAGCCGTTCCTGGGGTCCGTGATGCTCGACCGGGTCCTGCCGCCCGAGCGGCTTCCGGAGCTGCTGGCCGAATCCGATTTCGTCGTCCTGGCGGCCCCGCTCACCGCGGACACCGAGGGCATCATCGACGACGACGCGATCGCCGGGATGAAGCCCGGAGCGTGGGTCATCAACATCGCCAGGGGCGAGCTGATCGACGAGCGGGCGCTCGAGCGAGCGCTTCGCGAGGGGCGGCTCGGCGGCGCCGTGCTGGATACGTTCCGCGAGGAGCCGCTTCCGCCGACATCGGCGCTGTACGACCTGCCCAACGTGATCCTCACACCCCACACGTCCTGGTCGTCGAGCCGGGTCGTGGATCGGTCGGTTGAGCTGTTCTGTGACAACCTCCGGCGGTACGCGGCCGGCGAGCCGCTGGTCAACGTCGTGGATCCCAGCGCAGGCTACTGAGGCTCGCCAGCGGGCTGCTGAGGTCTGCCGCCGGATCGCGACCGCCGGCCCGAAGGCTCGGGCCCGGTAGCATCAACTCATGCAGATCGCAATCGTCGGGCTTGCCGGGTGTGGCAAGACCACCGTATTCAACACGCTCACTCGCGGCCACGCGGAGACCGGTGGCTACGGGGGCCTCCAGCTCAACGTCGGCGTGGTCAAGGTCCCCGACGACCGGCTGGACCGGCTGGCGGCGGTGTTCCATCCGAAGAAGATCGTCCACGCGGACGTGACCTACGTGGACCTGCCCGCCGTCCCGGCGTCGTCCGAGGGCCACATCGGGACCGACGAGCTGCCCGCCGAGCACCTGGCCCGCCTGCGCGAGGCGGACGCGCTCATCCACGTCGTCCGTGCGTGGGATGATGCCGCGCATCCCCACCCGGCCGGATCGGTGGACCCGGCCCGCGACCTCGAGCAGCTGGACCTCGAGTTCATCCTCGCGGACCTGGCCATGGTCGAACGACGGCTGGACCGGTTGCACGGCTCGGGGCGCCACGGGACGCCGGCCGAACGCGAGGCCAACGAGCGCGAGGAGGCCGTCCTCGCGCGCCTCAAGCCGGGACTCGAGGCGGGTCGCCCGATCCGCGACGAGGACCTCGACCCCGACGACGAGAAGCTCCTGCGCGGCTTCCGGTTCCTGACCCAGAAGCCCGCCCTGGTCCTGCTCAACGTCGGCGAGTCGGACATCGCGGCCGCACCGGGGATGATCGAGGCGATCGCGTCGGCCCACGAGCACCGGCACGTCATGGTCGATGCCCTGTCGGCGAAGATCGAGATGGAGCTCGGCGAGCTCGAATTGGACGAGGCGGCCGTGTTCATGGAGGAGCTGGGGATCGGCGAGTCCGGCCTCGACCGGGTGATCGCGCTGTCCTACCGCCTGGTGGGCCTGATCTCGTTCCTCACCGCGGGCCCGGATGAGGTTCGGGCCTGGCCGATCCTCGACGGATCGAACGCGGTCGACGCCGCGGGCGCCATCCACACCGACCTGGCAAGGGGGTTCATCCGGGCCGAGACCATCGGCTACGAAGAGCTCCTCTCAGACGGATCGATGGCCGAGGCGAGGAAGCACGGACGGGTCCGCTCCGAGGGCAAGACCTACCGGGTCCGGGACGGCGACGTCATCGAGATCCTGTTCAGCCGGTAGCAACCCGGCCGGCGGCCGCGTCAGTTCGGACGGGTCTCGCCCGTCTGCAGGTCCGCGAGGATCTCGAGGTAATCCACGCTGTCCTCGGGCGCGTCGAGATCGGCGAGGAAGTTCTCCTCCTCGTCCCGTGACACGTTGACCGCTGCCGATAGCCGGTCATCCGTGATGGCGATGAACCCATAGTCGCGCTCGAGCTCGTCGGCGATCGCCTGGACCAGCGTCGGCTGCTCGAACGTGTCGATGATGCGACGCCGGATGGATTGCACGAGCTCGAAGAAGTCCTCGGGCTCCATCTCCTCCTCACGGGCGATCAGGAGATCGGCGAACACGTCGCCGTCGCCCTCGTGAAGTTCGTAGAAGTGCATGATTGGACCTCGGTCGGAAACGGCCGGTCGGGCCGGGGCCGCGCGATCGTGCGCGGACGGCCAGTATATGCGGGGCCATACCGGCTCCCGTGGAGGCTGGATGGACGAGACACCGTCGGTCGTGGTCGTCGGGGCCGCGTGCCGGGACCTGACCGACGACGACGAGCGCGGCTGGCGGCTCGGCGGCGGCGTGTCGTACTCGGCGCTCGTGCTCGCGAGGCTGGGGCTGCGCGTGGGGGCGCTCGTGGTCGCGGATCCCCCGGCGGCGGCTTCGCATGAGATCGAGATGCTTCGCGACGCCGGCGTCGACGTCGTGGTCGTGCCGGGCACCAAAGGGCCGATCTTCGTCAACATCGAAACCCCGGACGGGCGCATCCAGCGCACCCCGCAGGTCTCCGACCCCGTGGATCCGGAGGCGCTGCCATCCGCATGGCGGGGCGCCGGCGCCTGGCTGTTCGGACCGGTGGCCGGCGAGATCCCGGACGCCTGGGCGTCGGTCCCGCCGCCCGATGCGCTGGTCGCGCTGGGCTGGCAAGGGCTGCTTCGGGTGCTCCGCGCCGGCGAGCCGGTCCGGCACCTGTCGCCCGGGCCGTCGGACGTGGTCCGGCGTGCCGACCTGATCGGCGTCGGGCGCGATGACGTCGACCGATCGGTGGGTCCGACCGACCTGCTGTCGCTGATGCACCCCGGTGCGACCCTGCTGTTCACGGATGGGATCCACGGCGGCGTCGCGCTCGATGCCGGACCAGGCGGGCAGCCGGCGAGGCAGCGTCCCTGGCGCAGCATCCCGGTCCAGCGGTACGTTGACCCGGTCGGAGCGGGGGACACGTTCCTGGCCGGCGTGGTTGCCGCGATCCTCGATCCGGACCTCGTCGCGGGCTGGACGGAGGCAGACCCGGAGCTTCGGCTTGGCGCTGCCAGCGCCTCCCTCGTGCTCGAGGGCCCCGGCCTGTTCGGGGTGCCCGACCGTTCGGCGACCGTGGATCGGATGCGCGGCGGGTCAAACCCGGGCTGACGCGCCGCGCGGGGCTGTCGAGCTCGCGTGGCGCCGGATGCGGGCGCGCAGCCGCATGCCGCGACGTGCGAGGTCGGCCTCGAGGCGGGGGTGCGGGCGTCCGAGCAGGCGGATCCGCTCGAGCAGCCGTACGGCGGCCTGCGTCGCCGCGAGCGCGCCCGCCGGATCACCGAGGCGGTGCTCGCGAAGCTTGGCGACCTCGATCCACGCAATCGCACCCAGTCCGTCGCCGGCCGCGGCGGCCGTCTGCCAGGCCTCGGCGGCTTCGGCCCAGCGACCCAGCCGCTTGAGCACCCGAGCCCGTTCGGCGGCGAGCCGCTCGTCCGTCCAGCGCGTGCCCGCGTCCCAGCTGCCGGTGCCCGCCGACGGGCCCAGCGCCCCGCCGCGCCCGTTGGCGAGGGGTCCGCGCCAGCCACCGCGGGGCGCCCTGCCGCCGTAGTGCGGCCGATGGCGCGGCATCCACCAGGCATCCCGCTCCTCCTCGATCGCCTCGCGCACCTGGGCCGGCCGGACGGGGGTCAGGCCGAACGGGTGCCGCACCGGCGCCGGTGCGGCAAGCGCATCGTCGAGGCAGGCGAGGGCCTCCTCGTGGCGGTGGTCGCGGATGTAGGCCCGGGCGAGCCCCGACAGGTCTCCGCGCGGTGCCGCGTGGCGGGCGACCCGGTCGCCGAGCCGGTGCTCGACGTGGGCAAGCAGCAGCCCCAGCGAGCGGACGTCCTTCTCGTTGTGGACGACCACGCCCGCGAGCAGGTCCACGGGACCGCCGCGGAGGACATCGAGGTAGATGCCCGGGATCTCCCAGCCCTCGACGTCGCCCACACGGCTGACCCCCAGCAGCTGCTCCTCGACCGTCCGCAGGCGCGCATCGTCCATCCGGTGACGGAACACGCGGCGCACGAACGGCAGCAGGTCGAGGTGCCCCGCGTGGACCGGCGCGGGCTGTCCGGCAAGCCGGAAGCGCGCCTCGATCAGCGGCCAGTCGAAGCCGCGGCCGTTGTAGCTGACGAGCCAGGTGTCCGGCGTGACCCAGCGGCCGAGCTCGACCAGGAGCGCCGCCTCGTCGGCGTGGTCCGGCAGGAGCAGCTGTGTCTGACGGAACTCGTCGCCGTCCCAGCGGGCGAGCCCGACCAGGAACGCGAGCGTGCCGGCGGCGGTCGCGAGGCCGGTCGTCTCGGTATCGATGCAGACGAGCGGAGCGTCACGCGGCGGCTGGCCGGGCAGGCGGGCGAGCCGGTCCCGGTCGACGGCGATCGAGACCGGTTGGACGACCCTTCGGACGAGCGTCCCGGACGGCGTCTCGTCGACGTCCGCGCCGAGCGCCATCGCGAGCCGGGCTGCGAGGACGCGGCTGCTCCGTCCGGCGAACGGTGCCCGGGCCGGGATCTGGTCCGGGCCGGCAGGGGGGCCGCTGCCGCGAGCGAGCGTCGCCCGCAGGTTCGCCAGCCGGCGGTCCCGGGTGACCGCGGTCGACGGCTCCGCCGTCATGCGACCGCCGCGCGGTCGCGAGCGCCGGCCCCGAGCGCGTCCAGCAGCCGCAGCGCGAGCGCCTTGCCGTCGACATCGGGCTCCAGCCGCGGGCCGGTGCACGCCGGACAGCCCGCGTCGCACTCGCAGGCCCGGATCAGCTCGGCGGCCCCGACGACCAGCTCGTCGTGCCGCGCGAACAGCCGCTCCGACAGCCCGACACCGCCCGGCATCGCCTCGTACAGGTAGATCGTGGGGGCCTCGTGGTGGGGCGACCGGACCTGGGCGACGAGGCCAAGGTCCCGCGGATCGACCATCAGCAGGACGGCGGCGACGGCCTGGACCGCGCGTCCGGCGCCGATCAGCGCCACATCGAGCTCATCGCGCCGCCAGCCGGCGGCTGCTCCCTCGGCGGTCAGCCAGTAGGCGGTGGTCTGGAGCTCGATCTCGGGCAGGTCGATCGGTCCCCAGCCAACGTTCTCGTCGGTGATGAACTTGAGCTTCTTGTACAGCGTGACGAGGCTCGCGACCATGACCTCGCCGTGCACCCGGGCGCCCCCGATGGCCGGCGTGGTGGCGAACACGTCGAGGGGCTTGAGGGTCACCGCCCGGTTCGCGTACGTGTAGTGGTCAGCGTCGATCCGGTGGACGTACGCCTTGCGCTCCTCCCATTCCAGCCGGTCCACGTGGTACTGCACGGAGTCGTGCATGTAGATCGCGTGCTGGTGGACGAGGACCTGGGCCGAGAACAGGTCAACCTCGCCCAGCACCCGCGGCCGATCCGGGCTGGTGTCGATGATCACGACGTTCTCGGGTGCTGCCGAGCGCAGCGAGATCTCGGATGCCGGGAAGTTCTCCGAGCTCCAGTACCACCGCCCGTCGTCCGCCTGGCGCACGTGGCCGGCCTCGCCCAGGAACGCCAGCAGATCATCCGCCGGGCCCGGTCCGAACCATTCACCGGGCTCGAACGGGAGCTCGAAGGTCGCCGCCCGGATGTGCGCGAGCAGGACGTGGAGGTTGTCCGGGTCCAGCCGCGCCTCCTCGGGACGCCCGCCGAGGACGAACTCCGGGTGGTGGATCACGTACTGATCCACCGGAGCCGCGGATGCGACGACGATCGCGACGCTGACGTCGCCCCGCCGGCCGGCGCGGCCCATCTGCTGCCAGGTGCCGGCGATCGAGCCCGGATACCCGGCCAGCACCGCGACATCGAGCCGGCCGATGTCGACGCCCAGCTCGAGGGCGTTGGTGCTGACCACGCCCAGGATCTCGCCGTCCCGCAGCCCCCGCTCGATGGACCGCCGCTCGGTCGGCAGGTAGCCGCCTCGATAGCCCCGCACGCGGCTCCGCGGTCCCAGGTCCTGTCGCAGCGCCTCGCGCAGGTTCGACAGCATGATCTCGACCGCGACGCGGGACTTCCCGAACACGACCGTCTGGCGTCCGGCACGGAGGAACGGCAGCGCCCAGCGCTCCGCCAGGGTGAGCGCCGAGCCGCGTGCCCCGGTCGACCCGTCCAGGATCGGCGGATCCACCAGCAGGACGTGCTTCTCGCCCGACGGCGCCCCGTTGCGGTCGATGAGGCGCGACGGCCGGCCGGTCAGCGTCCGGGCGAGCTCTGCCGGGTTCCCGATCGTCGCGGAGCAGCAGACGATGACCGGGTGGCTGCCGTAGTGGGCGCACAGCCGCAGCAGTCGTCGCAGGACGTTCGCGACGTGGCTGCCGAACACGCCCCGGTAGGTGTGCAGCTCGTCGACCACGATGACCCGCAGCTGCTCGAACAGCTGGAACCACTTGGTGTGGTGGGGGAGGATCGCCGAGTGGAGCATGTCCGGATTGGTCACGACGACCTGGCCGGCCTTGCGGACCGCCGAGCGGATCGGCGCCGGAGTGTCACCGTCGTAGCAGGCGGACGAGATCTCGAGCTCCGCATCCCGAACCAGCCCCGAGAGCTCTGCGACCTGGTCCTGCCCGAGCGCCTTGGTGGGAAACAGGAACAGGGCCCGGGCGGACGGGTCCTCGGCGAGTGCCTGGAGCACCGGGACCGTGTAGCACAGCGACTTGCCCGACGCGGTGGGTGTCACCACCACGACGTCCTCGCCCGCATGGACGGCCTCGATCGCGTCCGCCTGGTGCACGTACGGCCGCCCGATCCCTCGCTTTGCGAGGCCGCCGCGGATCCTCGGATCCAGCCAATCCGGCCACTCGGAGAACACGGCGTCGCGCGCGGGGCGGATCTCGTGATGGACGACGCCGCGAGCGAGCGATGGCTCCTCGAGCAGCCGGTCGAGGACCCCCCTCGTCGGCGTGGGCGCATAGGTTCGCATGCCCGACTCCCGTTCATATCGAACAGATGAGCTATTCCAGTGCGGAGTGTACGACAGGCTGATCAACGCCTGTGACAGGTCGGCTGTCACAGCCCGTGCGCGCCACCGTGCCATCCGGCCCGCTGCTGGCCGCTCCCGGCAAGTTGACAGCCGAATCGAGCGCAGCTACCCTCGGCTCGATGCCTCGACGCGCCGATCGCCAGACCGCCGCTGACGCCGAGCCGGACGCCGTCGAGCCGACGTCACCCGGACCCTCGAACGCGCGCCTCACGCCGGCCGCCGCAAACGCGATGGGGAGCCTCGCGGACCTTCCCGTGGCGGGTCTCACCCGGCGGCGGATCGCCCTCCTGATCGGTGCCCTGGTTGCCGCCTGGGTCATCGTCCTGTTCGCACGCCAGGTGGGCGAGGCCAGCGCGGCAACCGCGCGCGCGGACGCCGCGCGGATGTCGAACGCGGCGCTCGCGGCGAACGTCGTGGACCTTCAGCGCGAGCTGGAGCTGATCCAGCGCGACGCCTACATCGGTCAGCAGGCACGGATCTATCGCCTGGGGACCCCGCAGGAGATTCCGTTCACGCTGGCGGACGACGCGCCATCGCTCGCCCCCGACGCGCCCGGACAGGCCGCCGTGCGGCTGGGCGCCGTGACCACGCGCCAGAGCCCGCTGGACGCATGGCTGGACCTCCTGTTCGGCGCGTCCGGCTCTCCATCGCCCTGACGTTGCCTCCGATCGCCGCCGATTTTCCTTCCCTCGGCGCGACCCGCGGCCTATCCTGAGTCCATCGCACCGGCGTCACGGACGCGTGCGTCATCGCGCGTCGGCCCTTCGGGCTGCCGTCGCCCGGGAGGAGGGTTTGGCCGCGCATGGTCACGATCGCGGTTGAAGACTGGGTGTTCGGTATCGCGGCCCTGGTGGGCGGCGTCCTGCTGCTGATCAACGTCGTCCTCGACGACGTCATCGGGGGTGTCCTCGACGGCATCGGGATCGATTTCGGCGGCACCTCGATCACCCCGATCCTGCTCGGATTCGTCGGCATGTTCGGCGCCGGCGGATTGTTCGCGACGCAGGTGCTCGACGTCCACGGCGCCCAGTCCGCGATCGTGGGCGTCGTGTCGGGAACGGGCGGCGCCGCGCTCTCGGCCGCCCTGTTCCGCGTCCTCCAGCGGAGCGAGAGCGGCGAGCCCTTCAACCTCGCGGACCTGGTCGGAGGCTCGGCGTTCGTCAGCGTCGGCATCCCCGCGGGCCGCATGGGCAGCGTGCTGGTCAAGGCCGAGGGGCAGACCCACGAGTTCAGCGCGACGGCCGAGCAGGAAATCGCCGCCGGTCGGACGGTCGCCATCGTGGGGATCGCCGGCAACGGTCTCATCGTTCGTGAAGTGCCGGCGACCGCGACAGCGGCGACCGGGCTGGAGGGGTAGGGATGGACCAGCTGGTCGAGGTCCTGGGCGGCAGCGTGGTCGCCGTCATCGTCCCGATCATCATCATCGCCCTGCTGTTCGCCTATGCGACCAGCAGGGTCAAGGTCGCGGGGGCCAACGAAGCACTGGTCAGAACCGGCGGGGTGTGGGGCGGGGCGCCTGCGCAGCTGAAGGTCGTCCGCGCCGGGCGCGTCATCGTGCTGCCGCTGGTCCACAAGCTGGGCCGCGTCCACCTGAGCGCGCGCCAGATCAACATCGCGCTCTCGGACGCCGTGACCAAGCAGGGCATCAAGGTCGCGGTCCAGGGCGTGGCGACGGTCAAGATCGGCGGCGACGACGATTCGATCCGCAATGCCGCGGAGCGCTTCCTGGACAGCGAGCAGCTGCTCGATTCGATCGTCAAGAACGTGCTCGAGGGTTCGCTCCGCTCGATCGTCGGGACGCTGACCGTCGAGGAGCTCAACTACGACCGCCAGAAGTTCCAGCAGGAGGTCCAGAGCGCCGCCAAGGCCGATCTCGCGACGTCAGGGCTGGCGATCGACAACTTCACGATCCAGGCGATCCGCGACGAGGTCGGCTACATGGACCTCATCGGCCAGCAGGAGACGGCCCGCCGCGAGCGGGACGCCCGGATGGCCAAGGCGACCGCCGACCAGGAGGCCGCCGTCCGCGAAGCGGAATCGCAGCAGATCAAGCTCAATGCCCAGCGCGATGTCGCGCTCCGGCAGGCCGACGTCGAAGCGCAGACCCAGTCCGCGAACGCGAAGGCGTCGCAGGCCGGCCCGCTGGCGCAGGCTGAGGCGCAGCAGGAGGTCGTCCGCCGCCAGACGGAGCTCGCGCAGCTCGAGGCGGACCGGACGCAGAAGGAGCTGATCGCCAGCACGATCCGGCCCGCAGAGGCCGAGGCGGAAGCCCAGGTCCGGCGCGCAGAGGGCGACAAGGGCGCCCGGATCGCCCAGGCCCAGGCCGAGGCCGAGCGGGTCAAGCTCGCCGGGTCGGCGGAGGCTGCCGTCCAGGTCACCAAGGGCGAAGCGCTCGCGCGGGTCACGTTCGTCAATGCCGAGGCCGAGGCGAAGAAGACCACGCTCGAGGGCAACGCGGATGCCGGCATCGTGTTCACCAAGGGCGAGGCCGAAGCCAAGGCCCTGGCCCTGCGTGCGGACGCGTACCGCCAGTTCAATGAGGCGGCCATCATCACGACCGTCCTGTCGCTGCTCCCGGAGATCGTGCGCGCGGCCGCCGAGCCGCTGTCGGCGATCGACAACCTGACCGTGCTGTCGTCCGAGGGCGCCTCGGACGTCGTCAAGACGACCACCAGAACGGTGGCAGAGGCGGCGGCGACCGTGAAGGGGCTGACCGGCATCGACGTCCCGCAGCTGCTCAACAACGCGCTCGGTACGTCGACCGCGGCCGCGGGTGCTTCGGCGCCCGAGCCGCCGCCGGCTTCGCCGGGTCGGACGCGATCCCGGCAGTCGCGTCGGGGATCCGGCGAGGGATCCGGCGGGTCGACACCCGCATCCGGTGGGTCGACCCCCGCATCGGGCGGATCCGCGCCCGCGCCGGGCGGCTCGACGCCGCCCTCGGGTGGGACGACGGGCGACGCCGTGAACCCCGCTGCGGACGCCGCCGCGGTGGCGCTGCCGGACGCCGGCGGCGTCGGGCCGACGCCCGAGCAGCGGCTGACCCAGGCGAGCGAGACCATGCGTACCGCAACATCCGGCGCCGTCGTTCCGGGGGCCACGGCACTGGGCGGCCTGACGTCGGCACTGCCCCCGCATCCGCCCGTCTCCGACCTGCGCCCGGGCGACCGGCGGCGGGTCGTGGACGCGGCCGCCTCGGCCGCCGGGATGCGCGAGTCGACCACGCTTGATGACGCCGCTGTCAGGCTCGCCGAGGAGCTGAGCCGGATCCCGGGGATCGAGCGGTTCGGCAACACGCGGCTGGCGGACCTGGAGCGCAGTGGGCCGAGGCCGCTGCGCGCGCTGTGGGGCGCCGCGCGAGGCAGGCTCAAGAGCCGCTACGGGGACATCACCATCGGGGCGCTCCTCGATCGCTATGAGCACGGGGACGGGCCCAGCCAGGGCCGCTGACCGCTCGCGGGCGTCCCGACGAGATGGCGGCCGATCGCCTCAGGGGTCTGCTCCGGGTGGAGGACTTCCTGCTCGGCACGATCGCGCTGGTCGGGCTGCCGCTGTTCGACCTGATCACCGCCGGCGCGGGCGGGGCCGGCGCGGGATCCGACGCCCCGACGCCGCTCGTCGGCATCATCGGCCTGGTCGCGATCCTCGGGGTGCTCGCGTGCCTCTTCACGCGCGGGCCGGGCGAGCCGCCGCCGTTCGGGGATGGTCAGCTGACCCTCCAGGGCTGGGCCCGGTTCCCGCTCGCTGCGGGCGTCGGGATCGTGGGCATCGAGACGCTGCCGGGGATCGGGCTCGATGGCGACCCGTTCGTCGGCGTCACCTTCCTGGTCGTGCTGGTCAGCGTGATGATCCCCGGGCGGCTGCCCGTCATCCCGGTTGCGGCGCGACGCGCGCTGGTGACGCCGATGGCGATCCTCGCGACCGGCGCCTTCGATCGGATCATGGGCTCCGGCCTTGGCGACGTCCTGGGCGGGACGCTGCGCGGAGGGGTCCCATCCGGGCTGTGGGTGTTCCTCCCGCTGATCATCGGGGCCGCGGCGGCCATCTACGCCATGCTGGTGGTCGCGCCGCGCGCGATCGCCGACCCGGGCGCCGGCGGCGTCGCCTGGGTCGTCCGGTTCCTGTTCCTCCTGGCCGCGCTCACGACCGGTAACGTCCTGTTCGGCGTGCTCGCCTAGGGGAGAATGCGGGCCGCCAGGCTCTGGGCGTTGGCGCAGATCTGCGGCGCCGTGATGACGCCGTCGGCGGTGGTGCCGAAATCAGGTGTCGAGCCGTCCGATGGACCGCTGAGGCTGACGTACACCAGCGTGTCGCCCTTGCGCACGAGCACGCCGGCCTGGATCGCCGGCGAGACGCCAGTGCAGAAGGCCTCGTCACCCAGCCCGCTGACGTCGCCCCCGAAATAGCCGCTGTTGTCGATCGAAACGCCGCCGCCCTGGTCCTGCGACGTCGGCGCGGCTCGTTCGCGCTCGGCCTGGAAGACGCTCGCCGCATCGCTGCCGACGTATCTCGCGATCCGGCCGACCGGGGTCGTCTCATCGGCGGTGATCCAGCAGTCCTCGGCGTCCGGCAGCACGCGCTTGTCGAGGATGATGCCGATCGTGGCGTCGTAGAAGCCAGTGAGCTCGATGGCCTCGGCGCTGCCCCCCAGCTCGTCGCGGAGCGTCCCGTTGTCGATGATCGTGCACGCCTGGCCGATGGTCCCGTCGCCGTTGATGCCGACCTCGCTGGCGAGCCGGTTGCCGACGATCACCAGCCCCGCGATCAGCAGCACGAATCCGATCACGGCGATGGCGATCAGGATGAGGATGAGCTTGAGGCAGCCGCTCGACCCGGACGACGCGGCGGGTTGCGGGTTCCAGCCGCCGGGCGGCTGTCCACCGGGCGCTCCTGGCGCCGCGGGCGCGCCGCCCCAGCCGGGTTGCGGCGCTGATGGGGGCGGAGGCACGGCCGAGCTCTGGCCCCAACCCGTCGAAGGCGACGCCGGGGACGGCGGAGCGGCGGGTACGGCTGCCGGTGCCGGCGTGTCGACCGGTGCAGCCGCGGGCGGTTGCGAGGCCGGCTGCCCCCAGCCGGGGACCGCTCCCCCGGCCGGCGCGGGCGCCGCCGTGGGTGGCTGCGCAGGCGGTACCTGGTCCGGAGCCTGGGCCGGCGGTTCCGGTTGTGGCTGACCCCAGCCCGGAACGGCTCCCGGCTTCGGCGGTTCGCTCGACATCGTCCCTCTCCCCGTGGCACGCAATGATCCGGCGCATTCTCTCCGGTCCGGCCCCCGTACTCAATCCCCTTGTTAGGGCGGGCCGTGGCAGCCCAGAGACATCGGGCTGCCCGGTCGGTCGCGAGCTGGAGCCCTCGATGTTGGACTTGCAGTACGCTGCCGTTCAGGTTCGCCTGCTTCCAAGGGAGAACCGGTGGCATCGTCCGAGCTCCCGACATGACTCGCCCCCAGCTGCAACTCGAATCAACCGTCGCGTCCGAGCCGGCGCCCGACCAGTCCGCGTCGGGCCCGGCCCCCGGCGCCCCGGGCATCGGTCCGACCTGGTCGAGCAGCGCAAAGGATGCGGTCGGCACCTCCCACTACGCCAGCCGCGTCTGGTTCACGGTCGGTCACGGCATCCTCAACGAGGTCTACTGGCCCCGGGTCGACGCCCCGCAGGTTCGCGACCTCGGCTTCATCGTTGCGGACGGCTCCGGGTTCTGGAGCGAGGTCAAGCTCGACGCGACGGGTGCCGTCCGGTTCGTCCGGCCGGGGATCCCGGCGGTCGTGGCCGTGCACCGGCATCCGCGGTACCTGCTCACGCTGCGCATCTGCGCTGACGACCACGCGGACGTCGTACGGATCGAGGCCCGGCTCGAGGACACCCGCGACCCGTCCGACCCGGCTCGTACCACGCACCCCCTTCGGCTCTACCCGCTGCTCGCACCCCACCTGGGCTTCAGCGGCCTCCACAATCGCGCGTGGACCGGCGCGTACAAGGGCCGGCCGATGCTGTTCGCACAGCATGGCTCGCACTCGCTGGCCCTTGCGTCCGACCCGCCTCCCGAGCGGCAGAGCGTCGGCTACGTCGGTGCGTCCGACGGGTGGCAGGACTTCGAGACAAACGGCCGCATGGCCTGGACATACGGGTCGACCGACCAGGGAAACGTCGCGGGCATGACCGAGCTCGTCCCCGGGGGCGATCCGGTCCAGATCGCGCTCGGATTCGGTGTCCGGCCCGAGGAAGCCGCGCTCCAGGCCGCAGCTGCGCTCGTCGGACGCTTCGACGTGGCGTGGGACGAGTACGCGACCAACTGGGAGGGGTTTCTGCGCACGTGCACGCCGCCGCCGGCCGAGCTGGGGCCGGACCTCGGGGCGCTGTACCTGGCGTCGGCGGCCGTCCTGCGCACGCACCAGGACCGCACCCTGCCCGGCGCCTCGGTGGCGAGCCTGTCCATCCCGTGGGGCGACGCCCGGAACGATCTCGGCGGCTACCACCTGGTCTGGTCGCGGGACCTCGTGGAGTCCGCGGGTGCGCTCATCGCGCTCGGAGCGCGCGCCTCCGCGCGCCGCGCGCTCGCGTACCTCGTTGCCACGCAGGAGCCCGACGGGCACTGGTTCCAGAACCAGTGGGTGGACGGCGTCGGGTACTGGAGCGGCGTCCAGCTTGATGAGGCGGCCTACCCGATCCTGCTGGCGGGTGCGCTGCGACAGGCCGGGGCGACCCACATGCACGGCCGCGCGGAGGAGGCTGCGGACTTCGAGCAGCTGATCACCGAGACCTCGATCGACCAGATGATCCGGGCGGCTGCCGGGTTCATCGCCAGGACGGGACCCGCGACAAGGCAGGACCGCTGGGAGGAGGATGCCGGGCTCACCCCGTCGACGCTCGCGCCGGTGATCGCGGCCCTCGTCGTCGCTGCCGACCACCTGCCCGAGCCCGCAGCCTCGTACTGCCGCGAGCTTGCCGACGACTGGAATGCGTCGATCGAGGAGTGGACGTACGCGGTTGGCTCGCGGCTTGCCCGCGAGCACGGCGTCGATGGCCACTACGTCCGGATCGCCTCATCGGACGTCCTCGCCGGGGCGCCGATCTCGACGCCGGTCCAGGTCCGGAACCGTCACCCGGCTGAGTCGACCGCGCGAGCCGACGAGATGGTGGGGACCGACTTCCTTGCTCTCGTTCGCTTCGGTTTGCGTCGGCCGGACGATCCCAGGATCCTCTCGACCCTGGTGGTGACCGACGCCCTGTTGCGCACCGACACGCCGAACGGGCCGTTGTGGCACCGCTACAACGGTGACGGGTACGGGGAGCACGCGGATGGGAGCCCCTTCGATGGCAGCGGGATCGGCCGCGGGTGGCCGCTGCTGGTGGGCGAGCGCGGGCACTACGAGCTCGAGGCGGGGCGCGACGCGCGTCCCTATCTCGAGGCGATGCGCCGTTTCGGGTCGCAGGGGGGCATGCTGCCGGAGCAGGCCTGGGACACCGACGACATCCCCGCACGCGGCCTTGAGCTCGGGCGGCCGAGCGGCTCTGCGATGCCACTCGCCTGGGCTCACGCGGAGTACGTGAAGCTCGTCCGATCGATCGCGCTTGGCCATGCCATCGACCGCCCGGAGGCGGCCTGGCGTCGGTATCACGGGATACGTCCCGATGCGGCGCGGGCAAGCTGGCGCTTCGACGCGCCGCGGCCGACGATCGTGGCCGGTCGGGTGCTCCGCTTCGAGCTGCTCGCACCATGCCGGGTCCACTGCTCGCTCGACGGATGGCACACGGCCCTCGACGTCAATGCGCGGGAGACCGGGCTCGGGATCTGGGTCGCGGACGTCCCGGGATCGAACCGACTGGCCGCCGGGGAGGTGATCGACGCCACGTTCTACTGGCCGGATGTCGATCGGTGGGAGGGCCGGGACGTCCGGGTGTCGGTCGTGGGCTAGCAGCCGCTACGAAGCGAGGCAAGACGCGGCGCAACGCCTGCGGGCACCCTTCGCCACCTGGACGGCTCTGCCCGCTCGACCAGCAGCCATTCGAGGCCGGGGAACGTTTGATGGGCAGGAAGCAGCCGTAGTAGCCTATCCAGCCGCGGCGGAGTAGCTCAGTGGTAGAGCAGGGGACTCATAAGCCCTTGGTCGGTGGTTCGAATCCGCCCTCCGCTACCATCCGATCGAGACGCCCGGGCCTGCCCGGGCGTCATAGCGATGGTCGCCCCCGCGCCGCGGGGCACGGGTTCCGATTCCTGAACCTCCAATCAACCTCCCCCTAGTCA
Organism: uncultured Chloroflexia bacterium; assembly: GCA_963734895.1. Lineage (GTDB taxonomy): Bacteria > Chloroflexota > Limnocylindria > Limnocylindrales > CSP1-4 > CAIXZV01. The sequence goes on along the minus strand of CAVTIN010000005.1, from coordinate 188,530 downwards.
TCCGCGCACGACTTGCGCACGTACACCTGATAGGTTCGATCACGGGATCGCACGGGCGGTCGCCACGGAACCCGGCGGTATACTCGCCGGAATGCCGGCCAACACCGGCTTGTCGGACTCGGAGGCTCTCCGTTTGAACGCAAAATTCATGCGCAACGGCATCGTGATGCTCGTCCTCGTCGCGGGCACCGTCGCGCTGCTCTATACGTGGGTCAGCTCGTCGGCGCCCCAGAACACGACGGGCTACTCGACGTTCTATTCGGACGTGAAGGCGGGCAACGTCACCAAGGTCGTCCAGGACGGCGAGACGCTCACGGTGACCACGACCAGCGGGACCTACAACGTCGTGGTCCCGAACTCGATCACCGGTGATGTCTATGCCGACATGCAGAAGGCCGCTGCCGAGGGCGGCACGACCGCCAAGCTGACGAAGGACATCTACACCAAGGACAAGACGGCTGACACGTCGTGGATCGGGCTGCTGCTCACGGGGCTGCTGCCGCTGATCGTGATCGGCGGGTTCATCTTCTTCATGATGCGCCAGGCCCAGGGCACCAACAACCAGGCGATGTCCTTCGGCAAGAGCCGGGCGCGCATGTTCCTGGGCAACAAGACCGTGGTCACGTTCGCGGACGTCGCCGGGGTCGACGAGGCCAAGACCGAGCTCCAGGAGGTCGTCGAGTTCCTCAAATACCCGGAGAAGTTCAACTCGCTCGGCGCGCGGATCCCCCGGGGCGTGCTCCTGGTGGGGCCTCCGGGCACGGGGAAGACGCTGATGGCGCGAGCGGTCGCAGGCGAGGCCGGGGTGCCGTTCTTCAGCATCTCCGGCTCCGAGTTCGTCGAGATGTTCGTGGGCGTTGGCGCCAGCCGCGTCCGGGACCTGTTCGACCAGGCCAAGCGCAACAGCCCATGCATCGTGTTCGTGGACGAGATCGACGCGGTCGGCCGCCAGCGCGGCGCCGGCCTCGGCGGCAGCCACGACGAGCGGGAGCAGACCCTCAACCAGATCCTGGTCGAGATGGACGGCTTTGACACCAACACCAACGTGATCGTCGTCGCCGCGACCAACCGCCCGGACGTCCTCGACCCGGCGCTGCTGCGGCCCGGCCGCTTCGACCGTCAGGTCATCCTGGACCGGCCCGACATGCGCGGCCGTCTCGCGATCCTCAAGGTCCACACCAAGGGCAAGCCGCTCGACAAGACGATCTCGGTCGAGGAGGTCGCCCGGCAGTCGCCCGGCTTCTCCGGCGCCGACCTCGCGAACCTCGTCAACGAGGCCGCGATCCTGGCCGCGCGCCGCAACAAGAAGGTCGTCGGCCAGAACGAGTTCGCCGAGGCGCTCGAGCGCATCGTCGCGGGTCCCGAGCGCAAGAGCCGGGTCATCTCCGACGAGGAGAAGAAGATCATCGCCTACCACGAAGGCGGTCACGCCGTCGTGCAGCGAATCCTGCCCAAGTGCGACCCGGTCGCCAAGGTCACGATCATCAGCCGCGGCATGGCCCTCGGCTACACGATGGCGCTGCCGACCGAGGATCGCTACCTCCAGAGCAAGACCGAGTTCGAGGACAAGATCGCGGGGCTGCTCGGCGGCAACGTCTCCGAGCGCCTGGTGTTCGGTGACACGACCACGGGTGCCAGCAACGACATCGAGAAGGCGACGGACCTCGCCCGCCGCATGGTCACCGAGTTCGGGATGAGCGATCGGCTCGGGCCGCTGGCCTTTGGCAAGCGTGACGAGATGGTGTTCCTCGGTCGCGAGATCGGCGAGCAGCGCAACTACTCCGACAACGTGGCGATGATGATCGACGAGGAGGTCCGCGCGATCATCGATCGTGCCTACGACCGGGCCACGGAGGTCCTCACGACCCACCGCGACCGCCTCGACCGGCTGGCCGAGAAGCTGATCGCGGAGGAGACGGTGGACTCCGACGGGTTCGAGTCGCTGTTCAGCGACCTGCCGCCGAAGGAAGAGCGCCATCCCGGGATCGCGCGCGTGATCTCCCCTGACCCGGACGAAGGCGCGTCGCCCGGTCCGGCCGCACCGGCGCCCAAGCCCTCGCCACAGCCCGCTTGAGCCCCGGCTCCGGTTCAGCGGCGAGCCGGACCGATCCGAGGACGATTCGCAAGGAGGGCGGACCACCGGTCCGCCCTCATCGAATTCCCGGCGCGTCCCCGATGGTGCCGGGAGAGCGCTACGATCCACCGTATCGCCGCCGCAGCCACGGAGAACCGAGTGACCGACATCAGCGACGCGCCCGAGATCCCGCCGATCGATCCCGCGGTGGAGGCCGCGCTCCAGGCGTCCACAGACGCGCGCCGCGAGTCGTTGCTCGAGCTCGCCCGCATTCCCAGCATCTCGGCGCTGCCAGCCCACGGCGGCGACATGGTCGCGGCTGCAGAGTGGATCGCGGATCGGCTCCGACGCGTGCGAGCGACCGATGTCTCGGTCGAGGCGACCCCAGGCCACCCGATCGTCTACGGACGCATCCACGAGGCCGTGGGGGCACCGACCGTCCTGGTCTACTGCCACTACGATGTCCAGCCCGTCGACCCCATCGATCTGTGGGAGACGGCGCCGTTCGAACCCTTCGTCCGCGACGGCAGGTTCGTGGGCCGCGGTGTGGCCGACGACAAGGGTCAGCTGGTCATGCACCTGAGCGCGATCGAGGCCCTGCGCGCGGCACACCACCAGATCCCGGTCAACCTGACGTTCGTGTTCGAGGGCGAGGAGGAGTTCGGCTCCGACAACCTGCACGCATGGATCGAGGCCAACCGCGACCGCCTGGCCGCGGACGCTGCGATCATCAGCGACACGGGCTACTTCGAGGGCAACATCCCGGCGATCACGGTGGGCCTGCGCGGGATCACGTACGCGCAGATCGATGTCGAGCTGTCGCCCGTCGATCTCCATTCGGGGAGCTACGGGGGCGTGGTCGCGAATCCGGCGAACGCCCTGGCCTCGATCATCACCGCCCTCAAGGGCCCGGACGGGCACGTCCGGATCCCCGGCTTCTACGACGACGTCGTACCGCTCAGCGACGAGGAACGTGCGGCGATGGCCGAGCTCCCGTTCGACGAGGAGGCGTACCGCGCCTCGATCGAGGTGCCGGCCCTGGTCGGCGAGACAGGCTGGACGGTTCTCGAGCGCAAGGGCGCCCGGCCGACGTTCGACGTCAACGGGATCTGGGGCGGCTTCCAGGGCGACGGTGTCAAGACGATCATCCCCGCCCATGCCCATGCGAAGGTGTCCACCCGTCTGGTCGCGAACCAGGACCCGCAGCGGGTGTTCGAGGCGCTCCGCGACCACGTGGCGCAGATCGCCCCGCCCGGCGTGACCGTGACGACCACGTACCTCCACGGCGGCAATCCCAGCCTGACGCCCACGGATCATCCCGCCACCCAGGCGGCCGCCCGGGCAATCGAGGCGGTCTACGGCAGGCCCCCGGTCTACGTCCGCGAGGGCGGCTCGGTCCCGGTCACCTCGGCGTTCGATCACACGCTCGGGCTGCCGGTCGTCCTGCTCGGCTTCACCCAGCCGAACGACAACGCCCACGCACCCAACGAGTGGCTCCTGGTCGAGAACTTCGAGCAGGGCACCCGCGTCATCGTCCGCCTGTGGGATGAGCTGGCGGGTCTGCCGCGCTGATCTGGCCGGTGCGCGCTGGCCCCGCCTGGTGCGGGAGGCGGTACCTTCAGCCCATGCCCGCCACCGGGTCGGGTCGCAGATCATCGTCAACCCGGTGCTAGGATGCACCCACGGGGATCGCTGGCGGGAGGACGCACACAGGTGACGACGGAGACGGGGGCAACGCCGAGGGCCACGTGGCGCCTCGAGGGCCCAAACGGGAGCATGCAGCCGAGATCGGCGATCGACGTGCTCGTTGACCTCAACGACAAGGTCACGACGGGCAAGGTCGGCGAGTACCAGCCGGTGCCGCTGGGCTTCACGCCGCTGGACAAGACCATCGGGACGGGCCTCCGGGCCGGAGAGCTCCTGCTCATCGGCGGCGCGCAGGGCACGGGCAAGACGACCATGGCGCTCCAGATGGCCAGGAACGTGGCCTCGGGCGGCCAGGCGAACGTCCTGTACATCTGCTTCGAGCACGACGAGCAGTACCTGCTCAATCGCCTCATCGCGGCCGAGTCCGCGCTCGCGCACCTTCCCCACAAGACGGGCGCGATCAAGATCCAGGACGTCCGCAAGGAGATCCTGGGTACCTGGATGGCCGAGGGCGGCGGCGCCGCGCAGCTCGCGTCCAACCCCCGGCTGCGGCCGTCGCTCGACCGGATCGCGCGCTACGGCCAGAACCTGTTCCTCCTGCGCGGCTCGCAGACCGCCAGCACCATCGATGGCATGCGCCAGCTGATCCGCCAGCATCGCGAGCTGTCGGGCGATCGCCGGCTGATGGTCGTCGTCGACTACCTCCAGAAGGTCCCGGTCATTCCCGAGCCCCCGAACGAGTCCGAGAAGGTCACCTACGTGATCAACGGCCTCAAGGACATCGCGCTGTCCGAGGACGTGCCGATGATCGCGATCGTTGCCGCGGACAAGGAGGGCCTCAAGGCCTCACGACTCCGCAACTACCACCTGCGCGGCTCGTCGGCGATCAACTATGAGGCGGACATCATCCTGATCCTCAACGAGAAGTACCAGATCGTCGCCAAGGTCAACATCGAGTTCAACCCATACCAGGCACAGCGGTTCCGGGACTGGGTGATCGTGTCGGTGGAGAAGAACCGCGGCGGCCAGGACCAGGTCGACCTCGAGTTCGAGAAGCACTTCGAGTTCTCCTGCTTCGACCCCAGCGGTCGGACGGTGCAGGAGAAGCTGATCGAGGAGCGCCTCTACAACGACTAGGCGGGCCGCTGATCCGGTGCCGGCGCCGCGTTGTCGCCTGCGATGCTCGCTCACGCACCCGGAGATGGCGCCGGACTTGGAGCGGTTCTTCGTGTCGGGGGTCCACGACGACCGGCCGGGGGTCGCCCGTACGATGGGCATCGATCCGGCCGGCTCACCGCTGGTCCACCTGATGGCGGCGACGCCGACGATCGTGAGCGTGGTGAACTCCGCCGTCACCGCGGGTATCCTGGGCTTCGTGCTGCTGCTCGTGCGGGCGCACATCGCCCTGGTGATGCCCGTTGCGGTGGTCGTGTTCATCGCCGCCTTCGCCGGCCACGGCATCTGCGGGCGATCTCGCGTGGCCCGGATGCAGGCGTCGACGCGCCCGATGTTCCCCGGGCCGGATCAGGGCTGAGCCCGCGCGTCGGGACGGGCCATGGGCTGTATCGTGCGCGGATGACCACTGCGCACGCCGCCGCCTTCCCCGATGTCGTCGAGATCGTCGTCGAGATCCCGCGCGGCAGCCGGAACAAGTACGAGTTCGACGAGGTTGCCGGCGTGTTCCGGCTGGACCGCGTGCTGTCCTCGGCCGTGTTCTACAACTTCGACTACGGGTTCATCGAGGGCACCCGCGCCGACGACGGTGACCACACCGACGCGCTCCTGATCATCGACGAGCCCACGTTCCCGGGCTGTCACGTCTGGGCCCGCCCGATCGGTGGCCTGGAGATGCGCGACGAGAAGGGCTTCGACTTCAAGACCCTGTGCGTCGCGATCGGCGACCCGCACCAGCAGCACATCGAGCGCCTGGAGCAGATGCGGCCGCACCGGCTCGTTGAGATCGAGCACTTCTTCGACACGTACAAGATGCTCGAGGACAAGGCCGTCGACGTGCTCGGCTGGCGGGAACGCGAGCGCGCGCTCGAGGTGCTGGCCACCGACCGGGAGCGGTTCGCCCGCGAGCACGGTGCCTGACGACGCGGTCCGGCTGTTCATCGCGGTCCCCGTTCCCGCTGCGGCGCTCGAAGCGTGTCGTGCCCTGATCGACGGTGTGCGGACCACGCCGGCGGGGAAGGCAGCCCGATGGGTTCGGACGGAGAACCTCCATCTCACGCTGCGGTTCCTCGGGGCGACCGAACCCGACCGGCTCACCGCGATCTCCGACGTGCTGCGCGGCGCAGCCACGGGACGCCCGGCGTTCCCGGTCCTGCTCGCGGGCGCCGGCGCCTTTCCCTCGGCCCTGCGGCCGCGGGCCCTGTGGCTCGGAATCCAGGATGGTGCGGCGGACCTGGGCGCCATCGCGAGCGCGCTCGACACACCGCTGGCAGCGCTGGGCTGGCCATCGGAGGGCAGGCCGTTCCGGCCCCACCTGACGGTGGCCAGGACGGATGCGGCGTCGATCGCGGACGGTGCCGCGGCCGCGGCGGCGCTGGAGCGCGCGGCGGCCGGCTGGCGGGCGTCGTTCACCGCGGACCGGCTCGTGCTGTACCGCAGCCACCTCGGTCGCGGGGCCCCCCGCTACGAGCCCGTCGCGGAGATCGCGCTACCCGGTTGATGCGATCCCGGCGGACACGATAGGCTCCACACGCCCCACTGACGCGCCCACCGGAGGATCTCACGCGATGGCCAGCCCGACGAACTCCCGCCGGACCAAGTTCCTGCTCGATGAGGACCGGATCCCGCGGGCCTGGTACAACATCGCGGCCGACCTGCACACGCCGCCTCCGCCGCCCCTGCACCCCGGGACGTTCCAGCCGATCGGACCTGCGGACCTCGCGCCGCTGTTCCCGATGGCGCTGATCCTTCAGGAGGTGAGCCAGGACCGGGAGATCGAGATCCCGGATCCGGTGCGGGACGCGTACAAGCTGTACCGGCCGTCGCCACTCCACCGCGCCCACCGGCTCGAGCAGGCGCTCGATACGCCCGCCCACATCTACTACAAGTACGAGGGTGTGAGCCCGGCGGGGAGCCACAAGCCGAACACGGCCATCCCGCAGGCGTTCTACAACAAGGAGGAGGGCGTCAAGCGGCTGGCAACGGAGACCGGCGCGGGCCAGTGGGGGAGCGCGCTGGCGTTCGCGGGCGCGGTGTTCGGTCTCGAGATCAAGGTGTACATGGTCCGGGCGAGCTACGACCAGAAGCCGTACCGCCGGATCCTGATGGAGACGTACGGCGCCGAGGTTGTCGCGAGCCCCAGTCCGACGACGAACTACGGCCGAGCCGTCCTGGCGTCGACGCCCGATTCGCCGGGCTCGCTGGGCATGGCGATCAGCGAAGCGGTCGAGGACGCGGCAACCCGTGACGACACGAAGTACTCGCTGGGGTCCGTGCTCAACCACGTGCTCCTGCACCAGACGGTGATCGGCCTCGAGGCCCTCGAGCAGATGGCGATGGCCGGCGAGGAGCCGGACGTCGTGATCGGTTGCACCGGCGGCGGCTCGAACTTCGCCGGACTCGCGTTCCCGTTCGTGGGACGGATCCTGCGCGGCGAGGCCCAGTACCGTGTCCTCGCGGCGGAGCCCGAGGCGGCCCCGTCGCTGACCCGTGGGATCTACGCCTATGACTTCGGCGACACGGGTCACATGGCGCCGATCGTGAAGATGCACACCCTCGGCAGCGAGTTCATGCCCGAGCCGATCCACGCCGGCGGCCTCCGCTACCACGGCATGGCGCCGCTCGTGTCACAGCTCAAGCACGAGGGGTTCATCGACGCCCGCAGCGTCCACCAGCGGGCCGCGTTCGAGGCGGGCGTGCAGTTCGCCCGTGCCGAGGGCATCCTGCCGGCACCCGAGAGCACGCATGCCATCAAGGTCGCCGTCGATGAGGCGCTCGAGGCGAAGGAGGCCGGCGAGGCCCGGGTGATCCTGTTCAACCTGTCCGGCCACGGCCACTTCGACCTGTCGTCGTACGAGCGGTACCTGCAGGGCCTCCTGGAGGACTACGAGTACCCGGCCGAAAGGGTTGCCACTGCGCTGGCCGCGCTTCCAGTGGTGGGCTGAGGGAGCGTCGCGTCCCGTCCCGCAGCGCGCTCGGGCGCGCGCTCGCCCGGCTCGCGCTCGTCGGACTCGAGTCGTCGGTCGCGGCGACCGCTACGATGCGTTGGTGCCGAAGCTCGCCTGCCGCGCCTGTGGCCGCCAGATCTACACCGTATCGCCGCTCGACTCCCTGTTCGCGGAGGAGCGCCGCTGCCCACGCTGCGGCGCTCACCTCGACACGGAGCGGCGAGAGGTCGATCGGCGGGAGGTCAACCGTCGCGTCAACCCGTCCGACGCTCCCGGTCCGCCCGCGGGGCTCGGCGAGCGTCGCCGGGCCGACCGGCGTCAGCACCGCCGTCGCGGGGGCGACGGCCAGGGGTGGGCGACCAGCTGACCGCGCTCGCAGGCGTACCGCGATCCGGACCGGCTGATCGGAACTCGCCGCCCCGGCGATAATCCGGGGATGCGCATCGCCTTGCTCGGCCTCGGACTCATCGGGGGATCGGTCGCGCGCGCCCTGCGCGAGGCGCCCGGGGAGCCGTGGGTGATCTCGGCGTGGACGCCGAGCGGCGCCGGGCCCCGGGCGGCGCTGGCCGCGGGTGTCGTGGATGCCGCCCCGATCGGCGCCGCCGACGCGATCGAGGGTGCAGACCTGGTGGTGCTCGCGGCTCCGCCGATCGCCTGCCTTGATCTTCTCCGCGACCTCGCGGGACCGCTGCGCCCGTCCCTTGCGACCGACGCGGTCGTGACCGATGTCGCGAGCACGAAGCTCGCGATCGTGACGCGGGCCCACGACCTTGGCCTGCGGTTCGTGGGCGGTCATCCGATGGCCGGTCGCGAGACTGCCGGGTTCGCGGCCGGCGATCCAGCCCTGTTCCGGGACCGGCCATGGGTGATCGTGCCGTCCGCGGATGCGCCCGCGGTTGCCCGCGTCGAGACGCTCGCGACTGCGTGCGGGGCACGGACGGTGCGCATGGACGCGGAGGACCACGACGCGGCGGTCGCGGGCATCAGCCACCTGCCGCTGGTCCTCGCCGCCGCGCTGGTCGAGACCGTTGCGGGAGGGCCGGGACCGGCTCGCCCCGACTGGCCCGTTGCCGAGGCGCTGGCGGCGTCGGGCTGGGCCGGCATGACCCGTCTCGCACGCGGCGACGTCACCATGGGCACCGAGATCGTGACAACCAACGCATCGTCGATCGCGGCCCGTCTGCACGACTACCGGGACCGGCTGGACGAGTGGCTGGAGCTGCTCGAGGCGGACGGCGGACCCGGCTCGGACGTCGTCCGGGGCCACCTGGCCGCGGCGAAGGCCAGGCTCGGCGGCTGAGATGGGCGGTCCCGACGAGCAGGTCCTGGTGGTGCCGCGTGAATCGATCGTCCCCGGCACCGGATGGCTGGGCGTGCGGCGCGACGGTGTTGCCGAGGCACTGGCGACGGTTGCCCGCGAAGGCCGGTACCTCCGCCGTGCAGACGCCGAGGACGACCCCGCGTACAAGCAGGTGATCCCATACCTCGTGCTGCGCGACGGTGACCGCTGGTTTCTGATGCGCAGGTCCCGGGCCGGGGGTGACGCCCGCCTCCACGACCGCTGGTCGATCGGCGTCGGGGGTCACCTGAACCCGGGTGACGGGGATGTCCTCGGCGGGCTTCGCCGCGAGTGGGCGGAGGAGCTGGCCGCGGACTTTCTGCCGGCGTTCACCCCGGTCGGGCTGCTCAACGACGACACGACCGCGGTGGGTGCGGTCCACATCGGGATCGTGTATCTGGCCGACGCCGGCGGCCGCGCGGTCGCGATCCGTGAGACGGACAAGCTAGCCGGCGCCTTTGCCACCACCCGAGAGGTGGCCCGGGTACGCGACGCGATGGAGACCTGGAGCCGGCTGGTGTTCGACGCCCTCACGGAGTGACCTCCGGCCGGGCGTTGCGGCACGGTTCGGACGAAACCGGGGGTGCGATACTCGACCCGAACCAATGGTCGATCGAACGCACGTCGTCGGTTACCGGCTCTCGCTGAGCCTGGTCCTGGTGGGCCTGGCTCTTGCCGTGGGCGCCACGACCGGGCGAGCGGCGCAGGCCGAGGTCGTCGTGCTGCCGGCGACCGGGGTGGTCGACAACGTCCTGGCGGGGTACCTCGCTGACGGGATCAGCACGGCCGAGCGGGACGGCGCTGCGGCGGTCGTGATCCAGCTCAACACGCCCGGCGGGAGCCTCGACGCCACCCAGCGGATCACCGGCGCGCTGCTCGAGGCGAGCATCCCCACGATCGTGTGGGTGTCGCCCGCCGGTGGCCGCGCGGCGAGCGCCGGTACGTTCATCACGCTGTCGGCAAACCTTGCATACATGGCGCCGGGCACCAACATCGGCGCGGCCTCCCCGGTGGGCAGCAACGGCGAGGACATCCCCGGCACGCTGGGCCTGAAGGTTCGCAACGACGCGATCAAGAACATCACCGCGATCGCCGAGGCGCGCGGCCGGCCGGTCGACTGGGCGGTATCGACGGTCGCCGACGCGGCCTCCTACGCGGCCAGCGAGGCCGTCGCAGCCGGGGCCGTCGACGGCATCGCGGACACCATCGACGCCGTGCTGGCCGATGCGTCCGGTCGGAAGGTCACGATCGGTGGCAGCACGACGGTGCTCGACCTCGGCGGGGCGACGCCGCGCGAGGCGGCGATGAACCCGCTCCAGGGGTTCCTGCACCTGCTGTCGGACCCCAATATCGCGTTCCTGCTGTTCACGATCGGCGTGTACGGCCTGATCTTCGAGGTCATCAACCCGAACTTCGCGACCGGCATCGTGGGCGCGCTCGCCGTGATCCTGGCGTTCGTCGGGTTCGGCAGCCTGCCGCTCAACGTGGCGGGCCTGCTGCTGATCGGGCTCGGCGCCGTGCTGTTCGTGCTCGAGGTCCAGATCACCAGTCACGGCCTCCTGTCGCTGGGCGGGATCGTCTGCTTTGCCCTGGGTGCGTCGGCGCTGTACACGCAGCCCGGCGGAGATCCGACTGTCCCGCTGGTCCAGGTCGCGACGCCGGTGATCGTGGTCACGACGGCGACGACCGCGATCATCATGGGCATGGTCACCGTGGCCGCAATCCGCAGCCGGCACATGGTCGCCCCTGCCGGCGGTGTCGGGACGGCCGTGCCGGCGGGGACGCTGGGCGTGGTCCAGGCGCCCCTCGAGCCGCAGGGCACCGTGTATCTCGGCGGGGAGCCGTGGAGCGCGCGGTCGGTCGATGACACCTGGCTCCCCCGCGACACCCCCGTCCGCCTGGTCAGGTTCGAGGGCCTGACCGCCATCATCGAGCTCGACCTCGACCATCCATCAACCTCGCCGGCGGCCCCCGCGTCCGCCGACCGGCCCTAGCACCCGGAGGCACCAATGGACATCGCCGTCACGCTTTCGATCGTCGCGTTCGTCGTGGTCGTGGCGCTCGTGCTGCTGTATCTCTCGGTCCGCGTGGTCCAGCAGTACGAGCGGATGGTCGTGTTCCGGCTGGGGCGCACGAACGAGTCAAAGGTGCGGGACCCCGGCCTCAGGTGGCTGTGGCCGGTCATCGATCGGCCGGTGAAGGTGGACATGCGCGAGCAGTTCATCGAGGTGCCGAGCCAGACAACGATCACCAGGGACAACGCCCCGATCAACGTCGACTTCCTCATCTACTGGCGGATCGCCGACGCCCTCAAGAGCGTGGTCAACGTCGCCTACTTCGCGGGTGCGCTCCAGGGCGTCGCCACCACCACCCTGCGCGCGGTCATCGGTGACATCCTCCTCGACGACGTGCTGTCCAAGCGCGAGCAGATCAACGAGGTCCTGCGAACCAAGCTCGACGAGGTCACCGAGCGCTGGGGCGGCAAGATCACGACCGTCGAGATCCGCGAGATCACGCCGCCACGCGACGTCCAGGACGCGATGAACCGGCAGCTGTCGGCGGAGCGGACCCGCCGCGCCGTGATCACCGAGTCGGAGGGTGCGCGGCAGTCGGCGATCAACGTGGCCGAGGGTCAGAAGCAGTCGGAGATCCTCAAGGCGGAGGGCGAGCGCCAGGCCGCGATCCTGCGCGCCGAGGGCTTCAGCCAGGCGCTCGAGCGGATCTACGCGGCGGCCAAGGGGATCGACGAGAGGACGATGTCGCTCCAGTACCTCGAAGCGCTCAAGGCGCTCGGCGCGAGCCCGTCCACGAAGTTCGTCATCCCCACCGAGTTCACGCGGCTGGCCGACAAGATCGGCGGGTACGTGGCCGCGGGCATGGGTGCGACGGAAGGCGGCGGCATGCCCGGTGCAGGTCCCGGCGGCCGGTGATCCGGCGGCTCCTGCTGCTCCCGGCGGCGCCCGTCATCGCGGTCGCCGCCGTTGGGCCCGTCGTCGACCGCCTCGCACGACGTCTCGCCGACGCGCCGCGACGCCTGCCGGAGGAGGCCGGCATGGCGGTCGCCCTCGACGCCCTCGGGGGTGAGGTGGTCCGCCTGCGGGCCCGCGACGGCGTTCGACTCACGGGTCGCTGGCTGGCGGCCGAACCCGGCCCCGGGGCGCCGTTGCCGGACGGCGAGCCCGCCGACGCGCGGTGGACGACGGATCCCCGGGAGGCGATCCTGCTGCTCCACGGCTATAACGGCTCGGTGACCCCGGACCTGCTGGACCTCGCCCCGTTCCTGCGCCGCACCGCGGGGGTGCTGGGGCTGGACTTCCGGGGTCACGGCGGTTCGGACGACGCCCCGACCACGTTCGGGCTCAACGAGGTCGAGGATGTCGCGGGTGCGCTCGACTGGCTGGGTGAGCGTGGCGTGACGCGCGTCGCGCTCGTCGGGTCGTCGATGGGCGGCATGACCGCCATCGCCGCGGTCGCGGTCCTGGGCGACGGGCGGCTGGCCGCCGCCGACATCGATCCGGACGCGCCAGCGGCGCCGGGACCGCCGCCGAGACCCCGGATCGTCGCGGTGGTCGCCGACTCGGTGGCGCCGGAGCTGTCGGTCGTCGTGGCCAGCCGGCTCGTGATCCCGCTGGGGCGCCTGGTGGCCGAACGCGCCTTCGCCCGGATGGCGCGCAGGGTCGGTGGCGATCCCCGGCGAACCCAGCCGATCGCGATGATCGGCCTCATCGAGGACATCCCGCTGCTGCTGATCCACGGCGATGCCGACCGCACGGTCCCGATGCGGGATGCGAACCGGCTGGTCGCGGCGGCGCCAGACGGCACCCGGCACCTGGTGATCGAAGGGGCCGATCACACGCAGGGCCACCACCTCGACGCCGAGCGATACGAGGGCGCCGTGACGGGCCTGCTGCGCGAGGCGTTCGCGTCCAGCCGGGCCTGACGAGGACGCGACCCGACTCACCCCTATACTGCGCGGAGGCATCTCGGGACGGCCGCGCATGGGCGCGGCGATGCCGGTGCTATGTCAGGAGATCAGATGGCCGGGAAGGTTCTCGTCGTCGACGACGATGCGAGCGTCCAGCGACTGCTCCAGTACACCCTCAAGCAGGAGGGGTACGAGGTCGTGCTCGCCGCGGACGGAAACGAGGCGCTGCGGCTGTGGGAGGCCGAGGTTCCATCGGTCATCCTGCTCGACGTCACGCTCAAGGGCCTCGATGGATACGAGGTCGCGGCCAAGATCCGGGCCGGTGAGAGCAGCGTCCACACGCCCATCATCATGCTCACCGCGGACCGCGACGTGCAGCAGCGGGTCCGCGCACTGCGGGCCGGCGCCGACGACTACCTGATCAAGCCGTTCCACCCCGCGGAGCTGCTGGCGCGCCTCAAGAGCCTTGTCGCCCGGTTCTCGCCCACGGACGTGCTGGTCGGTCGCCCGCCGCTGGGCCGGATTCACGTGTACTACGGCGCCAAGGGCGGGGTCGGCACGACGACCATCGCAATCAACGCCGCGATCGCGCTCCAGAGCCTCGGCCGGCGTGTATGCCTGGTGGATGGCAACCTGCAGTTCGGCGACCATCGCGTGTTCCTCGACCTCGGGCTGGACCGCAAGAGCATCGTCGACATCGTGAGCGCCCCGTCGATGGACAGCGACCTGATCCGCAAGATCGTCCAGACGCACGAATTGGGGGTCGACCTCCTGCTGGCCCCGCCGTCCCCGGAGTCTGCCGACCTTGTCAGCGCGCAGCACATGCACCAGATCATGGAGCTGCTCCGCGAGATGTACGACTACGTGATCGTGGACATCGACAAGCGCCTCGATGACATGAACCTGATGGTCCTGGACATCGCTGACACGATCTTCGCCGTCATGACCGCGGACCTCTCGTGCCTCAAGAACGTGCGGCTGGTGCTCGAGACGATCGGCCACCTGGGGTACGAGCAGAGCAAGCTCAAGCTGGTCCTCAACCGCTCCAACGCGTTCACGGGGATCAACGTGAAGAGCGCGGAGGGCGCGCTCAAGCGCCCGATCGAGTTCCAGATCGTCAACGAGTACCGGGGTGCGATCTCCGCGCTCAACACCGGCGCCCCGTTCATGGCCGAGAAGGCCGATTCCGTCCTCGGCCGCTCCGTGCTCGATTTCGCGCGGGCCGTCGACAAGCCGGACGCATCCCTGCCCCAGCTGGCACCCGTCACCGGCCGGTAGCGGCGTTCGGGGGCGCGCTGCGCCGGCCTTCGCTGATCGCCCATCGCGCGCGCAGGGGGCTCGAATCGGTCCCATTCGGGGCAGCGATAAGCCCGCGATGAGCCGGCCGGCCTACCGTGCCGCTCGTGCTTGCCACCCTTCTTTCCGCGACGCTGCACGGGATCACGGGCCGGGTCGTCCGGGTCGAGGTCGACGTTGCGCCGGGGCTGCCCGGGTTCACGATCGTCGGCCTTCCGGACGCATCGCTCTCGGAGGCGCGCGAGCGGGTTCGCGGCGCGCTGAGGAACGCCGGGTACCACCACCCGCCTCGTCGGATCACGGTCAACCTCGCGCCCGCAGAGCTGCGCAAGGCGGGCGCGTCCCTGGATGTGGCGATCGCGCTGGGCATCCTGCTCGGGTCAGAGCAGCTGCGTGCAGAACCCGGCCGCGTCGGTCTGATCGGGGAGCTCGGTCTGGGTGGGGACATCCGGCCCGTGCCGGGCATCCTGGCGATGTGCATCGCCCTGACGCGCCAGGGCGTCACCCGGGTCGTCGTCCCCGTGGATGCGGCGACCGAGGCACGGCTCGCGCCCGGGATCGAGCCGTTGGAGGTGGAGACCATCGCCGACGCCGCTGCCGCGATCCGCGGCCGCCGCTCGCGCCGCCCGGTCCCGGGACCACTGCCGAGAACCGGTGTCCCCAGTCGCCCCCAGGCGGTTCCGGATCCGCCCCTTGGCGCGTCGCCATCCTGTGCTCCGGTGGACCTGGCAGAGGTACGAGGCCAGGCGGCCGCCCGCCGCGCGCTCGAGATCGCGTTGGCCGGCGGCCACGCGCTGCTGCTGATGGGCCCGCCCGGGTCGGGCAAGACGCTGCTGGCCCGGACGATCCCCGGCCTCCTGCCCGAGCTCGGGCCCGAGGCAGCCTTGTCCGCATCGGTGATCGCGTCGGTTGCCGCAGCCCGGCCGCTGACCTCGCTCGTTCGCCGGCCACCGGTCCGAATGCCCCACCACACGATCTCGTACGCGGGCATGGTGGGCGGCGGCCCACGGATGTCGCCCGGCGAGGTGACCTTGGCGGATCATGGGGTTCTGTTCTGCGACGAGCTCCCGGAGTTCGGCCGGGACGTCCTCGAGGCGCTGCGGCAACCGCTCGAGGACGGGAGCATCAGCGTCGTCCGCGTGGGTCGCGCCGAGACGTTCCCCGCACGGTTCACGTTCGTGGCGGCGATGAACCCCTGCCCATGCGGCCAGTACGGGGCCGTGGATCGTGCGTGCTCCTGCCCTCCCCGGGTCCCAGAGCGCTACCTGCGCCGTGTGTCCGGGCCCCTGCGCGATCGGGTCGACCTGTGGGTGACGGTGGACCGGGTGTCGCCGGCGGCCCTGATCGCTGCATCCGCGCCGGAGCCGTCGTCTGTGGTCGCACGGCGGATCTCGGCGGCTCGCGAGCGGCAGCGGCTGCGGACGGGCGATCGCGCGAATGCAGGCATCCGTGGGCGCGAGCTTCGGGCCATCTGCGCCCTTGATCCCGAGGCAACGTCACGAGCCGTGCGCCTCGCAGAGCTCGAGGGCCTGTCGGGGCGGGGAACCGAGCGCCTGCTTCGCGTTGCCCGGACGATCGCGGATCTCGAGGGGGCGGCGGTTGTCTCGTCGCTCCATCTCGACGAGGCCGCCCGTTTCCGATCGCCCGTCGACCGGCTCGCAATGCAGCGGGCCGGCTGATGCTCGGCATCGGGCGCGGCGGCCCGCTCGGCGACCTGCGTCCGGCCGGCAGCGGCACGGCAACGGCATATCCGGCCGGTGGTGCGGCGAGGATCGACAGCACGGAACGCGATGCGTGGGTCGTGCTCGCGGGTGTCCACGGCGTCGGGCCCGTCTCCTTCGAGCGCCTCGTGGGCGCCTACGCGAGCGTGGCCGCGGTGCTCCGGGACGCGGGGATGGGCGGGGCGGTCAAGCGGCTGGTCGAGGCGTCGTGCGGCCCCGGTGGCGCCTCGCCGACCCTCACGGCCGACGCCGCCCGGGGCATCGTTGTCGCGGCGGCGGACATGGATCGGGCCCTGGCCACGGTGCGGGCGTCGGGCGTCACCGTCATCACCCTCGCAGACGAGGTGTTCCCGGCCCGGCTGCGCCGGATCGACCTGCCGCCGCCGGTGCTGTTCGTCCGGGGCGATGTGGCCGCCCTGGATCGCGCCCGCGCGGTCGCGATCGTGGGTACGCGGCGACCGACCGAGGCCGGCAGGTCGCTGGCCGGGCAGATCGCGGATGCGGTGTCGGGCCTCGGGGCCACCGTGGTCTCGGGGCTGGCCGTCGGGATCGACGCCGCGGCGCACGCGGCCACTGTCCGGGCGCGTCGACCCACGGTGGCGGTGATCGGCGGTGGCCACGAGCGGCTGTATCCGGCCGCGCATCGTGGCCTCGCAGCGTCGATCGTGGATGGTGGCGGCGTCGTCGTGAGCGAGTTCGCCCCCGACGTGGTGCCCACCCGAGGCACCTTCCCGCGGCGCAACCGGATCATCAGCGGCCTGGCCGACGCGACGGTCGTGGTGGAAGCCGGGTCACGGAGCGGGGCCCTGACCACGGCTGCCTGGGCGCTCGAGCAGGGCCGGGGGCTGCACCTCGTGCCGGGGCGGGTCGGCGATCCGACGGTGGCCGGGTGCCTGGCGTTCCTGCGCGAGGCTGCGCCGGAGGCCCGGATCGTCGCAGGCGTTGCGGAGCTCATCGAGGATCTCGAGCTGCTGGACCCACCAGCGGGTGCGCATGACGGGGCCGGCGCGATGGCACGCCAGCTGACGCTCGACGCGCTGCTCGCCGCGCTCGGATCGACAGAACGAGCGCTGGCCGCAGCGTTGTCCGCGGGCAGCGCCTCGGTCGACGAGCTGATGGCCGCGACCGGGAACCCGGGCGCGGCCGTGCTGGGGGCGTTGACATCGCTGGAGCTTCGCGGTCTGGTGATCGAGGCATTCGGCCGATACCGGGCGGCAGGACAGCTGGCGGCGGCTGGTGGGGGAGATGGGACCGCCAGGGTACGGCGCGGGGTGCGTACGAACCGCGCGGCGTGACGGGAAGGTTGGCGGGCTCGCGGGCTCGATGCTACGCTCCCAGCGACCCAGATCACCCGGGTCCGCGCCAATATCGCCCACCGGGTGTCGCAGCCGCGATCCCCGGCGAGCATTGCGGCAGCGACTGGAGGAGGACCTATTGCGGAAGCTCGGCGCACTCGTGCTCGGGATTCCGGTGCTCGCAGTGATCTATCTCGCGTCGCTCGTGCGACGTGGCGGGGTGGGTCGTATCGGCGCCGGCGTCGCGGCCGCTGCAGTGGTCGGGCTGGTCGTGGTCGCGAGCCTGCCGCCGGCGCCCACCGCGGCGATCCCCGCGTCGGGCAAGCCGGCGCCCGTGGCCGCCTCGCTGATGGAGTCGGTCCGAACGGGACACAACCTCGGAGCCCCGTTCGTCATCCAGTTCTCCGCGCCGATGGATGCCGCGTCCGTTGCGGCGGCGCTGCGCATCCGGCCCGACGCGGCCGTCACGCTCAGCTGGGACGACGCGGGCACGACGCTCACGATCACGCCGCTCGACCACTGGCAGCCGGACACGCTGTACTCGGTCACGGTTGACGACCTGGCGCGGGCATCCGCGGGCGGTGCGCTCAAGTCGCCGGTGCGGGCCCTCGTCCTCACGGCGGCCGCGGGCAGCGCCACGATCGCGGCGACACGCGCGGCCGACGACCTCGTTCGCCTGGACACGGCCTTCACCCTGACGTTCGATCGGGACGTCTCGGTGGACGCGGTCCGGGCCGCGCTGCGCAGCGAGCCCGTCATCCACGGCGATGTCACTTCGACAGACACCCCGGGCGAGCTCGTCCTCACACCGTTCGGCCCCCTGGCTCCGGATACGACCTACCGGATCTGGCTCGAGGGACTCCGCGATTCGGATGGGATCGCCTTCGGATCGACGCCCAGCGTCAAGGTGACCACCGCGGCCGCTCCGGGAGTCGTGCGCTTCCGGCCCCGTGACGGGACCAAGGACGTCGACCGCAGCGCGGTCATCTCGGTCCGCTTCACCCAGCCGATGGACCGGGACATGACCGCCGCCGCCTTCCACGTCACCGTGGGCGACAAGGATGTCGCCGGCAAGATCACGTGGGCGGAGTCGGACACGGTGCTGGTGTTCGATCCGAGCTCGGACCTCGCCTACTCGTCCAAGGTCAGCATGACCGTGGACCTGCGCGCCACGTCCCGGGCCGGCGTTCCGATCGACCAGGCCGCCACCGGCCAGTTCGTGGTCATTGCGAAGCCCAAGCCCAAGCCCAAGCCCGCGGCCACGACGACGCCGATCACCAAGTCGGGTGGCAGCGGTGCGGTCAGCGGCAGCTGGACGGCCGTCGAGAGCTACTACCTCAAGCTCATGAACTGCACCCGGACCGGCGGCTGGGTGACCTCCACGGGTTCCTGCTCGTCGCCCGGTGGGCGTAACGTCGCGGCGCTCAAGCTTGACGCGGGAATCAGCTCCAAGGTGTCACGGCCGTACGCGAAGCTGCTCGCGACGCGCGGTCTGTGTGACCACTTCATCGGCGGCACGCCGGGCGACCGGCTGAGGAAGGCGGGGTACACGAGCTACCACTGGGGGGAGAATCTCGGCTGCCGCTCGGGCAATCCGTACTCCGCGGTGCTTGGGTCGCACCTCTACTTCCAGAGCGAGAAGTCGTACAACGGCGGGCATTACGTGAACCTGATGAACGCCGCCTACGACCGCGCCGGCATCGGCGTGTGGGTGTCCAGCGGCCGAGTCCGCCTGGTGGTGGACTTCTACCACCCCTGACCATCCGTCCCTCCGCTCCGGGGGGACCATCGGGCGGGTGACGAAACGCACCGCGCGCGCGACGATGCTGCCGTGATCCGAAACGTCTGCATCCACGTAAACAACGAGCAGCCGCTGCTCGCCGACCTGTTCGCCCTCCCCACGGCGGCCGACGCCGGGTTGCTGTGCACGAATGTCCGCACCCTGGATGGCAAACGCCCGGTGTTCATCGATCGGACCGAGGCGACGTTCTTCTTCCCGTACCACGTCGTCCGGTTCATCGAGATCGCTGTGGGAGCCGTCGACGGGCGCGGACCCGGCCCCGAAGCGGGCAAGGATGACGGCGATCCCGACGACGCGGCACAGGTGCCCGTCGAGATGCTCCCCGAAGACCAGCGCCTGCCCGTGCCGGTGGCCGCCGGGTCCGGCGACGGCGCGGACGACGACACCGAGCTCGAGATCGACGAGGAATTCCTCCAGCGCATCCGCGACATCTGAGGGCTGCGCCCGCAACCGGGGCGTAAGTGGCCCGGTGCTACACTCCCGGCCGCCATGCCCAAACACCTTGTGATCGTGGAGTCGCCCGCCAAGGCGCGGACGATCGAGCGCTACCTCGGCGATGACTACCAGGTCCTCGCGTCGTACGGCCACGTCCGCGACCTGCCCGAGAACCCCGGCAAGGGGAAGTTCGGGGTCGACGTGGATCACGACTTCGCGCCCGAGTACGAGATCAGCGAGGACCGTCGCAAGCAGGTCTCCGCGATCGAGAAGGCAGCCCGCGGCGCGACGGACGTCTGGCTGGCCACGGACCTTGACCGCGAAGGCGAGGCGATCGCCTGGCACGTGGCCGAGGCGGCCCACGTCCCGGAGAGCAAGACCCACCGGGTCACCTTCAGCGAGATCACCGAGAGCGCGATCCGGGAAGCCTTCGCCAGCCCGCGCGGGATCGACCACGACCTCGTCGATGCGCAGCAGACCCGTCGGATCGTCGACCGCCTGGTCGGCTACACGCTGAGCCCGCTGCTGTCGCGCAAGGTCCGCGGCGGCCTGTCGGCCGGCCGGGTCCAGTCGGTGGCGGTCCGGCTCGTGGTGGAGCGGGAGCGCGAGATTCGCGCATTCACGGCTCGTGAGTACTGGACGCTCGAGGCGCTGCTGCGCACGGCTGCAGGCGATGCATTCAGCGCGGATGTCGTGCGGATCGACGGCAAGCCCGTCGACGTGGGCGACGGTGAGACGGCGGCGAGCCACGCGGCCGCGCTTCGCAACCAGCGCCCGGTCGTTGAGTCGGTGGCCACCCGGCCGTCGAAGCGCAACCCGGCTCCGCCGTTCACGACCAGTACGCTCCAGCAGGAGGCGAGCCGCAAGCTCGGGTTCAGCCCCAAGCGCACGATGTCGATCGCGCAGCGTCTCTACGAAGGCGCCGACACGCCGGACGGGCACGTCGGCCTGATCACGTACATGCGAACCGATTCGACGGCGATCGCCACGGTCGCCATGGCCGAGGCACAGCAGGTGATCCTGGACCGGTTCGGCGAGCGCTACGGCACCGGCAAGGGCCGCGTATACAAGACGAAGCAGAAGGGCGCGCAGGAAGCGCACGAGTCGATCCGCCCCACGTCGTTCCTGCGGGACCCGCAGTCGATGAGTGGTCACCTCAAGCCCGAGGAGCACCGGCTCTATCGCCTGATCTGGCAGCGGGCGATCGCCTCCCAGATGGCGCCCAAGCAGCTCGAGACCACCACGGCCGAGCTCTCGGCCGGCAGCTACCGGCTGCGCGCGTCGGCGACCCGCACCCTGTTCGACGGGTTTGCGCGGGTCTACACCGAGGGACAGGACGACGCGTCGGAAGAGGCCGAGCGCACGCTGCCGCCGCTTGCGGCCGGCGACGTGACCGCCGTCGAGACGGTGACCCCGACCCAGCACTTCACCGAGCCGCCGCCGCGCTTCACCGAGGCCACCCTGATCAAGGCGCTGGAGGAGCACGGGATCGGGCGCCCGTCCACGTACGCCGCCACGATCTCGACCATCCTCGATCGTGGTTATGTGCGGGTGGAGGAGCGGCGCCTGCGGCCCGAGGAGATCGGCGAGATCGTCACCGACTTCCTGGTCGAGCATTTCGGCCTGTACGTGGACCTCGCCTTCACCGCCCGCATGGAGGAGGAGCTGGACGAGGTCGCCGGCGGCCAGCGGGAATGGGTCCCGCTGCTGCGCGCGTTCTTCGGGCCGCTCAAGGACCGCGTGGACGAGGTCCGCAAGACGGTCAAGCGAAGCGACGTCACCACGGAGGCCAGTGACGAGGTCTGCTCCGAGGGTCATCCGATGGTGATCCGGCTGGGACGCAACGGGAAGTTCCTGGCCTGCTCGACCTACCCGGACCACAAGGAGACCCGGCCGCTGCCGGGCGACGAGGCACCGGTCCTCGAGGGCGACGGCGAATCCTGTCCGCAGTGCGGCGAGGGGATCCTCACCACCAAGCGCGGGCGGTTCGGCGCATTCGTCGGCTGCTCCCGCTATCCGGCGTGCAACTACATCCGGCGCGATGGCCCGCCACCGCCGGATCCACTGCCGTTCGAGGTCCTGTGTCCCAAGAACGGCGACGGCCCGCTCGTCGCCCGTCGCGCGCGACGAACCGGCAACGTCTTCTGGGGATGCTCCAAGTACCCTCGATGCGACTTCACCACCAACTTCGAGCCCACGGGGGCGATCCACGATGCGCATGACGACGGCAAGGGGGCGGTGGCCCGCAAGGACGACGCGGGGCTATGCCTGACCTGCGGCGCGACGGTTCCGCTTCCCGACGGGCCGCTGGTCGGCCTGCGGCTGCCGGGTGGGCCGCCCGATCCCGCCGCGCTCCAGCGGCCCGCCAGGGGTGGCGCGCGCCGGGGCGGGGCCCGCAACGGGGCCCGGGGTGCCCGCGGCGCGTCCTCCTCCTCTCGCTCGGGGGCCGGAGCTCGGCGAACCCGGGATTGAGCCGGGGAGCGGCCACGTGACGGGCAGGGAGGCGCTCCGGCGGTTCCTGCGCTCGATGGACGCGCGCGACACGTCGCCCAACACCCATCGCTCGTACGAGACGTCGATCGCGGCATATCTCGAGTGGCTCGAGGCGCGAGGCGAGGACTGGCGGGCACCGTCACGCGCCGTGCTCCGCGCCTATCTCACCGAGCTTACCGACGGCCACGCGAAGAGCACGGTCGCCCAGCGCATGGCGGCGCTCCGTGCCTTCCATCGGTACGCCGCCCGGTCCGGCACCGCGCCGGGCGACCCGTGGGGCGCCATCTCGACACCGCGCCTGCCGCGTCGGCTGCCCAAGGTGCTCGAGGTCGAGCAGGTCGAACGCCTGATCGAGGTCGTCGACGCGGACCTCGACGCGGCCGCGAGCGGGGCCGCCGGTGCCGCGCGCCGGGACCCGGTGCTGGTCCGGGCGCTTGCCCTCCGCGATCTCGCGCTGGTCGAGACGGCCTACGCTGCCGGGCTGCGGATCAGCGAGCTGGCGGCCGCCGACCTGGGGAACCTCGACCTGCGGCGGGGCGAGCTGCGGGTGCTCGGCAAGGGGCGCAAGGAGCGGATCGGGCTCCTCGGCAGGCCGGCGCGCGAGGCGCTTGCGGCATATCTCGACGAGGGGCGCCCCGTCCTCGCGGCGCGACAGCCCGCCGAGCCGACCGCGGGTCCGTCGACCGCGGTGTTCCTCAACCACCATGGCGAGCGGCTCGGGGTCCGTGGCCTGCGAGGACGGCTCGATCGCCTGCGCCGTCTCGCCGGGCTGCCGGACGGGATCACGCCGCACACCCTGCGCCACAGCTTCGCCACGCATCTCCTCGAGGGTGGCGCCGACCTGCGCGTCGTGCAGGAGCTGCTGGGCCACGAGAGCCTGGCGACCACCCAGATCTACACGCACGTGTCGCCGTCGCGGCTTCGCGACGCCTACCGGATGGCCCACCCGCGGGCACGCTCCGGCTGATGGACGGCACCACGGTCTGATGGACGACACCACGGTCGATCCGGGTCCGGGCTCGGCGGCGCTGACCGGCGGGGCGACCACGCGCGCCCTCGCCCGCGCCGGGCTGATCGTCACCTTCGCGTTCCTGCTGTCGAGGATCCTGGGCTATGTCCGCTACGTTGTAATCGCGGCGGCCGTCCCGGTCGGGCCGGAGCTGGATGCATTCTTCGCCGCCTTCCGGATCCCGGACTTCCTGTTCCAGCTGGTCGCCGCGGGCGCGCTGTCATCGGCGCTGATCCCGATCGTGGCCGCGCTGTTCGCGACCGATGAGGAGGCTCGCGCCTGGCGTGTCATCTCGAGCGTGACCACGCTGATGCTGGGGCTGCTGCTCGTGCTCGCGGCGGTCGTCCTCTTCCTCGCCCCGATCCTGGTGCCCCCGATCACGCCCGGATTCGGCGCCGCGGAGACCGCCCGGACAGTCGAGCTGACCCGGATCATGGTGCTGTCGCCACTGTTCCTCGCGGCCGGTGCGGTGGCCACGAGCGTGCTCAACGCGCGAGGGCGGTTCGGTGCGGCTGCGATGGCGCCGCTCGTCTACAACCTCGGGATCATCGCGGGCGCGATCGTGCTGGTCCCCGCGTTCGGAGTCACCGGGCTTGCGCTGGGCGTGGTGGTGGGCGCGTTCGGTCACGTGCTGGTCCAGCTGCCGGCGCTGTACCGCATCGGCGCTCGCATCCGCCCCATGATCGACTTCGGCGACATGCAGGCGCGCCGCGCACTCGCGCTGATGGCTCCCCGGGCGCTCGGGCTGGGCGCCACCCAGATCGTGTTCCTGGTGATGACCAGCCTCGCGTCGTCGCTGGAGTCGGGCTCGATCAGCGTGTTCAACTTCGCATTTGCGGTGCTCCAGATCCCGATCGGGGTGATCGGCGTGCCGCTGGGGGTCGTCCTGCTGCCGTCGCTCGCCCGCGAGGCCGCGACCGGCGGGACCGAGGCGTTCCGGCGGCTGCTGGTCCGCGGCCTCGGGATGCTGGCCTACGTGATGATCGCGATCGCCGCGCTCGGGATCGTCGTGTCCGGTGACGTCGTCAGGCTGCTGTTCCATTACGGGACGATCACCGACGACGTGCTCGACCGGACGTCGATCACCCTGGCGGTGTTCCTGGTCGGGCTCACCGCCCATTCGCTGATCGCCGTGCTCGCCCGGGCGTTCTACGCGCAGCAGGACACAGCCACGCCCGTCGGGGCGGCGCTGGTCGCGGTCGTGGTCAACATCGTGGTCGGCGTCGCGCTGGTCGGGCCGCTGGGACTGACCGGGCTCGCGACGGCGATCGCGGTCGCGGCGTGGCTCGAGACGCTGACCCTGTTCGTCCTGCTCAGCCGGCGCGTCCCGGGGCTCGGGCTGTCCCGGGTCGGCGGGGTCATGGCCAGGTCGCTCGCCGCGTCGCTCGCGGGCGCGGCCGTCGCCTTCGTGATCGAGCAGTGGCTGCGCGGCGCGTGGGGCACGGATCCAGGGTTCCTGCTTCTCCTCGTGCGCGCTTCGCTCGCGGTCGGTGCGGGAGGAGCGGTCGTGCTCGCGGGGTCGGTCGCGTTGCGGATCGAGGAGCCGCGGACTATCGTCGCTGTCGTGGTCGACCTCATCCGCCGCCGCGGTCGCGCATGACGGCCAGCTCCACGGGCCCCGGTCGCCTCGCCCCGGCGGGTGCGGCCCCGGGCATTGAAACGGCCGCCTGGGACGCTTTTGTCGAGGCGAACCCGCGAGGCTCCTACCTCCAGCTCGCGGGCTGGGCGAGGGTCAAGGCCGTCAACGGGTGGACGGCAACCCGGCTGTTCGATGCCGCGGAGCCGCGCCTCGGTGCACAGGTCCTGCTCCGGCGACCCGGACCGCTCCCCTGGGCGTTCGCATACGCGCCCCGCGGCCCGGTGCTCGACTCCTGGGACCACGCCTGCGTGGAGCGGCTGACTGTGCTCGCTCGCGATCGCCTGCGAGCCGGGGCACGAGTGAGCCACCTGCGAATCGACCCCGAGATCGAAAGCGGCACCGGCCCGGATGAGGGCGGCGCGGTGGTCGATGCCCTTCGCGCTGCCGGCTGGCGAGTCGCACCTCCCGTCCAGCCGGTGTCGTCGCGGGCAATCGACCTGACCTCGGACGAGGACGCCCTGTGGTCCGACCTGCGGAAGAAATGGCGCCAGTACGTGAACAAGGCCCGGACCGGCGGGGTGCGGGTCGTCGACGCGGGCCCCGAGCGCCTCGATGAGTTCTACCGGATCTACCGCGAGACGGCGGACCGCGCCGGCTTCCTGATCCGCGCCGCGTCCGCCTACCGCGACGTGTGGGACGCCTACGGGCCGGACGGCCGGGCGCGGCTGCTGTTCGCGGAGCTCGCGGACGGGACGCCGGTGGCAACGCTGTTCCTGGTCCGCGCCGGCGCCCGGGTGGTGGAGCCGTACGGCGGCATGACCGGTGTCGGAGCGGACAGCCGGGCCAACTACCTGCTCAAGTGGGAGGCCATCCGGAGCTCGAAGGCGCAGGGCGCCACCAGCTACGACCTGTGGGGTCTCGCCCACGCCGGGATCGCCCACTTCAAGACCGGGTTCGGGGGACGCGAGATCGGGTATATCGGGGCGTGGGACCTGGTGCTCGATCCGTTCGGGCGTCGCACCTACGCGGTCGCGCAGCGCGCCCGCGTCCGCGTGGAGCGCCTGCGCCACGGGCTCCGCGGCAGGGGCGGATCGACCGCGGCCGGATATGCGGGCGACGCCGGGGGTGACACGTGAGCGGGAGCGTCGCATGACGGCCGCCATCGTCGCGCTGTCGGAGGCGCAGCTCGAGGGCTGGGACGCGGCAGCCGTGGATGCGCCCGGCGGCCATGTGTTCCAGTCGCGGGCATGGGCCGCGCACCGGGCGGCGCAGGGCTGGCGACCACGCTTCCTCGCGAGCGGCGACGTCCGGGCGCTGGTGCTGACCCGCCGGTGGCCGCTCGTGGGTGGGGCATCGGCCTACGTGCCACGCGGGCCGGTGGGTCCGGGTCGGGCGTGGGCCGGCGACGGATCCGGTGGAGCAATCGGCGAGATGCTGGCGGGGGTCGCGGAGCATCTGGCCGCCAAGGGGGTCGACGTCCTCGCCGCAGATCCCGAGGTCACGGCGGCTGACGACAACTACATCTCCGCGCTCGACGCTGCCGGCTTTCGGCCGATCCCCGAGATCCAGCCGTCGCGCCACCGGATGGCGCTGGCGCTGCCCGCCGACGGCGATCCGGCGTCCGTCCTCGAGGGGGTGGCCAAGGCGACGCGCCAGCGGATCCGTCGCGGGGAGCGCGACGGCCTCGTCATCCTGCGGCACGACGTGCGGGCAACCGAGGTGGATGGCCTTCGCCCCTCGCCCGAGGATCCGGAGGTTGCCCTGCGCCGCTTCTACGATCTGCTGCGAGCGACGGGGGAGCGGCTCGGGTTCGGCTTCGGGGGCGAGGCGGAGTTCGTCGGGTGGTGGCGGGCCGCCCTGGCCGCCGGGCATCTCGTGTATCTCGAGGCGCGCGAGGCCGCCGAGCCCGGCGCGGTGCTCGGCGGGCTGGTGCTCTACCGCCACGGCCGCCGGCTGTCGACGGCGCACTCCGCGGATGCCGCCGCACGGCGTCGCGATCATCCGGGGACGATGCACCTGCTGCGCTGGCGCGCGATCGAGCTGGCGCTGGCCGAGCGATGCACGGAGATGGACCTCGGTGGCGTCGATGTCGTGGGCGCCCGCCGTCCGCCCGAGCCAGGCGAGCCGACGTACGGGCTGTACGAGCACAAGCGATCGTTCGGTGCGACCTGGGTCGAGCTGGCCGGCGCGCGCGAGCGCGTTGCGAGGCCGTGGCGGTACGCGGCGGGCCGGGCCACCGCCCGGCTCGCTCGGAGCCTGCCCGGCCGGGGGGACGGATCGTGATCATCCCGGAACCCACGGTCCGTTCTCTGATCACCGCCGCCGAACCGTCCGAGCCGCTGCCGCTGAGCGAGCTCGTGGCCCGGCTCGAGGCGGGCGGCCTGGTGCGCGGCGCGCGGATGGACGACGTGGCCGCCGAGACGTCTGCCCTCGCCAAGACGGCCGTTCGTGGCGTCGCCGAGGACTCGCGCACGGTCGCGGCGGGGACGCTGTTTGTCGCCGTGCCCGGCTTCCACGTTGACGGCCACGACTTCGTCGACCGGGCGGCGGCGCGCGGCGCGGCGGCCGCCATCGTCGAGCGCCCGGTGCCGGGGGTGCGCCTGCCGCAGCTGCTCGTCACGTCTGCGCGTCCGGCGCTGGCCACGGCGGCGGCGTGGTGGTACCGGGATCCGTCGCGTGAGATCGCGACCATCGGGGTCACCGGCACCGACGGCAAGACCACCACCTCGTTCCTCGCCGTGGCAACGCTCGAGGCCGCGGGCGTGTCGACCGGGCTGATCGGTACCGTCGAGACCCGCGTGGGGCCTGTTCGCGATCGGCACGAGGCCCACGTCACCACTCCGGCCGCACCCGAGCTGCAGGCCACGCTCCGGGCGATGTGCCTGGCCGGCAACACCGCGGCGGTGGTCGAGACGACATCGCACGCCCTCGAGCTCGACCGCGTCCTGGACGTCGCCTACGACATCGCGCTGTTCACCAACCTGACCCACGAGCACCTCGAGCTACACGGCTCGTTCGAGCGCTACCGGACGGCCAAGCTGCGGCTGTTCGAGCGGCTGGGCGTTGGTCCCTCGAACCCGGCCAAGACGATCGCGGGACGCGCCTGGCCGAAGGCCGCGATCGTCAACCGGGACGACCCGGCGGCCCCCTGGTTCGAGGCGGCCGCCCGTGCCGCCGGTGCCCTGGTGGTCGGCTACGGGACGGATCCCACGGCCGACGTCCGGGCAACCGGCGTCGAGGAGGACGCGCATCGGCTCCGGGTCCGCTACACCGCGCCATCGGGCGAGGGCATCCTGGACCTGCGGCTGGCCGGGCGCTTCAACGTCCACAACGCGCTCGCGGTCGTTGCGCTGGGCGAGGTGCTGGACCTCGATCCCGCGGCGGTGCGTGCGGGGCTCGAGGGCGTGACCGGCGTGCCCGGCCGGATGGAGCGCATTGATGCGGGCCAGCCGTTCGGCGTGATCGTCGACTACGCGCACTCCCCGGCGTCGCTCCAGGTCGTGCTCGATCTGCTTGCCCCGATCGCCGCCGCCCGGGGTGGCGGCCTGATCGCGTTGTTCGGATCGGCCGGCGAGCGTGACACGGCCAAGCGGGGTTCGATGGGCCGGATCGCCGGCGAACGGTGCCGCCTCGTCGTGGCGACGGACGAGGATCCCCGCGGCGAGGATCCGGCGGTCATCCTCGAGGCCATCGTCCGCGGGGCGGAGGCGGCGGGCCGCCGGCGGGGGAGGGACGTGCTCGCCATCCCGGATCGAAGGGCGGCGATCGAGGCGGCGCTCGAGCACGCGCGACCCGGAGACGTCGTGCTCCTGGCGGGCAAGGGGCACGAGCCGTCGATCCTGTACGCGGACGGGCCGATCCCGTGGGACGAGGCGGGCGCCGCGCGGGATGCGCTCGCCGCCCTCGGCTTCGGGACTCGCTAGGCGTGCGAGGCTGCCTGTTCGTTGTCGTCATGGGCGTCATCGTCGGAGCGCTGGTCGTGGTCGTCGGCCTGCCGGCGTTCACCGCTGGTGCCCTCACGGCCGGTGTCGGGGCGGCCGGACTCGAGGCCGCGGACACGACCGTCACCGTGACCAGCGATCCGCCGACCGACCTGGTCGGCCTGCACGCGGATCGGGTTCGCATCCGTGCAACCCACGCCACGTTCCGGGGGCTGGAGATCGGCAGCCTGGACGTGGCGCTCACCGACGTTGCCCTGCTGGACCGGTCGGCGGCGACGGTCGATGGCCGGCTCGGCGACGTCGTCGTTGAGGTCTCGGGCAATCCGGTGCCGCTCGCATCGATCACGCTGTCCGGCGGCGGCTCGACGGTCATCGCCACCACGACCGTCGCCGCCGCTGAGGCTCGCGCGCTCGTCGTTGGCATGCTGGGCGACGGGCTCGGCGCCACGCCCGCGTCGGTGACCCTGATCGCACCCGACCGGCTGACCGTCGGGCTCGGCGTCGACGTCCACGGGCGCTTCGTCGCGACGCCGTCGGGCGATCTCGTGATCCGAGTCCTCGACGGCCCGACGGCGGGCGACGAGATCGTGCTCCTGCGGGGCGGCCAGGACCTGCCGATCCGGATCACGAGCGTCACCGTCACCGCTGGTGGGGCGCTGCAGCTGATCGGCCAGCTCACGGTGGGCCTGCTCGGGTAGCACCTGACCGCGGACGCGCCGGGGGGTCCGGGCCGGTGCGATCGACCTCGGCCTGACGCGCGGTAGACTCCGGAGCATGGCCGAACCCGTCGTCCGCGATCCCGAAACGCCGCTTGCCGCCGGGCAGGCGGTGGTGGAGCGCGGCCGTGGTCGCGGTCCGCGCCGGGATCCGGTCGGGGGTCGGGCCGGCGGCCAAACCGCCGCCCGCCGGCCGGTCGACCTCGAGGCGCTCCGGCACACGCTCCTCGACACGCTGCGGGAGCACCACGCGCAGAGCGATCTCGAGATGGTGGACCGCGCGTTCGACCTCGCTGTCGAGGCCCATCGACCGCAGGTCCGCGCATCGGGCGAGCCGTACGTGACCCATCCGATCGCATCGGCCCAGATCCTGGCGGAGCTGGGCATCGATCCGGTCGCGGTCAGTGCGGCCCTGCTGCACGACGTGCCGGAGGACACCGAGTACAGCCTCGCCGATGTCGAGGAGCGGTTCGGATCCGAGGTCGCCCTGCTCGTCGACGGCGTGACCAAGCTGTCCAAGTTCAGCACCCACAGCCACGAGCAGCAGCAGGCCGAGAACATTCGCAAGATGTTCCTCGCGATGGCGGAGGACATCCGGGTCGTCCTGATCAAGCTCGCGGACCGGCTCCACAACATGCGGACGCTGGGGGCCCTGCCCGCGGAGAAGCAGGAACGGATCGCCCGCCAGACGATGGAGATCTACGCGCCGCTCGGCGAGCGCCTCGGGATCTGGCAGATCAAGTGGGAGCTCGAGGATCTCTCGTTCAAGGCGCTGGAGCCCGGCGCCTACCGCGAGCTGGCGAAGCTGCTCGATACGCGCCGAAAGGGTCGCGAGACCTACATCGAGCGGGCGATCGCGGAGCTTCGCCCGAAGCTCGAGGCGGCGGGGATCGAAGCCGAGCTGCAGGGCAGGCCCAAGCACCTGTACAGCATCTGGAAGAAGATGGAGCGCAAGTCGGCGGAGTTCGGCGAGATCTACGACGTCTACGCGATCCGCCTCCTGGTCGACGACGTGCGCGACTGCTATGCCGCCCTCGGCATCGTCCATGCGCTGTGGCGCCCCATTCCCGGCCAGTTCGACGACTACATCGCGGTTCCCAAGAACAACCTGTACCAGTCGCTCCATACGGCGGTGATCGCACTGGACGGCAAGCCGCTCGAGATCCAGATCCGGACGCACACGATGCACCAGGTGTCCGAGGTGGGGATCGCGGCCCACTGGCGGTACAAGGAGGGGTCGAAGGCCGAGCGCGACTACGACGCCAAGCTCGCCTGGCTGCGGCAGCTGATGGAATGGCAGCGCGATGTGAGCGAGTCCGACGCGACCGAGTTCGTGGAGGGCATCAAGCTCGACATCTTCCAGGACCAGGTGTTCGTGTTCACGCCGCGCGGCGACATCAAGGATCTGCCCGCAGGTGCGACACCGCTCGACTTCGCGTACCGCATCCATACCGACGTCGGGCACCGGACGATCGGGGCCAAGGTCAACAACCGCCTCGTCCCGCTGGACTACCGGCTCAAGAACGGCGACATCGTCGAGATCGTGACCACCAAGGGTGAGCACGGCCCATCGCGCGACTGGCTCAACCTCGTCCGGACCTCACATGCGCGGGAGAAGATCCGGCAGTGGTTCAAGAAGAAGGACCGCGCCGAGAACATCGTCCACGGCCGGGAGGCCCTCGAGCGGGAGCTCCGCCGCCTCGCCCGGACCAACGTCCAGACGATCGGTCTCGATCGGATCGCCGAGACCGCGAAGACCTATCAGCACGAGACCATCGACGACTTCTTCGCCGCCATCGGGTACGGGGCGATCTCCGCCCAGCAGGTCGTGATGCGCCTGGGCGTTCTCGACGACGGCGAGATCACGCTGCCGACCGTTGCCCCGCCGCAACCGGCGCGCGTCGGTGGCGTGCGCGTCAAGGGGGTAGGGGACCTGCTGGTCAGGTTCGGGCGCTGCTGCCACCCGATCCCGGGCGACCCGATCCAGGGCTTCATCACGCGCGGCAAGGGCATCACCGTGCACATCAAGACGTGCCCGACGGTCCGTAACGAGCGCGAGGTCAGCCGCCTCATCGACGTCGAGTGGGAGGACGCGCCCCAGCAGACGTATCCGATCGCCATCCGCGCCGAGGCGTACGACCGGACCGGCCTGCTGTCCGACATCACGCAGGTCATGGCCGAGAACAAGGTGAACATCCTGGCCGCGAACGTTTCGGTGACCCAGGATCGCACCGCGGTCGTGGCGATGACGATCCAGGTATCGTCGGTGGCCCAGCTGGCCAAGGTGATGAGCCGGGTGGAGCAGCTCAAGGACGTGCTCAACGTCCAGCGCGAGCTGAGCTGACCGCTGCGCCGGCGACGGCGCGACACCTGGCCTGACGCCGCGTCGGTGACGACGCGCCGCGTCGGTGATCAGCGCCGCGTCGGTGATCAGCGCGGACGGACGGTTGCGGATACGGTCGTGAGGTCGATGTCGGGCTCGGGCTCAGCCGCGGTGGGCGCCGGGAGTCGGAGTCGGATCCGGCGCAGCCACACGAAGGCCGCGACTCCGACCAGGAGGCAGCTGGCGCCTGCCACGGCGAGCGAGGCCTCCACGCCGAACTCCGAGGCGATCCAGCCCATCAGCAGCCCGCCGAACGGCGTCGATCCCGCGAACACGGTCGTGTAGACGCTCAGGACCCGGCCGCGAAGCGCGTCGGGTACCGCCAGCTGGATCGTCGTGTTCGCGGTCGCGGCCATCGCGATCGCCCCGAGGCCGACGAACGCCATCGCGACCATCGCCAGCGGGAACACGTGGATGACGGCGGCTGCGAGCTCGGCGATGCCGAGCACGGTCGCGCCACCCGCGATGATCGCGGGCCTCGAGCGACCCGAGAAGGCGATCCCGAGGGCGGCCACGAGCGCACCGATCCCCGACGCGGCCATCAGGAACCCGTACCCCGTGGCATCCGTGTGGAGGACGTCCCGCGCCAGCGCCGGGATGACCACGTTGAAGTTCATGCCGAACGTTGCCACCAACCCGATCGTCATCGTCGCGAGCAGCACGAGCTCGGTCGCGCGGACGTACTGGAGGCCCTCCGCGAGTGTTGTCCGGACCTCCGAGATCGAGGTCGGCCGCATCATCGGCGGCGGCGTCTGCAGCTCGTCCTCGCGCATCTGCGCATAGGCCACGATGACGGCGAGGAAGCTGAGGCCGTTGATCAGGAACGCGACGCTGATGTCGAACGCGCCGATCGTGAGGCCGGCGACCGCGGGGCCGATGATCCGGGCGGCGTTGAAGGTGGCCGAGTTGAGTGCGACCGCATTGGTGATGTCCTCGCGGCCGACCATCTCGACGGAGAACGCCTGGCGCGTGGGCATGTCCACCGCGTTGGTGATCCCCAGCAGGGTCGCCAGCACGATGATGTGCCAGATCTCCACCAGCCCGCTGACCACCAGCCCGAACAGGGCGAAGGCAAGCACCATCTGGATCGCCTGGGTTGCGATCAGCGTGCGACGCTTGGGCAGGGCGTCCGCGATCAGGCCGCCGAACAACCCCAGCACGAGCACGGGCAGGAACTGCACCGCCGCCACGACGCCAAGCAGGAACGGGTCATTGGACAGCTCCAGGACCAGCCACGCCTGGGCCACCTGCTGCATCCACGTGCCGACCAGCGAAATGCCCTGTCCGCCGAAGAACAGCCGGTAGTTGCGGTGGCGGAATGCCCGGGCGCCGTTGCGCAGCGCGAAGCCCGTTCCGGGACGTGGGAGCGGGCGGTCGAGACGCCGCGCCATCAGCCGTCGCCCTGCGGACCGCGGAACGGCTCGCGACCGGCATCAATGTCGACCAGGTGTCGCGAGAGGTGGCCGCGGCGCGTGTTCGCCTCCGCGACCATGCCCTCCAGTCGCTCGATCTTGCGCTGGAGCGTGGCGATCTGGCGGTCTACCCGATCGAGCGCGTCGACCAGGATGTGCCGCCGCTCGCCGGCATTGCGGGATTGCCGGAACTTGGCCCGGTTGCGCGTACGCGCCTGCTCATCCTCGAGCAGCTGGCCGATCTCGGCCAGCGAGAACCCGGCGTCGTCACGAAGACCGCGGATGAAACGCAGCCGGTCAAGATCCTCGGTGTCGTAGAGTCGGTAGGCGCCCTCGGACCGCGCGGCGGGGGCAAGCAGGTGCAGCTCCTCGTAGTACCGGATGGCACGCGGCGTGAGCCCGGTCTCGGCCGCGACCTCGTGGATCCGGAGCAGGCCCGCCGTGGGCGCCGGCACCGACAGGGCGGGTGAGGCGGTATCGGTCACGCATCCAGTCTAGCCCAACCTTGCCGTTTACGTGAACGTTGATTCGAGGCGATCAGGCCGTGACGGCGTCGAACATTTGTGCTATGATCCCGCCCTCACGGCGTGCCGCCGTGATGCGCCGCGTGGTCGACCTCCCTCTTCGAACGGACCGTGCATCAGCGCCGTTGCGGTTCGGGGAGCACAGGAGGCCCACATGGCCACCGGTACCATCAAGCGCATCGTCGCCGATCGTGGATTTGGATTCATCGCCGCCGAGGATGAGAAGGAATACTTCTTCCATCGCGGCGGGCTCGATGCCTCGCTCGATTTCGATCGGCTCGTCGGCGGAGAGCGTGTCGAGTTCGACACCGAAGCCAGCCCCAAGGGCCCGCGCGCCAGTCGCGTTCGCGCCGCCTGATCGACGGGGCGCCCGCCGTCGCGGCGGGCGCCCCGTTCTCGTTCCGACCGCTGTTCGCGCCCCGCACAGCGCGATCCCGGCCGTATCCGGAGAGGAGCAAGCGTGATCCGGACGGCGTTTGTATCGACCTATCCGCCCCGACAGGGTGGTGTCGCCACCTTCACGCACCACCTGGCGGCGGCTGTCGGCGGGCGCGAGATCGTCGCCATCCACGCGGAGGACCTGCCGGCACCGTACCCGCTCGAGGTCCACCACCGGATCCGCCGTGACGAGCTCGACGACTATCCCCGTACCGCAGAGGCGCTGCGTGTGTGCGCGGACATCGTCGCCATCCAGCACGAGTTCGGTCTGTGGGGCGGTGAGCACGGGGAGAGCGTGCTCGATTTCGCGGCCGCGCTCGAGATCCCAGCCATGGCCACGCTCCACAGCGTCCCCGCGTCGCCGACCGGACCGCAGCATGACGTGCTGGCGGAGCTGGTTCGCCGGGTCGCCGCGACGGTCGTCATGTCGTCGTCGGCGGCGACGCTGCTTGCCGAGCGGTACGGGGCAGACCCTCGCCGGATCCACGTCATCCCGCACGGCATTCCTGACCTGCCGCTCCAGGACGCTGCGACCCTCAAGCCCGCGGTCGGCATGGCGGGTCGTGACGTGCTCCTGAGCTTCGGCCTGCTGGCGCCACGAAAGGGATACGAGCTCGTCCTGGCTGCGCTTCCCGAGATCGTCGCCGCTCGCCCGGACACGACGTACGCGATCCTGGGGGTCACGCACCCCGATATCGCCGTCACTGACGGCGAGGCCTACCGGGAGTCGCTTGTCACCGACGTGAAGAAGCGCAAGCTCGGCAGTCACGTCCAGTTCGTGGACCGCTTCGTCGGGCGCGTGGAGCTCACCCGCTGGCTCGAGGCGGCTGACGTGATCATCGCTCCACACACCGATGACGGCCATCGCGCCTCCGGCACGCTGGCCTACGCGATGGGCGCGGGTCGGGCGATCGTATCCACGCCGCACCCGTACGCGCTTGACCTGCTTGCCGATGGCGGCGGTGTGATCGTTCCGGCCGGCGACCCGTCCACGATGGCAGCCGCCGTCATCGAGCTGCTGGGCGACACCGAGGCTCGCGATGCCATGGGCCGGCTGGCGCACGAACGCAGCCGCTCGATGACCTGGTGGAACGTCGCCGATCAGTACCGCACCCTCCTCGCGCGGGTGCAGGCGAGTCCGGCTCGCGGCCGGACCTCGTACCGTTCGATCGCACTCCAGACCTGACGCCATTGCGACGGCGCCCCGGCGAAGGCGACGGCGGCGCCCGCTGGCGAGCCCGCGCGCACTAGACTTCGATCGATGCCGACCTTTCGCGCCCCCCGGGGCACCCGTGACCTGCTGCCCGACGAGCGGCTTGCATTCGACCGTCTCCGGCGGATCGCCGACGACCTGACCACCCGCTACGGATATGCGCCGATCGAGACGCCGCTGTTCGAGCAGGCCTCCGTGTTCGAGCGCGGGATCGGGGAGGTGACCGACGTCGTCGAGAAGGAGCTGTTCCGGATCGCACCGCGGACCGACGAGAAGGAGTCCTGGGCGCTCCGGCCGGAGCCCACCGCGGGCATCGCCCGCGCGTATGTCCAGCACGGCATGCAGACCTGGCCGCAGCCGGTGAAGCTGACGGCGACCGGGCCGATGTTCCGCTACGACCGCCCACAGGCAGGTCGATACCGGCAGTTCTGGCAGTTCGACGTCGAAGCCGTCGGGGATCCGGGGCCGGCAATCGACGCCGAGATCATCGAGCTCGCGGTGCGCTTCTTCGCCGATTCAGGGGTCGAGGGCGTGGAGGTCCTGCTCAACTCGATCGGCGATCCCGTGTGTCGACCGGCGTACCTCGCGGAGCTCACCGCCCACTACCGCGACCACGCGTCGTCCCTGCCGCCCGCGGAGCTCGAGCGCCTCGATCGCAACGTGCTCCGCCTGCTCGATTCCAAGGACCCGGCGATGGTCGACGTGAACGCATCGGCACCCCGGATGACGGACCGGCTGTGCGAGGCGTGCAGCGCCCATTTCGAGGCGGTGAAGGCGCACCTGGCCGCGCTCGGCGTCGCCTACCGGCTCGAACCGGCGCTGGTCCGCGGGCTCGACTACTACACCCGCACCGCGTTCGAGTTCTACGTGACCGGCCGCGAGGGCCAGCAGCAGGCGCTCGGCGGCGGTGGCCGCTACGACGGGCTGGTGGAGCTGCTGGGCGGCCGGCCCACGCCCGGGATCGGGTTCGGTCTCGGGCTCGACCGGATCGCGCTCGTCCTCGCCGAGCAGGAGACCGGCGCCGTCGTTGCGGCCGAGGGGCCGCTCGCGGTGGTGGTCGGGGCGGATCCGGGCGGCACCATCGAGCGGCTGCGCGTCGCGACGGACCTGCGCGCAGCGGGCCTGCGAGTGCGCGCCGAGCTCGGACACCGCAAGCTCGGCCGGCAGCTCGAGGCCGCCGGTCGCGACGGCGCTCACTTCGCCGTGATCCTGGGCGACGAGCTCGCCGCGGGACACGTCCAGGTGAGGGACCTCCTGGCCGGAACCCAGCGAACGGTCGCGGTCGACGACCTTGCCCGGGAGCTGGCCCGCGCCGAGGCGAGCCACCGCCACGGTTGATGCGGTTGCCGGGGTCGTGAGGCCGCGGACGTGACGGCGGAGACCTGACGGCGGCTCACCGAGCGCCGGCACGGATCCCTGGCTGCGGCCTGCGTGCGGCGGTGGCATACGATAGGGAGCCGTCAGATTCGCAGCCCGGAGACGCCTTCCCGTGCCCGCCGACACCGCCTCGCTAGCCACGCCGTACCGCACCCACACCTGCGGTGAGCTCCGCGCGATCCACGCCGGCACGAACGCGAGCCTGGCGGGCTGGGTCCATCGCCGCCGGGACTACGGCAAGCTCGTGTTCCTCGACCTGCGCGATCGCTACGGCATCACCCAGGTGGTCGTGGACGCAGCCGACGCCCCGGAGGCGCACGCCGCGGCCTCGAGCGTGCGCTCGGAGTTCGTCGTCGCGGTCGAGGGCGAGGTCGCGCTGCGTCAGCCCGGCACCGAGAACGCGAAGCTCGAGACCGGCGCCGTCGAGCTCCAGGCGCGATCGTTCCGGATCCTCAACGAGGCGAAGACACCCCCCTTCTACATCAACGACCCGGACGCGCCGATCGACGAGAGCGTTCGCCTGCGCTACCGGTACCTGGATATCCGGCGAGAGGCGATGCAGCGGCGCCTGCTGCTCCGCAGCCGGCTGGTCCAGGCGATCCGGCAGGTCCATCACAACACCGGCTTCGTCGAGGTCGAGACCCCCAACCTGATCAAGAGCACCCCGGAGGGCGCCCGCGACTTCATCGTGCCCTCGCGGCTCCAGCCCGGGGCCGTCTATGCGCTCCCGCAGAGTCCGCAGCAGCTCAAGCAGCTGCTCATGGTCGCCGGTGTCGACCGCTACTTCCAGATCGCGCGCTGCTTCCGGGACGAGGACCTGCGCGGCGACCGGCAGCCGGAGTTCACCCAGCTCGACCTCGAGATGAGCTTCGTGGACGAGGCGACGGTGATGGGCTTCATCGAATCGATGGTCATCGAGGTCACCCGGGCGACGGTGCCCGAGCGCCCGATCCGCCAGGCCCCGTTCCCGGTGTTCGAGTACGACGAGGCCCTCGAGCGCTACGGCTCCGACAAGCCGGACCTCCGGTTCGCGATGGAGCTGTTCGACCTGGCGCCAGACCTGCTGGGCGCGGATGGCACGCCGGCATCCGGGTTCCGCGTGTTCGACGAGACGCTCGCGTCCGGCGGCCGGGTGAAGGGGATCGCGGCATCCGGCATGGGCGGAGCCAGCCGCCGCGAGATCGACGAGCTCACGGAGCTCGCGAAACGATTCGGCGCCCGGGGCCTGGTCCACCTCTCGGTCGAGGCGGGTGGGGAGCTCCACGGGCCGATCGCCAAGTTCCTGGCCCCTGACGTCCAGGCCGCGATCCTGGCGCGATCCGGTGCCGGCGCGGGCGACCTGGTCCTGGTCGTCGCAGACCGCGCCGGTGTTGCCAATGATGTCCTCGGTCGCATGCGGGCCGAGCTCGGCGTGCGGCTCGGGCTGGCGGATCCGGAGGAGCTCGCGTACTGCTGGGTGCATCGCTTCCCGATGTACCAGTGGGACGAGGAGCACCAGCGCTGGGATGCGACGCACAACCCGTTCTCGGGGGTCGTGCCCGAGGACCAGGTCCTGCTCACGACCACGTCGGGCGATCTCGACGTGCGCTCGCCCGATGACCCGGCAGGGCGTGCGCGAGCGATGCAGTACGACGTGGTGCTCAATGGCTGGGAGCTCGGTGGCGGTTCGGTCCGCATCTGGGAGCACGACCTGCTCGCGCGCAGCTTCAACCTGCAGGGATACACGCTGGACCAGATGAAGGAGCGCTTCGGCGCGATCCTCGAGGCGTTCGAGTACGGGGCGCCCCCGCACGGAGGCATCGCGCTGGGCATCGATCGCTGGGCGGCGCTGTTCAGCCACCAGACCAACATCCGCGAGGTCATGGCGTTCCCCAAGACCCAGTCCGGCTCGGACCTGATGCTCGAGGCGCCGTCGGCGCCGGACGAGGACCAGTACGCGGAGCTCGGCCTGCGGTTCGTGGGCGTGCCCGAGAAGCGCTGACCACTTCCTGCGTCGCATGAGGCCCGAGCCAGGTCGCGTGGGCGACCCGGAGGCGCCGTTGGCCGTGCCGGACCCGGTCAGCTGGCGGAATCGCCGGGTGCGAGGCGGTCCGGCCCCTCGATCGGAGCGTCGTCCGACTCATCGGCCGCGGCCGCTCCCCACTCGTGGGCATGGGCGTCGGCGGGCTCCGGCGGGCCGTCGTAGGGGGGCAGGTCAGCCGCGAGCGTCGCAACGTCGATGCTGACCCCGGGATCGCCCGTCTCGATGATCCGGACCGGGACGCCCGCGGCGACGAGATCATCGATCAGATCACCCGGCATCCGGTCCACCGCGAGCCCGCGCAGGGTCTCCGTGTGCGCGACCGGGACCAGGACCGGCCAGCCGGCGTCGTCGCGCCAGGACGGGCGGATGACGACGTCGCGGTCCGCACCGTGCGCGGCGATCAGGCTCGTGACCGTCTCGGCGTCGACCCAGGCCATCCGCGCGGGCCACACGAGTGCCGCCTCCGTCTCGGCGACGAGCTGGATGGTGGCGTCGATCCCGTTGACGATCTGCCCCACAGGGCCGCGCTCGGGCGCCGCGGGCTCGACCAGCGTCACCTCGGCGTTTGCGAGCGCCTGCCCGACGCTGCCGTCGGGATCGAACGAGCACACGACGACGGGCGTCGCGCCGCCCGACCACGCGACGTCGACGAGGCGACGGACGGCCGGCGTTCCGTCCGCATCGGCGAGCGCAGACGCCGGGGTCGCGGCGAGGATGACGGCAGCAACGGTCATGCGATCTCCTGTGTCACGCCGCGGAGTGTAAACGGCCGGCGGGTGGCGCCGGCGCCCCTGGCCCGCGGACGGCGGCGACGCGACCAAGCTCGTCGCGGGAATCGCCCGCATCGCCGGCATGTGCGACACTCAGCGGCCCATGAACGCAACGCCCGGCCCCGCCATGCCCGCCACGCCCGCGCACAGCGCGGCCTCTGCACGCGTCCGCGAGGACCTCCGGAACGTCGCCATCGTCGCCCATGTCGACCACGGCAAGACCACCCTGGTGGACGCGATGCTCCGGCAGACCGGTGTGTTCCGCGAGAACCAGGCGGTCGTCGACCGGGTGATGGACTCGATGGACCTGGAGCGCGAGAAGGGCATCACGATCCTGGCCAAGCAGACCACGATCGAGGTCGGTGGTGTCCGGCTCAACATCGTGGACACCCCGGGTCATGCGGACTTCGGCGGTGAGGTCGAGCGCAGCCTGCTGATGGTCGACGCAATCCTGCTCCTGGTCGACGCCTCCGAGGGTCCGCTCCCGCAGACGCGCTATGTGCTCCAGAAGGCGATGGCGCGCCGGCTCCCGGTCGTGGTGGCCCTCAACAAGATCGACCGCGGGGACGCGCGGCCGGCAGAGGTCCTCGACGACGTCTACGAGCTGTTCATGGACCTCGGCGCGGACGCACACCAGATCGAGTTCCCCGTCGTGTACACGAATGCGAAGCTGGGCACGGCAACGCTCGACCTGGACGTTCCGGGAACCGACCTTCGGCCGCTGCTCGACCTGCTGGTCGAGGTGACGCCGGCGCCCGTGTTCGAGCCGGGACATCCGCTCCAGCTGCTGGTGACCAACCTGTCGGCAAACGAGTACG
Source organism: uncultured Chloroflexia bacterium (assembly GCA_963734895.1). Lineage (GTDB taxonomy): Bacteria > Chloroflexota > Limnocylindria > Limnocylindrales > CSP1-4 > CAIXZV01. The sequence continues at coordinate 148,180 of CAVTIN010000005.1, read as the reverse complement.
TAGGCCGCATGGCGGTCGGGCGGATCCGCAACGGGACGATCCGGACCGGCCAGCGGATCGCCGTCCTGCGCGAAGAGGCGGACGACACCACCGGGGCGATCGAGCCCGGCCGGACGGTGACCCTGAGCGGCACCGTGACCAGCCTCCAGACCGCCCGCGGCATGGAGCGCGTCGAGATCCCCGAGGCCGGCCCCGGCGAGATCGTGTCCGTCGCCGGCCTGCCCGAGGTCACGATCGGCGACACGATCACCGACCCCGCCGACCCACGGCCGCTGCCGCGCCTGGACGTCGACGCGCCGACCCTGCGGATGACGTTCGGCGTCAACACGTCGCCGCTCGGGGGCCGCGACGGCAAATACGTCACATCGCGCCAGATCAAGGCCCGCCTCGAGCGCGAGATCCTGGGCAACGTCTCGATCGAGGTCTATCCGACCGACTCCGGCGACACGTTCGAGGTCCGCGGGCGCGGCGAGCTCCAGCTGGCGGTGCTCATCGAGCAGATGCGGCGGGAGGGCTACGAGCTCACGGTGAGCCGCCCGGAGGTCATCCTGCGCACGGTCGGCGGCGAGGTCCAGGAGCCGTACGAGCGGATCACCATCGACATCCCGCCCGACTACATCGGCGAGGTCCAGCAGGCGCTCGCGGGTCGCAAGGGCCGGCTCGAGCAGATGACCACGGACGCCGACGGCCGGGTGCGGATGGAGTTCGTGCTCCCGGTGCGCGGGCTCATCGGCTATCGGGGCCAGCTGCTCACGGACACGCGTGGGACCGCGCTGCTCCACCAGATCGGCGAGGGCTACGGCCCGTGGGCGGGCGATGTGACCCACCGCACCAACGGCGTCCTGGTGAGCGACCGGACCGGCGTCTCCAACGCGTACGGGCTGTTCAACCTCCAGGAGCGCTCGGAGCTGCTGATCGGCGCCGGCGAGGACGTGTACGAGGGGATGATCGTCGGCGAGAACGCGCGGTCCGGTGACATGGACGTCAACGCGACCAAGGAGAAGAAGCTGACCAACATCCGGACGCACGCCCACGATGAGGCGCTCCGGCTGACCCCGCCGCGACCGCTGACGCTCGAGAACGCGATCGAGTTCATCGGGACCGACGAGCTGGTCGAGGTCACACCGTCCGCGATCCGGCTGCGCAAGCGCCTGCTGGCCAAGCATGATCGCGAGCGGGAGCGCGGCCGGGCGTACGACCAGGCACGCGCTGAACGAGAGTAGCGCCGGCCGCCTCGACCACCGCCTGGGCGAGACGCTGGGCGGGCGCTCCGGGACCCCGGACGTACAATCCCGGACCATGGCGATCTACCTCGACCACGCCGCCACCACGCCGCTCCGGCCCGAGGTGCTCGCGGCCATGACGCCGTATCTCGACAGCGTGTTCGGCAACCCGTCGTCGGCGCACGTGTTCGGTCGCGCCGCCCGCGAGGCGCTCGACGATGCGCATGCGCGGCTTGCCCGGGCCATCGGCGGTGATGGGCGCGAGATCGTGTTCACCAGTGGCGGCAGCGAGGCCAACAACCTGGCGCTCAAGGGCGCTGCGTGGGCCGGCCGCGCGAAGGGCCACCGGATCGTCACCACCCCGATCGAGCACCACGCCGTCGGCCACTCGTTGGCGCATCTCGAGAAGTTCGGGTTCGAGGTCCACGAGGTGCCGGTGGACCGGTACGGGCGCGTGGACCCCGCGGACATCGAGCGGGCGATCACCGATCGAACGATCCTGGTCTCGGTGATGCTCGGGAACAACGAGGTGGGCACGATCCAGCCCATCGCTGACATTGCCGCGATCATCCGGGCGCGCCGGGGGATCCTGTTCCACGTGGACGCCGTCCAGGCGGCCCCCTGGCTGGAGCTCGAGGTGTCGACGCTCGGCGCGGACCTGGTGGCGCTCGCCGCACACAAGGTCGAGGGGCCCAAGGGGACCGGGGCGCTGTGGATCCGCAAGGGCACCCACCTCCTCGCCCAGCAGCACGGCGGGACGCAGGAGCGGCATCGGCGCGCGGGCACCGAGAACGTGGCTGGCGCGGTGGGCATGGCCACCGCGTTCGAGCTGCGCGTGGCCGAGCGCACGAAGCTGGCTGCGCGCGTGCGCCGCCAGCGCGAACGGCTCCAGGCCGCGATGCTCGAGGTCGAGGGCGTCGAGCTCACCGGTCATCCCGTGGACCGCCTGCCCCACATCCTGTCGGTCATCGTCCACGGCACCGATGGCGGCTCGGTTGCGCTCGCCCTCGACCTGGCCGGGGTCGCGGTGTCGACCGGGTCCGCGTGCACGACCGGCTCGACCGAGGTCAGCCACGTCCTGGCCGCGATGGCGTACCCGGACGAGGAGGCCCGCGGGTCGCTCCGGGTGTCGCTCGGCCGGACGACCACGGACGCCGAGATCGAGGAGGCGGTGCGGATCGTCCCGCAGGAGGTGCGCCGGATGATGGCGGCAGCTCCCGCGACCCGCAGACCGGATGAGCCGGCGGCGATTCCCGTCGCGCCCGCCCGCGGGGTGACGGGCGCATGAGCCGGATCCTGGTCGCGATGTCCGGTGGCGTCGATTCGTCGGTCGCCGCCGCGCTCCTCCATGAGCAGGGTCACGAGGTCGTCGGCGTGTGGATGCGGCTCCATGAGGTTGCCGACAGCTACTCCGAGTTCCGAAAGAGCTGCTGCTCCGCCGATGCCGCGGATGACGCGCGACGCGTGGCGGCCCGGCTCAGGGTGCCGTTCTACGTGATGAATCTCGAGCGCGAGTTCGCGGCGGGCGTGATCGAGCCGTTCATCGCGGCCTACCTCGGTGGCCGGACGCCCAGCCCGTGCGTCGACTGCAACAGCTACGTGAAGTTCGGGGCATTGCTGGGCAAGGCGCGGCACCTGTACCAGTGCGATGCGGTGGCGACCGGGCACTACGCGCGCCGCACCGTCATTGAGACGGCGGACGGGCCCCGGGCGACGCTCGCCCTTGCGGCCGACGCCGACAAGGACCAGACCTACTTCCTCTACGGGCTGCGCCAGGATCAGCTGTGGCACAGCCGGTTCCCGCTGGGTGACCTGACCAAGCCCGAGGTGCGCGAGATCGCGAGGTCACTCGACCTGGTCACCGCGGACAAGCCCGAGAGCCAGGAGATCTGCTTCGTGCCCGGCGGCGACTACCGCGACGAGCTGCGGACCCGCGGCGGCTGGACGCCCGCCCCGGGTCCCGTGTACGACGCCGGCGGACAGCGGGTAGGGGAGCATGGCGGGGCCGCCGGCTACACCGTGGGGCAGCGCAAGGGCATCGGGGTCGCGCTCGGCGAGCCGCGCTACGTGTCGCGGATCGACCCGGCGACCAACGCGATCGTGCTTGGCCGCCGCGAGGACCTCGAGACCCGCGAGATCCCGCTCGAGGACGGCACCTTCGTCGCCGGTGAGCCCCCGGCGGGACGTGCGCCCGATGGCGCCTGGCGTCCGTTTCACGCCCGCGTCCGGATCCGCCACGGTGCTCCGCTGGTCGAGGCGACGGTCCGCCCGATGTCGATCGACGAGCCCGCGCGCGGCGGGCGCTGGGTCGTGGAGACGGAGCGCCCCGTGTGGGCGATCGCGCCCGGCCAGGCGTGCGTCCTGTACGACGGGGACACGTGCCTCGGCGGTGGGCGCATCGCCGCGCCCGAGGCGTCACATGCCCGGCCCGAGGCGGGCGCCGCCGCGCCGGCGCTCGTTGCCGGCCCCGCATGACGATCCCCACCGCCCTGCCGCTGGCGCTGCTGGTCGGCCTGTTCCACACGGCGATGTACGTGTTCATCCGGGGCGACGCGGGCGGCCGCCTGCCGCTGACGTTCCTGGCCGCCGTGCTGGGGGCCTGGGCAGGCGCGGCGATCGGCGGCCGGATCGGGCTCGAATTCCTCGCGATCGGCGACTTCGAGCTCATCCCGGCCTCGATCATGGCCTGGATCGGGATCGGGTTCATCGCGATCGTGGCAACGCTCGGCCCGGAATCACAGAAGGTGCCCTGACATGACCGATCCCCGCGACGACCAGGCAGCGGAGCCACTGAACCGGGCGGCCGCTCGCGCGGCCGGTCCGCGACCGCTGGGCGCGGTCAGCGACCTTGCCGAGCTCTTTGGCGGCGAGAGTCCGCGCTCGCGAAGGTTCATCGGCGGGCTCGTGGTCGGGGGCCTGGTCGGAGCGGCAATCGCCGGCACGTCCATCCGGCGCCTCCGGTCCCGCGAAGAGCAGGACGGATAGCGCGCCGCCGCGACCGGTTCGGGGCAGCCACGGTCGCCCCGTTCGCTACCATTGCGGGGATGGCCAGCCCCACCTCGCCCGACCCGTCGATCCCGTACCTGTCCGGCGCCGAGATCCGGGCCCGGTTCATCGAGTTCTTCGCCGAGCGCGGCCACACGGTGGTGCCCAGCGCGAGCCTGGTGCCCGGCGGGGACCAGACACTGCTGTTCACCAACTCCGGCATGGTCCAGTTCAAGGACGCGCTGACCGGGGTCGAGAAGCGCGACTACACCCGGGCCGTCGACTACCAGCGCTGCCTGCGCGTGGCCGGCAAGCACAACGACTTCGAGGAGGTCGGCCGGACGCCGCGCCATCACACGCTGTTCGAGATGCTCGGCAACTGGAGCTTCGGCGACTATTTCAAGCGCGACGCGATCCACTGGGCGTGGCAGTTCCTGACCCGCGACCTGCGGATACCCGCCCATCGCCTGGCCGCCACCGTCTACTCGACCGACGATGTTGCCCACGCGGTCTGGAAGGACGAGATCGGGCTGCCGCCCGAGCGCCTGGTCCGCTGGGGCGACTTCGTGGCTGGCGACGAGAAGAACTGGTGGCGGATGGCCGACATCGGGCCCAGTGGACCGTGCTCCGAGATCCACTTCGATCGCGGTGCCCACCTGTCCGAGGGTCCGGAATGCGTCCCGGACCACTCCGAGCACTGCCCGCGCTGGCTCGAGGTCTGGAACCTCGTGTTCATGGAGTTCGAGCTCCACGCGGACCGCAGCCTGACGCCGCTGCCGGCGCCCGGCGTCGACACCGGGCTTGGGCTGGAGCGGATCGCGAGCGTCGTCCAGGGTGTCTCGAGCAACTACGACACGGACCTGTTTGCTCCGATCCACGCCCGGATGCGCGAGCTGATCGGCCATGACCCCGAGGGGTTCGAGCAGGAGCGCTTCAGCTACCAGGTCATTGCCGACCACGTCCGCGCCGTCACCTTCCTCGTGGCCGACGGGGTCCTTCCCTCGAACGAAGGCCGGGGGTACGTCCTGCGCCGCATCCTGCGCCGTGCCGTTCGCCACGGGCGCCTGCTGGGTCGCACCGAGCCGTTCCTGGGTGAGGCCGCCAAGGTGGTCATCGACACGATGTCCACGGCCTACCCCCACCTCGAGGAACGCCGTGCCGAGATCCTGGGCGCGATCGCACGCGAGGAGCGCCAGTTCGGTCGAACCCTCGAGGCCGGCATGGGCCAGCTGGAGGAGGCGCTGATCCCGCTCACCTCGGCGGAGCGCGTGGTCGGGCGCCAGGCGGACGCGCTGCCGCCGGATGCGCCGGTGCTCCCGGGAGCGATCGCGTTCAAGCTGCACGACACGTTCGGGTTCCCGATCGACCTGACGGTCGAGCTCGCTGCGGAGTACGGCGTGCGGACGGACCTCGCCGGGTTCGAGGACGCGCTCGCCGAGCAGCGCGAGCGGAGCCGCAGCGGGACGAAAGCGGAGCTGACGCGGACCGCGGAGCTGGGCGCCCGCTACGCGGCCATCCTGGGCCGGACCGGCCCCACCGAGTTCCTTGGCTACGAGACGCTGACCGCGGAGGGTCGCGTGCTTGCGATCCTGCGCGATGAGACCGAATACGAGATGCTGGAGGCGCGGCCCGAGGTCGAGCTGCGCTCCGGGGCGTCGGCGCATGCCGAGCTGATCCTGGACCGGACGCCGTTCTATGCGGAGAGCGGCGGCCAGGTCGCGGACACGGGGGTCATCCGCGCGGCCGACGGCAGCGTCCTGTTCACGGTCGAGGACGTCCAGCGCGTGGCCGGCTCGCAGACGGCCGGGCTCACCGTCCATCGCGGCATGCTCCACGGGTCGGTGCGGGTCGACGAGGTCGTCCGCGCCGAGGTGGACGCGGACCGTCGCGCCGACACGATGCGCAACCACACCGCCACGCACGTGCTCCACCGGGCCCTGCGCAACGAGGTTGGCGAACAGGCGCGCCAGGCGGGCTCGCTGGTCCACCCCGACTACCTCCGGTTCGACTTCCCGTTCGACCGCGCGCTGACCGACGACGAACGACGAGCGATCGAGACCCAGGTCCGACGCGTGGTTCGCGAGGATCACCCCGTGTCGATCGAGTGGATGACGATGGCCGAGGCGAATGCCGCGGGCGCCGACGCGTTCTTCGACGAGAAGTACGGCGAGCGCGTCCGGACGATCCGGGTGGAGGGGTTCAGCCACGAGCTGTGCGGCGGGACGCACTGCCGGGCGAGCGGTCAGATCGGCAACTTCGTGATCACCGGCGAGCGGAGCATCGGCTCGGGGATGCGCCGGATCGAGGCCGTCACGGGGGTCGCCGCTGACCGCCTGATGGACGAGCGGTTCGCCGTCCTCGAGCGCGCGGCCGAAGCGGCCGGCGCCCGGACCCCGGAGGCGCTCGCGGAGCGGATCGACGCGCTCAGGGACGAGCTGCGGGAGGCAAAGCGCCGGCTGAAGGCTGGCGCCGCGGCCGGTGGACGCCCGAAGCCCGCCGAGCTCGCGGCCCGTGCCGAGGAGATCGCCCCCGGTGTCCAGTTCGTGGGCTGGACGGGTGACCTCGAGTCGATCGATGTCCTCAAGGGTCTCGCCAAGGACATCCGCGGTGCGTTCCCGAGTGGCGTGATCGCGCTCGGCCTCGATGCCGACGAGCCGCAGCTGTTCGTGACGGTGAGCGACGAGCTCGTCGCGCGCGGCGTGGCGGCTGGGTGCGCTCGTCCAGGGCCGCGGCTCCTGCGATCGACGGGCGCGGTGGTGGACGCCCGCAGATGGCGCAGGCCAAGGGCAGCCGGCGAGACGGGCTCGGCGATGCGATCGCCGCCGTGCGCAGCGCCGCCGCGGGCGCGGGCACCTAGATGGCCTTCCTGCGGCGCTTCTGGAACCGCGACGAGCTGCCGGCGCTTGCCGCGTGCACGGCGCTCGACGTCGGGACGGAGTTCGCCAAGGCGCTCGTGTTCGAGATCGACGATGCGGGCCACGGCACGGTGCGCGGCGTCGGTCGCAAGCGGCAGGGTCTGTCGCACATGCAGTCGGGCACCGTTGCCGATATCGCGGCGGTCGTGGACAACTGCTCGATCGCGCTCCAGGAAGCTGAGGAGATGGCCGGCTTCCGGCCCACCCAGGTCGTCATCGGCATCGCGGGCGAGCTGGTCAAGGGGTTCACGACCACGCTCACGCAGGAGCGCCGGAAGCCGGAGCAGCCGATCAACGACGGCGAGCTGGTCAAGCTCATCGACAGCGTGCAGCGCCAGGCGCTGCAGGAGGCGGAGCGGTCGATCACCTGGGAGACCGGGCTGCCCCACGTCGATGTGCGCCTGGTGCACAGCGCGATCGTGGGCGCCTCGATCGACGGCTATGGCCTCACCAACCCGGTCGGGTTCCAGGGCCGCCACGTCAAGATCGGAATCTTCAACGCGTTCGCTCCGCTGGTGCACCTCGGCGCGCTCCAGTCCGTCGCCAGCCAGCTCGATCTCGAGCTGCTCGAGGTGGTGGCCGAGCCGTACGCGGTGGCTCGCGTGCTGGGCGTGGAGCAGGTCCGCCAGGCCGGGGCACTGTTCATCGATGTCGGCGGCGGGACCACCGACGTTGCGCTCGTCCGGCAGGGCGGGATCGAGGGGACCCGGATGTTCGCGCTCGGCGGCCGGGCGTTCACGAAGTCGATCGCCGACCGGCTCGACCTGCCGTTCCCGCGGGCCGAGGACCTCAAGGTGGACTATGCCCGCGGGCTTGACATCGCGGAGCGAGAGGCGGTCGCCGAGGTCGTGGGCGACGATGTCGCGGTCTGGGCGGCGGGCGTCGAGCTGGTGATGGAGGAGCTCGCGGCCGGCGAGATGCTCCCGTCGCGGATCCACGTCTGCGGCGGCGGGTCACGGCTGCCCGAGATCCGCGACGCGATCGCCGCGGAGCGCTTCTGGAAGCGGCTGCCGTTCGCGCGGCCGCCCGAGGTCTCGATCATGTCCCCGGACCAGGTCGAATCCATCACCGACGAGACGGAGCTGCTGGTCGACCAGCAGGACGTCACCCCGATGGGCCTCGCCTACCAGGCGATCGAGCTCCACACCTCCGAGGACCCGCTCGATGCCGCGCTGCGGCGCGTGCTCCGGGCGATGAAAGTCTGAGGGGGGTAGGCTCCGGCTCGCATGGCGACCATCGTCTATCTCGACGTCGAGGACGAGATCACGTCCGCGGCGACGCGAATCCGGAACGCCCCCGAATCGCGGGTCGGGCTGGTGCTCCCGTTCGGATCCCGGCTGGCGACCTCCCGGATCAACTTCCGGTTGCTCGCCCGGGAGGCGATGGTCAACGGCCGGCGCCTCGACCTCATCGCTCCTGATCCCTCCGCGCGGGCCCTCGCGGCGTCGGCCGGGCTCCCGGTGTTCGGATCCGTCGCGGAGTACGAGGAGGCGCTCGAGAGCCCTGCGGCCGACGCGGAGCCGGCCAAGGCCGATGACGCGGCCACCGACGGCGCCTCCGCCGCCGGCACGTCCGCAATGCTGTCGACGCCGTCGCGCGCTGCGGGTCGAGGGCCGGCCCCGACACCGGCGCCCGTCCCGACACCGGACGCGCCGGAAACACCATCGATGCGCGACGAGCCCGGCAGCGGCCGCCGGGGCGGGCCACGGGTGATCCACTCGCGACGGCTGCCACGGATCCGGCCGGCCGCGATCGTGGGCTTCGGCGTGCTGCTCGTCGCCCTCCTGGTCGCGGGTGTCGCGGCGTACGTGTTCCTGCCGTCCGCGGAGATCACGGTCACGCCGCGGATCGAGCCCATCGGGCCCATCTCGCTCACGGTACGCGCCGATCCGGCGGCATCCGGGGTCGACGCCGAGAACGGCGTCATCCCGGCGATCTCGCTGGCCGTGCCGGTGGAATCCTCGGGCGAGTTTCCGGCTACCGGGAAGCGCGTCGCAGAGACGAAGGCCACCGGAGGGGTCCGCTGGACCAACTGCGATCCCACGGCCTCGTACACGATCCCGAAGGGGACCCTGGTGAAGACCGCGAGCGGGATCGCCTTCGCAACCGACGAATCGGTGTTCCTGCCCGTCGCCACGTTGTCCGGATCGCCCCCCAACGTGAGCGTCTCGTGCCAGACGAGCGAGGTCAGCATCACCGCGTCCAAGTCTGGCACCGACGGGAACGTGGCGGCGGGGGCCATCAAGGTCGATTCCCGCGAAGTACAACCGGACCGTGATGAGCGTGAGCAACCTCAAGCCCACGAGCGGTGGCACGCATGACGAGTTCCTTCTGATCTCACAGGCGGACGTTGACGCGGCGGCCGAGCAGGTGCGCAAGGACATCGACAGCCAGTTCGCGACGGCGCTCGAGAACGGCGCCGGCGCGCCCGAGGGCACCACCGTGTTCCCGGACACCGCGACCCTCGGCGAGCCCGTCACGGATGTCGATCCCGCGACGCTCGTCGGCAAGGAGGTCGACTCGTTCACGCTCGGGATGACGGCGACCGGCCACGTCCTCGCGGTCGACGCATCTCCCGTCGAGGCGATCGCCGAGGCGCGGCTCCGGTCGTCGATCACGAGCGGGTACGAGCTCGTCCCTGATTCGACCCAGGTGACCGTGGGCGACGGCAGCGTGGTCGGCGGGGAGGTCCGGTTCGCGGTCGAGGGATCGGCGAAGCAGCTTCGGCCCGTCGACGCGGTCGCGCTCAAGCAGCAGGTGCTGGGCCTGAGCAAGGCCGAGGCGATGAACCTGCTGCGGTCGTACGGGACGGTCAAGATCGCGCTCTGGCCGGACTGGGCGTCCGGTGTTCCGTCCCTTGAGCAGCGCGTGACATTGACGGTGGCCACACCGGTGGACGAGACGCCGGCGCCGACCCCGGCGCCCACGGCGGACCCGTCATCCGTCCCCGACGCCTCCGGCGCTGCCGCGTCGGGCGAGCCGGTACCATCCGGGTGATGTTCGCCATCACGCGTCCCGCTCGCCGCTCGGCCATCGTTCGGGCCGTCGCCATCGTGCGGGCGCGGTGAGCCGGATCCTCGGCGTCGACCTCGGGGAGCGACGGATCGGGCTCGCGATCGCCGACATCGGGATCGACATCGCCCGTCCGCTGGCCACCGTCAACCGCGCCCGGACCATCGAAGGCGACGCCGCGGCCATCGGAACGGTGTGCCGCGAGCAGGACGTGAGCGAGCTCGTCGTGGGCCTGCCCGTCGAAGCCAGCGGCGTCGAAGGTTCCATGGCCGACGGCGCCCGGCGCTGGGCCGCGGATCTCGGGTTGCGGCTCGGCCTGCCGATCACGATGCGCGACGAGCGGCTGTCCTCGTTCGAGGCCGAGCGACGGCTGGGCCGGATGCCCCGCGGCCGGTCTGGCGGTCCGCCGTCGCGAACCCAGCGCAACGCCCACCGGTCGCGTATCGATCGGGAGGCCGCAGCCGTCATCCTCCAGGACGAGCTGGACGCGCGCCGAACCGCGTCCGCGGACCGGCAGGAAGATCGATGAGCATCCGGGGCGGCCGTCAGCCGCGGGACCCGATGGCGACCCCCGCGCCCACGCGGCGCGCCAACCCGTACGTGCGCACGGGTCGCTACGGACGAGGTCCGGGCGACCAGCGGCGATACGAGCGGTACGGCGACGATGGCGGCGGGATTTCCGCGATCATCCGGTTCGTCGTGTTCGTGGCCATCCTGGCCGCGCTCGTTCTGCTCACGATGGCGACCGTGGCTCGCCCGATCGTCCGCGCCGTCATCGTGCCGTGGGCCGAGGACAACCCGGGGGCGTTGCGGATCGGGTTCGTCTCGGACCTGGTCCGCGAGGACATCGGCACCGCGCTGACGGCGCCGGCCGGCAGCAACGCGGCCGAGATCGTGTTCACGGTGGAGACCGGGGACACACCGGCAACGCTGGCGCCCCGGCTGCTCGAGGCGGGGATCATCGCCAGCGAGCGCGCCTTCCTGTTCCAGGCTCGGATGGACGACCTGACGCCCCAGCTGACGGCGGGGAGCTTTGCGATGGCGGGCAACCTGACGCCCGCCCAGGTGGTCGAGGGGCTGGTCCGGAACCGGATCGTCATCAGGACGCAGACGGTGACCTTCCGCGAGGGACTCCGGCTGGAACAGATGACCGCGAAGCTCGAGACGCTCACCGGTACCTCCGTCGATCCGGCGGCGTTCCTCGAGCTCGTTCGGAATCCGACCGACGAGCTGCTCGCGGACTACCCGTGGCTGCTCGACGAGAACGTCCGCCCCAAGGGCGCCTCGCTCGAGGGCTTCCTGTACCCGGCGACGTACACGCTGCGCACCGACCAGATCGCCCCCACGACGGCGGAGGACCTGGTGCGCATGATGCTCACCGCGTTCCACGACCGGGTGGGCGACCTCCTGACCGTCCCCGAGTCGCGCGGGCTGACCTTCTACCAGGTCCTGGTCCTGGCATCGATCGTGGAGCGGGAGGCCGTGCTCGACGAGGAGCGGCCGCTGATCGCGGGGGTATACGAGAACCGGCTGAGCTCGAAGAGCTGGCCGACGCGCCTGCTCCAGTCGGATCCGACGATCTTCTACATCAACGACACGCTCCAGCTGGACAAGCTCGACCTCACGGCCTGGAAGGAGTACGTGTTCTGGGACACCCTCAAGGAGCAGCTGCCGAAGGAGCTGCCGGAGGACCTGGCCGGCTACAACACGTACACGAGCAAGGGCCTGCCGCCCGGGCCGCTGTGCTCACCGGCGATCGCATCGATCACGGCCGCGTTGACCCCGGACACGAAGGCGGGGTACCTGTTCTTCATCGCCAAGGGCGACGGCTCCGGCTCGAGCGCGTTCGCCAAGACCAAGGCGGAGCACGACGCGAATGTCAAGAAGTACGGCAAGTGACCCCGGCCCGGGCGTGATGCCCGCCGCCGCGGATTTCGCGCCGCCGCCGGACGCGGCGACGCGCCGCCGGTGGGCGGACGCGGACCGCGCGCATCGACCCGGTCGCGTGGCCGCCCTTCGCGCCCGGATGGCGGCGGCGGGGGTGGACGCGTACTTCGGTCTCCGTCCCGAGCACATGCGCTGGCTCACGGGCTTCACCCTCGCCAGCGGCGAGGACAAGGTCGCCGGACACTCGGGCCGATTCGTCCTGGGTCGCGACGAGGTCGTCGTGGTGACCGACTCGCGGTACACCGTCCAGTGCCGGCGCGAAGCACCCGAGAGCACGGTGATGGAGATCGGGTACGACCTGCCGGCGGCCTGGCCGGACCTGCTGGCCCGGCTCGGCGCCCGGCGTGTCGCGATCGAGGCCGACGTCATGTCGCACGCGCTGTGGGAACAGCTCGCGGTGGCCGCCCCCGGCGTCGAGCTCGTGCCGTCGGACGGCTGGGTCGAGGAGATGCGCGCGGTCAAGACGACGGACGAGATCGAGCGGATCGCCGCGGCCTGCGCGGTCGCCGACCGCGCCCTCGCGACGCTGCTGCCGGAGATCGGACCGGGCACCACGGAGCAGGCGCTGGCGCTCCGCCTGGAGTGGCTCATCCGCACCGGCGGCGCGGAGGCGCTGGCGTTCGAGGTGGCGTGCCTGGCGGGTCCTGAGGCGGCCCTGCCGCACGGATCGCCGGGCGATCGCCCGGTGCTCGAGAACGCCGTGCTGCTGTTCGACTTCGGGGCGCAGGTGGACGGCTATCGGAGCGACATGACGCGAACCCTGTTCGTCGGCGAGCCGGCCGCACGGGACCTGGAGCTGTACGACCTCGTGGCGCGTGCCCAGCAGGCCTCGATCGACGCCATGGTGGCGTCGGTGGCCGAGGTTGTTCGCGACGGCGCCCCCATCATCACCGGCCGCGAGGCCGATGCGGCCGCGCGCCGGGTCATCGAGGCCGCGGGCCACGGGGAGCACTTCGGGCACGGCACCGGACACGGGATCGGCCTGGCGACCCACGAGGAGCCCGGGCTGCGGCAGACCGGCGCCGCGGTACCGCTGCCCAGCCCGACAGTGTTTTCCGTCGAGCCCGGGGTGTATCTCGCGGGCGAGACGGGCGTCCGGATCGAGGACCTGATCCACCTCGACGCCGAGCGCGGCGTGGTGGACCGCCTCACCCGGTTCCCGCGCGACGTCCTGGTGCTGCCCGCCTGATCGCGGAGCCGGCCTGGCTACCGCGCCGGGGCCGATCGGTGGCTCTGGTAGGATCGGGCTCGATACCACCTCGTCTGATGTTCGGCGTTCGCACGCCTCGCGAACCCGTGACGCCCATCCGGGAGCACCAGCCCACATGATCAGCACCGGCGAGCTGCGCAAGGGCGTCGTCATCGAGCTTGACGGCGATCTGTGGCAGATCCTCGACTACCACCACATCAAGATGGGTCGCGGCTCGGCCCAGGTCCGGATCAAGCTGCGCAACGTCAAGAAGGGCAGCACGGTCGAGAAGTCGTTCCAGGCCGGCGACCGCTGGCCGCGCGCGCAGATCGATCGCCGCCCCGTGCAGTTCCTGTATCGCGACGGCGATGACCTCCACTTCATGGAGACCGAGTCGTACGAGCAGTTCAGCCTGCGGGCCGAGACGCTCGACGATGCGATCGGCTTCCTCAAGGAGGGGATGATCGTGGATCGCACCTCGCACGAGGGCGAGACGCTCGGGATCGAGCTCCCGGTCACCGTTGACCTGCTGGTCCAGGAGACGGAGCCGGGCTACGCCGGCGACACCGCCCAGGGCGCCCGCAAGAACGCCACCATGGAGACCGGCCTCGTGGTCACGGTGCCGCTGTTCGTCAACGAGGGCGACACGCTGCGCATCGACACCCGCACCGGCGAGTATCAGACCCGCCTCTAGCGGGCTCGCGACGGCCGTCGAGATGTCGCGGTGAGCCGCACCCCCGAGCCGCCCGAGTGGGCGCTCCCGTCCTGGGACACGCTCCCGGACGATCCTGACGCCGCGCCGTCTCGGCGCCCTGTACCCGGCGGCACCTTCGGGCTCCGGGTGAAGACCGTGTCCGAGGTCAGCCGCGCGATCCGCGAGCGCATCCGGGCCGACGACGGGCTGCGCGACGTGTGGGTCGAGGGCGAGGTCGGGCGGGTCACGGTGTCGAGCGCCGGTCACGCCTACTTCACGCTCAAGGACGCCCAAGCCCAGCTCCAGTGCATCTGGTTCCGGGACGACCGCGTCCGGTCGCCGTTCCAGCCACAGACCGGGCTCCAGGTCGTCGCCCACGGCCGGGTTGACCTGTTCGAACCACAGGGCGCGCTCCAGCTCTACGTCGACGCGATCCAGCCGTCGGGTTTCGGAGACCTGGCCATCCGGTTCGAGCAGCTCAAGGCGCGGCTGGCGGCGGAGGGCCTGTTCGAAGCTACCCGCAAGCGGCCGCTGCCGTACAGGCCGCGGTCGATCGCGGTCGTGACCTCGCCCACGGGCGCGGTGTGGCAGGACGTGTGCAATGTGCTCGCCCGGCGCTGGCCGATGGCACGCGTGGTGCTCGTCGCCTGCAAGGTCCAGGGTGACGGCGCCCCCGAGAGCATCGTCCGGGCGCTTCGCCGGCTCGAGCGCTGGATCGAGGAGGCACCGCCGGACGTGGCGGACGCAGCCCCCGCGGTCACAATCCTGGCTCGTGGCGGAGGGTCGCTGGAGGACCTGTGGTCGTTCAACGACGAGCGTGTCGTCCGCGCGATCGTGGCGCACCCGGTTCCCGTGGTGTGCGGGGTCGGCCACGAGGTCGACGTGACCCTGGCCGACTTCGCGGCTGACGTTCGGGCGCCGACGCCGTCGGCCGCGGCGGAGCTCGTGGTCCCGGACCGGGTGGAGGTGGCCGGCGCGGTCCGTGCGCTCGGACAACGGGCCGGGGCATCGGTGACCCGGCGAGTCGGGGCGGCGCAACGAGACGTCGATGGGGAGCGGCGTGCGCTCGTGCGTCTGGAGCCCCGGGCGCAGCTCGCGGCGTCGCGCGAGCGGGTCGGGCTGGTCCTCGACCGCGCCAGCAGGATCCTGGCCACCCGGCTCGAGCGGGACATGCGCCGGCTCGAGGAGCTCGCGAGTCGCGCTCCACGCGTCGTGGACCGGCGGATCCGCGCGGCCTCGGCCGGGCTGGCCACGGCGGCATCCGCACTGGCCGCGCTCGGCCCGCAGGCGACGCTTGACCGTGGCTACGCGATCGTCCGCCGGGCCGGAGACGGGGCGATCGTGCGCGATCCGGCCGGGGCGATCACCGGGACTCGCCTGTCGCTCGCGCTGTCACGCGGCACCCTCGCGGCCACCAGTGACGGCCCAGCCGATCCACTCGGGATCGACCATTCACTGGGTATGATCGCGTCCGGAGGGGCAGACGCGGTCGGACCGGCCGACGCGCACGACGCCGGCCCCACAGCGCAGGAGGAGCACCCGTGACGGACGCGACGGCACCCGGCGCCTCCGCGCTCCCGGTCGCAGAGCTCGCCTACGACGACGCGTTCGCGGAGCTCCAGGAGGTGGTCGCGACACTCGAGGCGGGTGGCCAGACGCTCGAGCAGACGATCACCATGTACGAGCGGGCGGTGGCGCTCCAGCGCCGCTGCGAGCGCCTGCTGGCTGAAGCGGAGCTCCGCGTCCAGCAGCTGATGACCGCGCCCGGTGGCGGGCTCGCGGCCGTCGACGTCCGACCGGAGGACGCCGCGGAGGAGTAGGGGAGGCGCCGTCGACACGGCTCGCCCCGAAGGCCCCCATCGGGCATCGTGCTACCATCGGATATCACATAATCTCGACCTCTTCCCGCGCTCGCGAGGGCGCCGTCCAGCATCACCGCCGGGTCCAGCCGGCCGTCTCAACCGGCATGTTCCCCGAGCAGCAGGAGCCGATGTCCGTGCCGATTCTCGATCGCCTCCAGGACCCCGCGGAGCTTCGCGGCCTGTCCGACCAGGAGGTGGACCAGCTCGCGGCCGAGATCCGGGAGACGATCATCCGGACGGTCGCGGTCACCGGCGGACACCTGGGATCGTCACTTGGTGTCGTCGAGATCACGCTGGCGCTGCACCGACTGCTCGAATTGCCGCGCGACCGGATCGTCTGGGACACCGGCCACCAGGCGTATGCACACAAGCTGCTCACCGGCCGGCTGGAACGATTTCACACGCTGCGCCAGATCGATGGCGTCGGTGGCTTCCCACGGCGCACCGAATCCCCGCACGACGTGTTCGATGGGGGCCACGCGGGAACCGGCCTCTCGATCGCGCAGGGTCTCGCCACCGCCCGCGACCTGCGGCACTCGATGGAGCGGATCGCGGTCGTCGTCGGGGATGCCGCGCTCCTGTCCGGCCTCAGCCTCGAGGCGCTCAACGACATCGGGCACCGCCAGACCCAGCTGCTGATCGTGCTCAACGACAACGAGATGTCGATCAGCCCGTCGGTCGGTGCGCTGTCGCAGTACCTGTCCGAGATCAAGCTGTCGGCCGCCTGGCGGCAGGGCAAGACCGCGTGGGACTCGGCGACCGAGCGGATCCCGATCGTCGGGCCGCGGCTGCTCGAGCTCTCGCGCCGGTTCCGGCAGTCCGTGGTCTCGTTCGCGCAGCCTGGCCAGCTGTTCGAGGACCTCGGGATCACCTACATCGGGGTCATGCCCGGCCACGACCACCGCCTGCTCGAGGAGACGTTCCGCCGGGCACTCGCGCTCAACGGGCCGGCGATCGTCCACGTCCGGACCCAGAAGGGCAAGGGCTACCGCCCGGCCGAGAGGGACCAGGTCTCGTTCCACGGCGCCGCGCTGCCGCCGATGACCCTGGCGCCGGCCACCGACATGCACGACCGCCTGGGTGCCTCCGCAAACGGCACCAACGGCGATGCGATGGCGTCGTCGGCCGCCACGGGCTCGGCGGTGACCGCGTCGCGCGACGCGGAGGAAGGGGCGCCGCCGTCGGCATCGGTGATGGCCGATCGGCGCAGCCCGGCGCACAACGCCGAGGGTGCGGCCGAGCCGTCCGTGATGTCGTCGCCGGCGAGCGACGAGAAGAAGACTCCCAATTACACGGCGTTCTTCTCGCGCGAGCTCGTCGCACTGGGGGCGGAGGACCGCAGGATCGTGGCGATCACCGCGGGAATGCCCACGGGCACCGGGCTTGCGAAGTTCCAGCAGGCCTACCCGGACCGCTTCATCGATGTCGGGATCGCCGAGCAGCACGCCGTGACGCTGGCGACCGGTCTCGCGCTGGGCGGCCTGCGCCCGATCGTCGCGCTGTACTCCACGTTCCTGCAGCGCGCATTCGACCAGACGGTGCACGACGTGTGCCAGAACGACGCGCCGGTCGTGCTTGCGGTGGATCGCGCCGGCCTCGTCGGCGAGGACGGCACCAGCCACCAGGGGATGTTCACGCTGCCGGCCCAGCGTCAGCTGCCGAACCTCGTGATCGCGAGCCCGCGCGACGAGCAGGAGCTGCGGGCGCTGCTGCGAACCGCGTTCGCCCAGGATCATCCGTTCGCGCTGCACTACCCGCGGGACGCCGGATTCGGCGTTGACGAGCGGGACTCGGCGCCGCTTCCCGTCGGACGCGGCGAGGTCCTGCGCGAAGGCCGCGACCTGCTGTTCGTCGGGTTCGGTCCGATCACCCAGCGGGCCGTCGAGGCGGCCGAGGCCCTCGAGGCGGACGGCTGGTCGACCGGCGTCATCAACGCCCGTTTCGCCAAGCCCCTCGACCGGCAGCTGATCCTCGACCAGGCGCGCGGGAAGCAGCTGGTGGTGACGTTCGAGGAGAGCGTGGTGACCGGTGGCTTCGGCTCCGGTGTGCTCGACGCGTTCGAGGACGCGCGGGTCGCGGACGCGTCGTACCGCGACATCCCGGTGCGGATCATCGGGATCCCCGGCGACCGGTTCGTCGATCACGGCTCGGTCTCCGATCTTCGCCGGCTGATCCGGCTGGACACCCCGGGGCTGACGGCCCAGGTCCGCGAGGTGATCGACCGGCTGCGGATCACCCCCGGGACGGAGCGACCGATGGGCGCCGCCGCGCCGGCTGCAAGAACCCGTCGCCGGCGCGCCTGACCTGCCCGATGCGGCGCGGCGATACGTCCGGGTAGAGCCGGCTGTGCCACGATAGGCGCGATGGGCGCCGCAACCTCTCGACGGATCCGGCTGGACCACCTCCTGGTGGAGCGTGGCCTCGCGCCGACGCGGGCACGGGCCCAGGCGCTGGTCCTCGGCGGCAAGGTCCGGGTCGGCGCGGGAGACGCCGCGCGACGGGACCTCAAGTCGGGCGACATGGTCGATCCCGCCGTGATCGTGGACGTCGAGGCCGGCCGGCAGTGGGTCAGCCGCGGGGCGCACAAGCTGATCGCCGCCCTCGACGCGTTCGGCATCGATCCCGCAGGCTTGGTCTGCCTGGACGTGGGTGCGTCGACGGGCGGGTTCACCCATGTCCTGCTTGCCCGTGGCGCCGGCCGCGTGTACGCGGTGGACGTGGGCTACGGCCAGCTCGCGGACCGGTTGCGCCGCGATGGACGCGTCATCTCGATGGAGCGGGTCAACGCCCGGACGCTGACGCCGGGCATGCTCCCCGAGGCGGTCGACCTCGCCGTCGTCGACGTGTCGTTCATCTCGCTGGGGCTGGTGCTGGACCCGATCCGGTCGGTCCTCCGGGACGGCCGTGGCCCGATCGTGGCCCTGGTCAAACCCCAGTTCGAGGCCGGCCGCGCGGACGCGAAGGGCGGCGTGGTACGGGATCCGGAGGTGCACCGGCGGGTGCTTCGCGACGCGGTCGCCACGGCAGCCGCGGTCGGGCTCGGCACGCGCGCGGTGATCGCGTCCCCGATCCAGGGACCCGAGGGGAACCGGGAGTTCCTGGTCCACCTCCAGGCGGGGCCATCGTGCGCGGAGGTCGGCGACCGTGTCGACGAGGCCGTATCGGCCGCCTGGGAGGGATCGCAATGAACGCCCGGCGGATCGGGTTCGCCTACAACCCCACCATCGTGCAGGCGTCCGAGCTGCGCGACCGCGCTTCCACGTGGTGCCGGCTGCGCGACGTGGACCACTGGGCGGAGCCCGCCGGCGAGCTTGCCAGCCTCGTGGACCACCTGCCCGAGACGGACGTCCTGGTCGTCCTCGGCGGCGACGGGACGTTCCTGCGGGCTGCCCAGGCCGTGGCCGAGGTCGACGTCCCGATCCTGGGTGTCAACCTGGGCAAGGTGGGCTTCCTGTCCAAGGCCGAGGCGAATGAGCTGGAGCCCGTCCTGGAGCGCCTGATCGCCGGCGAGTTCGTCCTGCGTGAGCGGATGGCGCTGACCGGCGCGATCCTGCCCGAGGCCGGGCCCACCACGACCGCGTTCACGGCGCTCAACGACATCGTGGTCGCCCGGGGTGCGCTGGCACGCGTGGTCCGGCTCGAAGTCACCATCGATGAATTGCACGTCGGGACGTTCGTTGCGGACGGCCTCGTCGTCTCGAGTCCCACCGGCTCGACCGGCTATTCGTTCTCGGCCGGCGGCCCGATCCTCGACCCGCAGAGCCGGAACCTCGTGGTGACGCCCATCGCGGGCTACCTCTCGGCGATTCGCTCCATCGTGGTGTCGCCGGAGCAGGTGGTCCGCTGCCGGGTTCTCGACGCGCTGGAGGCGCTGGTGTCGATCGACGGCCGCGAGGACTGGCCGATCCGGGTGGGCGACGTCGTCGAGGTCCGCGCCCTCGAGCGGCCGATCCGGTTCGTCGAGCCGCAGGGGTCGCTCCCGTTCTGGGATCTGCTGCGGACGAAGGTCGCGCTGCTGCCCTCTTGAGGATGGCCATGGATCGCTCCCCGGATCGCGCTGGCCGGCTGCTCGAGCTGACGGTCGCCGACCTCGCCCTCATCGACCGGCTGCGGCTGGCGTTCGCGCCGGGATTCAACGTGCTGACCGGCGAGACCGGCGCAGGCAAGAGCCTGCTGATCGACGCGCTGGGGCTCGCGCTCGGCGCGCGCGCCGACACGACGCTCGTTCGGCACGGTGCGGAGTCGGCGCGCGTCGAGGCGCTGTTCGACCGCCTTCCGGAGCCGCTGATCGCCGTCCGAGAGGTGGCGACCACCGGGCGCTCGACCGCCCGGCTCGACGATGAGACCGTGACCGCCGGCCGGCTGGCGGCCGCGACGGGGGATCTCGTCGAGATCCACGGCCAGCACGACCAGCAACGGCTGCTCGACGAGGACTGGCAGCGCGACCTGCTCGACGCGTACGGCGGGCACGCCCATGCCCGCGAGCGCGTCGCGGCAGCCGTCGAGCGGTGGCGTGGCAACCGTGCTGCGCTGCTCGAGCTCGCGATGGAGCCGCGGGAGCTGCTCCGCCGGATCGACGTCCTGGAGCACGAGACGAAGGAGATCGCCGCCGGCCGGCTGCGGGCCGGGGAGGCCGCGGAGATCACCCGGGAGCTCGCCGCGGCACAGCATGGCGAGGCGATTGCCTCGGGGGCCGCCCAGGTTCGCGAAATCCTGCTCGCGGAGGGCGGGGGCGCCCGCGAGGATGTCGCCCGGGCGGTGCACGAGGTTCGGACCCTCGCCCGGCTCGACGAGCGCTGGGCGCCGCTGGTGGACCGGCTGGCCGGCGCGGAGGCCGAGATCGACGACATCGCCGCCGAGGTCCGGACGCTCGCCGAGACGGTTGATCACGACCCGGCCAGCCTCACTCGCCTGGAGGACCGCCTGGGCGAGATCCACCGGTTGATCCGCCGTTACGGCGACGACGAGGCCGCGGTGATCGTCCACGGGGAGCGCGCGGCGGCCGAGATGGAGCGCCTGCGCGGGCTGGACGAGGAGCGGGCGCGCCGCGCGGCGGAGGACGCACGGCTGCTGCTCGAGGTCGCCGATGCGGCGGCCTCGCTGTCGATCCAGCGTGCGGGCACGGCCGGTGCGCTGGGTGAGGCGGTGTCGTCGGTGCTCGTGGAGCTCGGCTTTCCACCCGACGCGTTCGAGGTCGGCCTCGGCCGACGGCCGGCCGCGCGGGACGACGCCGCCGTCGAGGTGGACGGGGATGCCGTCGCGTTCGATGCCAGCGGGATCGACACGGTCGTCTTCCGCTTCCGGCCCAACCCGGGCGAGCCCGCCCGGCCGCTGGCCCGCATCGCATCGGGTGGCGAGCTGTCGCGGGTGGCCCTCGCGGTCAAGCAGGTCCTGGCCGCCGTCGACGAGACGCCGACGCTGGTGTTCGATGAGATCGATTCGGGGATCGGGGGGAGGAGCGCCGACCCGGTCGGGCGTAGCCTGTGGACGCTGGCCCGCGAGCACCAGGTCCTGTGCGTCACGCACCTCCCGCAGATCGCGGCCTACGCCGATGCGCACTACCGGATCGCGAAGGGGGAGCGGGGCGGCCGGACCGTGACCGAGGTCGTCCGCCTCGATCGCGCCGAACGCGAGTCCGAGCTGGCGCTGATGATCGGCGGCCCCGGGGGCGGTGACGCCGCCCGGCTGTCGGCCCGCGAGCTGCTCGACCGGGCGGAGGCGTGGACCGCCGGCCGGCCGGCCGGCGTGCCGGCCTGACAGCGGGGACGGCGGATCGCGTGGCGACGACCCTCGACGGCGCGATCGAGGGGTATCTCGCGTACCTGCGCGTGGAGCGCGGCGTGGCCGACGCGACGATCACCGCCTACCGGGCGGACCTCGCCGACTTTGCGATGAGCCGCGGTGCCGCCCGTGACTGGGCGAGTGGCCCCGAGGTTGCCCAGCGCTATCTGGCCGCCCGGGCGCGCCGGGGCCGCCCGCATGACCCGGGACTCGCCCCGACCAGCCTGCGCAGGCGGGCGGCGGCGATCCGAGGCTTCTACCGGTTCGCGTACGGCGACGGCGTCATCGCGGTCGACGTTGCGGCGCACCTCGATCTGCCCAAACAACCCCGCCTGCTCCCCGAGACGCTCACCGTGGCCGAGGTCGAGCGGCTGCTCGAGGAAACCGGTGGGGACGTGCCGGACGGCGGGGCACTCACTGAAGCGGGGGGCGTGCGGGTGCGCAACCGGGCGCTGCTGGAGCTGCTGTACGCGGCCGGCCTCCGGGTGTCCGAGGCGTTGGGGCTCGATCGCGGCGAGCTGTCGCTCGACGGCGGGTTCGTGCGAGTGATCGGCAAGGGCGATCGCGAGCGTCTGGTGCCGGTGGGGGACATTGCGCTCGAGTGGCTGTCTCGCTATCTCACCTGGCCGCGGGCAGCCTGGCTCGCCTCGGCCACGGTCCCGGACGATCCCGAGGCACCGCTGTTCATCGGCGCGCGGGGGCGCCGGCTGGGGCGCCAGCAGGCGTGGGCGATCGTCAAGGCAACCGCGGATGCCGCCGGGCTGGACGGTCGCGTCTCGCCGCATACGCTGCGGCATTCGTTCGCAACGCACCTCCTCGAAGGTGGCGCCGACCTGCGCATCGTCCAGGAGCTGCTCGGACATGCCAGTATCTCCACGACGCAGCTGTATACGCACCTGACAGGGGAGCGCATCCGCGAGGTCTACGCCCGCGCTCACCCGCGGGCCTGAGGAGGTTCCGGGGCGATGTCATACACCGACTCACTGCTGGCATCGGGGGAGCGGATCCTTCGGCGCGAGCGCCAGCACTGGTTCATCCTGGCGGGCAACTCGCGGCTCGGCATCGCCGCGCTCGTGATCGCGATCGTGCTGCTGCTGATCCGCATCACCACCGGCGCGACGGGCGGCGTGATGGACTTCCTGGGCCTGGTGACGCTGGTACTGTTCGTGGGCGGGCTGCTGCAGGTCGGCTGGAGCTGGCTGCGCTACCGGAGCGAGGAATACTCGGTCACGTCCCGGCGCCTGGTCCACTCCGAGGGTGTGGTCAACAAGAAGGCATCCGACTGGTCGCTCGAGAAGATCAACGATGCGATCCTGTCCGAGGGATGGGCGGGTCGCGTCTTCGGCTTCGGCGACCTCGAGGTGCTCACGGCCTCGGAGCACCCCAACGAGGTGCTGCGCATGCTGCGCGATGCCAAGTCGTTCAAGAAGGCGATGCTCGAGGCCAAGCACGAGCTCGAGATCGAGATCGGCCGGGCGACGATGCCGCCGCTGCGTTCGACCGGCGAGGGGCGCCAGGTCGCACCGGGATCGCCGCCGTCCGCACCGGGATCGCCCGCGTCCGCACCTTCCGCCCCCGCCCAGTCGGCGCGGGCGTACGTCGCCCCGCCCGCTCCGGCGGCGGCGCCGGCAGCCCCGGCCGGACCGCAGCCGGCGGCCATGTCCAGCGACGAGGTGACGGCGGCGCTGGGGCGCCTGGGCGATCTCCGCGACCGCGGGATCGTCACCCCCGAGGAGTTCGAGGCGAAGAAGCGCGAGCTGCTCGGGCGGCTCTGAGCGCGGAGGACCGGTAGGATACGCGGGACCCACTCAACCGCCGCCGTGAGGCCCGTGTGCTCGATCCTCAGAACCTGATCCCGACCCTCGTCGTCCTCGCCATCTTCCTGCTGGTGGCGTTCCCGGTCCACGAGTTCTCGCACGCCGCCGTGGCGTACCTGCTGGGCGACTCGACGGCCAAGCTGTTCGGCCGCTTGACGCTCAACCCGATCGTCCACTTCGACCCGATGGGCGGGATGATGACGATCGTGTCGGTGTTCCTGGGTGGGTTCGTGTTCGGGTGGGCCAAACCGACGCCGGTGAACACGGCAAACCTGCGCGACCGGCGCAACGGCGAGGTCTACGTCGCGCTGGCCGGGCCGGCGTCGAACCTCGTGATGGCCGTGATCGGCGCATTTGTGTTCCGGGTGCTCGACACGGTGGCCGTCGGGCTGCCGAACGTCGTGCTGTACACGGTGTTCCTGTTCGTGCTGTTCAACGTCGCGCTGGCGATCTTCAACCTGCTGCCGATCCCGCCGCTCGACGGGTCCACGCTGCTGTTCCGCTTCCTGTCGCCGCGGCGGGCGTGGGAGCTGCGACCGATCCTTGCGCAGTACGGCCTGTTCATCCTGATCGCGTTCATCCTGCTGCTGAGCAGGCCGCTGTTCACCGTGATCCAGAGTGTCGCGTACTTCCTGGTTGGGCGGTAAGGCCCGTCAGCTCCGTGCCCACCTGCTTGCTCGCGTGAGCCCCGGGGAGCGGCAGGCCGTCGCGGCGTGGACCAATCCCGCGGAGCTCGCCCTGTTCGACACCATGCACGTCGCCGATCGGCGCCACGGCCTGGCCGTCGTGGCAGCCCTTCGGGCGGCCGGCGTCACCGACCGTGACGTGCTTGCCGCCGGCCTGCTCCACGATTGCGCGAAAGGGGACACCGGCGCCGGTCCGCGGATCGCGTGGTCGCTGGGTGAGGCATTCGGGCCGTGGGTGGTCGCCCTGGCCGCGAGGATCCCTGGCTGGAGCGCCGCGCTGGACCGGCTTCGCCACCATGCGGAGGCATCGGCCGCCGCCGTCGCAGCGACCGGGCTGTCCGAGCGCGCCGTCGACCTGGTCCGCTACCAGGCGGAGCCGCGAGACCCTGAGTACGGTCACCTGTTCCGAGCTGCGGACGAGGCCAGCTGATGGCGCCGGCCGTCGCATCCGTCGCCCCCCCCGCCGTTGCGTTCGGGGAAGGTCGCCGTCCCGAGGCCGCGACGCGGGTCACGCTGCCGGAGTTCGACGGGCCGCTCGCGCTCCTCCTGGCCCTGATCGAGGCGCGCCAGATGGACGTGCTCACCGTGCCGCTGGGCGCGCTCGCCGACGCCTATCTCGACGCCCTTGCCTCGCTCGACGGGGACCGGATGGGGAACGTGTCCGCGTTCATCGCCGTCGCGAGCCAGCTGATCCTGATCAAGTCGCGGGCGATGCTCCCGCGGCGCGTGGTCGAGGGCGCGGAGACGCTTGCCGACGAAGGGATCGACCCCGAGGCCGAGCTTCGGGCGCGGTTGATCCTGTACCGGGCGTTCCGCGATGCCGGCACCGGGCTGCTCGATGAGGCGCACCGGCGGGTGGGGTTGTTCCATCGCGAACCCGGGGCCGCGCACGCCGCAGGCGTTGCCGGCGCGCGCCCGCCGGCGGCGGAGCCCCTTTCAACGGGCCTGCTGATCGCCGCGCTCGACGGCCTGGCGCGAATCGCGCCGCCGCCGCCCCTGCCGCCCGAGTCGATCCCGCGCACGATCACGCTGACCGAGCGCGCCGCGCTGCTCCGGCGGGCGCTCCGCGGGGCGCCCGCGATCGTGCTCCAGGAACTGCTCAAGGGCGTGCACGACCGGGTCGTCGTCGCGGTGACATTCCTGGCCATGCTGGAGCTGATGAAGCGGCGCGAGATCGTGGTCGAGCAGGCGGAGCCCTGGGGTCCGATCGTCGCTCGCCGGACCACGCCCGAGGAGCGGGCGGCGGCCGGTCTTGCCGATCTGTCCGATGACGAGCCGCTCGACGAGTCGATGGAGACGTTCGCATGACCGAGCTCGAGGCCGTCGGACCCGGCGTGCCCGTCGAGGCGGTACCCGCCGACGCGGTACCCGCCGACGCGGTACCGGCCGAGGCGGCGCCCGACTCGCCCGACGCCGCCGCCGAACCGGGCGACGCCGACGATGCGCCGCCCGGTGAGCTCACGGAGAACCAGCTCGAGGCGCTGCTGTTCGTGGCCGAGAAGCCCCTCTCGCGTCGCGAGATCGCTACGCTTGCCGGCGTGCCCCGCGAAGCCGTGGACGAGCGGCTGGGCGACCTCGAGGTGTCGCTCGCCGGACGTGGGCTGCGGCTCGTGCTCGCCGGCGATCGTGTGGAGCTGACCACGGCGCCGGAAGCCGGCGCCCTCATTGCCCGGTATGTCGGCGCCGACTCCGTCAAGCTGTCGCCGGCCTCGCTGGAGACGCTCGCCATCGTCGCCTACCGGCAACCGGTGACCAAGGCGGCGATCGAGCGGATTCGCGGCGTCGATTCCGATTACACGGTCCGGAGCCTCGTCCACCGCCGGCTGGTCGTGGAGCTGGGTCGCGCGGAGACTCCCGGCCGGCCGATCCTGTACGGGACCGGCTTCGAGTTCCTCGAGCGGTTCGGGCTCACATCGGTCGATGAGCTGCCGCCACTCGACCTCGATATCGCGGCCCGCCTGGTCGAGGGCGAGGACGCGGGGCCGGCGGCAATCGACGACGGCGGCGACGGTCCGCCGGCCAGGCCGGCCACGATCGACGGTGACGGTCCGCCGGCCACGATCGACGGTGACGGTCCGCCGGCCACGATCGACGGCGACGGCCCACGAGCCACGCCGTCCGGCAGCGCTGACGCCTGACCGTGCCGGCCGAGCGGATCTCCAAGGTCCTGGCGGCCGCCGGCGTCGCGTCGCGTCGCGGTGCGGACGAGCTGATCAGCGCGGGGCGCGTTCGGGTGGACGGCCGCCCGGCGGTCCTCGGTGAGCGGGTCGACCCCGAGATCCAGGAGATCGAGGTTGACGGGCAGCCCGTCTCGCGGTCGGACGCGCGTCCCGTCTACGTTGCCCTCCACAAGCCGATGGGCGTGACATCCACGACCCGCGACCGGCACGCCGAGACCACCGTGGTTCAGCTCGTGCCGCCGGATCTCGCCCGAGGGGCGCGGCTGTATCCGGTCGGACGGCTCGACCAGGATTCCGAGGGGCTCATCCTGCTCACCAACGACGGTGCCTGGGCCGAGCGCGTGCTCCATCCGCGGTATGGCGTCGAGCGCGAATACGCGGTGGGGCTGTCCCAGCCGCTCAGCCGGGAGCAGGCCGAGGCGCTCGAGACGGGCGTCGAGCTCGTCGAGGGCGTTGCGACACTGTCCGGGCTGCGAGGGCAGACCCGGACCGAGGACCGTCGGCTGGCAGACATCCTGGAGCCGGCGCCGGACGCTCGCCTGACCTGGGCACGGGTCACGATCCACCAGGGCTGGAAGCGCCAGCTGCGGCGGATGTTCGGCGAGGTCGGCGCGCCGGTCCGCCGCCTCGTGCGGGTGCGGATCGGCACGCTTCGCCTGGATGACATGGCCGCGGGAGATGTCCGGCCCCTGAGCTCGTCGGAGGTGCGGAGGCTGGGTACCACGCGGGTCGAGCCTCGCTGACTGCAACCGCCATCGCAACCGCCGCGCGCTGCAATTGAACCAACTTGCCGATCGGACTGCCCGGGCCCTTGACGCTGGACGGTGTAACGCCGACATTCGCGTCCTGCGGAATGGGTGCTGCTAGGGGCAAGGCGATGTCGAAGGTTGGCAGGGCGGCGCTCGCGGTGTTCGCGGCTGCCATCGTGCTTGTGGTGATGGCCTGGTTCGACACGACAGTGGTCCGGGACGCCATCCAGCGGGGGAGCGCGATCTTCGACAGCAGCCCGTCAGCCTTCGTCATGTCGCTCGGGATGATCATGATCTCCGGGGCAGTCCTGCTGCTGGCGTTGCTGGCCTGGCGCTCGAGGTCCGTCGTGGTGGGCGTCGGCTACGCCCTCGTCGGCATGTTCTTCGCGTTCCTCATGTGGGTCTGGACGACGCCCGCAGGAACACACAACGATGCGCCGCCCGTGCTGCCCGAGCCGATCGTCGCGGCCGTGAGCTGGGTTGTCCGGGAGAGCGTCGGACCGCTCAACGCGGTCGGGATCATCGGTGGGGGCATGCTCGTCGCCGGGGTCGCCGTCATCGCACGGTCGTTCCGCGAGCGGACCGGATCGTCCATCTCACGGTAACCCGCGACCGTCAACTCCCTACGGTGGCTCGAGGCGAGGGCGCGTGAGCAGGCAGGCGACGGGCCGACCCACTGCCCCTCCCACTGGGTGCCTCCGAACTCTGGAGGCGGGATGTGACGATCGCTCCTTGACCCGGCGGACCCCCGTGCCGAAAGGTGATCGTCGGAGGTAGAGATGGGCTCATCTGATCGGAACGACCGGTTGCGCATGGCGGCGTTCTCGGCCGAGGAGGAGCGCCGCAGGGTCAATGCGGAGGCCGCCAGGTCGCGGCGTCAACCCGCCGCGGACGCTGAAGGCGCCGGCAAGCGTGGCCGATGGTCGAGTCGGATCAGCGCTGTCCTCGGCAGGATTCGTCGCGCCCTCGGTCGCTGATCGCGATCGGGGTCCGCCAGCTCGACCCGGAGCCGGGCAGAGCGCGGCGGGCGGGCCGCACTGACAGCAGGCCGTCGTCGACGAGTCCCTCGGCTGCCCGCGAGGCTGCGCCTTGCGAATGCGTCGCGGCTCCGCGCCTCCGAAGCCTGCCACGGGGTAACGTGGCCGCCGACATGACCACCTCCGCCACTGCCGACAGCCAATACCTCGACATCGAGCCGCCCCGCTTCGATTCGCTGGAGTGGCGTGCCTCCGTCGCGCTCAAGGTCCTGGCGTTCATCAACGTCGCCGGGATGGTGCTGGCCCTGTTCCCCCCGCCGGTCCCGGCATCGATCCTCTACGGCGTCACCTTCAACCTCGCTGCCGGCCTGCTGGCGGTCCTCGAGATCGTCGCCGCAAGGGCGCTCGACCGCCGGCGACCGTGGGCCGTCGCCGTCGTGCGTCCGATGCTCCTCGTGCTCATCGCGGAGGGCATCGGCGCGATGCTGGTGGGGCTCGACGCAGGCCGGATCCGGGTGCCGTTCGAGGCGCTCATCGCGATCTGGGTCCTGCTTGCCGGGGCGGACCTGACGCTGACTCGCCGGACCGACCGCCGGAGCCTTTCGCTCGTCGGGGTGGCGTCCGTGGTGATCGTATCGATGCTGGCCGGAGAGCCGGTGTTCGGATGGGGCGGCCTGCTCGACGTTCGCCAGTCCGATCTTCGCGGCTCGATCGCGGCCGACTGTGGGGCACCCGGTGCGGGTCTGCCTCCGGCGATCACCGTGACCTACGACTGGTCGTGGGCGAGGACGAGCCCCCTGCCCAACGGGCTCGATATCGTTGTCCTCGGCTGGTCCGGAAGCGACGCGGTCGGGCGCACGATCTACCTGTTCGACAAGGACCCGGATCCCGGCCACGGGATCTACTCGGGCCGGAGGGGGTATCCGAGCCTCGACATGGCAACGCTGGTCGGGAAGGAGACGCGGGCGTCGTGGAGCTGGGGCGTCGAGCTCGGCGAGCAGGGGCTGCAACCGGGGCATATCGAGCTGCAGATGCGCCGGGTGAGGGATGCCCCGCCGGGACCCACGCCGTTGGTGATCACGGCGACGTACATCCACCTCGGCATCTGGCGAAGCGACCCCGTCAGCGTGACCTGCTCCTGGTGACACGGCCGAGCTGAACTGCGCGCTTCTGCACGTGCCTCCCGGCGTAGCGATCTCGGAACGGACGAACAGGAAGGTCACGGGGATCGCGGGTGGTGTCACGTCCCGCGAGGAGGAGCGGCCAGAATGACCAGGCTGACCATGGCGATCACGATCGATCGGCCGATCGCGGAGGTCTTCCGCGTCCGGACGACGCCGGAGGAGACGCCCAGGTGGTCGTCCAATGCCATCGAGGAGGCGGCCACGTCGGAGGGTCCCGTCGGCGTCGGATCGACCCGGCACGCCGTGGTGCGGTCGTTCGCCGGCCGGACGACCACGAATGATGCCGTGGTCACGGAGTTCGAACTCAATCGCCGGGTCGCGATGCGCAGCATCACGGCCCCCGTCCCGTTCCAGGCGGCGTGGTCGTTTGCGGAGACACCCGACGGCACCCGGGTCGTCTGGACGTGGTCCTTCGAGTTCACCGGGGCGCAGCGCCTTTTCGGACCCTTGTTCGGCGCCTGCTTCCGACGAAGCTTCCAGCAGGATCTCGCCCGGCTGAAGCGGATGATGGAAGCCCGCGAGCTGTAGGCGGTCGCTGCCCGGCGCTCGTCGCTATTCCGCGGTAGCCGCTACTTCCGGAAGATCGTGGAGCCGGATGACCGGCGAGCCGATCAGCGTCACGGCACCCAGCAGCGCAGCGACCGACGTGAACAGGATCGTCTCGCGGACCCCGATGGCCGTCCCCAGTGCGCCGCCCAACAGCGCGCCGATCGGCCGGATCCCGTAGTTGATGAACCGGGATGCTCCCGTCGCTCGCGCGCGGATGCGGTCCGGGGTGCGGGCCACGAGCACGGCCCCGACGTTGATGTCCACGATCATCACGCCCACTCCGGCCAGGAACTCGGTGCCGAACAGCATCGCGATGACCGCCGCAGGCGGCCCCGTCACGAGGGCCACCGGGACCAGTGCCGCCGGGAACAGGAAGATACCCAGCGCATAGGCCGGTCCGACCCCCAGCCGGCGGCCGACGGGCTCGGCGATGAATGCCCCAAGGACGCTGCCGACCGCACCTGCGCCGAGGGCCAGGCCGAGGATGCCAGGGGCCACGTCGAGGCGGGTGGTCACGTACAGGATGAACAGCGCATTGAACGCGAAGTTGAACAGGCTCACGATGCCGGCGCAGACCAGGATCCTTCGAATGATCGGGTCACGTGACGCGAACATGAGGCCGGCCATCAGACGGGATCGGATGCTGCCGGTCTCGGGCTCGATCGGAGCTTCCCGGGCATCGATCCGCCACAGGTTGGCGGCCGACAGCACGAATGAGGCTGCATCAACGGCGAGCGCGATCGGGGCGCTCAGGAGCTGGATCAGGATCCCGCCGATCGATGGGCCCCCGACGGCCGCAACAGACCGGCTTCCGTTGAGCAACGCGGTGGCGGCGACGTACTGGTCGCGCCGGACCACCGACACGAACACTGTCGACCACGAGATGTCGAACGCGACCGACAGCGTCCCGACCAGGAACGCCACGATGAACAGCTGGGCGAGCGTCAAGGTATCGGTCGCGTAGGCGATCGGGATGGTGGCGATCAGCAGCGCCCGGCCGAGATCGGCGGCGATCATCAGACGGCGGCGGCGATGGACGCGATCGAGCAGGACGCCGGCGGGGAGCGAGAACAGCAGGTGGGGGAGCAGGCCGACCGCGGTGAGCAGTCCCATCGAGGCGGCATCCGCGTGGAGGACGAGGACAGCGACGATGGGCAGGGCCAGGGCCGTGACCTGGTCGCCGAAGACCGAGATCGACTGGCCGGTCCAGAAGCGCCGGAACTCCGTCTCCCGGAGGGTCGCGGGGATCAGCGGCATGGGTTCGTTGGCGCCTGTGGCCGGGCATCAGCCGTCATGGCGATAGCATCGCAATTCAGCGCGAGCCGCGGGGGTCGACGGCGCACCGAGCGGACTGCAGGCGGCCGGACGCAGCGCTGGGAGCGTGCTACGTTGCGCGGATGAGCCGATCCCTGATGACCGATGCCTTCGCCCATCATGTGTGGGCGACCCTCCGATTGATCGACACCTGCCAGGCGCTCACACCCGAGCAGCTTTCGACCGGCGTACCGGGCAC
This sequence comes from uncultured Chloroflexia bacterium, assembly GCA_963734895.1. Lineage (GTDB taxonomy): Bacteria > Chloroflexota > Limnocylindria > Limnocylindrales > CSP1-4 > CAIXZV01. The sequence continues at coordinate 116,917 of CAVTIN010000005.1, read as the reverse complement.
CTACGGTTCGATCCTCGATACGCTGGGTCACCTGGTCGGCGCCGATCGGTCGTACCTGGTCACGCTCACCGGCGGGCGGGTCGAGGACATCGACGACGCCGGGATGGACCTGGCGCAGCTGCGCGACGCGATGGCGCTTCACGCCCTTGCCTGGTCCTCCGTGCTGGACGGGGATCCGGACCCCGACGCGATCCTGGTCCGCCGCCGCGACGACGGATCCGAGATCCACGCGCCGGTTGGTGTCCGGCTGGCGCAGGCGCTGCACCACGGGACCGATCATCGAAGCCAGGTGTGCACGGCGCTGACGGCGCTCGGGGTCAAGCCGCCGGACATCGATGTCTGGGATCATGCGTTCACGGATGGACGGCTGGTCGAGGTCGAAGCCACGAGCTGACCGGCGTCCTTGCCGAGGGACCCATGTATCGCGATGACCAACGGGGATAGTCATGGCCGCACCGAGCACCGTCGAGGAATACCTGGCCGCACTGCCCGACGAGCAGCGCGCCGTCCTGGAGGAGCTTCGGGCTGCGATCGCGACTGCGGCGCCCGAGGCGGCAGAGACGATCAGCTACCAGATGCCCACCTTCACCCAGGGCGGCCGGTTGCTGGTGTCGTACGCGGCCTTCAAGCGGCACTACAGCGTGTTCCCGGCGAGCGAGGCCGTCCGTGATGCGCTGGGCTCCGAGGTGGCGCCATACGTTGCCGGGCAGGGCACGCTGCGCTTCCCGGCCGGCCGTCCGATCCCGTTTGACCTCGTGACGAAGGTCGTGGCCGTGCGGCTGAAGGAGATCGCCGGGGGCGGGCGTCGCTGAGTGCAGGCGGTGAGGGCGGCGTGATCGCGGACGATCCAGACCCGATCGGGCTCAGGCCGTGGACGCCCGATGACCTGTGGCTCGACCTGTCAGGGCTGGTCACGGGATCCGCGTAGCGGTCTGCCGGCTTGTATGCTCGGCCCATGGCCAAGCGCACCCCCGTGAAACCCGACCCGGCAGGTCCACCGCCGGCTGACCGCGGGTTCGTCGTTGCCCTCGACGGCCCGGCGTCGAGCGGCAAGAGCAGTGTCGGCGTCGCGGCGGCCGAACGGAGGGGGCTGCGGTTCGTCGATACCGGTCTGCTCTACCGCGCGATCACCGCGCTGGCTCTGCGCGAGGGCATGGCGACCGACGATGCGGCGGGCCTCGGCGCGCTGGTCGAGCGGGTCACGCTGGGAGACGATGGGTCCGGTCGCCTGACTCGTGTCCTGCTCGACGGGCTGGATGCGACGGATGCCGCGAGGACCCATGACGTCGACGCCGCGGTGTCCGCGGTCGCCAGGGTTCCTGAGGTTCGCGCCGCGCTGATGCCGCGCCAGCGGGCATTGGCAACGGAGGGCGGGATCATCGTCGCGGGGCGCGACATCGGCACGGTCGTCCTGCCGGACGCCGACCTCAAGCTGTTCCTCGATGCCTCGGTGTACGAGCGGGCCACGCGACGGATCGAGGAGCGCGGCCTGGATCCCGAAGGTACGGAGGCAGCAGCGGTCCGGGAGGAGCTCGGTGCCCGCGATGCGAGAGACCGCGGTCGCGCCATCGCACCGCTCCGCGCCGCCGATGACGCGGTGATCATCCACAGCGACGGCAACTCGTTCGAGCAGACCGTGGACCTGGTTGACGCGGCGATCGCGGCCGCGATGGCGAAGGCGCCCGAAACCACCAGCGTCGCCGGCCGCGAGGCAGTGCCCGCGACGCGGGAGACCGCGGTCGCGCCTTCGCCCCTGCGAGCCGCCGCCCCGGCCCCCGCGAAGCCCGTCAGGACCGCCAAGAGCGGCCTGCTCGAGGTCGCCATGCGCCTCGACAATCACAAGTCGCTGCTCGTCCGGATGGTTGCGCTGGTCACCCGGATCGTGTGCCGCGCGTGCGCGTGGATCGAGTTCGAGGGTCTGGAGCGCATCCCGAAGACCGGCGCCGTGATCCTGGCCGCCAACCACATCTCGAACGCGGATCCGATGATGATCGGGGCCTGGCTGACCCCGGCGCTCCGCCGTCGGCGAATCCACTGGCTGGGCAAGCAGGAGCTGTTCGACTGGCCGATCTTCGGCTGGATCTCCGCCCACGGCGGGGTGCACCCGGTCGAGCGGGGGACAGCGGACGTGGAGGCCTTCCGGCTCGCAACGCGGATCCTCGAGGCTGGCTACGTGCTGATGATCTTCCCCGAGGGGACACGCAGCCCGACCGGCACCCTCCAGCACGCGAAGGACGGGCTGTCGTCGCTCGCGCTCCGGACGGGTGCGGCGATCGTGCCCATCGGGATCAACAACTCCGACGCCGTGTGGCCCAAGGGCCAGAAGCTGCCGATGCCGTTCCCGCGGCGGACGATCACGGTGCGCATCGGCGAACCCTTCCAGGTCGCCGACCTGGTCCCGCCGGGCACCGAGCGCCGGGCGGCCAAGACCGTCGCGACGAACGAGATCATGCGCCGTATCGCGGCCCTGCTCGACGAGCGGCACCGGGGCGTGTACGGGGACGACATCCCCACCGATGGTCCCGCCACCGGCTGATTCGAGGCATCGCACGCAGCGGCGGGATCCCCGGACGTGTGCGAACATCGAACGGTATGAGCATGGTTCAGGAAGTCCGCATCGCGAAGCGCACCGGGTTCTGCTACGGCGTGCGCGAGGCGATCGACAAGGCAAAGGAGTCCGCCGCGGCGGGCAAGGCCACCCATACCCTGGGCCAGGTCGTCCACAACGAGGGCGTCATCCGCGACCTCCAGGAGATCGGCGTCCGCAGCGTGGACACGCTCGATGATGTGGACCACGGCGCGGCGGTGGTCATCCGTGCGCACGGCGTCAGGCCCGAAGTCTTCGACCGTGCGAGCGATCGTGGCCTGGAGGTCATCGACGGGACCTGCACCTGGGTCATCCAGGAGCAGCGCCAGCTCCAGGACTTGGTCGACGAGGGCTACACCATCGTCCTGCTCGGCACGCCCAAGCACCCGGAGGTTGCCGGGCTGCTCGGGTTCGCGCCCGATGCGATCGTCGTGGACGAAGAGGCGGACTGGGTCAACATCCCGCGCCGCAAGCGGATGGCGTTGATCACGCAGTCCACGCAGCCGCCCTGGAAGTTCGAGAAGCTCGCGGCGTTCATGGTGGGTCGCGCGCACGAGCTCAAGATCCTCAACACCGTGTGTCCGGTCACGATCCGTCGCCAGGAGGACACCCTCGACGTGGCGCGCGACGTCGACCTGATGGTGGTCGTCGGAGGCAGCCACTCCGCGAACACCAAGGAGCTCACCCGGCTGTGCGAGATCGCGGGCACGCGTTCGATCCAGATCGAGAACGCGCGAGACCTCGACGATGCCGGCGTGTTCGCCGGCGTCCGCATCGTCGGCGTGACCGGCGGGACGTCGACCCCGATCGAGGACCTTCGCGACGTCGCCGAGCGGATCTACGTGATCGGCGGCGCCGAAGACGTCCGACCGCGCGCCCGGGCGCTCGCGACCGCCGCGCTCGATGCTGCGGCAACGCCCGCGGGCCGCACCACCTCGCTCCCGACCCGGACACCGGCCGCCGCCGGCACGGTCTGACCGTCATGCCCTCTCGTTCGGCCGGTCTCCCGGTGGTCGCATTCGTCGGCCGCCCGAACGTGGGCAAGAGCACCCTGTTCAACCGCGTCGTCGGCGACGACCGCGCGGCCATCGTCGAGGATCGCGCACGCACCACCCGGGATCGCCTGTACGGGGACGCGGAGTGGAACGGCCGTCGCTTCGTCGTCGTCGACACCGGCGGGCTCGAGGTCGCGCCGGGCGACCCGATCGAGGAGCAGGTGCAGCTCCAGGCCCGCCTCGCGATCAACGAGGCCGACGTGATCGTGTTCCTCGTCGACGCGATCATCGGGCCCACACCCGGCGACGACGATGCAGCCGAGCTCCTGCGGCGGACCACCAAGCCGGTCCTGCTCGCCGCGAACAAGGCCGACAACGAGCGGCGCGAGCAGGACGCGACGGAGTTCTTCGCCTTTGGCTGGGAGGACACCTTCGCCATCTCGGCCAGCCATGGCCGGGGGGTTGCGGACCTGCTGGACGCGGTCGTCTGGGCATTGCCGCCCGAGACCGACGCCGAGATCGCACGCAAGGCGCGCGAGGAAGAGGCCGAGGCCTGGGCGAAGGAGATGGCCAGGGCCCAGCCGGACCCGTATGTCGTTGGTGACCCCGGCAACGCGGCCGATGATGACGATGATGACGAGGATGACGAGGACGCGATCCCGGGCACGACGGCCGACATCTCCGCCCGCTGGGACGCCGCCATGGCGGCCGATGACGACGAGCCGCCCGCGATCGCGTTCGTCGGCCGGCCGAACGTCGGCAAGTCCAGCCTGATCAACGCGCTGCTGGGCGAGACCCGGACCATCGTGTCCGCGGTGCCCGGCACGACCCGCGATGCCATCGACACGACGATCCCGTGGGGTCGCAGCGAGGTCGTCCTGATCGACACGGCCGGGATCAAGCGGCGCGGCAAGGTCGCATCGGGGCCGGCGGCGGAGCGGTACTCGACGCTTCGCGCGCTCAAGGCCATCTCCCGCGCGGACGTTGCCGTGCTCCTGCTCGATGCGGCCGACGGGCTGACGGCGCAGGACGCGCATGTCGCGGGATACGTGGTGGAGGAGGGTCGCGGCCTCGTCATCGCGGTCAACAAGTGGGACATCGTCGAGGACAAGACCCACAAGAGCTTCGACGAGTTCGCGGCCAACCTGCGCCGCGAGCTGCCATTCCTCGACTACGCGCCGATCGTCTCGATCAGCGCCAAGACCGGTCAGCGCGTGACACGGGTCCTGGAGCTTGCGGTCGACGTCTGGGGCGAGCGCCGGAAGCGGGTTGGCACGGGCGAGCTCAATCGCCTGATCTCCGCTGCCGTGGAGCGGACGCCGCCGGCGCTCGTCCGCGGACGCCGCGCGAAGATCCGGTATGCGACCCAGGCGGCGGTCGCGCCGCCGACGTTCGTCCTGTTCGCCACCGATGCGGCATCGATCCACTTCTCCTACCGGCGGTATCTCGAGAACCGCATTCGCGACACGTACGAGTTCGCCGGCACCCCGATCCGGCTGGTGTTCCGCGAGCAGATCCGGGAGAAGCTGCCCAAGAAGCGGCGCGCGGCCAAGAGCCGCCGCAGCTGATGGGTCGGGCAGGGGAGTCCGGCGGCCCGGCCTCCGGTCCCGCGCGCGTCGCCGTCGTCGGGAGCGGTGCGTGGGGCACGACGCTGGCGGCGATCATCGCGCAGCGCGAGCCGGTGACGCTGCTTTGCCACTCCCCGGAGACGGCGGCGCGGATCGCCGAGACCGGCCGGAACGAGACGCGCGTCCCGGGCATCGACCTTCCGGACCAGGTGCGGGCGACGGCGGACGTCGCGACGCTCGGCGATGCAACCGACCTCCTCGTCTTCGCGGTCCCCTCGGCACACCTGCGCGAGACCGTGGCGATGGTCGCGCCACACGTGCCGGCGAGCGCAGACCTGCTGTCGGTCGCGAAGGGCATCGAGCGCGGCACGCACCTCCGGATGACCGATGTCATCGCGCGGGCCGGCGGCTTCGACCCCGGCCGGATCGCCGCCCTGTCCGGCCCCAACCTCGCCCTCGAGATCGCCCGCGGCCTGCCGGCCTCGGCCGTCGTCGCGGCGGAGGATGTCGCCCTGGCCGAGCGGATCCAGGCGCGACTGGGCCGGCGTGCGTTCCGGCTGTACGTGAACCGGGACGTGCTCGGCGTAGAGCTATGCGGCGCCCTCAAGAACATCATCGCCATCGCGGCCGGTGCCGCCGAGGAGCTCGGGTTCGGCGACAACGGCAAGGCCGGCCTGATGACGCGCGGGCTTGCCGAGATGGCCCGGCTGGGGATCGCGGCGGGCGCGAACCCGATGACGTTCCTGGGCCTGGCGGGGATCGGCGACGTGGTCGCGACGTGCGGGTCGCCGCTGTCGCGCAACCACCGGCTGGGCGTGGAGCTCGCGCGTGGGCGCGCCTGGTCGGAGATCGAGGCGAGCCTCCCGGGTGTGGCCGAGGGCGCGTACACCGTGGACGCCGCCCTCCAGCTCGCGGATGCGCTGGGCGTCGAGATGCCGATCGCGCGCGAGGTCCACAACGCCCTGTTCGAGGGCAAGAGCGTCCAGCGCTGCCTGATCGACCTGCTCGCCCGCGAGTCCAAGGACGAGCTGGCGGACTACGATCGCTGGGCGGCGAGCTTGGGCGTCAGCGCGACGGATCGCACGGACACCTAGCGGGATCGATCCTCGGCCGCCGGTCCCGCCGGTGTCCGCAGTGGGAATCGCCATCGCCGCCGCCAGCGGCCGTCGATGCGGACGATGAGGTCGACGAAGGTGACGTGCCGGACCACGGGCAGGGTCGCCCAGGCTGGATCGTTCGCGACCTCGAGGTCTTCCGACTGCGGGCCAAGGACCACGGTCACATGGGGATCGAACGGAAACGCGCCCTCGTAGACCGGGAACTCCGGAAAGGCCGCCGCCAGCGTCGACTGCATGGACCGGAACGGGGCTTCGGGCTCGACCGCTGCATAGAGCGTGTCCGGCCACCGACGCCGCTCGGTCAGGTGGTAGTCGAAGGCATCGATGGGGGAGAGGATCGACGCCAGCTTCAGCCGGAGGTCGTCGTCGAGCGCCTCGTGCGCCACGAACGGATACAGCATCGTGAGGTGGGCCGGAAGCCCGGTCGCGGCCTCCTGGGCGGTCCGGCGGCGGAGCCCCTCGAGCGGGGCGGGCAGGCGCACGGGCACGACGACTGCCGTGTCTTCGCCACTCTCGCTCACCGGTGATGCCGCCTCCGTCTGCGGGTGTCGCCGAAGCCTACCCGTTGTCGCCACGGCGCAAACCCCGGGCCCTATCCGCAGGCCGGACGCCGTCGATCCGAGTGATAGACTCCTCCCCCTCGGGGCGTGGCGCAGCCTGGTAGCGCACCTGAATGGGGTTCAGGAGGTCGAGCGTTCGAATCGCTCCGCCCCGACCATCGATCTGAGCACGAAATGGCCCCCCGGAGCGATCCGAGGGGCCTTCGTCTATCGACCGTACCCCCTCTGGGCCTATTCGCGCGTTCGTGGCGCGACGGCGAGCGGCTCACCGTTGAGGAGGGCTGGCCCTTCCCGCTGCCGTTCCATCAGGCAGCCGCCGACGCTCTCGCCGAGGTCCGGCTCGTGGACAGTGAGACATGGAGCCCGCATGCGCCTGGGAGTCTTCGCGGCGCAGGGTCAGACCGCCGGTGATCCGGCCGCGAGCGCCAGCATCCGACGGATGTGAAGCGAGGTCACACCCACCCGTCAGGACAGACAGACAGGCAGACCGTCAGTCAGTCAGGCCCAACGTTGGCACTATCGCGAGGCCAACGCTGGCGCGAAGACACCCGCGCAACGTGCCCGTCGTGCGGCGACGGACCTCGATGTCCACGGAACCGAACGTCGCCACCGACTGGCGGGGCCAGCTCTGGCTTCGCGAGTGCCCGGTGGCGGTGTGATCAGGTCGACGCGACCAGCCCGAGGTCTAGGCGCCCCCGTCGTTGCCGCCATCTCCGCCGTTGTTCTTCCCGGCTGTGGCACGGCCGCCGATCAGACCAAGGAAGCCGCCGATGGCCAGGTTGATGTATCCGCTGATCGCATCAGTGCTGGTTCCCGCCTTCGTGAACTCACCGGTCAGCCAGAAGCCGTACACGATGACGAAGCCGAGGACAACAAGCACGACGAGCCAGGCAAGCCCGAGCCACGCACCGCCCGGCTGGTCGAGCTCGAACGCCTTCATGATCCCCATCAGTGGACCTCCCACACCCCGCTGGCGATGGACGACGCCAGCCTCATCCCGGACTTTAGCGCCGCAGCGGCTCGAGTCAAAGTCCGTGGCCTCGGGCGCCGAGGCCCATCAGGCTGTCGCACGACCTCGCGACACACAACGCTCGGAATTCCTCAATGAGAGAGGACGATGCGCACCCCTGCGCCGTCCTCGAGCATCAGCGTCGCGCAGGCTGCCAGAGGCCGTGGAACCTCCGACGGGGAGGGCCTTCCCGGCAGGCTCCCGCCTGCCGGGGCCGTTCCGATGGTTCGGCGCCTACCTCAGGTCGCGCGTCAACCCAGGTGGTTCTCCCCGCATCGCTGACGGCCCATTCGGTCAGCTGAAGCGTTCCAGACGGACAATCGACTCAAGCGGTTTGCGCGCAGTTCCTGTCGGTGTCTTGGGCAACGCTCCCGCCTCGGTTGGGTAGCCAATTGAGACCATGGTTCGAACGACATGGTCGGCGGGTACCCCGAGAAGCTCTCCGATTGCGGCCTGAGCCTCGTGGCCGGCCCGGCCGATGCCGGAACCCAGCCCGCGAACGGCCGCCGCGATCATGATGCGCTCTGCGACGCGCCCCTCATCGAAGTTGTCGGTCTCGATCCCGCGCGGATCGATCGCCACAACGATCACCACCGGGGCAACGCCGATGTGTGGTGTGTTACTGGCGGCCTCGGCCATCCGTCGGCGCGTTTCGGCGGCTGTCACGACGATGAAGGTCCACGGCTGACGATTCGAGACGCTGCCGGTCCATCGGGCGGCCTCGAGAATGTCGTGCAGGACATCCTGGGGAACCGGGTCGGGCCGGAAGTCACGCGTCTGACGAACTCGGCGCATCAGGCGGATCATGGCAGCTGATTCGAGGTGGCCGTCGGAAAAGGGATCGATGGGTCGAGTCATGGAGCAGAGTCTAGCCCTTGCGGGGACGTCGCCCTCGTGTCGCGGTTGGTTCGAACGCTGCAGGGCGTGGCCAGGAGACGGGCGATCGGCCATGGCGAACGGTTGCGAATGAACTGCAACGCCAGACATCCGCACCGATAGACTTCCGCCCGACGGAGATCCACGGACGATCAAGCTGACCGAATCATCGCGGTGCACGGCGAGTCAACCAAGGGTCCACGGCTGCGTGACGGAAGCGATCGCCGCGAACCAGTAGCGCCCCGCAACAGCGCATACGGCGCACGGGAGGGACCGATGACAGAGTCGAACGGTCACACGGATCAGCCTGGGCTCGGAGACACGGGTCAGGCGGGTGCATCGGGCCCAGGCCTGCCGTCTTCACCTCCATTGCTGCCGGTCGCGCCGCCCCCACCGAGCGCGCCGCCGACCGCGGCTGCCGCGCCTCCGCCGCCCCCTGGCGCGGCCTTGCCACCGCCGCCGGGCCCCGGCTTCACGCAGCCCCCGGGCGCACCGGTCGCGTGGGCTGCGCCGTCCGCGTCGCCGACCGGGCTCGAGGTGCCCGGTGCGCCCGGCCTCCGCTTCGGCAGCACCCTGGCCAGGTTCCTGGCCTGGTGGATCGATTTGATCGCCATCACCATCGCCGCGGGTCTGATCATCTGGGCGATCGAGGTGGCGGCGCCGAGCTCGCCATCGACGTCGGAGCTCGTCAGCGTCGTGATCTTCATGGGCGTCGCGTTCCTCTACTTCGTCGGGCTGTGGACGAGCTCGGGGCGTGCGACGCTCGGGATGCGGGCCATGAAGCTCCAGGTCGGCAACGCGTTCGACGGCCGGACGCTGACGATCGAGCAGGCCATTCGCCGTTGGGTCGGCCTGGGACTTCCGTTCCAGGCCCTCTCGCTCGTACCCGCCGTGTCGAGTGCGACCGGGGGGCTGTTGTTCCTGTGGTACCTGGCGCTGCTGATCAGCACCGCGATCAGCTCGACCCGCCAGGGCCTGCACGATCGCTTCGCCAATTCGGCTGTCGTCCAGCCCATCGGAGCGTCGACGCCGGCGACCGCTTGCCTGGTCGTGCTCGTGCTGCTCCTCATCGTGCCGGTCCTGATGATCATCGGGCTGATCTTCCTCGGCGCGCAGGTGTCGTCGATCCTGTCGGGGGTCGGCACGTCGGTGTATCCGTGACCGCCCGGTAGACTGGCCGGGTGACCCAGCCTCGCAAACCGGTCCTCGACCCGCAGCAGGTCGGCGGCCTCAACGACATGGACCCGGAGGCGTTCCGGGCTGCCGCACATGAGGTGGTCGACCGGATCGCCGACTATCTCCGGTCCGTTGAGCAATACCCCGTCCTGCCGCCGATCGAGCCGGGATCGCTCCGGCCGCTGTTCCCGGCGCGCGCGCCCGATTCGCCCGAGCCCATCGAGACGATCCTTGCCGACGTCGACCGGCTGGTGATCCCCAACGCCACGCACTGGCAGCACCCGGGGTTCTTTGCCTACTTCGCGACGAGCGCCTCCGGCCCCGGCATGCTGGGCGAGTTCCTCACCGCAGCGCTGGGCCAGAACCCGATGCTGTGGCGGACGTCGCCGATCGGAACCGAGCTCGAAGGCGTCGTCGTGTCATGGCTCCGCGACGCCCTCGGGCTGCCGGAGGCCTTCGACGGCCTGCTCACGGACACGGCATCGACCTCCAGCCTGATCGCAATCGCTGCCGCTCGCGAGTCTGCGGGGCTCGATGCCGCGGCCGCCGGGCTCGCCGGCCGTCCGGAGCTGGACGACCTGCGCGTCTACGCGTCTGCCGAGGCCCACAGCTCGATCGAGAAGGCATGCATGACGCTGGGGCTGGGCCGGGCATCGCTCGTCCGGATCCCGGTCAACGACCGCTACGAGATGGACGCTTCAGCGCTGGCGGCGGCGATCACGGCCGATCGTGCCGCAGGGCGCCGGCCGGTGGCGATCGTCGCGACGATCGGGACGACCTCATCGACCTCGGCGGATCCGGTGGCCGCGATAGCCGACGTTGCCGAGCGAGAGGGCCTGTGGCTCCACGTCGACAGCGCATACGCCGGCGTCGTCGCGCTCCTGCCAGACCACCGTGGGCCGTTCGCGGGCTGGGAGCGCGCCGATTCGATCGTGATCAACCCGCACAAGTGGCTGTTCACGCCGCTCGATGCTTCGCTCCTGCTCACCCGGCGGATGGACCAGCTGCGGGCGGCGTTCAGCCTCGTGCCCGAGTACCTGCGCACCCTCGACCGGGTCAACCCGGTGCTCGACTACACGGAGTACCAGCCCCAGCTCGGCCGGCGGATGCGAGCGCTCAAGCTGTGGATCCAGCTGCGGTGGTTCGGCCTCGAAGGGCTCCGCCGGCGCATCGCGTTCCACCTGGACCTGGCAGCGAGCTTTGCGTCCTGGGTGGATGCGGACTCGGACTGGGAGCGTCTCGCGCCCGTCCCGTTCTCGACCGTGTGCTTCCGGTATCGGCCCGCGGCGGTCGCCGGACGCGATGACGACCCCGACGTCCGGTCCCGGCTCGACGACCTCAACATGCGGCTGATGGACGCCGTCAACCGCACGGGTGAGGTGTTCATGTCCCATACGCGGCTGCTCGACCGGTTCACGATCCGGCTCGCAGTCGGCAACCTGCGCACCGAGGCTCGCCACGTCGAGCGGGCCTGGGAGCTGCTGCGCACCGAAGCCGCCCGGCTGGAGCCCTGAGCCCTGCCGACCACGCCCTGGAGGACGACCCAGATGTCAGATCCGATCGAGGTCCTGTACTTCTACCGCACCCGCTGGGGCGCGCACGACGAGTTCGTCGACCTGCTCCGCAGGAACCACTGGCCCATCCTTCGCGAACAGCTGGAGGCCGGGCGGTTCACGGCGGTGGAGATGTGGACGCCGAGGTTCCACGGGGACGGCCGCGCCGACTGGGACGTGCTGGTGTCGATCACCTACCGCGACTGGGCGGCGATGCAGGAGCATGGCGACGCCGAGATCGCACGCCGGCTGTACCCCGACCAGGAGCAGTTCAAGGCGGACGAGGCGCGACGGTTCTCCCTGCTCGATGCCCACTGGGACGTGGTGCTGGAGACGCGCCCGTTCGAGCGGTAGCCGGGGGCCTTGCGGCCGCGTCCCTCGCACCGGCCCGCAGGACCCGCGATAATGCGGCTCTACCTCGACCGACCAGCGGAGGCCACCGGATCCCGTGCCGCCCATCACCGAGCTGACGCGCATCGAGCCCGCCCATCTCTCGCGTCTCGAGAAGCAGGGCATCTTCACCACCGGCATCCTGCTCGAGGTCTCGGAAACGCCGACGAGGCGCCAGACGCTCGCCGACCACGTGAAGGCCACCACGAACGACGTGTCGCGATGGCGTGACGAGGCCCTGATGCTCAACCTCGCCGGGTTCGCGAGCTCCGAGCACCAGCTGTTCGTCCAGTCCGGCATCGAGGGCCTGCGCGACGTCCTGGCCCTGGATATCGACGCGTTCAAGGCCCGTCTCGCGCGTGGAGCCCAGGAGCTCAACGCGCAGCCGCCCGCGGAGCTGATGATCGAAACCTGGTGGGAGCAGGCGCGGACGCTCGAGGAGGCGTGAGGCCCGCGCCGGGCATCCGGCCCCGGCCGGGCATCCGGCCCCGGCCGGGCATCCGGCCCCGGCCGGGCATCCCGCCCCGGGTCGCAACTCGCGCACCCGGTACCATCGGCGCCTGATGGACCTCCTTCGCGGCACGCTCGCAGCCCTGGTCGTAACCGTGGCCACGGCCGTCGTGGTCGTCGCCGTCGCGATCCTCCCGTTCCTCACGCCCGCCTGGGTCGGGTTCGAGCAGGGGCGCGCCCAGGCCGCGGCCTGGACCGGATATGCGCCGGCGGACCTGCAGGCCGCGACGGAGGCGATCCTGTCCGACCTCGTGCTCGGCCCGCCGCGATTCGACGTCGAGGTCGCGGGCGCACCGGTGCTCACGGACCGGGAGCGCGGCCACATGCGCGACGTCCGCAGCGTGTTCATGGCGTTCTACCTGATCGCCGCGATCGCCGCCCTGGTGCTCGTGGCGGCCTTTGCGTTCCTGCGCGGCCGGTCGCGGGCCGTGCTGTGGCGGCGGATTGCCCGGGCCGGCATCGGCATCGCGGTGGTCACCGTGGTCGGCGGCATCGTGGGCATCGCCGCCTTCGACGCTGCCTTCCAGCTGTTCCACGAGCTGTTCTTCCCACAGGGCAACTTCCTGTTCGATCCGCGCACCGACCGCCTGGTCCAGCTGTTCCCGGAGACGTTCTGGGTCGAGACCACGATTGCGGTCGGGGGCCTGATCGTGGTCCTCGCCCTGGCCCTGGCCTGGATCGGATCCCGGCGGGCCGCGGCCGTCGAGGCGCGGACGACGGGGACCCCCGCCACGCTCAACTCGGTTCCGGTCCGATGACGCCCGACGGGATCCCGATCGGGCGGCTGTTCGGGATCGAGATCCGGGTGTCGCTCCTGTGGTCGCTCCTGTTCGCGATCATCACCCTGCTGGGCGCGGAGCAGGCCACCGTGGCGGCGCCCGAGCTGCCGTTCGCCCTCCAGTGGGTGGTCGGCGGCGTGATCGCTGCGGCGTTCCTGGTCTCGGTGGCGGCCCACGAGCTCGCGCACGCGCTGGTCGCGCGCCGGCGCGGCGTCCGTGTGACCGTGGTCGTGCTGGGGCTCATGGGCGGGCTCGCGCCGCTCGGGATCCAGGCGAAGCGCCCCTCCGATGAGCTCGCGATCGCGGTGGCCGGCCCTGCGGTCTCCTTCCTGGTTGCAGCCATCGTGGTGCCGATCGGGGCCATCGTCGCCACCGCCGATCGGGGCTGGGGCGCGATCGCTGGCGCCCTGCTGATCATCGGCGGGCTGAACCTGGTGCTGGGCGTCATGAGCCTGCTCCCCGGGCTGCCGCTGGATGGCGGGCGGGCGATCCGGGCCATCGCATGGGCCCGGACCGGGGACCCGGATCGGGCCTCGGCGCTCACCGCGCGTACCGGCCGGTTCCTCGGCTGGGCGACGATCGGGGTCGGTGCCGCGGTCGTGCTGATGGACCAGACCATCGAGGGTCTCGTCATCCTGTCGTTCGGCTGGTTCATGTCCACGGGAGCCCGCACGCTCGATCGCCGGCTTGCGATGGAGCGGCTGCTCCGAGGCGTCGCCGTGCGCGATGCGATGGAGCGCGACGTGTCGTGGGTGGGCCCACATCTCACGATCGACACGTTCGCCAGCCGGTACGAGGGGGAGGACGGAGTTCGGGCGCTTGCCGTCGTCGACGACGAGCACGTGGTCGGCGTGCTGGGCATCCAGCGCCTCAAGCGGCTCGGGCGCCGCCGGTTTGCCGCGACGCGGGTCGCCGATGTCATGGCCACGCCGCCGCAGGCGCCCGTCCTGGGCCCGGACGACGATGTCTGGGAGGTGCTGGACACGATCAACCAGGCCGGCATCGACGGCCTCGCCGTCGCCGAGGACGGCCGGCTGGCCGGGATGCTGACGCGACGCAGCCTCGCCATGGTCGTTCGGGACCGGCTTGCGACGCGGGCAGGAACTGCCAGGTGAGCGGGGATCTGCTCAGCGTCGAGGCGGCGCAGGCCACGGTCCTCGCGGGAGTCGGGCCGCTCGATGACCTCGATCACCTCGATCCGGAGCTCGCGCTCGGCCGCGTACTGGCCGAGCCGGTAGTGGCCGCAACTGCGCTGCCGCCGTGGGACAACTCCGCGATGGACGGCTACGCGATCCGGTTTGCGGACGTCGCGCGTGCCAGCGACGGCCGGCCGGCGCGACTCACGGTCGTTGGAGAGGTTCGCGCGGGCGTCGCGCCTGACGTCGAGGTCATCGATGGCGCGGCCGTCCGGATCGCGACCGGTGCACCGATCCCGCGCGGCGCGGACGCGGTGGTGCCGGTGGAGCTGACCACTCCTCTCGATGCAGATGGCAACGTCGGGCCGAGGGGTCGCGAGGCGACCGGCCCGTTGCCCGCGGCGTGTCTCGTTCACGTTGCCGTCGAACGCGGGAACGCGATCCGACGTGCCGGCTCGGACGTCACCGCGGGTGCCGTGGTTGCGGATGCGGGCAGCGTGGTGACCCCGGCCGTGGTCGCGCTGTCGGCGGGGGCCGGAGTGGGGGAGGTCGTCGTTCGGAGGCGGCCGCGGGTCGCGGTGCTGGCGACGGGTGACGAGGTCCGGCGGCCGGGAACGGATCTCGGACCGGCGGGCATCCCGGATGCGAATGGGCCGGGTCTGCGCGCGCTCGTTCACGACGCGGGCGCGGACGTGATCGATCTGGGGATCGCGGTCGACCGGCTCGAGGATGTCGAGGCGCGGCTTCGGCGCGGGCTGGCGGAGGCCGACCTGGTGGTCGTGTCGGGCGGCGTCTCGGTCGGCCCGTACGACGTCGTTCGCACCGCGTTCGACGCGGTCGGCCACATGAACCTGTGGCGCGTCGCAGTCCAGCCCGGCAAGCCGTTCGCCTTCGGCCGCGCGGACGCTACGGGGCGCGAGACGTCGCGGGGCGAGACGTCGCGGGGCGAGACGTCGCCGCGCGAGACGCCAGTGCTGCTGTTCGGACTGCCGGGGAATCCGGTGTCCGCGTTCGTCACCTTCGAGCTGTTCGTCCGCCCGGTCATCCGGCGCCTCGCCGGTCATACGCGGCTCCACCGGCCGGTGGATCGGGCCGTGCTCGAGGACTCCGTGAGCAAGAGCGTCGGGCGGCGCGGCTACCAGCGGGTGACCGCTCGACGCGCCCCGGACGGGTCTCCGCTGCGGGACGGCAAGGGACGGGTCCGCGTGCGCCTGGCGGGCGGGCAGGGGAGCCATGTCATGTCGGCGCTGGCGGCCGCCGACGGGCTCGCCGTCGTCCCGGAGCCGCTGGAGCGGATCGAGGCGGGCAGCGAGGTGGAGCTTCGCTGGTTGGATCACGGATAGTCCGCCGGGTGCGGGGCGCCAGACCAACGCGGGGCGCCCGACCAACGCGGGGCGCCCGACCCCGTTAGGATCGAGGCGAGCAGGAGGACGCATGGACCGGAGCGACGCCCCGCGCGCGGAACGCCGCCGCCTCACGCATGTCGATCGGCGCGGGCGGCCCCGCATGGTCGATGTCAGCGACAAGCCGGTGACCGCGCGACGCGCGGTGGCCGAGGCGGAGATCGTGGTCGCGCCCGAGACGCTGAGCCTGGTGATCGACGGGGGCGGCTCCAAGGGCGACGTCCTGACGGTCGCCGAGCTGGCCGGCGTCATGGGCGGCAAGCGGACGGCCGAGCTGATCCCGCTGTGCCACCCGATCCCGCTGACGGACCTGGTCGTGTCGGTCACCCCCGATCGCGCGGCCGGGGTGCTCCGGGTTCGCGCCGAGGCCGCGACCACCGCCCAGACCGGGGTCGAGATGGAGGCCATGGCCGCGGCGTCCGTGGCCGCGCTGACGGTGTACGACATGGTCAAGGGCGTGGAGCGCGGCGTGGAGATCCGCGGGCTGCGGCTGGTATCCAAGACCGGCGGCAAGAGCGGCGACTGGTATCGCCCGGCCGGCGAAGTCGAGAAGGCCGACCGGCCCCGACGGCGACCCGGGGACCGGATCGCGGGTCGCGTCGGCAAGCGCAAGGGCGCCGGGTGATCGCGCGGTGCCCGCTTCCGTGACTCGCTCGGCGCTGGTCATCACCGCGAGCGACAGGAGCGCGGCCGGGAGGCGCCCGGACACCTCCGGGGCCGGGATCGGGGCGCGCCTCGAGACCCTCGGCTTCAGCGTCGAGCGGCAGATCGTGCCCGACGACCGCGCGGCGCTCCAGGCCGCGCTGGTCGCCGGCGCCGAACGCCACGCCCTCGTGGTGACCACGGGCGGCACGGGCCTGACCCCGCGCGATGTCACGCCCCAGGCGACGCTGGCCATCCTCGACTACGAGATCCCCGGGATTGCCGAGGCGATGCGCGCGGACGGACGTCGATCCACGCCGTTCGCCGCGCTGTCGCGCGGGGTCGTGGGCGTCCGCGGCCGCACGCTGATCGTCAACCTGCCCGGATCGCCCAAGGGTGCCCTCGAGTCGCTCGAGGTCGTGCTCGGCGTGCTGGACCACGCGCTCGAGACGCTGGCCGGGCCGTTCGACCACGCCGCCGCCCGATCCGCCGGTCGCGAGGACCTGCCGCCGGGCCTCCCGGAGGACCGCTGACGATGTTCGAGCCGTTTGCCGACGTCCCCGCCTATCCGCTCGTGTTCCCGGTGTTCTGGGGCTCGGTCGCGTTCTTCGCCCTGGTCATGGCGCGCCACCTGCGCCTGTTCGCGGCGGCTCGCCCGGTGTCACCCACGGACCGGGTCGGGGCGCGACTGTGGGGTGCCATCCGGTTCGGCTTCGCCCAGCAGCGGATGTTCCAGGACCCGCGCGCCGGGATCATGCACTTCTCGATCTTCTGGGGCTTCCTGCTGCTCACGATCGGCACCGCCAACATCGTCACCGGCGGGATCATCCAGGCGATCGTGCAGGCGCCGCTCGACGGCATCCTGTGGGCCGCGGTCAACGCGATGCAGAACGTGGTGGCGGTCATCGTGATCGCGGCGATCGGCTACGCGTACTGGCGCCGCCTGGTCATCAAGCCCGCGCGGCTGTCGCTCAACCGGGACGCGCTGTTGATCCTGGCCATGATCGGCGGGCTGGTGGCGGCCGAGCTGCTGGGCCAGGTGTTCCAGGTGGCGGCGCACGGCGAGGAGCCGGGGGCGTTCATCGCCAATGCCGCCGGGAGCGCAATCAGCGGTGTCGATGCGGGCCTGACCAACGCCCTGTTCGGCATCCTGTGGTGGGTGCACATCGGGCTGGTGGCCGCCTTCCTCGTCTACCTGCCGTTCTCGAAGCATCTCCACGTCGCCACCGCGATCCCCAACATCCTGCTGCGCAAGCTCGCGCCGCGCGGCCAGCTGCCGGCCATGGACCTCGAGGCCGAGGATGCGGTGTTCGGGCTGCGCACGGTCGCGGACCTGTCATGGAAGGACCTGCTCGACGGGTTCACGTGCACGGAGTGCGGCCGCTGCCAGCAGGCCTGCCCCGCGTACGCAACCGGGAAGCCGCTCAACCCCAAGAGCCTGATCATGGGCATCCGCCACGAGGCGGTGGCCGCGGAGGCCGGGCTCCCGCTGATCCCCAACTCGCCGGCGGTCCGGGCGACCTTCGGGCTCGACGATTCCATCCGCCCGGAGGCGCTGGCTCGCCCGCTGGTCGATACCGCGATCCCGTACGACGCCGTCTGGGATTGCCTGACCTGCGGCGCCTGCGTCGAAGCATGTCCGGTGACCATCGAGCATGTCGACAAGATCGTGGGCATCCGGCGCAACCTGGTGCTCGAGGACAGCCGGTTCCCGCAGGAGCTGACCGCCGCGTTCAAGGGCATGGAGAGCGTCGGCAATCCGTGGGGCCAGCCGCCGTCGTCGCGTCTCGACTGGGCGAAGCCGCTCCCGTTCGAGGTGCGCACCGCCGCGCAGGTCGCGGCCGCGGGCGAGCTCGACGGCCTGGAGGTCCTCTACTGGGTCGGCTGCGCCGCCGCCTTTGACGATCGCAACCAGCGCGTCGCCCGGGCGGTCGCCACGTGCCTCGACGCCGCCGGCGTGTCGTTTGCCGTTCTCGGCCAGGAGGAGGCGTGCACCGGCGATCCCGCCCGGCGGATGGGCAACGAGTACGTGTTCCAGATCCTGGCCGGCCAGAACATCGAGACGCTCAATCGGTACCGCGCCGGTGAGCGGACCATCGTTACGGCGTGCCCGCATTGCTTCAACACGATCGGTAACGAATACACCCAGCTGGGCGGGACGTTCGCCATCCGCCACCACAGCGAGTACCTGTCGTCGCTGGTGAGCACGGGCCGCCTCCAGCTCGGTGCCGACGGCCTGCCGTCCCGCTCCGTGACCTACCACGACTCGTGCTACCTCGCGCGCTACAACGGTGTGATCGCGCCGCCGCGCGAGGTGCTCGGCTCGATCCCGGGCGTCGAGCTGCGCGAGATGGACAACCACGGACGCCAGGCGTTCTGCTGCGGCGCCGGGGGTGGCCGGATGTGGATGGAGGAGACGCGGGGAACGCGAGTTAACGCTGAACGGACCCGTCAGGCCCTCGAGACGGGAGCCGAGACCGTCGCGACGGCATGTCCGTTCTGCATGACCATGCTCCGCGACGGCCTGACCGACGCGGGGCGGGGTGCACAGGACACCGACCCGGTGCTCGCGCAGGACATCAGCGAGCTGCTCGCCGAGGCGATCGCGCCCTCGGCGGTGTTCGCGGGCCGCGACATCCCCGAGGGGCGGCGGCTCCCGGTCGTCTGAGCCCGGGCCGCGCGACTGGGCAGGATCGGACGCGGGGCCGGTGGGGGTGCCAGAGTCGCGCGCGTGAAGCTCAGTCCTCGAGCGCGAGGCTCAGCCCTTCAGGGCGGCCCCGCACGAGATGCATTTGCGGTCGGTCCACAGGTTGCCCATCCCGCAGTTCGGGCAGCGCTTCTCACCCTCGGTGGAGACCGCATACGGGGAGTCGACCGGGTTCTCGGCCCGGGCGTCGCGTCGCATCCGCTCCCGGATGATCAGGACGGCGACGATGGCCACGACCGCCGCAAGGGCAAGAAGCAGTAGGTACGTCTGGTCCACGGTCGCCTCCGTGCGCGCCCGCTCCCCGGCGCGGCCTCTCCGAACCCCCGCGGTCGATGATGATCACGCCCGGCGCAGCCGCAGGGTAGCCGGGTTGGGGAACGATGTCATCCCTGACATTCAGGCCACGCCGCTGCGCTGCTAGGATGACCACCGTGAGTTCGAACGTACCCGTCCACGGCTCGGTCCGCCTCGGGGAGGAGCACATCCTGCTCCGCGATGCGGTGCGCGTGCTCGCCGATGAGCAGATCGCCCCG
Source organism: uncultured Chloroflexia bacterium (assembly GCA_963734895.1). Classification (GTDB taxonomy): domain Bacteria; phylum Chloroflexota; class Limnocylindria; order Limnocylindrales; family CSP1-4; genus CAIXZV01. The sequence continues at coordinate 97,375 of CAVTIN010000005.1, read as the reverse complement.
CGCGCCGCGGAGATCGACCAGCAGGGGGAGTTCCCGGAGGACGTGCGCCAGCTGCTGGCCAACCACGACATCCTGTCGATCCCGTTTGCCGAGGAGCACGGCGGTCTGGGCGGGGACCTGCTGACGCTGTGCCTCGCCATCGAGCAGCTCAGCCGCGTGTGCGCGACGTCCGGGCTCATCCTCGCGGTCCAGTCGCTGGGCGCGATCCCGATCCAGGTCGCGGGCAACAAGGAGCAGCAGGACCGCTGGCTACCCGGGCTCGCATCCGGGGAGAAGCTGATCGCATTCGGGCTGACCGAGGCCGACGCCGGTTCCGATCCGTCCGGCATCCGGACCCGGGCCGTCCGCGACGGCGACGATTACGTCATCGACGGCTCCAAGCGGTTCATCAGCCACGCCAGCGTTGCGGACTACGTGGTCGTGTTCGCGGTGACCAACCCGGACGCGGAGCGGCCGAGCCGGCGGCTGTCGGCGATCCTGGTCGAGACGGATCGCCCCGGCTTCAAGGTCACCCGCCTCGAGCACAAGATGGGGATCCGCGGCTCGCCGACTGCCGAGCTGGCATTCGACGGGGTTCGCGTCCCGGTGACGAACCGGCTGGGCGACGAGGGCCAGGGGTTCGCGATCGCGATGCAGACGTTCGAGCACTCCCGGCCCGGAATCGCCGCCCAGGCGGTGGGCATCGCGCAGGGCGCCCTCGAGGTGGCCGCGCACTACGCGACCGAGCGGCGCCAGTTCGGCAAGCCCATCGGCGAGCTCCAGATGGTCCAGGCGATGCTCGCCGACATGGACGCTTCGACCGAAGCCGCCCGCCAGCTGGTCTACACCGCGTGCCAGGAGATCGAGGCCGGCGCGCCCGACGCGGCCCGCTGGGCGGCGATCGCCAAGCTTGTGGCCGGCGACGCCGCGATGCGCGTGACCACGGACGCCGTCCAGGTCCTCGGCGGGTACGGCTATATCGACGAATACCCCGTGGAGCGGATGATGCGCGACGCGAAGATCACCCAGCTCTACGAGGGAACCCAGCAGATCCAGCGGCTGATCGTCGCCCGCGCGTTGCTCGCAAAGAGCTCGTGACCGGGCGACGCCCACCGACCCGGGAGCGATGACCCTGTGCAAATTCTGGTCCTGACCAAGCCCGTCCCCGATCCGGCCGCGGGCGCCGAACGCCTCGGCCCCGATCACCGGCTTGACCGCGGGGCATCGCCGACGGTCGTCAACGGCAACGACGAGTACGCCCTCGAGGCCGCTCTCCAGCTCGTGGAGGCGCACGGTGGCGAGGTCACGATCCTGACCATGGCCCCGCAGAACGCGATCGAGACGATGCGCAAGGCGCTCGCCATGGGGGCCATGCGCGGCGTCCTGGTGACAGACCCGGCGCTGGCGGGGGCGGACCTGCCCACCACGATCCGGGTCCTCGCCGCTGCGGCATCGCGAGCGCCGTTCGACCTCCTGCTCGCGGGGCTCGACACCTCGGACGGCGCAGCGGGAGCGGTCGCGGCCGGTGTGGCCGCGCGCCTGGGGCTGCCGCTCCTGTCGGCCGCCGCGCAGATCGAGCCGGATCCGGCGGCCGGCCGGGTCCGCGTCCGGCGGCTGAGCGCCAAGGGCTACGACGTGCTCGAGGCCCCGATGCCCGCCGTCCTCTCGTGCACGCAGGTTCTCGGGACGCCGCGCTATCCGTCGCTCAAGGGGATCATGGCCGCCCGCTCGCGCGAGATCGTGACGCTCTCGCTTGCCGATCTCGCGGGGGACGACCTCGCCCCTGCCGACGGTCAATGGGCGACGCGGGTCGTCAGGGCGGACAAGCCACCCGCGAGGGCGGCGGGCCGCGTCGTGACCGGGCCTGCCGCCGATGCTGCCCGCGAGATCGCCGACGTGCTCGCCGCCCGGAGGCTCATCTGATGACTGCACGCATCCTTGCCGTGGGCGAGGTCGCCGACGGCCAGCTCACCCGGCTCTCGGCCGAGGTGGCCACGCTCGCCCGTGCGATCGCCGAGGCGGCCGGGGGCACCGCCCTCGGGCTGGTCGTTGATGCCGAGCCGGCGGCGGCCGCTGACGAGCTCGCCGGGTACCTGCCGGCGGTGGTCTCGGTGGCCTCATCGGCGGTGGGCGGCGAGGTCTGGTCGCCGCGCGCCGTCGCGGAGATCCGGCGACTGGTGGACGACGGCGTTACCCACGTCCTGCTGGGAGCCACCACGGACGGTCGTGACGTGGCGGGTGCGCTGGTCGGTCTGCTCGGTTGGGGCCTGCTCGCGAACGCGACCGGGGCCACCTGGGAGGACGACGGACCCGTGGTCGAAGCGACCGTCCTGGCCGGCAGGGCGATCACGCACAGCGCGCTCGCGGGACCGACGGGCATCGTGACTGTGCAGCTGGGGGCGGTGGCCGCCGAGCCCGCGGCCGGCGAGGGGTCCGTCGAGACGGTGGAGCCCGCACCCGAGCCCGCCACGCCGGCGGTCCCGGTCCTCGAGCGGGTCGACGAGGCCGGCGCGGAGGCGTCGCTGGAAGAGGCGCGCGTCGTGGTGGTCGGTGGCCGCGGCGTCGGGAGCGCGGACGGCTTCGGTCTCGTCGACGAGCTGGCCGGCCTCCTCGGCGGCGTCACCGGCGCGACACGCGCGTCGGTCGATGCCGGCTGGATCGCCTATGCGCGGCAGATCGGGCAGACCGGCAAGGTCGTGAGGCCGGCGCTGTACCTGGGTCTCGGCGTGTCGGGTGCCATGCAGCACCGGGTCGGGATGCAGGGCGCCGAGACGATCATCGCCGTCAACCGGGATCCGGACGCGCCGATTGCCGAGATCGCGGACCTGTTCGTCGTCGGCGACCTGTTCGCGGTCGGGCCTGCGCTCGCCGCCGAGCTCCGCGCCCGGCGCGGAACCTGACGGCCCGGACCGCGGGGAGGTGGAGCGGTGACCGACGGGACCGGCGCGTGGCTGGCACTGCTGGCCGTGCTCGCCCTCCTGGCGGCATTCGTGCTTCGCAGGATCGGCCGGTTGATCGCCCGAACCCGCGAGCTGGAAGGCTTCCAGCGGTCGGCCCGCCGGCTTGATCGACGGTTCGGCGCGGCGGCAGACCCGCTGGTGGCCCGGCTCGACGAGCTGCGCCGGCACTCCGGCGATCCACAGGGGCTCGCGGAGCTCCTCCAGCCGGCATCCGAGATGCTGCGCGTCGCGGCGGCGGAGGTCAAGGCGCTGCAAGGGCCGGCACAGCTCAGGGCGGAGGCGCTGGGCCTTGCCCGCGAGGTCGACCGGGCGATCCGTGCGACTGAGATGATCGAGCACGGCCTCGATGCGTTGATGGCGGTTCGCCGTGGCCGCGAGCTCGAGGCGCAGACCTCGCTCAAGCGCGGCGCGCTCAACCTTCGCCATGCGCGCTCGGCCTTCCACGAGATCGTGACGCAGGTCCTTGCGGTCAGTCCCGCAGATATCGGAACGGTGTCGCCGACGCGCACCACCGCCGCCGGGGCGACCGTCCCGACGTACATCGTCGACGGCATCGACAGCGACCTCAGTGGAGGCTACGACCCCCGCATGTAGTGGTATTCTCGCCACGCACCACTAGGGATAGTGGTCTGGTGCAGGATGGAGGGTCGATGCGCTGCCCCCAGTGCGGGACTCGTGACACGCGCGTCGTGGACTCGCGGGACCTCGATGAGGCCGCGACGATCCGCCGCCGCCGGGAGTGCCCGGCATGCAGCACGCGGTTCACGACGTACGAGCGCGTCGAGGCCGCGCGGCTGGTCGTTGCCAAGCGCGACGGCATCCGCCAGGAGTTCGACCGCGACAAGCTCGCCGACGGGCTGGCCAAGGCCCTGACGCGGCGCCCGGTCGCCGACGACGTCGCTGAGCGCGCCGCCGACGAGATCGAGAGCGAGCTGCGGTCATCGGGCGCATCGGAGATCCCGAGCTCGCGGATCGGCGCGATGGCGATGGACAAGCTGCGCGCGATCGACCACATCGCGTACATCCGGTTCGCGTCCGTCTACCAGAGCTTCGAGGATCTCGAGGATCTCAAGCGCGAGGTGGACAGCCTGTTCGCCGAGGACGGGGCGCCGAAGAAGCGGAAGCCGCGCACGTGAGCGTCCTCGCCGATCGCGACATCCGCGCGGAGCTCGAGTCCGGCCGCGTCCGGATCGATCCGTATGACCCGTCGGACCTGCAGCCGTCCTCGGTCGACCTCCACCTCGACCACAGCTTCCGGGTGTTCCGCAACAACCGGTATGCGTTCATCGACCCGCGCTCGCCACAGCCGGACCTGACCGAGCTGCTGAGCATCGGCGACGACGAGCCGTTCGTGCTCCACCCGGGCGAGTTCGTGCTGGGCCAGACGCTCGAGTGGGTCGAGCTGCCCGATGACCTGGTCGCCAGGCTCGAGGGAAAGGCGCTCGCCCTCGACACTCCGGTGCCGACGCCGTTCGGCTGGCGGACCATGGGTGATCTCGAGCCGGGGGATCTGGTGTTCGACGAGCACGGGGTACCGACGACCATCGTCGCGACGACGCGGCCCCTCGCGGAGCGGCCCTGTCGCGAGATCACGTTCTCCGACGGTGCGACCGTGATCGCGGACGCGGACCACCAGTGGCTGACGGTGGACAAGAACGGTCGACGCGCTGGTCGCTGGCAGGGTGCGATCCGCACCACCGACGAGATCGCCCGGACGCTCACGGTCCGTGGCGAGCGCAACCACCAGGTGCCGCTGCCAGGTCCGGTCGAGTACGCCCCGCGCATCGACCTTCCGATCGAGCCCTACACGCTCGGAGCGTGGCTGGGAGATGGCACGACCACCAAGGCAGAGATCACCTCCTGCGACCCCGAGGTTCTGCGGCAGATCAGCGGCGACGGGTTCTCGGTGCAGCCGCTGTGGTATGCCCCGCATGCATATCGGATCGGTGGTGTCGGCCGCACTCGCGACGCAACGACGGGCCGCTACGCGCGCAACGGATCCCTGTCGAGCCGCCTGCGCACGATGGGCCAGATGCACGGCAAGTTCGTGCCTCGCGCGTACCTCGAGGCGGGTGTCAGCCAGCGGCTCGCCTTGCTCCAGGGGCTCATCGATACGGACGGCTTCGTCGACGACGTGGCGGGACGGTGCGAGTTCACCAGCACGAACGAAGGCCTCGCCGATTCCGTTGTCGAGCTTGCCGCCAGCCTCGGCTTCCGGCCGGTGAGGTCCAGCGGGCGAGCGATGCTCAATGGCGTCGACCACGGACCCAAGTACCGGGTGAAGTTCACGCCCGACCGGCCAGTGTTCCGACTGACCCGGAAGTTCGTCCGCCAGAAGCCGACCAGCAGCCGCTTCCATCGCTTCCGGGCGATCGCTGACGTGCGCGAGGTGGCCTCCGTGCCCGTCCGTTGCATCGAGGTGGCCTCGCCGCGAGGACTGTTCCTGGTGTCCCGCTCGTTCATCCCCACGCACAACAGCTCGCTTGGGCGCCTGGGGCTGCTGATCCATTCCACCGCGGGGTACGTGGATCCGGGCTGGAAGGGCACGCTCACGCTCGAGCTGTCGAACGTCGCCAACCTCCCGATCGCGCTGTACTACGGGATGCGGATCGGCCAGATCAGCTTCTTCCGGATGAGCTCGCCCGTCGAGCGGCCGTACGGCAGCAAGGAGCTCGGGTCGAAGTACCAGGGCCAGTCCGAGCCGACGGCGTCCGCCTTCCACGCGGACTTCGAGCGCGGACGCAAGGTACGAGAGGACCGGGACGCCTCGTCATGAGCCTGAACGACGCCGTTGACTTCCGCATGGACCTTGGCGGCGGCACGGCCGTCGCCCTGATCCAGGCCGGCACCTTCCGGTCGGACGCGGGAGCCCTGTTCGGTCCCGTGCCCTGGATCCTGTGGCGGCCATGGGCCGAGGGCGAGATCGACGACGACCGTCGCCTGCTCCAGGCGCTGAACTGCCTGCTGGTCGAGACGCCGGCCGGCCGGGTGCTGGTCGAAACGGGGATCGGGGAACGGATCAATGACAAGGGCCGCGCGATGCGCGGCTACCTCGGCACGCCGATCGCGCCGGCGATGCACGAGGCCGGATTCGATCCCGCGTCGGTGGACGTCGTCGCGATGAGCCACCTCCATTTCGATCACGCGGGCGGTCTGCTGCTCGCCGACGGGACGCGGGCGTTCCCACGGGCCCGGATCGTCGCCCAGCGCGCCGAGTGGGAACTGGCGCTGGGGGACAACAGCCGGGTGCTCGCTTCCTACGATCAGCCGGAGCTGCGGCTCGTGGCCGACTGGGGCGCCGAGGGCTGGGTCGAGGGCGACCGCGAGCTCGTGCCGGGCGTGTCCGTGATCGAGACCGGCGGACACTCCATGGGTCACCAGGCGATCGTGGTCCGGGGGAGTGGCCCCGGTGCCCGGACGCTCGCGTTCTTCGGCGACCTGTGCATGCGGCCGTGGGCGGCCAACCCGCGCTGGGTGACCTCGTTCGACGACTTCCCGCTTGACAGCGTCGCGCGCAAGGGCGAGCTGTTTCGGCGTGCAGTCGAGGAGGACTGGCTGGTCGCCCTGTCGCACGAGTCACGCGACCCGGTCGGACGCCTGGTCCCGGACCGCGACCGTTTCCGGTTCGAAGGGTTGCGGAACGGCTGACCGCGGTCCTGGTCCGCGTGCGTCGTGCCATGCCTCGCGGCCCGTTACACCGCGAGTGCCTCACACCCATTTCCGCTTGAAATGCGTCAGATAGCACTCAGGCGCCTATTCGTCCGCGGAATCGCCCCCCGGCCCCCGTTTCAGGGGCGAATCAGGGCCGGGTAGCCGCCTGGGTGCTGGGAGCGACAAATCGACGTGGCGAGCAGGCGGCTCAGGACTAACTGACATAGACAGGAGGCGACGTTCTGCAGGCGGAGTGGCCACGTGGCGAGGGTCGGCGGGTGGCCGCAATGCCGGCCCGCAGCGTCACAGCTCAGCCCTTCGGCAGCCACGCCTCCACGAGTGCCTTGGCCGTATCGTCGGTGAGCGGCCCGTTGATCACGTCGAGGATTCGGCCGTCGGGCCCGACGAAGAACTGGGTTGGCAGGGCGAACACCTTGTACAGCCCGAACATGTCGGCCGACGCGTCGAACGCGATCTCGTAGCCGAGCTCGTAGCGCTGCGCGTACGCACGGACGTCATCGACCGTCGTTTCCTGGACTGCGACCCCGACGATCGACAGGCCACGAGACCGATACGTCGTGTCCATGTCGCGCAGCACCGGCGTCTCGGCCTGGCATGGCGGACACCAGGTCGCCCAGAAGTTGAGCCACACCAGGCGGCCGCGAAGGTCGGCGAGCCTCACAGGCTTGCCATCGAGATCCGTGAGCGTCAGCGACGACCCGTCCGCGCGGGCGACCTCGAGCTCGGGGGCCTGGTCGCCGGGTCGGAGGCCATCGGTGACCGGCCCGACAAGGAACGGAGTCGACTGCGGGATCGTGATCGCTCCGTCTGGACCGGGGGCGATCGGGCGCGTGGCGAGCGCCAGCCCGACCGCGGAGAGCACGACCACCAGGAGGACGGTCAGCAGCTGCCGGCCGCTGAACGGTCCGACGAGGCCGTGACGCGGGGCGGGCGGGGCCGGAAGTGGACCCGGCTCGGGGGCCGCCGTCATACGAACGAGGTGAACTGGAAATAGCGCGGGAGCAGGACCAGGAGGTCGAAGATCATCGCGAGCCCGATGGCCACGACCAGCAGCCCGCCGACCAGCGAGACCGCTCGACCGTGGCGGACCAGGAACCGCGTCACGCGTGTCGCGCGGTCGTAGAACGCGGCGATGAGCAGGAACGGGATGCCGAGGCCGGCCGTGTAGCTCACGAGCAGCAGCGCGCCCTGGAGCTTGGTGTCGGAGACCGCGGCCATCGTCAGGATCCCGCCCAGGATCGCGCCGATGCACGGCGTCCAGCCGATTGCGAAGATGGCCCCCAGCGCAAACGCGGCCGGCAGCCCCGCGCGGCCACCGACGAGCCGCCGGCCCAGCCGCCCGCCCGCGCCGCCGTCCGGACTGCCTCCGGCCGGCGCGAGCGTCATGCCGCCCGTCATGGAGGTGAACCCCGCCGACGCGCCGGCATCGAGCGGCCGCCACGTGCGCTCGAGGATCGGGATGTTGACGATGCCGGCGAGGCTCATCCCCATGATCACGAGCACGAACCCGCCGATCACGCGAAGGGGCTGAATGTAGTCCGCGATCGCGCCGCCGGCGAACGCGGCCGTGACGCCCATCAGCGTGAACACGGTGCCAAAGCCGGCGACATAGGCCACCGCGTGACGCATCGCCGCCCAGCGCGACGGTGTCTCGCCCTGGTTGGCGGCCACGGCGACCGCGGTGAGCTGCCCCAGGTACGCGGGAACGAGCGGCAGCACGCACGGGGACAGGAACGAGATCAGGCCCGCAGCGAACGCCACCAGGATCGTGTAGTCGCCGGTCATCCGACGGGTACCTCGTCTTCGCCCAGTGCCTGCGCCAGGAACCGGCGCAGCTTGGCCGACGTCGTGGCGAGCTCGAGCTCGTGATCACCGAGGACCACGACGGGGATCGTGAGCGCGTACTTCTGCTGGAGCTCGTCATCGCCCTCGATGCTCCGCTCCTCGAGGGCCGGCACCGGCAGACCGCGCGAGACCCGGTCGGCAAGCAGCGCGTCGAGGAACCATCGTGCCTCCTCGCACAGGTGGCATCCGTGACGGCCGTACAGGATGAGGGAGGGCAGGGGATGGGTCACGGACCGATTGTAGGCGGGCTGCCCGGATCCGCCCGGCGCCGCACGTGGGGTCTGTTGCGCGCGCGCCCATCCCGGGGCACCGCGCGTCCGTATCATCGGCGCCATGCCCGACACGTCGCTGTATGACCTGGTCGGAGGTTTGCCGTACTTCGAGCGCCTGGTGGACCACTTCTATCGGGGCGTCGAAACCGATCCCGTTCTCCTGGCGCTGTATCCGAATTCGTCGGATCTGACCGGTGCGCGGCGCCGACTCACGCTGTTCCTGGTCCAGTACTGGGGCGGCCCAACGACGTACCTCGAGGAGCGCGGACATCCACGATTGCGGGCGCGACACTCGCCGTTCGCGATCGGATCGCCCGAGCGAGATCGGTGGCTGATGCACATGCGGGCGGCGATCGATGCGTCCGACGCTCCGGCCACGGCACGAGAACTGCTTCACGAGTACGTGATCATGGCGGCCGATGCCATGCGCAACCGCGAGGATCCGCCTGCCATTAGCTGATGCGCTGATACGATGCCGGTGCGCGCCCCCGTAGCTCAGTGGATAGAGCGCAGCCGTCCTAAGGCTGGCGTCGGCGGTTCGAATCCGTCCGGGGGCGCCATAAGCACATCATTTGCCGCCGCGAAAAGAAGCGGCCACGCGGCGGGGATCCCCACGTGCTGTCCCATCAGGCCCCCTTGTGGCGCTCATGTACGGTGGGAGGCCAGCCCCCTCTCGAGGAGCAACGTGCGAATCCTGATCGCGCTCATCACCTTCCTTGTCATCACCGCGGCTGCATGTGGCGGGGCCGCCACGACCACGGCCGATCCGGCGGTCGGCGATCAGGCCGGCGGCCAACCGTCGGCGGTGCCACAGGGCAGTGCCGCGAACGGCGGCGACCAGTCCGCGGGATCCGAAGCGGATCCCGGGGGGATCGAGCCTGAGCCGGCGGGACCGGTCGAACCGAACACGATCCGCATCGGCTCACAGCTATGGAAGCGGACGCTGCCCATGACGACCGGGCAGTGTTTCCTGGTCAAGGAAGACGGCACGCTGCCAACCTGGGGCGTTGTGTGGGGAACCCTTGACGGCAACGATGACGTTTCCTTCTCTGCCAAGCTTGGCCAGGACGGCACGTTCTCGTCCGCGGTCGACGACAACACGAGGAACCCCACCACGCCCCTCCCGCACTGGGTTGCTGGTGAAGGCATTCCGGTCGCGGACCTGGTCGTCGAACTCGACTTCGACACGCAGACCATCCGTGGCCACGGGACCTACACGGATCGAGCCACCGGCAAATTGGCGTCCGGGTCGTTCGAGTTCAGCTGCGAGGCGTAACCCGCCATTCCCGCCCAGCGGGCCACTCGAGCTCGAGCTTCCTGAACAGCGTGATGCCAGAGCTGTGGCCGCTGGACACGCAGTCGACGGCCTTTGGCCGGTGCAGGTTCAGCCGCACCGAGATCGCAGGGTGGGTGGCCGGTGTCGAGCGCGACGACCTGGACGACCTCGTTTCGGCGCCTCTCGCGCGACGACAGGCCACGGCACGCCTCGGCGCCCTGGCCGGAACCGTCAACGAAAGGCGAGACACACTGCGTACGCGGAGCGGCCGCTTACCGATGTGGATCGGCAGGTCCAGGACTGGCTGACAGACGCCTACGCCGAGTTTGGCTGAACGCTCATCCAGGCCGGGTGACCGGGCCTCAGGGCTGCATCAGGACCAGAACGCCGAACAGGACGGCGAGGACCCCAAGCGCTATCGCCGAGCCCATCAGGCCGCCCTTTCTGAACCCGGGAATGCGCCAGCTTCCGAAGCCGATCCAGGCCGCCATGGCGACAAATCCAAATGCAAAGCCCCATGGAAAGGCCGCTTCGGGATCCGGCGCAAACGTGCTGATGATGCCGGCAACGATCCACGGGGCGAAGGGCAGGCCGAGCCCAGAGATCCAACCCAGTGTCCGCCCATCCTGGGTCTTCGGTTGCCGATCCTGGAGGCTGATCATGACCTCATCATGCGCCCCCGCACCATCGGTGGCTCAGGGCCGAACCGCCGCAGTTTGACTGCCATCTCGATCAGATCATCGGCACACGAGGCCAGCACGGCCTCATGGAGGTCACACGGCAGTCCACAGCGTCGTACAGATCGCGCGCGTAACCCGGCCTCGAGATACCAGTCCAGCACGCTCCGCCTGGCCGGGGAGCCAGCACGCGCATCCGCGCGTCAGGCGACGACCTTCTCCCAGACGGAGACATGGGACACGCTGGAACTCGTGAATGGGGTCCGGGACCAATCAGCCCATCGCTCCCGGAGCTCCATGCCCGCGATTCTCGCCATCAGGTCCAGCTCGGCCGGCCACACGTAGCGGAACGGCGTGGAAGCACGCGTCACCGTGCCCTCGTGTGTCGTCACGTGATGGGAGACGAGCGACTGGCTCACGACGTCGTATTCGTCGATGCCAATGTGGGACTCGCTCACATCGAATGGGACGAGCGTCTCCCCGGCCGGCAGCCGCTGCAGGCTGGGCACGAAGGTTTCCACCACGAAGCAGCCGCCGGGCCGGAGGTGCGTCGCTGCGTTGACGAAGCAGTCGACCTGCGCGTCCTGTGTCGTCAGGTTGGTGATCGTGTTGAACACGAGGTAGACGAGGGAGAACGTTCCCGCCCCGCTCACCCGAGTGGTGGCGATATCGCCGATGGCGACCGGAATCGAGGACTCGTCGCCTCGCGCCTTGGCACGAAGCTGTGCGACCATCGCGGGCGACAGGTCGATCCCCGAGACTCGAAGTCCCCGGGCTGAGAGCGGCAGCGCCACCCGGCCGGTACCGATCGCGAGCTCGAGGACCTCTCCGTCGCCGGCGAGCTCACCCAGGAATGCGACGGCCGGCTCCAGGTTCGCCGGCTCGAACATCGATGCCTCATCGGCGTCGTATGTTTCCGCGGTCTCCCCGTCGAACCAGTTGCGTGCCGGCATGGCACGAGGGTAGCTGACGGCTGCAGCGACCACGGCGCTGGCGTCACCACTGACCGCAAACCGGGGTGCCGACGACGAGTCGAGGGACCCGGGCCGCGCCCGGGTCGAGGTCAGGGGGTCCCGGATCAGGCGACGTACCCGGCGAGGTGCTGGCCGGTGAGCGTGCTCCGGGCAGCGACCAGGTCCGCGGGCAGGCCCGCGAAGATGACGCGCCCGCCATCGTGCCCGGCTCCGGGCCCCAGGTCGATGATCCAGTCGGCGTGCGCCATCACGGCCAGGTGGTGCTCGATGACGATCACCGACTTGCCGGCGTCCACCAGGCGGTCGAGCAGCTGGAGCAGGTGCTCGACGTCCGCCAGGTGCAGCCCCGAGGTCGGTTCGTCGAGCACGTAGATGCCGCCGTCGGTGGCCATCTGGATCGCCAGCTTGACGCGCTGCCGCTCGCCCCCGGACAGCGTGGTGAGCGGCTGGCCGAGGTGCAGGTACCCCAGCCCGACGTCCGCCATCCGGGCCAGGATCCTCGCGGCCGCCGGGGTCCTCGCCTCGCCGCCGCCGAAGAATTCGAGCGCTTCGGTAACCGACATCGCGAGCACCTCGCTGATGTCGCGCCCGGCGAGCTTGTACACGAGCACGCTGGCGTCGAACCGCTTGCCCTCGCACTCCTCGCACACGGACTCGACGGTCTCCATGAAGCCCAGCTCCGTGTAGATGACGCCATTGCCGTTGCACACGGGGCAGGCACCCTCGGAGTTGGCGGAGAACAGCGCGGGCTTGACGCCGTTTGCCTTTGCGAACGCGGCGCGGATCGGGTCAAGCAGCCCCGTGTAGGTCGCCGGGTTGCTGCGCCGCGAGCCCTTGATCGGCGCCTGGTCGATCGAGACGACGCCCGCGCCGTTGGGCAGCGAGCCGTGGATGAGCGAGCTCTTGCCCGAGCCGGCCACCCCGGTCACGACGCACAGCACGCCGAGCGGCACGTCAACGCTCACGTCCTGCAGGTTGTGCTGGGTCGCATGGCGGATCTCCAGCCGTCCGGATGGCGTGCGGGTCTGCGCCTTGAGCGAGGCGCGGTCGCCCAGGTGGCGCCCGGTGATGGTGTCGCTCGCTCGCAGGCCATCGACCGTGCCCTCGAAGCACACCGACCCCCCATCTGAGCCGGCACCCGGGCCCAGGTCGATGACGTGGTCGGCGATCTCGATCACGTCCGGCTCGTGCTCGACGACCAGCACGGTGTTGCCCTTGTCGCGCAGCCGCAGCAGCAGCTGGTTCATGCTCGTGACGTCGTGCGGGTGGAGGCCCGTGGTGGGCTCATCGAACACGTAGGTGACGTCGGTGAGTGACGACCCGAGATGGCGGATCATCCTGGTGCGCTGGGCCTCGCCGCCCGACAGCGTGCCCGATGGCCGGTCGAGCGAGAGGTAGCCGAGCCCGATCTCCACGAACGAGTCGAACGTGTGCCGCAGCGCGGCGAGCAGCGGCGCCACCGACGGGTCGCCAAGGCCGCGAACCCATTCGGCGAGGTCGCTGATCTGCATCGCGCAGGCGTCGGCGATGTTGATCCCCTTGATCTTCGACGACCGGGCTGCCTCGCTGAGGCGTGTGCCTCCGCATGCGGGACAGGGACTGAAGGTGACCGCACGATCGACGAACGCCCGGATGTGCGGCTGCATGGACTCCACGTCCTTGGCCAGGTACGACCCCTGGATCCGCGGCACCAACCCTTCGTAGGTCATGTTGATGCCCTCGATCTTCATCCGGGCAGGCTCGTGATACAGGAAGTCGTGGCGCTCCTGCTCGGTGTAGTCGCGGATCGGCTTGTCGGGGTCGACGAATCCGGAGGACGCGTACAGGCGATAGTTCCAGCCCCCCGCGGTGTAGCCCGGGACGGTTATCGCCCCTTCCGCGAGCGACTTGGCATCGTCGAACAGCTGGGTGAGGTCGATGTCGGAGGCCATGCCCATGCCTTCGCATCGCGGGCACATGCCGCCGACGACGGTGAAGGACCTCCGCTCGGTCCTGCGCTCGCCGCGCTCGATCGTGATCGCCCCGGCTCCCGTGACCGAGGGAATGTTGAAGGCGAACGCCTTGGGCGTGCCGATATGGGGCTGCCCGAGCCGGCTGAACAGGATGCGCAGCAGCGCGTTCGCGTCCGTCGCGGTGCCGACCGTGGACCGCGGATTGCCGCCCATTCGCTCCTGGTCGACGATGATCGCGGTCGTCAGGCCATCGAGGACGTCAACGTCGGGTCGCGCCAGGGTGGGCATGAATCCCTGCACGAAGGCGCTGTAGGTCTCGTTGATGAGCCGCTGCGATTCCGCGGCGATGGTGGCGAACACGAGCGAGCTCTTGCCGGAGCCGGAGATGCCGGTGAACACCGTCAGCCGGCGCTTCGGGATCTCGACGCTCACGTCCTTGAGGTTGTTCTCCCGGGCGCCCTGCACCCGGATCAGGTCGTGGCTGTCGGCAATGCTCATCGGGCAAAGGTAGGGGATCGGAAGCCTCGATGGAGCAAAGTGGCTCGCGGTCAGCCCTGCGACTGGGTGATCCGGATCAGGTTCCCGGCTGGATCGCGGAATGCGCAGTCGCGGGCGCCCCAGGGCTGGTCCATCGGCTCCTGGACCACCTCGGCGCCGCTCGCCTGCACGTGATCGAAGGTCGCCTCAAGGTCCGACGTCGAGAAGTTCAACCACCCCAGCAGGCCCTTGGCAAGCAGGTCGCTGATCGCCTCGCGATCCGACGCCGAGATGCCGGGATCGGCTGCCGGGGGCGCGAGCAGGATGTTGACGTCGGGCTGTGAGGGCGGCGCCACGGTGACCCAGCGCATCTGCCCGGAGCCCACGTCGCTCCGCACCTCGAAGCCGAGAGCGTCGCGATAGAACGCGATCGCCTTGTCATGATCGTCGACCGCCAGCGAGCAGGTGTACAGCTTCACGTCCATGGGCCCAAGCCTATCTCGGGGCGGTGGCGGTCGCTTCTCGATTCCTGACCGGTCGCAGCGCCGATCGCGCCAGGCAGGCGGGAAGCGGCTCCGTCCACGAGTGATCCCGCGCCCGATAGGCGCTCGGGGTTTCGCCGACGAGCTCGGTGAAGCGCGTGCTGAAGGTCCCCAGCGACGAGCAGCCGACCTCGAAGCAGACCTCGGTGACCGATAGATCGCCGCGCCGAAGAAGGGCCATTGCCCGCTCGATGCGGCGGGTCATGAGGTAGCTGTAGGGGGTCTCGCCGTACGCGGCGCGGAAGCTCCGTGAGAAGTGGCCGGACGACATGCAGGCGGTGCGGGCCAGCCCCTCGACGTCGAGCGGACGCGCGTACTCGCGGTCCATCTGATCCCGGGCCTGTCGCAGCCGCACCAGGTCGTCGCGTTCCACGGCGGGACCATAGCACCCACCGCGTCGAGGTTCGGCCGGCCCGTGACCCAGCCGAAGGGCTGATACGCTCCGGCCCGTGCGGCACCTCCCGGCACTGATCGCGCAGACCGTCGCGCCGGAGCGACTTGGCCGGCCGTTCCGCTGGCTTCTGGCTGCGTCGCTGGTCACCAACGTCGGCGACGGGATCGCGCTGGCGGCAGGCCCGCTGCTGATCGCCTCCCAGACCCGGGACCCGTTCCTGGTGTCGATGGCGGTGTTGAGCCAGTACCTGCCCAACCTGCTGTTCGGCGTCGTCGCCGGCGCGACGGCCGATCGGTTCGATCGGCGGCGGATCGTGGCGGCGGTCAACGTGGCACGTGCTGTCGTGCTGGGCGCCCTCGCGGCGACGATCGCGAGCGGCAGCGTCAGCATCGCCATCGTGCTGGTCGCGCTGTTCGTCCTGGGCACCGCGGAGTCATTCGCGGACGTGTCCAGCCAGAGCCTGCTGCCGCGCCTCGTTCGGCGCGAGGACCTGGGGCTAGCGAACGCGCGGCTCCAGGGTTCGTTCCTGCTGACCAACCAGCTCCTGGCGCCGCCCATCGGGGCGTTCCTGTTCGCGGTCGGGATGGCGCTCCCGTTCGCCGCCAATGCTGCGTGCTTCGCCCTCGGTGCGGTGCTGGTGCTGCGGGTTGTGACCGATACGGCTGCCCGCACCGCACATGCGCGTCAGGGATTTCGGAAGGACATGGTCGAGGGCGTCCGGTGGCTGGCCGCACACCCGCCGATGCGGACGCTGGCGCTCACCATCGTGGCCTTCAACGTGACGTTCGGCGCGGCGTGGTCGGTCCTGGTCCTGTACGCGAGCGAGCGGCTGGGCATGGACGCGGTGGGCTTCGGGCTGCTGACGACGGCGATGGCAGTCGGCGGCGTCGTGGGCACCGTCTCGTATGGTCGCCTCGAGCGACGCTTCTCGCTCGCGGACATCATGCGCGTCGGCCTGCTGATCGAGACCGTGACGCACCTGACCCTCGCCTTGACGACGTCGGCGGCGGTCGTGCTGTTCACGATGGCCGTCTTCGGTGCCCACGCCTTCGTGTGGGGGACAACATCCACCGTTGTGCGGCAGCGCGCCGTGCCTGATGCGTTGCTCGGCCGGGTGACCGGCGTCTATGGCGTCGCGCTCGTGGGCGGGATGGTGGTCGGGACGCCGATCGGCGGCCTGCTGGCGAGGACGTTCGGCATCACCGCGCCGTTCTGGTTCGGGTTCGTGGGTTCGGCGTTGCTTGTCGCCGTCCTGTGGCGCCAGTTCGAGCACATCGTCCACGCGGGCGACGTTGACGACCCCCGCGACGCGCGCGACCCTCGCGTGACGCCGACCGGGGCGTGATCGTCAGCCGGGCTTCGGCACCGGGGCTGTGTCTGGCACGGCCGGAGGCAGGGGATCGAGAAGGTAGCGCCGCACGACCGGCGTGAGCCACGCAGCCAGCTCGGCGGGCTCGAGGCTGGCCAGCGGCTCGATCCGCAGGATGTTGCGCGCCAGGACGAGACCGGCCGTCAGCGAGGCGAGCAGGGAGGCGCGAAGCTCGGGCTGGTCGGCGCCGATCTGCTCGGCGATCGGCCGGAGCATCCGCTCGGTGAGGAACTCCCGGGCCATGACCGACGCCTCAGGATCGGACGCGGCCGCCCGGACGAGCCCGGATGACACGCGCTGGAACTGCTCGTCGACAAGCGAGCCGGCGATGAACTCCGCCAGTCCGCGGGCCGGGTCAGTGCCGGAGCGCAGCGCAACCGGGAACATGACGCGCGGATCGGCAGGGAGCTCCGTGGTCTCCAGGAACAGGCGTTGCTTGGAGCCGAAGTAGTGCGTGACGAGGCGTGAGTCCACACCGGCGGCCTCGGCGATGCCGCGAACCGTGGTGCGGTCGTAGCCGAGATCCGCGAACAGGCGCCCGGCGGCGGCCAGGATCTGTTCGCGGGTTCTGGGCCGGCCCGGCCGGCGGCCCGGTCGTGTTGCGTCAGTCACGGTCCAATCGTGCCCCAGCTGAAGAAGGGTTGCCTTGAGGTATTGACTGTGTCTATAGTATATCCACACACGTGGAAATAGGAGAGAGAGTCATGCCCGCGTCCTTCGATCCGGTGATCGTCAGCCCCCGTAGACGACGTGCCGTCCTTGGCGTCGTCGCCGTGTCGCTGATGATGGTGGTGTCCGCCGTCAGCGGCCTGAACGTCGCGCTGCCGAGCCTCGCGACCGAGACCGGCGCGACCCAGTCGCAGCTGCAGTGGATCGTCGATGCATACACGGTCGTGTTTGCCGGGCTGCTGCTGTTCGCGGGGGCGGTGGGGGACCGGTTCGGGCGACGCGAGACCCTGATCGGCGGGCTCAGCGTGTTCGGGCTGTCGGCCCTGGGCGCGATCTTCACGTCGGACCCGACCGTCCTTATCGGCCTCCGCGCCGGGATGGGGATCGGGGCGGCCTTCGTGATGCCCACGACCCTGTCGGTGATCACGACCTCGTTCCCCGCGGACGAGCGCGGCCGCGCGGTGGGCGTCTGGGTCGGCGTTGCCGGCGGCGGCGCGGTCCTCGGCCTGTTCGGGGCCGGCCTGCTGCTCGAGTGGTTCTCCTGGAACTCGTTCTTCGCGCTCAACGTCGCCCTGGCCGTGATCGCGCTGGTTGGGACGATCGCGTTGATCCCGACCAGCCGCGATGCCAACCCGCCTGCGCTCAACGCGGGCAGCGCGGTGCTGTCGCTGATCGGCATCTCGGCGCTCGTGTTCGGGATCATCGAGGGCCCCACGTCGGGCTGGGACGATCCGTCGGTGATCATCGCCCTGGTCGGCGGGGTCGTCGCCCTGGTGCTGTTCGTCGCCGTCGAGCTGCGCGCCGAGGCGCCGATGCTCGACCCGCGGCTGTTCCTGCTGCGCGGGTTCGGCACGGGATCGCTGTCGATCAGCGCCCAGTTCTTCGCCGCGTTCGGCTTCTTCTTCATCGTCATGCAGTACCTGCAGTTCGTGAACGGCTTCTCGCCGCTCAACGCCGCCGCGGCGCTGCTGCCGATGCCGTTCGTGCTGATCCCCACGGCGCGCAATGCTCCGCGACTCGCCGACCGGTTCGGGTTCTCGCGCGTGGGCGCGCTCGGTCTCACGCTGATCGCCGTGGGGTTCTTCGTCATCTCGACGATCGGCGCCGACTTCGTCTACTGGCAGTTCGTGATCGGCGTCGTCCTGTTCGCGATGGGCATGGGCCTCGCGGGTACGCCGGCGACCACCGCCATCGTGTCGTCGCTGCCTGCCGCCAAGCAGGGGGTCGCCTCCGCGGTCAACGACACGGCGCGCGAGATGGGCAGCGCGTTCGGCATCGCGATCCTCGGCAGCGTGCTCAACAGCACCTATCGCGATGCCATGGCGGGGGCGGTTGCCGGCCTTCCGCCGCAGGTCGCCGAGGCTGCGAAGAGCTCGATCGCGTTCGTCCAGTTCGGGCCCATCGACCAGCTCGGCGAACGGGGCGCGGCCCTCGTGACGGCCGCCAACCAGGCGTTCTCGAGCGGCGTTTCCGCGGCCGTCCTGACCGCCAGCGTGGTGCTCCTCGGTGCCGCGCTGGTGGTCCTGGCCTTCGGGCCGCGCGGTGCCGCCGCGCGGGCGGCGACGGCGGCCGTCGCCCTCGACGAGGGCGCAGAGCTGGAGGCGGTCGCCGGGTAGGCGCGGGGATCGCCGGCAAGAGAAGAGGCCCGCCGTCGCCGGCGGGCCTCGTTTGATCTCCTGGGTTCAGACCGCGATTACAGCCCCGCGGCGCTGATCATCCAGATGCCGCGACCGTGGGTCGCCGCGTACACGTTGCCGTCCGGTCCAAGCTCCACGTCCATCACGACGGTGGCCGGGAAGTTGGTGCCGAGGCGCTGCCAGGTATCACTGCCGGATGCGCGGTACAGCACGCCGAGGTCGGTGCCGACGACGATCCCGCCGCTGGACGTGACCTTGATGCTGCTGGCCGGAACGTCCGGGAAGTTGCCGGCAACGGTGGGGTCTCCGCCGATGTCGGTCCAGGTATCACCACCGTCGGTGGACTCGAATATGTGGCCGATGCCGGCACCCGGACCCTCGGTGAAGCGACGGCTGAAGCCGTTCATCGCGAGGAACAGGTTGCCATCACCGTCGACGGCGACGCCGCCGACGTACCGGTTCGGAACCACGTCTCCACCGAGCGAGCCGTCAAGCGTCGCCTCGCCCCAGGTCCACACCCAAGTGTGATCAGGTTGCTCGGTGTAGTGCCCAACGGAGACGCCGCGGGTGAAGCCGGCGTTGTTGCAGGTCCCGCACCAGCCGGCGATCGCCGTGTTGCCGGTGTACGCGATGGCAGTGGCGACCTGAGCTCCGGTCCCGGGGAAGGTGTAGACCCTGTCCCACTCACTTCCGGAGCGGATGTCGAACCCGTTCGACTGGAACCAGATGCTGTGCCCCGCGGCCAGCCAGTTGTCGATGTTGCCGGCGTCGGCCGCGAACGGCGCGATGAACCGGGCGTTGATGTCCGGCGGCGAGATGTCAAACGTCGTCGCGTCGTTGATGTCGAGGAACGCGTTCGGATGTTGCGTGAGGTCGGGGTTGGCGCAGGTCTGGGTGACCTCCATCGACAGGTAGACGTACTCCTGGACGATGTTGCAGCCATCGTTCGGGTCGACCAGGACGTCGCCGCCATCGCCGCCGAAGTTGGAGCTCATCTTTCCGTTCGTGGAGCCGAGCCGGAGGATCGAACCGCCGTTGTCCTGGAGGCCACCGCTGACGATGGCGTCGCCGGAGCCACTCGGGGTCCTCGGGTTCGCAGCATTTGCGAGGCCGACGCCCACCGCGTAGTACTGGAGCGCGTCGATGCTGCCGTCGTTGAGGCTTTCCCAGTCAGTCGCGTTCCCGTTCCGGTCGGTCGAGCCGTCAATCGGACGGCGGTAGATTCCGCCGTCGTTGCCGACGTAGATCCAGGCGTGTCCGTCCTGGTCGGTGCCGACCGCAGCAGAGTGCTGGTCCGGGTGGGTCGTCTGCGGGCAGCCCAGGGAGCCGTTCGGCGCGTAGAGGCTGTCGGGGCGCCAGCACGGGAAGTAGAAGTTCCAGTACGGGCCGACGGTGTTCCAGCTGGAGCCGCCGTTGGTCGTCTCGTAGACCTCCTCGAGGCCCGCGTAGACGTGATCCGGGTTTACCGGATCGACGACCAGGAACTGGTTGTACCAGCTCTGGATGCCGGGGCCATAACCCTTGCCGCCGATGCTCTGCTTGAGCGCAGAACCGGAATTGGCGAGCTTCTGCTGGTCTGCCACCTGGGACCACGGCCCGGCGATCGAGCCGTTCTTCGACACATAGATGCCGTCGAGGTAGCTGTTGACGGTGCCCGTCGCCTTCTGGAGCAGCAGCGGCGACTGGTTCATGACGTACAGCTTCGATCCATCCGAGGACCAGGCGAAGCTCACGTTACCGATGTCCTTGGGATTGATCGCGCCCTTTGGCTTGACCTTGGTCCAGGTCCTGCCGCCGTTCTTCGTCTCGTAGAACCCGTTGTAGGTGTCGCCACTCCGCCAGCCGGCTGCGGCGATCAGGTGCTGCGAGTTGCTGGGGTCGATCGCGATGTCGTTGACGATGTTCTTGTAGGCGGCGTTCGGATCGGATGCACTCTTGCCGTCCGGCATGTAGCTCGGGTTGGGCGCGAACGAGAGCTTCCAATGGGCGTCGCCGGCCGTGTAGGACCAGACGCCGCGCAGCGTCGCGACCCACGCGGTGCCATCGGGTGCGAACCGCAGCGCGTTGATGGTCGTGCTCTCGAGCTCGTCTCCGCCAACGCGGTCGCTCACGGAGAACGATCCGGTCGTGGGATCGGTGAGCCGATACACGCCGCTGCCGACGTAGCTCGTGCCGCCGGTGTTCGCCTCGCCGGTCGCGTACCACAGGGCGTGGTCCGGTCCGATCTGGAGATCACCGGTTGAGA
This sequence comes from uncultured Chloroflexia bacterium, assembly GCA_963734895.1. Classification (GTDB taxonomy): domain Bacteria; phylum Chloroflexota; class Limnocylindria; order Limnocylindrales; family CSP1-4; genus CAIXZV01. Next base: position 76,435 of record CAVTIN010000005.1, on the reverse strand, counting down.
GCGACGGCAGGTTGTCCGCGATGGGCGTCCAGCTGCCCGCCACCCGTTGTCGATCGCCAGACGCCGCCGTCGGCGCCGCCGGCATAGACGTTGCCGCTGTTGTCGGCTGCGAGGCCGGTGATGCGGCCGGTCACGAGGCCGGAGCCACCGCTCGAGTTGGAGTAGTAGTCGCGGTAGTTGGGGTCGTCCGCGTCGTAGGGGACGTTGGTGACCTCGCTCCACATGCCGGCGGTCGCGTCGAGGCCGGTCATGTTGTTGAACGCGTCCGAGTACGCCCCGGCGTTTACGATTCCCGGTGCCGTTCGCGCTTCCGCGAACTGCTCCATCGCCGTCTGCTGCTCGGCGGCTTCCCCGCCGGAGCCGCCGTTGGCGACACCCTGCGAGCCTTCCTGGAGATCCTTCTCGCCGGTCTCGCCGAGGAACTCCTCGGCGGCTCGCGGCAGGTCGTACTTGCCGGATTCGCCCTGCGTTGCCAATCGCCCGACGCCGATCGCACCGGCGACCAGCATGACGGACGCGCCGAACACGAATGCCCGGCGTCGAGTCAACGACGTCATGGGATAGCCACTCCTCCAAATGAACGGGACATCAGCGAGTCCCTCCGACCCGCAATGCTCGAACCCTACGCCATTCGGCCTGCCCGAGGTACCCCAAAGGTCCCGGCACGCGACTGGTTTCCGGTGTCCGGACGCACCACGCGGAACGTCCGCGGACGCTCCAGCGCTTCCAGAGCCTGTGAGGTGCCACGGCTCCGAAGGCGCACGGATCAGCTTGCCGGGCCCGTACACTCGGGACACGATGTCGCCCAACATCGAGATCCACCTGCTCGGCGACTTCGCGATTCGTCACCGTGACGGACGCTCCGCCGGCCCGTGGCCGCGCCCCACCGGCCGCCGCCTCGTGCAGCTCCTGTGCGTCTCGCCGGGCCGTCGGCGACGCCGCGATGAGGTGGCGGAGGCGCTGTTTCCCGGGCTCGCTCCCCTCCGTTCAGCGAACGCCGTGGCCAAGGCGATCAGCATGGTTCGATCGGCGGTCGGACGGATCGGCGTCGACCCAGCGTCATTCCTGACCACGGATCGGTCGATGATTCGCATTGGCGGCGGCGACGAGGTCGTGATCGACCTCGAGGAGCACCTTGCGACGCTCGCCTGGGCCCTCAGCGCGCCTCCCGGAGACGACCGTGACACGGGTCTTGTTGACGTCCTCCGCGATGACCGGCAGCCCCTGGAGGAGGAGGCCTACGTGGATTGGGCGATCGCTGCCCGCGAGGCTCTTGCGGCGCGGCGGCTCGAGGGATGGCTCGCCCTGGCTCGAGATCGCGCCGCCGGACATGGACGCAGCGATCCGGACTCGGTGATCGGAGCGTGGACGGAGGTGATCGCGCGGGAGCCGACGAGCGAGGAGGCTGCCATCGGCCTGATCCGCGCGTTCGCCGAGCGAGGGCAACGGGACCGCGCGATTCGTGCCTATCTGCGGTGCGTGGCCGCGCTCAGGGACCAGCTCGGCGTCCCGCCATCGGAGGAGCTGCTCCACGCCCGGGCCGTGCTCGACCAGACGGTCGCTCGGTCCCGTCCAGCAGATGCGGGGACCGCCGCGCTGGCGGCTCGCCCCCTGGTCGGCCGTGGGCCGATCCTCGCGAGGCTGGAGCGGCGTCTCCAGCGGACTCCGATCGGTCACGGCCCCGCGATCCTGCTGCTCGGGCCGGCGGGAGTTGGCAAGACGCACCTTGCGGGCGCGGTCGCCGCGGAACGCCGGCGCGATGGCTGGACGGTCCTCAGTGGGGCTGCCGTCCCCGGCGACGATCGCGTTCCGTATGCGGCGCTGGCCGTTGCCCTGCGACCGGTGGTGCGGGAGAGCCGCACCGAGAACGCCTGGGTCCGGCAGCTGGTGGAGGGCCTCCCCGGCAACGGGCGAGGTGATGGTGATCCGGAGATGGGTCTCGCGGCCTTGGCCGCCGAGCTTACGCGGGTCCTCGACGACCTCGCCGCGGACCGCCCGCTCCTGGTGCACCTCGACGATATCCACTGGGCCGACCGGGCATTGACGGGTCTCGTGCGCCGGCTTGCGGCCAGCCCAGCCCGCCGGCGATGGGCGCTCCTCCTGGCCGCGCGCTCGGACGAGCCGACCCATCGTCCGCCTTCGCTCGGGTCGGCTGTCGATGTGATCGAGCTCGGCCCGCTCACCGAGGGAGGAACGCGGCGTGCGGTCAGGGTCGCCCTGCAGGCCGACGGTATCCGGGTGCATCGTCAGGTTCTTGACGCCGCCGTTGGCGCCAGCCATGGGAACCCGTTCTTCGCGATCGAGCTCGCGCGGGGCCTGGTGCAACGCGTTGCGGAAGGTCGCCTTGACCCGACCGCACTTCGGCTCAGCACCGGTTTGCCCGGACACGACGGCGAGCCCATCCCGGGAGCCATCGTCGCGCTGCTGAGCGAACGGCTCGCGAGCATGGCGCCAACCGCTCGCGCGATGATCCCGCTGGTGGCCATGGCCGGGGAAGATGCGACATACGAGGTCCTGCTGGGGGCCTTTGCGCGTCTAGGCACGCGTCCGGAGGACGCACAATCGGGCCTCGAGGCCCTCCTGGAGTCACGGCAGGTCGTCGAGTCCGGCGATCACCTGTCACTGGCACACCCACTCCTGCGTGATGCCGCGCTGGCATCGACCAACGCGCTGCGAAGGAGCGGGATCCACACGGCGATTGCCGACGAGCTTGAATCCCTGGATCCGGCACTCCCCGGATCCCGGCGCGACGCCGTCGCGAACCACCGCCTTGACGCGTTCGAGGCGGCGCACCTCAGGGTGACGGCGGCGCGAGCGGCGGAGAGCGGGTTCGAGGCCGGAAGTCGGGCGCGACGCCTGATGGCTGCCGAAGCGGCCACGCGCCTCATCGCCGGGGCGCTTGCCGCCTACTCCGTGCTTGCCGCGGGAGACCGCGCTCGCTTGCGCGAGCGGGCCGTGCACGCCTGGATCCTGCTCGGCGACATCGCCCTCGACCGGGACGACGACAGGGCGGCCGAGGATGCCTACCGGAGCGCGCTGACCCTGGCGGATCGCGACGGGGAACGGGCGCTCGGCTGGGCGGCGTTGGCCGGGATCCGCTACCGGCACGGCGACATGATCGGAGCCGCGGAGACGCTCGACGGGGCGCTCGACTCCCTGGCTGACGGCGACCTGCTGGCTCGCGCGCGCCTCCAGTCCGATCTCGCCTGGTGCCGGTACCGATCCGGAGATGCCGAGTCAGCCCGGGCCCTCCTGGATCAGATCCTGCCGACGATCACGCACCGGTCCGACGTCGAGCTGCGCTGCCGAACCCTCGATCGACTGGGCGTCGTCCTGTGGTCCAGTGGCAGACACGAGGACGCGCTCGCTGTGCTGGACCAGGGTCTCGCCGACGCCATCGACGCCGAGCCGGCACAGGAGCTGTCGATCCGCACCCATCGGGCCTCGGCGCTGGAGGTGCTCGGGCGGACCACGGAGGCAACCGAGGACATCGCGATCGCGGCCCGACTGGCCGACGCCATCGGCGACGCGTACATGCGATCGGTCATCCATTGGTCGTGGGCCGAGCTCCTCGATGGTCGCGGCGAGACGCGCGCCGCTCTCGCGGAGCGCGATGCGGAGATCGTGATCCTGGCCCGGATCGGCAATCCGCGGAACCTGGTTGGTGCCCAGGTTCATCGAGCCGTCCTGCTTGCCGACCTCGGCGCGACCGATGCCGCGATGAGGGCCGTCCGGGCGGCGCGAGCGGCGGCGGACGGCGTTGCGGACGCTGCGTTTCGGGAACGAGCCACAACCCGGATCCAGGTTGCCATGGAGCGGATCCGGCAGCCGCCGACCGGACACAACGGTTCGCGCGGGAACGTTTCGGGAACACCCACGCCCTAGGTTCTCTCCAGGATCACCGATCGCTGTGGAGGACAGGCATGGTCACCAGGGATGGAACGGCGGGCAGGCACGTCATCGAGGCCTTTCTGACGGGGCACGAGGCTCAATGGCTGGCCGAGGACGTGGAATTCCGCGACATGACGCAGCCCGAGCCGATGCGCGGACGGGACGTGGTCAGCGGCTTCCTGCACCACTTCTACGACGAGGCGTTCTCCGCGACGCGCGCCGATGTCCGGGGTCTGGTCGCCGACGGCGACGTTGTTGCTGCGGAGTTCGTGTTCCGCGGCCGCCACACCGGCTCGCTGCTGGGTGAGCTGCCGACGGGCCGCGAGGTCGCTTTTCCGATGATCGCGGTCTACGAGGTCGCCGGGGGGGAGATCGCCCGGGCACGGCTCTACTACAACGCGACCGACCTGGGCTCCCAGATCGGCCTCGGCAGCGCAGGGGAACAGCGATGAACGGGCGACATCCGGCTCTGCGATCGCGGGCGACCGTCGCCGCGGTGGTCGGCACGATGCTCGTCGCGGTGTCAGGCGCCGGCCTGGCGCTGGGCGCGACCGCCGACGTCACGACGACCACCGACGGCGGTGCCGGTTCGCTGCGCCAGGCGATCATCGATGCGAATGCGAACCCCGGCCCGGACACGATCAACCTTCCGGCCGGTACCTACACGCTGTCGATCGCGGGGACTGGAGAGGACGCCGCGGCAACGGGAGACCTCGATATCACCGACGACCTCACGATCAGCGGCGCGGGCGCCGCGACCACGATCATCGACGCAGACAGCCTGGACAACGTGCTCCAGGTCATCGGGGGCTCGACGGTCGTGACGATCACCGGCGTGACCATCAGGAACGGCAACTCGGGCGGAACGTACGGCATGGACGGGGGCGGCATCCAGAGCGAAGGGTCGCTGACCCTGGACGGCGTCATCGTCGAGAACAACTCGAGCGGCGACAAGGGTGGCGGCGTCTCCAGCGAAGGATCGTCCGTGCTGGTGATCACCGACTCGATCGTTCGCGGCAACACCGCGGACAACGACGGCGGTGGCGTGCAGATCGGGAGCTCTGCGACGGCGACGATCACGCGCACGCTGTTCGAGGACAACGAGACCGTGGAGGATGGCGGCGCCATCGAGGTCGAGGGCCACTTGGACCTCGTCGACTCGACGCTGACCGGCAACTACGCGGAGAACGGCGGCGGCGGGATCGACTTCAACGATGACTCGACCGGTACGGTCCGTGGTTCGACCATCGCCGGCAACACCGCCGACACCGCCCCCGGTGGGATCGACATCGACTCCTCGGTCGAGGTCGAGATCACGAACAGCACGATCACCGACAACGAGACGGTCGGCGGCGGCGCGGGGATCAACGTGTGGATCAACAGCCTCCTGACCCTCAGGTCATCCACGATCGCCGGGAACACGGGAGGAACGGCGGGGATCAACGTGGACGCAGACGCCGAGGAGGTCACGCTCGTCAACTCGATCGTGGCCGGCAACCAGGGGGCTGATTGCGCGGGCCCGATCACGTCTGCGGGCGGGAACGTCTCGTCGGACGCCAGCTGCTCGTTGGTCGCCGCGTCCGATCAGGCGTCGACCGATCCGCTGCTTGGGGCGCTGGCCGCGAACGGCGGCTCGACGCAGACGATGGCACTCCTCGCCGGGAGCCCCGCGATCGACGCCGGGGTCTCCTGCCCGCCGCCCGCGACGGACCAGCGTGGGCAGGCACGTCCCGGCGGTGCGGGATGCGACGCCGGCGCCTTCGAGGTCCAGGGAGGCTCGGCCCCGACGGCCCCGCCGGCGCCGACGGCCCCGCCGGCGCCGACGGCCACGCTCCCGCCAACGGACCGGTCAGTCGCGCCCGGCGGATCAAGCCCGTCATCGGCGCTCGCGCTGGCTGCTGCGGTCATTGCCGCCGCAGCGGCGATGGGCATGCTCGCCGTGCGCCGCAAGCGCGTGCGGTAGCAGTTCAAGGGGACTGTCGAACGGTCCGCAATCGCTGGGACCGCACCTGCGTCAGGTGCGGTCCCACGTTCGTTGACAGGACGCTCCCCGTACTCCCGGTACCCTTGGCCGATGCCCGCAGAATTCATCTACACGACATACCGGCTTGCCCGGCACTACCCGCCGGACCGGACCGTGCTCGAGGACATCTCGCTCTCGTTCTACCCGGGCGCCAAGATCGGGGTCATCGGCCCCAACGGCGCCGGCAAGTCGAGCCTGCTCCGGATCATGGCCGGGCTCGACGACGGGTTCACCGGTGACGCACGCCTGACGCCCGGGTTCTCGGTCGGGTTCCTCAGCCAGGAGCCGCAGCTCGACCCGGGCAAGGACGTGAAGGGCAACGTGCTCGACGGCGTGGGCGAGGTCCACGGCCTGATCGAGCAGTACAACGCCGTGATGGCCAAGTGGGCCGAGCCGGATGCGGACTACGAGGCCATCGGCGCCGAACAGGCCGCGCTGGAGGACCGGATCAACGCGGCGGACGCGTGGAACCTCGAGCGCAACGTCGACATCGCCATGGATGCGCTTCGTTGCCCGCCGGACGGTTCCGATGTCACAACCCTGTCGGGTGGCGAGAAGCGCCGGGTCGCGCTGTGCCGGCTGCTCCTCAGCCACCCGGACCTGCTGCTGCTGGACGAGCCGACCAATCACCTGGACGCGGAATCGGTCGAATGGCTGGAGCGGTTTCTCCAGGAGTACTCGGGGACCGTGGTCGCGATCACGCACGACCGGTACTTCCTGGACAACGTCGCGCGGTGGATCCTCGAGCTCGATCGCGGACGCGGCATCCCGTTCTCGGGCAACTACTCGGGCTGGCTGGAGCAGAAGCTGGCACGCATGGCCAACGAGTCGAAGACGATCGACGCGCGGCAGCGAACGCTGGCCCGTGAGCTCGAATGGGTGCGCATGTCACCCCGGGCGCGACAGTCGAAGGGCAAGGCCCGCCTGAGCGCCTACGAGCAGCTGCTGGCCGAGTCGAACGCGGCGCGGGACACCAGCCGCGAGCTCGAGATCGCGATCCCGCCGGGCCCGCGCCTGGGCGACACCGTGATCGAGGTCGGCGACCTGCGCAAGGGCTACGGCGATCGATTGCTGATCGAGGACCTGACGTTCTCGCTGCCGCGTTCCGGGATCGTCGGCATCATCGGCGCCAACGGCGCGGGCAAGACCACGTTGTTCCGGATGCTGGTCGGGCAGGAACCGCCCGACGCGGGGACCATCGAGATCGGCGACACGGTGCAGCTCGCGTACGTGGACCAGGGCCGGGACGACCTGCGCGCCGACCTGACGGTGTTCCAGGAGATCACCGACGGGGTCGAGATTGTCAAGGTTGGCCAGCGCGAGATCCCCGCGCGCGCCTACGTATCGAGCTTCAACTTCCGGGGCACGGACCAGCAGAAGCTCGTCGGCACCCTCTCCGGTGGCGAGCGGAACCGCGTCCACCTTGCGAAGCTGCTGCAGTCGGGCGGCAACGTCCTGCTGCTGGACGAGCCGACCAACGACCTCGACGTGGACACGCTGCGGGCCCTCGAGGCCGGCCTGGAGGGGTTCCCGGGCTGCGTGGTCGTGATCAGCCACGATCGCTGGTTCCTGGACCGGATCGCGACCCACATCCTTGCGTTCGAGGGCGACAGCCAGGTCCGCTGGTTCGAGGGCAACGTCAGCGATTACGAGGCGTTCCGCCACAAGGAGCTCGGCACGGCCGCGGATCAGCCGCATCGCATTCGATACAAGCGCCTGGCGGGCTGACGCGACGGCGGCCGCGAGGCCGGGGGCGGCCTGGTCTGGGCGTTTGACGCATGGGTCGCGGAGTATCCTGCGGCCATGAGCGGGCGGGTCCGAACCGTTTCCCGGAAGCCGGTGCAGGCGTCCGCACTGGGTGCGCGCGGTCGTCCGGCCGAGGCCGCCGGCGCCCGCGAGGCCGGCGAGCCCCGCACAGAGCGGATTCTCGATCTCCAGCGCACCGCGGGCAACGCCGCCGTGGTTCAGATGATCGGCGAGGAGCAGCTCCGCAATCTGCGCGTCGGGTCGACGGGCGATGACGTCAAGGACCTGCAATCGACGCTCAACGGCAGGAGCGACGTCCCCACGGCCCTGGAGGTCGACGGGATCTTCGGACCGAAGACGGGCAAGGCCGTTCGGGAGCTCCAGACCGCCAACGCGCCTCTCGTCGTGGATGGGATTGTCGGACCCAGGACGCGGGCGGTGCTCGCCGTTCCGGGGCCGACCGACAAGGACGCGCTCGCGAAGAAGGTGTTCTCACGGGGTGCGGCCGCCTACGACCGGCGCGATTTCGCCCATGCCTACGACTTCTTCATGCGTGCGCACGAGCTGTCGCCTCGCCCCGGCATCGTGTTCTCGGAGGGCCAGGCGCTGCGACGCCTGGGTGGACGGCGCGAGGAGGCGATCGCGTGCTACGAGGCCTACCTGGCGACCGGCCATGAGAGCCGGCGCGCCGAGGCCCAGGAGCACATCGCAGAGCTGCGTGGTCCGGCCGCGACGGGCGTTGCCGAGGTCGACGACGCGGCGGCCCGGAAGGAGTTCGAGCGCGGGGCCGCGATGTATGACGGTCACGATTTCGCACACGCGTACGACCAGTTCACGAAGGCTTGGGAGCTCTCACGTCGCGCGGGGCTCCTGTTCTCGCGAGCCCAGGCGCTCCGACGTCTCGGCGGGCGCGACCCGGAGGCGATCTCGATCTACGAGCAATACGTCTCGACCGGTGCCGGGACCCGCACCGAAGAGGCACAGCAGCACATCAAGGATCTTCGTGGGCCCGCGGCAACGGGGATCGAGGAGGTCGATGACGCGGCAGCGCGGGCGATCTTCGAGAAGGGCGCCGTGTTCTACGACAAGGGCGATTTCGCGCACGCGTACGATGAGTTCACGCGGTCGTGGGAGCTATGCCACCGACCCGCGCTCCAGTTCTCACGCGCCCAGGCCCTTCGCCGCCTCGGTGGGCGTAGAGACGAGGCCATCGCGCTGTACGAGGCCTACATCGCCAGTGGGGCGGCAACCCGTCCTGACGAGGCCGCCTGGCACATCAAGGAGCTCAGGACGCAGGGCGCCGAACCCTGACCCTGGGGTCCGAAACGGGTAGGGTCGGGGGATCAGCTCACCGCGAGACGCGGAGGTCGGCGATCTCGGTGCCGATCATCGCCGCCCAGGCACGGATCGCATCCCAGTCACGGAAGTCGCCGATCGGGTGCGTCTGGAGGACCTGCGGGTCCACGGGGGCATCCGCGAGGAGGCGCCCGCCGAAGGTGCGGTGATCCCGTGCGCCGATGTGATCGGTGGTCAGCGCCACCGCGGGCGCCACCGGGAGCCGGCCCCAGTCGGCCGACCGGTCCAACGGGCCGCTGCTGAACAGCCATACCGGCCGGGCCTGGAGTGCCGTCAACTGATGGGCCACGAACTGGTTCGCCTCGCGCTGCCAGTGCGCGGCATACAGGGCGCTGCCGAGGACCACCGCGTCGTAGGGCTCGAGGTCGTGCACGCTCCCGGCGGCGGCGACGTCGACGGCGAGCCCGGAGTCCCGGAGGACGCGGCCGATCTCCTGCGCGATCTCTGCGGTTGAGCCCAGCTTGGTGGCAAAGGCGACGAGAACGCGGTCCGGCATCTGACCCCTCATTCGGGTGCGGCGGCCCTGAGCAGTCGCTGGGCCCATCTTGCCGCATTGCGCGCGATCAGGCCGGCCGTAGCGTCGCCCCTGGCGCAAAGCAGAGAGCCGGCGGGGGGACGCCCGCCGGCTCCGGTGATGCGGCGCCGCGCCGAGCGCGGCACGATGGATCAGGCGTTGACCGTCGCCGGCTCGCCTGACAGCAGGTAGTTGCGAACCGACGACCCCACCCGGGAGCTCACCACGGCGTCGAGGCCGTAGTAGCGGCCGGCGCCGAGCCCCGTGATCGTCGCGCAGATCAGCGCGTAGGTCAGGTGCTGGTTGACGATGCCGTAGGCGAAGTCCCAGGCGGCAAGGAAGAAGAACAGCATCATCAGCGTGCCCATGGCGCCCGCGAAGCGGGTGAACAGGCCCAGGATCAGCGCGATGCCGATCCCGATCTCACCGGCGACGACGAGGACGTTGATGACCGACATGAGGCCCGGGTTGTCCGCCAGGCTGGCCCAGAAGGCGTGGGTGGGGTTGAACACGGTGCCCTCGGCGACATCACCGGAGACGAACGGCCAGCCGAGCGTTCCGTTGGTTGCGAACTTGAGGAAACCGCTGGCGCTGAATGCCGTCGCCGAGGTGAGCTTCTCGAGCCCCGCCCAGAGGAAGATGACACCGACCAGGACGCGCAGCAGCGCGATCCCCATCATGTGGATCCGGTTCGTGATTTGCATGGGACGCTTTCCTCCTGCAACCCTTCCGTCCGGTGATGGTCACCGGCGGCCCTCAATGCGGGGTTGTCGTGATGCAGCCAGCCTGCATCGGGAGCCACCATTGTGCTGTGGTCCGAATGGCCTGTACAGGGCGTGACATAGGGAGGGCAACGATGGCCGCTTGGACCGGGCCGCATCCCGCGGCTCCGCCGGGGTGACGATGGCCCAGGAGCCGCGAGACCAGGGCGTCCGACGAGCGGGGCTGTTGCCGGCTGCGCGTCTCCTCCGCTGGCTGTCGGCAGGCCCGACGTACCTGCCGGATGCGGGCGACCGACGGGTGGTCGACGTGCTCGGCCTGCGGATCCCGGCTCGCGCCGCGATCGCGCTCCTCGCCGTCGCGATTCTGCTGCTCCTTGAGCAGTACGGGCACGTCACTGCGATCGCAGAGGCCGTCCTCGGTCCTGCCGGGCCTTCGGGCGCCGATCGCCAGCGCCTCCAGTCGCTCGAACGTCTGATCGTGCAGGGCGCGATCCCGCTCACGCTGGTGGTCATCGCCATGCGCGACCATCCCAAGCGCTACGGGCTGCGGCTGGGCGACGCGCGGGCGGGGATGGCCGTTGCCCTTGCGGGGTGCGTGGTCATGACCGCGGTCGTGCTCGTGTCGGGGCGGTTCCCGGAGTTCGTCCGCTACTACGGATCGCAGGGGGCGCCCGCGCCCGAAGTGTTCTTGACGGCGGCGCTCGAGGTCATCCCCGCCGAGTTCTTCTTCCGCGGGTTCCTGATGTTCGCGCTGCTCCGGGTGATGGGTCCCATCGCCGTCGTTGTCGCCACGGTCCCATTCGCCTTCGCGCACCTTGGAAAACCGGAGATCGAGACGCTGAGCACGCTCGGGGGCGGGTTCCTCTATGGGTGGCTTGACTGGCGCACGGGGTCCGTCGTGTGGAGCGGGCTCGCGCATACCTGGATCCTGGGCCTGCTCGTGATCGTCGCGTCCTCGGGCGGTGGCTAGGGCCCGGGAGCGGGAGCCGCAGAGGACAAGCCGAAGCGGCGATCAGGGGTCGGCCGTATCCTCGCGGCATGTCGCGCGACGTCGTCCCCCAGCCGGTCATCGAGCTCGCCGAGGCGCGCGCGGCAGCTCGTCGGGCGCGGGACTGGACGGCGGCCGACCGACTCAAGGGGGACATCGAGGCGGCCGGCTGGAAGGTGATCGACAGCGGCACGATGTATGACCTCCTGCGCGCCGCGGCGCCGGACCTCCGCGTGGACGGGATCGATCGATACGGATCGAGCGCAACGGTTCCGTCGCGCCTGGACGACGCATCCGTCGGGACGGCATCGGTCGTTCTGGTCGCGACGGAGCGGCCCGACGACCTGGCGCGCTCGCTGCGCGGGCTCGTCGACCACTCACCCGAGGGGACCCAGCTGGTGATCGTCGCCAACGCGCCGTCGGAGGGGCAGGCGGGCACGCTCACGGCGCTCGACGCCCTGGATCCGGGTGCCCCGGGGGTGGTCACGGACGTGGTCTGGACGAGCGCGCGGCTGGGCCACGCGGCGGCCCTCAACGTTGGGCTGCGCCGGACCAGGGCCGCGGTCGTGGTGCTCCTGGGCCCTGACGTGGAGGTGGCCGGCGACCTCGTCACGCCGCTTGTCGCGGCCCTCGAGGACCCGACGGTCGCGGTCGCGGGGGCGTTCGGGCTGGTGTCGTCGGACCTCGGCCGGTTCGATGCTGCGCAAGACGCGGCGGCAGACGTCGAAGCGATCGACGGCGCGGTGCAGGCGTTCCGGCGCGCCGACTACGCACAGCGCGGACCGCTCGATGAGCGGTTCACGACTGCCCCGAGCCTTGACGTCTGGTGGAGCCTCGTGCTCCGGGACGGGTACGAAGACCTGTCGGCCGAGTCAGAGGAGACTCCGACCCATCGGCGTGCGGTCGTCGTTCCCGGCCTTCCCGTCCGGCGGGGTGAGCCAGGGGGTGAACCGGGCGTCGTGGCCGCGGATGGGGATCGACTGGCGAGACGCAACCACTACCGGGTTCTCAAGCGGTTCGCGACCCGCCGTGACCTCCTCGTTGCGCCAGGGTGAACGTCGGGCCGGGTCGGTCGGCGGGACGGACGCGTGCGCCATGGCTGGAGGGACGCGCGGCGGCGCGATTGGCCGGCCTGCGAGATTCTTCATTGCATCCCCATAACGAAATGGCGTCAGGCTCGTTTAGAGAACAGAGGCCTCGCGGATTGCATCGTTCCCCCGGCGGTGTGGCACAGCGAGGCCTCATTTCCTGTCCGCCGCACGGGTCCTCGGCGGTTGCACCCCTATACTCCGGCCGTGCGTCGCTGGGTCTGCATCGTGGCCATGCTCGTCGGGTTCTCCGGTGACAGCTATGCCTGGACTGCACGCCCGCGGATCCCGGTCCCGATCGAGCGACTCCTGGATCAACGCGGGCCGGATGCCGGTCTTCCTGAGGGCTCGTGGTGGAAGCTGACCTGAACCTGCCGCCGTACGAGGACCTCCCCGAAGGCCCGGCCTCGCGGCGCCGGCGTGCTCTGATCGCCGTCGTGGCGGTGCTGGTCGCGCTGGCGATGCTGGTCCGGCTGTGGCCGATGGGCCGGCCCGCATCGGACCAGGTCGCCGCCGCCGATCCGGTGACCGTGACCATCCTTGCCGGCGCCCCGGCATCGATCGACCCTGCGTACCACGGCGACCTCGGCAGCGCCTCGTTCGTGAGCCAGCTGTTCGAGACCCTGACCGCGGTCGACCCGTCGCTGACCGTTCGGCCGGCGCTTGCCGAGTCGTGGTCGGTCGAGGACGGTGGGCGACAGGTCGTGTTCACGCTTCGCCCGGGGCTGACGTTCAGCGACGGGAGTCCGCTCACCGCCGATGACGTCGTGCGCTCCTGGCGTCGCCTGTTCGATCCCGCGCATCCGTCGCCTCTTGCCTCGCTCGCGGCCGATGTTGTCGGCGCCCGGGACCTCCTGGGCGGACGGTCGACCGATCCGGCGACGCTGGGCGTCCGGGCCGATGGCGATCGGCGCGTGGTGGTGGACCTGGAGCGTGGCGGCGGCGACCTCCCGGCCATCGTGTCGGGGGCGCCGTTCGCGGTCGTGCCCCGCTCGGTGGGCAGCAACGAGATCGCGCCCGAGCCGGCAACGTTCGTGGGCAGTGGGGGATACGTCCTGTCGGACGTCCAGCCCGACGCCTTCGTGCTCAAGGCCAACCCGCACTACTGGGCGGGCACGCCGGCCATCGAAACGGTACGGATGGTCACGACGATCAGCGGCCGGAGTGCCGTCGACGCGTTCGTCGCGGGCGATGTGGACGTTGCCCCGATCGGCTTCGTCGATGCGGGCTGGATTGCCTACGACCGGGCCCTCGGGCCGTCGCTGCGCAGCGATCCCTCGCTCTCGGTCACCTACTACGGGTTCGACACCCGGCAGCCTCCGTTCGACGATCCGCTCGTGCGCCGGGCGTTTGCCGAGGCGGTCGACTGGCGCCGCCTGGCGCATCTCGACGAAGTGGGCTCGTCGATCCCTGCCACGGGGATCGTACCCGCGGGCATGCCCGGCGCCCCGGGTGGCGATTACATGCCCGCCTACGACCCGGCGGGTGCGAAGACGCTGCTGTCGCAGGCCGGATTCCCGGAGGCCGCGGGCTTTCCGGCCGTCTCGTTCATCTCCAGCGGTGGCGGCTACGACGAGGGTATCGTGGCCATGCTCCGGGACAACCTGGGCGTGACCGTCGACTACGCGACGATGGACTTCGGTGCCTACATCGATCGCCTGGCCACGGATCCGCCGGACATCTGGAACCTGTCCTGGGTGGCCGACTACCCGGGTCCCAACGATTTCCTGGGCGTCCTCCTGGGCACGGGCTCGACCGCCAACGAGGGGCGCTGGTCCAATTCGAACTTCGATGCCGCGATCGCCGACGCGGGTGCTGCCGCAACCGCGGCCGATGCCACGGCGGCCTACGCGCGGGCGATGGCCATCGTCCGCGACCAGGCGCCGATCGTGCCCGTCAGCTACGGGACCTCCTTCTCGCTCGTCCGCGACGGCCTGCTCGGTGCCAGCCAGAACGGGCTCGGGATCATGCGCCTCGCGGGGCTTGCCTGGGGCACCGGGCAATGAGCGGACGTCACGTGTCGCGGATTGGCCGCCTGCTGCGCCCGCTCGTTGCGGCGCTCTTTGGAGCCTCGGTCCTGGTCCCGTCGCTGGCCCCGGCCGCTTCGGCGGCCGGCGTCACGTTCGGGACACCGTCAGCATCGGTCACGTACGGGGAATCGATCGAGTTCAGCGTCCCGGTGACCGCCGGCGAGGCGATCGACCGCGTCGAGCTGCACCTGACCTTCCCGGACTCGCTGGGCCCGTACATCGTCGATGTTGCCGCACCCGCCGGCGCCACACAGACCCTGCGCTACACGCTCGACCTGACCGGGGACGGCCACCTCGTGCCCAACACGACGATCGTGGAGCAGTGGGTGGCGTTCACCAGTGGCGGCGCGTCCGTGAGCAGCCGGGAGCTCCCGGTCCTGTACTCGGACACGACGCACGACTGGAGGTCGGTCAAGGGCGACCTGATGACCGTTCACTGGTACGACGGCGACGATGCCTTCGCCAGGCGCGCGCTTGCGATCGGGGAGAAGGCGATCCGCGACACCAGCGCGCTGCTCGGCGTGACCGAGCGCGATCCGGTCGACTTCTTCATCTACGGTGACGACGCGTCGTTCCGCGCCGCGCTGGGTCCGGGCACCCGCGAGAACGTCGGGGGCCAGGCACACGCGGACATCCGGACGTTGTTCGCGCTGATCACGCCGGATGCGATCAACGACTCGTGGGTCGGCGTGGTCATTCCGCACGAGCTGGTTCACCTCGTGTTCGATACCGCGGTCCGCAACCCCTACCGCTTCCCGCCACGCTGGCTCAACGAGGGCCTCGCCGTCTACCTGTCCGAGGGCAACACCTCGACCGACCAGGGTCGGGTCCGGAACGCCGTTCGGTCGAAGGACCTGATCCCGCTCGACGCGCTCGGGGGCCAGTTCCCGACCGATGTCGACAAGACCTACCTCGCCTATGCCGAGAGCGTGTCCGCGATCGACTATCTCGTCCGGACCGACGGTTCCAGCACGCTGTACGGGCTCGTTCTGGGCTACAAGGACGGGCTGACCGACGACGAGGCATTCACCCGCGCGCTCGGCACGGACCTGGCGGGCTTCGAATCGGGCTGGCTGAACGAGCTTGGCGCCGAGGTGCCGGTGCGGTACGGGCCACAGCCGGCGCCGGCCGGTCCGCTGCCTGCCGATTGGGGTGGCTCGGGCCAGGTATCCATACCCGGCGCGCCATCTCCTGCGCTCACACCGACGCCCGGGACGTCATCGTCGGAGGGTGGCGGCGACGTCGGTCAGCTGTACCTGGCGGTCGCGCTCGTGGTCGTGGCCGTTGGCCTCGGCCTCGCGCTGGCGCGCCGCCGGTCCCGAGCCACATGAGCGCCCTCGCCGCGCGGGTTCGCGCCATCCCGAGCTGGCAGGTCACGCTGGGCTTTGCGCTGCTTGGCCTGGGCTTCCTCGTCGCTGCGCAGCTCGCCTCGGAGGGCCCGCGGATCCGCTATACGAGCCAGGAGCGGACACCGCTGGTCGAGACCGCCCGGGATCTCCAGGCGCAGCAGGATGGCCTCAAGCAGCAGATCCTCGAGCTGCGTGGCGCGATCCAGGACCTCGAAGCCGCGGGCCAGGGTGGCGCCGCGATCACGCGCCAGCTCAACAGCGAACTGGAGAGCGCCCGGATCGGCGCCGGACTGGTCGCGATGACGGGTCCCGGGATCGTGCTCCAGCTGTCCGACTCCGATTCGGCCGTGCCGCCCGATGGGAGTCAGCGCGACTACCTCGTATCCGGTCAGGACGTCCTGACCGTCGTCGAGGAGCTGTGGCTTGCGGGCGCCGAGGGCATCGCGGTCAACGGGGAGCGAATTGCCGTGGCCACCGCGATCGTCGATATCGGCGGCTCGGTCCTGGTCAACTCGGCGTACATCGCCGCGCCGTACCAGATATCGGCGATCGGACCCGCCGACATGTTCGATCGCCTGACCCGATCCGCCGGGTTCGTCGACTTCATCCGGGCCAGGTCCGAGACGTTCGGGATCGGCGTGTCGTACGCCGTCCCGGAGGCCGTGGACCTTCCCGCCTACGCCGGATCGGTCGTCCTGCGGTACGGGCGAACGAACCCGAGTCCGGCGTCGTCGGAGGCCCCCTGATGCGGCGACCGTCCGGCCGGCTCGCGGTGAGCCTCGTGCTGATGCTGCTGGGCTTCCTGGTCGTCGCCCAGCTGCGGCTGCAGACGGTCAACCCCGGACTTGCCGGCCTGTCCGCCCAGGACCTGACCGTGCTGGTCGCGAACCTCACGACCCGCAACAATCAGTTGCGGGAGGAGGTGGCGACGCTCGCGCGCCAGCGAGATTCCGTGGCGGCAGCGATCGACCGCGGCGACACCTCCGCTGTCCAGATCCGGGCCGACCTGAACCGGATCCAGGGCTGGTCCGGCGTGCTCGCGATCACCGGACCCGGCGTCCGGATCCTGGTCGAGGGTCCGATCGCCGGGGATGCCGTAAGCCAGCTGATCAACGAGCTCCGGAACGCGGGGGCCGAGGGGATCTCCATCGGCGGTATCCGCGATGTGCCGGGCGTCGTGGCCACCGGTCCGGCAGACGCGCTGACGGTGGACGGCGTGTCACCGACCGAGCCGCTCGAAATCCTGGCCGTCGGCCAGCCCGAAACGCTCACCGGCTCGCTGACCCGGGCAGGCGGCCCGATCGCCCAGCTGGCGGCGCGGTTCCCGGAGACAACGGTGAGCGTGTTCGCCCTCGATGGCGTCACGCTGGCAAGCACCGAACGTGACCTCGCTCCCGTCCTGGGCAAGCCGCGCCTCTGATCGCGGCGCCATCGCGCGGGCCGCTTCATCGTCTCCACGGGTGCCCTCTGCTACCCTCGGCCGGTGTCCGGAAGTCCCGTCCTCGAGCTCCTGCTGGGCGATGTCGTCAGGCTCCGTCGGCGCCACCCGTGCGGTGGTGACACGTGGCTGATCGATCGGCTCGGGGCGGACATCGGCCTCCGTTGCGAGACCTGTAGCCGTCACGCGCTGATCGCGCGGTCTGCGCTCGAGCGCAGGATCGCCGGGTTTGTCCGCCGTGGAGACCCCGGGATCAGCGCCGCGATCGGTCCGCAGCGGACGTGAGCGACCAGGACACCGAGGCCCTCGCCCTGGCCCTCGACGCGGCCGCGGGGGGCGACGGCGAGCAGCCGTCGAGCGGCCTCGAGGTCTTCCGCAACCGGCCGTTCCTGCTGCTCTGGCTCAGCCAGGCGTTCACGCAGGTCGGCGGCAACATGGTCATCTACGGCCTGACCGTCATCATCCTCGAGTCGACATCGTCCAAGACCGCGGTCAGCCTCCTGATCCTCACATTCCTCGTGCCGGCGGTCCTGTTCTCCGCGCTTGCCGGCGTCTACGTCGACCGGGTCGACCGGCGCACGATCCTGGTCGTGACCAACCTGTTGCGGGCGGGTGCCTTCGTCCTGACCTTCCTCGCCGGCAGCAACCTGCCCGTGATCCTGGTGCTCAACGTCACGGTCTCGACGATCACGGTCTTCTTCGGGCCCGCGGAGGCCGCGATGATCCCGCACCTCGTGCCCCGCCGGCAGCTCATCTCCGCCAACGGCATCTTCACGCTCACCCTCAACGGGGCGTTCGCGATCGGGTTCGCGCTGCTCGGGCCGATCGTGGTCACGATCGCCGGCGCCCCGGCCCTGATCCTGCTCGTCGCGGCGTGCTACCTGGTCGCGGCCGGGTTCTGCTGGACCCTTCCGTCCGCCCCGCCGACGCCGCTCGAAGGGGATTCGATGCGCGGCGTCATGGGCGACGCCGAGGAGGCCGTCGGATCCACGATCGCGCAGCTGCGCGAGGGCATCGACTTCATCCGGGCCAACCCGACCATCACCTGGTCGCTGTTCTACCTCGGCATCGCCGCATCGCTGGTGGGTGTCCTGGGCGTCCTGGGCACCGACTTCGCGACCTCGTCGCTGGGTCTGGCGCCCAAGGACTTCGTGGTGGTCGTGCTGCCGCTCGGGTTCGGCATCGTGACCGGGATCCTGGTCCTCAACTCGTTCGGGCACATGGTGCCGCGCCGCAGGATCATCGAGGGCGGCCTGGTGGCGCTGGGCGTCCTGCTGGCCGCGCTCGCCGGCGCCGGCCCGATCTCGCGCTTCCTCCAGGGCGCGCAGGCGGCCACGGGCCTCAACGACCTGTCCGGTCTGACCTCGTTGCTGGCGATCGTCATTGCGATCGCGCTGCTCGCCGGGATGGCCTACGGGTTCGTCGCAATCCCGTCGCAGACCCAGCTCCAGGAGGAGCTGCCCGAGGACGTGCGGGGTCGCGTGTTCGGCGTGCTCAACATGCTCGTGTCGGTTGCGAGCTTTGCGCCCATCATCGTGGTGGGCCCCGTGTCCGACCTCGTCGGGACCACGATCGTGCTGCTCCTCGTCGCCGCGTTCGTCGGCTTGGCGGGCGTGCTGTCGATCCTCACCCGCGGTCCGCTCAATCTGCTCGAAGCACGGTCGATGGCGACCGGGCCGACGACGCCAGCGGCGATCGACCTGGTCGCGGTCATGATCGCGAGCGAGGTCGATGCGGAGGAGCGTCGTGCTCGCGAGAAGGCGGAGGTCGCGCCCGAGCTGGGCGCCGCTGGTTCGCCGACGGCCGTGGCTGGGTCGCCGACGGATCCCGACCGGCCGGAGCCGGGCGCCGACCCGGGATGAGCGCGTCGGCGCGAGCCGGGCTGATCGTCAGTGGGCGGATCGCGACGCTTGCCGGGTCCGATGGCCCGGGCTGGGTCGAGGCCGTCGCCGTGGCCGATGGCCGCGTGCTGGCGGCAGGGACGAACGCCGAGATCGAGGCGCTTGCGGTGGCCGCGACGCGGCGGATCGTGCTGCCGCCCGATGCGATCGCGATTCCGGGCCTGACCGACGCCCACCTCCACCTCGTCGAGGCGGCGCTCGCGCGGGCACGGGTCGACCTGCATGACGCGATCTCGATCGACGACGCGATCGACCGGGTCGCGCGTGCCGCGGCGGCACACACCGACCCGGACGGCTGGATCGAAGGCGCCGGCTGGGACGCCGACCGCTTCGGGCGCTGGCCAACGGCCGACGATCTCGAGCGCGCCGCCCGCGGCCGCCTCGTCGCGCTGTGGGCCCACGATCACCACGCGCTGCTGGTGAGCCGGCGGGTGTTGTCGGAGGCCGGTATCGACGCCGGCCGGTCAGACCCCGACGGCGGTGTCATCCGGCGCGAGGCCGACGGGCGCCCGACGGGCGTGCTCCACGAGACGGCTGCTCGCCTGGTGTCGGCGCGGGTCCCGGCGCCCGACGAGGCCATGATCGAGGCCGCGGTGCGGCCGCTCGCCCATGAGCTGCTCGCGCTGGGCGTGGTCGCAGTCCACGACCCCGGGGGTCTCGTGCTCCAGGACGGCCTGCGTGGACCAATTGCGGCATATCGTCGTCTCGCGGCGGCCGGGGACCTCGAGGTCCGCGTCCATCCCTGCATCCGGCCCGAACAGCTCGCCGCTGCCGAGGCCGAGGGTGTCCGCAGCGGGGCGGCCCTGGGCCCGGATCCGCGCGATCGCCTCCGGCTGGGCTGGCTCAAGACATTCGCCGACGGCACCCTCGGGTCCCGGACGGCGGCGCTGCTGGACCCGCTCGAGCCGATCGCCGGCGAGCCGCTGCCGCCCAACGATGGCTACGGCGTATGGATGGTCCCGCCTGACGCGCTGCGGGATCAGGCGGCACGGGCGGCGGCCGTGGGAATCGTGACCCAGATCCACGCGATCGGCGATGCAGCCGTGCGCGCGGCGCTCGATGCCCTCGCCCCGACGGTCGGCGCGACCCCGCTGATGCCCCGCGTGGAGCATGTCCAGCTGATCGCCGATTCCGACGTGCCTCGCTTCGCCGCGCTCGGTATCGCCGCCTCGGTACAGCCGATCCACGTCCGATCGGACGCGGCGAGGGCCCGTCGCCTGTGGGGCCCCCGCGCGGAGGAGCGGGCGTATGCCTTCGCGGCGCTGGCCCGGGCGGGCGCAGTGCTCCCTGCCGGCACCGACGCCCCCGTCGAGCCCGTGGATCCGTGGCCGGGCATCGCCTGCGCGGTCACCCGATCGGCGCCGTCATGGCCCGCGGGCACGCCGCCGTTCGGCCCGGCCAACGCCCTGGCGCTGTGGCGGGCGATCCGGGCCAGCTGCGTGGATCCGGCGATCAGCGCCGGGGAAGGAGACCGGGGACGGCTGACCCGCGGCCACCGGGCCGACATGGTGGTCATCCCCGCGGCCGCGGTCGCGGAACCGGTCGAGGCCGGCGGTGCGCTGTGGAACGCGCGTCCGCTGCTGGTCCTGATGGACGGCGAGGTCGTCGTCACCGCCTGAGACGGGCGCCCGGGGCGCGGGTCAGTCGGGGCTGTCGAGCCGCTGGCGTGCCTCGTTGAACAGGCCGTTGAAGATGCGGGACGTCGATGGAAACGCGTGGATCGTCTCGGCGAGGACGTCGACCGGCACCCTGGCCTTGATGGCGAGCACGCACTCGTGGATGGCGGCCGATGCGTCCGGACAGGCCATGGCCGCCCCGACAAGCTGGCGCGTGGCTCGATTCACCACGATCGTGACGTGGCCCGTCTCGGCCTCCACGGAATATCCCTTGGCCGTATGCGGGAAGTCGGCGACGCACTCGAACGCGTCGATCCCGGCGGCCTGCGCCTGCTCGAGGGTCATGCCGACCGACGCGGCCTCGGGATCCATGTACGTCGCGCGTGGGAGCGCGCGGTAGTCGGGCGTGACAGGCTCGCCGAGGGCCATCCGGACAACCAGCTCGCCCTGGTAGTGCGCCTGGTGCGTATGGAGCTCGGGTCCGGCGGGATCGCCGGCGACCCACAGCCCGTCCGCGAGCCGGAGGCTGCCGTCACGGCGATATGCGCCGGGCCCGGATACCTCGATCCCGTACACGTCCAGCCCGAGGTCGCGCAGCGGGAACTCCCGTCCGACCGCGAGCAGGATCGCGTGGCCTTCCGCGGTGGTGCCGTTGTCCAGCTCGATGACGTGGGCGCCGTCGGTTCCGGCGCCTGCTCGCGCGCGCACCGCGCGACCGCCGGTAAGGACCGTCACGCCGTCGCGCTCGAGCGCGAACTGGACCGCCTCGGCGTTGCGGGGATGGTCGGTCGGGACGAGCCGGGGCCCCGACTGCACGATCGTGGTGGGCACCCCGAACCGCGCGTAGACCTGCGCCAGCTCACAGCCGGTCGGGCCGCCCCCGAGCACGAGCAGGCTCCGGGGCAGCTCGCGGGCCAGAGTCGCGTCCTGGTTCGTCCACGGGTGCGTCTCGGCCAGCCCCTCGATCGGCGGGACCTTGGACCGCGATCCGACCGCGACCACGATGTTCCGCGCGGCGATCTCGTGGGTGACGCCGTCGTGGGTGATCAATACGCGGCCATGGGCGGTGATCCGGGCTTCACCCCGGTACGTGACCGACCCATCGCCCTCGAGCGCCTTCACGTGCGAGGCGTCGTCGGGCTCGGCGGCGCCGGCCGGGCGGTTGACCATGTAGTCGCGCCGCTCGGACGCCCGGGACCACGGGTAGTCGTCACCCGCGGCGTGCCGGTCGGCGGCGTGAAGGAGCGATTTCGACGGGACGCACCCGATGTGCGGGCAGGACCCCCCGAACCACCGGCGATCGATGACCGCCGAGGTGGCGCCCAGGGCTCGCGCCTTGTGTGCTGTGGCCTCGCCGGCCGGGCCGGCACCGATGATCACGAAGTCAAACGTCTGCATGGCAGTCATCGTCGCCGAATTCTCATCCGAGCGCTCGCTGGCGGCGGGCCTCGTACAGGAGCACGGCGGCGGCGATCGAGACGTTGAGGCTGTCTGCCACCCCGAGCATCGGCAGCCGAACCGCCGTGACAGCGTCGCCCTGCCAGGTCGCGCTCAGGCCGTCAGCCTCGCTCCCCAGGACGATCGCCACCGGACCACGGAGGTCCACCTCGGTATATCCGGACAGCCCATCGACGCGCGCGGCGACCAGTGCGACGCCGTCTCGCTCGAGCCGTGCCCGGACGTCCGCGCTGGAGCCGGCGGCCACCGGTACGGCAAAGATCGTGCCGAGCGAGGCACGGACCGCGTTGGGGTTGAACAGGTCGGTGCGCGGATCCGCCGCGATCACGGCATCGGCCGCGGCAGCATCGGCCGAGCGCAGGACCGCGCCCAGGTTGCCGGGCTTCTCGACGCCTTCGACGACAACGACCAGGGGGTCGTGCGGGAGGCGCAGCGCGTCGAGCGAGAGATCCGGGATCCGGACCGTCGCGACAACCCCTTCACTCCGGGCGCCGTACGCGAGATTGTCGAGGACGGCGCCGGCAACCGCCGTCACCGTCGCCCCGCTCGCCGTCGCGGCGGCGACAGCTTCACGGCCCGCGTCGTTGATCCCATCGATGTCGACGAACACCTCCACGACGGCTGCGCCACCCGCCACCGCCCTGGCGAGCTCGCGCGCACCGTCGACGAGGGTCAGCCCGGCAAGGTCCCGGGCGCGCCGGTCGCGAAGCGCGGCCGCCGCCTTGACCCGCGGGTTGCGGTGGCTGGTGATCGGTGACTCGGTCACGGGCCGCTCAGCGTTCACGCGTGCGGCCGGGGTGCCTCGCCCAGCTGCCCAGGCGCAGGACGTTGCCGGTGCGCGCGACGAGCTCGAGATTGGCGCCCGCCGCGTCGACCGCCAGGTGCTCTCGCAGCAGCGCGGCGAGCCGCTCACCGTCGAACCCGGGCGTATGTGCGCTGAGCGTCGCGAGCGCCGGCTTCGGACCGACCAGCGCAGCCAAGTCCTCGAGCAGCGGCTCGAGGTCGGTCTCGATCTGCCACGCCCCGTTGCCGTGACCGTAGGTCGGCGGATCCAGCACCACGCCGTCGTAGTGCCGGCCGCGACGCCGCTCCCGACGGACGAACGCGCGGGCATCGTCGACGAGCCAGCGAACCGGCCGGTCGACGAGCCCCGAGAGCTCCGCGTTCCGGCGCGCCCACGCGACGGCCGGCCGCGAGGCATCCACGTGGGCGACTCGCGCCCCGGCGCGCGCGCATGCGAGCGTGGCGCCACCCGTGTAGGCGAACAGCGACAGGATCTCCGCCGGGCGCCCGAGCCGCGTCCCGATGTCGCGAACCGACCGCTCGAGCCAGGCCCACGTCGCGGCGTGCTCCGCGAACACGCCGACCTGGCCACCGGCGGCGGGCCGGCACTCGAGCGTCAGGCCAGCGGCCCCGACGGTCCAGGGTGCGCGTTCCCCGCCACGCACCCAGCCGCCGCGCCCGAACACGAGCGGCGCCCGATGCCACTCGGCCTCCGGGAGGATGGGCGGCATGATCGCTCCCGGGGCGGGACGGTCGATCACGACGGCCCCGAACCGCTCGAGGCGCCGTCCGCCACCGCAGTCGAGGAGCTCAAGGTCCGCCATCGACGTCATCGTCGCACGTCAGCGCACAGGTGCGCTGTGATCGCGATCACAGGCGGGACACGACCGCAGGGAGGCGCAAGCCCGCAGGTGCGCCCCGTTGACGCGGCCATCCGGGACGCCCGACACCGGCGGTGGCCGGCGGGGCCGGGCTACCGCCTCATGCCGGGCGGTGTACGCAATGTGCCCCTGCCAGTCTCAAGCCACCTGAGGCAGGCGTTCTCGGAGGAGAACCATCCGGGCGGCGAACCGGCCTCAGACAGGACTTCAGCATCGCCACTCGAAGATGGTCAGCTGCCCTCCGCCAGCTTCGGGGAATGTCTGGACCGGGACGGCGCACTGATCCGGGATTCCATCGACCACCCAACCTCCGATGTAGGGGTTCTGTGGTTCATCGCCGTGGCGGACATAGATGTAGTCGGGATTCACCGCGCGGATGTACCGCAGCGCGGTCTCCTCCTGCGTCCACGGCAGGTAGACCAGAGTCGCGCCGGCGTAGTAGGGGACGACTCCACCCAGCCCCATGACCGTCGCGGGCTGCCTGTCACGCAGCCACAGTCCCGCAGCTTTCAGATCGTACGCGGTCGACTGGGTGAACTCTCCGGCGGCGGCGGCATACCGGAAGCTCAGGATCGAAACGAGCGCGATGACCACGGCTGTCGTCCCGACCAGCACCGGTGACTTCCACGGGGACGTGCGAACCGACCGAGCCAGCACGCGTGCCATCGTGTTGCTGACCACCGAAACGCCGATCGCAGCCCATGGCAAAGCCAGAAGGAGCAGCGGGAACTCGAAGCGGTCCCAGCGAAACTGCAGCGATAGGAGGATCACGAGGTAGAACGCACCCATCGCCGTGAAGAACAGCTTCTGCGCCCGATCCTGCCTCGCCAGCATGGCTGCCGCCAGACCGACCACCGCCAGCAGTGCCAAGACAGGTCCACCAGGCCCTGATGGCGACGCGAAGTCCCGCGCGATCTCCACGAGGCGGGGCACGATGTCGGTCAGGATGTTGGTGACCGCGAACCCCGGACCGGCGCCGGCCGGGGCGACGATGTCGAAACGGTCGGCGATGAGGTACGGACCGAGCCGCTCAAGGTTGGGACCGAGACGATAGCCGGCCTCCTGGTAGCTCATGCCCCGGCTCATGCCATCGCTGATGATCCCGTTGATCAGCGATTTGCCCTCCCATCGAAGGTAGCCGCTGTTGAGCGACAGCCACGCGATGTACGGGGCCGCGAGCAGGACCACGCTTCCTCCGATCGCGCTGATCCGCGCGGCGGTCTGCCGCAGGGGTCGGCGCGCCGCGACTGCATGGCCAGCGAGGAAGGCGACGGCGAGACCGGCATAGGCCAGTGCTTCGGGTCGGACGAGGTAGGCGCATCCGAAGCAGACGCCGGCTGCGGTCGCGACGCGCAGGGAGCCACCCTCGAGTACTCGACAGCTGAAGTAGATGCCGGACAGCAGCAGCAGGAAGTAGGTGGACTCCGAGTACGCGGAGCCGGACAGCGCAACCAGCACGCCGGAGCCCGCCGCCAGGGTCGCGGCGATCAACGCGCTCGATCGGCCCCCGAGGTAGCGCGTGATTCCGTAGACGGGCCAGAGCACGAGCACACCACTGGCCAGCGACAGGAGCCTGGCGGCGAGCTCGGTGCTGGCCGTCAGGGCGCTCAGCACGCCGATAGCCACTGGGTACAGGGGCGGAAATAGCGTGTCACGGCCCCCTGAGTTGCTGATGTACCCGTGACCGGCCAGCAGGTTCTCGGCGAGTCGCGCGTAAGCGGCGCCCTCGTTCTCGATCACCGCGCCGTGCTGCCACATCCATGCCAACCGGACGACGAGCGCGCAGGCAGCGATGAGCAGCAGCCACGGGCCGTCGCTCCAGTGCCCTCGGCCTCGATCGGGTGCCGACGATGTCACCCCGGGGTCTCCTGCGTTCGCCTCTTGGTCTCTCAAGCTGGCAGCGTAGCGACTCGTTGGAGCCGGCGTCGAGCAACGGCACCTCACCGCGAGCGCAGCGCCCTCGGAGATCACGCGGCTGGGAACGTCGGAGTGACAGGGAACGTCGGAGTGACCCTGGAGCTGTGCTATCCTCCGCGCCCGAAGGGCGATTAGCTCAGCTGGTTAGAGCGCATGCTTGACATGCATGAGGTCACTGGTTCGAGTCCAGTATCGCCCACCATCTCCGGCCTCCGGGCCCGAGCCATAGGACGCGTCGAGCGGGACGCGCCGCACCGGGACGTCGCCAGAGAGCCGGGGCCATCGGCTGCAAGCCCCGACGGACCCGACCGGTGCCGGCACCACCCGCGAGCGGCCGGTGAACCGGTCCGGGATCCGCCCGTTAGCGCGGCTCGAGCGCACACCACCGGGTTTCCCCGGCGGCGTGAAGGCGGGTGGAACCGCGGGAGGAACAACCTCTCGTCCTGTCGGGACGAGAGGTTTCGTGTTTCCCAGGAGCGAATGACATGGCCGACGATCAGCAGCAGCAACCGGACGAACCCGAGGACGAGGATCTGGCGCTCGACGCGCCCGCGCGGGGCTCGGCCGACGAGCTCCTCGACGCCGGGGCGCACGCGCCGATCGACGCGATGCGCCACAGCGCCGCGCACGTCATGGCGGAGGCGGTGCTGGACCTGTTCCCGGGCACCCGCCTGGGGATCGGACCGGCGATCGCCAACGGCTTCTACTACGACTTCGACCTGCCGCGCCCGGTGACCCCGGATGACCTGTCGGCGATCGAGGAGCGAATGCGCGCCAGCATCGCCGCAGATCATTCGTTCACCCGCCGCGAGGTTCCGTTCGCAGAAGGCCGGGCGCTCGTCGAGGGGGCCGCCCAGCCGTTCAAGGTCGAGATCCTTGACGACCTGGCGCGCAAGGCCGCGGAGACGGGCAGCCCGATGGCGCCGGTCACGTTCTACGACCACGGACCGTTCAGCGACCTGTGCAAGGGACCGCACGTCGAATCCACCGGACGGATCGGGCCGTTCAAGCTGCTCGCCGTGTCGGGCGCCTACTGGCGCGGCGACCAGGCTCGCGAGTCGCTCCAGCGGATCTATGGAACGGTCTGGGAGACGCAGGAGGAGCTCGATGCCTACCTGTGGCGGCGCGACGAGGCGCGCAAGCGCGACCACCGCAAGCTCGGCGTCCAGCTCGACCTGTTCAGCTTCCACGACGTGAGCCCGGGCTCGGCCTTCTGGCACCCCAAGGGCCAGCGGATCTGGCGCACCCTCGAGACGGCGATGCGCGAGCTCCAGGACCGCCGCGGCTACGAGGAGGTGAGCACGCCGATCCTCGTCTCGGAGCGACTGTGGCGGCAGTCGGGGCACTGGGATCACTACGCCGAGAACATGTTCATCGTGGACAGCGAGGGGCAGCAGTTCAGCCTCAAGCCGATGAACTGCCCCGAGTCCACGTTCATCTACCGGTCCCGCCTGCGGTCGTACCGGGATCTCCCGCTGCGGCTGAGCGAGTACGGCAGGCTCCACCGCAACGAACGGTCGGGAACGTTGTCGGGCCTGACCCGGGTCCGCCAGTTCATCCAGGACGACGGGCACATCTACCTGCGTCCGGACCAGCTGACGGCGGAGATCGAGGCACTCCTGGGCGAGGTCCGCGAGGCGTTCGGATGGTTCGGGATGGAGCCGCGCTTCGCATTTGCAACCAAGCCGGACAAGGCGATCGGGGACCCCGCGCTGTGGGAGCTCGCCGAGCGCCTGACGATCGACGCGTTCGCGGCGACGGGCCTCAGCTACCAGCTCAAGCCGAAGGACGGGACGTTCTACGCCCCCAAGATCGACATCTACATCGACGATGCGCTGGGTCGCGAGTGGCAGATGGCGACCATCCAGATCGACCTGCAGATGTTGCCTGAGCGGTTCGACCTGACCTACATCGACGAGGACGGCCAGCCGAAGCGCCCCATGGCGATCCACCGCGCGATCTACGGCTCGCTGGAGCGGTTCATCGGCATCCTGGTGGAGCACTTCGCGGGAGCATTCCCGCTGTGGATCGCCCCACTCCAGGTGGTGGTCATCCCCATCGCCGACCGTCACGCAGAACCGGCCAGGGAGCTGGCCGCGGAGCTGCGCGCGTCCGGCGTCCGGTTCGTCGAGGTCGACGAGTCCGACAACCGGATGCAGAACAAGATCCGGCTGGCCCAGGGCCAGAAGGTCCCGTACATGGTCATCCTCGGTGATCGCGAGGTCGAGGCACGGACTGCATCGATCCGCCGGCGCGACGGTTCGCAGGAGCAGGGGATCGGCTGGGCCGACCTCGCACAGCGGCTCGGTGAGGAGGTCCGGGAGCGCCGACTGGAGTAGGGCGCCCAGGCGGAGTGCTCGGCCCCGGCCATCGCCGGCAGCGAACGAAATCGGCGCGAGCCGGGCTCAGGGCCGCACCACGATCGTGCTCGCCTCCGGGCCATCGCCGGCAACGAACGAAATCTTCGCGAACCTGCCCAGCCGCCGGTCCAGGAACGGTTTCCATCGCCACTGCCGAACGTAGGGCTTCGAACGCGGCGACACTGCGGTCTTGCGCCCCAAAGTGTTCGCTGGCAGCGATCGAGCCGTCGCCGGACACAAGGGGCCACCGGACGACGAGCCGCCGCCGGCCCGGCGAGCGGCTGCGCTAACGCGGGCTGCGGTTTGTCAGCGTCGCCCCGATCGGCCGGAGATTCGTGCTCGGGAAGGCGGCGTGTGGCAGCCCCGGCGGCTCGGTCTCGGAGCCCTTCGGCGCCGGACGCGGCGCGGTTCCGGGGCCTCCCGGGAGGGGTCGCCGTTCGTTGCGACCGTTCGAAACCCTGTGCTATCCTCCCGCGGCGGCTGCGTAGGGCGCTGAGCCTGCGTGCCGCGAATCTGAAGCATCTCGAAACAAAGGGAACCACGACATCAGCCGAGACCTGCGCATCAACCA
This sequence comes from uncultured Chloroflexia bacterium, assembly GCA_963734895.1. Lineage (GTDB taxonomy): Bacteria > Chloroflexota > Limnocylindria > Limnocylindrales > CSP1-4 > CAIXZV01. The sequence continues at coordinate 47,803 of CAVTIN010000005.1, read as the reverse complement.
GATGATCCGTGTCCCCCAGGTCCGGGTCCTCGACGAAGATGGCTCACAGCTCGGCGTCATGCCGACGCAGCAGGCCTTGGCGATGGCGCAGGAGCGTGGGCTCGATCTCGTGGAGGTCGCGCCGACGGCGGCGCCGCCGGTCGTCAAGTTCCTCGACTTCGGTCAGTACAAGTACGAGCTGACCAAGCGCGACAAGGAGGCGAAGCGGAAGCAGCGCTCGGTGGAGTTCAAGGAGGTTCGCCTCACGCCCAAGATCGGCGTGGGCGACTTCGAGACCAAGGTCCACCGCGCGATCGAGTTCCTCGAGGACGGGGATCGCCTGAAGGTGACGGTCCGCTTCCGCGGCCGAGAGCTGACCCACCCGGAGATCGGACGGGGTCTGCTCGCCAGGTTCGGCGAGGCGGTCAAGGATCACGGCACCGTGGACCGCATGCCGGCGCTCGAAGGCAAGTCAATGTTCATGACGCTCGCGTCGGTCCACAAGCCGCGGGTCCACGAGCACAAGATCGCCGGGGCGCGGCCCGATGGGGAGAGCCAGGCGGTCACCGCCCAGCCCGAACCGGAGCGCAAGGAAGCCCCAGTCGCAGCTCCGCCGGCGGCGACGCCGGCAGACCAAACCGCACCCGAACCGACGCCTGCTGCCGCCCCCGCGGCCGAGGCGACACCAGCAGGAGAGTGAGGCCAGCGTGCCCAAGATCAAGACCCACAAGGGGACGCAGAAGCGCGTCACCGTCACCGGCAGCGGGAAGTTCACCCGCGTGAAGGCCTGGCGCGGGCACCACCTGGAGATCAAGTCCTCGCGTCGGACCCGCCGCTACGCGGGCAAGACCGTCGTGGGCCCCGAGCACCAGGAGCAGCTCCGCCGGCTCCTGCCGTACCTCTAGGAGCGATCGATGGCACGCGTCAAGCGGGGCGTCACCGCCCACAAGCGACACAAGCGGCTGCTCAATGCGGCCGAGGGCCGCAAGGGAACCAACCGCAAGCTCGTCAAGCGGGCGCGCGAATCGACGCTGCACGCGCTGGCGTACGCCACCCGCGACCGGAAGCAGCGCAAGCGCGACATGCGTGAGCTGTGGATCATCCGGATCAACGCCGCCGCCCGCCTCAACGGGATCACCTACGGCAAGTTCATTGCCGGGCTCAAGAAGGCCGGTGTCGACCTGGACCGGAAGACCCTCGCGGACCTCGCGGTTCGTGATGCCGCGACCTTCGGCCGGATCGCCGAGGTCGCGCGCGGCGCCTGACCCGCCCGCACGTGGCGCTCTCGACCCTCGACGTCCCCGACGCTCGGGGGTTCGTGATTCACGGGAGCTGAGCACCCCGCCCTACCGCCAGGACCATTGCCACCCATGGATCTCGCCCAGCTCACGCAGGACCTCGACGCACTGCGATCGCATGCCATCAACGCTGCTGCAGCGTCGCCCGACACGGTCGCGCTCGATGCGCTCGAGGTCGACGTGCTGGGGAAGAAGGGTGGGCTGACGGCGATCCTGCGCGGCATCGGCGCGCTTCCGGCCGAGGATCGGCCGAAGGTCGGGGCAATGGCGAACCAGGTCCGGCTGGCCGTCGAGGCGGCGATCGGGGACGCGCGGACCCGGCTCCGGAGCACGGAGCTGGCGACGCGGCTTGCGGCCGAGGCTGTTGATGTCACGACCCCGGGACGCCCGGTCGGCCGAGGCAGCCTCCACCCGATCATCGAGACCGCGCGCGAGATCGCCCAGGTGTTCGGCCAGTTCGGGTTCGTCGTCTACGAAGGTCCCGAGATCGAGGACGACCTCACCAACTTCCAGATGCTCAACATCCCGCCGGATCACCCAGCCCGGGACCTGTGGGACACGCTCTACCTCGACGTCGACGGCCGCCTGCTCCGGACCCACACGAGTCCCGGCCAGATCCGCGTGATGCACCAGGAGCGGCCGCCGATCCGGGCGCTGTTGCCCGGCCGCTGCTTCCGGTACGAGGCGGTCGACGCGAGCCACGCCTCGGAGTTCTTCCAGGTCGAGGGCCTGATGATCGACGAGGGCACCTCGATGGCGGACCTCAAGGGGCTGCTCGACCAGTTCGCCCACGCGATGTTCGGCGCCGACCGCGCCACCCGGTTCCGCCCCGGCTACTACCCGTTCACCGAACCGTCGGTCGCATTCGACATCCTGTGCGTCATCTGCAACGGCGAGAGGTGTCCGGCCTGCTCGCGGACCGGGTGGATGACGATCCTGGGCGCGGGGATGGTCCATCCCGTCGTCCTGCGCTACGGCGGGATCGACCCGGAGCGCTACCAGGGCTTCGCGTTCGGCATGGGCGTCGAGCGGATCGCGAACCTGCGGCACGCGGTCGGCGACCTGCGGCTGTACATGGAGGACGACCTGCGGTTCCTGGGGGCGTTCCGATGAGAGTTCCCCTGTCATGGCTGCGCGAGCTCGTCGACATCGACCTGACCCCGGAGCAGCTCGCCGAACGGCTGACGCTGCTGGGGATGGAGGTCCAGAAGATCGAGCGCTGGGGCTCGGACTGGGAACAGGTCGTGACGGGTGAGCTGCTGACCGTCGACAAGCATCCGCGCGCCGACCGCCTCTCGCTCACCACCGTGACCCTGGGCGATGGCCGTGAGCCGCTCTCGATCGTGTGTGGCGCGACCAACATCGCCCCGGGCCAGCGGATCCCCGTCGCCCTGCCCGGCGCGATCCTGCCGGGCGATCGCCGGATCGAACGTGCCGAGAAGATGGGCGTCGTGAGCAACGGCATGCTGTGCTCGGGCGAGGAGCTGCACCTGACCGGCGACGGCGACGGGATCCTCATCCTGCCCGCCGGAACGCCGCTCGGGGTCCCGCTCGCCGACCTGTACGGCGACGTGGTGCTCGACGTCGATGTCAAGCCCAACCGCGGTGACGCATTGTCGATCCTGGGTCTCGCCCGCGAAGTGGCCGCCGCAACCGGCCGTCCCGTCCGCGAGCGAGGGGAGATCGATGTCCTCGAGGGCGACGGCCCGACAACGGCAGAACGGCTGCTCGTGGACGTCCGCGATGCAGAGCTGTGCCCGCGGTTCGTCGGGCGCTGGGTCAGCGGGGTGACCGTCGGGCCGGCACCGGATCACGTGCAGATGCGGCTGCTTGCCGCGGGCATGCGACCGATCTCCAACGTCGTCGACGCGTCGAACTACGTGATGCTGGAGCTCGGCAAGCCGATCCACACGTTCGATGCCGCGCCGGTGGTCGCGGGGCCGGACGGGCGCGCGACGATCGTGGTCCGCCGCGCTGCGGCGGGCGAGCGACTCGAGACGCTCGACCACGTCGAGCGGGATCTCGACCCGGAGACGCTGCTGATCGCGGGCCTGGACGGCCCGCTCGCGATCGCCGGGGTGATGGGCGGAGCCGCGTCGGAGGTGTCGGACTCGACGACCGACGTGATCATCGAGTCGGCCATCTTCGATCCCGTGAGCGTCCGTCGAACGGCGCATCGGCACGCGCTGCGATCGGAGGCGAGCAGCCGGTTCGAGAAGGGCCAGGAGTCGCGCCTCGCACGCCGTGGGGCGGATCGGACGGCCGAGCTGATCCAGGCATGGGCGGGCGGTACGGTCGCCGCCGGACGGATCGACACGGCCCCCATCGAGCCGGGCCCGTCGCGCGTTGCCTTCCGTCCGGAACGAGTCAGCCGGCTGCTCGGCGTTGCGCTGTCGGCCGCCGACCAGCGCGACCTGCTTGACCGGGTCGGGATCGAGACGGAGGAGCCCCTGGGCACGACGCAGGTTACGGTCGCTTTGGAGCCGGAGCCGCTGCACATCGACGCAGCGCCGGGCAGCGCGCTGTCGGCGCTGGTCCCCACCTGGCGGCGGGACATCCTGGTCGAAGCGGACGTGGCCGAGGAGGTCGCGCGCGTCCGCGGCTACGAGCTCATACCGTCGATCAGGCCGGACACGGAGATGCCGGCCTATCGTCCGTCGCCGCTCGAGATCCGTGAGCTGATCCGCGAGACCCTTGCCGGCGCCGGGGTGACCGAGGTGATCACCACGGCGCTGGTCTCGCCGCGGCACGTCGAGACGTTCGTGCTCCGGCGCGACGTTCCGTCGGTCGGCGGTGAGCCGGAGCCAGGGGGCGACGCCATCGGCGTGACCAACCCGCTGTCGCAGGATCACTCCCTGCTCCGTCGGAACCTGCTGGGCAGCCTGCTCGACGTCGTCGGCACCAACCTTCGCCGGGGCACCGGTGACATCGCGGTGTTCGAGGTCGGCAAGGGATACGCGCGAACCGGCGACGCACCGCGCGAGTGGTGGCGCCTCGGGCTTGCGCTCACCGGCGCCGCCGAACCGCGGGCCTGGAACCGCCCGGATCGTCCGTACGATCTCGACGACGCCAAGGGCCTGGTCGAGCTGCTTGCCGGGCGGCTCGGCATGGGACGGCCGGCCTACGAAGCTGAGGGCGACGAGCCACTGTTCCATCCCGGACGAACCGCCCGCGCAGCCATTCCCGGTCGTCTCGCGGCCATCCTCGGCGAGGCGCACCCGCAGCTGGTCGATGGATGGGGCCTGCGAACGGGCCAGCGGGTGCTGCTCGCGGAGATCGCCATTGACGGGCTCGACTCGGGCCGGCTCACTCCCGAGCTGGCATCCGCGGTGGGCCGCTTCCCCGAGGTCGAGCGCGACCTCGCGGTCGTGGTACCCGAGTCGACGCCGGCGGTCGCGGTGGAAACCCTGCTCGCGACCCGTGGCGGCGACCTGCTGCGTGACGTGCGCCTGTTCGATCTCTACCGAGGGAGTCCGCTGTCGTCCACCGAGAAGAGCCTCGCCTTTCGCATCCGCTTCGGCGCATCGGATCGGACGCTTACCGAGCCCGAGATCGACGCCGCCGTGGCGGCGATCGTCGAGGCGCTGGTGACGATCGGGGGGCGCCTGCGTGGATGATCCGGTGCGGTGGGGGGGCGTTCGCCCCATTGCGACCGCGCCAAGCGCACTGCTACGCTTCGCGCAGGGAAACGGCCGACCGGGGTGCGGCCGCCGTCACGAGGTACCCGCGTGAACGTCGCTGACTTCCTTCGATCGATCAACCTGTTCGACGTCCTGGTGATCCTGGTCCTGTTCGGGTTCTTCATCGTGGGCTTCATCCAGGGCACGATCCGACGCCTGGTCGGGATCCTGTCGATCGTGTTCTCGTTCCTGTTCGCGGCCCAGGTCGAGGTGCAGCTCGGCGGGTTCCTGGGCGACAACTGGACACAGTTCCCGCCCGAGTACGGGTCGATGATCGGCTTCCTGGCCGTGTTCGTCGCGGCCGTGATCGCGTTCTCGCTGGTGATCCAGGGCACCTACAAGAAGGCGCCGCTGTGGGTGAAGTATCCGGCGCTCGACGAGGCCATCGGCGGGGTGCTGGGGATCGTCCAGGGCTTCCTGTTGCTGCTGTTCGTGACGATCATCCTGGACCAGTTCTTCCTGCGCCCGGGCTTTCCTGTCGACTCCGACGAGCTGCCGTTCCTGCGCGACTTCTGGAACACGATCAACGGGTCGGGCACCGGGGCACTGCTGCACCAGACCGTGATCCCGAACTTCATCTCGCTCACCGCGTTCCTGATCCCCGAGTCGGTCAAGCTCCTGTACGGGGTCCGGTGACGGTCGGCTCCGGCGGCGGCGGACCACCGCCAGGGCTTCCGTTCCCGCGCCGGCTGCTGGCCGGTGACACGATCGACGCGGCACGAGCAGTGCTGGGCGCCCGCCTGGTCAGGGTTTCCGAACGGATCAATGCGCCGGCCCACGGGCCGGCTGCGCCCCGCCGGGTCGGGCGCATCGTGGAGGTCGAGGCGTACCTCGGCGAGGAGGACCGCGCCTCGCACGCACGCATGGGCCGGACCGCCCGCAACGCGGTGATGTACGGCGATCCGGGCGTTGCCTACGTGTACCTTGTCTACGGCATGTACCACTGCCTCAACGTCGTCACCGAAGCCGCTCCGCGGCCCGCGGCGGTGCTCATTCGCGCGGTCGAGCCGGTGGCTGGCGTGGAGGAGATGCGGTCGGCACGCGCGCGGCGTTCACGCGGCAGGCACGCGGCACGCGCCGTGCCCGACGCTCGCGTCGCCGCGGGACCCGGACTGGTCGCTGCCGCGTTCGACATCGATCGACGCCACACCGGGATCGACCTGTGCGACCCGGCGTCGCCCGTTCACCTGGAGCTGGCGCCGGCGAGCGACCCGGCGCCGGACATCCTGGCAACGGCTCGGATCGGCATTGCCTATGCCGGGGAGCCGTGGGCCAGCGTCCCGTGGCGGTTCCTCGTCGCCGGCAGCGCGTCCGTCTCGGGTCCTGCCGCGCGTCGGCGGGCGCCGTCGCCGGCATCGGCATCGCGCTGACGATGGACGCCCGCTCGATCGCCCTGCTCGAGTTTCCGGCCGTCCGGGCCCGGCTCGCGGAGCACACCTCGTTTCCTCCGTCCCGTCGCCTGGCCGAGTCGCTCGAGCCTTCATCCGACGCCGTGATCGTGAGCCGCAGCCTCGACGAGACCGACCAGGCGCGGCAGCTGCTCCAGGATCGGGCCGGCGTCGGGATCGGTGCCGCCCACGATATCGAGCCATGGATCGGACGCGCGGCGCGCGGCGGGCGCCTCGACCCGCAGCACTTCCTCGAGATCGCGGAAACGCTCGACGCGGCGACGCGCCTGGCAACCGCCCTCGCCGATGAGCGCCGCCCCCTGCTCCGCGAGCTCGGCCGCCGGCTGCACCCGTTGCCGGCGGTGCGGAGCACGCTGAGTCGCAGCTTCGATCCGGTGGGTGAGCTGCTGGACACCGCGTCGCCACGTCTGGGCGGTCTGCGGGCGGCCGTTCGGGTCACCTACGATCGGCTCCGCCGGCGCCTGGACAGCCTGGTCGGGTCGGAGCTCGGCAGTGCGCTCCAGGAGCCGATCGTCACGCTGCGCAACGGGCGCTACGTGGTTCCGATCCGGGCAGAGGCGAGGGGCCGGGTCAAGGGCATCGTTCACGACGCGTCGGGCAGCGGCCAGACGTTGTTCGTGGAGCCGCTCGTGATCGTCGAGCTGGGCAACGCCTGGCGGGAGGCCCAATCTGGCGTCGAGGAGGAGGAAGGGCGGATCCTCGACGAGCTGTCGGCGCTCGTCGGCGCCAACGCGACGCTGCTCCGCGAGACCCTAGAGGCGCTCGCCCAGTTCGACTTCTGGGCTGCCAAGGCGCAGCTCGCCGCCGAGCTCGACGGGGTCCGGCCCGCGCTCGCGGAACGGACCGAGGTGGTCCTCCTGTCGGCCCGCCATCCGGGACTGACCGGCCGCGTGGTGCCGATCGACCTGCGACTGGGCGACGGGTACACCGCGCTGGTGATCACGGGACCCAATACGGGCGGCAAGACGGTGGCGCTGCGGACGCTCGGCCTCCTGTCGCTCATGCACCAGGCCGGCCTCCACGTTCCCGCCGAGTCGGGATCGAAGCTCCCCGTGTTCCGCGACGTGTTCGCCGACATCGGAGATGAGCAGTCGATCGCCCAGTCGCTGTCCACCTTCTCGGGTCACCTACGATCGATCATCCGGATCGTCGAGCACGCCGGGCCGGAAACGCTCGTCCTGCTCGATGAGCTGGGCGCCGGCACCGATCCGACCGAGGGCTCTGCGCTTGCACAGGCGCTGCTCGATCATTTCATCCGGTCGGGCGCGCTGATCGCTGCGACGACGCACTACGCGGAGATCAAGGTCTACGCCCACGAGACGCCCACGGCGCGCAATGCGTCCGTGGAGTTCGACCTTGCCACGCTGTCGCCGACCTACCGTCTGACGATCGGGCTGCCGGGCGGCAGCCAGGCATTCGCAATCGCCGAGCACCTCGGGCTGCCAGAGGCGATCGTGTCCAGCGCTCGCAGCCGGTTGACCGAGAACGAGCGCGCGTTCGAGGCAACCCTGGCGTCGATCCGGCGCCAGGAAGGCGAGATCGCCGATGCCGTGGAGCGGGCTCGCGCCGCCGACGCCAGGGCGGCCGTAGCGCTGCGGGCAGCGGAGGAGGAGCGGCACCGGGCGCGGCGCGAGCGCGAGGAGGCGGTGAGCGCCGCACGCGCGGAGGCCGAACGCCTGGTCGCGAGCCTGCGCGACGACGTCGCCGGGATTCGCCGGCGCCTGGAACGTGAAACGGTCACCGCGCCGGCGATCGATGCGGCGCTCGCGCGGGCAGAGGGGATCCTCGGTCATCTGCCGGAACCACGCCGCGAACCCGAGCCCGTCGCGCCCGCGGTCCCGAGGACGTGGCAGCTTGGCGACCGTGCCCGGAGCCGCAACGGTGGCTGGGAGGGACGGATCGCGGCCCTGGAGAAGGGTGGGACGCGGGCGACGCTCGAAGCGGGCGGGATGCGGGTGTCGGTGCCGGTGAGCGACCTGGAGCCGGCGCTCGGCGGGGGAGTGCCGAGCGGCGGCCGCGGGGACGAAGGGGGTTCGGGAACCACGGCGCTCCGCCTGACCAAGGCACGGGAGGTCGCGTCATCGCTCGACCTCCGCGGGGCGCGCGTCGAGGAAGCGCTCGACGCGCTGTCTCGCTATCTCGATGACGCGTCCCTGGCGGGCCTGGAGCAGGTCATCGTGATCCACGGGCTCGGAACGGGGGCCCTGCGTGACGCCGTGCGGGCGGAGGCGAGCTCGCATCCCCTGGTCAAGTCGTTCCGCGCCGGCGAGCGGGGAGAGGGCGGTGACGGCGCGACGATCGTGAGGCTCTGACCGCGCACGGCGTTACCGCCGGGGCGTCAGGGTTTCGGCGAGGGCTTGGGCTTGGGGCTCGGACCGCCACCATTGCCGGGGTTCGACGGCACCGGCGTCGGAGATGGCTGGATGGTCGGGCACGGGGAGAACGGATCGAGCGAGAAGCAGATCGTCGGTGATGGCGGAACGACCGTGCAGGTCGCGGTCGGCGGGAACTTGCCGCCCCAGGTGTGCCCGAACGGGTAGAAGCCGTCGCCGTAGAAGTACTGCGTCGAGGAGCGCTTCGGACCGCCGGCGACGCCGGCGCCCCTGGCGGCGCGCTTCTGCCACGCGATGTCCGCCTTCTGCCACACGGGGAAGGCCGGCTCGGCGCGGCTGAAGTCCAGGTAGCTGTTGGTGACCATCGGGCCCGCGCAGCCATCCTGCCACAGCAGGCCGGACGCCGAATTGATGTCCACGGACACCGTCACGTCGGCGGAGCGCGTTGGTGCGGTTCCGGGCAGGAACAGCTCCTTGACGGTCTTGGTCGTGGTCGGACCCGGCAGCATCCCGGTGAAGGCGTCGACGGTGGCCGTTTCGAGGGTCTTGGGCTTGATCCGGCTGAACCCCTCGACCGGCATGCCCTTGGAGATCTCGGACATGATCGCTGACCACACGGGTGCGGTGGTCTCGAGCGACGTCTTGCCCATGGGCGTGCTGTCGGAGTTGCCCATCCAGATCCCGGTCACGAGCGCGGGCAGCGACGTGTCCGATGGCGGCGGGAGGAAGCCGTACGCAAGGACGTCCTTGTTGTTCTGCGTGGTGCCCGTCTTGTATGCGGCGGGCCGCAGCTTGCCGCCGATGCCATCATGCACGGCCCACTTGGCCCAGAACGGGTTGACGCTCTTGATCGTGTTGCCGGCCAGGATGTCGGTGATCACGTAGGCGGTCTCAGCTGAGATCACCCGCTTGCCCGTCGGCTTGGCATCCGTCGCCGGCCAGATCTGCGTGCCGCTGGGGTCGATGACCTTGAGGATCGTCCGGTGCGGGACGAGCACGCCGCCGTTTGCGATCGCGCCATACGCGGAGAGCTCGTCGATCGGGTGCACCTCGAGGGTCCCGATGCTCTCGGAGGCCACGGGCACCGTGCCCGCCGGGAACGTCAGCCCGAAGTCCTGCATCCGCCGGAACTCGTGGTCGAGCCCGTTGATGAAGCCCGCCTTGACCGCCGGCACGTTGAGCGAGAACTGGAGCGCGTTTCGGAGACGCACCGGTCCGCGTTCCCTGTTGTCCGCCTGCGTGGGCGTATATGCCTTCGCGCCGCTGGGCGCGAAGTTCGTGACCACGTCCATGAACATCGTCGCCGCGGTCATGGTCCGGTCCTCGATCCCGATCGAGTAGACGACGGGTTTGATCGAGGATCCGGGCTGCCGCCAGCCGTCTGCGAGGACGTCGTACTGCGGCTGGAACTGCGCGTAGCCCTTGGCGGTGTAGGACGCGGAACCCGCGTACGCGAGGATGTCGCCGGTGCGGTAGTCGAGCACGCTCGCCGCCGCGTTGTTGACGTTCTTTCCCCGCAGGTTGTTGACCCACGTCCACTGGCTCTTGGGGATCTTGAGCGCGGTCAGCACCTTGCTGACCGTCTGCGTCTTGTCCTGCTTGGTGATGTTGGGGGCGATGGCCGCGGCGTAGACCCACTTCTCGACCGTCTTCTGCATCGTGTAGTCGAGCGTGGTGATGACCTTGTAGCCGCCGGTGTCGATTGCCTCGCACTGGGTGGACCCGCACAGGATCGAACCAAGCTCGTTCCGCACCTGCCACACGAACTGGGGTGCCTTCCATTGATCGGCAGCCTGCGAGGCCAAGATCACGGGCTCGGCCTTGGCGGCCTCGTAGTCGGCGTCGGTGTACTGGCCCTTGGTCAGGACGCTCCGCGTCTTCATCAGGTCCAGGATGAAGTTGCGGCGCCGGACGATCTCCGTGTTCGGCGGTACGACCAGACGCGTTCGCTCGTTGCCGTTGTCGTCCGTGTAGGTCTCCTCGACCGCGTTCTTGACCAGGTCGAACTTGGTCGGCGACTGGGGGATGCCGGCGAGCAAGGCGAGCTGCGCGAGGTCGAGGTCCTTGAGGTCCTTGCGCCAGTAGCTTCGTGCCGCCGCCTGTACGCCGTAGCTGCGGTTCCCGTAGAAGTTCTGGTTGAGGTACTTCTCCATGATCGTCTGCTTGCCGGCCTCGCCGGGATACGCTTCGGTCAGGCGGATCGACTGGATGATCTCCTTGGCCTTGCGCTCGTAGATGCTGCCGGTGAACGCGCTGGCGGGAAGCAATCGTGCCCGCACGAGCTGCTGGGTGATCGTGGAGCCGCCTCGGTCCCGGCCGTTGATGGTGTCGATCGCGGCAGACACGAAGCCCAGGGGATCGAAGCCGGCGTTGTCCCAGAACGTCTTGTCCTCGATCGACGTCGTGGCGTCGATCAGGGCAGGCGGGATCTGGTCGAAGGTCACCACCACTCGCCGGTCATCGCCCAGACGGGCGAGGACGGTCTCGCCGGTCCGGTCATAGACGGTGGTCTGCTGCGAGAACTCGATGGCTTCCAGGCGGGACTTCGGATCCTGGAGGTCGCGCGAGAGGTAGGAGTACCCGGCGACCGCCCCGGCCGCACCGACCAGGCCGACCAGCATCAGGGTGGCGAACAGGAAGAGGGGAAGGGCGACGACCGCGGCGCGAGCGGCGCCGCTTCCGCGGGGACGGCGCTTGTTGCCAAGCCGGCGTTGGCGCTGCCTCCGCGCGAGGCTGGTTTTCATTGCGGGCGGAACGATACCATGCAGGGGATGGAAGCCCGAACCCCTTGTTCGGGCCGGAGCGTGGACGCCTCCGGCCCTCTGCGTGTGACGGTCCGATGAACGAGCCCGTCGCACGAGACCCGTCCCCTGGCCTCGCGGGACTGCTGCCGGAGCTGGAGTGGCGCGGGATCCTGCACGCCACGACGCCCGGCGTGGCGGCGCGCCTCGGCACCGGGCGACCGATCGCCGCCTACAACGGATTCGACCCGTCGGCGGACTCACTCCACGTTGGCCACCTGATCCCGATCCTCGGCCTCGTTCGCCTCCAGCAGCACGGTGGGCGCCCGGTGGCGCTGGTCGGCGGCGGGACCGGGATGATCGGTGATCCGTCCGGGCGCTCCGGCGAGCGTAACCTCCTCGACCGGGACACCCTTGAGCACAACGTGGCCGCGATCCGCGCCCAGCTCGAGCGGTTCCTGGACTTCGCGCCGGGGCCCGCGCAGGCCTCGATGGTCAACAACCTGGACTGGCTCGGCAGCCTGTCATTGATCGACTACCTGCGCGACGTTGGAAAGCACTTCACGATTCCGTACATGCTGGCCAAGGACTCGGTGCAGCAGCGCCTGGAGCGGGGGCTCTCGTTCACCGAGTTCAGCTACATGACCCTCCAGGCGTTCGACTTCGCGACGCTGTACCGGGAGCACGGCGTCGAGATGCAGATGGGCGGCGCCGACCAGTGGGGGAACATCACCGCCGGACTCGAGCTGATCCGCCGGACGAGCGGTGAGACGGACGGCGACGACCCGGCCCACGGCATCGCGTACAAGCTGCTGCTGTCGCCATCCGGCGCGAAGTTCGGCAAGAGCGAGGGCGGCGACTCGGTGTGGCTCGACCCGGCGCGGACGACGCCGTACACCTTCTACCAGTACTGGATCCAGGCCGACGATCGGGACGTGTCCACGTACATGCGCTGGTTCACGACCTGGGATCGCGCGGACATCGAGGCGCTTGACGCCGAGATCGCCGCTCACCCGGAGCGGCGCGAGGCGCAGCGACGCCTCGCGTTCGACGTCACCGCGCGCGTCCATGGCGCGGATGCGGCTCGGGATGCCGAGCGGCAGAGCAAGTAATGTTCGTGCAGGACTACCGCGACCTGACCGTACTGTCGCTCGATTTTCTCGCCAAGATGCGCGAGCAGGTGCCGCCCTTTGAGGTCCCTGCCGAGAAGCCTTGCAGAGGCCCTCGGGCACGGCGATCGGCTCCAATGCGTACACGTCAAACGGCGAAGCGCGGCGAGGCATGGACGGCGGCGGGTTCTACGTGAACAACATCCGCATTGACCGACCCTGATGCTCCGCTACCGGAGCCGCTCTATGGTCGCTTCTGGGTCGTTCGGACGGGAAGAAGAACGTGCGGCTGGTCGAGCCCGCGGAATAGCCGGCGTCAGTCAGCGTGCCGGTCGCGCAGCACCCCGACGACCGCCCGCGGTTCGAGCCCCCGCTCCGCAAGCAGCACGAGTGCGTGATAGACGAGGTCTCCCGCCTCGCCTGCAAGCAGCGCCCGCGTCTCGTCGCGAGCCGCACCCGACCGTTCGGCCGCCTCGTCGTTCTTGGCGGCCAGGAGCACCTCCGTCGCCTCCTCAGCGACCTTGCGTCCGGCGAGGTCGACGCCGCCGTCCAGCAGCCGGGTCGTGTAGGAACCGACCGGTCGATCTGCCACCCGGGCCGCGATCGTCGCCCACAGCGTCTCCAGCCACGCGAACCCCTGCGTCTCCACCGGCGGTGCGGCGGGCGCCCCGGCCGCGTCGAAGCAGCTCCGTGTGCCTCGATGACAGGTCGGTCCGTGCGGCTCCACGCCGATCAGCAGCGCGTCACCATCGCAGTCGAGCGCCAGCGACCGAAGTCGGAGGATGTTTCCGGACGTCTCGCCCTTGCGCCACAGCCGGCCACGCGAGCGGGAGTGGAAGTGAACCTCCCCGGTCGCGAGCGTGGCTGCGAGCGCCCCAGCGTCCAGCCAGCCGACCATCAGCACGCGGCCGTCCGCGACGTCCTGCACGACCCCGGCGACGAGCCCCGTCTCGTCCCAGGCGACGGTGACAGGGTCCATGCCGGTGGCGAGGGCGATGGGCCCCGCGTTGGCCACGTCGCTCACGCGACCACCTCCGACTTCGCCGTGAGCCGGACGGGAAGCCCGGCGGCCGCCATCGCAGCCTTGACGTCGGCGATCGAGAACATCCGGCGGTGGAAGATCGATGCGGCGAGGACGGCGTCCGCTCCGCCGTCGCGCACGGCCGCGACGAAGTCGTCCGGGCCGGCGGCGCCGCCCGAGGCGATGACCGGGACGACCACTGAGCGGGTGATCGCGCGGAGCAGCTCCGTGTCGTAACCGGACCGGGTGCCGTCCCGATCGATGGACGTGACCAGCAGCTCGCCCGCACCGAGGCCGACGGCGCGTGCCGCCCATGCCACGGCGTCGAGGCCCACCGCCTCGCGCCCCCCGTTGACGACGACCTCGAAGCCCGACGGGCAACGAGGATCCCCGTCGGACCGGGCGACGCGACGCGCGTCGATCGCGACCACGACGGCCTGGCTGCCGAACCGCGCCGCGCACCGCGTGACCAGGTCGGGTTCGCTGACGGCGCGCGTGTTGAGGCTCACCTTGTCCGCGCCGGCGCGCAGCACATCGCGCATGTCGTCGACGGTGCGCACGCCGCCGCCCACCGTGAGCGGCACGAACGCTCGTCGGGCGGTTCGCTCGACGATGTCGAGGAGCGTCCCGCGACCCTCCGGCGCCGCGGTGATGTCGAGGAACACGAGTTCGTCGGCGCCTTCGCGTGCATAGCGCTCCGCGAGCTCGGGCGGATCGCCCTCGTCGACCAGGTCCACGAACTTCGTGCCCTTGACCACGCGCCCGTTGGCGACATCGAGACAGGGGATCACCCGCCGGCGGAGCATCAGGCGGCGTCCGGTCCGAGCGTCCTGACCGCGGCCCGCCCCGGACACGGTTGCCACGACGTTGGCCAGCAGGCGCAGCCCGTCCGTGCCCGAGCGCTCCGGGTGGAACTGGACGCCGAGCAGCCGGCCACGTGCCACCGCCGACACGAACGGCCGGCCGTGCTCGGTCGTGGCGAGCACCGTTTCGTCCGCGAGGCCGGCCGCCGGGAGGCCGGCATAGGAGTGGACGAAGTAGAAGTCGGCGTCGTCGCCGATCCCCGCGAACGCGGGATGCGAGCGATGGCGGCTCACCTGGTTCCAGCCGATGTGGGGCAGGGTCGGGGCGTCGTCGAGGCGTACCGTCCGGCCCGGCAGGAGGCCGAGCGTCGTCGCGCCGTCCTCGTCGCTGCCGTCGAACAGGAGCTGGAGGCCGAGGCAGATCCCCAGGAACGGCCGGTCGGCCTCGACCCAGTCACGGATCGGGGCCACGAACCCGCCGGCTCGGAGACGGTCCATCGCCGGCGCCGCGGCGCCCACTCCGGGCACGACCAGCAGGTCCGCGTCGTCGATCTCGCCACCGGACTTTGCCAGACGCACGCGGGCGCCTGCCGCGCCGAGCGCCTGGTCGATGGATACGAGGTTGCCCGCGCCGTAGTCGACCACGGCGACCAGCGGTCCCGGGGCTGTCACCCGAGCGAGCCCTTGGTGGATGCGACGCCGGCGCGGCGTGGATCCGGCTCGCAGGCGTCACGGAGCGCGCGGCCGAGCGCCTTGAACGCCGCCTCGGCGAGGTGGTGATCGTTGCGGCCGCGGCCGTCGAGGTGCAGGGTCGCGCCCGCCGTGCGGGCAAACGCCTCGAGCGCGTGGTCAACGAGCTGGAGCGGCAGCGCCCCGGCGCGCTCACCGCGGAACGGCAGGTTGATCACGGCGTACGGCCGCCCGCCGATGTCCACGACGGCGGTGGCGAGCGACTCGTCCATGGGGACCGAGCTGTCGCCGAACCGCCGGATCCCGGCGCGATCACCCAGCGCTGCGGCGAATGCAGAGCCGAGAACCAGGGCGACGTCCTCGACCGTGTGATGCTCATCGACCTCGAGATCGCCGGTTGCCCGGACGTCGAGGTCGAACAGGCCATGGTGGGCGAGCGACGAGAGCAGGTGATCGTAGAAGCCGACGCCGGTCGCGACGTCGGCACGGCCGGTCCCGTCGATATCGAGCGTGACCTCGATGTCGGTCTCCCGGGTTCGGCGCCGCAGGCGGACCCGGCGGGCTTCGTGCTCGAGGACGTCGAGGCTTCCGAGCGGCGTCGTCATGCGGGAACCTCCTGCGCGATGGCGCGCGCGGCAGCGATGAGGCGATCATTCTCGCCGGCGGCTCGCACCGTGAACCGCAGGCAATGGGCGAGGGGATGGTCCGCGCCGAATGTCCGCGGGACCAGCCCCAGCCGCAACAGGCGGTCGGCCACGAACGCAGCCCGATCCGGCGTCCGGATGTCGACGAGCAGGAAGTTGGTCACCGACGGATACGGCGGCCAGGCGATGCCGGCGAAGGCTTGGGCGAGGCGAACGCGCTCTCTATCGACCCGGGCGACGTTCTCGCGCATCTCCTCGGCATCGAGCAGGGCCCGGGTCACGGCGGTCTCCGAGATCGTGCCGATCGACCCGGGCGGCCGGTACAGCGCGACGCGCGCCAGGGTCGCGGGTGCGGCGACGGCGAACCCGACGCGGAGCCCGGCCAGCGCGTAGGCCTTGGATGCGGTCCGGACCACGACCAGGTTGGGGAACCGTGTCCGCAGCGGGATGACGGTCTCCCCGGCGAACTCCGCGTACGCCTCGTCGACGATCACCGCGGCCGGTTCACGCCCGGATTCGGCCGCGTCGGCAGCAATGCCCTCGAGCAGGTGCTCGATGTTGCCGGGTGCCTCGAGCTGACCGGTCGGGTTGTTCGGGTTGCACAGCCACAGCATCGACGCGCCCGCCACCGCCGCGCGGATCCCAGCCTCGTCAAACCCGAAGGCGCGATCCGGCCCGAACCGCGGGACCGGGACGACGACACCGCCGCGCTGCTCGGTGACGACGCGATACATCGCATAGCTGGGGACCGGGATCACCGCCGACGCACCCGCGGGCAGGAACGCCTTGACGCACATGTCCAGGATCTCGTCCGCCCCTGCGCCGGGGACGACCTCATCTGTGCCGACGGCGTAGCGGGTGGCCGCGGCCTCCACCAGCCTGCGGTAATCACCGGGCGGATACTCGCTGAGGCTCGTCTCGAACGTCCCAGCCGGCGAGCAGGTCGGCGAGCAGGCGCGGGGGCGCGGGCGACGTATTGAGGTCGAACCGGATGACCTGGTCGATCGGAAGGCCATATCTGGACGCGACGCCCTCGTCGGTCGCCTCCCAGCTGTAGGACGACGGCTTCACGGGCGACGAGAAGCTGACGGGCGTGGGGCTCATGGCCGACCTCCCTCGCCCTCGAAGCGGACCTCGACCGCGTCGCGGTGGGCGAGCAGGCCCTCCGCCTCGGCGAGCGTGCGGATCGCCGGCCGAAGCGCGGCCAGGCCGTCGCGCGTGATCCGTTGGACCTGGTTGTACTTGCCGAAGATCTCGACGGCCAGCGGTCCGCACGCGCGCGCAAGCCCGCCGGTGGGCAGGACGTGGTTCGCCCCGGACGCATAGTCGCCGGCAGACTCCGGCGACCAGCGGCCGACGAAGATCGAGCCCGCGTTGCGGATCTGCGCGACGGCGGCCTCCGCGTCGTCGACCTCGATCGACAGGTGCTCGGGTCCGTATCCGTTGACGAACTCGATGCCGGCAGCGAGATCGGGCACCAGCACGATCCGTCCGTGATCGGCGAGCGCCAGGGCCAGGATCTCGCGCCGGGCGGCGGTCGCGAGCCGGCGCCGGACTTCGCGCTCCACGGCATCGGCCAACGCCTCGTCGGGCGTCACCAGGAGGGCAGGTGAGTCCACTCCGTGCTCGGCCTGGGTGATCAGGTCGGCGGCCACGATGGCGACGTCGGCGGATGCGTCGGCGAGCACCAGCCCCTCCGAAGGCCCGGCCGGGAGATCGATCCCGACCTCGCCCACCACCTCGATCTTGGCTGCCGTGACCCAGGTGCTGCCCGGACCGACGATGAGGTCCACGGGCGCAAGGTCGATGTCCGGCAGCCCGTATGCCAGCGCGCCGATCGCCTGGACGCCGCCCGCGACGAGCAGCGCCTCCACGCCCAGCAGGCCAGCGGCGCCGAGCAACACCGGGTGGATCGCTCCGTCGCGGTCAGCGGGCGACGCAACGACGATCGAGGCAACGCCGGCCACGCGGGCAGGCACGACCGTCATCAGCAGCGACGAGGGGTACGGCGCGGAGCCACCAGGCACGTACGCACCTGCGCGGGAGACCGGGAGCCAGCGGCGCTCGAGATCGACGCCCGGAATGATCGACGTCCGCGTGGAGATGGGCCGCTGCGCGAGCGCGAACCGCTCGATGTTCGCGGCAGCCAGCTCCAGCGCGTCCCGCTGCTCGCGCCCGAGCGCGTCGCGTGCGTCGAGAAGCTCTTCGCGGGAGATCAGCAGCCGGCCGTCGGGACGCCCGCCGCCGAACCGGGCGGACGCCTCCCGGACCGCGTCCGCGCCGCGGGAGCGAACATCGGCGAGGATCCGGCGGGCGGATTCGCGGACCGCGGGATCGGGCACGGCACCGCGCCGGAACAGCGCGTCGCGCTCGCGGACCGTGGCCGCGTCTGGCGCGCGGAGGTCGAGCCGCCGCAGCCGCAGCTCGGCGGGTGCCGTGCCGGTGATGGCCCCGCTCACGGCAGGATCTTCTCGATCGGGAGCACGAGGATCCCCGAGGCGCCGGCGGTCTTGAGCCGGGGCAGCAGCCCCCAGACCTCGTCGGCGCCCACGACGCTGTGGATGGCGATCATGCCCGCGTGCGCCAGCGGGATGACGGACGGAGATTCGAGCCCCGGCAGGAGGTCCTCGAGGACGGCGAGTCTGGCCGACGGCGCGTTCATCATCAGGTACTTGCGCCCGCGGGCGGCGATGACCGAGCCGAGCATCGTGACGATGGATTCGAGCTCGCCGGCGCGCTGTTCGAGCGCGGTGGGGCTTGCCACCAGGATCGCCTCCGAGGCGAGGATCTCGCCGATCGGACGGAGCCCGTTCATGGCGAGCGTCGAGCCGGTGGACACGAGGTCCACGATCGCGTCCGCGAGACCCAGCCTCGGCGCGACCTCGACGGCACCCGACAGCGAGATGACCTCCACGGGGATCCCCTGGTCCGCGAAGAAGCCGCGGGTGACGTTGGGATGCGAGGTGGCGACCTTGAGCCCGGCGAGATCCTTGATCGCCTGGAACGGCGCATCCGCGGAGACGGCTGCGGCCAGCCGGCACCGCCCGTAGCCGAGCGGGCGAAGGGTGGGCAGCGGCACGCCGCTCTCGGCGAGGATGTCGACGCCCGTGACCCCGGCATCCGCGACGCCGTCGGATACGAACTCCACGACATCGCCCGTGCGCACGAACAGGATGTCGAGCGGGTGGTTCTGGACCCGCGCGACGAGGTTGCGGTCGTGCTCCTCGAACACGAGTCCGGCGTCGTGGAGCAGGGCCAGCGTCGGTTCGACGAGGCGTCCCTTGTTGGGGATCGCCAGGCGCAGGCGTTCCCTCATCGGACGCTGCCGGGTGCGTCGCCCACGGCCGCCTCGGAGTCGCGCGTTCGGTCGAGCATCCGGCGATAGCCACCTTCGCCGTGGTTGAGCCAGGATGCGATGCGCGTGATCGTCGCGGTGCTGGCTCCGGTCCGCTGCGAGATCTCCGCGTAGTGCAGGCCGGCGTCCAGGAGCCGGGCGACCGCCCATCGCTGGGCCATGTCCCGCAGCTCGCCGAGCGTGCACAGGTCGCGCAGGAACCGCTCGGCGTCCTCGGGCGAGTCGAGGCGCAGCAGGACCTCGATCAGCGCCTCGGAGTCCGGGGTGCGCCAGTCGTCGGTCACGGGCGTCTCCTTCCTTGTTTCCATGGGCGAGGCATGCGACGCTGGAGCTTCGCGGGCGGATGCCCCCGGGCGGGATTGCGTCCCGTGCGATGATGCTGTAGTAGCGTGCTACAACGCTAGCAGGATGGGGGTCGGAGTGTCAATGTTCGAGGTGCTGCCGGCGATCGACCTGCTCGGGGGGCGGGTGGTCCGGCTCCGGCAGGGCGATTTCGCACGCGAGACCACCTACGGCTCGGATCCGCGGGCCACGGCGCGCGCGTTTGCCGAGGCCGGTGCCGCCTGGGTCCACGTGGTGGATCTCGACGGGGCGCGGGCGGGGGAGCCGCGGCAGCTCGAGCTGGTCGCCGCGGTCGTTGCGGAGCTTCGGGGTCGAGCCCAGGTCGAGCTCGGCGGGGGCCTGCGATCTGCAGCCTCGGTCGCCGGCGCGCTGGGCACGGGGGTGAGCCGGGTGGCCGTCGGGACGGCCGTGCTGCGGGATCCGGCATTCGCAGCCGAGATCGTGGCGCGCCACGGCGCAGATCGCGTCGTTGCTTCGATCGACGTTCGTGACGGGCTGGCACTGGGCGAGGGCTGGCGGACCGGCGCGCCCGGTCTCCCCGCGGCGGATGCCGTGGCCATGCTCGCCGACGCCGGAATCACCGGCTTCGAGGTCACGGCCATCGAACGGGACGGGCTCCTCGAGGGCCCGGACCTCGCGACGTTGCGGAGGCTGGTCGCGCTCGGTCGTGGACGGATCATCGCCTCGGGCGGGATCGCGTCCGTCGACGATGTGCTGGCCGCCCAGGCGGCCGGGTGCGCGGGCGTCATCGTCGGTCGGGCGCTGTACGAGGGCCAGATCGATCTTCGGGCGCTGGTCGAGGCCCTGGGTTCCGCCGGCGGACGCGGCTGAGAGTAGGCGCCGGGCGGTCGATCCCCGGCCGGCGCGACGGCCTCAGTGGGCTTCGGCGAGCTCCTTCTTGTGCGCCTCGACGATCTTCTCGGCGAGGTGCGACGGAACGTCCTCGTAGTGGTCGAGCGTGGCGCTGAACGTGCCGCGCCCGCCGGTGAAGGCCCTGAGCTCGGTGGCGTAGGAGAACAGCTCGGCCTGGGGGACGTGCGCCGAGATCACCTGGATGCCGTCGGCTGAGTCGAGCCCCAGCAGGCGTCCGCGGCGGCCGTTGAGGTCACGGTTGACCTCGCCCATGTACTGCTCCGGCACCCGGACATCGACCGCCATGATCGGCTCCAGCAGCACGGGCTTCGCCTGGAGCACGCCGTCCTTGAGGGCCATCGAGGCGGCGATCTTGAATGCCAGCTCGTTGGAGTCGACGGGGTGGAACGACCCGTCATAAAGGGTCGCCTTGAAGTCGATCAGCGGGTAGCCGGCGAACACGCCGTCTGCGGCCGTCTCGCGGATGCCCTTCTCGATCCCGGTGAAGAATCCCTTGGGGACCGACCCGCCCACGACGCGGTCCGCGAACTCGACCCCGTTGCCCGGGCTCGGCTCGAGCTCCAGCCAGACGTCGCCGAACATGCCGTGGCCGCCGGTCTGCTTCTTGTACCGGCCATGGACCTGGGTCTTGCCGCGGATGGTCTCCCGGTACGGGACGGTCGGGGTGCGAGTCACGATCGCGGCGCCGAACTTGCGCTTGAGCCGCTCGGTGATGACGGCAACCTGTGCCTCGCCGATCGTGCGCAGGATCTGCTCCCCGGTCTCGCTGCGCTCGACGCGCGCCGTCGGCTCCTCCTCGAGCATCCGCTGGAGCGCCGGCCCCATCTTGTCGAGATCGCCCTTCGACTCGGGCTCGATCGCGACCAGGAGGGTGGGCTCGGGGAACGCCATCGGCGCCAGGATCAGCGGGTGCTCCTTGCCCGCGAGGGTATCGCCGGTCTCGGTCACGCCGAGCTTCGCGACGGCGCCGATCTCCCCGGCCTTGAGCGCCCCGGCAGCTTCCTGCTCCTTGCCGTGGAGATACAGGAGCTGCCCGATCCGTTCATCGGCGCCCTTGCTGGCGTTGAACACGCCGCCCTGGCTCTTGAGCGTGCCGGACAGGACTCGGAGGTACGTCAACCGGCCGACGAACGGGTCCGCTGCCGTCTTGAACACGCGGACAAGGAGCGGGCCATCCACCGACGCCGCGACCTCGACCTCCTTGCCGGCCTTGTCCGTGGCCGCGTAGGGGCCTTCCTCCTCGGGCGACGGCAGATAGCGAACGATGGCGTCGAGCAGTGCGCCCAGGCCGATGCCCCTGGCGGCGGAGGCCACCAGGACCGGGGCGAGGACGGCCTCGCGGACCCCCTTGTGGAGACACGCATCCAGCTCCGCGTCCGAGATCTCCTCCTCGTTGAGGTACTTCTCGAATACGACGTCGTCCGCTTCCGCGGCGGCCTCGAGCAGCTGATCCCGCCGGCGTGCAACCTCGTCTGCGAGCTCGGCGGGAATGTCGATCTGGACTTCCTTGTCGTCCTCGAACCGCCAGGCGCGCCGGTGGACGAGATCGACGTAGCCGGTGAAGGTGTCGGCCGCGCCGATCGCCAGGTGAAGGGGCGCGATCTTGTTGCCGAACGTCGTCCGGAGGTCGTCCAGCGCCCGGCCCGGATCGGCGTTCTCCCGGTCGCACTTGTTGAGCACGAAGCAGGCCGCCGTGTTCGTCGCCCGGCCAACCGCAACGGCGGACTCGAGCCCCGCCTCGACGCCGGCCGAGGCATCCATCACGAACAGCGCCGCATCGGCCGCGTGGAACCCCTGGACCATCTCGCCCACGAAGTCCGGGTAGCCGGGGGTGTCGACCACCGTGATCTCGTGATCGTCGTGGTCGAAGGTGCCGACCGCCAGGCTCAGCGTCTGGTTGCGCTTCTGCTCCTCGGGCTCGTAGTCGAGGTGGGCCGTTCCGTCGTCGACCCGGCCCAGCCGCGGGATCGCCCCCGCCCGGAACAGGACCTGCTCCGCCAGCGTCGTCTTGCCGCTGCCGGCGTGGCCGGCCAGCACGACGCTGCGGACATGGGCGATATCGACGCTCTTCAAGGTCATCGCGCGCGGTTCCTCTCGGTAGGTTCGACCGTCGGACCGGGGGCCCGGCCGTGACGGGACGGTGGGCGCAGGATGCGCAGGACTGCAACGCCGGGTCCGGACCTGGGGCACGCTTCGCACCCTCAACCGGGACGGTGGACCCGTTGTCACGATGATAGTCGGTATACTCCCGCCCGATGTCCGGACATTCCAAATGGTCGACGATCAAGCGCCAGAAGGGCGTCAACGATTCCAAGCGCAGCGCCATGTTCACGAAGGTCGCGCGCGAGGTTGCGGTTGCCGCGCGCGCCGGTGGCGGTGATCCTGACGCGAACTATCGCCTGCGGCTGGCGGTGGAGAAGGCACGCGCGATCAACATGCCCGCGGACAACATCAAGCGCGCGATCGAGAAGGCGACCGGCGGGGGCGACGAGGTCCAGTACGAGGAGATCGTCTACGAGGGCTACGGCCCCGGCGGCGTGGCCCTGCTCGTCGAGGCGGCGACCGACAACCGGAACCGGACGGCGGCCGAGGTCCGGTCTATCTTCGTCAAGGCCGGCGGCCAGCTGGCGGGCAGCGGCGCGGTTGCCTGGCAGTTCGAGCCACGCGGGCTGGTGACGGTCCCACGCGAGGGCGCGGATGCGGACGAGGTCGCCCTGTCCGCGATCGACGCGGGCGCCGTCGACGTGGACACGGAGTCCGACCCGATCGAGATCTACACGGAACCGGGCGACCTCGAGCGAGTCCGCCGGGCGTTGGAAGACGGAGGCGTCAGCGTCGAGGCCGCCGAGACCGCGATGCTCGCCAAGCAGACCGTCAGCATGGACGCCGATCACGTGCGCAAGGCGCTGCGGCTGGTGGAGCTGCTCGAAGACCTTGACGATGTCCAGCGCGTGAGCGCCAACGTCGACATCCCCGAAGAGCTGATGGCCGAGGTCGCCGGGTGATCATCCTGGGGATCGACCCCGGGACCGCTTCCCTCGGGTATGGGATCGTCGAGCGAACGGGTGGCCGGCTCCGCGCCGTCGACTACGGCACGCTGACCACGAGCCCCGACGTCCCGCTGCCGGACCGCCTGGTCCAGATCCATGCGCTGGTCTCCGAGCTGATCGAGACGCACCACCCGGACCTGGTGGCGGTCGAGCGGCTGTTCTTCTCTCGTAACGTCCAGACCGCGCTGGCGGTCGGCCAGGCGCGCGGAGTCGTCCTGCTGGCTGCCGCGCAGGCCGGCGTCAGCGTCCGCGAGGCCACGCCGAGCGAGGTCAAGCTCGGTGTCACGGGGTATGGGAGCGCGGACAAGGGCCAGGTCGCGCGCATGGTCACGGTCATCCTGGAGCTGGCCGAGGTCCCGACACCCGACGACACGTCGGATGCGCTGGCGATCGCGATCTGCATCGCGAACCGCGAGCGCCCGGAGGCGCAGGGCAACACGGGTTCCGGCAACGCCCGGGCGCCGATCCTGGACCGCGCGGCGGTCGCACCGATCACGCGCGGCGAGACGCCGTACGAGCGCGCGGTCCGCGAGGCGCTGGTCCGCGACACCCGGTCCGGCGGCAAGACCGGCCGGCCGGCTGCCGCAACCGGCAGGGGCGGCCGGACGAACGTGCGCGGGTGATCGCCTCGGTCGAGGGCGTGGTCGGAGCGATCGCCAGTGACTCGCTGGTGATCGAGGTCGGCGGGATCGGCTATCGCGTGTTCGCGGCGCCGTCGGTCATCGCCGACGCCACGCCCGGTGGCCGCCTCAAGCTCCACACGTACCATCTCGTTCGCGAGGACCAGCAGGCGCTGTTCGGGTTCCGGACCAGCGAGGAGCTCGGCTTCTTCAACCTGTTGCTGACGGTCACCGGCGTGGGGCCCAAGGTCGCCCTCGCGATCGTCGGCTCGCGGGCGACCGCGGATCTCCAGCTCGCGATCCTCCAGCAGGACCAGGCGGTGCTGGTGTCCATCCCGGGAATCGGCAAGAAGCTCGCCGAGCGGATCATCTTCGAGCTCAAGGAGAAGGTCTCCGCAGCGGGCATCGCGGCCGGCACGTCGGCGGCCATGGCCACCGCGTCCGAGGGCGAGGTGGTGGCGGCGCTCCAGGCGCTGGGCTACTCGCTGGGCGAGGCGCGGGAGGCGTCCCGGCTGGCGGTGAACGACGCGGCGGTCGGCGCGGGCCTCGAGGAGCGTGTCAAGGCGGCGCTGCGGACGCTCCTGCGCGACTGACGGCGCGCCTCGGCGCCGCCCGGCCTCGTCGGGGCTCGGCCGCTACAGCAGCGCGTGGCTTTCGAACGCGATCCCGCGAAGGTGCTCGTCCAGGAACGACAGAACCGTCCCGTACCAGACCCGCGCGTTCTGCGGCTTGAGCACCCAGTGGTTCTCGTCGGGGAAGTAGAGGAAGCGGCCGGGTACGCCCATCCGTCGCATGTCGGTCCACAGGATGAGCGCCTCCGAGATCGGGACGCGGTGGTCTCGTTCCCCGTGGATCACCAGCATCGGCGTCTTTGCCGCAGCCATCGCCGCGAGGTACTTCCGGGGCGAGCTGTCGACGTAGATCGACGGGTCCACGTACGGATCGCCCATCTCGTGCTCCCACGCCGGCCCGTGATCGGTGGTGCCGTGGAAGCCGACGAGCTCCCACAGCGACGCGTGGGTGACGATGCAGCCGAACCGGTCCGTGTGGCCCGCGACCCAGTTGGCCATATACCCGCCGTAGGAACCGCCCATCAGGCCGACGTGCTCGCCGTCGATGTCCGGGCGCGCCACCGTCGCGTCGACGGTGGCCATGATGTCCGTGTACGGCGTGCCGCCCCATTGGCCCCAGCCTCGATCGAGCATCGCCTGGCCGTACCCGGTCGAGAGGGCAGGGTCGGGAAGCAGCACCGCATACCCCTGCTCGACCAGGATGTTCGGATTCCAGCGCCAGTGCCACCCGTTCCACGAGCCCAGCGGCCCGCCGTGGACGAACACGACGAGCGGCGCGGGCGCCGCAGCCGATGCCGCCGGCGGACGGATGAGCCAGGCGCCGATCCGGGTTCCGTCCTCGGCCGTGGTGATGACCCTGTCCAGCAGGCCGGGCAGCTCGACCGCGGCTTCCTCGATGGCGTTGGGCACGGGGACCGGGACCTGGTCCGTGGTGTGGGCATCGAACCGCACCACGCGAGGCGGCGACACCATGGTGGACTGGAGGGCGAAGACCGTGGCTCCATCGGGCGCCGGACACAGGTCCGTGACCGAGCCGTCGGCGGTGAGGCGGGTTGCGACGCCCGATGGCAGGTCGACGCGGTACGCGGAGTGCATGCCCTCGTCGTCCGCCGAGAAGTAGAGGACCGAGGAATCGGGTCCCCAGGTCGGGTGCTCGGGGAGGCGATCGGTCTCGGCCGCGAGCGTCCGCTGCTCACCGCTGGCAATGTCGATCAGGACGAGCGTGGCGGCCTCGGCCTTGTCGGGAGTCGCATAGGTGATTCGCACGGCGGCGACATGCCGGCCGTCCGGCGAGATGACGGGCTCGTGGTAGCCCGCGTCGCCGTGGGTGAGCTGGCGCGCCGCGCCGGTGGCGGCGTCGTAGACGACGAGGTCGTCCCAGGTCTCAGGCACGCTGCCGGGCAGCCGGCGCGTGGCCACGACGGTCGAGCCGTCGGGGCTGATGTCCGATCCCGACTCCTCGAACGTGAACCCGATCGCTGCGGGCTCGAGATCGACCGGTGCCTCGATCCTGCCCTCGCCGTCGGGAACCGGCGCCGCGAACAGGCGTCGGATCCGCGGACCGAGGTAGTGGTCCCAATGGCGGATCGGGTACTCGTCGAACAGCAGTGCCTCGACGCCGGCGTCCTTGCGCACCTTGGCGCGCTCGGCATCGGTCGCGAAGTCAGGCGCATCTCGATAGACGTTGGCGCCGAACAGGATTGCGGCCGTGCCGCGTGCCGCGGAGACCCCGCACAGGCCGCCCTCGGGGGCCGCGAGCAGCCGCGCCTCGCCAGCATCGGGCGGCAGCAGCCACAGGGCATCGATCCTGCGATCGGGGTCCGGCTTGGCGTCCGGGTCCGGACGCGTCGACGTGAACAGCAGCGAGCCGTCGGGCAGGAACGCGACCTCGTTGCCCTCACCGGCCGCGGAGCGGGTCAGACGTCGGGGCGGTATCGAGCCGTCGGGATCGACCTGCCACACGGAGGCAGCCATCTTCTTGCCGTCGACGGCGACGGTCGAGACGGAGACCACGAGGCGTCGTCCGTCGGGGCTCAGCCGGAGCGACGAGAGGCGGGGGAGCTGGAGCATGCGATCGATCGTGAACGGGTCTGTCATGGCGCCATCATGCCATCGCGGCGGCGTCGCCATCGGTCGCCAATCCGCCTAGAACATCTGTACCAAATGGCCGCGAGCCTGCTAGACTGCGCGCGATGACGGACGACCCCCTGAGCCTGCTTGCGGCCGGTGCCGCCGATCTCGGCGAGCTCGCGGTCGAGGGTTCGCTGCGACCCCGCACGCTGGACGAGTACATCGGCCAGCGGGAGGTGAAGGCGAGCCTGTCGGTGCTGCTCCAGGCGGCCAAGGGAAGGGGAGAGGCGGCGGATCACGTCCTGCTCTACGGGCCGCCCGGCCTGGGCAAGACCACGCTGGCGACGATCATCGCCCGGGAGCTCGGCGTCAACGTCCGTTACACCAGCGGACCCGCGGTGGAGCGTGCCGGCGACCTCGCCGCCATCCTCACCGCGCTCGACGAGCGGGACGTCCTGTTCATCGACGAGATCCATCGCCTCAACCGCGCCGTCGAGGAGATCCTGTATCCGGCGATGGAGGACTTCGCGCTGGACGTGATGATCGGCAAGGGACCAAGTGCGCGGAGCCTGCGGCTGAGCCTCAAGCCCTTCACCGTCGTCGGCGCGACGACGCGCGCCGGGCGGATCAGCAGCCCGTTGCGCGACCGGTTCGGCATGACCTACCGGCTCGACTTCTATGCCGAGGACGACCTGACTGCGATCGTCCGCCGTTCGGCCGGGATCCTGGGGGTCGAGGTGGACGCGGACGCGGCACGCCTGATCGCCAAGCGCGGTCGCGGCACGCCCCGGATCGTCAACCGGCTGCTCCGTCGCGTTCGGGACCATGCCGAGGTCAACGGCGATGGCCGGGTCCACGAGCAGGCGGTGGTGGAGGCCATGGGCATCCTGGACATCGACGAGCTCGGGCTGGACACGACGGACCGCAAGCTGCTCGCCGCGATCATCCAGAAGTTCCAGTCGGGCCCCGTCGGCGTCCAGGCCCTGGCCGCGGTGCTGGCCGAAGAGGCGGAGACGATCGAGGACGTGTACGAGCCGTTCCTGCTCCGGCTCGGATTCCTGGACCGGACGCCGCAGGGCCGGATCGCCACCGAGGCAGCGAGGAGCCACCTCGCATCGCTGGGCTTCGAGATCCCCGCCCCGCGGCGATCCGAGCCGGACATGCCGCCGCTGTGGGACGACGTCCCCACCCGGTGACTGCCGCTGCCGGCTTCGAGGTCCTCGTCCCGCCGCCCGCGGATGGCTCGACGCGCGCCCGGCTGGGACGGCTGACGCTCACCCACGGCGTCGTCGAGACCCCGCAGTTCATGCCCGTCGGGACCAACGCGACGGTCAAGGCGCTCCACCCGGACGAGGTGGCCGACGCGGGCGCGACGATCATCCTCGCCAACACGTATCACCTGTACCTGCGCCCGGGTCATGAGCGGATCGAGCAGCTCGGCGGCCTTCATCGGTTCATGGGCTGGGACCGCCCGATCCTCACCGATTCGGGCGGCTACCAGGTGGTCTCGCTGGGCGACCTTCGCGTCGTCGACGACGACGGCGTGACGTTCAAGAGCCACCTCGACGGGTCGACGCACCGGTTCACGCCGGAGCACTCGATCGCGGTCCAACAGGCCCTCGGCCCGGACATCGCGGTCGCCTTCGACCAGCCGGTGTTCCCCAGCTCGCCGCGCGCCGTCGTGGTGGACGCGATGCGCCGGACGCATCGCTGGGCGGAGCGCTCGCTGGAGGCGCACACCCGCGCGGACCAGGCCCTGTTCGGCATCGTCCAGGGCGGGCTGGACCCCGAGCTTCGCGCCGAGTCAGCGGCGTTCATCTCGGGCCTTCCGTTCGACGGCATCAACATCGGCGGGCTCGCAGGGGACGAGACCCCGGACGAGCGCAACCTGACGCTCGACGTGACGGTGCCGCTGCTCGACGGCGATCCCCGCCCGCGCTACCTGATGGGCCTGGGGTCGCCCACGGACCTGCTCGAGGCGGTGCACCGGGGAATCGACCTGTTCGATTCGGTGCTCCCGGCGCGTGTTGCCCGCAATGGCCAGCTGTGGGTACCGGGCGGCCGCCTCAACCTCCGCAACGAGCAGTTTCGCGACGATCCGCGACCGGTCCAGGAGGACTGCCCATGCCCCTTGTGTGTCCGGTTCTCGCGCGCGTATCTGAGCCACCTGTTCCGGGCTCGAGAGCTGCTGGCGTACCGGCTCGCAACTTGTCACAACCTGACCTTCACCCTAGACTTCATGCACAGGATCCGGGCCGCGCTGCGCGCCGGAACGTTCCCCGTGGAGATGCCGATGCTGCGCGAACGCGCCGTTCGGATGAGTCGCGGAGAACGCTCCGTGAAGCCCGCGTGAAGTCAGTGCCCGTATCGTCGGTGCACGTGGAGGCGAGCAATGGGTTCACGAGACCGCCCCGCGAAGGAAGGCAAGAAGAAGCCCAAGGACAAGTCCACCCAGACCAAGCTCGCGCCGCTGTCCGAGGCTCCACAGCAGGTGGAGGTCATCCGGAAGCAGCGCAAGCCTCGGTGGGACGAGCAGGAGTCCGGCGAGGGCTGACGCGCCGGGCGGGCGGGGACCGGGTCCCGCTCCCTCAGGTCGGCTCAAGCCGCCAGGAGCGAGGACAGGGATGACGATCACGGGCAGGGACACGGACGCGCGCGCCGCCGACAAGGCCGTTGAGAAGGCCGTCGCCGAACGGGGTCGCGCGGTTGATGCCGCCATCCTCGCGATCGAGAAGCAGTTCGGGCGTGGCTCGATCATGAAGCTCGGCTCACGCGAGCGTCAGGCGGTCGATTCGATCCCCACGGGCTCGATCGCGCTCGACCTTGCGCTTGGCGTCGGCGGCATCCCTCGCGGCCGGATCACCGAGGTCTTCGGTCCCGAGTCGTCGGGCAAGACCACCCTGTGCCAGCACGTCATCGCTGAGGCCCAGCGCCGCGGCGGCATCGCGGCGTTCATCGACGTCGAGCATGCGCTCGATCCTGCGTACGCACGCGCCTGTGGCGTCAACGTCGACGAGCTCCTGGTGTCGCAGCCGGACACCGGCGAGCAGGCGCTCGAGATCACCGAGACCCTCATCCGCTCCGGCGGCGTGGACTGCGTCGTCCTGGACTCCGTCGCGGCGCTCGTGCCGCGCGCCGAGATCGAGGGCGAGATGGGCGACAGCTTTGTCGGCATCCAGGCCCGTCTCATGAGCCAGGCGCTGCGCAAGCTGACGGGCGCCGTCAGCCGCTCGAACACGTCGCTCGTGTTCACCAACCAGCTGCGCGAGAAGATCGGGGTCATGTTCGGCAACCCCGAGACGACGCCCGGTGGGCGCGCGCTCAAGTTCTACGCCTCCGTCCGGCTCGACATCCGGCGCATCGAGACGATCAAGACCGGGACCGAGTCGGTCGGCAACCGCGTCCGGGTCAAGGTCGTCAAGAACAAGGTGTCGCCGCCGTTCCGCGTCGCCGAGTTCGACGTCATGTACGGGGAGGGAATCAGCAAGGAAGGCGGCCTGCTGGACGTCGGCGTGGCGATGGACGTCGTGACCAAGACCGGAGCATGGTTCACGTTTGGCGATACGCGCCTGGGGCAGGGACGCGAGGCCTCCAAGGACTTCCTCAGGAACAACGCGGACCTCGCCGCCGAGATCGACCGGCTGATCAGGGCCAAGATGATCGAGGTCGCCGTGCCCGTCGAGGGGATCGAGGAGGCCGAGTAGGCCGCACCCTCGATGGGCTGGGACGCGCAGTCGCCGGGAGGCCCATCGCGGCGTCGCAAGCCGTCGATCGCGGAGCGTCGCGAACGTCGTGCCGCCGTCGACGATGTCGGCGAGG
The DNA here is from genome assembly GCA_963734895.1 of uncultured Chloroflexia bacterium. Taxonomy (GTDB): domain Bacteria; phylum Chloroflexota; class Limnocylindria; order Limnocylindrales; family CSP1-4; genus CAIXZV01. The sequence goes on along the minus strand of CAVTIN010000005.1, from coordinate 17,395 downwards.
TCCTTGACGCAGCGGCCCGCTTCCTCGAGGCGCGGCCGCGATCCATCGCGGAGGTTCGTCGCCGGTTGACCGGGGCCGGCTACCGCCCGGACCTCGTCGAGGCGGCCATTGCGCGGATGACGGAGCTCGGCTATCTCGACGACGCGGGATTTGCGCGGGCGTGGGTCGAGTCGCGGGATCGTGCCCATCCGCGCGGAGAGCACGCGCTGCGCCAGGAGCTCCGGCTCAAGGGGATCGACCGCGAGACCGTCGACGCGGTCCTCGGCGAGCGGCGGGCGGCGAGAGACGCTGATCCTGAGGCTGCGTCTGCGGACGAGCGCGCAGCCGCGAACCTGCTGGAACGAAATGCGCGCGCGCTGGACCGTGTCGCCGATCCACGCCGGCGGCGGCAGCGAGCCTATGCGCTACTCGCGCGCCACGGCTTCGACCCGTCCGTCGCGTCGGCGGCGTTGCGACGCATGGACGAACCCGCTGATCCGGACGCCCCGGCGGACGGCGAGTAGCTGCCGCACGGGCCCCCGAGCGATCGCGAGCCGGTTCCGGGGTGACGCTGTAGGCTACGCACACAACCGGACGCGGACCTGCGGGCTGCTTCCGGGCGAGCCGTGCGTTCCGGAGGAGAGTGGGAGAGCACCGAGCCTCCTGCTCCCAGCGCCCAAGCATTCCGTGCCGCACGTAGCCCGATATTGACTCGACAACGCCTCCGGCCCATCAGTCCGGTCGGGGGGGAGGAACTGAAGATGGAACCATTCGTCGTCGCAGGCGCGGCCGTCATCGCCGCCGCCGCCGGCGCCGCCGTGGGATTCGCCGCTCGCGGCATCTTTACCAGCCAGACGATCAAGGCTGCGCAGGACAAGGCCGCCCGGATCGTGGCCGAGGCCCGTACCCAGCAGAAGGACATGATCCTCGAGGCGAAGGACGAGAAGCTGCGCCTCGGGCGTGAAGCCGAGCAGGAGGCGCGGGCCAAGCGCGGCGAGCTCCAGAACCTCGAGCGCCGGCTGCTGTCGCGCGACGAGCAGCTCGACCAGCGAGCGGACATGCTCGAGGAGAAGAGCCGCAAGATCAATGACCGGGAGCGGGACCTGGAGCACGAGCGCGACGAGCTGGGACGGCTCAACGCCGAACGGATCGTGGCCCTCGAGCAGGTGTCCGGGATGTCCGCGGACGACGCCAAGGCGATCCTCCTGGACGCGATTCGCGACGAGGCCGAGCACGACGCCGTCAAGCTGTCGCGCGCCATCGAGCGTCAGGCACGCGACGAGGCGCAGGAGAAGGCGCGCGAGATCATCGTGACCGCGATGCAGCGGGTGGCCGCCGACCACACCGCCGAGCATACGGTCACGAGCGTCCACCTGCCCAGCGACGAGATGAAGGGCCGGATCATCGGCCGCGAGGGCCGCAACATTCGCGCCCTCGAGCAGGCAACGGGCGTCGACCTGATCATCGACGACACGCCCGAGACGGTCATCCTGTCCGGGTTCGACCCCGTCCGTCGAGAGGTCGCGCGGCTGGCGCTGACCAAGCTGATCGCCGACGGCCGGATCCATCCCGGACGGATCGAGGAAGTCGTCAACAAGGCCCGCGCCGAGGTCGACCTCGTCATCCGCCAGGCCGGGGAACAGGCCGCCTACGACGCCGGGGTCCCGGGCCTGCCGGCAGAGATGATCAAGCTCATGGGCCGGCTCAAGTACCGGACGAGCTACGGCCAGAACGTGCTGGTCCACTGCGTCGAGACGAGCCACCTCGCCGCGATCATCGCGGCCGAGCTCGGTGCCGACGTGCAGGCCGCCAAGATCGGCGGGCTGCTGCACGACATCGGCAAGGCCGTGGACCACGAGGTGGAGGGCCCGCACGCCGCCATCGGCGCGGCGATCGCCCAGAAGCACAGCCTGCCGTTCAAGGTCGTCAACGGCATCGCGGCCCACCACCAGGAGGTGGAGTTCGCCTGCATCGAGGCACCGATCGTCCAGGTCGCCGACGCGATCTCGGCGTCACGCCCGGGCGCCCGCGGCGAGACGATGCAGACCTACGTGAAGCGGCTCGAAGACCTCCAGGCGATCGCGGAGAGCTTCACCGGCGTGGATCGCTCCTTCGCCGTCCAGGCGGGTCGCGAGGTGCGGATCCTCGTTCGCCCCGAGGAGATCGATGACCTGAGCGCCGGCCGGCTCGCCCGCGACATCGTCAAGAAGATCGAGGACAGCCTGACCTACCCCGGCCAGATCAAGGTCACGGTCATCCGCGAGACCCGCTCCGTCGAATACGCGAAGTAGCACATGGGCCATCGATGACGCGCGACAGCGAGCGGGCCGGTCTGGGCAACCCGCCGAACGGCAATGCGCCCCGCCCACCCGGTGCCTGCCGCATCCTGCTGATCGGCGATGTCATCGGGAAGCCTGGCCGGGTTGCCCTCGAGAGCGAGCTTCGAGGGCTGCGTGACGAGCGCGGCATCGACTTCGTCACCGCCAACGGCGAGAACCTCGCCGGCGGCATGGGGCTGACCGTGAGCACCGCCGAGGCGCTGTTCGCGGCCGGCGTGGACGTGATCACCTCGGGCAACCACATCTGGGACAAGCGCGAGATCTACCCGTTCCTCGACCAGTCCGAGCGCGTGCTGCGGCCGCTCAACTACGGCACGCACGATGTTCCCGGCCGCGGCTGGGGGATCTTCCAGGCGCTCGACGGCAGCGAGCTCGCGGTGATCAACCTCCAGGGTCGGACCACGATGATCCCGATCGACAATCCGTTCACCGACGTGGACCGGCTGCTCGACGAAGCATCCGAACCGCTGCCGCCGATCCGGCTCGTCGACTTCCACTGCGAGCTCACCTCCGAGAAGAACGCGATGGGCCTGTACCTCGATGGGCGCGTCTCCGCCGTGGTCGGGACACACACGCACGTCGTCACCGGCGACGAGCGGATCCTGCCCAAGGGGACCGCGTACCTGACCGATCTGGGCATGACCGGGCCGCTGTGGAGCGTCATCGGGTTCAAGCCGGCGACCGTCCTGCCGCGGTTCGTCAACGCGCTTCCGACACGGTTCGAGGTCGGCGACGGACCAGTGGTCCTCAATGCCTGCCAGGTGGACATCGACCCCGCCACGGGTCGGGCGCTGCAGATCGAACGGATCCAGCGCATCGTCGAGGTCTAACCGGTGAGCGCTCGCCATCAGCCGCGTGCGGACGGCGCACCATTCCGGTCCGGAACCGCCATCGCGGACGTCCACACCCACACCACCCGGTCTGACGGCGTGCTGGAGCCGGCGGAGCTCGTGCGGCAGGCGGCAGCCACGGGCGTCCGGCTGTTCGCGATCGCGGACCACGACAACCTCGCCGCGTACCGGGAGCTCGTCGCGCCCGACGCGGACCCGTTGCCGGCCGGGATGGAGCTGGTGCCCGCAGTCGAGATCAACTCGGTCACCGTGGGCCTCGAGCTCGACCTCCCCGATGGCGAGCTCCACGTGCTGGGGATCGGCGTCGACCCGGCGGACGACGCATTCGAGGCTGCCCTGGCGACGCAGCGCGGCGCGCGGCGCGTGCGGTTCCAGGCCACGGTCGACCGGCTGCGCGAGATCGGCGTCCCGGTCGATGCACAGATCGCCGAGCTCGACCTGCGTGGGGACGATGCCCTCGGACGCCCCACGCTGGCCCGGGCGCTGATGGCCGCCGGGTTTGCGGACAGCGTCGAAGATGCCTTCAAGCGGATCATCGGTCACGGCATGCCCGGGTACGTGCCGCGCAGGGGGCTCGGTCCCATCGATGCGATCCGCGCGATCCGGGCCGCGGGCGGGCTGAGCTCCCTGGCCCACTTCCCCGAGGCACCGCGTCGCGTGCCGCTGCTGAGGGAGCTCGTCGCCGAGGGCCTCGAAGGCCTCGAGTCGCATCACCGGTCGTTCGACGCCGAGGCTCGGGAGGCGGTCGGCGAGGTCGCTAGGAAGCTTGGGCTCGTCGAGACGGGGGGCACCGACTACCACGGCGACCTGGGTCCGTACGCCGAGGCGCACGCCGAGCTCGTGATGCCCGAGGCACTGGTTGCCGGGATTCGCACGGCGCTCGGCCGCACGACCGGGGCACGGTCGCGCTGACGGCCCAGGCCGTACCATCACGCGTGTCATGACGACCACCCGACGGCTGCCCGTGCTCGAGATCCTCCCGCCCTCGGTCGGCGCGGACGGGCCGCGCAGCCCGCTCGACCCCGACGACGACCGGCTGGGCGAGTTCCGCCCCGAGCCCCGCTCGCTCCCATCGTTCTTCGTCTGGACGCTCGGCTGCCAGATGAACAAGAGCGACTCCGAGGAGATGGCCGGTCGGCTGCTGGCCGCCGGGTGCGCGGAATCCCCCGCGCTGGAGACGGCCGACCTCGTGGTCATCAACACCTGCGCGATCCGTGAGGCGGCTGAGGCGAAGGTCATCGGCCGTCAGGGCCAGCTCAACCGGCTCAAGGCCGCCAACCCCGGCCTTCGCGTGGTGATGACCGGCTGCTCCGTCCGCGAGAACAACCGCGACGCCCTCACCCGCCGGTACCCGGCAATCGACCTGTTCCTGCGCCCGGACGAGGAGCCCGAGCTCGTCGACCGGCTCGGGCTGGCCTCCGCCCAGGCTCCGGTCGGTGCGCTGGCGATGACCGCCGCGACCACGGTGGTCAACCGCGCCGTCGTCTCCGATGCGACGCACCTGGTGCGGGCCCGCGCGGACGCGATCGCGGGGAGCGCCGTGAGCCGGAGTTCAACGATCAGCGCCTGGCTGCCGATCATCTACGGCTGTGACAAGACGTGCACCTACTGCATCGTCCCGTTCAGCCGGGGCCCCGAGCGCAGCCGACCGTTCGACGAGATCGTCGACGAGGCCCGGGCGCTGGCATCGGCTGGCTACCGCGAGGTCACGCTCCTGGGACAGAACGTCAACAGCTACGGCCACGACCTGCCGGCCGAGCCGCGGTTTGCCCACGTCGTCACAGCTCGCACAGTCGGACGGCACCAGGACCGCGAGGCGCGGCCCGATCTCGCGGAGCTGATCCGCGCACTCGACGGCGTGGCGGCGGTCGGCGACGGTCCGGCGATCCCTCGCCTCCGGTTCGTGACCTCGCATCCCTGGGACCTGTCGGATCGACTCATCGAGGCCATGCGCGACTGCCCGTCGGTGTGCGAGGCGCTGCACCTCCCGGTCCAGTCCGGCAGCGACGCGATGCTGCGCCGGATGGGCCGCCAGTACACCATCGAGCACTACCTCGAACGGCTTGGCCGGATCCGCGAGGCGATCCCCGGGATCGCGCTGTCCACGGACGTCATCGTCGGCTTCTGCGGCGAGACGGACGAGGAGTACGCAGCAACGCTGCGGCTGCTCGAGACCGTCGAGTACGACCAGGTGTTCGCGGCGGCCTACAGCGAGCGGCCCGGCACACCTGCGACGCGGCTCGTGGACGACGTGCCCGCCGAGGAGAAGCGCCGCCGTCTGGTCGAGCTGCTGGCGGTCCAGGAGCGCATCGGGCACGAGCGGAACCGCGGTTGGCTGGGGCGCACGACCGAGGTGCTGGTGGACACGATCATCCCGCCCCGGCGCCACGACCATGACGACGAGGACGCCGCCGACACCGGCACCGCCGAGTCGCGCGACGCGTTCGCTCACCTCCCGGATGGCGTCGTTCACCTGGCCGGTCGATCACGCGAGAACAAGCTGGTCCACGTGGCGGGCGCCGCCTCGCTCGTGGGAGAGCTGGTCACGGTCGCCGTGGACCACGCCGGGCCGTACGCGCTCCGCGGACGACTGGCCTGAGCCCGATGCCCTCGGCCGGCGATCCCGCGCCCGGGCGGGGAGGGCCGGGGGACCTGCCGCCGCCAGCGAGCGGAGGGCCGGGGGACCTGCCGCCGCTCGTCGTCATCGGCGGTGCGACCGCCACGGGCAAGACCGGGCTCGCCATCGAGGTGGCCGAGCAGCTGATGGCCCGCGGCATTCCCGCAGAGATCGTGTCGGCGGACTCGCGCCAGGTGTACCGGGGCCTCGACATCGGCACCGCGAAGGCAACCCCCGAGGAGCGCGGCCGGGTCGTCCACCACGGCCTCGATCTCGTGGATCCCGATTGCCCGTTCACGATCGTCGACTTCCGCGCCCACGCACTGGCTGCGCTGCGCACGCTCGGCGAGCGGGGCGGGGTGGGGGTCCTCGCCGGCGGCACCGGGTTCTGGCTGCGCGCCGTGTTCGCGGGGATCGACACGGACGCCCTGCCGTCGGATCCGGACGTCCGGAAGGAGATCGAGGCAACGCTGGCGTCCGACGGGCTCGAGGCCGTGGTGGTGCGGCTCACGGCCAGGGCGCCTTCGCTCGCTGCGCACATCGACCTCCGGAACCCACGCCGCGTGGTCCGTGCCATGGAGATCGCGACTCTGCGCGGCGACGCCCCGTTGCCGGCGCGCGTCGGATACCCGGCGCCGGTCCTCGGGGTGCAGCTGGTCGTGGAACCCGCGGAGCACCAGCGCCGGATGCTGCATCGCGCCCGCGCACAGTTCGAGGCCGGCCTGGTCGAGGAGGCGAGACACCTGCGCGAACGTTTCGACCCGGAGCTGCCCGCATTCTCGGCGATCGGCTATCGCGAGAGCTGGGCGCTGCTCGATGGCGAGTGCACGCTGGAGGAGGCGCTCGCTCGCGACGCCCGGCGCAACGTCCAGTTCGCCAAACGCCAGCGGACATGGTTCCGCAGGGAGCCCGCGCTCACGGTGGTGGACGCGACCGGGGATCCGGCGGACACGGTGCTGCCGGCGGTCGGCAAGTTCCTGGAGCAGGCGCCGGGCTGAGCCCGTCGGCGCAGGGCTGAGCCCGTCGGAAGCCCGCCTCGAGCTTCGCGCCGCGGCGCTCAGGCGGGGGTCGGCACCAGCTCCGGGATCGCGGTCGCGACTGGCGTCCGGTCCACCCTGGGGCGTGTCTGTTGCTCGAACAGGAACAGCGCGAGCCGGGCGCGTGCCCGGTTCTGGCCCGGCAGGAACTCCAGGCCGTGGACGATGTCCACCCCGCGGATCGCGGCGGACGGAGCGGACGGTGCCCCGCAGGGCCAGCGGCCCACCCGGCGTCGCAAGCACCAGCTTGACCTTCGATCCCGGGGCGATCTCCGTTCCGGCCACGACCCGTGCGCCGGCCGCCGACACGTCACGCGCCTCGGCGGCAAAATCGCCCAGCAACCCCGGCAGCTCGACGTCGAAGCGGACGCTGGCCCGCCGCTCGGGCGCGTACTTCAGGGACCGGATGCGCACGATCGCCAGGCACACCAGAGCGACGTTGAACAGCAGCCAGCCGAAGGCGGCGATCATCGCGCCCGGCTCCGCGTAGGTGATGAACGTACGACCGAGCAGCGTCAGGGCGAACCAGGCCGCCGACAGGAACGAAGCCACCAGCAGCACACGGAGCGGGAGCGGCACGCGCACCCGGGTTCGGCCGTCGCCCAGCCGGCCCTTGGGGGTCACCGCGAACGCGGGCCGGCGACGGGTCACCAGGGTCAGTGTCGCGCGCAGGTTCGATGTCATCCGGACGAGCTCGAACACGATCGACAGCACGGGTCGGTGTGAGCCCCGGCTCAGGGCGAGCAGTGCGAGCTGCTGGAGCAGGAAGGTGACCCCGAACGCGGTGGCGAAGATGCGCAGGTCGGCCCGGATCGGGACGACGCCGGTCAGCACGACCACCATCGGCAAGAAGGCGAAGGCGAGCGTCCGCCAGGCGTCGAACCAGCCGAGCAGCGTGGCGGCGTACGACAGGCGCTGCGGCAGCGTCAGGCCGGAGACCCAGAGCGGGTTCTCGCGGCGCAGGACCTGCATCGCGCCGGTGCCCCAGCGCAGGCGCTGCAGCTGGTACGTGTCGGCATCACCGGCGGCCAGGCCGCGCGCAAGGACCTCGTTGTGGTACACGGTCTTCCAGCCGTGCCGGTGGAGCCGGATCGTGGTGTGGATGTCCTCGGTGATCGTGTCGGTGGCCACCCCGCCGACATCACGCAGCGCCGCGACCCGGACGAGCGCGCCGGTGCCGCACCAGAACGCGCCGCCCCATCGGTTCTTGCCCGGCTGCAGCATCCGGTAGAACAGCGCCTGCTCGTGGAACCGCTCGCCGTCGCCGGCGACCGCGTCGTGCTCGAACGAATCGTGGTTGTAGAACTCCTGCGGCGTCTGCACCAGGGCGACCTGCGGGTCGTCGAAGTACCCGACCGTCCGCACGAGCAGCTTGCGGTCGGCGACGTGGTCGGCATCCAGAACGGCGATCAGGTCCGCGTCGATCACGGTGAGTGCGTGATTGAGGTTGCCGGCCTTCGCGTGCGTGTGCTCCGGACGAGTGAGATACCGGACTCCGAGCGAGCGGGCGAGCCGCTCCACCTCGGGTCGTGTGCCGTCATCGAGGACCCAGGTCTCGTGGCGCAGCCGCATCGCCTTGGCGGCCGCGATGGTCGGGAGCAGGATCTCGATGCCCTCGTTGTAGGTCGGCACCAGCACGGCGATCCGGAGCCGGGTCGAGGCAACGTCGCGATGCGCCGGGCGGCGATCAACGTCCCACAGTGAGAACGCGAACAGCGCGAGCCCGAACGCGGCGTGGATCTCGAGGACCAGCAGGGGAACCGACGCCCACCACACGCCGAGGTCCAGCGTCGACGTGGTGCGCCAGGTGAGGTAGAGGGCGCTCGCGACGAGCGCGACGATCGCGATCCCGCGGATCACGGATCGCCGGAGCGCGGTCTCGGGCTCGGGCAGGGCGGGGCCAGGCGCGGGAGCGCGAAGCCAGCCGAATGCGTCGTGGAGAAGGTCAGCGAGGGGCATGCACCAAGCATCGAGCGTGGTGCATCCACGCGACACACGCCGGAAGGACTACCGAGGTTAGGCGAACGGGGGATCGGACCGGCAAGCCGGTATGCTGGCCGCCATGAGCCCGCGTTCGACCATCGACCTCGCGCCGCCCGTCGAGAAGGCGTTCCTGCTCGCGGTGGACACCGGTGACGACCCCGGCTGGACCGCCGAGGACAGCCTGACCGAGCTCGCTGCGCTGGCCGAGACGGCGGGTGCCGACGTGGTCGGCGCGGAGTGGCAGAACCGCCGCCACGTGGACCCCAACTGGTACGCGGGGAAGGGCAAGGCCGAGGAGCTCCTCCAGGCCAAGTCCGAGACCGGGTTCGACGTCCTGGTCGCGGACGACGAGCTGAGCCCGGCGCAGCAGAAGAGCCTGGAGACGCTGCTCAACGTCAAGGTCATCGACCGCAGCCGCCTCATCCTCGACATCTTCGCGCTCCACGCGCAGACCCACGAGGGCCGGCTCCAGGTCGAGCTCGCGCAGCTCGAGTACCAGCTGCCGCGCCTGACCCGGCTGTGGACGCACCTGTCGCGGACCGGCGGCGGGATCGGCACCCGGGGCCCGGGCGAGTCGCAGCTCGAGACGGATCGCCGGCTCATCCGCCAGCGGATCAAGAAGATGAAGGAGCGCGTCGACAACGTCCGCCAGCAGCGGCAGACTGCGGCGCGCGGTCGCGATCGACGGCTGTACCCGACGGTCGCGATCGTGGGCTACACGAATGCGGGCAAGTCGACGCTGCTCAACGCGCTGGTGGGATCCGAGGTCGCCCGTGCGGAGGACAAGCTGTTCGCGACGCTCGACCCGACCTCCCGCCAGGTGAAGCTGGGCGACGGACAGACCGCGATCGTGACCGACACGGTGGGCTTCATCCACAAGCTGCCGCACCAGCTGGTCGATGCGTTCCGCGCGACGCTCGAGGAGGTGACGCGCGCGGACGTGCTGGTCGAGGTCGTGGATGCCGCGGATACGCACCACGAGGAGCACCGGGCCACCGTGCAGGTGGTCCTGGACGAGCTGGCCGCGGGCGACAAGCCCCGACTGGCCGCATTCAACAAGGCCGACCTCCTGTACCCGGGAGCGGACGGGTCGATGCCCGCTCCCGCCGTCGCGGGCAGCGTGCTCGTGTCTGCCGCCACCGGGTTCGGTCTGGACACGCTGCGGGCCGAGATCGCGGCCCTCCTGGCATCGCTGTGGGAGGACGTGGACGTTGCGGTGCCGTATGCCGCGGGCGAGCTGCTCGCCCGCGTCCGCGAGCGCGGGACCGTGGACCTCGAGTACGGCAATCACGATGTCCATGTGCGGGGCCGGATGGCGCCCGCGATGGCCGGCGAGCTGCGAGCCGCCGCGGACCGATGGCGGGAGACGCTCGCCGCCGACGGCATCCCGTCCTGATCATGGCCGGACAAGCGGCGCCGGCCGTCCGGGTCGCAGGGGCCGCACGCCTGGATGACGGCTCCAGCGTGACCTGGGTCCTCGCGGAGGGCCGTCGCGGCCGGCGATGGCGGTCCATCAGCGTGGGACCTGACGGCCGATTCGCCCTCGCGCTGCTGCTGGAGGTCGACGCCGGCGGGCGACCGACCCGACTGGAGCTGGCGGGCGCGGACGCCCTGCTCACGCTCCATCCCTCCGACGACGGGCTCCGCCTTCACGGGAACGTGGTGCGTCCGGCCGGGATCGAGCATGTCGACCTGCCCTGGTCGCCGGATCACGTGCTGGTGGTCGGTGAATTGCCGATCACGGCGGCGGCCGCAGCCTCCTGGCTGGAGGGCCGGGTCGGGGTAGGGGAGGGAGATACGGTGCCGGCCGTCGAGGTCCGCCGACAGCTCCAGGTCCGGCCCGCCACCTGGAGGGTCGCGCGGGTGGGTGAGCGGCGCTGGCGGCTGGTCGCCGCCGACGGCGGCCCCGACATGACCGTGGACCTCGACGACACTGGCGTGCCCGCCGCCTTCCAGGGAGACCCGACCTGGCCGCTGGAGCTCCAGACCGCGGAGTAGGGGACCGTGCGAACCGCGAGTTCGTGGACGGGTTGTGGACAACCTGCCGCCCATCGCCCTCGATCCGGCGAACTCGTGGATAAGCCCGTTGTGGCGCCCGAGGGCGTCCCGTAGTATTCGGTTTGCCCGAAGGGGCCAGAAGGAACGGCGAAGAAGCCGCAGGTGCTTGCATCAGCGGGGACGGAGACGGGCCGGAGGGTTCCTTCGGGCGTTTCGTTGCGCCCGGCAATGTCGGCTGGGTGACAGGCCCGCGCTGCGATGGCCCCGTCTTGCCGGCCTTCATCGTTTCCGTGCGCGCTCTGTCGATGGGGCAATCCGTGATCCTCCCCAAGGTCCGGGATCCTCGGTTCATCACCGTCCGTCGAGGCGGGACCCTCCAGGACGACGATCATCGCCTCCTCGCGCTGTGGGCAGCTGCATGCGCGGGCCACGTGCTGCACCACTTCGAGGAGGCACGGCCAAAGGACGACCGTCCACGTCGGGCGCTCGATCTCGGGCGTGCCTGGGCACGAGGTGAGGTCACGTGGGCCGAGGCTCGGACGGCGGCCGGCCATGCAAATGCCGCCGCGAGGGACCTCAGCGGCGCCGCGCGATACGCCGCATACGCGGCCGGCCAGGCCGCCGCGGTGGGCCATGTGGCGGCCCATGAGCTCGGCTCCGCGGCCTACGCGATCAGGGCGGTGCGATCGGCGGCGTATGAAGATGAGCGCGCAGAAGCCGGTCGCCTGGAGTGCCAGTGGCAGCGCGCCCAGCTGCCCCAGGAGATCCGGGAACTCGTGCTCGACGACCAGCGTCTACGCAATCACCTGTGCTGGTTTGCGTTCGACTGCTGACGCGGCCCGCTCCCGGCGACCGTTAGGCGCGTCTGGTCGGATCGACTCGCAGCCGGCCACAGAGGCCGGTGACGGGCCAGGAGCTCAAACGGCGCGCAGGGCGTCCTGAGCGGGGTGTGGCACTTCCGATAAGGTGAGTTATGTCGCCTATCTGGGATCGAATTGAGTTACGCTAACCAATCAGCCACCGCCCTGGAGTGGCCGGCGAGCGTGACGGCACGCGCAGCGCCAGTTCCTTCGCCTAGTCCATGAGCGACCTTGTTGCGGCGATCCACGAGGAGGGCGATCTCGCGCCAGAAGAGTTCGTCGTTGTTCTTCAAGAACTGCTCGAGTGCGTCTGCCCACTGACCGTCGAAGCGCCGCACGAGCTTCAGCAGGTTCTCCGGTGTCGGGTTGGCGCCGCATCCGAGCCAGCTGGAGGCATATGCCGGCACGGCAGCGTATGACTTGCTTCGGATGTAACAGCGGCAGGCTTCCTCCGACACCTGCTCGAGGAAGCCGCAGGATCGCACGACTAGGAAACGAGCGAGTGCACGAGTGACATCGTCTGTTTGACCCGCCGCCGGACGGTCTACGAGGTCCACGACAGCGTCAAGGGAGTCTCGGAGCTGCACAATGGTGAGGGATGGCCAAGCCCCCTGCCACATGCGCTACTCCCCCTGAAAGGCGGAGGTGGTGATCTCGAGGCGCTTCTTCACGCTCTCCTCGTCAGCTGTTGCGCGGCTGGTGACGAGAAGTAGTTCGTCGCTCCCTGCCATAACTGCGAGTGCAGCAGCCACTTCCGCGGGCTCAATATTGATGCTCGTCCGCAGGCGACGCATCAGTCCGACGAAGACGGCCTCAGTCAGCGCGGAGTTCAGTTGCTGGCCTCCGGGTCGGATCGCCTCACGGCCGCCCGCCTCCGCGAGCAACCATGATGACAACCGGAACTGCCCAGTCGTTAGTTCCTTGTCAATGCCGGCGAGATACCGCCTTGTGGACGCGAAGTCATTGAGGAAACTCTTTAGTGGCCGCCGGTACTCTGCCGCAGAGTCAAGCAGAGCAAGAATCCGGAGGACCAGTTCCTGGTCGCGGAGTCGCGGCGATTTCTTCCCGTACAGGAACCGCCAGGCGGCGTCGGTGTTCAGTTCCTCGAGGTAGTCGATGAGTGGGCCGGCGAACAACGCGACTCGGATCTCATGGGGAGTGAGCTGGGTTCCGCCGGCATTGACTCGCTCGAAGACGCGGTAGATCGACTCGAGAGACTCAGCGGTGCCGTCAGTTACGACGATCGTGGCCTGGAAGAACGTGTCGTCGAGGAGGCGCCGCATGTCCTCTGGCAAGGACTTGTATGTGAGACCTTTGAATTGAGTCGCAACGTTCTGGAGCGCGAATTCCTTCCCTTCGTGAACGCCGTCCATGTAGTACCGCAACGTCCTCAGCCGCTGCTGACCGTCGAGCACGAGGTAACGTCGATCGCCTTGCCGAACGAGGAAGATCCCTGGAACTGGGTAGCCGAGCAGGAGGGACTCAATGAAGCGGTCCATCTGCGGTCGCGTCCACACGAATGACCTCTGGAACCCGGCCGACGAAATACGCTCGTCCCTGTGGCCGAATGTAGGAATCAAGATGTCCTCGGAGCGGAGACGGCGCACCAAACCAGCGACATCGAAGTCCTGACCCGAGTAGCTGACCGCCGCTGCGACGGGCTCGGCCTCAATGAGGTCAGCCGCTTCTGCATCCGTGATGTAGGTGGCAGGGTCCTCCGAGATCCCGGCAGGATCGTCATCGGAGCCCACTGCCGGGTCGATGGCGTCTTCTGATTCCGACATTTGCTACTCGCTCTCCATCCCAATGAAACGGTTCATGGCGTGCCGCGATCAAGGGTGACTCCTAGTGCCGCTGCATTCGCGTCCAGAAGTCGTTTCAAGATGTCGTCTTGGCTCAGTGTGTCGTCCCAGCCATAGGCGTCAATCACCCGGCGATCCAGCTCCTCATGGGCGTTGGCGAGCCAGGTGGGGCGCTGGTTGTAGAGGTTGGTGAGGGTGCGCTTCTCGAGGTCGGCGGGGGCGAGGTCGGGCGGGTTGAGCCAGCCGTCGCGGAGCTCGACGAGGCGGCGGGCGGCCTCCCCTACCCTGGCGCGCTGCTCGGGTGTGGGGTCGCGGGAACGGGAAGGTCTCGAAGCAGGTCGTGGGCGTGTAGCGGAAGCCGGACTCGACCTCGCGGAGCTGCGTGCCCATGGCGCGGGCCCAGACCTCGTGGACGCGCGAGTGCAGGATGCCGAAGGTGTAGTCGTCGTCGCGCGGCGAACGACGACGAGGGCGCTGTCGGCGAGCGTCTCGGCATCGGAGCCAGACGAAGAGCCGGTGCTTGAGGTCGTCGGGCGTGGCGATGTAGCGCTGCAGGCCCGCGAGCGCCGCGCGCATTCCTGGCCGCGGCTTCGCATGCAGCCACCAGTCGTTCCGCGTAGGCGGTCGCGGCGATTCCTGATCGCGATCGGGCTTGACGTGCTGCGCGGACGTACTCGAACGGCGCCTCGTAGAGCGCGGCCTCGTCGCTGCGGCATGTCGACGCCGAAGTCGATGATCCACATGCCGCGCGGGCGCCGCGTGATGTCCTGGCCGTTGACCCAGGGGCGGACGACGTCGCGCGTTCGATCGACCGTCTGGGTTCGGCTGCGCGAGCAGTCTGCGCGCGCCAGTCTCGGCGTCGATGTCGAACGGGCCGCCCTTCGACGTCGCCCATGAAGGCGATGCCCAGCGTTCTCGGGCAGCCGGCGGGCCGCCGTCAGGTCGACGCCCGACGTCAGGTTCGCGTTGATCGTCGACGTCGGCTGGCCATCAAGTTCGCGGTCGTCGTTCGGTGCCGTCGTCCTGGCCGACGAAGCTGATGTGGACGTTCGCGCCGGCGAGGATCCACGGATCGTCCGAGCGGGCGAAGAAGATGTCGCCGGACTGCCTTGATCCGCTCCAGGACCCGTCGGTTGGCGCCGCCGCGGATCGCCTGCGTCGCCAGCAGGCCGGCCCGCGTCGTCCGCTCCGCGCTCGATCTGCGCCCGCGCCTTCTCGTGCCAGTAGGACGACGAAGTCGGCTCTCGCGCGGCACGCGGCCGTCGAACACCGCGAACAGCGCGTCGACGTAGTCGTCGCCGAGGCCGCGCCGCAGGAGCTTGCCGCCCAGGAACGGCGGGTTGCCGACGATGAACTCGGCCTCGGGCCACTCCGCCTCCTTCGGGTTCGCGGGGTCGGAGAGGTCCAGGAGCGCGTCGCGGTTCTCGATGTGGTCGAGGGACTTCAGGATCGGGTCGCGGCGGTAGCCCAGGCCGTGGCGGATCATCCACTGGATCTCGCCGATCCAGACGGTCACCCGCGCGAGCTCGGCGGCGTAGGCGTTGATCTCGATGCCCAGGACCGCCTCGGGGCCGATCTGCGGCACCTGCATCGGCCGGCGCAGCACGAGCGAGCCCCAGTTGATGGCCTCGAACTCGAGGTCCTTGAGCGCCCACAGGCTCACGATCAGGAAGTTGCCGCTGCCGCACGCGGGGTCGAGCACGCGCACGCCGCGCAGGCGGGTGAGGAAGTCCTCGAACACGGCGTTGGGGTCCTGGTCGCGCGGCGTCGCCTTGGTCACCTTGCGGCCGGACAGCAGGAGCTCGGTCACCCGCGTCTGCATCGCCACGAACTCGCGGCGCAGCGGGCGCAGGATCACGGGCTCGACGAGCTTCCAGATGGCGTCGCGGTCCGTGTAGTGGGCGCCCAGCTGGGCGCGCTGGTCGGGGTCGAGGCCGCGCTCGAACAGGGTGCCGAAGATCGCGGGCTCGATGAGCGCCCAGTTGAGCCGGCTGACCTCGAGCAGGGTCGAGATCTCGGAGCCGGTGAGCGGCAGGACCTCGCCGGTGTCGAACAGGCCGCCGTTGAACCAGTCGATCTCCTCGGTCCCGAACAGGCCGCCGTCGTTGGCCATCTTCGCGAACAGCTCGCCCAGGGCGTTGCTGAACACGTCGCTGCGGCCCCTCGAGGCCTCGCTGAGGCGCATGAAGATGCCCTTGGGCAGCAGCCCGGCGTCCTCGGCGAACAGGCAGAACAGGATCCGGTCCAGGAAGTGCGCGACCCTGTCCGGGTCGTGGCCCCGCTCGCGAAGGCTCTGCGCGATCTCGGCGAAGTGGCCGGCGGCCTTCTCGGTGATCTGGGCGGGCCGGAGCCTGGGCCGAAGCTCCTCGGGCGCGGTGAACACGTCGCGCAGCGTCTGGAGCGCTGTTGAGGGATCGTCGGCCGCCAGGTCGTCGAGCGTGATCGTCGTGAGGACCGGGCTGAGGCCGGTGAAGTTGGTCCGGATCTCGATGCTGTCGAGGTCGCTGACGATGAGCAGCGGCGGGTTGCCCAGGTCGTCCTTGTAGTTGAGGAGCTGGAGGTACGCGGCCTTCAGGTCCTTCTTGTGGCCCTTGTACTCCCAGGCGAAGAAGCCGCGCTTCCAGACGTCGGCGAAGCCGTCCCCTCCCCCGGCCTTCTCGACCCGGCGCTCGAAGGCGTACTGCTCGCCGGTGGGATCGGCCTCGTTGGGGGTGGGCTCCCCCACCATCCGGCACAGGTCGATGAAGTGCTCCTGGGACGCGGCCTTCTCGGTCGTGGTGGAGCCGCGCCACTTCTGCGCGAAGGCGGCCGGGGTCAGGGTGGGTGCGCTCACGACGGCGAGGGCGTGACGGTGAATGGATGCATGGTGCCAACTATCGAGGTTACGACCTGCGCCATCGTGCCCGAAGCGAGGAACCAGTAGAAGGCGCCCGCGAGCAGGATCACGCCAGCCACCTGTGCAAACAGGCCCTGGACCGGTGTCAGGCTGCGGCCGACCAGCCGGGCGACGATCAGCTCGGCGTAGTCGCCCGCACCGCGTGGTTCTCGATGGCCCGAGCTGAGCCGGATGCGTGCTCGAGCGGGACGCGGGGCTCGCCGTGTGCCGGCACGATGTGGAGCGGGATGCTCGGTCCCCTGGAAGGCCGCGAGGTGAGTGATCTATCTGCCGCGTTCCACGGCACGCCGGGAACCGAGAGCATCCGAGGAACGTCTCCCCGGTCCGACGATTTCGCCGCTTGACCATCGCCCAGCCGCAATCGGGACAGGTGATCGCCGTGGGCGTCGACTCCGTGCCGGCTCTGGCCACTCCCCTCCCCCGTCCGATCGGGCTGTCAATTGGCAGTTTACCGCCGGGACCCGACGGCGTTGAGCCCCTCCCAGTGAGCCACAGTGAAGCCGCGGTTGCGACGATGGCGGTCCGCCGGCCATCCGAGAGGTCCGGGTGCCTACCGTCCACCGCTTCGGTCCGTACCGGTTCTTCTTTGGTCAGAGGAGAATCAGGCTACGAGGGAGCCGCCGCACATCCACGTCCGGTCCGCGAACGGACTGGCGCTGTTCTGGCTCTCGCCGGTCGAATACCGGAACTCGTGGGGTTACACTCCGCGCGAGGTCGGAGCGGCTTCGGCGCCTGGTGATCGCCCACCGTGGGGAGCTGCCGAGGGCCTGGCATGACCATTTCGACCATTAACGACATGCTTTCGCACCCGCGGGCCATCGGTGTCGAGATCGATGCCGACGTCCTGCGCGTGAACGTCGTTTACGGTCGCACGATTACTGTCCCGGTGGCCTGGTTTCCTGGCTGGCTGGCGCGACTGAGGCGCAACGGCACGACCTCGCGATCATCGGGGGCGGCGCAGGCATCTGGTGGGCGGAGCTCGACGAAGGTCTGTCGGTACCCGGGCTGTTCGGGCTCGCCGAGGACCTTTGAT
>CAVTIN010000004.1:0-429116 GCA_963734895.1 uncultured Chloroflexia bacterium | reverse complement strand
GAATGCCGACGAGCTGACCGCGCGGACGATCCGGTTCTTTGCCGACAGCGTGGGACGAACGGTGACGGCGGCGTCCTACCGGTCGCGCGATGTCGATGCGGTCACCGCCGCGACGGCCCTCGCGCGGATCCGCGAGGCGCGCTACCTGATGGCCGGTCCCGGCAGCCCGAGCTACGCGCTCCGGCAATGGATCGACGGCCCGATCCCGGCGTCGCTCGCCGACCGGCTGCGCGACGGCGGCATCCTGACGATGGCCAGCGCGGCGGCGCTCACGCTGGGCGTGCTGACGATCCCCGTGTACGAGATCTACAAGGTCGGCGACGCGCCGAGCTGGCTTCCCGGGCTCGATCTGCTGGGGTCGGCGACGGGGCTTCGCGCCGCGGTCGTCCCGCACTACGACAACGCTGAGGGCGGCAATCACGACACCCGCTTCTGCTACATGGGCGAGCGCCGGCTGCGGCAGCTCGAGGCTCAGCTCCCGGAGGACGTGTTCGTGCTCGGCGTCGACAGCCACACGGCGCTGGTGCTGGACCTGGAGCGTGGGACGGCGTCCGTATCGGGGCTCGGCGGCGTGACCGTTCGGATTGCCGGGCGATCCGCGGTGCTCCCGAGCGGAAGCGATGTCGAGATCGAGGCGCTGGCGACCACAGCACGGCAGCTGGCGGCCGGCGAGGCGGGCGACGCGTCGGGAGCAGGTGCCGTCGGGAACGGGCACCACGCACCGGCGAGTGGCCGCGGGGCCGGACCGGCCGGGCCCCTGCGCGACGAGATGGCGGACCTCGAGGGGGCGGTGATCGCCGGCCTTGCGCAGGGCGACACGCGACACGCGGTTGCCGCGCTGCTCGACCTGGATGCCTCGATCGGAGCCCGGATCCGGGCCGGCGAGGACAGCCCGGATCTTGACAACGCGAGCTCGACGTTCCGAGCGCTCATCGTGCGGCTGGGCGAGGCCGCTGAAACCGGTGCGGCCGATCCGCGATCCGCCGTGAGCCCCCTGGTCGAGACACTGCTCGTGCTGCGATCCCGGGCCCGGGACGACGGCGACTATGCGACCGCCGACCTCATCCGCGACAGGCTGGGCGAGGCGGGCGTGGAGGTTCGCGACGGGGCTGGGGGTTCGTCGTGGGTCCTGGCAGACGAGGATCGGTCGAGCTGAGGTCCGGGCCTGTCACGCCGTTCTCATCCGGATCCGCGATGCTGTGGGTCTGCACGGACGATCGACCATCCGGGAGCACTCGGCCGCGGCAGCCGCCGGGCCGCCGGCGATGAGCGCAGAGGTATGCAATGAATGCTGGGAACCGCCGGTACCTGTGGATCGCCGTCGTCATCATCGCCCTGGTCGGCGTGGCGCTGATCGCCTTCGGGTTCGGGTCCGCCAATGGCGGTCGCGGATTCTTCGATGACATGCCGATGCGGGGGTACCTGCCACGCGGCCAAGCGGTGGGGATGGGCGCGCCGGCGGGCGGCCTGGTGTGGCTGCTGCTCCTCGTCGGTCTCGGCCTGCTGTTCGTGGTCGGGCTGGTCAAGGTGCTTGACGACCGCACGCCGCCACCGTCGACCGGGTCCGCCCAGGCGCCGACGGCTGCCGCGCCACCCGCGGCGGATGACGGCATCGAACGGCTGCGCGAACTCGCCGAGCTCCACGATCGGGGCAAGCTGACCGATGACGAGTTCACGGCCGCAAAGCGGCGCCTGCTGGGCCTGTAGGTCCGACTCGCCCGGTTCGGCCACCGATGACAGATCCGCGCGTCAGGCGGACGATAGGAGCGTGCGTAGCCCGTCTCGCGCCCGGCTGATCGCCCGGGTCCTCCTCGCCGCCCTGCTGCTCGGGCTCGGACCGGGCAGCTTCGTCTCGCCGCGCGCGGCAGCGGCGGTTTCGCTGCCACGCTGGACGGGCGGGGTCGATCTCTATCGCAGCGGCGTGTTCACGACGCAGCAGACATGGCTGTGGTGCACCGCCGCGGACGTCCAGATCATGCGCAACATCGTCCGCCACCAGGCTGACCACTCGAGATCCGGCCAGCAGCGCTACTTCGACTACATGCGGGCGCACGACCGGTATGCGATCCCCGTCAGCGATGGGGTCGATCCGGCGGGGTGGACGGCCGGGCTCCAGCACTACGTCGACGGTCGCTACCGGCTCGTCGCGAGCACCAGCTTCGATCGCGCGATGCGCTCGGCGGTCACCAACCTGCGCAGGACCAACCTGCCGGTCGCGATCACTGTCTCGCACGGGAACCACGCCTGGATCCTGACCGGGTTCACCGCGACCGCGGACCCCGCCGTCACGACGAAGTTCACCGTCACCAGCGTCCGCGTCACCGGCTCGTTGTGGGGCCTCCAGAGCCGTACCTACGGCTACGACATGCGCCCCGATACGAAGCTCACGCCCGCCCAACTCATGACGTTCTTCACGCCCTGGCACTACGCCGGGGTGAAGATGGCCTGGGAGGGACGCTGGGTCTCCGTGCAGCCGGTTGCTGCGCCAGCAGCCGCGCCGGTCGCGACGCCGAAGCCCGCGGCCACCGCGAAGCCCACGCCGACGCCCACCGAGATCCCGACGGCGATCGCGGCAACGCCCTCCGTGGCCGCTGTCGTGGAAGCGGAGGGCGCCCTGGTGTCCCCGGCCGCGACACCCCCGCCCTACGTCGTAGCCCTGGTCGACGCCACGACGCAGCCGCCCACGGCGATCCCCACGCCATCGGGGGTGCCAGGAGCCGAGACGGCAAGCACTGCGGGCTACGACGTCGTCCTCGGAGTAGCCGTTCTCGGGCTGCTGCTGGTCGTCGCCGGGAGCGGCCTGGTGCCCGGCAGACGACGCCGCTCGAGGCCCCCGCGGGAGGTCGACAGGGGGTAGCGTTTGCCCCACATGAAGCCGTCCGTTCGCCCGACCCCGGACCAGGTCCGCAACTACCGGCTGGTCCAGATCGATTCGGTGTTCCTCGGGCTGGTGGTCGCGGCCGGGACCTTCCTGCCCGTGTTCCTGGTCAAGCTCGGAGCATCGGGCACCGCGGTCGGCCTGCTCACGGCGATCCCCGCCTTGATCGCGTTCACGCTGGCCATCCCGTTCGGGCGCTGGCTCCAGGGACGACGGAACATCGTCCCCTGGTACAGCCGTCTGCGCCTGCTGGGCTGGCTGAGCTACGGGACGATGGGTGTCGCCTCGGCGGTGCTGCCGAGGGACATCGCGGTCCCGGCAATCCTGGGCATCTGGGCGGTTGCCTCGCTGCCGTCCACCGCAGGGCTCGTAGCCTTCCCGATCGTCATGGACGGGGCAGCCGGCCCCAACGGGCGGTTCGACCTGCTGGGGCGGCGGTGGGCGATCTCCGGCGTGGTGACGTCGATCGGCGTCGTCATCGCCGGCCAGGCACTGACGGTGCTGCCGTTCCCCACCAACTTCGAGACCCTGTTCGTGGCCATCTCCGTCGCCGGATTCGGCAGCTTCCTGGTGACGCGCCGGATCGTCCTGCCCGACCAGGCTCCCAGCACGAGCGCCAGACCAAGCTCGATCCGGGCGCGCCTCCGGGCACCGATCGACGTCGTCCGGACCAGCCCATCGTTCCTCCGGTTCGAGGTCCGGTCGCTCGCCTACACGGCCAGCATCGGGCTCGCAATGCCGCTCCTGCCCCTGTTCTACGTGAACGAGCTGCACGCGCCGAACGGGTGGATCGGCGTCATCGGAGCATCGCAATCGGCGGGCGCCGTGATCGGCTACCTGACCGTCCGGAAGCTGTCGCGGCGGCGGAGCGCGTCCGGAATCCTGCTGCCCGCGCTGCTGGTCGCGGCCGCCGTACCCGCCGCGCTGTCCGCCCTTTCGTCGCTGCCGGTGATCGCAACGGCCATGTTCATCGGCGGGCTGGCGGCCGCCGGGGTTCAGCTGGCCCTGTTCGACGAGATGATGCGGCGCATTCCACGCGAGCACGGGGTGACGTTCAGCTCCGTGGACCAGAGCGTGCAGAACCTTGCCCTGATCGTGGCTCCGAGCGTGGGCGGCACGCTCGAGGTGGCGATCGGCATCCGCAACGGTCTGATCGTGACCGCGATCGTGGCCCTGGGCGCGTTCGGGCTGTTCACGTACGACTGGTGGCGGCGGCGACGGCGCTCCGACACGCCTGGCGGCGGGACCCCTTCGCGGACTGGGCCCGCCGGTGTCGACGACCTCCAGGTCCGCCACGGTGATGAGCCCGAAAGCGAGCCGGTCGTCATCATTCCAGCGGCTGCCGGGGGCACCGGTGATCTACCACGCTGATTTATTGTCGGCGAGCAGGATCCCGTAGCGCTGGAGCGCCACAGCACGACGCGTGCCTGACGCCCGAACCCAGACAGTCGACCGACGCCTTGAGGCGCAAGGAGGGTGGGACGGTGGCCTCCCCTCGAATTCGGGCCACCGTCCCCGGCAATGGCTGGAGTTTACTCATAGTGTACCGCGCTGTCCGATGCTGTTCCCGGGTCGCAGGCGAGCAACGACTCGAATGGCGGAGCGAGCGTCAGTGACGCTCAGGCGGGGTGAGGTTCAGTGCGGATACGGTGTCTGAGCGAGTGCGGCGGCTGCGCTGACGAGGGCGGCGATCCCGGCAGAGACCAGGGAGACCACGAAGGGGCGGATGCGGTTGGGGCGAGCAAGCACAGCAATCTCCAATAGCTGGCGCTCGCCTATGACCCGGGGAACCGCCGGAAGCCGACGATCGACCGCGATGCTAGTCTTCGAACCGTGGGTAAGTCAAGTATTGCTAAACATTTCGGATGGGGCCCCGGATCCCCGACGGCCATCGAGCTGGGCCGGAGGGTGCGTGAACAACGACGAAGACGGGGCCTGACCCAGGGTCAGCTTGGCCAACCGCTGTCCAGGAGCTACGTGTCCGCGCTCGAGAGCGGCACGACGATGCCGTCGCTGGGCACGTTGTGGCTGTTCTCGCAGCGCCTCGGCGTGACCGTCGGGGAGTTGATCGACGGGATAACCATGAATGACCCTGGGTCGTACACTTCGGTTGATGAGCCGTCAGCAAACCGCCAGATCGCGCCCCGACCAGCGCCTGCTCGCCCAGACCATCGGTTCCCGAATCCGCACGGCTAGGCTCGCGGCGGGCCTGACGCAGCAGCAGCTCGCGGCCGGCCGGTACACGAAGGCCTACGTGAGCGCGCTGGAGAACGGCCACAGCAAGCCGTCGATGGCGGCCCTCAGCTTCATCGCCGAGCGGCTCGGTCTGCCGACCAGTCGATTTCTCGAGGACAGGGTCGAGCAGTGGACGAGGCTCCAGGCGGATCTCGAGCTTGCCGCCGGCCACTGGCAGGAAGCGGTGGATGCCTATCAGGCCCTGCTGGAATTGCCTTCGGGCACGGGATCCCGGGCGGAGCTGCTGCTCGGGCTCGCCGAGGGATTTGCCGGACTCGATCGCGGCAAGGACGCCGTCGGTGCCGCAGCGGAGGCGGCGCGCCTGTTCGCGAGCCTGGGACGCGGCGCGGAGGAAGCGCTGGCTACCTACTGGCTGTCGTGCGGGCAATATGAGCAGGGCAACACGGTCGAGGCCCGGGCGCTCCTGGACGCGATCCTGGCCAGGCTGCGGGCTGGACTTCGGGTGGAGCCGGACTTCCAGGCGCGGGTGCTAATGGCGCTCTCGAGCAACGCGTCGCTCGACGGCGAGCACGCCATCGCGCTCGCCTATCTGGAGGAGATCCGGGGCCTCAGCGAAGGGCTCGATGACCGTCGACGGGGCGTCTACCTGTTCGACCTCGCCTTCAGCTACCGGCACACCGGGGACTTCGAGGCCGCGATCCGCGCCGGCACCGCGGGGCTGGCACTGCTGCGGGCCGCGCAGGCCGAGTTCGAGGCGGCGTCGCTCCAGCGGGATCTCGCCCTGTCCTATCTCGCGCTCGGGAACAGCACCAAGGCGGCCGAGGCCGCCGACGCGGCGCGACGGTTCTTCGAGCGTCTCGGCGACCGGCTGTGGCTGTCGTACGTGGCCGACACGGATGCGCAGATCAAGCTCGCCCAGGGTGACCCGGACGGGGCGGCGGAGCTCGCGTCCCGGGCGCTGGCGCTCGCCGAGGAGATGTCGAACGACGTTGCAGCGCTGGCCGCCGTGCTGACGCTGGCGCGCGCCCGCCGGGCCCAGGGCTCGGGCAGCGAGGCGCTGGTGCTGTACGAGCGCGCGGCCCACCTGGCGCGGCACGAGGGCAAGCCGGCGAAGACCCGGCAGGTGCTGGGCGAGCTCGCGGAGGCACTGGCGGCCGTCGGCGAGCACGAGCGCGCCTTCGAGCTGATGCGCGAGGCACTCAGGGCCGGCTAGCGGCGCATCACTCGGCGGAGCATGAGGCGCGTAATGACAGCAGCGGCGGCGCACGGACAGCGTGACAAGTCGCGGATTCGGCGTGTCCGTCGTGTTCAGGAGCCTCGCACGAGGCGATCAGCGCGTCACGTCAGAAGGGACGTCCGCCGAACAGCGGCAGGTAAGGCCTCGGTCACAGCGACGGGGAGACGAGGTAGTCCGTGCTGAATGACCCACGGAACCGGTGGTTGACGAGTCGGGGGCGAAGTACCGCGGCTTGATCGAGGCGGCCCCGGACGCGATGGTCGCGGTCGACCAGGCCGGCGGATCGTCCTGCTGAACGCACAGGCGGAGAAGCAGTTCGGCTACCACCGCGATGAGCTCCTCGGACAGCCCATCACGAACATCATCCCCGAGGGCCGTTCGCCGAGCGGCTCGTCGCGGGCGACCTGCGCCGCGGCGGAAGTCGCGCTCGACCAGGTGATCGGCACGGGCATCGAGCTCACGGCCGGCGCAAGGACGGCACGGAGTTCCCGATCGAGATCATGCTGAGCCCGCCGAGAGCGCCGATGGGATCCTCGTCACGGCGCGATCCGCGACATCAGCCTGCGGCAGGCCTCGGAGCACGAGCGGTCACGGCTGATCGACGAACTCCGCGCGAGCGAGCGCAATCTCGCCGAGGCGCAGCGGCTCGCGCACATCGGCAGCTGGGAGTGGGACGTCGCGGCAGCCGCGGGCGTGCGATCCGATGAGCTCCATCGGATCTACGGGGTTGAGCCAGGCTCGATCCCCGGGACGCCCGAGGCATTTCTCGCGTTCGTTCATCCCGATGATCGGGCGCGCGTCCAGGCAGGGCGGTGGGCGGCAGTGGCCGACGATGGAGCGCGCGTGCTCGAGTACCGGGTGCTCCGACCCGATGGCAGCATCCGGATCGTCCACGACGAGGCGACGGTGATCCGCGATGGCGACGGGGCCCCGGTCAGAGTCGTCGGGACGGTCCAGGACATCACCGAACGCGTGGCTGCGGAGGCGGAGCGGGCGCAGCTCGCCGCCGCTGTGGAGCAGACCGCCGATGCCGTGTGGATCTCACGGCCTCGACGGTACGGTCACGTACGTCAATCGGTCGTTCAGCCGCATCTACGGCTACGAAGGGAAGAGATCGTCGGGCGTCACGCCGAGCATCATCGCCAGCGGTCGCCACGACCATGCCTTCTTCGATGCGATCTGGGCTGCGGCGGCAACGGGCCAGACGTGGAGCGGCCCGCTCATCAATCGCGCCAAGGACGGGTACCTCCTCGAGCTCGAGGCCGTCATCTCCCCGATCCGTGATGCTTCCGACCGCCTGGTCGGCTTCATGCAGACCGACCGTGACGTCACCCGTGAGCGCGCTCTCGAGAGCGAGATTGCGCGACGCACCCGCGAGCGCGGCTGATCGAGACAGCCCTCAAGCGGATCTACTCGAGCGCCTCGCCCGAGACCATCGCGGCGAACGCCTGCGCCGAGATGATCGGTCTTCCGAACATCGAGTCGGCCTTCGTGATCGCGCTGACGGCGGGGACCAGGGGCTCATCCTGGCCGTCGAGGGGCTCGTCGCGGCCGCCTTCACGTCGAACCGTGTGATCCCGGCCAAACGCGCCGCTACCTGTTCGAGCGCGCGTCGGTCGGCGCCTGTACGGAAGAGTGGCGTGCCGGCGCCAGGATGGCACCTACGGCGAGCAGGTCATCGGCACCGGGCTGCGTACCGTGGCCTACGCGCCACTGCGGGGGCCCACGGCGTGATCGGGGTGGTCGGATTCGGGATCCACGATCAAGTCGAGGATGGGTTTGGCGAGCTGCCCGTGCTGCGACGCTCGCCTCGATCCTCGGGACTCTGCTTTCCGGTGGGCTCGAGGCTCGCTACCGGGATGAAGCCGCGCGGGCGAGCATCCAGGCGATCCTCGACGCAGCCGCCTTCACCCGTTCTTCCAGCCGATCGTGGACGCTCCACACCGGGGAGGTGGTCGGCTACGAGGCCCTCAGCGCTTCTCGAGCGGCGTCCCGCCCGACGTCACGTTCGCTCTCGCCGCCCGGTCCGGTCTCGGTCTCTAGCTCGAGGCAGCCACGCTCCATGCCGCCCTCGAGGCGGCGACAGCCCTGCCACCCGAGGCGTACCTCAGCCTGAACGTCTCTCCGTCGCTCATCCGATCGGGCATGCTCCGGACGATCCTTGGCGGAGCAGGTGCGACCACTCGTCCTCGAGATCACCGAGCACGTCGTCATTGACGACTACCCGGCGCTTCGCCGGGAGCTCGCGGCGACTCGGGCCGAGCGTCCGGCTGGCGGTCGACGATGCCGGTGCCGGCATGCGAGCCTTCGCCACATCCTGGAGCTCTGCACCCTACTTCGTGAAGCTCGACATCGGGCTCATCCGGGGCATCGACACCGATCCCGCTCGGCAGGCGCTCATCGCAGGGGTCAGGCTACTTCGCCGGCGGAGCGAAGCCTTCAGCTGATCGCCGAAGGCATCGAGACCACTGCCGAGCTCGAGATGCTCGCTCGATCGGGATCGCCTACGGCCAGGGCTACCTCTTCGGGCGGCCGCAGGACGGCCGGGGTCCCGGGCCTTGGCCTACGCAGTCGAGGTCGCGGCGAGGTAAAGTCGATCGTGCTACTAGCTACCTCGAGTAGCCGGGAGTGCTGCCCTCATGGTGTTTGTCCGTCGCCCACGAACCGGCTAGAATCGCGCCCTCCCGAGCGGGAGTAACTCAGTTGGCAGAGTGTCAGCTTCCCAAGCTGAATGTCGCGGGTTCGAACCCCGTCTCCCGCTCCACCCTCCCCTTGTGAAGACACCCTCACCCCCCTCTCACGATCTTCAGCGGAATGTCGGTGCATCGGCTCGATTCCAGTCCTTGGGTGTCGCATGGAGACGAGCCGGGGGCTGATGTCTTCAGGGCGCCTCCCCATTGCCGTGTTAGTCGGCGGCGAGATTAGCTGAGCGGCTTGAGCCGTGTAGCCGTGAGCAGCATGCTCAACGCGTGCCTTCGGACGTCCATTCGGTTTGCGGAGCGGTCCGTCGCGCACCGGTTCGGTCAGCGCGTACGGCGAAGTCGGGCACGCCGTGTGCCGATAGCGAGCGCCATTCCAGCGAGGCGAACCCGCCTCCGCCAGGAGATGAATGGGATTGCCTACTATCTAAAGGTCAACCGGCTCTCTCTCACACTGTCCGATGTGGAGCTGGTGGTGGAGGTCCAGCTGCCCGATGCTTGCCGCCCAGAGCAGGCCCTCGTGGCAACACCGTGACCGGATCGAGGCCCGGGCGAACCGGCCCCGCCAGGGCAACGGCCCGGACCGCCCGATGAGCCACGCGGCCCTTGATGGGTGCTTTTCGGCATGAACATGCTGTTGGTGCCGAAAGGAGGACGGGGCCCCTGATCCTTGGGGGCCGCTTGACGAATGGCCCTGGCATGGCTCCGGCCCACAGCGAACGGACGCGCATCCGCGGCGGGCGGACGCGCCTCCGCGTTCTGGGTCGCGCTCGCGTTTGTCGGGGTCCTGCTCGCGGGTTCGGGTGCCGCCCCGGTCAGCGCCGACGATCCGGTTGTCCGCGCGGTCCTCTTCTACTCGCCCACATGCCCGCACTGCCACCAGGTCATGACCGAGGACCTGCCGCCGATCCAGGCCAGCTTCGGCGACCGCCTGGTGGTCCTGGCCGTCGATGTGACGTTGCCGGTCGGCGAGACGCTCTACCGGGCGGCGGTGACCCGGTTCGGCATCCCGGACGAGCGCCTCGGCGTGCCTACGCTGATCGTCAGCGACGTGGTGCTGGTGGGCTCAGTGGAGATCCCCCAGCAGCTGCCGTCGATCGCGGAGCGTCTGCTGGCGGGGGGCGGGTCGGACTGGCCGGAGATCCCCGGTCTCGCGGCGGTGCTCCCCTCCTCGCAGCCGAGCGCCACACCGGTGCCCGCCGCGGCATCGCCGGGAGCGACATCCGCGGGGCCGGTGGGCTCGGCCGCTCCGGCCGATGCGGCAGGTTCGACCCCGGCTCCCGGATCACCGGTGGCCGACGCGATCGAGCGGGCCGGCCGCGACCCGCTGGGCAGCACGCTTGCCATCGTTGTGCTCATCGGCCTCGCTGTCTCGCTCGCGTGGGTCGCGGTTGCAGCCGTGCGGGCGGGGGGGCGCACCGGCAGCGGTCGGCTGCCTGCGTCGATCGCAGCGACCGCACTGGCCGGGCTTGTGATCGCCGCATACCTGGCGAGCGTGGAGCTCGCGGGGTCATCTGCCGTCTGTGGCCCCGTCGGCGACTGTAATCTCGTGCACGCGAGCGTCTACGCGCGCCTGTTCGAGATCCCGGTGGGGGTGCTGGGATCGGCCGGGTACGCCGCGATCCTCGGCTGCTGGCTCGTCGCGCGCGGGGCACGCGGGGCGTTGGTCGAGATCAGCCAGTGGGCGCTCGTCGGGCTGGCCGTCATCGGAACGCTGTTCTCCGCCTACCTCACATTCCTCGAGCCGTTCGTGATCGGTGCGACCTGCGCGTGGTGCCTCGCGTCGGCGGTGCTGATGGACGCCACCCTGCTCATGACCTCGGCAGCGATGTGGCCGTGGCGCCCTTGGACGAAGCCTGCGCGGGTGTGACGCCGGAGGCCGGGCCTACCCCCCCG
This sequence comes from uncultured Chloroflexia bacterium, assembly GCA_963734895.1. Taxonomy (GTDB): domain Bacteria; phylum Chloroflexota; class Limnocylindria; order Limnocylindrales; family CSP1-4; genus CAIXZV01. The sequence continues at coordinate 418,210 of CAVTIN010000004.1, read as the reverse complement.
GTCAGGTGCGGCTCCACGCGGAGGCCGTGCGGAGTGCTCACGGGGTGCGCTGAACCAGTCCGACGCCACACCTGGATCGGGACCCCCGCGAATCCAAGGTCGGCGCAACCCGCGCCGGGAGGCTACTCGAGCGGCGTCTTGAGGACGACCTTCACGCCGCGGATTGTGCCCTGCACCGCATTCCGGACGCGGGTTGCGGCCGCCTCGCCGATGTCGCCCGCCCCGTCGATCGCTCCCGTCGCAGCCGCTGTGGCAGCCGCTTCCGCGCTGACGCTGGTCTCCTTGGCAATCTCGATCGCACCCTCAACCGCACCAACGGCGGCAGCCGTGATGTCGGCACCCACCGCGGACGCTTCCGAGACCGCACTCCGGCTCGTGCGGCTGATCGCCTCGAGCGTCTCGACGCCGGCTTCGGATGAGCCGCGGACACCGCCCACGACCGCAGCCTTGGCCGCGTAGCCGATCGAACCAGCGGCGACCCCCGCTGCGGTCGCGGCAGCGCTGATGGACTCCGCGGCCGTCTGCGCCCCCAGCCCGATGACGTCGCCTGTCGCGCGGATCGTCCCCTTGACGGCGCCAACGGCCAGATCGGCCGCTGTGGAACCGGCCGAGCCGGCCTCCTTGAAGGTGCGCTGGACGGCGGACGACAGCGTCGCCACCGTGACCTCGGTGATCTCGCCCGTCCCTTTGATCGTTCCGATGATGCTGTCGCGTACGCGACGCCCGATTTCCTGCTCGTTGGGCATGGTGCTCCTCTCGCTACGTATCCGTCGAACCATACCCCTCTCGGCCGCGTCCGTCGCGACAACGACTCTCGGCGGCTGCCCAGCTACGCACCGGTCCCTGCGTTCCCGACGACGCCGGCCAGCGATCGACCATTGTCGGCTCCCGCTGGAAGCCGAAGGCCCGCGGGAAGGACTGCAGAACAAGCGCGCGAATTGACGGCGCGGGGTCGAGGCGCGGGGTCAGTGCGCGGGGTCAGTGGTGTCGGCCAGCCGGATCTCCACCATCAGGTCGCCGGCCAGAAGCTCCAAGCCCTGGCGGACAGCCGCCAGGTCCGCGGTCTCGGGGATCGTGACGCGGATGTGGGCAGAGAACATTCGGTCGCCGGAGTGGGCAGCCGGGGGAAGACTGGTGGCCAGCTCCTCGACGTTGACCTGGTGCGCCGCGAGCACCGCCGAGATCTCGTGGACCAGGCCGGGGCGATCGAGGCCGAGCAGCTCGATCTCCATCGCGTGCTGCCGGGGCGCCTCGGCGGGCGCGCTCCGTTCGACGATGACCCTCAGGCCGCTGCCCTCGAGACGGCCGAGCGCGTCCTCGAGCGCCGCCACCTGTTCATCGGCAACCTCCACGCACAGGACGCCGGCGAACTGGCCCGCGAGGTGCACCATCCGGCTCTCCAGCCAGTTGCCGCCGTGCGCGGCCACAACCTCCGACACGGAGTCGACGATGCCGGGGCGGTCCGGACCGACAAGCGTGAGCACGAGATCGATCATGGCCGCATCGTAGCGCCTGGCTGGCGGCCCTGACCGCCAGCTGCGGCGCAGACAGACGAGCCCCGCCCGGCGGGGACCGGACGGGGCTCGTGGGGTCGCGGGCCTACGCTCCGGCGACCGTCAGCTGCACTGCCGGATAAATGATCGGCGTCGTGCAAGCCACGTGGTAGCCGCCAACCGGGTAGTCAACGTCGTCGCTGCCGTGCTGCACGCTCCTGACCGTGTACAGGAGGGTCCCAGCTCCGTCGAGGAAGGCGGCCGTCGTCTGGAGTACCCAGTCAGGGATGTTCTCGTAAGCGTCGACCGTACCGGGAGGACTGGTCATCCCCCACGTCGTTCCCGGCTTGATCCCGTAGACGAGGAGGGTCGACCCCCCCACCTCCTGGTCGGGCGCGTACTCGAACCGCACCATGGTTCCATCCGGGATCACGGTCGGGCCAACATAGCTGCAGGTCTCGCCGTCAAACGTGACCTTGACGCTCAGCCCCGGTGCCGTCGCCGTCGGCGCGGGTGACGCCGTCGGCGCGGGTGTCGCGGCCGTCGTTGGCGTCGGCTGGGGCGTCGGCTCGATGCTCGGTGCTGCGCTGGGCGCAGCTGATGTGCCCGACGAGCAGGCGGCCAGCATGACCGCGAGCAGGCCGGCCACGAGATGCCTCGTCCGCATCATGTGACCCCTTTCCGCCTCGCGACCCGGTCCTCCATTGGCCGGATCAGCAGCGCCACGATGCCCGCCGCGCATGAGCGCCGGCTCAGCGACTGTCGAGGGATCGATGAGCAGCCTCGTCGCGTGGTGCTGCGGATCAAGGAAGGGCCTCGAGACGGATCCGTTCCAGCAGGTCGAGCTCACCGGCGATGGCGGCCTCCGGGGAGCCTGCCGGGATCCCGGCGACGCGCATGGCCGAGTCCGGGAACGCGATGACGCCGAGTGTCCGCGGCATCCGGTCGGACGCGTCAACCAGGAAGGTGCCTGCCGCCAGCGCCAATTCCACGAGGCCGGCCATGTCCCGCTCGGTAGCGGTTCGTGTCGCCCCCGCACCCGGGGACGCGAGCGGGACCAGCCCGCTTCCCGAATCCTCGCTGATCAGCCGGCCCGCGAAGTCCGTGCCGAGCAGGTACTGCACGAAGGTCCTGACCTCGGGCCGGTCACGAAGCACGACGAGCGTGTACACACGCCCACGCAGCACGGTCGCTCCTTCGGCGCGGACCGGAAGGCGGACCGGAGTGAGGTCCTCACGAATGCCCTGTTCCCAGGTCGCCCGCTGATCGCCGCTCGCGTGGATCAGCCAGCACTCCGGCAGCTCGCCTCGGCCCATCTGGAGTGCCGCCCACGCCGCCGGCGTTCGAATGGCCGTCTCGGGGCCGCCGAGGACGGCGCCAGTCTGCTGGATCAGCGCGTGATAGCGGCGAAACGCAGCCTCGATGGCAAGGCTGAAACCGGTTCGTCCAGCCGCCCAGGCGTCAAAGCCGGGCGCGGTCAGTAGATCGGCGGCCAGGTCCTCGACCAGGTCGGCGCCGTAGGCCCCATCGTGCTCACCCCCAAGCAGGCCGAGACACCACGGCGTGCGACCATCCTGGATCATCCGCTCGACGAGCTGCTCCAGTGCCTCCCAGGTGGCCGGTGGCTCGTAGCCCGCAACGGCGAAGGCGTCGGCCGGGTACCACAGCAGACCGGAGGCCGTCGCCGCGATCGGGGCACCGACGAGGCGCGCGCCCGCGGCGTCCAACGGCTGGACCCGGCCGAGATCGGCCAGCGGTCCCGCCTCGAGCGCTGCGAGGTCGGCCGGCGACAGGACCTCGTCCAGCGACAGCAGCAGGCCCGCACGGGCCAGGTCAGTGACGTCGCCTGGGCGAGCAAGGATGGCGACGTCAGCCTGCTCGACCAGGGCTGGAGGATCGCCGGTGCCGTCGTCATCCGTGAAGGAGATGGCACCGCCCTGGGCCGCATAGTCGGTCAGCGCAGCGGCCAGATCGGCGGGCAGCTGCGAGACGACCCGCAGGCTCACACCTCCGCTGCCCTGCGCCGCGAGATCGGTCATCGCCACCTCGCCCGTGGCGGTCATGACCCCGAGATTCGCGTCCACCTGGCGTCGATCCGCCGCCGGACAGGCCGGCTGGTGCAGGTAAGTTCGGCATTCGTCAGCGGTGAGCGACCGCCCAGCGGAGGTGTCGGCGAGCTCGATCAGGTCGCGGGCCGGCAGCAGATAGACGCCGCGGGCACCGATGGGGGGCGGCGCGAGTCGCACCGCAACGGGGACGTCGCCCGACGGGTACGGGACCCGCGCCCGTTGAACAGCCCAGTGCAGCGCATCGAGCGCCTCCTCCGTGATCCACCCCCGGTCGGCCGTCGCCCGCGCCGCCTCGGCGGCCAGAAGCAGGGCCAGCGTCGGATCGGTGTCGAGGCGCCCGTTCGCGGCCACCGCCAACTCGCGCGCCATGGCGATCGCCCGATCCTCGCGGGCGCCCTCCCCCTGGCGCCAGACGACGGCGAGCAGCCCCGAGACCCCGATCACGCCTGCAAGGAGCACGGCCACGAGCGCCCGAAGCCTCGTCGACGCCCGGCGTTCGAGCCGGCGCTCCTGATCGCGGCGATCGCGCTCGGCCTGCTCGGCCCGCCGGCGCTCGACCAGGCTCGCCTCGAGCAGCTCGCGCTCGAGCGCGTCGAGGCGGATGTCGGTGGTGGCGCTCCATGTCTCGAACAGGTCGAGGCGGCTGCCGGCCAGGAGGAACCCAGGGTCCCGGTCCGTTGCTTCCCATTCGGTGGCCGTGGCGCTCAGCCGCGCCTGCATCCAGAGCGCCTCCTCTGCCTCCTGGATCCAGCCGGCGAGTCGCGGCCAGTGCGTGAGCAGCGCTTCGTGTGCCGGCTCGACGGTCGCCCGGCCCGAGCGCGGATCACGGTCGAAGGCCAGCAATCGCCATCGTCCGAAGGCTTCGAGCACGGCGTCGACACGCTCGGCTGTCGCCTCGATCGAGCGCAGGTCGTCCACCACGACCCGTCGGGCAGCCACGGTCCGCCCTTCGCCCACGGCAGTCATCCGCAGGAACAGCTGGCGGGCGAGGTCGCGCGCCGGCTGGTCGAGTGATGCGAAGACCGTCTCCGCCCGCCGGCCAACCGCACCGGCCACGCCGCCAATGGCCGCGTAGGACTCTCGACTGAGCCGCTTGCCTTCGGCCCGCTCGAACAGCTCGGTCAGGGCGAACTGCAGGAGCGGGAGCGCCCCGGGCCGGTCGGCCACGTCGGCCTCGAGGTCTGCCGCCAGGCCAGGCTCGAGCTCGACACCGACCGCGGTGGCCGGCCGCACGATGGCCCGCTCGAGCTCGTCGCGGGTCAGCGGGGTCACGACCTCGACGGCATCCCGAACGAGCGCCCCGAGCTCCGCGCTGAGCAACGGCCGATCGAACCAGTCGGCTCGCAACGATGCGACAACGGCCGGGCGTGGCGGGGGCCCGGTCAGTGCGGCGGCGATGCTGCGGAGGAATCCGGACGGTTCGCCCGGATCGGTCGCAAGCGCGAACAGCTCCTCGAGCTGGTCGATGACCAGGAGCAGTCGGCGCGGATCAGCGGCGGCCGCCCGGGTGAGCGCCTCCGCGATGTCCGCCCCCTCGGCCCCCGACGCTGAGCCCTGCGGGGTCGTGCCCTGTGGGGCCGTGTCCTGCGGGGCCGTGCCCTGCGGGGCCGTGACGACTGTGTCCAACGCCCGCAGCAGCGCTTCCGTCGGACGGCTGCCCGGCAGCATGACCGCGACGCGCCATGCCTCGTGGCCGGGGGCCGGCGCTCGGAGCAGCGGCAACAGCCCGGCCCGGATGACGCTGGACTTCCCGCTCCCGCTGGGTCCGACGAGCAGCAGCAGACCGCCCGCCCGCGACACCGCTTCGAGGCGCTCGATCAGCCGCTCTGCAAACAGCTCACGCCCGAAGAAGTCACCCGCGTCCGCCTCGCCGAACGGCCGCAGGCCCTTGTACGGGTTCCGCGGGCCGGAGGAGGGCCGCGCAACGTCGAGCGTCACGTCCTGGCGCAGGATCGCCAGCTCGAGCGCCTGGAGCTCGGCGGACGGGTCGATGCCCAGCTCATCGACAAGCAGGCGTCGACCATCCTGGTAGATGCGCAACGCGTCCGCCTGGCGGCCGGCGCCGTACAGGGCGCGCATGAGCTGCGCCCGCAGGTGCTCACGCAGCGGCTCCTCGGCCACGAGGGACTCAAGCTCGCCCGCGATGTCGCGACCGCGACCGAGCGAGAGGTCCGCCTCGAAACGGTCCTCGAATGCACGCAGCCGCAGCTCGTGGAGGCGGGCGATCTCCGGCTGAAGGAACGCTTCGTCCGTGAGGCCCTCGAAGGGCTCGCCGCGCCACAGGGCCAGGGCGTCGCGAAGCCGCGATGCGGCCACGGCGGGTTCATCGGCGAGGAGCTCGTGACCCTCCCTCGCCAGGCGCTCGAACCGGACCGCGTCGATCGCGTCGGGCTCGATCCGCAGGGCGTAGCCGCCGGCCTCGGTCGTGATCGGGCCCCGGCCGTTGGCGGTTCCGGGTTCGTCGCGTGGCCCGGGTTCCAGCGCTGCCCTGAGGCGCGACACATGGAACGCGACGCTGCCAGAACCGCTCTCCGGCGGCGAATCGCCCCACAGCGCGTCGAGGATATGCTCGGTCGAGACGGGCCGACCGGCATGGACGAGCAGGAGTGCGAGCAGGGCACGCTGACGCCGGGACGCGATCGCGCTGACCAGACCCCCCTCGACGACCTCGAGGGAGCCGAGGATCCGGATCTCCATCGGCCGTCCTTGCTGCGTTTTCCGGCGACGTCTGTCGCCGACCCTAGGACAGTGGCAGCGACGTGGCTACGGCCGTCCGGCCTGTCGGCGGTCCTGTCGGACGGTCCTGGCGGACGGCCCTCCCGCTTTCCGGGGGCTTCAGCCTTGACGGTTCCTCAGGACGCGGCCCGCGAAGCGGCGCCAGCTTGTGAGCCGCGAGCGCTGCCTCGGCGGAGGGGCGGGCCGGGGCGTGGGCGCAGGCAACGAACCGTCGCGGGCAATGACCCGCTGGCGGTGGCGCGCCAGGACTGCGCGACGGGTCTCGGCGTCGAGCGCAGTGAGGTGATCCGAGGAGTTTGTGCCGTGCCGGCGATACAGGAAGGTCGCCTCATCCAAGCGCGTGAACGCGCATCCGCGGAATGCCATGTCGAGCCAAAGATCGGCAAGCATGACGTTCTCGAGCTCGGGGTCGAGGTTTGACCCGTCAAGGGCCGAGCGGCGCATGAGGCTCCCGTCGTTCACCGCGAAGCGGCCGTCGAGAAGGTCGCCGAATGTCACGGCCGGCAGTGACACCAACCTCGTCGGGAGCAGCTCGGAGTCGGTCCGCCAGAACGCGGTGGAGCAGACGTCGTGGCCTTCGCGCAGGCGGGCGACGTGCAGGGGGATCCACCGCGGGAGCATTGCGTCGTCGTCGTCAAAGAACGCCACGAAGGGGCTGTCGGCCACCTGAAGGCCCGCGACGCGGCCGAACGAGGGCGTCGCACGGCCACTGTTCGCCGCAATTCGGAGGTAGTCGACTCCGGCCCTTGCCGCGACGTCTCGCGTACCCGAACCCTCGGATCCATCATCAACGACAAGGATCCTTGTCGTGATGCCTGAGCGGCTCGCATTCGCGGCACTCGAGAGGATCGAGAACACGGAGACAGCCAGCCATTCCGGCCGGTTGAAGGTTGTCACAATGATCGTGACGTCGGCTGGTTTCATCGTTCCTGCCCATGCGATCGATACGGGACGACAGTCCGATGCGCCGTCCGAGACCAAGGCTGCAGGCGGTCCCCGACGCCATCGTATCGACGCGACGGCTCGCCCACTGCGCGGTCCCGGGGCCTCACACACGACCGGTGGAGCAACAGAACGCGGGGTTCCACGGTCGCACTGTAACCGCCGCGGCGCTGCCGAAGCCCTGATCGCCACGCCATCGTGTACGTCAGGGAGGACCTCACCCGGGAAGCGCGTCCCGCCCAGAGCGCGGGCATCGGGGTCGAGCGCCTGACTGACTGCGGCCCGTGAGGGCCCGTTCCCTCTCCGCTCCGTTCCTCGGAGCCCGCGATCCCCGAGCACCAGTGTCCCCGGTACGCTCGTGAACGATCCGGCACGGATGTGCACAAACGGGCAACCGCTCCGTCCCGGCTCAACCAGCGCGCGGAATGGAGTGCCGACCGGCGGTCACCCGGCCGACGTGGCTGCGGGCCCAGATCCTGGGCGACGCGACTGCCCGCTGATAGCACGGCCCGGCCCTTGCCGGCCGCCTTCGCCTCGTACATCGCGGCATCCGCATCCGCGAGCAGATCGTCGAGGGTGGCGTCCTGCGCAGTCCGGAACGCCACACCGATCGAGACCGATGTCCTGGTGTGCTGACCGGCAAGATCGAACGGTTCGGCAACAGCATCGACCACCCGCGCGGCCACGGCGAGCGCGGCGTCGACGGAGGCCACGTCCTCGAGCAGTAATGCGAACTCGTCACCGCCGAGACGAGCCACGGTATCGCCTGCCCTGGCCACCGTCCGCAGCCGCTCGCCGATGAGGGTCAGCAGCCGGTCGCCCCGGGCATGACCGAGCGTGTCGTTGATGGTCTTGAACCCATCGAGGTCCATGAACAGGACCGCGACCCCTGTCCCATCCTTGCGAGCCTGCCGGGCGATGGCATGCTCCGCGCGATCGTCGAACAGGCTCCGGTTGGCGAGACCGGTGAGCGGATCGTGGAGCGACCGATGGCGGAGCTCCTGGTAGAGCCGCCCGTTCTCGATCGCCATGGCCGCCTCGAACGTCAGCGTCCGGGCGAGGGCGAGCACTCGTACGTCGATCGAGTGGGGCACGGCGCTCGTCAGCTCGGCGATCCCGACCGAGCGCTCCTGGGCCGTGAGGGGCAGGAGCAGCATGGTTGTTCGACCGAGGGCCCGGAGGCGGTCACGTTCGAGCGGGTCCGCCTGCTCGTCGGCCACGTCGATCACGGACGACGCCTGATCGTTGGCAACGCGCGCGAGCATGGGCCGCGCCGCGATCGACTCGGGAGCCGTCTCGAGCGAACGCTCGACGGGATGCGATCCGAACGGGGCGAGGCGGTCCGTGTCTGGTGCGAGCGCGTAGATGACGCAGTCGTCGAACCCGGTCGCCTCGGCGAGGTGCCGCGCGACAAGCGGGCCGAGCACCCCCGGATCGGTCGTCTCGGCGAGGTCGGATGACAGCTGGAACAGCCGGCGGAACTCACGACCCGAGGCCTTGAGGCCCTCGGCCGACCGGTACAGGAGGAAGAAGACAAGCCCGATCACGGTGGCGAGGACCCACATACGCACGAGGATCGCGACCGTGGGCGGGACCGCGTCGTCGGGGAAGAGACCTGCAAACACGATTGCCACGGTTGCCACCCAGGCAGAAACCATCAGGTGGCGGAGCGACCGCCCCGCAAGGTAGGGAAGACCGAGCGCGACCGGCAACAGCGTGGCCGGCGCCAGGACCAGCGCGAGGAACGGCTGGACGATCGCGACCACGACGATGGTGCCCGTGAGCACGATCGCGACCTGGCTGACGACCGTCTCGATGGGTTCGTGGTCGACGGCGCGGCGGGGGAAGGCGGCGAGCCAGGTGGAGGTCGCGACGGCAAGGATCGTCGTCGCAAACCACCTTGGATTGTCGACGGCGATGGCCGCGATGGTGACCATGGTGCCACCGATCAGCGTCGTGACGATCAGGATACTGAGGAACCGCCGCACCTCGACTCGCTGGATCGCGTTGTCGGGGCTTGGGGCTGCAGCCCTTTCGTCCCCGGATCGTTTCGTGGGGCCTGCCTCGCCCCCGTCGTCTCGCAGCCTCGGCATCTCGACGACGACCGCAGGGATGTGCGGCGTGGTCATGGCCTCGGCCGACGTGGCTGCGGGGCCCAGATCCTGGGCGACGCGACTGCCCGCTGATAGCACGGCCCGGCCCTTGCCGGCCGCCTTCGCCTCGTACATCGCGGCATCCGCATCCGCGAGCAGATCGTCGAGGGTGGCGTCCTGCGCAGTCCGGAACGCCACACCGATCGAGACCGATGTCCTGGTGTGCTGACCGGCAAGATCGAACGGTTCGGCAACAGCATCGACCACCCGCGCGGCCACGGCGAGCGCGGCGTCGACGGAGGCCACGTCCTCGAGCAGTAATGCGAACTCGTCACCGCCGAGACGAGCCACGGTATCGCCTGCCCTGGCCACCGTCCGCAGCCGCTCGCCGATGAGGGTCAGCAGCCGGTCGCCCCGGGCATGACCGAGCGTGTCGTTGATGGTCTTGAACCCATCGAGGTCCATGAACAGGACCGCGACCCCTGTCCCATCCTTGCGAGCCTGCCGGGCGATGGCATGCTCCGCGCGATCGTCGAACAGGCTCCGGTTGGCGAGACCGGTGAGCGGATCGTGGAGCGACCGATGGCGGAGCTCCTGGTAGAGCCGCCCGTTCTCGATCGCCATGGCCGCCTCGAACGTCAGCGTCCGGGCGAGGGCGAGCACTCGTACGTCGATCGAGTGGGGCACGGCGCTCGTCAGCTCGGCGATCCCGACCGAGCGCTCCTGGGCCGTGAGGGGCAGGAGCAGCATGGTTGTTCGACCGAGGGCCCGGAGGCGGTCACGTTCGAGCGGGTCCGCCTGCTCGTCGGCCACGTCGATCACGGACGACGCCTGATCGTTGGCAACGCGCGCGAGCATGGGCCGCGCCGCGATCGACTCGGGAGCCGTCTCGAGCGAACGCTCGACGGGATGCGATCCGAACGGGGCGAGGCGGTCCGTGTCTGGTGCGAGCGCGTAGATGACGCAGTCGTCGAACCCGGTCGCCTCGGCGAGGTGCCGCGCGACAAGCGGGCCGAGCACCCCCGGATCGGTCGTCTCGGCGAGGTCGGATGACAGCTGGAACAGCCGGCGGAACTCACGACCCGAGGCCTTGAGGGTCACCGCACCCCGGTTCAGGACGACGAAGACGACCCCGATCACCGTGACGAGGGCCACCACCTCCACGATTGTCTCGACCACAGCCGGGGCCGCGTCGTCGGGGAGGAGATGGACGAGCATGGAGCCAATGGCCGCCACCCACGCAAGGCCCATGACCAGACGAAGCCCTCGCCCTTCGAGGTACGGCAGGCCCATCGCGACCGGCACCAGGTAGGCCGGCACCAGGGCAAGCGCGAGGAACGGCTGGAACAACGCCACCACGAGGATCCAGGCGATGACCACGATCGCCACCCGACTCACGATCGCCTGGACATTGCCGTGATCGATCGCGCGGCGGGGTCCCGCCGCAAGCCATCCGCCGACCAATCCTCCCACGATCACCGGCGCGAACCACCGGGGACTGCCGATGGCGATTGACGCGATGACATCGATCAGCATGGTGATCATGGCCGTGACGATCAGGAGGTTGAGGAACCGCCGCACCTCGAATCGCTGGGTCGCCTCATCACGGCGCGCCGCTGCGGCCCGTTCGTCGTCCTGCCGCCTTGCCAGGTTCATCTCGCCCCGTCGACTCGCAGCCCCGGCCCGCTGTTCGCTCATCGACCTCCCGATGGCGTCGCTCGAGGATGGCCGCTCGGACGGGCGGCGAGATCATGACGGGCAAACACGTCCACGTTCAGGGTCGGTCGCTCGCCAACCCGTGTCATGACGGCGCGTCATCTCAACCGATCCGGGAGGCATCTCCCCCGGGCGTACCCGAGACGGTCACCGCCAGCCTCGGGCGTGGCGGTATGGCGACCCGGAGATTCGGACGGCTACGTGGTCGATCGCGCGGATCGGGCGCTTTGCGCGGCGAAGGAAGGCGGCCGGGATCGCGTTGGTGAGGAGCCGGCCGTGGCGCCCCCGCACGGCTGAGGAGACGGCGCGACGTCCCGTCGACGGCTCCCCCGCCTCCCGGGATCAGGCCAGGTCGAAGCGATCCAGGTTCATCACCTTGTTCCAGGCCGCCACGAAGTCGCGCACGAACATCGGCTGCGAGTCGTCGCTGCCGTAGACCTCCGCGTAGGCGCGGAGCACCGAGTTGGAGCCGAAGACGAGATCCGCGCGGGTGCCGGTCCACTTCGGCTTGCCCGTCGCGCGATCGTGCCCCTCGAACAGGTCCTCGGCGTCCGAGGTCGCCTTCCACTCCGTGCCCATGTCGAGCAGGTTCACGAAGAAGTCGTTGGTGAGCGCCCCGGGACGATCCGTGAACACGCCGTGCGGCGTTCCACCGGTGTTGGCGCCCAGGACGCGCATGCCGCCGACGAGCACCGTCATCTCGGGTGCGGTCAGCGTCAGGAGCTCTGCGCGAGCGACGAGCAGCTGCTCTGCGGGCCCCGACTGGCCGTCAGCCACGAAGTTGCGGAACCCGTCGGCGCGGGGCTCCAGCACGGCGAACGACTCGACGTCGGTCTGCTCCGACGAAGCATCGGTGCGCCCGGGGGCGAACGGCACCACGACATCCTGTCCGGCCTGCTTCGCGGCCTGCTCGACAGCGGCGCACCCGCCCAGGACGATCAGGTCGGCGAGCGAGACCCTCTTGCCGCCGGCCTGGGCCTGGTTGAAGTCCGACTGGATCCGCTCCAGCGTCGTCAGCACCTTCGCGAGCTCGGACGGACTGTTCACCTCCCAGTCCTTCTGGGGGGCGAGGCGGATGCGCGCTCCGTTGGCGCCACCACGTCGGTCCGTGCCGCGGAACGAGGCGGCCGATCCCCAGGCGGTCGAGACCAGCTGTGAGACCGACAGCCCGGAGCCCAGGATCGTGTCCTTGAGAGCGGCGATGTCCAAGGCGTCGATCAGCTCGTGGTCGACGGCCGGGACAGGGTCCTGCCAGATCAGCTGCTCGGCCGGGACCAGCGGGCCGAGGTATCGCGAGACCGGGCCCATGTCACGGTGGGTGAGCTTGTACCACGCCCGGGAGAAGGCATCGGCGAGCTCGTCGGGATGCTCGTAGAAGCGTCGCGAGATCGGCTCGTAGGCCGGGTCGAACCGCAGCGAGAGGTCGGTGGTCAGCATCGTGGGCGCATGGTGCTTCGCGGGATCGTGGGCGTCGGGGACCGTGCCATCTCCGCCTTCCGCGACCCACTGGTTGGCCCCGGCCGGACTCTTGACGAGCTTCCACTCGAAGCCGAACAGGTTCTCGAAGAAGTTGTTGCTCCACTTGGTGGGCGTCGTGGTCCATGTGACCTCGATGCCGCTGGAGATCGTGTCACCGCCCTTGCCGGTGCCGTAGCTGCTCGCCCAGCCGAGGCCCTGGGCCTCGAGGGGTGCGGCCTCGGGCTCCGGGCCGACGTTCGTCGCGGGGCCCGCCCCGTGCGTCTTGCCGAACGTATGGCCACCGGCAATGAGCGCCACCGTCTCCTCGTCGTTCATCGCCATGCGGCGGAACGTCTCACGGATGTCCTTCGCCGCGGCGACGGGATCCGGGTTGCCGTTTGGGCCTTCCGGGTTGACGTAGATGAGCCCCATCTGGACGGCCGCAAGCGGGTTGTCAAGCTCCCGGTCGCCGCTGTACCGCTCGTCCCCGAGCCACGTGTCCTCGGAGCCCCAGTCCATGTCGTCCGGTTCCCACACGTCCTCGCGGCCTCCGGCAAAGCCAAAGGTCTTGAAGCCCATCGACTCGAGGGCGCAGTTTCCGGCGAAGACCAGGAGGTCGGCCCACGAGATCTTGCGGCCGTACTTCTGCTTGACCGGCCACAGCAGCCGGCGCGCCTTGTCGAGGTTCACGTTGTCCGGCCAGCTGTTGAGGGGTGCGAAGCGCTGCTGGCCGCGAGAACCGCCGCCCCGACCGTCGCTGATCCGGTACGTGCCGGCGCTGTGCCAGGCCATCCGGATGAACAGACCGCCGTAGTGACCGAAGTCGGCCGGCCACCAGTCCTGCGAGGTCGTCATGACCTCGACGATGTCCTGCTTGAGGGCTTCGAGGTCGAGCTTCGCGAACTCGTCCGCGTAGTTGAAGTCCTCCCCCATCGGATCCGACAAAGGGGAGTTCTGGCGGAGCTTCGCGAGGTCGAGCTGATTGGGCCACCAGTCCCGGTTCGACTTGACAGCAGTTCGGTCCATTGCTTCTTTCCGATCGTGGCTGGGTTTTCGGGGTGACGTGCCCTGAAAGGGTACCCGGGACCCGACGGCCACGGTGGCAGGCGGTCGCGGTGCCGCCCTTGCGACGGTGGCAGGCGGTCGCCCTGCCGCCCTTGAAGTGCTGGATGGCAAGCACCGAACCCGCCGCAGGACGCGGCGGGCTCGGTGGGCGGCACGGGCGGCGGGGGCGGCCGGCGGCCGGACGGCGTCGCCCGCCGTGATCGGCGCTCAGGCGGCGGCAGGCGCCATCGCCGGCACACTTCCTGCACTGCGCGGGGACCGGACCCCTTTGAGGAGCAGGTATCCCACCATCCAGAGCTCGGCGACCGTGGACGGGATCACGATGATCTCGTTGATCTGGGCGCCGAAGTCGGGGGCCAGGAACAGCACGAGCATGTCCGCCAGGTAGCAGACGCCACCCACGACGAGCAGGACGCTCAGCGGTCGCGGGAACATCTCCGACCGGAAGGCGAGGTAGCCGAGGGGCACCAGCCACAGGCCGAAGAAGATCTGGGCGATGAGGAACCCGTAGTGCTGGATGTCGAGCAGCAGCTGCACCAGGGCGCTGGCTCCGGCGGTGCCGAAGGCCGTCACGTAGGACTGGTCGGTTGCGACCAGCAGGGCGGCGAACTGGAAAACCATGTTGAGGCACATGATCGTGGTGGCGATCGCGACCAGGACCACCATCGCGCGGGCCGCGTTCCGGTTCACGTCCTTGAGCAGCAGGTAGAGCGTCATCGCAAGGAACACGAAGACCGTCGCCTGCAGCAGGTCGGCAACCACGCCGACGCGGACGAGCCCGGCGTTCGCGACGACGTTCCCGGCCGTGGTGGCGGCATCGCCGGCGACGTACACCTGGGTACGAACACCGAACTGGGCAAAGCCGCCGAAGATGGCGACGATCAGGTAGAGGAGTCCGGCGATTCTCGCGAGACGCTTGGGGGCGCGCATCTGATCCCTCCTTCGGGTCAACGACTGTTCGGGTCAACGACTACTTACGATGTAAGTCTTGGCGAACCATATACATACGGTGTAAGTTTGTCAATACCCGAACCTGCCGCCTGCGGTTGGCCGCCGGGATCGACGATGGAGATGACCATGCAACCCAACCCGGGCGCGGGGCCCCGGATCCGCCTGAACCGGGACCGTGTCGTGCGTAGCGCGCTCGCGCTGGCGGATGCCGGCGGGATCGAGGCCCTCTCGATGCGCAAGCTGGCAGGTGCGCTGGGGGTCGAGGCGATGTCGCTGTACAACCACGTCGCCAACAAGGAGGACCTGCTCGACGGCATGGTGGACATCGTGTTCGGCGAGATCGGCCTCCCGCCGGACGGCGCCGGCTGGAAGGCGGCGATGCGGCAACGAGCGATCTCGGCGCTGAGGGTGCTCGAACGGCACCCCTGGGCCACGAGCCTCATGGAATCGCGGGCCAATCCGGGGCCGGCCACGCTGGAGCATCACGATGCGGTGATCCGGAGCCTCCGGGAGGACGGGTTCTCGATCGAGCTGGCCGCGCACGCCTATTCCGTGCTCGACAGCTATGTCTACGGCTTCGCCCAACAGCAGCGGATGATGCCGCTGGACACCCCCGAACAGGCAGCGGCGGCCGCGGCTCATCTCCTCCGGCAGCTACCCGCGGACAGGTACCCCTATCTCGCCGAGCTCACGGTGGAACACGTGCTGCAGCCCGGCTACGACTACGCCGACGAGTTCGAGTTCGGGCTCGACCTGATCCTCGACGGACTCGAGCGAGCCCGAACTCGCGCCTGACGCGGCCCCGGGCTCGAGGCCAGGGTTACTGGACCTGCTCGCCCTGCGGGTTCACGAGCTGGTCGATCCGACCCGTCGGCAGGTTGACGTATGCGCTCCACTCCTTGCCGTCCAGCTCGAGCGGCACCTGCGCCCACGTCTCCGAGCCCTGGGTCGGCTCGCCGGTGGCCGGGTCGACGCCCTGGAAGCTGACCTGGATCGGCATGATCCGGCCGATGGTTGCTCCCTGGTCGAGGAGCGCGCTGGTTCTAGGATCGGTGCGCACCACCTCGAGGGCCTTGGTCGTGAGCGCGTCGGACAGCTTCGGGCCGTGGTAGACGACCGTGGCAACGCGACTTCGGAGGTCGACCGCGACCGTCACCTGCTGGCCCTGGCTGTCCTCGACGACGACCGTCGCGACGCCATTCGCCGTGCTCGTGACGGTCGCGATGGTGATATCGCCGCGCAGCAGCGCCGCCACCTGCGGGTCGTTGCGCGCGATGTCGGCCGCCTGTGCAGCGGTGAGCTGGCCGGGCATCAGCGTCTGGACGAGGACGATCGCGGCGAGGGCCATCGCGACCGCGGCGGCCTGGAGGACCCGGACCCGTGGCAGGCGCAGCCCGAGCCAGCGCCGCGACCGACCTGGCTCCCCGGTCAGGCGCCAAGCGATCCGGGGCCACAGGTCGGTCGTCTGGGGAATGGCGTCCTCGGCGATCGAGGACAGCGTCTGGCGGAGAGCTTCAGCTTGCATGTCGGTTGCTCCCTGTTCGAGGGCAGGACGAACGTCGCGGGGATCGTTCGCGGGGTGTTGCCTATTCATCTCACTCCGCCCTCGCGCCGAGCCAGGTGCGGAGCTTCGTTCGCGCCGCGAACAGCCGCCAGCGAACGGTGGCCGGCGGCGCATCGACCTGGGCCGCGATCTCCGCGTCGCTCAGGCCGTCGAAGTAGCGCAGGACCATGACCGCGCGTTGGTCCGGTGGCAAGCGGCCGAGCGCGTCCCACACGGCCGCGGCGTCGTCGGCTGCCTCGAGGATGGCCAGCGGCCCACGGCCCGGATCGGCCTGGAGGCTCTCGACCGGGCCCGCATCGTCGGACCCGCCGTCGAGCGGCACCGTGCGCCGGGCGCGCTGGACGGCCTTGATGGCGTCGTTGGCCACGCTTCGCAGGAACCATGGACCGAACCCCTTCCCGGCGTCGAACTGGTCGATCCGCTCGTATGCGCGGATGAACGCCGACTGGGTGATGTCCTCGGCGAGCGGCCGTTCGCGGACGATCAGGTACGCCGTCCGGATCGCCTGGACCTGGTACCGCTCGACGAGCGTGGCGAGGCCACCGATGTCGCCCGCCTTCATGCGAGCAACGGCGTCGCGCTCTGCGATTCCTGAGTCCAACGCGTGTACCTCTCGTGACAACCTTCCTGCGCGTACTATCCGGAACCCCCACCGGATGTTTGGCCAAGGTGCTTGCCACGTTCGCTCCAGTAGCGATGGTGCGGGCTTCATGCGCAGGAATGGAACCGCGAATTGCCCGGCGATAATGGCCGGCGTGGAGCAAGTCGAGGTCCTCGTCGCTCATCGCGAGCGCGCGACGCTGCGCGTCGGCGACGTGTTCCTGAAGATCGACCCCGATCAGGCGCGTGTCGACGTCGAGGTCGAGGCGATGACCAGGGCGCCGATCCCGACCGCTGAGATTCTATGGCGGAAGCCGCCCGTGCTCGCGCTCGCCGCCCTGTCAGGTGTGGCACTCGGACGTCTCGGCGAACCGTCGATCGCGTCGGCGGCGGCATGGGCCGCGGCCGGTGCTGCCGTCCGGATGCTGCACGACGCGCCGCTCCCGCCATGGCCCAGCAGACGTCGCGACGAGGCGGCAGCGCACCTCGACGGCGAATGCCACTGGCTCGTCACAAGTGGCGTACTTCCCGCCGACCTGGTCGCGCTCAACCGCCGGGTTGCCGAGGCTGCGCTCCGGCCGTCGAGACCGGTGTTCACGCACGGTGACCTGCAGATCGCCCACGTGTTCGTCGCCGGCGACAAGGTCACCGGCGTGCTCGACTGGTCCGAGGCGGGCCAAGGTGATGCCCTGTACGACCTCGCCACCCTGACGCTCGGACACGAGGAGCACCTTTGCGACCTCGCCGCCGGCTACGGCACCGATGTCGACCTCGACGTGATCCGCGGGTGGTGGTCGTTGCGAAGCCTGCTGGCGATCCGTTGGCTGGTCGAGCACGGCTTTGACCCGTTCTTGCCCGGCTGCGAGGTCGACGTGCTGAGAGCGCGGATGTGAGGCTGCGCAGGGTGCCGACGAGCAGGCACAAGATGACCTCGGAAGTTGGCGCGGAACTCATGCCGGGTCCTCGGATCGTCCTTGCCGCCGACGGGTCTGATCGCCATCGGCCCAGCGTGCTCTCACTGGACGGACGCAGGCAAGTATCTTGGCCGATCTCGGGACGCGGCAGCGGGTGGCCAGCCACTCACGTCCTCGGTAGACTGCGCCAACGATTCTGGAGGCTGGACCGCAGTCAGGAGCACCCCGGACGCCGCACGCGACCGCGGGCGAGGCTTCACGCGGGTCGGTCTTCTCAGGGCGAGCTCCTCGCCTCCGAGCTTGCCGCGTCCACTGAGGGAGGACCCCGCGATGCCGATCTCCACGACCGAACCACGCGGCGCGAGCCTCGCTCCGGTGGCTGCCTTCTTCGTGCTGGCCTACGGGATCGCATGGGGCATGTGGCTCGTCGTTGCGGCTGCAGCCGGCGGCTCGGGCGTCGGCACCGACGACCTCATCCGGATGGTGGAGGCGCAGCAGTTCGAGGGCGTGTCCCCTGCGCTTCCCGGGTGGCTGCTGTACCTGATGACGCGAGTCATCGACTTCTCGTTCTCCATCGCCGGGATCCTGATCATCGCCGCGACCTTCGGCCGCGATGGCCTCCGCGAGCTTGGCGCGAGGCTGGTCCGCTGGCGGTTCGGCGCACGCTGGTACCTGCTCGCCGTGCTGCCCGCCGGCCTGTTCGCCATCGCCACGATCCTGGCCGGCGCGGCATCGTCGTTTCAGGCCGAGGCCCTCGGCACCGCCCTGTTCAGCCTGCAGGCGGGCCTCCTCGTCTCGCTGCTGCTGCGCGGCGCGATGGGCGAGGAGCTGGGCCTTCGTGGGTTCGCACTGCCGCAGCTCCAGGCCAGGATGTCGCCCTTTCAGGCGAGCCTCCTCATCGGCGTGCTGTGGGGCCTGTGGCACCTGCCGGTCCTCCTCTCCCGGGGTCCGGTCTCGATCGTGCTGTTCCTGATCCTCGCCGTCGGGCTGAGCTGTCTGTTCACGCTCATGTTCAACGGGAGCGGAGGGTCGCTCATCCCCGGCCTGCTGTTCCATGCCATCCAGAACTGGGAGGAAGGGTTCGAGTCCTTCTTCCCGGCGCTGGTCGGCACCGACTGGGAGCTGCCGTCGACGGTCGCGCTGATCGTGATCGGCGTCGGCGCCGGAGTCATCGTGCATCGGCGCGGGGCGCATGACGCCCGCGCGGCGACCGCCGTTCGCGCGGCATGATCGCCCCGGGAGTCCTGCACGTGGCGGCTGCGGCCGTCGCACTGCTCGCGGGCGCGTTCCTGTTCGCCAGCCGGAAGGGAACGCGGCGCCACCGACGGCTCGGGTACCTGTACCTGGCGGCGATGACGAACCTCAACCTGGCGGCATGGGCCGTCGATACCGGCGGGGCGATCGGCCCGTTCCATTACCTCACGCTGCTGAGCCTCGCGACCCTGATCGGGGCGTACGCGACCATCGTGACCGGGCGATCGGGACCGGGACGCAGCGAGGCCCACGGGATCATGATGGCGTGGTCGTACGCGGGTGCCATCTCCGCGGGGCTGGGGCAGGCCTCGGTCCTCGCCGAGCTCCCCGTCGGCGGCGTCATCGGCGCGTCCCTGGGGATCGCGGGGCTCGTGATCCACGTCGTCCGACCGCGCGCGATCCGGATGCCGGGCTCGGTCGCCTGACCCTGGGCCGGGACCGCTGGGCCCGGCGAGCGCCCGCGATCGTCCCGCCGCTGGTCGGTCCAGCATGCCCTTGGGCAGCACCTCGGCCCAGCATGCCCTTCGGCTGCACCGACACGATGATATCCCGGTCGCCGAGCGCCGGGTGGACGGCGAATCTGAGCGCGCACGGCTGTATAGAGCGGTCAATTTCAGGAGCGCAGCAGCGCCGGGCTCTTGACACCGGTCTCATTCCTGATAGTATTCCCGCTATCGATATCAGTCGCACAGATAGGAACGGTCCTGACGCATGTCGACCCCGTCCGCCGATCTCATCCTTCACCCGGTCCGGATGCGGATCATCCTCGCCCTCGGTCGCGGGGTCGCGCTGACCGCCAGCGACCTGTCGGCGCAGCTGTCCGACGTCCCCGCAGCGACGCTCTATCGACACCTCGCGACCCTCGTCGACGGCCAGATCCTGATGGTGGTCGACGAGCACCGCGTGCGCGGCGCGGTGGAGCGCACGTACGCGCTGGAGCATCACAACGCGAACCTCGGCCCGGACGACCTGGCGACGGCGAGCCGCGAGGATCACCTCCGCTACTTCGCATCGTTCACGGCCACGCTGATCGACGAGTACGCCCGCTATCTCCGGCGCGACGAGATCGACCTCGGCGCGGACGGCGTCAGCTACCGCGAGGCGTCCCTCTACCTCTCCGATGCCGAGTACCTCGAGCTGCTCAAGGAGATCTGGGGCGCGATCGTGGCCCGGATCGACACGCCCGCGTCAGACGGGCGTCGCGCCCGCAGTCTCGCGGTCATCGGCATTCCCGGCGAGCCCCCTACCCCGACCGGTGACAACAGCGGTCATCCGGCCGCGCGCAACACCCCCTCAGGCACTTCGAAAGGAGTTCAATCGTGAGCACCACGCAGCTGCTCATCCTCGTCACGCCGCTGATCATCGTCCAGCTGGGCCTGATCGCATTCGCCCTCAGGGACCTGCTCGACCCCGACCGGACCGTCCGGTGGGGCAACAAGGCGATCTGGGCGGCAATCATCGTCCTTGGCGAGCTGTTCGGCCCCCTGGCCTACTTCGCGATCGGCCGGCAGGACGCGTAACGATGGCCGCCGCCACTCAAGGGACCGCGATCGTCTCTCGCGGCCTGACCAAGCGCTATGGTGACCTCGTCGCGCTCGATGACCTCGATCTCGATATCCCCGTCGGGAGCGTCTTTGGCCTCCTCGGCCCCAACGGCGCGGGAAAGACGACGGCACTCCGGCTCCTGACCGGTCTTGGCCACGCCACCGCCGGCTCGGCTCTGGTGGCGGGGATCGAGGTCGGGGCCGATCCGGGGGCGCTTGCGCGACGGATCGGCGTCCTCGACCAGAACCCCCGCCTGTTCGGCTGGATGCGCGGCCGCGAGCTGCTCGAGTTCAGTGGCCGGCTCCAGGGTCTCAAGGGCCGGGAGCTCCGGACCCGCGTCGATGAGGTCCTCGAGCACATCGGTCTCACGGCGGCGGCGCAACGCCGCGTCGGCGGCTACTCGGGCGGGATGCGCCAGCGCCTCGGCATCGGCGCGGCGATCCTCCACCGGCCGGCCGTCCTGTTCCTCGACGAGCCGGTCAGCGCGCTCGATCCCGAAGGGCGTCGCGACGTCCTCGAGATCATCGCGGGCCTCCGCGACAACGCCACGATCGTCATGTCCACCCACATCCTCGGCGATGTTGAACGGATCTGCGACCGGGTCGCCATCCTCGACCACGGCCGGCTCGTCGCCGCGTCGCCGATCGAGACGCTCCTCGAGGCGCACGCGCGACCCCTCTACCTCCTCGAACCGGAACTCGGCCAGGCAACGGCGGCCGAGCGGTTCCTGGCAGCCACGATGGCTGCCGGCTGGGCCGACCGTGCCGAGGATGTCGACGGCACGATCCGGATCCATGTCCGTGATGAGGTCGCGGCGGCCGCGGCGATCCTTCCGCTGGTCGCTCGCTCCGGCCTGGAGCTCGCCCGCTTCGAGCGCGCACGGCCCACCCTCGAGGACGTCTTCCTCTCGCTCGTCAGTCGCGACGCCGAACCAACCGCCCAGGAGGCAGCCTGATGTCCACCCTCGCGATCCTCGTCGGGAAGGAGGCCCGTGAGCAGTGGCGCACGATGCGCCTGCTCGTCGTCGGGGGCGTGTTCGCCGTCGTCGGCATCTCGTCCCCCCTCCTCGCGCGCTACACGCGGGACATCGTCCGGGCGGCTGCGGGCGGCGGGCTTGCGTCGGCCATGCCCAACCCCACGGTCGCCGATGCCCTCGACCAGCTCGCCAAGAACGTCGGCCAGCTCGGTGCGGTCATTGCGATCGTCGTCGCGATGGGCGCCGTGGCCCTCGAGAAGGAGCGCGGCACCGCCGCCTTCGTCCTGTCACGGCCGGCCGGCCGGGGCACCTATCTCGCCTCCAAGCTCATCGCCATCGGGCTGCTCCTCGCGTTCGGCGTGGCGATCGCCGGGACCGGCGCGTGGGTATACACGGCCATCCTGTTCGAGCCCCTTGCCCCGGCCGGGTTCGCGGCCGCCTGCGGGCTGCTCTGGCTCCTGCTGATGACCTACGCCGCGGTGACGTTCCTCGCCAGCACCGTCGCCCCATCCGCGGTGGTCGCCGCGGGCGTCGGCTTCGCGTGGCTCATCGTCGGCGGGATCCTGGGAGCGATCCCCGGGCTCGGGTCCTGGTTCCCGACCTCGCTGCTCGGGCCGGCTCGCTCGCTCGCCGTCGGGACGAGCGTGGGCAACCTCGCCCAGCCGGTCGCCGGCAGCCTCGCAATCATCGCCGGCGCGCTGGTCGTCGCCTGGCTCGCCTTCCGCCGACAGGAGCTTTGACCATGAACCGGGTGCAGTTCATCGAGACCGACGTCACGGTCGGCCCCGCCCCCTGGGCGCTCCCCGGCACGCTGACGTTCCCGACCGGGGCGCCGGGGCCGGTGCCCGCCGTGGTCATCGTCCACGGCTCGGGACCCGTGGACCGGAACGGGACCGTTGGCGTCCTGACACCCTATGCCGACCTCGCGTCGGGACTGGCCGGACAGGGCATCGCCGTGCTGCGCTATGACAAGCGCACGCTCGTCCGCCGCGCCGAGCTGGCAGCGATCGGACCGGACGTCACGGTCGCCGACGAGACCATCGACGATGCCGTCGCGGCCATCGACCTGCTCGGGCAGACCGACGGGATCGACCCGGAGGCCGTGTTCGTGCTCGGCCACAGCCTCGGTGGCTATCTCGGGCCCCGCATCCTCGAGCGCAGCGCGACCGCGCGCGGGCTCGTCGTCCTTGCCGGAAACACCCGTCCGCTGCCGGATGTCATTCTCGACCAGACGACCTACCTCGCCTCCCTTGCGGGTGACCCGACGCCCGAGGTGGAGCAGGCACTCGCGGCGCTCCGTCGCAGCGCCGAAGTCGCAGCCTCGTCGGAGCTCTCGCCGTCGACGCCCGCAGCCGAGCTCCCCTTCGGCGTCCCGGCGAGCTACTGGCTCGACCTCCGGGACTACGACCCGTCTGCGCTCGCGGCCTCCCTGCGGCGGCCGTTGCTCGTTCTCAGGGGCGACCGGGACTACCAGGTCACCGAGACCGACATGGACGGCTGGCGGGCAGGCCTCGTTGCGGCGCCGGACGTGACGTTCCGGACCTACCCGGGCCTGAGCCACGCCTTCGTGGTTGGGGACGGCCCGGGAACGCCCCAGGACTACCTGCGGCCGGGCCACGTAGCCCACGAGGTCATCGACGACATCGCTTCCTGGATCCGGGCACGGTCGTAGCGGAGGGCAGGCAGCGGCCGGCGAGGGCCGGCGAGGCCGACCATCAGCGTAGACTCGTCGGTACACCCCGCTGGCAATGCGGGTCGTTCGCAAAGCTCGAGGGCACACATGGCAACGACGAGCAATCGCGAGCGGATGGCGGCGACCCTCGCGGGGGAGGTCCCCGACTACATCCCGTTCTGGAACATCGGCTTCAACACCGAGGCGGATGCCCGCCGGCTGGTCCCTCCGGAGCTCGTGCCCGAGGACCTCTACTACATCCCCCCGGACGGCGTGTACGGCTTTGGCGCTCACGAGCCCGCCGAGCTGGACACCGTCATCCGCTACAACCGGTTCACCGACCAGGTCGCCACCGGGGTCGGCCGGGGCGCGAACTTCTGCTTCGGTCACGCGGGGCCGGGCGAGTTCAACAGCCGCGTCGTGGAGCGTTCTCCAGGATCGTTCGTGGTCGAGTACGAGACGGGTGCCAGGGACCACCACAACGTCACTCCCCAGTACAAGCACCAGCTCGCTCGTCCGGTGCAGGCGCTCGACGACCTGGACCGGCTCGAGCTGCCAGATCCCGACGATCCGGCCCGGTGGAAAGGCTTCGCCGAAGACGTCGCGTACCTGAAGTCCGCCGGCGAATACACCGTCGGCTGGGTCAATGGGTTCTTCTCCGGGGTCCACTACTTCTTCAGTGACTACCAGGACTGGCTGGCGAACCTGCTCCTCGAACCCGAGCTCGTGGAGCGCCTGCTGGCGCGCCTCGGCGACTGGAACCTTCGGGCGGCTCGCAACATGCTGGCCGCCGGCGTCGACTGCATCGGGTTCTGCGACGACCTCGGCGCGACCGCGAACCTGCTCATCAGCCCGGCGGTCTATCGGCGGTACTTCCTGCCCTGGCACACGGCCCTTGCCGAGGAGGTCCACGCCGGTGGCGGGGTGCTCCACATGCACTGCCACGGCAACATCAACGCGATCCTCGACGATATCGTCGGGACCGGGGTGGACATGCTCAACCCCGTCGATCGCACCGACGGGATGGACCTCGGCACGATCCGGGAGCGGCATCCCCGGCTGACGCTCGTGGGAGGCGGGATCGACAAGTTCCTCTATGAGCGGCCGCTCGACGAGATCGAGGCCGGGCTGCGCGAGTCAGTCGAGATCGCCGCGCGCCGCGGTCGCTTCGTGTTCATGGACGGCGGCGGGATCCCCGAGGCAATCGACCGCGATCGATACCTCGCCGTCCAACAGGTCAGCCGGCGGGTACGCGGCCAGCCGGACGCATAGCGGCCCGGAATGCCGGGCCCGGCCCGACGTGGCACGCGCGCCGGCCGATCCGGCGCGACGCTCAGGCCTTGCGACGCTCCAGCGGCAGGCACACCTCGAAGCACGTCTCCCCGGGCCTGGACCGGACATTGATCCGACCGCCGTGACGTCCGACGACGTTGTGTGAGATGTGCAGGCCGAGCCCGGTCCCGCTGCCGGGTGGCTTGGTCGTGTAGAACGGCTCGAAGATCCGGTCCCGCACCTCTGGCGGCATGCCGGGCCCGTTGTCGCAGATCTCCACGACCAGGTCGGTGTCGCGCACGAACGCCCGGATCCGGATCTCGCCATGTCCATCCATGGCGCCGATCGCGTTGTCCAGGATGTTCGTCCAGACCTGGTTGAGCTCGCTGCCGAGCGCCTCGATCTCCGGCAGGTCGGGCTGGTAGTCGCGCACGACGGTGACCCCGGCCTTGAGCTTGGCACGCAGGATGACGAGCGTGTTGTCGATACCGGACCGGACGTCCACCTGCTGGACCGGGGCCTGGTCCATGAACGAGTACTCCTTGACCGCCCTGACGATCTCGGAGATGCGCCGGGCACCGGTCGCGACCTCGTCCACGAGCGCGTGGACCGCGCTGCCGGCAGCGACCCAGGACAGGATCGGTTCGAGCGCCTCGCCCGGGAACTCCGCCTCGATCTGCTCGAGGTGCGCACGCTCCCAGCCACCCGTGACGAGTGCCGGGGCGAGCTCGCCCGCGTCTGCTACGCCGCGCTCGGCGAGGAACGTCTCCAGCTCCCACGCGCGGTCGCTGGCGTCGAGTGGATCGAGCGCCCCCTCCGTCCCGGCGTGCCGGGCCACCTGGGCGCCGAGCTCGGCCAGGTGGGCCGCATCGTCCTGGTTGTCGACCACCGTTCCCAGCGCGCTGGTGGCCGTCGCCCAACGGTCGAGGCCGTCCTCCAGCAGCGCAGCGCTCCGTTGGACGGCGGCCGCGGGATTGTTCAGCTCGTGGGCGAGGCCCGCCGACAGGGTCCCGAGGGCGGCCAGCTTCTCCTGCTCCCTGAGCATCGACTCCGTGTTGCGCAGCCGGCCCATCATCGTGCGCAGCATCGACAGGGTGACGGACGGCCGTGTCTGGAGGATCGCGAGGATCTCCTCACGTGCGATCCGGATGACCCTGGTCTCGGTTACGGCCCGCACCGTGGCGTTTCGCGGCTGCGCCTCGAAGATCGCCATCTCGCCCACGATCTCGCCGGGCCCCAGGGCCGCGATCGGCACCTCGGACGTTCGCGACCGCTTCACGACCTGAAGCTCGCCCGACACGATCACGAACATCGCGTCGCCCGGCTCACCCTCGCCGGCCAGCTGCTCGCCCGCGGCCAGCTCCACGGGCTCCCCGGTGTCGGCAACCCCGGTGAGGTCCTCCTCCGACAGCTCCGCGAACAGGGGTGCCCGGCGCAGCAGGGCGCGGTCCGAATCGTCGAGCGTCATCGGCGCCGGGTCACTGGTCGGCGAGGTGCTGGTGGACGAACCGCACCGCCATGGCCCCCTCGCCGACGGACGAGGCGATCCGCTTGATGGAGGCCGAGCGAACATCGCCCGCGCAGAAGATCCCCGGGACATTGGTCTCGAGCATGTACGGCTGGCGGGCAAGCGGCCAGCCCTCGGGGTGATCACCGACACGCTTGAGATCGACACCCGTGAGCACGAAGCCGCCCTTGTCACGCTCGACCAGGTCACCCAGCCAGTCCGTGCGGGGCGCCTGCCCGATGAACACGAACATCGCAGCAAGGTCGAGCCGCTCCTGCGCTCCGTCGGCCTTGGCCACGATGTCGATCGCCTCGAGCGTCTCGCCGCCGTGGATGGCCGCCACGTTGACGCCGGTGCGGACCGTGATGTTCGGCGTGACCGCGATCTGGTCGACCAGGTAGGCGGACATCCCCGCGGCCAACGAGTCGCCACGGATCAGGACCGTGACGTGCTCGGCGAAACGGGCAAGCCATACGGCTGCCTGGCCGGCCGAATTGCCGCCGCCCATGACCGCGACGCGCTCGCCGCGGTAGAACGACGCCTCCGTGGTCGCGGCGCCGTAGTAGATGCCGGATCCCGCCAGCCGATCGGCCTCGGGAAGGTTCAGCTTCCGGTACTCGACACCCGACGCAACGACCAGCGCCTGGCAGCTCAGCTGGGACCCATCGGCCAGCTTCACGACCTTGTATGGGTCCTCGACGGTCACCCCGACGACCTCCTGCGGGGTCAGGATCTCGGCCCCGAGGCGGGTGGCCTGAGCCACGGCCCGGCGCGCCAGGTCGGCGCCGGAAAGGCCGACCGGGAAGCCGAGATAGTTGTCGATCCGCGACGTGGTTCCGGCCTGGCCACCCGGGGCCTCCCGCTCCACCATCAGCGTCTTGAGCCCCTCGGAGGCACCGTAGACCGCCGCAGCAAGACCGGACGGTCCGCCGCCGACGATGACCAGGTCGTAGTACGGCAGGGCGGCATGGGTCCGCAGGCCGACGCGGGCGGCAATCTCCGCGTTGGTCGGCGCGACGAGGTGCGTTCCGTCGCCGAACACGACCATCGGCTGGAGGGTCGCATCGACCTCGGCGCTGGCGGCGAGCTCGGATGCCTCGGTCTCGGTCTCGACGTCGAGCCAGCGGTACGGGATCTGGTTGCGTGCGAGGTAGTCCTTGATCTCGTGCGCCCGGGCAGACCATCGATGACTGATCACGCGCACGCCCTCGAACGGGGGCCGGAACCCGGCCTGCCAGTCGCCGAGCACGTCCTCGAGGACCGGGAACAGCTTGTCCTCCGGCGGATCCCACGGCTTGAGCAGGTAGTGATCGAGCTGGATCGTGTTGATCGCGGTGATCGCGACCTCGGTGTCGGCGTACGCGGTGAGCAGCACCCGCTTGGCATCCGGGTAGATCTCGCGTGCCGCGGTGAGGAACTCGACGCCGGTCATTCCCGGCATCCGCTGGTCCGCGAGAAACAGCGCGACGGAGGAGCTGCGCAGCTTCAGGCGTCGCACCACGTCCAGCGCGGTCGCGCCGCTGTCGGCGGCGACGATCCGGTAGGCCGACCCGAACCGGCCCCGCAGGTCACGCTCGACCGCCCGCAGCACCTGCGGATCGTCGTCGATCGCGACGATGACCGGGTTCTCCACGTTCGCCTCCAAGTGATGTGTGCGCTCTTCGATGCCGCGAATCGATGCCCCCGTGCGGCACGACCCGTCGGACCCGCCGCGGGAGCGAACCGCGCCTGTGGCAAGGGAGTCTCCGGAGGTGAAAGTCTAGCGGGTTGGTCCGCTTACCGACGGATCCGAAGCCGGCAGGGTCGTCCGGGTCAGCGGGATCCGAGCGCCCGATAGCGGTCGGCGGCGATGTCGATCACGGCGTCGAGGGCGCGGTGGAGCTCCGTCTCGCGGCCGGCCGCGAGGCTCGCCTCCATCGCGGGCAGCAGCGCCGCGCGGGGCCGGCCCGCGACGAACACGCAGTACCGGAACCCGAACCGCCGCTCGTAGGCGTCATTGAGACGGGCGAGCTCCGCGGCGACGCGGTGGCGCTCGGCTTCGGCGACCGCGTCCTCGTCCACATCCGCGTCCGACGCGGCCCCATCGGCGTCGCGGCCGTAGCCCTGCTCCCG
Organism: uncultured Chloroflexia bacterium; assembly: GCA_963734895.1. Classification (GTDB taxonomy): domain Bacteria; phylum Chloroflexota; class Limnocylindria; order Limnocylindrales; family CSP1-4; genus CAIXZV01. Next base: position 390,271 of record CAVTIN010000004.1, on the reverse strand, counting down.
GAACGAGAGCGCCGACACGGTCCGAGGCGGCGCGCCCAGGCGAGGGTGCGCGTCGATCAGCTCGACCTGATCCGGCTCAGGCATCGCGTGCGCGATCTCGCGGGCGCGGGCGAACAGGGTTGTGCCATCCCCGTACGGGCGGACGGCAACCAGCCGCGCCAGGAACCGGGGTGCGCCTTCGAACAGTGGGGCCAGCGCAGCGGCGCACGCCACCGTGTCGAGTTCGTCGATCTCCGCGACGCCGAGCGGGACGGGTCCGGACGCCTCGGCACCCACGCGTCAGGATCCGCGGTAGGTCGTCAGCCCGTACGGGGCCAGCAGCAACGGGACGTGGTGGCTCCGGGTCGCATCGTCGATCCGGACCTCGAGCGTCACGGTCTCGAAGAAGCGTCCGGTCCCCAGGTCGAACGACAGCCGGTACCGCCCGGGAACCAGCGCCTCGTCGCCCAGCAGGTCGCGGATCCGGCCGTCGTCGTCGGTCACGCCGCGGCCCATCGCCTCGGCCGAGTCACCGTCGAGCCGCCAGCAGCGAACGCCGATTCCCGGGGCCGGACGCCCGCCGGCGGTATCGAGCACGTGCGTGGAGATGGTCGGACGGCCGTTCGGCACCGTATCCTCCGCCGATGAGCGAGCTGTCGATCCGTGTTGGTGACCTGCACTTTAGCGCCCGCTGGGAGCCCGAGGCCCCGCGAACGATCGAGATCATCCGCGCGATGCTGCCGCTGCGCGCGCAGCTGATCCACTGCCGCTGGAGCGGTGAAGCGACCTGGATCCCGTACGGCGACCTGCGGCCCGACGTGGGCTGGGAGCACCACACGTCGCACCCGGCACCCGGGCACCTCGCCCTGTACCCGGGCGGCGTCAGCGAATGCGAGATCTTCTTCCCGTACGGCGCCTGCACGACCTCGTCCAAGGTCGGTCAGCTGGCCGCGAACCACTTTGCGTCGATCCTGCCCCACGACGACTGGGAGGAGCGTCTGCGCGAGATGGGTCGCCGATGCCTGTGGGACGGTGCCCAGGACATCGAGATCACCGAGGGCTGATGGTCGTGGCCGACCTCATCGTCCGTGGCGGGACGGTCGTGACGACTCGCGGGTCCCGGGTCGCCGACGTGGCCGTGGACGGCGGGCGGATCTCGGCCGTGGAGCCGGACCTGGGCAACCTCGCTCCGACGGCCCGCGAGGTCGTCGACGCCGCGGGGCTGCTGGTCCTGCCGGGCGTGGTGGACGTCCACACCCACACGCGGGTCGCCACCGACGCGGAGCCGGACCGGTTCTTCGCGGACTCGGTCGCCGCGGCGTTCGGCGGCACGACCACGTTCCTCGCGTTCAACAACCCGGGGACCGGGTCGTCGCCCGCGGCGGCCCGGTCGCTGGTCGCGGGTCTGCGCGAGTGGCGGGCGGCCACCGACGGCGACGCGGCCGTGGACGTTGCGCTCAGCCTGGTGCTCACGGCCGAGCAGGCGGATCCGGTTGCCGAGCTGCCCGCGGTGGTCGACGCCGGCGTGCCCACGGTCAAGGCGTTCATGGTCTATGACTTCGGCATTGACGACGTGACCCTGCTCCGCGCACTCGCGGCCGCGGGCGAGCACGGCGGCATGCTCGAGGTCCACTGCGAGAACCGGACCATCCTGGAGTCCCTGACCGCGCGCCATCTCGCGGCCGGCGAGGTTGGGCCGCGGTTCCATGCGAGCTCGCGTCCCCCGTACGTCGAGGCCGAGGCGACGACGCGCGCGATCGCGCTGGCGCGCGCCGCGGATGCGCCGCTGTACGTCGTCCATCTGTCGTCGGCCGAGGCGCTCGAGGCCGTCCGCCGTGGCCACGACGCGGGGCCGCCCGTGTTCGCCGAGACGTGCCCCCAATACCTGACCCTCACCGACGACCGGTACGACGAACCGCCCGAGGTCGCCGCCCGCTACGTCATCTCGCCGCCACTTCGGGCCGCCGGCAACCCCGAGGCGTTGTGGGACGGGCTCGCCGACGGCTCGCTTGCGCTGGTCGCCACCGACCACGTGCCGGACCGCGTCGGCGTCGAGAAGCAATCGTGGCGCGAGTCGTTCGACCGGATCTCGAACGGCGGTCCGGGGATCGAGACGCTGCTCGCCATCGCATACGAGGCGGGCGTCGCGGGCGGGAGGATCACGATCGAGCGACTCGTGGACCTGCTGGCCACGACGCCCGCCCGACTGTTCGGGCTGCGCGTGAAGGGGGCGATCGAGGTCGGGCGCGACGCCGATCTCGTGCTGTTCGACCCATCCGCACGACGGACGATCCGGGCCGGGGACCTGCATCATTCGAGCGACTACACCCCCTTCGAGGGACGTGAGGTCCGGGGCGCCGTTCGCTCGACGATCGTCCGCGGCACGTTCGTGGTGCGCGATGGCGTCTTCGTCGGGCAGCGCGGCTTCGGGCGGTTCATCGAGCGCGAACTGGAGCCGATGCGCTAGGGCGCACCGCGTCAGCCGAGCTCGACCCCCGACGCGAGCCGGGTCACGCGCCCGCGGAACGGCGGACGGTTGCCTCGATCATGCCGTAGGGCTCGGCGGTGGCGACGAAGATCTCGCCCTCGTTGGTGCCGCCGAACGGCGCGAGATCCACCAGCCAGTGGTGGAGGTTGGGCAGCCGCATGGTGACCTCGGTGATCCCGGGCTCCGCGGCAAGCATCGCGTTCGCGACCACCCAGATCGAGTGCTGGACCGATTCGCTGTCGTGGTCCGCGAACGTGGCCAGCAGCGTGCGCACGAGCCCATCGTGGCGCGCATCCCAGTCCGCGGTCGTGGCGTGTCGCCACGTCGCGGTGATGCGGGTGGCCATGATCCGGTCGCGGACCTCGGGAAGCGTGGTGTATCGATCACGCGGGAAGCCCGAGAACGCGGAGCGCGCGGTCTTCATGACCACGAGGTCCTCGATGCCGCCGTCCACGGTGACGGCGGCGGCGCCGGCGACGGCAGCAGCGACGGCGGTCCGGGTCGCGCCGCCGGTTCGGCGGAACGCATCGGGCGCCGGGACGCCACCGGCCGCGAGCGGCTCCCAGGCATGCTCCCGGATGGTGACCGTCGCCGAGGACACGGGTTCGGCCTCGAGGAAGTGGCGCGCCAGGTCGACCGCGAACGTCTCGATGGCGCCGGTGAGGTGCTCCGTCGCGAGCGCGTACACCGTGTTCTTCATCGTGTCCGTGGCCACCACCGACGAGTTGTCCCCGTCGACGAAGGCCGCCTCGAAGGCGCCATCGAGCGAGACGTCCACGGTGAGGTCTCGGACGCGGTGGACGGGTCCGCGGATGACGCGCACCAGCCGGATGGACTGCTTGCCGTACCGGTTCGGTCCGAGCTCGGTCACGCTGCACCTCCGTCGATCGTCGCGTTGCCATCGATGCCAGCTGCGTCCGCCAGCAGCCGCCGCACGACCCGCCGGGCCGCCTCACGGCGATAGGCGGCCGTCGACCTGACGTCGTCGATGGGTTGGATCGCCGCGGAAAGCGCCGCCACCGCCGCCTCGATCGACGCGGGGTTGCGCGGATGGCCCTCGAGCGCAGCCTCGGCCGCGGCGACCCGGATCGGCGTCGGTGCCACCGAGCCTAGCGCGATCCGCACGTGGCGCCACTCTCCATGGCCATGCCACGCCGCCGCGACCACGACCTTGGAGATCGCCTGCGCACGCCGCGTGCCGACCTTGCGGAACCGCTGCTCGCGATCCTCTACGAGCGGGATCCGGATCCGCACCAGGAGCTCGTCCGGGCGAGCCGCGGTGCGGCGATAGGCGGGCCAGAAGTCGGTCGCGGCCACCTCGCGCTCACCGGTCGCACTGCCCAGGACAAGCACCGCGTCCAGAGCCAGCAGCACCGGCAGCGTGTCGCCTGCGGGCGAGGCGTTCATCACGTTGCCGCCGATCGTGCCCCGGTGCTGGATCTGCGCCGCGCCGATCGTCGCGGCCGCTTCGACCAGCGAGGACGCGTGTGCCTGGCAGGCGGCGGAACGGCGGATCCCGGTGTACGTGGCCAGCGCCCCGAGCTCGAGGACGTCATCCCGGACGACGATCCCGCGGAGCTCGTCGAGCCCCCACAGGTTGAGCACGCGGTCCGGCGGCGGGCCGAGCTCGCCGGTCAGCTGCACCAGCAGGTCCGTCCCACCGGCGAGGGGGCGATACGGCTGCTCCGCGAGCAGCGAATACGCCTCCGCGAGCGAGCGCGGCGAGACGACCGGGGGCTCGAGCGGCATCAGGCGGGCCCGTCGGGCGGAGCGGAGCCGGCACCGGTGCGCTCGGCCGCGAGCCGGATCGAGTCGATGATCTTGGTGTAGCCGGTGCACCGGCACAGGTTCCCGGCGATCGCCTCGCGGATCGCGCCGTCCGTCGGCTCCATGCCCGACGCCAGGAATGCCTCGGCGGTCATCAGCATGCCCGGCGTGCAGATCCCGCACTGGGCACCGCCCGCCTCCAGGAATGCCGCCTGGAGCACGCCCAGCTGACCCGGCGCGGGGGCCAGGCCCTCCACCGTGCGCACGTCGGCGCCGTCAACCTGGCACACGGGGATGAGACAGCTCAGGACGGCGTTCCCGTCGAGCAGCACCGTGCAGGCGCCGCACTCGCCCTCGCCACAGCCCTCCTTGGCGCCGGTCAGCCCGAGGTCCTCTCGCAGCACGTCGAGCAGCCGTCGCATGCCCGGCGCGTCGACCGAGACGGTGTCGCCGTTGACCACCAGCTGCCAGGTCATGCGGCGGATCCTCCGGGTGCGGGCGCGCCGGGTGCGGGCGCAGAGACCGCGGACACACCGGGCGGACCGGGCGGCTCGATACCGGCGAGCGCAGCGAGGATCCGCTCCGGCGTGGCAGGGAGGTCGTGGATCCAGACGCCCGTCGCATCGTGGATCGCGGCAACGACCGCCGGCGCACCGACGTCCATGGGCAGCTCCCCCACCCCCTTGGCACCGTGCGGCGCATCCTCGAACGGGGCCTCGACCAGGATGGCCTCGATCCTCGGCGCGTCGAGCGAGGTCGGGATCAGGTACGTCTGGAGCCGGTCGTTGAGGTACCGGCCGTCGAGCAGCTTGATCTCCTCGATCGTGGCGTAGCCCACGGCCTGGAGCGTCCCGCCCTCGACCTGACCCTCGCATAGCACCCGATGGATCACGCGCCCGACATCGTCGGCGGCGACCACAGACAGGACCGAGACCTCGGCCGTGTCGAGATCCACCTCGACCTCGGCCACCGCGGCGGCCCAGCCGTACGAGGGATAGGCGTCTCCGGTGTAGGTGGCATCGTCGAAGTGGCGGCCCGGGTAGGGCGCGAACTGCTCGTCGATGCGGGTGGCCCCGTGATCCCGGGCGTCGTCCTGGTAGGAGAGCCCGAACGCACGCCCGGTGCGACCCTCCACGGCCGACTTGAGCCGCCGCGCGGCGTAGACCAGCAGCCCGCCCACGACCATCGCGGTCCGCGAGGCGACGGTCGGCCCCGAATTGGGCACGATCGAGGTGTCCGTCGGAGCCACCTCGACCGCATCGATGTCGATCTCGAGCTCGCCCGCGACGAGCTGAGGGAAGATCGTCTTGGTCCCCTGCCCCATCTCGGTCTGCGCGGTCAGGATCCGGATCCGGCCGTCGGCGGTGAGCTCGAGGCTCGCGATTGAGCCCATCTTCTCCTCGCCAGAGCCTGTGAACCCCGCACCGTGCCAGGCCAGCGCGACACCGATCCCGCGGGCCACGCGGGCGTCGGCCGGCCGGGTGGCGCGCTCTGCGGCAGTACGGGCCCGCGTCCGTTCCAGCTCCGACGCCTCTGCCGCGCGGTCCAGGACGTCCAGCGCGGCGACATCGCCGGCAAGGACCTGGTGCGTGGCCGTGATGCCGCCCGGACGGTAGGCGTTGAGGCGCCGGATCTCGAGCGGCGAGATCCCGAGCGCGTCCGCGGCCCGGTTGACCTGCATCTCGGCGGCAAACTCCGCCTGCGGGGCGCCGAAGCCGCGGAACGCGCCGTTGGGCGGCGTGTTGGTTGCGACGGCGCGGGATCGGATCCGGACGTTCTCGACGTCGTACGGACCGCCGGCGTGGATCGTGGCCCTCGACAGCACGACCGGGGTGAGCGTCGTGTAGGCACCGCCGTCGAGGACGAGGTCGATGTCCTGGGCCACGATCCGCCCGTCGCGGGTCAGGCCGGTCCGGTGGTGGATGACGGCGGGGTGTCGCTTGGTGGTCGCGGCCAGGTCCTCGTGGCGGTCGTAGATCATGCGAACGGGTCGCCCGGTCCGGCGGGCGAGCAGCGCGGCATGGAGCGCGATCATCGACGGATATTCCTCCTTGCCGCCGAACCCGCCGCCGGTCTCCGCCTGCACGACCTGCACGTGCGCGTCGTCGAGCGCGAGGCCCGTGATCAGGGCGCGGTGGACGTAGTACGGGCACTGGAGGCTGCCATGGACGGTGATCCCTCCATCCTCGCGGGGCAGGGCGATCATCGCGTTGTTCTCGATGTACAGCTGCTCCTGGTGGCCGACCCGATAGGTGCCCTCGATCACCAGGTCGGCGGTCGCCAGCGCGCCGTCCACGTCGCCGCGACCGAGCTCGAAATGCTCGAACACGACGTCCGAGGCCAGGGCATCGAACACCGGGACGAGCGGCTCGGTGCGCAGATGGATGCGGCGGCGCGCCTCGCGCAGCGTGTCGCGGTCGGGCGCGGCGATCAGCGCAACGGGCTCCGCCTGGTGACGGATCTCGCCGCCCACCGGGACCAGGATCGGCTGGTCCGCGGCGATGCTGGCGACGATGTTGCGGCCGGGAATGTCGTCCGAGGTGACCACGACCACGCGGTCCCAGGCGAAGTCCGCATCGCGGTCGATGGCGAGCAGGCGCGCGTGGGCATCGGTGGACCGGATCGTCGCACCGTACCAGGCGCCCGGGAACACGAGGTCGTCGACGTAGGCCGCCGTCCCGGTGAGCTTTGCCGGGCCCTCACGGCGGGCCGGCGTTGCCCGCCCCACGCCGCGGACGGCGCGGTCCGGCGCCACGACCGGCGCCGGCGCTGCGGTCGCGGAACCCGGGCTGCCTGAACGCCGCGGGACGCTGTCGATCGTCAACGTGGAGCGCCTCCCTCGAATTCCCGGAAGCGTGGAACCGCGCGCCCTCGCATGTCAAGCGTTGCGTCGGAGGTGAGCAGGGCAGTCGGCACAGGCGATGCTTCCATGGCCGGCCGCTCACGCTGTGCGGCCATGTCGAAGCGAGCGACCCGGCGTGGCCCCCGTGTGCTCACCGCCATCGACGACTGGCACGCCGTTGACGAGGACCAGCGGGATGCCCTCCGGGAACCGGCGCGGATCGTCGTAGGTCGCCGGTGAGCCAACCGTGGCCGGGTCGAACACGACGAGGTCCGCGGCGAGGCCGTCGATGATGCGACCCCGGTCGGTCAGGCCGAGACGCGCGGCAGGGGCGCCCGTCATCGCGTGCACGGCTGCCTCGAGCCCCAGCCAGCGCTCCTCGCGCACGAACTCGCCCAGGATCCGCGGATAGCTGCCGTAGGTCCGTGGCGAGGGCTTGTCGCCGATCATCACCCCGTCGGTGCCGATCATCGCCCCGGAATGCTGCAGGAACCGCCGGATGCCGTCGCGGTGCGGTCCGGGCGTCACCTGGTTGACCCGGAGGTCCTCGGCGAGCAGCAGGTCGCAGATCGTATCGACGGCGTCGCGACCGGTCGCCCGCATGAGGTCGCCCAGCGTCCGCCCCTCCCACTCGAGGTGCTCCGGCCGGGTGAGCGCGCCGATCCGCAGCTCATCCCAGGTGCGATCGCCCGCGAACAGCCGACCCCGCGCGCGGAGCTCATCGCGGATCCGGCCGCGCATCGCGCGATCGGCGAGCCGCTCGCGCAGCGGTCCGATGCCGCCGGCCTGCATCCAGGGCGGGAGCATGATCACGAGGCGCGTGCTCGCCCATTCGGATGGATACAGGTCGAAGCTGACGTCGACGCCCTCCGCGCGGGCATCATCGACCAGCGCGAGCATCTGCTCGGGTGTCCCCGGGAACGTGGCCCGGTGGTAGAAGTGGGTGATGTGGACCGGCGCGCCGCTCCGCCGCCCGATCTCGATCGCCTCGCGGAACGGGTCCAGGAAGCCGTCGCCCAGCGGATAGCGGACGTGCGTGTGGTAGATGCCGCCGAGCCGGGCAGCCTCGGTGGCGATGGCGACCAGCTCCGCGGTGGTGGCGTACGAGCCCGGCGGGTAGTCGAGCCCCGTCGACAGCCCGAAGGCGCCGTCCTCCATCGCCTCGCGAAACCGCGATCGCTGGGCGGCGATCGCGGGCGCGCCGGCCTCCACGTCGTCCCAGCCGACCGCCGCGATCCGAAGCGGCGAGTTGCCCACGACGTAGGCGATGTTGACCGCGACTCGGCGGTCGTAGCGGGCCAGGTACTCGGCCACCGTGGCCCAGTCGTAGTCGAGGTCGGGGCGGCCGTCGAGCCCGGCGTTGAGGATGACGAAGTCGCGCAGGTCGGCGGCGTCCGGGAAGGGCGCATACGCGTTGCCGTCCACGCCGATCACCTCGGTCGTGACGCCCTGTCGCACCTTCGGCTCGTGACGCGGCTCTGCCAGCACCACCAGCCCGCCGTGGCTGTGGAGGTCGATGAACCCGGGCGCGACGACGAGGCCGGTGGCGTCGTAGGTGCGGGCGGCGCGCAGCGTCTCGCCCGGCGCCGGCAGGACGATCCGATCACCGGAAACGGCAACGCTGGCGAGGAAGCCGGGTGCGCCTGTGCCGTCCACGACGGTGCCGCCCTCGAGCAGCAGGGCAACGTCGCGTGTCATCGGGGTCGCTCGGCTGGTCGCGGGTCCGTCACGCCGGCCCCGGCGGCCCGTCGAGCAGCCGGCCGCGGACCCATGCTGCGCGAACCATCGCCGGGTGCGGCCGGAAGGCCAGGCGCGACATGATCTCGACCGGGTCGTTCGAGTCGATGCCCTCGATGGGGGCCACCAGCCGCGGGTCCACCGCGATGAGATCGGCCTCCTTGCCTTTCTCGAGCGAGCCGATCGCCGCGTCGAGGCCAAGGGCACGCGCGCCCTCGAAGGTCCCCAGCCGGAGCCAGTCGAGCGGTCCGAGCGGCGCGGGCCCGCTCCCGTCGTCGCGCACGCTGAGGCCGCTCTGCGTGTAGGCGCCGGCGCGCATGTTGGCGAAGATCGAGAGCTCCGGACCAGCCGACACGTCAGATCCCAGGCCGACGCGGATCCCCTCGGCCTGATACCGGCCCAGCCGCATCGCACCGGAGGCGAGGAACAGGTTGGACGCCGGGCAGTGGGCAACCACGGTGTCGGTCTCGACAAGTCGCGCCACCTCGCGGTCCGACAGGTGGATCGCATGGGCCATGATCGTTCGCTCGCCCAGGGCGCCGGCGCGGTCGTATACGTCGAGGTAGTCGAATGCGTCCGGATGCAGCCTTGCCACCTCGCGCAGCTCGTGCCGGTCCTCGGACAGGTGCGTCTGCCAATAGGCGCCGCTCGCGCGCGCGAGCGCGGCCGACTCACGCAGGATGTCTGCGCTGCACGACACGGCGAACCGCGGGGTGAAGGCATAGCGCAGCCGCCCGGCATCCCGACCGTGCCAGCGGCTGCACAGGTCGGCGGACTGGCGGAGGCTCGTCTCGAGCACACGCTCGGGCGGCAGGCGGTCGTCGTAGCTGCCGCGATCCATCATCACCTTGCCGATGACCGCCCGGATGCCGTGCGCCTCCGCGGCCCGGAACGTGGCGTCGAGTGACGGCTCGTACACCGCACCGTAAATCACCGCGGTCGTCGTGCCGGCAGCGGCGAATGCCCGGAACGCCGCCGGGGCGAGGCGTTCCGCGGCCGGCTCGTCGAACGCGCGCTCGAGCGGGAAGATGTACCGCTCCAGCCATTCGAGCAGGTGAAGACCGGCACCGACGCCCGCGGCGGGCAGCTGTGGCAGGTGCACGTGGAGATCGACCATGCCCGGCAGGAGCACGAGCGGGCGGAGGTCGACGGTTGGTTCCTGGCCGGCCTGACCTGGGGCGTCGGGCTCCGCGCGCCACGGCCCCACGTGTGTGATGAGACCCCGCGCATCAATGTCGATCCGGCCGTCGGGCTCGTATCGGGTCCCGCCGGTGGCCAGCGGCGTGAGGACGCGAGCCCGGATGGTGAACGGCGGTTGCGCCGGGAGGGTCGGCCGCATGGCGTGATCCTACTGCGCGGAATCTGGCCGTGCGTGCCCGGGAGGAACCGCACCGGGTCGCGTGGGACGGCCCAGGGGTTGCGAACGGCCCTTCAACCACGCTCGATCGGGACGTCGCCGAGACTCACGGTCCCGTCGGAGGCGCCCCGGTGGCCGGGGTGGTCATCAGGGCCGGGCGGCGTCGCCACTCCCCGGTGACGCCCGGGCTGCCGATCGCGCACCATATGGGCATGCCTGATCAACGTGCCGGAAACGGCGAGCCCCTCGTCGTCTGCCTGCCCGACGTCCCGGAACGCGTCCACATGGGCGAGATGCCGGGCAACGTCGAGGTGGTCCCCGTCCCACCGGAGCCCGAGCCCGTGCCGGATCTCGCCCGCGTGGACCTGCTCGTCTCCTACACGCGCATCCAGCAGCCGCTGTTCACGTTGCTGGGCGGGCCGCCGGGACGGCTGCAGGTCATCCAGACGCTGAGCGCCGGCGTCGACTGGCTGGCAGGTCGCGTGCCCGAGCGCGTGACGGTGTGCAACGCTCGCGGCGTCTACGACGTGCCCCTCGCCGAGTGGGCCGTCGGCGCGATCCTGGCCATGCAGCGCGGGTTCGTCCGCGCCCGCGACGCACAGGCACTTGGCGAGTGGACGGCGTACGAGGCGTCCGAGCTGGCCGGCACCCGGGTGGTCATCGTCGGCATGGGCGCGATCGGCACCGCGATCGCCGACCGCCTGCGACCCTTCGGCGTGGAGATCGCCGGGGTCTCGCGAACCGCGCGCGACGGGGTCCACGGTCTCGAGGACCTCGACGAGCTGCTCGCCGGTGCCGGGGTCCTGGTCAACATGCTGCCGCTGACGAGCGAGACGGACGGCCTGCTCGATGCGCGACGAATGGCGCTGCTGCCCGACGGCGCCCTGCTGGTCAACGGCGGCCGGGGTCGCACGGTGAACACGGCGGCGCTGGTGCGCGAGCTGGAGGCGGGCCGGCTGCGCGCCGTCCTTGACGTCACCGATCCCGAGCCACTGCCCGAGGGGCACCCGCTGTGGGCATTGCCCAACGTGCTGATCAGCCCGCACATCGCGGGCGACTCACCGGAGGCCATGGTCCGTGCGTTTGCGCTGGCCGGCGACCAGGTTCGCCGGTTTGCCGCGGGTGAGAGGCTCATCAACGAGGTCCCCCGCTACCTGCTCGATTAGGCCGGATACGCCCGTCGCCGCCAACCGGATGCCGCCAAGGAGAACTCGATGAACCCGACTGGCCCGACCGTGACGCCGCGGTTCCCCGAAACCGGTATCGAGATGACCCACATCCTGGTCGTCAGCGACCTCGAGCGTGCCCGGACCTGGTGGGTGTCGGTTGTCGGCGCCACGCTGAACCGCGAGTACGGCGGAACGTCGGCCGTCCTCCAGCTCGGTGGAAGCTGGCTGCTGCTGGTAACGGGTGGCGGGCCGACGCCCGACAAGCCGGACGTGACGTTCGCCCCACCCGTGGATCCCGCCTCCGTCAGTCACGCGATGACGATCCGGGTGTCGGATTGCCAAGCGGTGTACCGGGAGCTGCTCGCGCGCGGGGCGGCATTCCTCACGCCGCCGGTGGTCAACGGGCTCGAGACGCGGTGCTTCACGCGCGACCCGGACGGCCACCTCCTGGAGCTCAGCCAGTACGGCTGACGGCGTCGGCCACCGACTGACCCCCGGGGCCGTTGGGGTAGCCAGGGGGCATAGGCTTGAGGCACATGAGTCGGCGGCGTCCATTCGCGCGCATTCGTCGTCCGCGCGCCGGCTTGATGGAGGGCGAGCATGTCAGAACACCCGAACGCGAAGGTCGTTCGCGAGATGAACGAGGCGATGAACAGCGGCGACATGGAGGGCGCCGCCAGCCGCGTGTCAGAGGACGTCGTGTGGCACGAGATCGGGCGAGCCGAGCCCCGCAACGGCAAGGCTGAGCTGGCCGGGTCGATGGCCGACTTCGAGGGCTACGACATCAGCTACGAGATCCACGACGTCGTCGCGAATGACGATCACGTGATCGCGCTGGGCACGGCGCACGCAACGCACGGCGGCCAATCGCTGACCTACCGCACGGCCGAGATCTATCACGTCCGCGACGGCCGGGTGACCGAACGCTGGGCGTTCTCCGACGACACGAAGGCGATCGCCGACTTCTTCGGCTGAGCCCGGTGGCCGGGCACGCCTGCCCGGCCCATGATCGGCCGATGTCGGCGCTTCGTCGCCTCATCGCGTGGCTCGCGCCGCGCTGGTTCGACCCGCGGTATCGACGCCGCCGGTGCACGGCGACACGAGCCGACGGGCAGCGCTGCCGTGCAACCGTGATCGGCGGCGGCCAGCTCTGCGCCGCCCACCGGCCGCCGCCCGCGCGCTGATCGCGCGGACCGGCGGTTTGATCAGGGCTCATCGTGGCGCTTGGAGGTCACGACGCAGGAATGCCTACTTCCTGGTGACCTCGAACTTGCCGCCGGGTGCCGACTGGCCTCCGATCTCCCTCGAGACCGTGCCGCTGAAGGTGCCGCCGGAGACCGTGCCCTCGTACGTCGTCGTCAGGTCGGTGGTGCGTGCCTTGTAGACAAGCGTGAGCGTATCGCCATCCCAGGTGCCCGTGACCCCGTTGTCCACCTTGCCGTGTTCGTACAGGACGTCGCCGCTGATCGTCCCCGCGATCTCCAGGAGCACGAACTTGATCCCCTGCGAGCCCGTGCTCTCGACCACGGTGCCTCTCCAGTCACCGGACATGCTCGATTTGGCATCACCGGACACGCTCGCACCGGCTGACTCGCCAGCCTGCGGCGTCGCCGTCGCCGTCGCGCGCGGCGTGGGCTCGGTTGCAGGGCCATTGGTTTCGGTACCGCTCCCCGTGGGTTGCGACGCTCCCGAGTCAAGACTGGTGGCGGGCGCACTCGTGCACGCGGACAACGCCAGGCCCGCGACGAGGACAACGAGCAGACGCTTCGCCCGCTGCGAGATCGACACCGGGATCTCCCTTCCTGCCCACAAGGGCGCGGCTCTCACCTTCTGACGCCCAGAACGAGGTCTTGGACCTCGTCGCTACGGATCCGTGACCACGATCGTCACGTGGTCGGTCACACCGACGGCCTCCCCCATCCCTCCCCCGCCAGTTGCCTCACCGGCGTGGCTCGGCCGGCCGACTGGTGCCGGGGTTGGCGAGACCGCTGCCAGGGTCGTGGGCGCCGGCGTCACGGTGGGTATATCTTGCCGCGAGCCGGGAGCCTCGCTCGGCGTGGCCTGCGGCGCACCACAGGCAGTCGTCGTCAGGATCGTTGCGAGCAGCGTCAGGCGTAGCGACCACCTTGCCATGATCACTTCTTCCCGCGATGCGTTCCGTGCGGAACGGCGACGTTGCCGCCACCGAGGAGCGCAGCCTCGTCGACCGCACGGCCGGTCATCGAGAGAGCGGCCGGGTTGCCACCGCCATCGGTCACGCTGATCCAGAAGCGATCCCCGCCCGCGCCGGGTGTGTCGTGATCCTCGACGTAGACCACGAAGCGGTAGTTGCCGACGGGCTCCGGCCAGCCGGGCTCCTGGTACGTCGCCTTGCCGCTGAAGGTGGCCCAGCCGAAGTCCGCAGACGGATCGGACAGGGCGAGGCCGTCAAGGGCGTTGGACTTCAACCGATAGTTCGTGCCATCCGGCAGGTGCCGGATGAGGAGGAGGTTGCCTTTCAAATTCGTTCCCTTCTTGTTGTACTTCATGGTGTAGCCGAAGGTCGTGCGGTCCCCGGTCCCCGGCCAATTGAACCAACCGCCGCCGGTGGTGAAGCCCAGGCTCGGGTCATAGACCACGAGGACGTCCTCGTCGGAGCCCAGGTAGAGGCCACCCACGCTGGCGACCGCTGCATACGTGTTGACCGGTACGTCCGAGAACCGGCACGTCACCTCGAGCTCGTCGTCGAGCGACGTCGTGCACGAGTCGGCCTGGACCGTTGAGCCGGGGCCCACCGGCTCCAGCGACAGCCCGACCTCCGCAGCGGCGAGGCCACCGCTGACCAGGCCCGGATAGACCTCGCCGACCGTGAATGTCAGCTCGAACGGCTCACTGTCACCGCCCGGCTCGGAGACGGGGACCGCGATCGGGTTGTTGTCGCTCAGGTCGACCGCCGCAAGGCTGAGCACGGTGATCTGAACCTGCACCTCGTGCGGATGACCGTCCACCGTGCCGACCGCCGCAAGCGTGTGCTCGCCGGCCGGCAGGACCGGGATCGTGACCAGGACCGAGATGTTGCCCACGTCGTCGGCCATCGTCGTGCCGAGCTGGATCGGATCCGAACGGATTTCGACGGTCGCCGCGGCGTTCGGATCGAACCCGCCACCGATCAGCGTGACGTCGTCGCCCACCAACACATGGGTGGTCGGGTTCCCAAGCTCGTCGTACAACGCGCCGAGATCGACGGTGAGGGTTGGGACCGAAACAGTGACGGCGTCGGTCACGCCGATGGCCTCGCCGATCGTGATGACCACGGGTGGCCGGACAGTCACGGCGTCGGTCACGCCGATGGCCTCGCCGATCGTGATGACCACGGGTGGCCGGACAGTCACGGCGTCGGTCACGCCGATGGCCTCGCCGATCGTGATGACCACGGGTGGCCGGACAGTCACGGCGTCGGTCACGCCGATGGCCTCGCCGATCGTGATGACCACGGGTGGCCGGACAGTCACGGCGTCGGTCACGCCGATGGCCTCGCCGATCGTGATGACCACGGGTGGCCGGACAGTCACGGCGTCGGTCACGCCGATGGCCTCGCCGATCGTGATGACCACGGGTGGCCGGACAGTCACGGCGTCGGTCACGCCGATGGCCTCGCCGATCGTGATGACCACCACCGTGGGTGCGTCGGCGGCATGCACGACGACCAAGTCCGAATCGGTCTCACCGTTCCCGTCGTCGACCGTCAGCTGGACGCTGTAGTCACCCGCGACATCTGGAGTGAAGCAGGGCGCCGCGGTGTCGCTCGCCGATAGCGCAGCAGTCGAGCCGCTGGGGGCGGAGACGAGGGTCCACGCGTACGAGAGCGGGTCGGAATCCGCGTCGGTTGAGGCGGAGCCATCGAGCGTGACGAGGTCGCCGACGAGCACCGTCTGGTCCGTCCCGGCATCCGCGGTCGGCGGCGTGTTCACCGGCCCTTCCGGGAGAACCGCGACGGTGAACTCCTCGTAATCGGAAGACCCGGAAAAGAGGTCCGAAACGATCACGACGAGCGGATGGTCCCCTTCCTGGGCGAGGGTTGGCGTCCACGAGAAGGCGCCCGTCGTCGGATCGATCGTGGCGCCGACCGGGGGTGGCCCGGGTAGCGCCAATGTGCCACCGGCCAGCCCATAGGTCAGGGAATACGGGGCAGGAGCCGTTGCGGTCGCGGTGAACGTGAGCTCCACGCCCACGGTGGCGACCTTGTCCCCGATCGGACCGAGGCGTACCCCGGCACTGACATTGATGGCCACCGTCAGCGAGCTGAAGACGGCAGCGTCCCCATCCTCGACGGCGGTGACCGTGACCTGGTAGGTCCCGACGTCGGCCTCGGTCGGTGTCCATTCGAGGCTGTTGCCGACCTGAGTGGCGCCGGCGGGCAGATCGGACCAGGCGACCGTGAACGGGTCGGCTTCGGGATCGGTGATGGTCGGCGTGATGCTGAGCGCCTCGCCCGGGGCGACCGTCTTGGGCGAGATCGGACCGATTTCGGGCGGGAAGTCCGGATGGAATGTCCCAGCCACGTCCCACACCACCGGGTGCTGCAGGGTCGAGCCCGCGTACGTGGCCTGGCCGACGATCAGACCGGCGTCGTTAATGCCGAATGCCGTGCTCGAGGTGCCGCCAAGCGTTCCAAGGTCGGTCATGCCGTCATCCGGCGTCCAGAGGAAGGCGTGCGTCTCACCACTCGCCGTCTCACTCGATCCGACCACCGCTCCAGATCCGTTGATCGCATTCGCCTGGCTGAACGAACCGCCGAGGGTCGGCAGGACGAAGATCGGGGCGCTGTTGTCACCGGACCAGATCCCGGCACGGGTCCCATCGACCGTCTCCGTGCTGCCCGCGAAGTACAGGTTGCTGCTCACCGCATTGACAATCCCGGCATCGGTGAACGGTTCGAAGGCGTTCGAACGGAGGTCGAATCCGACCCAACTGTAGCCATGGCCGCCGGCTGTCCCCGTGACGACGCCGTCCACGCCGTCCCACAGCGCAACGTCCGTGGCAAGGAACTTCACTCCGGTGGAGCTTCCGTCATCGACCACGCCGATGCTGCCGATGGAGGATCCCGTGTCACCCTGGCGCGCATAGAAGCTGCATGTCCCGCTTGTGGCCCCCGTGTAGAGACCACACGCTCCCGGAGCGGCGAGGTACCAGCCGACGACATTGCCACCGTTGTCGATTGCTTTCGCCTCGATGGTCCCGCCCGCCTGGGTGCCCGGCACGATGCCCAGGTCTTCGTACGGCCCCGAGCCGCTCCAACGAAAGGCACCCTTGGCGTTGGTCACCGCATTGTCGAACCAACCGACGACCTCGCCGTGATCGTTGATGTCGTTGGCGCCGCTGTCGAAGACGACCCCTGGCTCAGGCTCGATCAGCGGAACCGTGGAGCCTTTCGCCTTCCAGAGGAATGCCTGATTCGAGGGGGCGGAGCTGAAGCGTGCGGTACCCACCACCCAGCCATCGGCGTTGATCGCGGTTGCGGTGCCACCGAAGAGGCCCGGGATCTGGAGGAGATGGACGCCTGTGGTGGAGGTGGTGTCGTTTGGCGACGAGGCATCCACGGCGGGGAGAAGGATCGTGCCGCTCATCCCCGACGCAAGGATCACTGCGGCGAGAGGCAGACCCGCACGGCGGCGGGTCCATGCGACTGCGCGATGCCGGGTGGCCACGGCTTGTCAGTACCCTGCGACCTCTTCTGCAAACACCCTACGAGAAGGTCAGCGACACGGTGATCTCGATGCTCTGGCCCGCGTCAACATTGATTTGAGCCCCGCTGTCGGCGAAGACCTCCTTGAGGGTGAAGAGGTATGTCCCTCCATCGCTGAGAACGACCAACGTCTTCACGATCCCGATGGCCCCGGTGCGAGTGGCGATGACGGATCCTTCCAGATCAAGCCCGTCGCTGGTGCTGGTCACCTGGAGGTTGAACGAGGACACGGGCAGGGGGAAACCTGTCATCCCGGGCTCGGCCACCACGCAATCGTCTGGCGTCCCGCCAGGCGGAAGGCAGGGTGCAGAATCCGGGTTCAAGGGGTTTGTCCCGAGGGCGATTGCCCAGCCAGGATCCACCACCTGGGCGCCACGCCCGAGGATCAATCCGAGGGCACGAGCCCCCGCAGAGTCAAGGGCGTTCTCGAATGTGCTGTGGGTGGCAAGCCGACCATCCGGATCCACGACATCCACCGTCCAATGACCGTGGACGGCGATCCCCTCGGACGCCCCCTGCGACGACTGATTGGCACTTGTGCCGCACGCGGCGAGCACCAATACGAGCACCGCAAGTGCGGCGAACCCCTTGCGTGACGACACCTCGACCTCCATCGAACTTGGGCCTGTCCAAGTGACCCTGCGATGTCATGCGGGGGCTGTCATGAGTAGTGGACTACTCACGCGGGTGTTCGGCGAACAATCGGTCGGTTAGGATCGCGAGATGGAGTGGCCGCTCATCGGCCGCGACTCGACCCTGCTCCGTCTCGGCAGACTCCTGGCCCAAGAGGATGCCCGCGGGATCGAGATCGTCGGCGAGGACGGCGTGGGCAAGAGCCGGCTCGCCCGTCGAGCTGGTCGGCGAGAGCCGCTGCGCGCGGGCATGGCAACGACGTGGATCGTCGCCTCGCGCGCCACATCGGACATTCCGTTTGGTGCGTTCGTGCACCTCATTTCGCTCCCGACCGGCGCGACCGACGAGCGTCAGCTGCTCGCCGGGCTGCTTGCGGAGCTCACGCGACAGTCCGGCCACGCCGGTCGAATTGTCCTCGCCATCGACGACGCGCACCTGCTCGACAGTCACTCCGCCGCGCTGGTGCGCGGCCTGGTCGCGAGGTCGGACGCGTTCGTGATCATCACGCGGCGTCCGGGCAACCAGGCAGCAGCGGACCTGACGGAGCTCTGGAAGGACGGGCTGCTGGAGCGGGTGCGGGTGGAGCCGCTGTCCGAGGAGGAGACCGGCCAGCTGCTCGAGATCGCCCTCGGCGGGCCGGTCGAGCCGTTGACGAGATCCACGCTGTGGCATCGCTCCGGTGGCAATCCGATGTTCCTTCGCGAGCTCGTGCTCGGCGGACTGGAGAGCCGGATGCTCGTCCGGGCCGGGAGCGGCTGGCGGGCGCTCGATGGGCTCGTGCCCTCGGAGCGACTGAGCCAGCTCGTCGAGGGGCGGCTGGGTCGCCTCGATGCAGCCGAACGACGCGTCGTCGAGGCCATCGCCGTCGGTGGGTGGGTCGACCTTCGGATGCTCGAGAAGCTCGACGATCCAGACGCCCTGGAGCGGCTCGACGATCGGCGCCTGGTGGAGATCGATCGCAGCGGGAACCGCCAGCGCGTTCGCCTCGCCCACCCGATCTACGCCGACGTCGTTGCCGCGGCATTGCCACCGACCCGCGCACGTCGCATCAGGCGTTGGCTGGCCGACATGCTCGAGGCGACGGGCGCGCGGCGGCGCGATGATCTCCTGCGGCTCGCGCTGTGGCGGCTGGACGGGGGCGGACACATGCCCGCGGCACGGGCCCTCGGGGCGGCCGGGCATGCCCTGGCCGCGTTCGACGCACCGCTCGCGGAACGGCTCGCCCGCGCGGTGCTGGGCGAGGAACCGGACAACATCGCCGCGCAGCTCGCGCTGGGTCGGGCGATGGCCGCGCAGCAGCGTATCGAGGATGCCGAGCGCGCACTCGCCCGGGCCGCGTCGGTTGCGAGCACCGACGCGGATATCTCGGCGGTCGCGCTCGCGCGGGCAAACCTGATCGGCTTCCGGGCCGGCCGCCCGGCCGAAGCGTCGACGATCCTCGAAGCGGCGGCCGCCCGGGTCGACGACGAGGACTGGCGCGACGAGATCGACTCGCTGCTCGTGCTGTTCCGGACTGGCGCGGGTGACCTCCCCGGCGTCGCGGCAATCGGGGAGCGACTGGCGCTCCGGCCGACGGCCGGGCCCCGGACGGTGGTCCATACCCTGATGTACTCGAGCATTGCCAACGTCATGCTCGGCAGGTTCGAGGACGCGGAGACCCAGGTGACCCGCGCCCTGGAGCATGCCCCGCAGGTGCGCGAGGAGGTGCCGCTCGCGCAGGACATTCTCCTGATCAACCGCGCAATGGCGCATGCCTACGTGGGGCAGCTGTCCGATTCGATTGCGCTGTGCGAGGCAGGTCGGCGGGCAGCCATCGAATCCGGGGCCGCCGAGGTGGCGGGGATGTGGGCGATGATCCTCGCGGAGGGCCAGATGCTCGCCGGTGACATCGACGGGAGCCTGCAGACCCTCCTCGAGGCGCTGGCGGTGTCGCGGGAGCGCGATACCTTCTCGATTCGCGGCATCCAGGCCGGGGTCGCGGCCGTCGTGGCCTCGTGGCTGGGGCGTCACGAGGACGCGCGTGCGTTCCACCAGGAGATCGTCGACGAGCACCTGGTTCGCGACGCGCGGTCGAGGATCCAGTTCGACCGCGCCACCACCTGGACCACCTGGGGCCGGGAGGGACCGGCCGCAGCCGCCCTCCTGGCCCAGGCTGCCGGCGATCGCGCCGCGAGCGATACGCACCTGGTCTGGGCGGCCTGGTCGTACCACGATGCCGTCCGTCTCGGGTACCCGGAGCTGGTTCGAGACCGGCTGGCCGGGCTTGCCCGATCTGTCGAGGGCGAGCTCGTGGCGACGATGGCCCAGCATGCCGAGGCACTTGCCGAGGGAGACGGCAAGGCGCTGGACCGCGTGTCGGTGGCGTTCGAGCGAATGGGGAACATGCTGTGCGCGGCGGAATCGGCTGCCCATGCGCATGACGCCCACCTGCGAGCCGGGGCGCCGGTCCCTGCGCGGATGGCCGCCGCGCGAGCGAGCCTGATCTCTTCGAATCTGCCCGGTGTGGTGACGCCCCCACTCGCGACGACGACTGCCGTGCCGCTCACGGCGCGCGAGCTCCAGATCGCGTTGCTCGCGGCCGAGGGGAGATCGTCGAGCGAGATCGGACACCGGCTGCGGATCTCCGTTCGCACGGTCGACAACCATCTTGGCGCCGTCTACGGGAAGCTCGGCGTCGCGGGCAGGCGCGAGCTTTCCTCGGTCCTCGGCATGCCGATCCGCGGCCGGGAACCCGAGCGCGAGGCGGGTTGACGACCCGGCCGGCCTGTCGTCAGTCGATGATGACCAGCGACTGGAGCCCCGCGAGCGGTCCGTCCGGTCTCGGCGCCGCGAGCTCCGGTTCGGGGCCGCGGTCGGTCTCCCGGGCCGCGAGCTCGGCGTCGAGCAGCTCCACCAGCGTCGGGAGCCGCGACCGGAGCGCGTCGCCGTAGTGGGAGCCGACCTCCGCGGCGAGCGCGAGGTCCTTCTTCGCCTTCGGCGGTCCGAACCGCATGTGGATCACCGTCCCGTCGGGGACCGGCTCGAATTCGATCGTGTGCGGCAGCTTCAGCGGCCCTGCGGGCGTGTCGAGGATCGTCCGGTCGGTGACGTAGTCGTAGGGGCGCCAGTCGAGGATCTCCTCGATCACCGCGTCCTTGCCGTGCCGGCAGTGGTTGGCCGAGCCGAGCCCGCGCCGCCCGCCCGTCGCGCCCTTGATCGTGACCTCGGTCACCCACGGCTGCCACAGCATCCGCTGCCCGGGCTTGGTCAGGAACTCCCAGGCGACCTGCGGCGGAGCCTTGGTCGGCACCGAGACCGTGAGGATCGACTCATCGGGGCTCACGAACACCCGCGCGCGCTCTTCTTCCTGCTGCCAGCGGCGCTCCAGGTCGTGGGCCCACGCGGGAACGTCCCCGATCCGGTCGTACGTCTCGGTGTGCGCACGCATGCCCAGAGCCGCCGGCTCGATATCGGCCGCATCGACGCACACCTGCGTGAGCAGCGCGTAGGCGCTCATCCCGAGCTTCTCGACGATGTCGTTCTTGAGCAGCCGGTGGACGACGATCACGTCCGATCCGAGCAGCTCCTGGCGGCCCGCGACCTTCTGGACGATCGCCTCGCCATGGTGGACCACGAACTTGAGGTCAAGGTCCGGGATCCGGCTGCACGCGTTGCACTCGCACGAGGTCGCCTGGCGGACGTCGCGGCGGCGCCGGCGGAACCCGAAGTAGCAGCGCTCGATCGTGTCCAGCAGCATCGACCCGTCGATCCGCTCCACCGCGGCGTGGGTGAACGCGGCATCGCCCTCGAGCTTCGCCAGCCGGAAGTTCGGCCGGAGCGCGCTGACCACGGCCCCGATCAGGTCCGCAAGGATGTCCTGCGCATGGTCGAGCTCGACATCGGCGAGGTAGCCGGTGTACCCGGAGATGTCGGCGATCAGGAAGCAGGCGGGTTGGGGCGCTGAGCTCATAGGACCTCGGGATCCTGGTAGGTCGCTCCAGCAATCCTGGCGCCCGAGTTTCGCGACCTGGGGCGGGCGGAGTCGCCGGCCCCCAGTATGCTGCGCGCCATGGACAAGATCGAGCTGCTCGCTGCCATGCACGATGCCCACGCGCCTATCGAGGCCGCGGCCGGTGCGGTGGACGACGAGGCGCTGGCCGGGCCGGCACTGGACATGGCGGGCTGGACGCGCAAGGACGTCCTGGCGCACGTGGAATGGTGGAACGACCATTCGACGAACGTCATCGAGGGCTCCCGCACCGGCGTTGATCCCTACCCGGGCGACGATTCGGAGTGGGACGCGGATGCCTGGAACGAGCGGATCCTGGCCGAGAACCGGGGCCGCTCACCCGCCGATGTCCGCAGGGGAGAGGCCGCCTCGTTCGCCCGCCTCGTGGCCGCCGTCGAGGGCTCGTCCGAGGAGGAGCTGTTCGCCGAGAACCCGCACCCCTGGCTCGACGGCAGCCTCGCGGAGACGGTCATCTCGGACTCGACCGCCCACTACCCGGACCACGTTCCACATCTCGGCTGACGCCCGTCGCCCGTTCCCACCGGCACGGCCGGGTCGATCGCCGACCTCGCTGGTCGTGCCGTCCTCGAGCCGGTGGCCCGGCCGCCCCGCCGTCGTCGTGGATCCCGGGTTGACTCGCCGCGTCGTTGACGTAAGGTCGGGCGGTGGAGCTCACGCACTTTCCCTCGGCCGAGGCGATGCTCGCGGAGGCCGGCGACTATCTCGCGGCCCGGGAGGCCGAGCACAACCTGCCGCTCGGCATCCTGGGCACGCTTCGCGACCATCCCGAGGTCTACCCTGATCCGCCCTACCTCGCCGCGGTCATCGACCAGGAGGCAGTCGCGCTGCTCGCCGTCCGCACCCCGCCGCACCACCTCATCCTGTCTGAGCCCGGCGTCGCCGCGGGCTCGATCGCCGACGCGGTCGGGTTGCTGATCGACGACGTGCGCGGCATGACTCCCGACCTGCCGGGCGTGCTCGGACCGAAGGCGACGGTCGGGCCGTTCGTCGACAAGTGGTCCGAGGTGACCGGTCAGCCGGCGGCGCTCGTCGTCGAGGAGCGGATCTACCGATTGTCGAAGGTGATCTCACCGCGGCCAACGCCGGGTGTCATGCGGCGCGCAGCAGAGCAGGATCGCGCCCTTCTCGCTGCGTGGATCGAGGCGTTCCGCCGGGAGGCCCTCCCCGACGACGAGTCGCGTGCTGACGTCGACCGCAAGGTGGACCGCTGGCTGCACGAGCGTGATCGGACCGCGTGGCTGTGGGAGGTGGACGGCCGCGTCGTCTCGTTCGCCGGCTCCGGGTCGCCGACGCCGAACGGGATCCGGATCGGGCCCGTTTATACGCCGCCCGAGGATCGCAGGCGCGGATACGCGAGCGCGCTGGTCGCGGCGGCAAGCCAGGCGCTCCTGGACCAGGGCCGGACGCTTCTGCTTCCTGTTCACCGACCTCGCCAACCCGACGTCGAACCACGTCTACCAGGCGATCGGCTACGAGCCGGTCACCGACGTGGACCAGTACCGCCTGAGCTAGCCACCCGCCGTCTGCGGCGCGCGGAAATCGGGGAAGGCGCATGCTGCCGACATGACCGAACAGCGCCTGATCCCGATGCCGGATGGCCGGCAGCTCGAGGTTCGGATCGTCGGACCCGAGCGCGGCCGGATCCTCCTGTTCCACCATGGGTCGCCTGGTGCCGGGCTCCCCTCACCCACTTGGATCGCGGCGGCCGCCGAGCGCGACCTCCGCTACGTCTGCATCGTTCGCCCTGGCTACGGCGATTCGACGCGGCGCGCCGGGCGGGCCGTCGCCGACGTTGCGCCAGACGTGGTTGCAGTCCTCGACGCGCTGGGTGCGGGGCGCGTGCTGACGCTGGGCATCTCCGGCGGAGGCCCGCACGCGCTGGCCACTGCGGCGCTGCTGCCGGACCGGGTGGCCGCCGCGGCGACGATCGGGAGCGTCGCCCCATACGAAGCGGACGGCCTCGACTTCCTGGCCGGAATGGGCGCAGAGAACATCGAGGAGTTCGGCGCGGCCGTCGCCGGCTCAGCGGACCTCGCCACGTTCCTCGATGCCGCCGCCCCCGCGTTCGATACGGCAACCGGGGCACAGATCGCCGCAGCCTTTGGCGATCTCGTTCCCGAGGTGGACCGCGCGGCCCTCACGGGCGAGATGGCCGACTCGCTCGCGGCCGACATCCGCGCCAGCCTGCGCAGCGGGACCTGGGGCTGGCATGACGACGACCTGGCGTTCACGAAGCCGTGGGGCTTCGGCCTCGAATCGATCAGGATCCCGGTCACGGTATGGCAGGGCGAACAGGATCGGATGGTGCCGTTCGCCCATGGCCGCTGGCTCGCCGGGCGGATCCCCGGCGTCCACGCCCGTCTCCTCGCCGATCACGGCCATCTGTCGCTGCAGGCGGAATCGATCGGGATGATCTTCGACGACCTCGCCGCCAGCGCCGGGTAGGTGAGAGCTTTCGGCACCACCGGGATGACGAAGACGCGCCCGACGGCTAGATTCGGCGCAGGAGGTGTCCCAGATGATGACGATGCGCGAAGCCCTCGACCAAGCGATGCACCGTGACGGTCCCGACGCCGCGATGAGCGAGCTCGAGCAGCGGGGCGTCGCGCTCGCCGACGAGGACACCATGACCCAGGCGATCCACGACGTGTACTGCGGGATCATGGCCGACCACGAGCATCCGAACGCCAAGGATCGGGAACAGGCGCAACGCCTGATCGCGGCGCTTCGCCACGCCGGTGTCTGAGGGCCGGAGGTCCAGCGCGGCCCGCTCGCGCACGTCATCGAGGTCCGCGGCGGCACGCCGGCCGGCGGCCAGGTCCGCCTCGAGCACCGCGAGGCGCTCATCTACACGCTGGGCAAGGCAGCCGAGCTGGAGCACCTCATCATGCTCCAATACCTGTACGCCGCCTTCTCGCTCAAGCAGGGCGAGGCCGACGGCCTGACGACGACCCAGACGGCCGCGACCCAGCGCTGGCGCAGGACCCTGAGCGGGATTGCCGAGCAGGAGATGCTCCACCTCGCCCTGGTCCAGAACCTGCTGACCGCGGTTGGCGGCGCGCCCCGGCTGGCCAGGCCCAACTTCCCGGTTCCCCCGCATCTCTATCCGGCCGGCGTCCAGGTCGGCCTCTTCCCGTTCGGTGAGGCGGCGCTCCGCCACTTCGCCTATCTCGAGCGGCCGATGGGCATGGCGTTCGACGATGCGGAGGGCTTCGCCGCGCTCGGGCAGGCGACGCCGCTGCCGCGCGACGAGGAAGACGAGATCGCGCCGCAGCTCCAGGACTTCGAGACGATCGGGCAGCTGTACCGGTCGGTCGAGGTCGGGCTCGAGCATCTCGCCGAGCGGCTCGGGCCGGAGCGTCTGTTCGTCGGCCAGCCGAACGCGCAGGCCACCGAGGAGCACTTCCGGTGGCCGGAGCTGGTCGCGGTCGTGGACCTCGAGTCCGCGCGCCGGGCGATCGACACGATCGTCGAGCAGGGCGAGGGGGCACGCGGCGAATGGCGCGATGCACACTTCGGGCGCCTGCTGCGGGATCCTCGAGGAGCTGTCGAAGATGCAGGCAGAGGATCCCGACTTCGAGCCCGCCCGGCCCGTCGTCGCCGCTCGCGTCCGTCCGACGGCGGTCGGCCCGGCGATGCCCACGATCACGGACCCGGGGACGGCGCGGGCGATGGACCTGCTCAACGTCGTCAACGAGGTCCTGCTCCAGGTCCTGTCGCGCTACTTCGCGCACACCGACGAGACCGACGAACAGCTGGGCGTCCTGGCCGATGTCGCGGTGGGTCTCATGTACACCGCCGTCAAGCCGCTCGGGACCGTGCTCACCAGGCTGCCGATCGGGCTCGACCATCCGGGTGCCACCGCGGGACCGACGTTCGAGCTGTTCTACGAGGTCGACTACCTGCTTCCCCACCGGGACGCGGCGTGGGTGGTCATGGAGGAGCGGCTGCGCGAGGCGGCGGCGTTCGCCCGCCGGTGCACGGCCGCCTGCACCCCGATCGTGATGGGGCCGCTCTCGAAGGCGGCCACCGCCCTCGAAAAGTACGCCGACGCCCTGGCGGCCGCGGCAGGACCCGGCGCGGCCGACGGCGCGTGAGCGAGACCGTCCGCTTCCAGTCAGCCGTCGAGCCGTGGACGCGCGACGATCGCATCGAGCTGTTCGTCTGACGGTTCCACGAACCCCGAACGGTCCGGGTTGAGGACCACCGGCGTCGCCTCGCCGAACGCGCACATGGCTCGCGTGCGCGCCTGCGCTGACGGGCGGATGATGGGTCGGCCAGCGCGGCGCGCGACCGTCGCCGCGGCGGACAGCCGCCGGACCGCCGGCACGAGCGACAGGAGGCATGGCCGTGACGTTCTCGATCGTCGCGCGAGATCGCGCGACCG
Source organism: uncultured Chloroflexia bacterium (assembly GCA_963734895.1). GTDB lineage: Bacteria > Chloroflexota > Limnocylindria > Limnocylindrales > CSP1-4 > CAIXZV01. Next base: position 364,178 of record CAVTIN010000004.1, on the reverse strand, counting down.
GTGACCTTGGCGTTGCGGTCCAGTCACGCTTCCTGGCCGTCGGGTCGGTCGTTCCATGGGCGCGCGCGGGGGTTGGTGCGATCGCCACCCAGTCGTACGCGAACGTCCGCTTCGGGCCTGACGGGCTGGCACTTCTCGAAGGTGGCGATACCGCCACGCGGGCGCTGGCCGCGCTCGTGGAGGCCGATGGCATGCGCGAGGAGCGCCAGGCTGGCATCGTCGACGCGCGCGGCGGGGCGGCGACCTTCACCGGTCGCTCGTGCTTCGCGTGGGCCGGCGGACGCACGGGTGCCGACTACGCGGCGCAGGGCAACATCCTGGCTGGTTCGGCGGTCGTGGACGGGATGGCGGATACGTTCGAGGCCGGCGCCAAGCCGTTCCCGGAGCTCCTCGTCGCGTGCCTCGCGGCCGCCGACGCCGCCGGCGGCGACCGACGCGGGCGCCAGTCGGCCGCGCTTCTGATCGTTCGTGAGGGCGGGGGCTACGGCGGGGGCAACGACCGCTGGATCGACCTTCGCGTGGACGACCACCCGGACCCGATCGCCGAGCTCGGCCGGCTGCTCGACCTGACGCACCTGTACCTGGAGCGCCCAGCAGTGTCCGAGCTGATCGCCGTGGACGCGGCGCTGGCCGGTGAGCTCCGGGCCGCCCTCGGACGGCTCGGGTGGGGACCCGACACCACCGGCGAGCCGGTTTACGCACCGATGTGGCCTGATGAAAGCCAGCCCGAGCAGGACCGTCCGTTCGTGGGTGAACCCCGGCCACTTCCCGAGGGCTGGGACGCCGGCTGGCAGGAGCGCTTCCTCGCCTGGATGGCCGTCGAGAACCTCGAGGAGCGAACGGCAGCGTCCGGCTGGATCGACCCGCGGGTCCTGGCCTATCTTCGCGACGCCGAACGGCAGGCCGCCGGCTCCGGCGCCTGAGCCTCGCCGCCGATCGTCGGGTCAGGCGGTCCGGCCGCTCTCCGCATGGGCTTCCGCCTTGGCCGCATGCTCCGCGGGGAGCGTGTGCCCTTCATCGGGGAACGCCCGCATGAGGTGCCGTAGCAGGCGGAACAGCTCCGCGCGCTCGGCGGGATCGAGGACCGACGCGATCATCGCCTCGCGGCGCGCCTGCGTACCGACGGTCCGATCCCACGTCGCGTGACCCTCCTCGGTCGGCTCGATGATGGTGCCCCGTCGATCGTCGGGATCCGGAAGACGACGGATCAGGCCCGCGGCTTCCATGCGGTCGAGGCGATTGGTCATCGCGCCACTGGACAGGTGCATGTCCGATGCCAGCTGGCCGGGCGAGCGCTGGTACGGCGGTCCGTAGCTGCGCAGCCGGCCGAGCAGGCCGTACGAACGCCGGTCGAGGCCGTACGCGGCCATCGTCTCCTGCATCGACCGGTCGAACGCCTTGTCCAGGATGTTGATCCGCTCGACGATCCCCTCCGTCAGCGAGTCGAGATCCGGGATCTCACGCTCCCACACCCTGAGCCACTGATCGACCTTGTCGAGCTGTTCGTCGTCGTCGTCCATGTCTCGAGTATCAACAATCCAGGCATGGTGTCAAGATTCTCTTGGTCATACCTCTTGACATCGAGAGTCTTTAGGTCGTAGAGTCCGAATATACTTCGAGATCGAGAGTCTTGACATCGAGATCTGGTCCCGGAGTCGCAGAGGGCAATGCGATGGTCGCCACGAAGGATTACCGGGTCCGCGAAGCCGGACTGAACATGACAACGGGGACACCGGCGGCGACACAACGCGGCCTCGGCCTCCTCGAGCGCCTCTCCGGCCGCTTCCGGTCGAGGTTCGCGAGCGCCCACACGGATGCGCTCGATGCCCCGACGGCCGCCGAACGCGAGGGCCTCGACCAGTTCGACGCCGACCGCCGCTCGGGAGAGGCCGAGCTGTGGCTGGGCCGGTGGATGCGCCTCTCCTGACCCACCGATGGTCGCCCGCGAGGACTGACCGCGGGCACGCCCCCGGGTATCCTCGCCCCGATGCATCCCTTTCCCCCGGCGACCCTGGTCATCCGCACACCACGGGTCGAGCTCGCCTCGATGTCGCTCGCGTTCATGCAGGCGCTCGTCGGGGGCGACCGCGACGGAGCAGCACGTGAGATGGGCGCAACGCTGCCGTCCGACCTTCGCGAGCAGCTGGGCCACTTCCTCGACTACCGGATCCCGACGCTCGCGGCCGACCCCGCCAGCCAGCCCTGGCTGGGACGCGGGATCATCTGGACACACCCCGATGGGCGGCGTGAGCTGATCGGGACGATCGGGTTCCATGCGCCGCCCGATGATGACGGTCGGGCAGAGATCGGCTATCGGGTCGAGGCGGCCTATCGCCGGCGCGGGATCGCGACCGAGTGCGTTGCGGCGTTGCTCGAGTGGGCGGAGTCGCAGGGCTGCCACCGGTTCCGCGCCTCGGTCTCGCCCGGCAATGACGCCTCCCTGGCGATCATCCGCGCATTCGGCTTCCACCAGGTGGGCGTGCAGATGGACGAGTTCGACGGCGAGGAGCTGGTGTTCCACCTCGATCGTCCGGCACACGAGTCGACCTGAGCCAGCGTCACCCGGCGCGGAGATCGCGCCGGTACCGAGCGTTGCGCACGATCCCGGCAGGACGCACGTCGTCCCGGATGGTGCCATCGAACGCCCAGCCCGCGGCCTCGTAGAACCGTCGGGCGCGCGCGTTCGCCTCGAGCACCCACAGCATCGCCCGCGCGAACCCCTGGTCACGGAGGTCCCGGGTCACCCGCTCGAACAGGGCGCGCCCGATGCCCTTTCCTAACGCGTCGGGATGGAGGTAGATGGTGTGCACCTCACCGGTGTCGTCCGCCGCGTCCGGATCGCGACTGGGACCCACGATCGAGAACCCGACCACGACGCCCCGATCGACGATCACCCAGGCTCGCCTCGGTCCATCGGCGTCGGTCACGACAGCGCGGATACGCTCGGCACGAACTGCTCGCTCTGAGACGACCCGATCGATCATCTCGTCGGGAACGAGCCCGCGGTAGGCGACCTGCCACGAGCGAGCGTGAAGGCCGACGATCGCGTCCACGTCGTGCTCGATAGCGCGGCGGACCTTCGGCGGCTCGCTCATCGCGAGCGCTCCGGCGCGCCGATCAGCGGTGCCATCGACCGGTCGACGAAGGGCGCGTTTCGGGGGCCGCCCGCAGGCGTTCGTGACCCCCCACAGACCTTGCCCATTGCGTTACCTCGTCCTAGGCTGACCCGGTGAGCGAGCGTCCCGACCTCCAGCCACCGCCCGAGACCGCGCCCGTCGATGGTGCCGCGCCCGTCGATGAACCGGCGGACGATGCGGTCAGGACCGAGGAGTGGCGGGCCATCCTCACCGGCACCGACAAGTCGATGCTGCGGGTGCGAAAGCTGTGGGGGCTCGTGCCGTCGGACCCGCGATGCAAGTTCTGCAGCTCGCCGTTCCGCGGGCCTGGCCGGATCCTCACCTCGCTGATCATGCACGGCCAGAGCAACACGAACCCGCTCCTGTGCAATGCGTGCTTCAGCCAGCTGGGCAAGCACCCGGGTGGCGCCGAGGTGGAGACCTCCGTCCTGTTCGCCGACGTCCGAGGGTCGACCGGCCTGGCCGAGCAGGTGACGGCCGCCGGGTTCCGTCGCCTCATCCAGCAGTTCTACCAGGTGACGAGCGAGGCCATCACGCACAACGGCGGCCTGATCGACAAGTTCATGGGCGACGGAGTCATGGCCCTGTTCGTGCCGGTCTTCTCGGGCGAGGACCACGCCGGGCGCGCCATCCAGGCCGGGCGCGATCTGCTGGCCGCCGCGCGACGCCCGCGGCTGATCGAAGGCGGAGTGCGCGTCGGCGTCGGGGTGAACACCGGCCCGGCGTTCGTGGGCGCCCTCGGATCCGGCGACCGGCTGGACTTCTCCGCGCTCGGCGACACGGTCAATGTTGCCGCCCGGCTCGGGTCGGTAGCCGGCCCGGGCGAGCTGGTCGTGGGCCGCGCCGCCTGGGATCGTGCCGCGCTGTCCGTCGAGGGCGTTGAGCAACGGTCGATCCCGATCGCGGGTCGAACCGCGGGGCTGGACGTGGTCGTCGTTCGCGACGCTGACACACCCGTCGGAGCCGGGTAGGGAGACGCTCCCCGGCCGGCTTGCGCCGGCCCGGCCGGCCCGGGACGCTCGCGGGAGAGGGAGCCGGGCGACCGCAACTTGGTAGCATGGCCGCGCGTGGCGCCCGACAAGCGTCCCCCTCCCGATGCTGAACGTCGTGCGCCCGACCCTTCCACGCGCACGTCCCTTGACGACGAGGAGATCCCGATGTTCGGTCGAGCGCTCGCCCTCGGCCTGGCTGCCATTGTCCTGCTCGCCGCCTGCGGCGGATCCGGGCCCAGCTCCAAGCCAACTCCGGATGCGACCGCACAGCCGACCGAGGCGCCAACGTCGGCTCCGCCACAGGTCAGCGAGTCGGGGAAGCCCGGTGGTTGGGACGCGGCTGGGAAGGTCACCTTCCAGGTCACCGGCATCCCGAACCCCTTCGGCGATGCGCTCGGCTACTCCCCCTTGCGGAGCTACGTCGGCGGCGACGCCCAGACCTTCCTCTCGTTCACCAACGACGGCTCCGACGACACGCTGATCGTCCAGGTCACCGACGGCGCCGTGGCCATCGAATATGCCGGCGCGACGATCACCATCCCGTCCGCCGAGTGCCAGGTGCCGGACCTGAGGCTCGACGCCGCGATGTCATCGGGGACGTTCGACTGCACGGCATCGACGGCGATGAACAAGGACGGGCAGACCTTGCCCGGGGCCCGGATCTCCGGATCGTTCGAGGCGCGCGGGTAACACGCCATGCGCCCTCGCCCGTGTGCGCGGGGTTGCTCGCCCGGTTAGCCTTTGCTTCGGAAGGGAGGTCCTCATGAGCGACCAGAATCAGGACCCCGGCGTCTCCCCGGCACCATCCACTCCGCCCTCGGGCCCACCGCCATCGGATGGCTGGGGCGCCGCGGGTGCCCCGGCTGGGGGAGCCGGCGTACCCGCCAGCGCGGCGGCGGATGCCGCATCGGCGGCAACAGCCGCTTTCGGCCGCCTCGGGCGCGCGCAGCAGATGGCCGTCGCGGGCGCGGCGCTGCTGATCCTCGTCGAGCTGGTGTTCGGTCTCGTGCTCGAGGAGTACTGGGTCGGGGACGTCGCGTTCATCCTCGCCCTCGCCGTGCTGGCGGCGGCGTTCATCATCCACGTCCGCAACGGCAAGCTCCCGGTCAGCGAGAGCACGGTCATTCGGGCGGCCGGCGTCGGTGTCGCGGCCCTCGCGATCGTGGACCTGCCGTATGAGCTCAGGAACGGCATCTTCGACAACATCGCGGACGACCTCGGCGGCCTGGGCTACTACGCGGGTGCGGCGCTCATGGCGGTGGGGGCCTGGACCACCAAGGAGGCCTGACAACCCGGGGTCGGCCCGAAGACCGCGGGATCCGCGCACCTCCCTCGTCGCGGGTAGCATCGCCCGGCCGGATGCCGATCCGGCCTGATGTGTAGCCACCCAGGGGGCCAGCGGCTTGGGCGACAGGGATCCGATCCCGCACCTGGACCTGTACGCCGAGCTCGAGGTCGACCCCGACGCGTCCCTCGAGTCGATCGAGGCCGCGTATCGGGCGCGCATGAAGCGCAGCCACCCGGACCTCGCCGGTCCGGCCGGCCTCGAGCGGTCGAAGCGGCTCAACCTCGCCCGCGGCTGGCTGACCGATCCCGGACGCAGGGCAAGATACGACGCGTCGCGGCGCGCCCGGACCGCGACCCGAGAGAACGGATCGCCCAACCGACCGGCGACCGGTTCGCCGCGCACCACGCCGGCGCCGTCGGTCGTGCGGCGGCCGCGGCAACCGGCGGCTCGATCGCGACGCCGGCGGCGCCCATCCATGGCGATCGCCCAGGCGATGGCGGTCATCGCGGTGATCGGCGCGCTGGTCCTCGCGGGCATCATCGTCGGCCTCGAGGACGCGCGGCGAACCACGGCACCGGCAACGGCGTCACCCACGCCCATCCCGACCCTGAGCCCGCCGGGCGAGCCGGCCCCTCGGGCGACCCCCACACCAGTCCCGACGGCGGTGCCGACGCCACGCCCCACGGCAGTCCCGACGCCGACTGCGACCGCAGCCCTGTCGCCCGCCGGCTCGACCGGCAGCGCGGACCTGCGGTTCAGCGGGGACTACGTCGAGCACTACGTGGCCGCCCTCGGTCCGGCGAGCTCGTGCACGGTGGTGGGCCAGCCGGGAGAGGCACCGGCGACGCCGCACGGCTTCCACCTCACGTCCGGCTCGGGGTCGCCGGCCGCCTGGTCGCTGGAGCTCGATGACACAACCGGATCGTGGACGATGGGGATGAGCTTCGATGACCCGGCGCGCGACCTGTACTGGCTTGCGGGTGTCGACACCGGCTACGTGTCGCCGTCCGCCACCGGCTACACCTTCGATGTCCGGATGACGGGTGCCACGGCCTCGATCCGCATCGAAGGCACCGTTGTCTGTGGGGCTGGCGGCGGCTGAGGGACGATGCGTGCGACGATCAGAGGCGTCCCCGGCGCCCCGGGTTCACTGCGAGCAGGCAAAGGAGCGAGACACTCATGATCGTGTGCATCCCCGTCACCGCCACCGGCGAGGTCGGCTCCGGCTGGGGTCGCGCCGCCCGCGTCGCCGTCGCGGACACTCGCGATGGCGCGATCGCCGGGTGGGAGACCTTCGACGTCGGCTGGGATGGGCTCCACGACACCGGCACCGAGGGCGGTCATCACGCGCGCATCGCGCGGTTCCTCCAGGAGCACGCGGTCGAGATGGTGGTCGCCGGCCACATGGGCCCGCCGATGGCCCACATGCTCGAATCCATGGGGATCGGCGTCCGGCTCGGCGCAGCCGGCGACGCGCGGCGGGAGATCCTCAACGTCGCGAACGCAGCCCTCGGCTGACCTCGGCGGCCGGACCGCGCATGTGGCGGAGGCCGGACGCTACGTGCCCTTCCGCGCCTGCGCGGGTGCGTGCCACACACCGGGAGCGATGAGTGCATCAGCCGCCTCCGGCCCCCATGTCCCCCGCTGGTAGGACGTCGGCGGATCAGCGAGATCCAGCACGGGTCCCACGATTCGCCACGCCGCCTCGACGGTGTCCTCGCGGGCGAACAGCATCTGGTCGCCCAGGGCGGCATCGCCGATGAGCCGCTGGTACGGCGGCCGCTCCGACCCGCTCTGGTGGCTCGCGAACAGCTCGACAGGCTCGCCGACCATCTGCTCGCCGGGCACCTTGGCCGACGCGCCGAGCGAGATCGACATGTCCGGCGTCAACCGGAAGCGAAGGTAGTTGGCGTCCGCGTTCTCATGCTCCGCGAACACGTCGATCGGGGGCCGGCGCAGCTCGATGAGCACCTCGGTCGCTGTCACCGGCAGGCATTTCCCGGTCCGGATATGGAACGGAACGCCGCCCCAGCGCCACGTGTCGACGTGGAGTCGAATGGCAGCGTACGTCTCGACCGTGGAGCCGGTGGCGACGCCCGGAACGTCCAGGTAGCCCTCGTACTGGCCGCGGACGACGTCCTCGGGCGCGAGCGGGCGGATCGCATCGAGCACCTTGAACTTCTCGTTCCGGAGCGCTTCGGTTGTATGCCCCGACGGCGGCTCCATGGCCAGCACGGCGACCGTCTGGAGGATGTGGTTCTGGACCACGTCGCGGATGGCGCCAGCGCTGTCGTAGAAGGCGCCGCGGTCGGACACGTCGAACGCCTCGGCCATGTTGATCTGCACGGAGGCAACGTGATTCGCGTTCCAGATCGGCTCGAGGAAGCGGTTCGCGAACCGGAAGTAGATCAGGTTCTGGACGGGCTCCTTGCCCAGGTAGTGGTCGATCCGGAAGATCTGCTCCTCGGCGAACACCTCGTGGAGCGTCGAGTTCAGCCTCCGCGCGCCGGCGAGGTCACTGCCAAATGGCTTCTCGACGATGACACGGGCACCGTCCGCGCAATGCGAGGTGCCGAGCAGCCTGACCACCTGGCCGAACAGTGCCGGCGGGATCGCCAGGTAATGGAGCGGGTGCTGCGCGGAGCCGAGCTCGTCACGCAGCCGCCGGAATGTCTCCGGATCGTCGTCCGAGCCGTTGAGGAACCGGAGCTGCGCCTGCAGCTTCGCGACGAGCTCCGGGTCGTCGATGCCGTGGGCCGCGAGGCTCTCGCGGGCGCGGTCCCGCAGCGATGCCAGGTCGCCGTGGCGGGCGATGCCGATGATGGGCATCGTCCAGCCATCGTCGCGGACCAGGCCGGCGAGTGCCGGGAAGATCTGCTTGAAGGCAAGGTCGCCGGTGGCCCCGAAGAACACGAAGGCGTCCGAGCGCGCCTGCGGCGCCCCGCGAAGGTCCGGAGGTTGGGCTGTCACGATCCGGGCGGTCAACTCTTCGGCTTCTCGAGGTGGCCGCCGAACCCGAACCGCATCGCCGACAGCACCTTGTCGCCGAAGTCGGCTTCGCCGCGGGAGCTGAACCGCTCGTACAGCGCGGCCGTCAGGACCGGCGAGGGCGCCGCCACGTCGATCGCGGCGATGCTGGTCCAGCGTCCTTCGCCCGAGTCGCTCACCCGGCCGCTGAAGTCCTCGAGCTGCGGAGACTGGTGGAACGCCTGCGCGGTCAGGTCGAGCAGCCAGCTGGCGATGACGCTGCCGCGACGCCAGACCTCGCTCACCGCCGGCAGATCGAGGTCGTACTGGTAGAGCTCGGGATCGCGCAGCGGCGTGGTTTCGGCGTCGATCTCGCGCTGGTGCAGGCCGACATTGGCGTGGCGGAGGATGTTGAGCCCCTCGGCGTAGGCGGCCATCACGCCGTACTCGATCCCGTTGTGGACCATCTTGACGAAGTGGCCGGCGCCAGCCGGACCGCAATGGAGATAGCCCTCCTCATCCTTTCCCGGCTCCCCGTCGCGGCCGGGCGTCCTCGGAGCCGCCTCGACACCCGGGGCGAGCGCCCGGAACAGCGGGTCGAGCGTGGCGACCGCATCGTCGGAACCGCCGATCATGAGGCAGTAGCCGCGATCGAGGCCCCACACGCCGCCACTGGTGCCGCAGTCGACGTACTCGATGCCGTCCTCCGCCAGGGCCTTCGACCGGCGGATATCGTCGACGTAGTAGGAGTTGCCGCCGTCGATCACGATGTCGCCCGAGGCCAGGTGCGGTCGCAGCTGCTCGAGCGTCTCGTCCACCGAGGCGGCCGGGACCATCAGCCATACGACGCGTGGCGCCTGGAGGTGGCCGGCCAGCTCCTCGATCGAGGTTGCGCCGATGGAGATCGCCGCGTCGGCAACCAGCCCCTCGACCGTGCTCCGGGTCCGTGCATAGCCGACCACCTGGTGTCCGTTGCCGATCCAGCGGCGGGACATGTTTGCGCCCATCCGGCCCAGCCCCACGATCCCGACCTGCATTGCATTCTCTCCTCTGCCCGCGATGCTCCGGCGGACCTACCACACGCGTGATGACGTCGGTCTCAGGCCCGCGCTGCCCTGGGACTCCATGGTATGCCCGAGTCGTCCTGATACCCGATTTCGGGCGTCATCTCGATCGGCCCGGCCTCGGCCCGCCTGGTGGCCGACGAGGTACACGGACACGAACCCCGGATCCCCGCCGAGCTCGATCCCGCTGGGTCTATCCCCTGATTCGCCCCGCTCGGCTGCCGGACGCACCGCCATACGGGGGCTAGCCCCACCCCAAAGACGCCCGCTGCCCGGCTGGTTCCAGGGCGCCTGCGCTCGTAGCGTCTGGGTCATCAACAGGAACACATCGGACCGCTTCCGCGGACCGGCCCACGACCTGGAGGCACATCCATCATGGCGGTACGACGCCGGCCCCTCTACTGGGGCATCTTCTTTGTCACGGCGGGGGCCGTGATGCTGCTCGGCCAGGGCAGCACCCTCGACCACGACGCCGTCAGGCAGGCCCTGGCGCTGTGGCCGGTGGCGGTCATCGCCATCGGGATCGCGCTCCTGCTTCGTGGCACGCGGCTGGGGCTGCCGGGCGGCGCGGTCGCCGCGGCCATGCCCGGGCTCCTGCTCGGCGGCATGGTCGTCGCAGGTCCGGACGTGACGATCGACTGCGGCGCCGCAGCCATCGGCGGCAACACGCTCGCCCGCCAGGGCACGTTCGCCGGTCCGGCGACCGTCAGCCTCCGGCTCGCCTGCGGCGATCTCACGGTCGTCGCGGTTCCCGGCGACGGCTGGCGGCTGGAGACGAGCGATCGAGCCGGCAACGCACCATCGGTCAACGTGACCGGGGACAGGCTGTCGATCGACTCCGCGAACCAGCGCCACTCGTTCGGGTTCGACCACGGCGGTGACACCTGGCTGGTATCGCTGCCGACCATCCCGACCGTCGACCTCAACGCCGAGGTGAGTGCGGGCAAGGGTCGCCTCGACCTCGCCGGCGCGCAGCTCGGCAACGTGGACCTGGCGGTCAACGCCGGCGAAGCCCGAGTCGACCTCACCGGGGCGACCGTCGGGCGGGTGTCGCTCGACGTGAACGCGGGCGCCGGCTGGCTCCAGCTGCCCGCTACGGGCGACATCGGTGGAGATCTCTCGGTCAACGCCGGGAGGCTCAGCGTGTGTGCGCCCGCCGGCCTCGGCCTGCGCATCCGCGGCGACGCGTCGCTGGGATCGATCGACCACGGGGGGCTCATCCGCAACGGCGGAGCCTGGGAAAGCCCCGGCTACGCCTCTGCCCAGCACCACGCCGACCTGGCCGTCTCGGCCAACCTCGGCAACATCGACATCAACCCTGAAGGAGGATGCAAGTGAACACCCGTCGTCTGTATCGCAGCCGCTACGATCGACAGATCGCAGGCGTCGCCGCCGGCATGGCGGAGTACCTCGATCTCGATCCGACCCTGGTCCGCATCCTGTGGATCCTGTCGGCCCTGTTCGGTGGCTTCACCATCGTGCTCTACGTGATCTTCGCGTTCGTGGTCCCGGAGGCGCCCTTCGTCGCGGCGCCCGGTGGTCCGGGTGCTCCCGGCGGCCCCGGTGCTGCCGGTAGCGCCGCCGCCGACGGGACCGAGACCCCCGGTGAGTCCGGACCCATCGAGGGCTGGACCACGAACCCCGGCTGGGCGCCGTATCCCGCGGGCCAGCCGGCCCACCGGCGCGGTGCCGGCGCGGCGTTCTACGCCGGCGTGCTGCTGGTCGTGTTCGGCGCGCTGGCCATGGCCGACGCGGTGATCCCGGGCTGGGCATCCGGCGTCAACCTCGGGCCGGCCCTCCTGGTGGCGCTGGGCGCAGCCCTGCTGATGCGCTCGATGCGCAACACCGCGGACGAGCGGTGATCGGAGTACCGCTCCTTGTTCTCGGCACGCTCCTGATCCTGAGCGCCCTCGTGGGCGCTCAGGTCACGGAGCAACGGCGTGGCGCGATCGCCACGTTCCTGCTCTCCCCGCTCCACCCGGCCACGTGGCGCGCCCTGATGGCGATCTTCGTGGGGTTCTGGGTGGAGCTGTTCGCGATCTCCCTGGTCGCCGCGCTGTTCTCGGCCGGCGCCTCGCTGCTGGTGGTGGGGGTCGGCGTCGTCCTGATCGGCCTGGGGGTCGAGGCCTGCCGGGTCATCGCCCGGATCGAGCGCCGGCGCGCCATGCGGGTCGACCCGAGACCCCTCCGGCCGCACGCCTACCGCCCGTACGGAACCGGCCTGCGGGACCTGCTGTTTGCGGTGTTCCTCGATCTCAGCCGGTGGCGCGACGTGATCTACGTGTTCGTGGCGTTCCCGCTGACCATCCTCGAGTTCACGGTCGCCGCGATCCTGTGGGTTGCGTCGCTCGCCCTCCTGGCCGTGGCGGTGTCGGCCCTCGTCCAGGGCCTCCCGCTCGATGTCGGCGGCATCCTGCCTCCGGCGGCGGCCGTCGTCGCCAGCGGCCTTGCCGGGCTCGCCCTGCTCGCCGTCGCCTCATCGGTCACGCAGGGCCTGATGGCGCTCCATCGCGCGGTCATCGCCGGCCTGGTGTGCGAATCCGAGGAGCAGGCGCTGGCCCGCCGGGTGGCAACGCTCGAGACCAGCCGCCGCGCGGTCATCGACACCGAGGCGAGCGAGCTGCGCCGCATCGAGCGCGATCTCCACGATGGTGCGCAGCAGCGGCTCGTGATGCTCACGATCGACCTGGGGCTTGCGGCCGAGAAGATCGACACCGACCCGGCCGCCGCCCGGGCGCTCGTCGCCGAGGCTCAGGACCAGGCCCGGCAGGCCCTCGGTGAGCTGCGTGACCTGGTCCGCGGGATCGCGCCGGCGATCCTGCTCGACCGTGGCCTGGTCCCGGCATTGAGCTCGATCGCCGGCCGGTCGCCGGTGCAGACCACCGTCTCGAGCACGATCCCCGACGGAGAGCGGCTGCCGGACGCGATCGAGCGAGCCGCCTATTTCGTGGTGGCGGAGTCCCTGGCGAACGTCGCCAAGCACGCGACGGCGACGCGCTGCGAGATCCGCTGCCGTCGGGAAGGCGCGAACCTCGTTGTCGAGGTTCAGGACGACGGCGGCGGCGGCGCCCGGATCGTCCCCGGTGGCGGGCTGGCCGGGCTGGCAGGCCGGGTCGAGGCCCTGGACGGCACGCTCACGGTCGACAGCCCGGCCGGCGGGCCGACCGTGGTCCACGCGGAGCTCCCCGTCCCGGCGATCCCGGCGGTCCCGCCGCCCGTGATCCCGGGCTGGAACCCCGGATAGCCCACGTGTCCCGGGGTTTGTGGCGAGCGTTGGACGCCCGTATCACCGGTGATACCATAGCGGCGATGGAGACCGTGACGATCCGGGAGCTGCGCAACCGCGGCGGTGACGTGGTGGACCGCGTGGAGGCGGGGGAGCGCGTGACCGTCACGCGGGACGGTCGCCCGGTGGCCGAGCTGAGTCCTGTCCGGTCGCGTGGCGTCGCGGCGGCGGCCCTGCTCGAGCGCTGGCGCCGCCTCCCCGGGGTGGACGCGGACGCGCTGCGCCGCGACGTCGACGCGGTGGTGGACCAGTCTTTGTGAGCGACCCCGAGGGGCTGCTCGACACGAGCGCCCTGCTCGCGATTCGCAATCTGCCAGACGCGTCGTCGCTGCCCGACGTCGCCCTCATCTCCGCGGTGACGCTCGCGGAGCTCTCGGTCGGACCGCTGGTCGCTTCGGACGAAGCGGAACGGGCGAGGCGGCTCGCCCAGGTACAGCAGGCCGAGGCCGACTTCGACCCAATCCCGTTCGATGCCGCGGCGGCGCGAGCCTTCGGCCTGGTGGCCTCCTCGTACCGGCGCTCGGGGCGCAAGCCGGCGGCTCGGTCGTTCGACGCGATGATCGCGGCCATCGCGATCGCAAACGGCCTCCCCCTCTACACCGCGAACCCGTCCGACTTCGCGGGCATTGACGGCCTGGTCGTGCGGGCGGTCCCGCCGCCGACCCCGGAGGCCTGAGGGCAGGCGGCCGCCTTGCCGACGTCGATCCTGCCCCCGTACTTCCAGCTCCTGGTGGCATGTGAGGCCCCTGTGCCTCTATGAGCCGAGGTACGTCAGCACCGCCAGCACGCGGCGGTGGTCGTTCTCCGAGTCGGGCAGCTCGAGCTTGCCGAAGATATTGGTGATGTGCTTCTCCGTGGCGCCCTCGGAGATACCCAGCAACGTCGCGACCCCCATGTTCGTCCGCCCCTCGGCCATCGCCGCGAGCACCTCGCGCTCGCGCGGCGTCAGCGAGTTGAGCCGGTCGTCGGAGTGTCTCGGGATCATCAGCTGCGCGACCACCTCGGGATCGAGCGCGGTGCCACCCCGGGCCACGCGTCGGAGCGCGTCCATGAACTCCCGGATGTCGGCGACACGGTCCTTGAGCAGGTAGCCGACACCACCGGCTCGATCCGCCAGCAGCTCGGTCGCGTACTGGTGCTCGACGTACTGGCTGAGCACGAGGACCGGTGTCCCGGGGATCCTGCGGCGCGCCTCGATCGCGGCCCGCAGGCCCTCGTCACGCTGGGTGGGCGGCATCCGCACGTCGACCACCGAGACGTCGGGCCGGTGCTCGACGACGGCGTCCACGAACGACGGGCCATCAGCCACCTTGGCGACGACCTCGCCCCCGGAATTGAGGATCAGCCGCGCCAGACCCTCGCGGATCAGCGCGGAGTCCTCGGCGATGATCACCCGCAGCGGCTGGGAATCCACCCGCCGATGATGCACCAGCGGGGATGCCCGGGTCACGCCGGGATGCTCCTGCGTCATCACGGATGCGCGTGCGTCGCCGGTGCGCGCACCCGCTACGCTGGAGGCATGCGAGTCACCCGATGACCCACGAGTACGTCATCGCCACCGGCGGCTCGATCATGGGCGTGGCTGCGGACGACCAGGCCGCTGGTGCAACAGGCGGCGCGCCCGCGCCCACCGCGATCGCGTGGGCCGCCGATCGGATCCTTGCCGTCGGGTCCGATGAGGCCGTGCGGGCGATCTCGCGCGGCGACTCCACGTTCATCGACCTGGCCGGGTGCGCGGTCACACCGGCACCTGCGGACATCGCTGCAGCGGAGGCGGCAGTACGCGCGGGCGAGGACGTTGCGCGGGTCGCGGGCAACGCTGCGGCCCCGGTCGACCTGTGCGCGGTGCTGGCTCAAGCCGGCCTGCTCGAGCCCGGTGTCCTGCTCGAGCCCGGCGCACCGGCCGAGCTCGCATTCTGGAGCCACGGCGCCGCCGTTGGCGCCGGTCAGGCGGAGCCGTCGCGGATCGTGGCGTTGGTGAGGGGCGGCGCCTTCACGAACGGCGACGAGCATGCCGGCCCGTTTGGCCGCACATCGGGAACGGCCCGGGCAACCAGACCAACGACGGGCAACGGCCGCTGACCTCGGCCGCGCCAGCGCGGCCTGCTAGCGCTTCTGCCGGCTGGCAATGCGCACGCTGAACGCGGCGAGCACCAGGACCAGAACTGCCAGTAGCCACCCGGCCAACGACGGCTCCAGCCCGACCTGGATGAAGGACCACACGATCGCGAGGACCGCAATCGAGCCGACGAACAGCTCGGGCCGGTCGCCGACCAGGAAGTCGTACCAGAACGCCCCAAAGGCGCGCAGGAAATGCATCATGCCTCCACATCGGCCGCGGCGCGCATGGCCGCCGGCCGCATTGTCACGAGAATCCGGGTCCGCACGTACCAGACGGCGACGAGCGACGACAGTGTAAGGATCGAAAACAGGATGAGCAGGGTTGCATCGCCTGCAGCCCACTCGATGCCGATCCCCTCACCCGCCCAGAACGTCCCGAATGTCGTCAGCATGAGCCCGACCGCGAACTTGAGGGCGTTCTCGGGAACACGGCTGAGGGGCTCTCGGAGCAGCGCCCCGACAATCAGGACAAGCAGCCCCGCCGCGGCCGCGCCGAGCGCTGCCGGACCGATCGCGTTGGCCGACGCTCCGAAGGTCACCACGATGAAGGCGACCTCCATGCCCTCCAGCAGAACGCCTTTGAAGGCGACCGTGAAGCTGATCCAGTCCATCCCGACGGCGGGCACCGGGGGCTCGGCTCGCATGGCGTCAAGCTCGCGAACATAGATTGCGTTCTCATCGTGCTTGGCCTTCGCTCCAGCCGCCCTCAGCACGGCCTTGACGAGCCACTGAAGCCCGAAGATGACCAGAAAGCCGCCGATGACCAGGCGCAGCACCTCGATCGGGACGAACAACACGATCGCCGTGCCGAAGACTCCGACGATGAGCGCCAGGAGAACCAGGGCGCTGACGACGCCGATCAGGGTTGACCGCCATTGACGCGTCACCCCGACCGCGAGCACGATTGTCAGTGCCTCGACAAACTCGACCACCGACGCAAGGAATGCCGGCAGAGCCGCAACGACCAGCCCCATGGCTGCTCCCTTCTGTAACGTATGCTACATCGTAATACCTGATCATCGTAATGCCTGGTCCGATCCAATGCAATCGGCAATTGGTCGGGCCGTAGGCTCCGGACAGCCGCGGGCGGCTGGTCAGGCCGTATGCTTGTCCCGGGTGCCCGGGACCTCCATCCCTGGCGCGATCCCGGGTCCACGGCGACGACGGCGCCCCGGCAGGATGGAAGGAACGGTCGACTGGTGACCACCCTACGGCCGACGCGCTTCATGGTCCTGGCATACCGAATGCCCCCCCAGCCAACGGCCAACAGGGTCTACGTGTGGCGGATGCTCAAGAAGGTCGGCGCGGTCTACCTGCAGCAGTCCGTAACCGTATTCCCGGACAACGCGGCCGTACTGCGAGAGTTGCGACCGATCCTCGAAAAGATCTCAGCCTCGTCAGGGGAATTTCATCTCCTGCCCCTGCGTCAGCTGTCGCAGCCGGAGATGGACAAGCTCGTTGCCCAATTCGTCGACCAGACCTCCCGCCATTACCGGGAGATCATCGAGAACTGCGAGGTCAACTTCGTCCGCGAGATCGAATTCGAGACGTTCCGTCGCAACTTCACGTACGAGGAGGCGGAGGAGATCCGCGCCGAGTACGAGAAGATCGTCAACTGGTTCGAGCGGGTGGACGCTCGAGACTGGTTCGGCGCACCCAATCGATCGTCTACGCTCGACTGGTTGGAACGAAGTCGAGCAATGCTCGAAGAATTCGAATTGCAGGTCTACCAGGCGCAGGAGCACGCGGAGCATCAGGGCGCGGCTCCGCCGAGCCAACGGGCGCCCGCTCGACCGAGCCAGGTGCGGCGACGAAAGGCATCAGCAGGAACCGATGGCTCGCCGTCTTCAGCGACAACAACCAGGGCCCGTGGCGGCAAACGGGACGCGGGCGCCTAGCCGGGCCGGGAGGAGCCGTCGCCGGCCGATGCGGTCTCCCCACAGCGTTACGACAAGCGTGAGTCCGATCGTTCCGGCGATCGATGCTGAAAGGATGAGGCCCACCTGCGCGATCGGCAGGTGGGCCTCGGCCATGAACAGCCCGATTGCAACTGAGTTGAGCCCGAAGCCAAGGCTCCGGACGGCCTTGGCAGCCAGGACGAGGCGCCCTTCACGATCGACCGCCGGCAACCGCATCGCGGCGGTGGGCGCCTGCTGGAACTAGGTGGTGGCAGAGCCGGCGGAATCCCGCACGTTGGCCGGATTGTCGAGCATGTGCGAATCCGAGCCACGCGGCGGCGCGTAGACCTCGAGTGCTTCGGCTGGCCCCTCGCCCGCATTCCCCGTCTGATGCGGCACACCCTTGGGGATGAAGATCACGTCCTTCGGGCCGAGGAGGTAGCGCACTCCGTCGACGACGGCCTCAACGGTCCCGGACAGAACGACGTAGAGATTCTCGGAGTCATCGTGATAGTGATAGGGACCAAGTCCGCGGCCCGGCTTGAGGTTCACGTAGTAGATGTTCAGCGCCTCGGCCTGGTCGCCCTCAATGAGCAGGCGATCATAGCCGCGGTCGTTCTTCATCTCCTTGAGCGGGGCGGTGTCGAGGTTCGTGATCCGGACGGATGCCAAAGTGGTCTCCCTTGTTGGATTGCCCTTCCGCCGGACGGCTCGAAGGGGGTGGATGAGAAGTCGACAAGCCCGGCGCGAACCAGGTCAGGCGACATCCTGTTCGTGATGGCGATACGAGCGCAGGTAGAAGTAGCTCGCAGCGACCAACAGGATTGCTACACAGACCGCCAGCGCAGAGGCAAGGCCAATGTCTCGCTCTGAGAAGGCGAGGGCCTGGATCTTCAGCGGCACCGTCGTCGATGCCTGGAGCGGTCCGCCAAACGCGAGCAGATAGGGGATATCGAAGTCGTTGGCAGTCCAGATGGTGCGCAGCAACATCGCGACGAGAAGCACGGGCACCAGCCATGGCAGGATGATGTAGCGGAACGTCGAGATCCGGCCCGCACCATCGATCGCGCCCGCGTCAATGAGCTCCCGTGGCACCGTCTGCAGGCGGGCCAGGAAGACGATCACCATGAACGGTGTGTACTTCCAGCAGTTCACGACGATCAGCGTCCACAGCACCAGCTGCGGCGAAGCGAGGAACTCGAGAGGCTTGCTGGTGATCCCCGCAGACTGCAGGAGGTAGTCGACGATCCCCACGACGTCATTGAACATGTACCGGAACACGAGCGCGGCGACGATCGCCGGAACCATGTATGGGAACAGCACAAGGCCTCGCGCAATCGTCTGGCCGCGCAACTCGGCGTTCAGCAACAGCGCGATGGCAAGCCCAAGCGACGTCTGGACCACCAGGTTCGCGACTGTCCAGATGACGCTGCGCCCGAACGCCGCCTGGATGTCGGCATTCCCCAGAACCTCGGCATAGTTGGCCAGCCCGTCCCATGTGCGTGCGCCCGTGATGAAGCTGATATTGAAGAAGCCGTTGTATGCGGCGACCGCAAACGGATAGACAGCGAACAGGATTAGGAGGATCGCCGCTGGCAGGACAAAGATGAAGGCCAGCTGACGGTCGCTGAGGCCATTTGCGCGCAATCGCCCCGCGGCAGCGAGCATGGCACTCATCCTTTGACCGCCCCCGCGCCAAGGCCGCTCACGAGCTGCCGCTGGGCGATGATGAACAGGAAGATCACCGGCATCACGACGATCACGGATGCAGCCATGAGCACGCCCCAGGAATACACGCCGGTCTGGTTGAGCAGGAGGGCAAGGCCGGGGCTGAGGGTGAGGGTCTTTGGCGTGGACATCAGCGTCGACGCAAAGAGATACTCGCTCCAGGCCGCATTGAACGTGAACACTGCAGTCGAGATGAGCCCGGGCATCGCCTGTGGGACCACGACTCGCCTGAACGCACCGAATCGAGTGCACCCATCGACCATCGCCGCCTGCTCGAGGTCAAGCGTGTAGCCCAGGAAGTACGAGCGGAGCACCCACAGCGCAAACGGCAGCAGGGTCGCCGTGTACAG
Source organism: uncultured Chloroflexia bacterium (assembly GCA_963734895.1). Classification (GTDB taxonomy): domain Bacteria; phylum Chloroflexota; class Limnocylindria; order Limnocylindrales; family CSP1-4; genus CAIXZV01. The sequence goes on along the minus strand of CAVTIN010000004.1, from coordinate 345,347 downwards.
GACCATCAGCGATGCAAGGTTGTTCGCCAGGCCCAACGCCGTGACGACCTGGGCGATCGGAACCAGCACCAGGATCGGCGGCACCATGTAGGCAAACAGCGACAACTCGCCGACCCCGTTCAAGAACCGGTAGTGGAACCGAGCAAACGAGTAGGCGGCAAGCGTACCGAGGACGACCGTAAGGATCGTGGCACCGGACGCGACGATGATGCTGTTGGTCAGGTACGAACCGAACGGAGAGATCCGGAACAGGTTCTCGAAGTTGTCGAGCGTGAATGTGCTCGGAAACAGCGTCGGTGGATAGAGCGCGATCTCCTTGTCCGGCTTGAGGGCCGTCATCAGGATCCAGGCGAGCGGAAAATCGGCCACAACCACCACGACGACGAGCATCGCGTGCAGGAACAGCCGGAATGGCCGGATTCGGCGGCGGCGGCGGCGAGTCATCGGACTCCTCACGCTCGCCGCCGCCGTTTCGCTCATCTCAACACCCGAGATGACACTCTTGCCCTACGGGGCTATACGGATGGCGTCCAGTCCGGGTGCTCTGACTTCCACTGGGTCGCCGCGTCTCCCATTGCCTTTGCTGCGTCCTGCCAAGCCGCCTGCGGGTCCTGGTTGTTAAGCAGGATCTGCTGGAACATCGTTCCATCGACTGGCGGGCTCTTCCAGATCGAGCTTCCCCACGGCACGACGTTGGACAGGGTCTTGGTGTACTGGTGGTTGTTCACCGACCCCATGCTCAGGGATGGGTTCATGGCACCGGGGACCATGGCCACCAGCTTCGAGACCCAGTCGCCATGCTTCTGCATGTAGGCGTTCTCTTTGACCAGCGGGTTGTTGGGATCGGACATCTTCACCTGGTTCGACTTGACCGGCGGGACCAGGTGTCCGGGCACGGTCAGGGCAAAGGCGAGGCCGTTGTCGCCCGTGGTGATCCACTTGAGGAACTCGGTCGCCAGCTCCGGATTGGCCGTGTTCTTGTAGATGCAGTACCCGGATGGAGCTCCGAACAGCAACTTTCCTTCCATGAACGGCCCTGCAGGCACAGGCACGACGTCGGTGACGTCGGCGATATCCGGCGCCTGGTTCGCGGTATTCACGCCGAGCCGACCGGGGAACGTCGCCATGCCCGCCCTGCCGCCGATGTAGGCGGTCAGGATGTCCTGGAACGACCCATTCCAGAAGTTCTGGCTGGCGGTGCGCAGGATCTCAAGGAACCGCTTGACCCCTTCAAAGACGTCGGCCTGGTCGAAGGTCAGGGTCCCGTCGGATGAGAAGAAGTCCCAGCCGCTCTGGTGGACGTATGGCGTGAAGAACTGCAGCGGCAGCTGAGGGGTGGATCCGACAGCGGTTGCGACGCCGATGATGCCGTTCTTGCCGTTGAGCGCCTGTGCCGCAGCCAGGTACTTGTCGTACGTGGTCGGGGCATCCAGGCCATTCTGCTGGAACAGGTCCTTGCGATACCAAAGGGCCGACGCATTGCACTGGAACGGCATCACGAAGTCGTCGCCGTTGTACACGACGCGACTGCCGTCGACGAGTTCGTCGACGCCAATCGACTGGATCATCCCCGTGATCGGCAGGAGATATCCAGCGGCGGCCCAGTCCCGGATCAGGGATGTATCAGGGGAGAAGATGCCCAGATCCGTCCCGGTCTGGAATGCGGTCGAAAGATACTGGTATCGGTTCTCATCCTGGTACAGGGTGATCGGGATGTCGACATCGGGGTGATCGGCGATGAAGCCGGAGATTGCGCTCGCGAAGAACGCGAGGGATGCCGGATCGTTCTCGGTGGTGTAGAAGGGGATCGTCTTGCGACCGCCGCCACCACCCGTGCTCGGGGCGGGCGTCGCCTCTCCGGTTCCCTGGCTTGCCCCACCCGGCGGGGGCGTGCCTGTCGCCACCGACCCGCCACACGCTGCCAGGATTGCGGTAGCGGATGTGGCGGCAGCGATCGACATGAACGTGCGCCGGCTGATCCTCCGGGTCTGATACAGCTCGAGAGCTCGTTTGACCTCCCGGACCTCGTCTGCCAAGTTCGCCATGCTCTCCTCCAGGTCGTGATCGGGTCACTGACGCCGCGCGGGACGCGCTGCTCGCGGGACGCGCCGCTCCATCCAGTTCAGCGGGGAGTTGACTCGTCCCACCTCCGTTCGTAAGAGTCTGGAGCCACCAGGCCAGGGGTCATGAACCGCGGTAGACGATCGATCGCCAGTGGCGCCGCGCCGAGGTCGCCGAGTGCGCAGCCGTTACGGTGCCACAGCGTCCCGGCCTTTGCATGCTGCGTCGCCAGCACTGGACCGCCAGATGCGGAAGATCGCAATCGATACCGCCTCCAGCACGCTGATTGATGATGTACGCGGTGATATATCACAAATGTTTCCATGGAGTCAAGACGCTTGAGGAATAGTTGCTACCACGTGTGACTGTTACAGGAGCACGACGCTCGCCGTGGACGGCACCGATCGGACCATCCCCGGCTCATGCGTGAGAGTGATCGTGGTGATCGTGGTCGGCGTTCCCCGTCTGAGGTGCCGTGGCGAGGACGTACGAGCCCTTCTCGATACATCGCACTCGGTGTGGTGCGTTGGCGGGGATCACATACCCGTCGCCCGGGCCGAGAATGACCGGCTCTCCACCGAGCGTCACCTCGAAGCGCCCCGAGACCTGGTAGGCGACCTGGTCCGCATTGTGGCCATGATCAGCCGTGTCGACGCCAGCATCCAGGAAGATCTCATCCACCCTGAGGCGGTCGCCCGACGCGATGACGCGCTTCCAGGTGCCGGCTCGGATGGGCTGGAGCGGCTCCTCGGCCGCGATGGTCACCATCGGTTTCATTGACCCGGTCTCCTTCTAAAGCCTTGTCGGACATTCGTCATCGCACGCTCGACAGACGATCCGCAGATTCCACGCGCGCCAGGATCGATTCCGCCAGACCCGCGGAGTGCGAGCGAAGGTCGGTCCCCGCGAGTTCGCTGGACGCGCTTACGACGTCGCGGAGGTTGGGCACGGCAACCCCGATCCGGGCTCCCAGCGCTTCAATGGGTGCGAGGCCATATCGCACGTCCTCGAGCAGGTACCGGTGCTGGAAGCTGGCTGGACCCAGACTGTTCTCGAACGGTCCAAAGCCTCTGAGCTGGTCCTCGATGGTGTCGCCCCGAAGACCATCTTCGCCGTAGTAGCGAGACATCCAGTCCGCAAGTCGCACCCGCGGCAGACCGAGCCGGTCCAGGATGGCCAGACGCTCCTGGTCGATGCTCTCGATCATCCCGGCACCGATCGCCAGCTGGCCTTCGCGGTAGAAGTGGAACGGAGCACCAGCTTCGATCAATTCCGCGTTCGCGATGACCAGGGGCGGATGGATCACGTGATTCGTGTTCGACAGGCTCGTCGTCAGCAGGTCGCTCTGGACGAGCTCGGGCAGATAGCGACGGAACAGGTCGAGATCCTGCGCCTCGGTCTGGCTGTCGACAGCGGCGAATGGCAGCCGATGCTTGACCGCGGACAGATCGATGCTCGACCCCCGAAGTGCGCCGAGAGCCGGGAACCCGGTCACCTCCGCGAAGCGCGGCGGCTCACCCGGAGTGTCGGCGAACGAGCCCGCCGCAAGGACGGCCCCTCCGGCATTCCCGGGAGCCAGGAGGACCGGCCGTCCGGCCATCCGGCTTGCATGACTGCGCAGCAGCGCCGGCAGGTTCGCGGCCTCGGTCACGACGATGTACGCATCTGCATCGCCCGCAGACCCGTCGGCGACAACGATGGGGCTTCGGCGGCCGAGACGCGTGACGGCCGTCACCGCGGGCGCAGTTCCCGGTGCCCAGCCCATGAGGAGGATCGGATCGCCGCTGGACAGGCCCGCGAGGGCGGCTGTCGCCAGCGCGGCGGCCGAGTCTCCCAAGACTGCGATTCTCACAAAACCACCCTGATGCACTTGTGCTGAAGCCGTGATATTCCACGACGATGCCATCGAGTGTCAATATGCTGCCGCCGCCGAACTCGCCATCCTCACCGCGACGTGAAGTTTGGGCTGGAAACAGGCAACCTTGTGACGGAGTGATATATTACCGGCGCATCACCTAGCGTGCGCTACCTCACCTGGAGAGCAACCGACCGATGGCGCGAACCCGGATTTCGCTCGCCGATCAGGCCTACGTCAATCTCAAGCGGGACATCATCAGCTGCAAGCTTCGTCCGGGCCACCTCATCGTCGAGAACGAGCTGGCGGTGGCCTACGGGATGAGCAAGACGCCCATCCGCGAAGCGCTCAACCTCCTGCGCAAGGAGGGTTTTGTCCAGGTATTGCCCAGGCGCGGCACCCTGGTGAAGTCGATCGATGTGCAGGATGTGCAGCACACGTTCTTCCTGCGCATGCTGCTGGAGCCCGAAGCGTCGGCGCTCGCGGCCTCTCGAGCCACAGGCGAGCAGCTCAAGCGCCTGGCCGAGCTGAGCGAGACGGACCACGCGTCAGGCACCGCCCTGTCACCGACCTCAGCGACTTCACCCGAAGCCGAACGCCTCACGTTCAACCGGCTGTTCCACGTGGCCATCGCGGAGGCGTCGGGCGTGCCCCGTCTGGCCGCCATGATCGGCGGGCTCCACGAGGAAGTGGAGCGGTTCTACAACTCAGAGCGACTCCGGGCGATGTCGGGGCCGCCTGGGGTGCTGCACCATGCGCTGCTCACCGCGATCGTCGAGGGCGACCCGGAGAAGGCCCGGTCGCTCATGGCCGACGCAATCAAGGCGTCCAGACAGCACCTGATCGAGTCGCTGATCGAGGACCCGCGTCCTCCGAGCCTGAAGTCCCTGGAGCTCACCGCATGACATCCAGCGTCGCCGCCCCCGTCGAGATGTCCGCGCCGTGGCCGGACCGCAACCTGTGGCTCGGAGTCGATGCCAAGGTTCCGATCGCAGGAGGGGGTCTCGTCAGGTACGCGAATCTCGACAACGCGGCGAGCACGCCCGCGCTGCGCATCGTCCACGACAAGGTGGATGAGCTGCTCGGCTGGTATGCAAGCGTCCACCGCGGCGCCGGGTACAAGTCCAGGCTGTCGACCCTGGCGTACGAGAACGCCCGTTCGGCGGTGTCCGAGTTCGTGGGCGCGGACCCCGATCGCGACGTGGTGGTGTTCGCGAAGCACACGACCGAGGCTGTGAACCTGCTCGCAGCAGCCATCGACCTAGGGGACCAGGACACCGTGGCGCTGTCGGTCATGGAGCATCACTCCAACATGCTGCCGTGGCGGCGCCGGGGATCATTCGACTACATCGAGGTGGGACCGACCGGCCAGCTCGACCTGGACTCGCTGGAGAACGTGCTGCGCCGAGGAAACGGGCGCGTCAAGCTTGTCGCACTGAGTGGCGCCTCCAACGTGACCGGGTTCGTGAACCCGATCCACGACGCGGCGGTCCTTGCCCACCGATACGGCGCGCGGATCCTCGTCGACGGAGCCCAGCTGGCCGCTCATCGACCGATCCAGATGCGGGCCCATGACGATCCGGGCCATCTCGACTACGTCGTGTTCTCCGGCCACAAGATCTATGCGCCGTTCGGAGCGGGCGCGCTGGTGGCCCCGCGCGAGGTGCTCGAGGCTGGCTCCCCGCTGCTGGCCGGAGGCGGAGCAGTCAAGATCGTCTCGCGGGACCACGTGCTGTGGGACGAGGCACCGGACCGAAACGAGGCCGGCAGCCCGAATGTCGTAGGGGCGGTGGCCCTCGGCGTCGCCGTGAAGGCGGTGGAACGAATTGGGTTCGACGCAGTGGAGAACGTGGAGGCCGACCTCACCCGGCGGACGCTCCAGGGCCTGGCGGAGCTCGAAGGGGTGACCGTGCTCGGAAGCGCGGACCCAACGCGGCTCGACGATCGGTTGGGGGTGATCTCGTTCACCGTCGCCGGGCTGCATCACTCGTACGTCGCCTCCGTTCTCAGCAACGAGTGGGGCGTCGGAGTCAGGGATGGGTGCTTCTGCGCCCATCCATATGTCATCGACCTCCTCCATGTGCCGGACGCAGAGGTCGATCGAGTTCGGGACCAGATCAGTGCCGGAGACAGGCGTTCCGTGCCGGGTGCAACCCGCGTGAGCTTCGCTCCCTACAACGAGCCGTCCGAGGTGGACCGGTTCCTCGAAGGCATGCGCGCCGTCGTGACAGGGGAGGTACGGCTGACCTACGCGCAGGATCCACACACGGGCGACTACGATCCGGTTGACTGGTCACCCGGATGGCAGACCGCATTCTCGATTGAGGATTGAGGAAGACATGGACCAGATGAATCACCGTGAGCGCGTCGTCGCAACCCTGGCTGGACGCGAGGTCGATCGAGGGGCGATCAGTCTGTGGCGCCACTTCGGGGGGCTCGACATGACTGCTGAAGGCCTGAGCGACGCGATGCTCGGCTTCCAGGCGGAATTCGACTTCGACTTCGTGAAGTTCATGCCCACGGGCACCTACACGATCATCGACTGGGGAGCCGACACGGTCTGGGAGCACAACGCCCGCGGAATTCGCACCGTACGCCGTCTGCCCGTTCGATCCGCAGATGACTGGCAGGCGCTGCGCCCGCTGGACACCAGCGCCGGCGTGCTGGGCATGGTGAACGACGCGTTGACCCGGACGGTCCGCGCGATCGGGCCCGATGTCCCGGTGCTCCAGACGATCTTCAGCCCGCTGACGACGGCCAAGAAGCTCGCCGGGGATGCAGCCATCGCCCACCTGCGACAGCAGCCCGACGCATTTGCGGCCGGGATGGATGTCATCGAGCAGGTCACCGCGAAGCTCATCGCGGATGCGATCGACCGCGGTGCTGACCTGTTCTACGCGATGCAGACGGGTACCGCCGATGTCCTGACGAAGGACGAGTTCGAGCGCTGGGAGGTTGCCTACGCGAAGCGCCTGCTGGGAGCCGTACCCGACGGGACGATCGTGCTGCTCCACAGCCACGGCGACTTCCTGTGGTTCGACGAGCTGACAGAGCTGCCGGTCACTGGCCTGAACTGGCACGACCGGCTTGCCGGCCCCACCATCGATGATGCCCGGACTCGGACGTCGCTCGGGATCGTCGGTGGCATCGATGCCTGGAATGAGCTGCGCGACGGGACCATCGAGAGCGTTCGCGAGTCGGCGATCAGGGCCCTCGGGCCGACCCCTCGCGGGGTCATCGTGGGCCCCGATTGCGTGATCCCGATGGACTCCGCGCCGCACCTGGTCAGGGCGGCTCGGGCGGCCGTGGAGTCCACGGCGACGCCATCGACCCGGGGCCCCGGCTGATGAGCAACGCTGAGGACCACGACCACTCGGCGCAGGACCACGGTCATGGTCATGGCCCCGACGACCACGACCACGACCACGTCCATCGCGGCGGGATCGTCGGGCTGTTCCAGTCGGTATTCGCTCCGCACAGCCATGATTCGGCGGATATGGTGGACGCAGCGCTCGAGGCCAGCGCACAGGGCATCCGGGCGGTCAAGATCTCACTGCTGGGCCTGCTGGCGACGAGCGCTATGCAGGTGAGCGTGGTCCTTGTCAGCGGCTCGATCGCACTGCTGGCAGACACGATCCACAACTTCTCGGATGCGCTCACGGCCATTCCCCTCTGGATCGCGTTCTCGATCGGGCGGAGAGCTGCGACCAAGCGGTTCACGTACGGATACCGGCGCGCTGAAGACATCGCGGCTCTGTTCGTGCTGGTCATGATCATCGGCTCGTCGATCCTGGCCGCCTGGACCTCGATCGACCGGCTCGTGCACCCGAGCGTCCTGACGAACCTCGCGTTCGTGGCGATCGCCGGGTTCATCGGCTTCGCGGGAAACGAGGCCGTTGCCGTCTATCGGATCCGGATCGGCAAGAAGATCGGATCAGCAGCGCTTGTGGCTGATGGCTACCACGCACGGACCGACGGCCTGACGTCACTGGCCGTGGTTGTCGGGGCTGCGGGTGTCTGGCTGGGGTTCCCGGAAGCAGACCCGATCGTGGGCCTGCTCATCACGGTCGCGATCCTGTGGATCCTCAAGGATGCGGCGAAGCAGGTATTCGGCCGGCTGATGGACGCGGTCGACCCGGCCCTCACCGATGCCGTGGAGCAGGCGGCGCACGTCCCCGGAGTCGAGGACGTGTCAAGCGTGAGGATCCGGTGGATCGGGCACGACCTCGAAGTCGAGGCGCACGTGGTGGTGGACTCGGACATCCCGACGATCCAGAGCCACGCGATTGCGGAGTCGGTTCGCCACAGCGTGTTCCATGCCGTGCCCCGGATCACCGACGTGACCGTTCATGTCGACCCCTGCACCCACAGGGTGGCCGATCCGCACAAGACCACTCGATCACACCTCCCGAGCGATCCGCGGGAATCGTCCACGAGTCGGCGCGAATCCGCTGGGACACGACCCGACCTCGCGATCCCGCACCCGGACAGTGCATAGGTCGACCCCTCGAGACGGAGACCCCCTGGTGGCCAATCGGGAGCTGGGGCCGGCAGGCTCACCGGACATGGCTCCGAGGATCGGGTTCAAGACGGCACCGATCCGCATCGGCTGGAACGAGCTTGCCGCGGTCTGGCGTCGCGCCGGCGAGCTCGGATGCTTCGACTCCGCCTGGCTGTACGACCACATCTACCCGAACGATGGGGACGGCAGCTGCTTCGAGGGGTTCGTGGCGCTTACCGCCCTGGCGCCGCTCGTCCCTCGAGCCCGCGTCGGCGTGCTCGTCGCAGCCAATCCGTATCGCCACCCGGCCCTTCTCGCAAAGATGGCGGCGACCCTGGACCACGTGACGGCCGGTCGCCTCACGCTCGCACTGGGCGCCGGGTGGCACGTGCCCGAGACCGAGGCGTTCGGGCTGGACCTCGCCCCGATCCGTGATCGTCTCGACGCGCTTCGGTCCGCGGTGCGCGTGATCCGCGCCCTCTCCGAGCCCGAGGCTGCGATGTGGCCGGCGGACGGATCCAGCAGTCGGACGACGGGCGGTGTGAGTCTGGACGCCCCTCCCTATCGACTGCTCCATGCCCGCAACGACCCCGGACCGGTGCAGGGTTCCGCCATGCCGATCTGGCTCGGCGTCCAGGGAGAACAGGTCGGCCTGCGCATCGTCGCGGAGCTCGCGAACGGGTGGAACTTCTCGGGAGTCGGGGGGCTCGAAGCATTCACCCGCAAGCGACTGGCCCTGCTCCGTCATGCGGACCAGCTCGGGCGCGATCCGGCGACGATCGAGATCTCCGCACAGGTGCACGTGGATCCAGGGGAGCCGGAATCTGCACTTGATGCGTGCTCCGGACTGGTCTCCGCAGGCTGCTCGCACGTGATCCTGTACCTGGATCCGAACAGCGGGCCATCCGGGGTCGACCAGCTCGCAGAGGCCGTGGTGGGTCCGCTGCGGAATTGGTTCGGCTGACGGCCGGCACGGCGCACGAGCCAGGGTGTGGCCTGGCACGCAGTCCCTGGATCCGCGAATTCCGGCAAACCTCCCCATCGGAATGGAGGACCAGATGACCACGACGGCCATCCGGCTCGCCACGTTTCGATGAGCGGCCATCCCTGGCTGTACTCCGTGGCGTGTGCGCGACGAGCGCCGCGCGCTCCGTGCTCGAGTGGCCCCCGGACAGTTTCCGGATCGTCTCTGAGAGGTCCGTGACAACGAGAGATACGTGACAACGGCTCCCGCGGATGACGGTCGCGCTCCCGCGTGTGGCCCCGAGCCGGAGGGTCAGGCCTCGCCGAGCGGGGGGATCGGCCGCTTCAGCCAGCCGGCGATGTCCCGGATTGCCGAGACCTCCTCGTGCGAGACCGGTGGCTCGCCGACCGTCCGGTCCGCCCGCGCCAAACGGATGCCCAGCACGATCAGCCAGTCGCGGATTGCGGTGGACTCCTCATCCGGGACCTTGTCCAGTGCCTTGCGCGCACGCTTGAGGTCATCGCCCGGGTGTCGCCCCGAGTTCTGGTACGCCGACCAGAGCACGTCGAGGTTCGCGGCCACGGACTCGGCCAGCGTTCGGCCCATGGTTCCGTCCGCGAACGTCTGCCGGGCGGCCAGAACCTCCTCGCGGAGGCACCGGAACTGGGCTTCCGTGACCTCCGGCTCGGTCGCCACCAGGGCCGAGTAGACGCAGAAGGGGGCGTGCAGGAGCGACTCCCACTCGTCGCGCGACAGCTCCTTCGGACCACTCATCGGCAACAGCATAATCCCCGCCCGAAAGCCGCCCGCGGGCGCGCCGCCGACGGCGGGTGGGATACTCGGACACGATGCACGTCAAGCCCCCCGTCCCGCTCCGCCGGGCCTACCGCCGCTTCCTCGAGGAGCCGACCTCGATCGGCAACGCCGTCCGGCTCGTGATCGGCGTCACTGTGGCGACCGTGCTCGCCGGCAGCGCCGTCATCTGGCTGTTCGACCGGCGCGACTTCCCCGACTACGGGACGGCCCTGTGGTTCAGCCTCCAGACGGTCACGACCGTGGGCTACGGTGACGTCACCCCGAGCGACATCGTGGGCCGCCTCGCGACGGCGGCCGTGATGCTCACGGCGATCGGGTTCGTCACGATCATCACCGCCGCGATCACGGCAACCTTCGTGGAGGCATCGCAGCGCCGCCTCGGTGCGGCGGATCGGGCCGAGGAACGACGGGCCGAGGACCGGACCGAGGATCGGCTCACCGAGATCGCGGACCGGCTGGAGCGAATCGAGCGGCGCCTGGACGAGACCCGGCAGACCATGGAAGACGGGACCGCTGGCCCGGCCCGCAGCCAGCCCTAGCTCGACGTCGCCTCGCCAGCCCTCACCAGGGTCCCTGCCGTGGTTCGGGTCCGCCGGCCGGCGATGCGCGTCGCGATCCCGTCCACGATCTCGGCGGCGTCGGCACCCACGCCGCCAACCAGCGGCGACAGGAAGCCGGTCTGGAAGGGCAGCCCGACGAACGACAGCCCGGGTTCGTCCGCGACCACGCCTCGCTCATGCCGTGGCAGGCCGCCCGGCTCGAGCACCGGCAGGCGGATCCAGTCGAACGCAGGACGGAAGCCCGTGCACCACACGACCGAGTCGACCTGGAGCACCCGCCCGTCGGCGAGGACGGGCCGGCCATCCCGCACCCCGTCCACTCGCGGCACGCGGTCGACGCCGGCGCCGTCCAGGTCCGATTGCCGGACGCGGATCACCGGGGCAGAGCCATGGTCGCTCATCCGCTCGCCCATGCGGCGCCCGATCGGCGTGTCGAGCGTGAGCACGCGCCGCGCGAACGCGAAGAACGGGCGCCCGTCCCGGATGCGGGCAATGCGCGGCAGGAAGGTGCTCTTTCCGGCCAGGCTGACCCGACGGCCGGCACCGGCCAGCTCCAGGGCGATCTCCACCCCCGAGTTGCCGCCACCGACGACGAGGACCGAGGCACCGGGCGCAGATCCCGGGTTCCGGTAGTCGGCGCTGTGGACCTGCCGGATGGCCGGATCGAGGGTGGCGGCGAACGGTGGGACGAAGGGCGCGGACAGGAACCCGGTGGCCACGACGACCTCGCTCGCCTCGTACCGTCGGTCACCGGCCGTGAGGGTGAACCGGTCACCGGAGCGGTCGAGGCTGTTGACTCGCACGCCATGCTCGATCGGCGCGTGGTCGTGCGCGGCGTACTCGCCGAGGTAGTCGGCCATCTGGTCCTTGGTCGGCATGCCAGTGTCGGGGAGAGGAAACGGCGTCCCGGGCAGCTCGTCGATCCTGGCAGGCGTGAACAGACGCAGGGAGTCCCAGCGGTCGCGCCAGGCATCGCCCACCCGGGCACCGGCATCGACAACGACGTGCTCGATGCCCGCTTGGGCCAGGTGGTGGGACGTCGCGAGACCCGCCTGTCCCCCGCCGACCACGACCACGTCGTGACGCTCGGCCATCGTCGACACCATCTCACTCACCCTCCACTGCCCTTGGCACCCTGCGCATGACCACGCTGGTGCTCGATGCAGTCCGGGGCGATCAGCTCGTCGATGATCACCCGATCGTTGTTGGCGAACCCCTCCTCGATCAGCCGGTGCATCCGGCCGGCCACGTCAATGCTGGTTGGTGCCTCGAGCATCTGGCAGACTCCCTTCCTGGGGTCGGTATCCACGAGATAGAGTTCGTCTCTAACGAGTAGAGTGGCACTATAGCGACATGTCACAGACTGTCAACCCGAGGCCAACCCTGCGCGCCGAGCAGGCTGCGGTCACCCGTCGCCGCATCGCGGACGCCGCCCGCCTGCTGTTCGTGCGCGATGGCTATGGCGCCACCACCCTCCAGGCGATCGCCGACGAGGCCGGGGTCGCCGTGCAGACGGTGTACGCCGTGTACCACTCCAAGCCCGGGATCCTGCGCGAGCTGCGGGACTCGATCGTGTTCCTGCCCGATGCCGACGAGCGCTACCGCGCGGCGATGGCGTCCGCCGGGGCAGGCGACGCCGGGGCCGCCCTCGACACGTTCGCAGCGTCGATCCGGATCCGCTGGGAGGTCGGTGCAGACGTCGTCCTGGTCCGCCGCGAGGCAGGCTCGACCGACGCCGAGCTGCGTGCCGACGCGAACATGCCGTACGAGCGTCGGCGCGTCGGCCTGCGCGCCCTGGTCGACGCGTTCAGACCGGGCCTGCGACCCGGTCTCGAGACCGACGACGCGATGGCCGCGCTGGATGCGCTGACGCTGCCCGATGTGTACATCGAGCTGGTGCGCGGGCTGGGCTGGTCGCCCGATGCGTACGAGGCCTGGCTCGCGCGTTCGCTTCGCCGATTGCTGCTCGCGGGCTAATCGGCCCCCGAGATCGGCGTTCCGAGCGCGCGCTCCCGCGCCCGCTCGCGAAGCGCATGGACGGCCAGCCCGACCCCGGCGATCGGGATGGCCCCGAACACGAAGATTCGTCCGGCGTCGGGCCCCGAAGGGTCGCCCCTCGCGAGAAGGACCAGGTACGCCAGGTAGGCGACGTAGAACGCGACAAGCAGCACCCCCTCGCGCCGGGAGACGAGGCGGCCCGTGTACAGGATCGGCAGACACGCGAGCGCGGCCGCGACCATCAGCGGCAGGTCCACCGCCAGCAGCGACGGCGAGATCGGGATCGGCTCCGGCGATACCACCGCCGTGACCCCGAGCACCAGCAGGATGTTGAAGATGCAGCTGCCCACCACGTTGCCGACCGCGATGTCGCGATGGCCACGGAGGCCCGCGGCAACGGACGTCGCGATCTCCGGCAGCGACGTCCCGACGGCCACCACCGTGAGACCGACGATCACCTCCGGGATGCCCAGGGTCGTGGCCAGCGCGACCGCGCCATCCACGATCCAGCTGGCGCCCACGATCAGCCCGACGAGGCCGGCCGCTCCGAGGCCGAGGCTGGCCGCGATGCCCCGCGACCGCTGGTCGACGCCGGCGGCGAACTCGGCGGCGAACTCCGCGCGCACGGCGACCGTCGCACGCCGGCTGGTCCGCGCCAGGAACACGATGTAGGCGACGATCCCGGCCAGCAACAGCAGGCCCTCGATGCGCTCGATCCGCCCCGACACCGCGATCAGCCACAGCAGCAGCGAGGCGGCGATCATGATCGGAACCTCTCGCCGCACGACCCGAGTCGCGGTGGCGACCGGGACGACCACGGCCGCCAGGCCCAGCACCAGCAGGATGTTCGCGATGTTGCTGCCGACGACGTTGCCCAGCGCGATGTCCGGCTGGCCCGATATCGCCGATCCGACGCCGACCGCAAGCTCGGGCGCGCTGGTCCCGAACGCGACGACCGTCAGGCCGACGACCAGGGGCCGCACCCCGAGGGCAGTCGCCAGGCGGCTGGCACCCCGGACCAGCGCCTCGGCACCGGCCACGAGCACCACGAGCCCCACCACGAACAGGGCAAGCGTGACAAGGTCCACCTGATGATGCTACCGGCGACGAACGCCGCCCACCGCCGTCGCCGAGCCGCCCACCGCCGTCGCCGAGCCGCTCCCGGGCCATTTAGTAGCCACCCGGCTTGTGTCCCCTATGATCAGGGCATGACGACTCTCGAACCATCAACGCGGCGCCGAAGCGCCGACGATCCCGACGCCGACACACTCACCAACGACCTCGAGCGGATCGTGGTTGGTGCCGTCGGCCTGACCACGCTGTCCCTCGCGAGCGCGGACGCCGGTTTCGAGCTCACGTTCCCGCAGTGGCGCGCGATCCTCGTGCTGGGCGAGGCCGATGACGGCGCCCGGATCGGCGAGGTCGCGGCACGGGTCGGCGGTACGCTGCCGGCGACGAGCCGTCTGCTGCGACGGCTCGAGGGCCGTGGACTCACGACGCTGGCCGTGGACGAGAAGGACCGCCGGGCGACGCGAGCGCGGCTCAGCGAACGCGGCCAGGTCGTCAGGGCCGCGATCCTCGAGCATCGGCGGGCGGCGCTTCGCCGGGTTTCCGCGGCCCTTCCGGACCGCGGCCATCTCGACCTCGCGTCGGGGCTGCAATCGGTGGCCACCGAGCTCGAGCGCTACGCGTGAGCGCCGTCGTTTCGAACCAGGTCAACAACTGGCGGCGACTGCTCCAGCAGCGGATCCGCTCGGCGAGCTATCTCCGCAAGTGGGTGGTCCTCGGGGCCCTGATCGGCGTCGTGGGCGGCCTCGGCGCGATCGTGTTCTACGCGTCGCTCGAGTTCGCGACGCACGTCTTCCTGGGCGGGCTCGCCGGCTACGCCCCACCGACCCCGGCCGGGGAGGGTGGAGTACCGATCACCGACGCCGTCCGGCCGTGGGCGATCCCGCTGGTGGTGGCCCTGGGCGGCCTCATCTCCGGGATCATCGTGTTCCGGCTGGCGCCCGAGGCGGAGGGCCACGGCACGGACGCGGCGATCGGCGCGTACCACCACAACCCGCGCGGGATTCGCGCCCGGATCCCCCTCATCAAGCTCGCAGCCTCCGCGATCACGATCGGGTCCGGCGGGTCCGGCGGTCGCGAGGGCCCGACCGCGCAGATCAGCGCCGGGTTCGGCTCGTTCCTGGGACGCGCGCTCGACCTCGATGCGCGTGACGCGCGGATCGCCGTCGCGGTCGGCATGGCGGCGGGCATCGGCGCGATCTTCCGGGCGCCACTGGGCGGCGCGATCCTGGGTGCCGAGCTGCTGTACCGCGACGACGTGGAGTCCGAGGCCCTGGTGCCGTCGTTCATCGCAACCATCGTCGCCTACACGATCTTCGGCGCCGTCGAGGGATTCAGCCCGATCTTCGGGACCCAGGCGCGGTTCGGGTTCTCCAACCCGGCGGAGCTGCCCTGGTACGCGTTGATCGGCCTGGTGTGCGGGCTCGTCGGCCTGCTGTACATCCGCAACTTCTACGGTCTCACGGCGTGGTTCGGGCGGTGGCGGATGCCTCGCGAGCTCCGCCCGGCCGTCGCCGGCTTCGCGGTCGGCTGCATCGGCCTGATCCTCCCCGGCGCCCTGGGCACGGGCTACGGGTTCGTCCAGGTGGGGCTCGACCGCCAGACGCTGCTGGGCATGGACCTGTGGATCATCCTCGCCCTGCCGTTCGCCAAGATCCTCGCGACCTCGCTGTCGATCGGCTCCGGCGGGTCGGGTGGCATCTTCGGGCCGGGGATGGTGGTCGGTGGCCTGCTGGGCGCCGGGATCTGGCGCCTGCTGGAGCCGATCGCGCCCGCAATCCCGGCCGACCCGGCGCCGTTCGTGATCGTCGCGATGATGGCGCTGTTCGGCAGCGTCGCCCACGCGCCGCTTGCAGTGATGCTGATGGTGGCCGAGATGACCGGCAACCTGTCGATGCTGGCGCCCGCGATGGTCGCGGTTGGCCTGGCGACGTTCATCGTCGGACAGAGCTCGATCTACAGCAGCCAGCTGGCCAGCCGCGCGGACTCGCCCGCGCACCGCTTCCGGTTCGCGATGCCGCTGCTCGCCGCGGTCCCGGTCGGCGATGCCGCCCGCCAGGCTCGAGTCGTGATCAGCGCCGGCGAGACCGTCGGAGCGGCCCGGGCGAGGCTGGAGGCTCTTGGCGCTCCTGGTGCCCCGATCCTGGGCCGCGACGGGACCGTCCTCGGCCTGGTCGACTTCGAGTCGCTGGACGGCCTGCCCGAGAACGACGCGATCCCGTCATCCGCGATCGTCCGCGAGCCGATCCTGGCCGCCGACGATGGCCTCGACGATGCACTGGGGTCGCTCGCGGATCATCGCCGGTCCTGGGCGCCTGTCTCGGCGGACGGCCGGCTCGCGGGGGTGCTGTCGGTGCGCGATGCCATGTCCGCGTACCGTGGGGCGCTGCATGGCAACATCCGCCAGGTCCGGGGGCTGCGGACCGGCGGCGTCATCATCGAGACCGAGCTCATGCCGGGTTCGCCGCTCGCGGCCCACCGGGTGGCCGACATTCCGTGGCCGCGCGAGGCCGTGCTGGTGGCGATCGAACGCGACGGGGCCCTGCTCGTGCCGCGTGGCGATCTCCGGCTGACCCCGGGGGATCACGTCTCCATCTTTGCCACGCCCGATGCGCAACCGGCCGTCGAGGCCCTGCTCGGCCCGGTCGACGCGGTCGCGGTCGACGTCACGGCGGCGCCGGCAGAAACCTAGGACAGCACGCATTTGAGCGCAGGGGACCTCACTCGGGGCCAGACTGCGATGCCGCCATTCCCGGCTGAGGCCGGGCGTGCGGCCCCGGGCGGGCTGACCTCCGCCACCGATCCCGGCTGACGGCAGTCACCTCCATGTCGACGCG
Source organism: uncultured Chloroflexia bacterium (assembly GCA_963734895.1). Lineage (GTDB taxonomy): Bacteria > Chloroflexota > Limnocylindria > Limnocylindrales > CSP1-4 > CAIXZV01. The sequence continues at coordinate 328,687 of CAVTIN010000004.1, read as the reverse complement.
CGTTGGCGCGCGACAGTACCTGCGTTGCCATGGGAACGGACGGCCATCGCCGCGATGTGCACCACCGTCCACGATGTTCGACGCGCACGCTGCGCCGTCAGCCACCCGCCGTGTCTGGCCCCGCGTGCCCTCTTCGTCCGACGATGGCCGCAGCTAACGGTAGTGGGAACCGACACACGGCGGGAGAGATGGCCATGCAGATCGGGGAAGTCACAGAAGATATCGCGCTGATCCTGCCGATCCTGATCCTCGTCGAGGGGGTCGTCGGCCTGGTCGCGTGGCTGGCGCTGGGCGCGCGCGGCGGACGTGGCGCGCGGGTTGCGGCCTGGATCGGCCTGGTGACCCTGACCCTGTGGTGCGGGTCGGCGGCGGCGTTCATCCTGCTCCACATCCTGCTGTTCGCCTTCGGGTCGGCAGCCGCCATGGCCGGTGCGATCGTGGTGACGGTGCTCATGGTGCTGATGCCGTTCGGCTGGGCGGCCGTGGTCCGGCATCACGAACCCACCAACCACGAACAGTCGCGGCGCTGAGCGGGCCGGGCAGGTGGCCACCACTCGCGACGCTCCCGGGCGCGCGGGGCAGGACGTGTCCCGCCTCGGCGTGCTGCTCGCGATCGTCGACTTCCCGCTCCTCGCGAGCGCCTTCCGCGAGGTGATCGACCGCGAGCCCGACCTGCACGTCGTCGGCCAGGTCGCGAACCGCGACACCATCGTCGAGGACATCCAGACGGCCGCGGCCGACGTCGTGGTCATGGAGTGCGAGGCCTTCGGCGGCTTCGGATGCGCAACCTTCGAGGCAATCGGCGTCGTCCGCGCCGCGTGCCCCCATACGAGGATCATCGCGCTCGACTGCCGCTGCGCGGCCGAGCAGTTCTCGGTTGCCCTCAAGGCGGGTGCCAACGGGTTCCTCACCCGCGAGACGATGGAGGGTGAGCTCGTCGAGGCGGTGCGCAGCGTTGCGGCCGGCCACACCTACGTGAGCCCGGCGATCGTGACCCGGATCGTCGACACCTACGTCCGCCACAGCCCCGATGCCTCGCTCGACGATCCGTACGAGTCGCTGTCGGAACGAGAGCGGGAGATCCTGCTGCTCGCGTCGATGGGGCACACCAATCGCGACATCGCGCGGTCGCTCCAGCTGTCCGAGCAGACCGTCCACTACCACCGGGCCAACATGATGGAGAAGCTCGGCCTCCACGATCGCGTGGAGCTGCTCCGGTTCACCGTCCGCCGCGGCCTGCTCAATCCGGCGAACCTGTGAACGCCCTGTCACGCGCCCGAGCGTTCTGGCTCAGCGTCCGCCCCCGGACCCGCCGCGGTGGCGTGCTCGGCGTGGTCGCGATCCTTGCCGGTGCGGCCGTCCTGTCAGTCGTGCTGTTCGCCGGCGCGGTGATGGCCTGGTCGCCGTATCTCGACTTCAGCCTCCACCGCGACGTGAACGCCCGGCAGTGGGCGGTCCTCGACGAGTCGTTCGCCAGCAGCGGCATCTGCGCCAGCTGCCACGCGCCCGAGGCGGCCAGGGCAGCGTCCGCGAGCCATGCCGGCATCGGCTGCCAGAGCTGCCACGGACCGCTGCTCGCGCACACGCTGGCCAGCCCGGACGTGGCCGGCTCGACGGTCGCCGTCGCGGTTCCGACCGCCGGGGTGTGTGTCCAGTGCCACGTCCAGGCGGACGGCCGCCCGGCGAGCTTCCGGCAGATCGTCCCCGCCAACCACTACGTCTCGGCCTGCCTCGACTGCCACGATCCGCACACGGGCGTGGCGATGCGGCCGCCGGTCGTCACCCACCCGCTCGACAGGCTGCCCCCCTGCCTCACCTGCCACGGTCCCGAGGGCTTCAAGCAGCGCAACCAGCGCCACCCGGCCGGCACCTCGGACGACACCGTCTGCCTCGACTGCCATGCGGCGGGTCGCGGCCCGGATGAAGAGCCGGGGACCCGATGAGCGGATCGATGCCTCCCGACGATGTCCGAACGCCGGCAGAGCCGGACGAGCCGGTGGCGGCGACCGAGCCGACCCCGGAGCCGGTGGCAGCTGTCGCCCCCGAGCCGGAGGCCGAGTCCGAGCCTGTCGTCCAGTCCGAGCCTGTCGTCGTGACCGAGCCGGAGGCGGCTGTCGCCCCCGAGCCGGAGGTCGAGGCCGAGCCTGTCGTCGTGACCGAGCCTGCCGCTGAACCGGCGCCGGTCGCCATCACCCTGGACCCGGAGCCCGTCGCCCAGCCGGCGCTGGTCATGGACGTCGCGGCGCTCGTCCCGCTCGAGGAGATCGCACCCGCCATCGTCGAGGCATCGCTCTCGCGACGAGCATTCCTCGGCTTCGGGCTCGCCGTGGCGGGTGGCCTCGCCGGCGCGACCTCGCTGGCCCGCCTGTTCCCCGTGTTCGATGACACCTCGGACGCCGCGTCGCCGATCGTGTCGACGTACGACCCCGCCGGCAAGGCGTGGACGTTCGTCGTCGACACCTCGGCGTGCATCGGCTGCGGGCTGTGCGTCTCCGCCTGCAAGGAAGAGAACGACGTGCCCGAGGAAGCGGCCTACACGCGGACCTGGATCGAGCGCCACGTGACGACGTCGGACGGCGAGCTGTACGTGGACTCCCCGGAGGCCGGGATGTACGGCTTCCCGCCCCAGTCCACGGCCCCCGGCGCCGCCGGCAAGACCGTCGATGCGGCCTTCTTCGAGCCGCGGCTGTGCATGCAGTGCGAGGACTCCCCGTGCACCGCGGTGTGCCCCGTCGGCGCCACGTACCACACCGAGGACGGGATCATCCTGGTCGACTCCCGGCGCTGCATCGGCTGCGGCTACTGCGTGGTCGCGTGCCCGTACGGTGCCCGGTACATCGTTCCCGCAGGCCCGGACGCCCCCAACGGCACGCCCGGCGTCGCCGACAAATGCACCTGGTGCTACCACCGCATCAGCCGCGGCGCCAAGCCCGCGTGCGTCGAGGTGTGCCCGGTCGGCGCCCGGAGGTTCGGCGATGCGAATAGCCCCGACAGCGAGATCGCCGCGCTCGTCCGCGAGCGCAATCCTCAGCAGCTTCATCCCGAGTACGGCACCCGACCGCGCGTGCTGTACCTCGGACCGGCCATCGAGGAGGCCTGACGAATGCAGGCGACCGGACACACCCTGACGCTTGGCCGCTATGTCGTGCCGATCGAGCCGCTCGCGGCCGCAGCAGCCCTGGTCCGCGAGGTGCGGAGCATGTCGCTGGGCCTGCGGCTGTGGCTGGCCGGCCTGTCGGCCGTGATGGCCGTTGGCGCCGTCGCCGCACTGGTCGCGATCCCGCCCGGCTGGGAGGTCTTCGGGACCTCGCCCAGCTTCGAGTGGGGCCTGCTGATCGTCGGCTACGTGTTCTTCGCGATCATGACCAGCGGCCTGTGCCTGGCGTCATCGCTGGGCACGGTATTCGGCATCGAGCGCTTCCGCCCGCTCGAGAAGCGCCACGCGATCCTCGCCGTGCTCAGCCTCACGACGGCGTTCGGGCTCATCGCGCTCGACCTCCACTACCCGGTGCGGATGGTGTTCGGCGCCGTGCTCGTGCCGTCGCCGTCGTCGCCGATGTGGTGGATGGGCGTGTTCTACGGCGCCTACCTGTGCGTCCTCCTGGTCGAGGTCTGGAGCATGTTCACGGACCACCCGAAGATCCACCAGTACGCGTGCACCACGGCGGCCGGCATCGCGATCCTCGCGCCGGCGACGCTGGGTGCGGTGTTCGGGGTGATCGCGGCCAAGCCGTTCTGGCACGGGCCGTTCACGGTGGTGCTGATGGTCGCGTCCGCGTTCCTCGCGGGCACCGCGCTGCTGGGCATCGTGTTCTACGCCGTCCAGCGATTCGGCCTCGAGGGTGCGGAGCGCGCGGCGAGCGTGGCCATCCCCTCGATCCGGCTGCTGCTCACGGTCGGGCTGGTGCTCGTGTCGCTCCTCGTCGGCCGCCAGGTGATCGCCGGGCTCATCGGCACCGAGCGTGGTCTCCGGGAGGCGACCGAGGCCCTGCTGTTCGGCCCGATGGCCTGGCAGTTCTGGGGCATCCGCATCGCGGCCGGCCTCGCGGTCCCGCTGGCGCTCGTGCTGCTGCCCCGCACGCGTACCGCGCGCGGCATGCTCGCCGCGGCCGGGCTGGCGCTGGTCGGCGTGTTCGTGGACCGCATGACGTTCGTCTCGGGCGGCCAGATCGCGCCGACGACGACGGCCGCCGGGACCGTGTCCTACCCGTACGCCTCGTACACGCCGTCGCCCGTCGAGATCGCGATCATCGCCGGCGCCATCGCGCTGCTCGCGTTCGCGTACACGCTGATCGAGCGCTACGTCGACATGAGCGACTCCGATGTGCACTTCGGGTTCTCGCTGCCGTGGACGCGCCACCACGAAGCGCACGAGGTTGCCGAGGTGACGCCATGATCCGCCGGGCGCTCGCCGGCCGCGGCTACCGAGTCAGCATCACGGTCCTGGTGGTGGCGATCTGCGTCGTCGCCGGATATCTCGCCGTGGTCGCACTGCCGGACGTCACGGGGACAACGGCGGACCGTGCCGCCGCATCCGAGGCGACCCCGACGCCCGTGCCCACGGCGGGCTCCGCCATGGCACTGTCACCGATCGGGATCCAGATCCCGCCCGACTCCGACTGCGGCGCCTGCCACCTGACCGACGCGGGCGCGGTCGGCACCAAGCCGATCCCCAAGCTGGGCCACCCGCTGTGGGGCTTCCGCGACTGCACCGCCTGCCACAAGCCAGATGGACTGGTCCAGACGGCGCCCGGCCACTCGAGCCTCCACAAGGACGACTGCCTCGTGTGCCACCAGGTCCCGGCCACCACGACCGCCGGCGGCAGCCTCGCCCCGATGCGGCCGGAGCACATGGGCGTCAACCAGCCCTGCGTCTCGTGCCATGGCGTCGACGAGCACGCGCCGCTGCCGGCGGACATGCAGGGTCGCGACAGCTGCTGGATCTGCCACAACGGCCCGGAGTTCCAGTACCTGTTCGAGAGCCCCGGCGCGTCTCCCGAAGCGACATCCGAACCGGCCGCAGCGGTCGGGAGCGTCACCACACCCTGACGGCGTGCGGTGGTGGCCGGTGGTGGCCGGCGGTGGCCGGCGGTGGCCGGCGGTGGCCGGCGGACCGCGCCGGGGCAGTGCCTCGGCAGTTGGCTGCCTACTGCTCCGCCGCCAGCGCCCCGAGCTCCCTGGGGTCCAGCGCCCGATCCCACAGGCGGACCTCCGCGAGCTCGCCCTCGAAGCCCGCGCGCGGGCCGCCGCCGATCGTCAGCGGTGTCTCGGCGGTCGGGGCGATGGACCCCATGTCCGGTGCGACGCCCGACGTCGCGACCCTGTGCCCGTCCACGAACAGCTCGACGGCCGAGCCGCGCCTGACCCCCGCGACGTGGTGCCAGCCCGGCGCCAGCGACCCGTCGTTCGACGCGACGGCGCCCGCCCGCAGCGAGTGGACATGGCCGGAGGGCAGCGTGCCGACCCACAGCTCGCCGCCGAACACGACCATCGACGCTGCGCGCCGGTAGCGGACATCCGGCGTCTGGTCGAGGGTCGCGACGAGCGCCCAATCGTCGTCATCGTCGTATCGGTAGATCTGCGCATGCGGGAGCGTCCCCGCGTAGAGCTTCCCGTTGTGGACCTGCAGGTTCATGATCTCGGTCTCGTCGCCGAGGCGTCCGATGGCCTGCCAGCTCGCGTCACCGTCGCGATCCAGGTCGGACCCGCGGAACACCAGGCCGGTCGGCCAGGTGCCGATGTGCATCCGGTCTCCGTAGGTCTCGATCGAGTACAGCTGCGTGGTGTCCGGCTGGAGCCCGCAGCTCGCCCAGCGGTCGTCGCCGTCGTAGCGGAAGACGCCGCCGCCGCCCGTGGCCGACCGCGCCGGCACCACGACCCCGGCCTTGGTGAGCGCGATGGCGCCGTCGGCATCAGCGTGATCGTTGCCCGCCCCGTACATGGCACCGCCATGGACGCCAAGCGCCAGGAGCCGGCGCCCCGGCGAGCCGCACGACGTCCAGTGCCCGGGGCCGTCGAACCGGAACACGCCCTCGGAATACATCGGCGCGGCATACAACGAGCCCGCATACGGGACGAGCGCGGCGATGGAGTCCGCGCCGTCGACCTGACCCATGTCGGACCAGGCTTGCCCGCCCTCGTAGCGCAGGACACGTCCGCCCGGATTCTGGTTGGCCGAATCCTCCAGCCCCGATCCGCCGCCCCGCAGCCGCGACACGGCGGCGTACAGGGCACCGTCATGGACGGCGAGCCGGGTCACGGCGTTGGCGTCCCACGGCGAGCCGCAGTCGGTCCAGGTGCTCCCGTCGAGTCGATATACGTGCCCGCGCGGCGCCGGGCCCTGCTCCCAGGTGGCCGCGTAGAGGCTGCCATCGTGGGCCGCAAGGGAGCAGACCATCACCGTCGCATCGCCCGGTCGCCCATGGTCCGTCAACACGGGTGCCGTCTCCGCGTCGATCCCGAACCAGGCCGTCCGGTCATTGCCGTGGCTGCCGCAGGGCGAACCATGCTCCAACGCCAGGTTGAACCCGCGCCGGCCCCGTGGGTCGAACCACGCGACGATGTCACCGAGCACGGTCGTCGGCGCGGCGGCCGCGTTGACCCACGCCGCAACCGTGAGGTCGCCCGCTGCCAGATCCCCCGGCGCCGCGACCTCGAGCCGGCCGGCACCGGTCAGCCTCGCGCACGGTCGCCCGAAGGCGGGATCCGCGGATGCCCCGAAGCGCACGTCCCCCTGGACCACGGCGTGGCGCCCCTGCCCCGAGCCGTCTCGCCCATCAACCGCCAGGCTCCACGAACCGATCGGACCAACGTCGCGAGCCATGGCGATCTCCCTCGGGACGCGCTGACCGGGATCGGTGGCGTTGCCCCGGTTCAATCAACCCCAGGATTGTCTGTCAATCGGACAATCCTGTCGAGACCTGCGATGATTGTCCCGTTGAGGCGGCGACCGCGCGCCGCTCGGAGGTGATGCGATGCCGAATCCGCTGGCGATCCGCGCCGATGGGGCGCTCGACCTCCTGGCACTCGGAGCAGTGGTCACGAGGCTGGACCCCGGCATTGTCCCATTCCGGAAGGCCTCGTCCTTCGATATCCACGTGTCGGGCGGCGAATTCAACGTGGCCGCAAACCTGGCCGACGCGTTCGGGCAACGGACCGGAATCGCGACCGCCATGGTCGACTACCCGATCGGCGACCTCGTCGCGGCACGGGTCCGCACGATGGGCGTCACACCCTTCTACCGCCGTTTCGCGCATGACGGCGCGACCGGGCCGAACATCGCGACCGTGTACAGCGACCGCGGGCATGGCGCCCGCGGTCCGGTCGTGTTCTACAACCGCGCGAACGAGGCGGCGGCACGCCTGGCGCCCGGTGACTTCGACTGGCCGGCGATCCTCGGCGCGGGCGTCCGCTGGTTCCACAGTGGCGGCATCTTCGCCGCGCTCTCGCCAACCGCCTCGGAGCTGATCATCGAGGCGATGCAGGCTGCGCACGACGCCGGGGCGGTCGTCTCGTTCGACCTCAACTACCGCGCCAAGCTGTGGCACGCGCTGGGTGGCACCGCCCGGGCCCATGACGTGCTGCGCCGGATCGTCGAGCACGTCGACGTCCTCGTCGGCAACGAGGAGGACCTCCAGGCCGGCCTGCAGATCCCGGGACCCGAGGTGAAGAGCACGGGTCTGGACCCGGCCTCGTTCCTCCAGATGATCGACCGGGTCGTCGGGGAGTTCCCGCGCATCCGGGTTGTCGCGACGACGCTGCGCGAGGTGCAGTCGGCGAGCCGCCACCGGTGGAGCGCCGTCGCCTGGGTCGCGGGTCAGGCGTACGTCGCGCCGGTCTGCGAGCTCGACATCTACGACCGCGTCGGCGGCGGCGACGGCTTCGCGTCGGGGTTCTTCTACGGGCTGCTCAACGGCGAGACACCCGAGGACGCACTGCGGCTCGGCTGGGCGCACGGGGCGCTGCTGACGACGTTCCCCGGGGATACGACGATGGCCACGCTCGAGCAGGTCCGCGCGTTCGCGGCCGGGGAGTCGGCGCGCATCCAGCGCTGACCCCGGCGAGACGTTTCGACCGCCCGGTGCGCGCGAACGGCGGCGTCAGGTGGCTGGCGCCTCGAACACGACTGCCCCGTCCACGACGGTCCTGACGATCTCGATATCACCGCTGGCCTCGGAGCGGCGGAACATCGTCAGATTGGCGGCGACACCAGTCCGAAGGCTCTCGTGGCCGGCCGCGATCGGAAGCCCCAGAAGCCGGGACGGGTTCGCCGTGACCATGCGCACGGCATCCGACAAGGTGGCTCCCGCATGGCGTACTGCGTTGGCAACGCACGTGGGCAGCGCCGTGACCGCGCCGGCGAGCAGCGGCGTCCCGGCCAGCTCCAGCCGGCCGTCGGGCTGCAGCTCGACCTCTCCCCCGTCGAACAGCGTGTACCTTCCGGGCGGCAGGCCAGCCATCGAGACCGCATCGCTGACGAGAACGGTCCGCTCCACGCCCTTGGCGCGCAGCACGGTCTTCATGACCGCGGGCGGCAGGTGGTGGCCGTCGAAGATGAAGCCGGCGCTCAGCCGGTCCTCGGCCAGCTGGTCCCAGATGTAGTTCGGATGGCGCCGGATCATCGCGTGGGCGCCGTTGCCGAGGTGGGTTGACCACCGGGCCCCGGCATCGACGGCGGCCCGGATCTGGTCCCCGGTCGCCATGGTGTGCCCGATCGAGACGAGGACGCCGTCCGCGGCCACCGCCCGGATGTATGGAGCCGCTCCCTCGTACTCGGGCGAGAGCGTGGTGATCCGGATCCGGCCGTCGGCGGCCTCCTGCCACCGCCGGTACTCCTCGACGTCCGGCGGACGGACGTGGCGCAGCGGGTGGGCGCCCCGCGGACCGTCCTCGGTGGCGATGTGGGGACCCTCGACGTGGATCCCGACCAGCGACGCCCCGATCAGCGGGTCCGCGTCACCGGCGGCGACGATCGCGCGCAGGTTGTCCTTGATGTGCTCCTCGGATTCGGTGCAGATCGTGACGCACGAGCCGGTGATGCCCTCCGGCCATAGCGCACGCGTCATGGCCGCGGTCGTCGACGCGTCCGCGTCCGTCGCGTTGGGGTCGTGGCCCGCGTAGCCGTTGATCTGGATGTCGATCCAGCCGGGCGAGATCCAGGTGCCTCCCGGGTCCTCGGTCACCCGCTCGATCGCGGTCACCAGGCCACCCTCGACGGTGACGCGCACGGTTCCGCCGTCCTCGGTTGAACGGCCCAGGAGAGACAGCCGGGCACGCTCGCGGGCGTGGTCGGATGTCGAGGTCAGCAGCGTGGTCATTGAACGAAGCCTTTCCGGGGGGTCGCGGTCAGCCCTTGAGCCCCGTGAGCGTGATGCCCTCGACGATCTTTCGGCGCAGGAAGAGGAACGCGATCAGCGTCGGAGCCATCGCAAAGACGGCGCCCGCGCTCACCACCCCGAAGTCGATCGAGTAGTTGTTGGCGAACTGCGAGAGACCGAGCTCCATCGGGAAGTACTTGGGGTCGTTGAGGATGAGCAGCGGCCAGATGAACGCGGTCCAGGCCTGGATGAAGGCGAGGATCGCGAGCGCGGCCATCGCGGGGGCGAGGAGCCGGGGCACCAGGCGCAGCATCAGCCCCCACTCGGACATGCCGTCGATCCGGCCCGCGTCGAGCAGCTCTTCCGGGACGCTGGTGATCGTGTTCTGGCGCATGAAGAAGATCCCGTAGCTGAGCACCAGGTACGGGAGGAACAGCCCGATGGGGGTGTTCACGAGCCCGAGCGCATTCATCTGCAGGAACAGCGGGACCATGTAGATCTCGAACGGCACGATCGCCGTCGCCAGCACCAGGATGAACAGGAAGTTGTTCCCCGGGAACTTGAACTTCGCGAAGATGTAGCCGGCCGCCGTCGAGGTCAGCAGGATGAACACCGTGGACAGGGTCGCGAACACGACGCTGTTCCACATGTATTCGACGAGCGGGGCCTTGTCGAAGGCTTTCTGGTAGTTGGCGAGGGTCCATTCCTGCGGAAGGAGGCTCGGGGGGACCTGAAGCAGCTCTGTCCCGGGGCGCAGCGATGTGCTGAACAGCCAGAACAGCGGGAACACCATGATGATCCCGCCCACGATCAGGATCGCCACGACCAGCCAGTAGGTGAGGCGCGCCGCGATGGAGCCGGTACCGGGTTTCATTCGGCGGACCCCCGCAGGAATCGGAACTGGATGAACGTCAGCACCATGATGATGATGAACAGGTACATGGCCTCCGACGCCGCGTAGCCCATCTTGAAGAACCGGAAGCCGTTCTCGAAGATGTCGTAGACGAGCACCCTGACGAGCTTGCCCGGGGCTCCCTGGACGTCCGAGGCGAGGACGTACACCTGCGTGAACACGTTGTAGGCCGAGATCGTGGTGATCACGACCACGAACAGCGTGACCGGGGCGAGCAACGGCATCGTGATGTGCCGGAATTGCTGCCAGGCATTGGCGCCGTCGCAGGCGGCAGCCTCGTGGTACACGTGCGGGATGGCCCGCATCCCGACCAGCAGGATGATCATGTTGTAGCCGATCTGCTTCCAGACCGACAGGATGATCACCGCGATCAGCGCCATCGTCGGATCACTGAGCCAGGGCTGCTTCTCGATGCCAACCAGCCCGATCGCCGAGTTCAGGATCCCGTGGTTGTAGTTGAAGATCTCGCGCCAGCCGAGGGTGACCGGAACCATCGGCACCAGGACCGGAGCGAAGTAGAGGAGCTCGATGCCACCGCCGAGGCGTCCGCGGACGAACCGCGCGAGGAGCGCCGCCAGCACGAGGGCCACCAGGACGGAGATCACCGAGGTGCCCACGGCGAACAGCGTGGTGTTCGTGAACGCCGTGCGGAAGTTCTCGTCACTCAGCAGGTTGATGTAATTGTCGAGCCCGACGAACTTTTCCGCGGGCTTGATGAGCTCCCAGTCGAAGAGGCTCATCAGCATGGCCTGCCCCGTCGGGATGACGCGCAGGTAGAAGAACAGCGCCATCACGGGCGCGAGGACGAGGAACACGAACCTGTATTTCGCCCAGGTTCGCGGGGGCACACGCCGCACGACCGCCAGCGGACTGTCCATCAGTGAACCCTACGCTATCCGTTGGACCGGGTGGTTGCGCGGGCGTCGCGGCAGCTGCCGGCGACGCCCGCGTCCAGGAAGGTCAGCCGGCGTAGTGGCCGTTGTCCTTGAGGATCTGGTTGGTCTCGTCTGCCCAGGTGTTGAGCAGCTCCTGGATCTTGGCGTCATTGCCGGCCAGATTTTCGTAGTCGGCATAGGCGTCGACGAGGTGCGTCGCGATCTTGGTCTCGATCTCGTCGAACTCGGCGATCGCCGGGGTGGTCGTCAGCTGGAAGCCATCCGGCCGCTTGAGGAAGCCTTCAAAGGTCGGGTTCTCCGCCAGGAAGGCGGCCGTGTCGAGGTCCTTGCGGGCCGGCAGCCAGCCGGAGATCTTCAGCAGGTTGATCTGCTGATCCTGCTCCCGGAGGAACCGGATGAATTCCCAGGAGCACGCGGGGTTGGCCGCGGCGGCCGGGACGAACATCGACTCGACCGTGAGGATGTCGCCGACGGGGGGCGGAGCGGTGTTGTAATGCCCGACGAGGTCGGGGGCATTGGTCGCGATGTCGGGGATCACCCAGGACTCGCGCAGGAACTGCGCGGTCGCCTTGGTCTCGAACGCCTTCGCGTCGTGCTCGATGTTCAGCGATTCGACGCCGTTCTTGAGGAAGTCAACGTACATCCCGAGGAGCTTGACGCCTTCGGGACCGTTGTACTCGGCCTGCCACTTGCCGGGAGACGTCTCACGGATGAGCGTCTTCTCGTACTGCAGGAGCAGGATCCAGAACTTCTCTGCCACGCCGCTGCCCTGGCCGCTGAGCCGGAGGCTCAGGCCCGACCGGGTCACGGCGCCGTTGGCATCGGTCTTGGCGAGCTTGCGGGCGTCCGCGATGAGCATGTCCATCGTGGTCGGCGGTCCGGAGATGCCGGCCTCGGCATACATGTCCGTGTTGTAGAACAGGGCCGTGCCGCCGGTGAACAGGGGAACGCCCCAGATGTTGTCGGCGTACGTGCTGTCGCTCACGACCTCGGGCGCATACCCGCCGCCCGTGATGGCGGTCTTGAGGTCATCGGGCACGGGCTGCATCAGGCCTTCATCGATGAATTGGGCCAGGAAGTTGGTCGTCCGGACCACGACATCGCCGGCGGTCTTCGACGGGATCGCGGTCGTGAGCTTCTGCTCGAAACCGCGAAGGTCCGTGCTGAAGATGGTGAAGTCGACGTTCGGGTGGATGGCCTTGAAGGCCTCGCCGGCCTGCTTGAAGACCTCGTCATTCTCGGGGTAGCCGCCCCAGACGTTGAGCGTGATCGGGTCGGTTCCGCAGGCGTCGGCCGCCGGTGCGCTCGACTCTCCCGGTGCGGTGCTGGCCGCGGTCGTCGGCGCCGTCGTCGCCGTGCCGGAGCCACAGGCTCCGACAACGATGACGAGGGACCCCGCGACCGCGAGGGCTTTCACCCATGCGCGAGGGTTGATCATGTTGCTCCTCCAAATGCGTTTGCCACGTTGGCGCGAAGCGGCAGAATCAGGGTCAAGGGCACCAGCCTCCTGTGTGCTCGGGTCCAGATGTTCTGCTCTGGTCACCGGTCCGACGAGGGCCGGATGGCGTGGATGGAATGGGCTATCGATCGCTCCCGGGCTGCGGGCTTGGACGCCTCGGATGTGGGGTGGCGCCGGACGGCCACCGGCCGAGGCCGAAGGAAGTGGGCTGGGGACGCTTCGCCCGCGTCGGGTCCAGTGCTGACATCCGTGTCATCAGGAGCTCGCCGGCCTCGATGACGTGAAAGCGCACCGCGGCGTCGAGGAGCTCCGGGTCGCGCAGCTCGACCGCCTCGACGATCGGGGCGTGCTGCGCGACGAGCGTGGGCGCGTCCGCGGACGAGATCTGGTTGGTGAGGACGATCCGGTAGGAGAGCGCCTGGAGCGTGTGCAGCCGGGTCAGGAGCATCTTGTGGCCACAGCGCGCAAAGACGGCGCGATGGAACGCGACGTCCGAGTCGGCCACCTGCACGGGATCACCGGTGTCGATGGCCTCCTTGAGCGCCTCGAACGCCACGTGGACCTCCTGCTGGATCGCCTCGTCCGTGCCGCTCGCCTCGAGCGCGAGGCGAGAGGCATAGGGCTCGAGCAGCGCCCGCAGGCTCGTGATCTCCCACGCCGCGCGCACCGAGAGCTGCGACACGAACACGCCGCGGCGGGGGATGATCTGGATGAGACCGCCGTCGGCCAGCGTCCGCAGTGCCTCGCGCACCGTGCCGCGCGACGTCTCGAGCTGGGCGGCGAGGGCCACCTCAGGGAGCCGGGATCCGGGCGCGAACTCGCCGCGCACGATGGCGTCCTTGACGTAGGCGGCGACGGCGGTCGTGAGGGTCTCTGGCCGCTGGAGACTCATGGTCCGGATCTGTCCTCCTGTCGTTGAATTGTCCGACAGTAAATCATCAGACAGGGCGCGCGCAAGGCGTATCGGCCCTCCGGCGACAGGCGGGGTCGTTGGTTCCATCGGCTGCTCCCCGGCGGTGATGCGGCGCCGCCCTACAGGTTCCGCACGCGGGTGATGTAGCGCGCCGTCACGGCCAGGTTCGCCTCGTCGCCACCCGGGCTGTTGGAGCTCCGCCAGATCGGCGGCTCGATCCCGCGCCGGGCCAGCTCGGCGATGGCCTCGAGCATGATCGCGTTGAGGGCGAACGCATTGAGATAGGTCGAGACCGGTGCGACCTTCTCGCTCACGCCATCGAGCTTGAGCACGGCGTCACCGAGCGGCATCTTGGTGTCGACCAGGATGTCGACGAGGTCGCACAGGTCCTGACCGCTGGGGTGCCGGCTGGGGTGGCCCTGCGGCAGTCCGCGCTGGTTTGCGACCGAGGTCACACCGATGCTGGTCATGCCCTTCTCGCGGGCGTACATCGCGCTGTCGATGGTCGCAGCATTGATCCCGTAGGCATTGACGATGACGAGGACGTCGCCTTCGCCCATGTCCCCGCGGTCAAGGATGGCCCGCGCGTACCCGGGCGTGCGTTCGATCGCCATCGACCTGGCCGCACCGTTGCCGAGGTAGAACCCATCGTCGATGAATGACACGATGGAGGCCAGCCCGCCCGCCCGCGAGAACACCTCCTCGGCTCCGATCTGCGAGTGGCCGCCCGGGCCGATCACGTAGATCATGCGGTCGGCCGCGATCCGGTCCGCGATCGCGGCACCGGCGCGGGTGATCGCCTCCCCTTCCTCATCCCGGAGCTGGGCGAGCAATGCGGTGATCTTCTCGAGGTACGTGGTGTAGATCGGGGTGGTCATCGGTGACCTCCTGCTGGTCCGCGGTCGGGGTTCGATTGTCGGTAGCTGGATCGGTGGGCGGCGGGCGTCAGCCGGCGGGTGCATTCGAGGCGAGCGCCACGGCGGCTTCGACCAGCCGTTCGCCCTCGCCGGGATGAAGCACGCTCGCATTGGGCTCGTATCCGCCGATCTCGAATGCATCGGCTGTCGGGATGTAGCCCACCGTGCCGTCGCACAGCGCGGCGACGCAGGTGCCGGCATCGCCCAGCGCCTGCCGGATCTGCTGTCCAAGGGCCACGAACAGCTCACCGGAGATGCCCACGTGGAGCAGCGGACCCAGGGCGAGCGCGCTGGCCCGGATGCGGACCGGCTGGTCGCGCTCGGGGTCGGCTGCCTGGCCAGCGACGAGCTCTGCGTAGGCAGCCGCCGCGAGCGCGTGGTAGGTGGCGTCGGCGCTCATGTCTGCGCCAACCACGAGGTGTTCGGCGGTGCGGGCCGCGACTGCCGCCTCGTGCGCGATGTCCGGCGCCGGCAGCCGCTTGCGACGCAGCTCCACGATCCGTGCGTCGCCCCAGGCGCGGTCCGACGGGCGTGGCACGAGCCCGGCCCGCACCTTCAGGGTGCAGTCGGCGAGCAGGCGTCCGTAGCGCTCGGCGGACTCGAAGGTACGCCACGGGACCACGATGCCGACCATGCTTCCCTCGGGCGAGTAGCCGCCCGGGTTCACGTCTCCCTGGGGACCCGTCGAGAAGATCGTCACCCCGCCGACGGACTCATCGACGAGCCGGCACAGCACGCCCGGATAGTCGGCGGTGTACAGCAGGTTGTTCGGCCCCAGCGTCGTGGGATGGCAGCCGTAGTTCACGTGGGTCGCGATCGGCCGTCCGTCGAGGTCGTCGAACCGGGTCACCATGACCCGGTCGTCAACCGGCCCGCCGTTGGGGCGCCGGTTGGCGCCGATCCCCGTCACCTCACCGACGCCGACAGCGGCAACCGCCTCGCGTCGCTGCTCCCAGGCGCGGGTGACGGCGTCGGCGATGCCGTGGCCGATGGCCCGCTCCTCATCCGAGGGCTCCGCCAGCCGAGGACCGCTGTGCGTGTGCGTGCCGACCAGCTGGAGGCGCTCCCTGGGGATCCCGGTTCGCGCGAGCACCTCGTCCGCCGCCAGCGCCTGCAGCCGTGGATCGACCTGGAGCAGATCTGCGACCATCATTGCGACGGTCGTGCCGTCCGCGCCCTCGACGACGAGCGCACGGGCGAACAACGGGTCGTGGATGCCCGTCGCGCCGTCCACCCGCACCTCGAAGCCCTCGAGCTGCATTCCCAGCGGCGGCGTGATATCGACCTTGGCGGCTCCGACCTTCATTCCGGCTCTCCTCCGAGCACGACGGCCCGTCCGGTACGGTCCGCCTCGTAGGCGGCTGTGATGATCTCCACGGCGTTGCGGCCGTCCTCGCCGGTCACGGCGGGCGGGCGCCCGGTCCGAACGGCTTCGACGAAGTCGGCGTACTGGCGGAGGTAGCCGATGGCGTTGGTCCCCCAGGTCTGCGTGGCCCCGACACCGGAGCGGCTCGCAACCACCTCGACCGCGCCCGCGTCGACCTCCGGGGCCGGCACGCCGGGAACGTCCCATTCGACGACCGTCTCGCCGGCGATCCGGACATGACCGCGGTCGCCGTAGACCCGCAGCTCCACGGGGAGCTCCGGGTTGACGCAGGTGGTGGCAACGATCTCGCCCAGCGTCCCGCTGGCGAACCTGAGGCTGACCGACGCCGTGTCCTCGGCCTCCATCTGGTGCCCCAGGGTCGCGACGTGACCCGTGACCGACGCCACCGGTCCGCCCATCCAGCGCAGCAGGTCGATCACGTGGATCGCCTGGTTCATCAGCACCCCGCCATCGAGGGCCCGGGTGCCACGCCACGGGGCGCTGTCGTAGTAGGCCTGCGGCCGGTGGTACAGGCCCTCCGCGATGATCAGCGAGATGGTCCCCAGCGCCCCGGCCCCGATTGCCTCGTGAAGCGCGCGCACGGCGGGCTCGAAGCGGCGCTGGGAGATCGTCGCAACGACCAGGCTTCGCTCGTGGCCCGCGGCCACGACGGCGTCGGCGTCGGCCACCGACAGGGCGATGGGCTTCTCCACGATCACGTGGCGGCCCGATTGCAGGGCAGCAAGCGCCTGGGCCGGGTGGAGCCCGGACGGCGTCGCGATCGTGACGGCGTCCACGTCGTCCCGGCCGAGGAGATCCTCGAGGCGTGTCGTCCACGCCACGCCCCACCGCTCACCGGCGGCTCGGGCGCGCTGCTCGGACGCGCTGACGACGCCGGCCAGCGACAGCTCGGGCAGCGCGGAGATCGCCTCCAGGTGCTGCGTCGAGATCGAGCCGCACCCCACGAGGCCGACCCGGATCGGCGTCGGAGTGCTCATGCGCGGACCGCGGCGACCTTCGCGACGGCCTCGGCGACATCATCGAGGTCACCGTGCGTGCCCATGAGGATCGGCAGCGAGAACATCAGGATCTCGTCCGCCTCCGCCTTCTCGGCATTCGGGCAGGCCACCGGGGCCGGACCACCGAGGCGCGCGATCTCGTCGATCACCGCCTGGTTCCGGTTGAGCGGCGTGTAGCCGTGGAATACCGGCACGCCCTCGGCGCGCAGCGCCTCGGCGAACTGCTTCTTGGGGAGACCGCCGTCCGGCTCGCCCAGCCAGCGCCAGTGGTACGTGTACCAGCTGTGCGCGGTGACGCCCTCGGGCACGCGCAGCGGGATCGCGCCGGGGATCTCGAGCAGCCTTGACGACAGGTATGCCGCCGCCTCCGTCCGGTGCGCCTGCTGCGCCGGCATCCGCTTCATCTGCTCGAGGAGCACCGCCGCCTGGAACTCGCTCATCCGGAGGTTCCAGCCGAGGCGGACGTGCTCGTACCACTCCCCGCCGCGCCGCCGGCCCACGTTGCGGTACGACCACAGGAGCTCGTCGAGCTCGTCGTCGTTGGTCAGCATCATCCCGCCCTCGCCGGCGTTGATCGGCTTCGACGATTGGAAGCTGAACGTGCCCACGTCGCCGATCGCTCCGACCGGCCGGCCGCGCCAGGCCGAGCCGTGCGCCTGTGCCGCATCCTCGACGACCTTGAGCCCGTGCCGTCCAGCGGCGGCCATGACCCCGTCCATGTCCACCGGCGAGCCGCCGTGATGGACCGGGATGATCGCCTTCGTCCGCGGCGTGACGGCAGCGTCGATGAGCGTCGGATCGATGAGCAGCGTGTCCAGCTCCACGTCGACGAACACCGGCACCGCGCCGACCATGAGCGCGGCGCTCGCCGTGGCGATGAACGTGTACGGAGGGACGAGGACCTCATCGCCGGACCCGATCCCGAGGGCCTTGAGGGCCACCGACAGCGCCATCGTGCCGTTGACGCAGGCGATGCCATGCCGCGCGGCCTGGAGCTTCGCGAAGTCGACCTCGAGCTGCTTCACGAACGTCCCGTCGATCGAGCCCCACACACCGGACCGCAGCGCCGCCAGCAGGGCGGCCTCTTCCTCGGTCCCGAACACGGGCCAGCCGAGGAAGGGCTTCGTGCGGACCGGCGTGCCCCCGTTGATGGCCAGCTTCGACATCGTGACTCCTCTGATCAGAGGCCGCCAAGGGGCGACCGGGTTCGGGACCGCGCTCAGCGGCGGGACGCCGAAGCAGCGGCCTCGTCGATGAACAGCGCTGCGTCCGGGTGACCGCGCAGGACGGACGCGGGACAGGCGGTGTTGATGGGCCCGTCGAGCATGGCCGCAATCGCGGCGGCCTTCTGCCGTCCGGGGACGACGAGCGAGATGACGCGGCAGGCGCGGATCGTTGACATCGTCACCGTCAGCGCGATCCGGGGAACGTCCTCGAACCGGTCGAACGCGCCATCGCGAACCTGCTGATGGCGGCTGGTGTCATCGATCTCGACGGGCTTCATCCAGACGGGATCGTCGAAGTCCGCGACGTGCGGATCGTTGAACGCCACGTGGCCGTTCTCCCCGACCCCGATGAGCGCGAGGTCGATGCCCCCGTCGGCGAGCAGGGCACCGTAGCGCGCGGCCTCGGCCGCACCACCGGCCGGGTTTCCGCCGTCGATCCGCTCCACTCGGCCGGGATTGACGGTCGACCAGATGTGGTCGTCGAGCCAACGCCCGAACGACCGCTCGCTGCCCAATGGCAGGCCGACGTACTCGTCGAGGTGGAAGGCATCCACACGCGACCATTCGATACCGCCCATCGGGGCCAGCGAGGCGAGCAGCTCGTTCTGCGAGGCCGCGGCCGCGAAGATGACTCGAACCCGCTCCTGGCGCTCGAGGAGCTCGCGGAGACGCCCGGCTGCGTAGATGGCAGCCGCCGCCCCGAGCGCCGGCCGGTCCGCCTCGACGACCACGCGCAGGCGGTCACGAACGAGCTCGGTCATGCGCGGGCCGGGACGAACACGACGAAGAACACGTAGTCGAGCACGTCGGTGCCCGTATTGGTGATCTCGTGCTCGGTGCCGATCGGGATGAGCACGCTGCTCCCCGCACTGACGTCCGTCCGCTCGCCGTCGAGAACGACGAACCCGGCCCCCGAGACCACGTGGTAGATCTGGTCCTCGTCGTGGTGGGTATGCGCGGGAACGGTGTCCCCCGGATGGATCCGCACGTGCGTGACATTGAGCCGACCGGTCTCGAAGATCGGACGGTAGTCCGCGTACGGCTGAGGCTCGACCGCAAGGTCGGCGAAGTGCTTGATCATTGTTCCTCCGGGTTTGGGCGCGGCCAGGATGGGAACCACGCCCGGGTCGGCCTCAGCGGTCGCGCTGTCCGTACGTCTCGCCCTCCACCGGCCCCAGCTTCACGGCGTCGAAGTCCCAGCCGTTGATGGCGCACATCTGGTGGACGTGCCTGTCCCAGGTGGGCTCGTCAGGGTTCGGGCCGGCGACGAAGCAGTCGATGCTCAGGTACACGAACCGACTCGAGCCGATGCAGCTCACGGCATGTGGAACGCCCGGGGGGGTGCGGACGAAGTCACCGGGCTTCAACGGGTGCCGCTCGGCCGCCTCCGGCCCGATCCCCAGCTCACCTTCGCCCTCGAGGATGAAGAACACCTGCTCTGCGTCCTCGTGGACGTGGATCGGCGGCGCCTCACCCGGCTCGAGGATCACGAAGAACGCCTCGGCGGCCGAGCCATCCTTACGATCCATGATGAGATCGTTGGTGTGCGTCGGGAACCGGTACCGGATCACCTGGTGCGGATCGAAGACGTACTGGGTCACGCCCTGCCCCTCGCTTGTCTGCGTGATGGCCTGCGGTTGATTGTCCTACAGTAGACCCTTGGACAGGACGCCTGCAAGGGCCATACTTGCGCGTGATGTCGGGCGGCCGGCGGACGTCGGCCGAGCCAGCACAGGGCGTCCGGTGGGAAGGGTGGAAAGGCGTTGGACCGATGACCAGGACCGGCGTTTTCGATCTCGAGGGCCGGGTGGCCGTCGTGATCGGCGGAACGGGCGTCCTCGGCGGAAGCATCTGCCACGGCCTCGGGGACGCGGGTGCGGCCGTCGCCGTCCTCGGCCGGTCCGACGAGCGAGCCGCGTCCCGGGTCGCGGCGCTCGAGGCGACGGGGATCCGGGCGATCGGCGTCCACGTGGACGCGACCGAGCTGGCGAGCGTTGAGGCAGCCCGGCGGGAGGTCGAGCAGGTACTTGGCCCCGTGGACATCCTGGTGAACGCCCCGGGCGTCAACAGCTCGACGCCGTTCTTCGAGATCGAGCTCGATGAGTGGCGCCGGCTCCTGGACGCCAACCTGACGTCGGTGTTCGTCGCCTGCCAGGTCTTCGGCCGGGGCATGGTCGACGCCGGCCAGGGTGGATCGATCATCAACATCTCGTCGGCCTCGTCCGGCCCCCCGCTGTCTCGCGTGCTCGCCTATTCGGTCGCGAAGGCCGGCCTGAACAACCTGACCCAGTACCTCGCCCGCGAGCTCGCACCGCACCACATCCGGGTCAACGCGATCGCACCCGGGTTCTTCCCGGCGGAGCAGAACCGGGCGTTGCTGTCCGAGGACCGCCTCAGCGCGATCGTCTCGCACACGCCGGCCGGCCGGCTCGGTGAGCCGCACGAGCTCGTCGGTACCGCGGTCTGGCTCGCCTCCGACGCGGCATCCGGCTACGTCACGGGGGCCATCGTCCGCGTGGACGGCGGGTTCACCGCCATGACGATCTGAGCGTCCGGCGATGTCGATCCGTCGTGACGATGATCCCCCGGTCCCCCCGGTGGACGCTCGTGCAGCTTCCTCGTGGCTGGACGTGTTCCGCCACGAGCGGCTGCCGTCGTGGGCGCTGGTGCGCCACGAGATGGACCGCACCGAGATCGACGACATCGGCGCTGCGGTCGACGCAGCGCTGGATCCGGTCCGCGATCGCCTGCCGCGCGGCGGCCGCGCGTGCGTCGCGCTGGGAAGCCGTGGGATCGACCGGATCGACGAGGTGGCCCGTGCAGCCGTGGGCGCGCTCCGTGCCGCCGGCCTCGAGGTGTTTGCGGTGCCCGCGATGGGCAGCCATGGGGGCGCTACCGCGGACGGACAGCTGGCGGTGCTCGCGTCGCTGGGGATCCGCGAGGACACCATCGGATGCGAGATCCGCTCCAGCATGGAGACGGTCGAGATCGGCGACGTCCACGGCGTGCCCGTGTTCGTGGATCGCGAGGCGCTCTCGGGCGCCGACGTGATCATCCCGATCAACCGGGTGAAGCCCCACACGGACTTCTCGGGACCTACCGAGAGCGGGCTGCTCAAGATGATCGCGATCGGCCTCGGCAAGCAGCACGGCGCCGACACGTTCCATCGCGAAGGGTTTTCGACGTTCGCGGAGCTGATCCCCGCGGTCGCCGCGCATACGCTCGCCGCGGCGCCGATCCCGTTCGGCCTGGCGCTGATCGAGAACGGGTTCGCGCGCCTCCGACGGATCGAGGCAGTCCCGGCTGCCGGGATGTACGAGCGCGAGCAGGCGCTGCTCGCCGAGGCTGACGGGTACCTGGCGCGGCTGCCGATCGCAGCCCTCGACGTGCTGATCCTGGACCGGATCGGCAAGGACGTGAGCGGGCTGGGCATGGACTCCAACGTCGTGGGGCGCTACTACACCGGCCCCACCGGGCGGGACCCGCTCATCCAGCGGATCGTCGTGCGCGACCTGACGGATGCGACCGAGGGCAACGCCGTGGGCGTCGGCATGGCCGATGTCGTGCTCCGGCGGGCCGTCGACCGCATGGACGTCGCCAAGACGTACATGAATTGCGTCACGGCCAAGACACCCGAGGGTGGGCGCGTGGCGCTGACCGTGGACGATGATCGTCAGGCGCTCGACGCGGCAATCGCATGCTGCCTCAAGGTCCGCGCCGAGACGGCGCGGATCGTGCGGATGCTGGACACGAAGCATCTCGAATGGTTCTACGCGTCGGAGGCGCTGCTGCCGGACCTGGTCGCGACCGGCCGGTGCACGGTGGCCGGACCGCTCGCACCGATCGGGTTCGACGGAGAGGGCCGCCTGACCGACATGCTGCCGGCCTGACGGGCCTGGTGACCGCTTCCACCCACCCCGTCGCGGCTCGCTTCGCCGGCCTGTCCACGGCCCGCCGTGGCGCCCTCATCTTCATGCTGGCCGGGATCGTGTTCGTCGCGACCGACTCGATGACCAAGACGCTGGTCGCGCACCAGCCCGTCGTGCACGTCGTGTTCGGCCGGCACGTCTCATACCTCGTGGCGTTCGCGCTGATCGCCGGCGGGCGCCATCCGGGCCGCCTGCTCGCCACGAGGCGCCCATGGACGCAGCTCGCCCGCGGGCTCACGATGTTCGCCGCGACGGCGACCTACTTCCTCGCCCTCTCGCTGCTTCCGATCGCCGTGGTGAGCACGCTGGGCAACACCACGCCCCTGATCGTGGTCCTCCTGGCGGGACCGGTGCTGGGCGAACGGGTCAGCCGCGCCGCGGCCATTGGTGCGGTCATCGGGTTCTCCGGCGTGGTGATCATGGTTGGCGTCGATGTGGCGGCGCTGAACATCGCGATGCTGGTGCCGCTGGGAACGGCACTGGTCTACGCGCTGTTCAACCTGCTCACCCGTGCGCTGAGCGATGAGCCGGCCGAGGTGACGGTGTTCATCTCCGGGCTGGTCGGCCTGGTGGCGGCGTTCGTGCTCGAGGTGACCGTCCCCACGGCCCAGTCGCCGACGCCCATGGAGTGGATTGGGACCGGTGTCATCGGCCTGTCCGCGCTGCTCGGACACCGGCTGCTGGTCGCCGCCTACCAGCGCGGGCGGGCCAGCGATCTTGCCCCGCTCGGTTACCTCTCGCTCGTGTGGTCATTCACCGCTGGCGCCGTCATCTTCGGGGAGGCGATCGTCGCCCGGGCGGTGGCCGGTGCGGCGACGATCGCCCTGGGTGGCATCATCACGCTTCGCAGCCGGCCGGCAGCCCAGGTCACCCCCGGCGGACCTGTCGAACCGGGCGAGGTCAGCGATCCACCGGCGTCCGGCGACGGCGGGGCCGTGTGCGACACGCCGTGAGCAAGGAACAGCCGCCCGCCTGGGTCCTTGCAGCGTGGCCCGACGGGATCCCGACCGCGTCGCGCGCAACGTGGGGTTTCGATCACGAGACCTGGCTGCTGTCTCGGGACGGACAGACGCTCGTCGTCCAGCGGCGGTCCGGCCGGTCGGACCCGACGGGGCGCGATAGGCGCCGGCTCCGTGCGGCCGTACGTCGAACGGGTATCCAGGTGCCGGAGCCGGCGCTCGTACGACGTGACGCGGGACGCGTGGTGCTCGCCCTCCCGCTCGTCGAGGGCCGGCCCGGCTCCGAGCTGCTGGCGGACCAGGCGTCGGCGGAGGCGGTCGGGCGCATGTGCGGAAGCACGGCTGCCTCGCTCTCGCGGATCGACCCGGCAGGACTGGGGCTCCCCAGGACGTGGGCGTCGGGCGACCGGCTCGTGGCGGCCGGCCGTCGGTGGGTACAGCGCTGCGGCGCCCGCCTCGACCCGCGGACATCGGCGCTCCTCACCGGCCTGCTCGACGCGGGAGCGAGGGAAACGGGCGAGGTGTCGCCATCCGTCGCACATGGGGACCTCGCCCCGGTCAACATCCTCGTCCGGGATGGAACGCTGGCGGCGCTGCTCGACCTCGATCGCGCACGACTTGCCCACCCGTTGTTCGACGCCGCGTGGTTCTCATGGGTGGTCACGTATCACCACCCCGAGGTCGCCGGTGCCGCGTGGCGCGGCTTCGCCAGCGCGTCCCGGCTACCCCGGCAACAGCCGGCTGCCTTCGGCTGGCTGCAGCCGCTCCAGGTGCTGGAACGGGCGGCGACGGCGCCGCGCATGTCGGAGCGCGCGATGTGGATCGATCGTCTCGCCTCGCTGCTGGCCGCTCCCCAGCCCCGCTGACACCTGGTCCGCACCCGCGCCAGGCGCGCGCAACGCGGCGCCATCGCCGCGCCGGGGCATCCGCCTACGCCGCGGGCGCGGCGCGTTCCCAGGTCTCGACGCGCCACACGCGCCCATCGCGGATCTGGCGCCGCCGGAAGCCCGCGGAGCGCAGCACATCGGCGAGCAGGGACGGACGGTGGACGCGCATCCGGTAGCCGACCGATCGCCGGAACAGGATCGGGTTCGAGATCGTCACCCCGAGCCGCACCCACCAGGTGTCGCGGGGGTACACGAAGCCAACCCGGCGGGTGGCCAGCGCGGCCGCGGCGGACAGCAGCGTCGGCGCGTCTGGGTAGCAGCAGACGACGCGGTCAAGCGCCACCAGGTCGGCGGGTTCGACATCGCCGGCCACGCTCGTCACATCGCCCAGGATGTGGGTGATCCGGTCCTCGAGGCCGCGCCGGGCTGCCTCGCCGCGGGCTGCGGCAAGGTAGGCGCTCGATCCGTCGATGTCGACGGCGGTCCGGGCGCCGCGCTCCAGCAGCCCGATGTGCACCGCCCCGACGCCAGCGCCGATGTCCACCACCGAGAGGTCGGCCACGTCCAGCCCGTCGGCAAGCCCGTCGATCAGCTCGCGCGTCGCCCACGACGGGCCGGACTTGCGATACCGGCGCAGATCGTCGTCTGCCGTTCGCTCATCGAAGACGTGTTCGCAGGAGGGGATGCCTCCGCCGCAGCAGCTGCTCACGGGCGGGAGTATCCCACCCCCCACCCCACCTGGCGGCGCCGGGGTGCCGGGGGTGCCAGGGAGCCGGCGGCGCGGGGATGTCAGCGGCCCAAGCCGCCCGGTCAGTGGGGCGCGGCGGCGCCCTCCAGCTCGTCGAACGTGATGCACCCGTCGACCGGGCACACGTACTGGCACAGCCGGCAGCCGACGCAGTAGTCGCCGTCCACGGTCAGCCGCGACGACCCGTTGTGCCCGTCGAGGCGGATCGCCTGGTGGGCGCCGTCGTTGCAGGCGGCGTAGCACGCGTTGCAGTGGATGCAGCGCGCCTCGTCGATGTGGGCGAGCAGCCGGAACGTCTGGTCGAGCTCGCCCCAGTCGCCGAGCGTCGGGAGCGCTCGCCCGACGAGCTCGGACGGGCTGTGCAGGCCCTTCGAGCGGAGGTAGGTCGACAGGCCGTCGACGAGGTCGTCGATGATCCGGTAGCCCAGGTGCATCACGGTCGTGCCGACCTGGACGGTGGTCGCGCCGACGAGCAGGAACTCGACCGCATCCCGCCAGTCCGCGATGCCGCCGATGCCCGAGACCGGGATCCGGACGTCCGGGATCGGACGACACGGCCGACACCATGTGCAGCGCGATGGGCTTGACGGCCGGCCCGGAGAACCCGCCGTGGCTGCCGCGACCGCGGACGTCCGGGACCGGCGCCCAGGTGTCGAGGTTGACGCCGATCAGCGAGCTGACGGTGTTGATCAGCGCGATCCCGTCGGCACCGCCGGCGCGGGCGGCCCGGGCGGGCGGGCGGATGTCGGTGACGTTGGGCGTGAGCTTGACCAGCACCGGCAGCTCGGCCGTCTCCATCACCCATTCCGTGATCATCCGGACGTACTCGGGCACCTGCCCCACGGCCGCGCCCATGCCCCGCTCGCTCATCCCGTGCGGGCAGCCGAAGTTGAGCTCGAACCCGTCGGCGCCGGTGTCGTTCACCTTGCGCACGATCTCGTGCCACGCCTCGCGGTTGGACTCCACCATCAGCGACACGACCACCGCCTGGTTCGGGTAGCGCCGCTTGATGTCGGCGATCTCGGCCAGGTTGTCCTCGGTCGGACGGTCGCTGATCAGCTCGATGTTCGACAGGCCGACGAGGCGCCGGCCGTCGACCTCGAGCGATCCCAGCCGCGACGTGACGTTGCGGACCTGGGCGCCGATGGTCTTCCAGACCACGCCACCCCAGCCGGCGTCGAATGCCCGGGCGACCATGTCGCCGTTGTTGGTGATCGGGCAGCTGGCGAGCCAGAACGGGTTGGGCGACCGGATCCCGGCCATGTCCGTGAACAGGTCCACGCCGGGAACGGTGGCATCGGCCGGCCTCACCGGGACGATCCGCGGACCGCCGGCGCCGAGGGCCTCGACGATCGATCGTGCGGCGAGCTTGCCGGCCTGGACGGCGTTGACGACCTCTGCCCCGCCGCTCGTGATGTCGCCGATCGCCCAGACCTTCGGGCTGGCCGGTCCGTCCGGTCGCCGGGTCGGCCACGATGCCGTCCTGCGCGCACGGGCAGGCCGAGTGCCTCCAGGACGCTCGCGGCACCCTCGGGCTCGTCCTGGCCGACGGCGCGCACGACCGTGTCGAGCGGTACCTCGAACCACGAGCCGTGGACGGGCTGCGGGCGCCGTCGCCCGGTGGCATCCGGCTCGCCCAGGCTGCATCGACTCGAACGCGACCCCGGTGACGTGTTCGTCGCCCAGGATCTCGAGCCGGCGCGGTCAGCCAGCGGATCGTCACGCCCAGCCGGCGGGCCAGCTCGATCGCGTGCGGATACGCCGGGCATTCCGCGATGCTCCGCCGGTAGAACAGCGTGACCTCGTCCGCCCCGAGGCGGACCGCGGCGGCTGCGGCATCGAACGCGGTGCTGCCACCGCCGATCACACCCACCCGGCGGCCGATCACGCCGACCCGCCGGCCGATGGGCGCCTCGCCCGGCTCGCCTTCGATCGCGTGCCGGATCAGGGTCAGCGCATCGATGACGCCCGCCTTGTCCTCACCGGGCAGGTCGAGGGACATGCCGTGTCCCAGGCCGATGGCCACCACGACCGCGTCATGCTCGGCCAGCAGCGCGGCGGGATCGACGTCCCGGCCGACCAGCGTGCCCAGCTCGAACCGGGCGCCGGCGCGCTCCACCTCGGCCACGTCAAGGGCGACCGTCTCGCGGGGCAGGCGCCAGGGCACGATGCCGTGGTCGCCCAGCCCGCCGGCCCGCTCGTCGGCCTCGTACAGCGTCGCGCCGATCCCAGCCCGGCGGAGCTCGGCCGCGCAGGCCAGTCCGGCCGGACCCGCACCCACGATGGCGACCCGGAGCCCCGTCTCCTCGCCGGGTGTGATGAAGGCGCCGTCGGAGGCTGCGTACGCCTCGACGGCGTAGTCGCTGGAGCCGCCCGATCGCGATCGGCTGATCGACGGCATTGCGGACGCAGGCACCCTCGCACAGCCGCTCGACGGGACAGGCTGCGCCGCAGGTGGCCCCCAGCGGGTTGGCCGCGAGGATGGTCCGGGCACTGCCCTCGATGTTGCCGGTCGCGATCTTGCGGATGAACGACGGCACGTCGATGCCCGTTGGGCAGGCCCGCGTGCACGGTGCGTCATAGCAGTACAGGCATCGCTCGGCCTCGGTCCGGGCCGCATCCGCGGTCATCGCCGGCAGGGTCTGGAACAGGTCGGGCTCGTGCATGGCCAACGCGTCGACAGTCATGGTCGGTCTGGACCTCGGTCGGTCGTCTGGGCAGCGACGACGATGTGGGACGCAAGGGCGACATTGTCGAGCGCCCGTGGCGTCCTGCCGACGGCCACATCACCCCCCTGGGCAGGGCCGGAGGTGGTCTCCGGGAGGGGCTTCCGGATCGTCGCCCCGATCAGGCCTCCAGCTCCTCCGGCGGGCGGAGGCGGCTGAATCCGCGGAACAGGAGCAGGTCGTAGCCGACCTTGAGGCCACCCGCGATCAGGAACGGCAGGCTCGCCAGCGAGGCCGTCGCGAACAGGGGCCCGGCGATCAGGGGCGCGGCGGCCGTCCCCAGGCTGCGCGCGATCCCGGTCACGCCGGCCGTCGCCGAGCGCTCATCGGGAGCGACGATCGCCATCATGTACGACTGGCGGGTCGGGACGTCCATCTGGCTGATCGCGTACCGCGCGAGCAGCAGCGCCACGGCCAGCGGCAGGGTGGGCATCAGCGGGACGAACATCAGCATCACGTTCGACGGCAGGTGGGTGAACACCATCGTCCGGATCAGGCCGAAGCGGGCAGCCAGCCGCCCGGCCGCGAGCGCCGAGAACCCGGCCAGCAGGTTGGCCGCGGCGAGCACCAGCCCCAGCGCAGCCGGGTCGACGCCGTACCGCTCGTGGAACCAGAAGGCGATGAAGCTCTGGAGCGCGAACCCGCCGGCGAACGCGTCGAGCGCGAACAGCATGGACAGGCGCAACACGACGGAGCGTGAGCGGTGGAGGCCGAGCCGGTCGCGAATCGTGCTCGGATCGACATCCGCCGGCGCCACCTCGACGTGCGACGAGACACGCGTGAACAGCAGCGCCAGCGCGGCCCCGACGAGCGCGTAGCCCACGATCACCACCCGGTACGCGTCGGGTGCGGCGGCGCCGCGATCGAGCGCCAGCTGCGACACGACTCCGCCGGCCAGGCTGCCCGCGGCGGTCGCGAACGAGCCGGTCAGCTGGTACCACGCGAACACGCCGGTCCGGCGCCGGCCGGGGATGAGCTCGGCGAGCGCGGCCTGCTCCACGGCCAGGAATGGCCCCACCTCGTTGCCGCTCGGGCTGAGCACCCCGATCGTCGCGGCAACCAGGAGCACGGCGAACACGGGCGTGGCCACGAACACCAGCCCCGCCACGAGCATCAGGACCGCGCCGACCATGAGCACGCGCCGCCGGCCGATCCGGTCGGCGTGGGTCGTGAGCCACAGCGAGACCACCGCGTCGCCCAGCAGCGTCAGGCCGAACAGCAGCCCCACCTCGCCGCCCGACAGCCCGATCGCCGACAGGTACAGCACCAGGACGACCGCGAGGAACCCGTACCCGAACATCCGCAGGCCGCGGGTCGCGAACAGCAGCGCGATGTCGGAGCCCGCGCCGCGGTGGGACGCCGCGGGCGCGTCCATCCTAGGCACGACCCCGGGCAAGATCGATGAGCCGGCCCAGGACGCGCTCGCCGTCGGCACGGAGGCCGTTGTGCTCGTATTCGTCGGTGAGCCACGGGCGGAGGCCGCGAACGACGGCCGCCGTTTCCTCGGCGAACTCGCGCTCGACGTACAGGTCGTTGGCATAGATCGTCGCGGCGACCGGCACCTCGTTGTGGCGCAGGCGGTCCTCGTCGTACAGCCGCGGCCACACGTGATCGGCGACCAGGTGGGCGGCCTCGCGGTGCTCAAGAAGCCCGCGGTAGTCCTCGAACATCCAGGGGAAGATGTGCTCCGCCGTGAACCCCTCGCCATCGCGGATCTCGTCCGGCAGCAGCCGGTCGGCCGACCAGCGGGTGGCCACGCCGTCCGCGTAGGACGACTCGTGAAGCGTTGCGTAGATCGGGTTGCGACCGAATGCGTGGGCGTTCTCCACGTCGTGGAGGAAGGCCGGTGAATCCGGGGGCAGCTCGAGCACGTGGTGGAGCAGCTCGAACCCGCCGCTCATTCCGAGCCACAGACCGAGCTGGCGGAACCGGCGAACGGTGAGCCGGTCGCCCGACGGAAGCAGGATCTCCTCCCCCCCGAGCCGGCGATGGATCTCGCGGACGCGTGCCTGGTCCGATGGATAGCGCTCGAAGTAGCGTCGGTTGACCTCGATCAGCCGCCGGTAGGTCGCCCGGTACACGACGTCCACCGAGCGTCCGTCGACGGGTGTCAGGCCGCCCGTGAGGAACGCCTCGCGCAGGCCCTCGGGGGCGATCGAGAGATAGGCCAGGCTCGTGAACCCCCCGAAGCTCTGGCCGAGCACGCTCCAGCGATCCACGCCCAGCTCGCGGCGGATCAGCTCGGAATCGCGAACGATCGAGTCCGCCCGGAAATGGGTCAGGTAGGTTGCCTGCTCCTCGGGCGTCGAGCCCGGGATCCGCGGACCCACGGGCGTCGACCGGCCGGTGCCACGCTGGTCGAGCAGCAGGACCCGGTAGTCCGCGAGCGCGCGGCGCATCCACGAACCTGCTGGCGGCGGCACCGACGGACGGGCGGCCTCGTGGCCCGGGCCGCCCTGGAGAAACACCAGGTAGGGCCGGTCGAGGCCGTCCGGATCCGCGACCTCGCGCGTGAACACCGTGATCGTGGGGCCGTCGGGCCGCGCGTGGTCGAGAGGGACGACGTGATCGCGCTCGGTCAATACCGCGCCGGGCACGCGGAAGGTCGTGGTCATCCGCCCACGATAGCGGGCGCGCGGACGATCGGCCGAAGATCCGGGAACCCGAACCCTGGACCCGGCCGC
Organism: uncultured Chloroflexia bacterium; assembly: GCA_963734895.1. GTDB lineage: Bacteria > Chloroflexota > Limnocylindria > Limnocylindrales > CSP1-4 > CAIXZV01. Next base: position 298,728 of record CAVTIN010000004.1, on the reverse strand, counting down.
CGGGAGCGAGGGTCAGCTCCGCAGCCGCGAGGTTAGAGCGCCGCAGGGTCGGGGATCGGGTGCTCGAAGCCTGTCCCCCGGACATGCATCGAGCCCGCCGCCCCGAGCGGGGCGGCGGGCTCGACATCACGCGAGGATCAGCTGTTGCCGGGGAACACCAGGCTCAGCGGGCCCTGCTTGCCGGGCTCGGGCCAGCGGATGGTGACCTCCTTCTGCTGGCTGAAGAAGCGCATGCCGTCTTCGCCGCGCATCGGCAGGTCGCCGAACGAGCTTGCCTTGCCGCCGCTGAACGACATGTAGCCCGCGGGCACCGGGATCGGCACGTTGACGCCGATCATCGGCACCTCCACCTCGAGCTGGAAGCGCCGGGCGGCGCCGCCGTCGGTGGTGAAGATCGCGGTGCCGTTCGCGTACTGGTGGCCGTTCACGAGGCCGAGCGCCTCGTCGAAGGTGTCAGAGCGGACGATCCCGAGGACGGGTCCGAAGATCTCCTCGTTGTAGATGTCCATGTCGGACGTGACCTGGTCGAACAGCGTCACGCCCATGTAGAACCCGCCGGGATGCTCCGGGTGGACGAACGGTCGTCCGTCGACGACCAGCTCGGCGCCCTCGGCCTCACCGCGATCGATCCACTTCATGACCGAGGCTCGATGGTCGGCGGTGTAGATCGGGCCCATGTCGGTGCCGGGCTCCATGCCTGGCCCGATCTTGAGCCGGGAGATCCGCTCCTCGATCAGCGGGCGCAGCTTGTCGGCAACACCGCCGACCGCGATCACGAGGGTCTGGGCCATGCAGCGCTCGCCGGCCGAGCCGTAGCCCGCCGCAACCGCCGCGTCGGCCGTCATCTCCAGGTCCGCGTCGGGAAGCACGACCATCGCGTTCTTCGCGCTGGTGAACGCACCGACCCGCTTGCCGCGCTTGGTGCCTTCCTCGTACACGTACCGCCCGACGGCCGTCGAGCCCACGAACTGGATCGCCTTGATGTCCGGGTGCTCGACGATGCCCTTCACGGCATCACGGCCGCCGTACACGACGTTGAACACGCCGTCGGGCAGGCCTGCTTCCTTCCACAGGTCGGCCTGCAGCTGGGTCGCGCCCGGGGTGTGGGACGACGGCTTGAGCACGAACGTGTTCCCGCAGGCCAGCGCGATCGGGTAGATCCACATCGGGACCATGGCCGGGAAGTTGAACGGGGTGATGGCCGCGACGACCCCCAGCGGCTGACGCAGCGTGACGGCGTCCACGTTGGTCGCCACATTGGGCGTGTTCATGCCCGCGAGATGGACGGGCAGCCCGCACGCATACTCGATGGTCTCGATGCCGCGGGTCACGCCGGCCAGCGCGTCGGGGAACGTCTTGCCGTGGTCGCGAGTGACCAGCGCCGCAAGCTCCTCGCGATGCTTCCACATCAGCGCGCGGAAGGCGAAGAACAGCTGGCTGCGAGCGATGAGGGGCATGTCGCGCCAGGCCGGGAATGCCGCCTTGGCCGCGGCGACTGCCCGATCAACCTCGGTGGCCCCGCCGCGCGGGACTCGGGCGATGACCTCGCCCGTGGCCGGGTTGAATACCGGGCTCGTGTTCTCCGGCAGGACCTCGACCGGCTGGCCATCGATCCAGTGGGACAGGATCGGCAGCGTCGCCGGCGGCGTGTCTGCCGCGTTGGATCTGATTTCCGTGGTCACGTTCGTGTGCCTCCTGGCGTCCTGAATCGCGTGACGTCCGACGGCTGGGAGCGCGGTCAGGCCGCGTGTCGACGTCGCGATAACCTGATCGTCTGCAGTTCCCGCCCCCAAACAAGGTCCGGGTGGCGTGACCGGGAGGGGCTGGACGGACTGCCCGCACGGGACGTGACCACCGGCCCTACCGCGAGGGGCCGTCCGGGCCGGACGATGCGACATTCCGCGGGACCAGGAACCCACCCAGCGCAAGGAGGTTGAGCCCAGTGGCCGATCTGTCCACGGTGTTCACGGGCATTCGCTTCGAGAACCCGTTCCTGCTCGCATCGGCGCCCCCTACCGAGTCCGAGAGCAACATCATGCGGGCCTTCGAAGCCGGATGGGGCGGCGTGGTCACCAAGACGATCGGGCTGCACCCGGTGGTGAACGTCGCGGGTCCGAAGACCAAGTTCCTGCGCGCGGACATCGGCGGCTCGCGCCTGTCCATGGCCAAGCGCCCCGACACCGCGCTGATGGCCTCCTGGAACTGGGAGCTGATCTCGGACAAGCCCATGGACTGGTGGCTGCCGAAGATCCGCGCGGTCAAGGCGGCGTGGCCGAACCGGGTCCTGGTTGCGTCGATCATGGCGGGCTCCGGCACCGACAAGGAGCTGGGCAACTGGCAGACCCTGGTCGAGGGCGTCCAGGACGCCGGCGCCGATGCGATCGAGCTCAACTTCTCGTGCCCCCACATGGACCGCATCGACATGGGCTCGAACGTCGGCAAGGATCCGGTCCTGTGCTCGGTGTCTACGCAGGCGGTCAAGGCCGCGGCCCGGGTCCCGGTGTGGGTCAAGCTCACCCCGGCGACGGCCAACATCGTGGAGGAAGCGGAGGCCACCTTCCTCGGCGGCGCCGACGCGATCTCCTCGTCCAACACGTTCCCGTCGCTGCCGCTGTTCGACCCGGAGACGCTCGAGCCAGAGGTCAACGTCGACGGGCTGGTGGCGCCCGGCGGCCAGGGTGGCCCCGCGATCCTGATGCAGTCCCTGGCCAAGATGGCCGAGATGACGCAGGCGTTCCCCGACAACGAGTTCTCGGCGATCGGCGGGATCTCCACCTTCGACCACGCGCTGAGCTACTTCCTGCTCGGCTGCGGGACGGCCCAGGTCGCGACCGCCGCGATGCTCGACCACGCCATCGGGCCCAACGTGATCCGGAACCTGACGACCGGCATGGCGGAGTTCATCGACCGCAACGCGGAGCGCGGCTTCACGTCGCTCCACGACTTCCGTGGGATCCGCCGCGGCCGGGTGGTCGCCCAGTCCGCGATCCGGCGTCCCGAGGCGAAGGACTACCACGGCGGCTACGAGGACGAGGCCGAGGGCTACGCGGAGCCGCTCGCGAAGGCGTGATCGGCGGATCCAACGGCGGCCCGGGTGACCGGACCGCCGTTGCGCCGTTCAGCCGGCGGACTTGGAACCCTTGGGCTTCGCCGACTTCGGCTTCTTCGGCGTCTTTGCCTTCTTGTCCATCGCCCACATCCTCGGACGGCCGCGGGTAGCGGCGACGCGTTCCCTGGCGGTACGCGCGACGATGATGCGCCTTTTGCGCCAGCGGCTGCCGCCGGCGCCCGGCATGGGTGCGATCCAGGGCTGCGGCACCGAACCACAGGACCACGACACTCGGACCGGTCCGCAGCACGGGCACGGCCAGCGACGCGAGGGGGAGCGTGAAGCGGCGGTCATACTCGTCGCATGCAGACCCTCATCGTGGGTGCCAGCGGGTACGTCGGCGGGCGCCTGGTCCCGCTGTTGCGGGCTCGTGGGCACATCCTGCGGCTCGCGAGCCGCGACGCCTCGTCCCTTGCCGCCAGGTTCCCGGACGACCGGGTCGTCAGCGTCGACCTGCTCGAGCCCTCATCCCTCGCGGCCGCGCTCGAGGGCATCGAGATCGCCTACTACCTTGCCCACTCGATGGGCGGCGGCGAGCGCGGGTTCGCGGAGCGGGACATCGCCGCGGCGCGCAACTTCGGGCAGGCTGCCTCGGCCGCCGGCGTGCGGCAGATCGTCTACCTCGGGGGCCTTGGCGACGACAGCGCAAGCCTGTCACACCACCTGGCCAGCCGGCACGAGACCGGCGCGGAGCTGGCGGCCCATGGCGTTCCGGTCACGGAGCTGCGGGCGGCCGTGATCATCGGATCGGGCAGCGCGTCGTTCGAGATCCTGCGTCACCTGACCGAGCGGCTGCCGATCATGATCACGCCGCGCTGGGTTGGCACCCGGTGCCAGCCGATCGGGATCGTCGACGTCCTGGACTACCTCGCCGCGGTGCCCGAGCACCCGGACGTGACCGGGATCGTCGAGATCGGCGGGCCGGACGTGCTGTCCTACGGGGACATGATGCGGACCTTTGCCCGGCTGCGAGGGCTTCGCCGGCTCATGATCCCGGTCCCCGTCCTCACGCCGCGCCTGAGCTCGTACTGGGTCAACCTTGTATCGCCAGTCCCGGCGTCGATCGCGCGACCGCTGATCGAGGGCCTGCGCAACGAGGTCATCGTCCGCGACCCGGGGCCGGCTGCCGCTCTCGGTGTGCACCCGGTTCCGTTCGAGGAGGCCCTCGCACAGGCGATCGAGCGGTCGGACCGGCACGAGGTGGAGTCGACCTGGTTCGACGCGATGGCCGCCCGCGACCGGACCACGCTTTCCTCGCTCACCACGAGGGACGGGATGATCATCGAGCGCCGCCAGCGGGTGGTTCCCGCGCCGCCGGAGCGCGTGTTCGCCGAGGTCGAGGGCATGGGTGGTGGAGCCGGTTGGCCGTACGCCAACGCCCTGTGGCGGATCCGTGGCCTCGTCGATCGGGCCGTCGGAGGTGTCGGGATGCGCCTCGGCCGGCGAGACCCGGTGCACCTCCGAGAGGGCGATGCCGTGGACTTCTGGCGGGTCGAGGAGCTCCGGCGTCCAGATCTGCTCCGCCTGCGGGCGGAGATGAAGGTGCCGGGCCGCGCGTGGCTCCAGTACGAGATCCTCCCCATCGAGGGCGGGAGCCGCCTGGTTCAGACCGCGTTCTTCGAGCCCAAGGGCCTGCCCGGCCTCGCCTACTGGTACGGCCTCTATCCGGTGCACGGCCTGATCTTCCGCGGCATGGTTCGGGAGCTGGGGCGGCGTTCCACCGCCTGAGGCCGAACGCGTCGAGACGCGCCCGGACCGGGCGAGTCTCGACGTCTGCGTGGTGCGGGCGTGGCCCGCCTCCGGTCAGCGCAGGAACTGGCTCCGCTCGCGCTTCACGAACTTGCCGTCGCCGGCCTTGCCCAGCCACTCGCCATCCTTGACGATGACCTTGCCGCGGCTCATGACGACGTCCGAGCCGCCCTGGACCTCGAGCCCCTCGTAGCACGAGTAGTCGACGTCCATGTGGTGCGTGCTCGCGCTGAGGGTGTGCTTGCGGTTGGGGTCGTAGACCACGATGTCCGCGTCGTAGCCGGCAGCAATCGCGCCCTTCTTCGTCAGCCCGAACAGCCTTGCGGCGCCCGTGGACGTGATCTCGACGAAGCGGTTGGGCGACATCCGCCCATCGACGACGCCCTGGTGCATGAGGTCCACCCGCTCCTCGACGCCCGGCAGGCCGTTGGGGATCTTGCGGAAGTCGCCCCGGCCAAGCTCCTTCTGGCCGTGGAAGTCGAACGGGCAGTGGTCGGTGCCGACGGCTGACAGGTTGCCCTTGACCAGGCCCTTCCAGAGCTCCTCCTGGTGGCCGGCATTGCGGTCGCGGAGTGGCGGCGAGCACACGAACTTCGATCCCTCGAAGCCCTGGTCGATGTCGGCGAGCGACAGGTACAGGTACTGCGGGCATGTCTCGGCGAACGCCGGCAGGCCCTCGTTCTGCGCCCGGCGGAGCGCGTCGAGCGCCTCCCTGGCGGACATGTGGACGAAGTAGACCGGCGCCTTGGCGGCCTGGGCGAGACGGATCAGCCGCTGGGTCGCCTCGGCCTCGAAGATCGAGTAGCGGGCGAGGCCATGGCCGATCGGGTCCGTGATGCCGTTCGCGACCATCTCGTTGGCGACCACGTCGATGACCGGGCCGTTCTCCGCGTGCATCAGGATCATGCCGCCGTTCTTGGCGGTCTGCTTCATGGCCTTGAAGATCGCGTCATCGCCGCTGAGGAACACGCCCGGGTAGGCGGTGAACAGCTTGAACGTCGTGACGCCCTCGTCGACCAGCTCGTCCATCTCCGGCAGCAGCTCGTCGCGCATGTCGGACACGATCACGTGGAACGCGTAGTCGATGCAGGTCTTGCCATCGGCCTTCTCGTGCCACGTGGCCAAACCGTCCCGGAACGACCCGCCCCGCGGCTGGACGGCGAAGTCGATGATGGTCGTCGTGCCGCCGAACGCGGCTGCACGGCTGCCGGTCTCGAACGTGTCCTTGGCGAAGGTGCCGCCGAACGGCAGCTCCATGTGCGTGTGGGGGTCGATCCCGCCCGGGATCACCCACTTGCCGCTGGCATCGATCGTCTGATCGGCGGCGACATCGAGGCTCTCGCCGATCAGGGCGATCCGCTCCCCGTCAACCAGCACGTCACCGGCGCCGGTGGCGTCCGCATTGACGATGGTGCCTCCCTTGATGAGCGTGCGCATCATTCTCCTCGGGCTTCGGGTCAGGGGACAGGATGCGTCCTACGGCACACCCTGTCACGTGGCGTCACCGGAGCCGGGGGGCGCCGTGCCGGCTCCGGGTGACGTGGCGAATCGCGGTATCAGGGTCGGACCAGATCGCCGTACTGGTCGGGGCGGCGATCGCGGTAGAACTGCCAGGTCTGGCGGACCTCGGTGACGAGGTCGAGATCCATGTCCCGGATGATCAGCTCCTCGTCGTGCGCGGAGCCGGCACCACCGATGATCTGGCCCCGCGGATCGGCGAAGTAGCTCTGGCCGTAGAAGTCGTCATCGCCCAATGGCTCGATGCCCACCCGGTTGATGGTGCCCACGAAGTAGCCGTTGGCGACGGCGTGGCTGATCTGCTCCACCCGCCACAGGTACTCGGACAGGCCGCGGCTGGTGGCCGACGGGATGAACACCATCTCGGCCCCGTTGAGCCCCAGCGCCCGGGCGCCTTCGGGGAAGTGGCGGTCGTAGCAGATGTACACGCCCACCTTGCCCACCGCGGTCTGGAACACCGGGTAGCCGAGGTTGCCCGGGCGGAAGTAGTACTTCTCCCAGAAGCCCTTCACGTGCGGGATGTGGGTCTTGCGGTACTTGCCCAGATACGACCCGTCGGCGTCGATCACGGCGGCCGTGTTGTAGTAGATGCCCGACGCGGTGCCGTCCTCCTCGTACATCGGGACCACGAGGACCATCCCGGTCTGCTTGGCCAGATCCTGCATGCGGGCGGTGGTCGGGCCGTCGGGGATGAGCTCGGTGTAGCCGTAGTACTCCGGCTCCTGCACCTGGCAGAAGTAGGGGCCGTAGAACAGCTCCTGGAACAGCATCACCGCTGCGCCGGCCTTGGCCGCCTCGTGCGCGTAGCCCTCGTGCTTCTGGATCATCGATTCCTTGTCGCCGGTCCAGCTTGCCTGCAGCAGCGCGCCTCGGACGATACGGGGCATGGGTGGCTCTCCAATACGCATCAATGGGCGGCTCAACACGGCCGCCCGCCTCTTGCCCCCAAGGCTTGCGCGGCGACCCGTGCGCGGGCATGGGCCGGAATCCCCAAACCACCCGGGCTTGCCGGACCGTCGCCACGGACGCCCGCGCGTCCTCCCGGCGGAAGGAGCGACAGGCCCGAAGGGGGGGTGATCTTCGGGACCTCAGGCCCTCCGTCGTCTCGGATCAAGGCTGATCTAATCGCGCAATACCACGTCGCCGTCGGCACGCTGCGTATCCGGCACGCGGCGACGCGTGCAGTCGCACCTGCCCTTGCGGGCCGATTGCAGACTTCGGCCATCAGGGGGTTGGTTCTTGTCAGGGTCGATCGGGATGGAGGAGGCGCCCATCGACGATGTGCCCGGCCACCCGCGCGCAGCCTCGCGGCCCGCAGCAGGAGCGGTTCTGGCCCGTTGACCAAAACCAGTGCGGAGGGAGTACATGACTGCGCATCGACGGAGGAGATCGTCCACCCCGACGGACGTCACGAGCTGACGCCCGAGGTTGACGCCTCGCTTGATCAATTTCCGCTCCACAACGAGGACCTCGCGCCGGTGGCGCTGCCCCGGCGCACGTGGACCACCTACAACTACCTGGCCCTGTGGGTGGGCATGTCGATCAACGTCCCGAGCTGGCTCCTGGCCTCCGGCCTGATCGGCATCGGAATGAGCTGGACCCAGGCCATCTTCACGATCTTCCTCGGCAACCTGATCGTCCTCGTGCCGATGCTGCTGATCAGCCACGCCGGGACGAAATACGGCATCCCCTACCCTGTCATCGCTCGCGCATCGTTCGGCGTCTGGGGCGCCAACCTGCCCGCTCTGCTGCGCGCCGGCGTCGCCTGCGGCTGGTTCGGCATCCAGACCTGGATCGGTGGCACCGCGCTGTTCGCTGTCGTCTCGGCGCTCCTGGGCGCCGACTCCTGGTGGGCGACGGCGGACAAATTCGCAATCTCTGGTGGGGCCCGCCCAGCCCTGGACCATGTGGTTGAGCTTCGCCGTCTTCTGGGTGCTCAACATCCTGATCATCCTGCGGGGCATGGAGGCGATCAAGCGGTTCGAGAGCTGGGCAGCCCCGGTGCTGATCGCGGTCTTCCTGCTCCTGATGGTGTGGATGATCGCGCGCGCCGGCGGTCTCGGCCCGGTCGTCGCGCAGCCCGAAAACTTCCCCGCGGGCAAGACATTCCTGTCCGTGTTCCCGCTTTCCCTGATGGGCATGATCGCGTTCTGGTCCACGCTCTCGCTGAACATGCCGGACTTCACCCGGTTCGGCCGCAGCCAGCGTGAGCAGGCCCTCGGCCAGGCGCTCGGCCTGCCGACCACCATGACCCTGTTCCCGCTGGTGGGCGTCCTCGCGACCTCCGCGACGGCGGTCGTGTTCGGCGAGTCGATCTGGGATCCGGTCGCGCTGACCACCAAGCTGGGCACGGACCTCGGCGGCGTCATCGGCGGGGTCCTGCTCCTGGTGATGCTCGTCACACTCGCAGTCGCAACCCTGAGCACCAACGTGGCCGCCAACGTCGTGAGCCCGTCGTACGACTTCTCCAACGTCTGGCCGCGGATGATCTCGTTCCGCACCGGCGGCATCATCACGGGTGTCATCGGCATCCTGATCATGCCCTGGAACCTGCTCGCCACCCCCGAGCTGTACATCTTCACGTGGCTGGGCTTCTACGGCGGCCTGACGGGCGCCATCGCCGGCGTGATCATCGTCGACTACTGGCTGATCCGGAGGACCAACCTCAAGCTCGCCGACCTGTACCGGCCAACCGGCATCTACCGCTACTTCAGCGGCTGGAACTGGCGAGCCGTCGTCGCTCTCGTGGTCGGTGCCTTCATCGCCCTCGCTGGCGCCTACTCGAACCTGATGCCCGACGGCACCATGGACGGACCGTTCCCGGTCGACGGGATCATCTCGTTCCTCAAGCCCGTGTACGACTACAGCTGGCTGGCCGCCCTGGTCATCGCAGCCGTCCTGTACTGGGTGTTCGCCACGTTCGTTCCGGAAAAGGGGCAGTCCGAGGCCTAGCCCCATCTGTCGCCGGCTCCGCCGGCGGCCGTCCGACTGCCCGAAGGCCCCTCCCCAGGAGGGGCCTTCGACTGTCCCGCGGGGCCGTGGCGGTGTGCGCCATCATGACCGAGATGAATACGCTGGCGGGGCACACCCGCCCGCCGAGCCGTGTTTGAGGAAGCACGATGGCCGACTACGATGCCGAGGAGATCCGCCGGCTGATCGAGCCGCTCCGCGTCAAGCGCGGGCGATTGGTCGCCCTGCCCGGGGACTTCGATCCCGGCTACACGGCCGACTTCGTCAGGAAGAAGGACGCCGACGAGATGCTGCAGCGCGGCGTCGAGCTCCTCGCGGAGTACCAGGAGCGCCTCGCGGCCGAGCACCGCAACGGCCTGCTGGTCATTCTCCAGGCGATCGACGCCGCGGGCAAGGACGGCACGATCCGCCACGTGATGAGCGGCGTGGACCCGCAGGGGGTGCAGGTCACCAGCTTCAAGGCGCCGTCGGCTGCCGAGCTCGACCACGACTACCTGTGGCGCGCCTCGTCCCGGCTGCCGTCGCGCGGGATGATCGGCATCTTCAACCGCAGCTACTACGAGGAGGTGCTCGTCGTCCGGGTGCACCCCGAGCTCCTCGACGGGCAGCGGCTGCCGGACGCATCCATGGGCAAGGGCATCTGGAAGCGCCGCTACCGCGAGATCAACGACTGGGAGCGCTACCTCGTGGACAACGGCTTCCGGATCGTCAAGCTGTTCCTCAACGTGTCGCGGGAGGAGCAGGCGAAGCGGTTCCTGGATCGCATCGAGGAGCCGAACAGCAACTGGAAGTTCTCAGCCGATGACCTCAGGGAGCGTGCGCGCTGGGACGACTACCAGCGTGCATTCTCCGAGATGCTGTCCAGCACGAGCACGAGCTGGGCCCCCTGGCACGTCATCCCCGCGGATCACAAGTGGTTCATGCGGATCGCAGCGTCGGCGGTCATCCTCGACGCGCTGATGGACATCGACCCCCAGTTCCCGGTCCCCACTGACGAGGACCGCACCGCCATGCTCGTGGCGAAGGCAGCCCTGCTTGCCGAAGGTGACGCCGGAAGCGGATGAGCCGCGCAGGTCTTCCCCAAACCGGCTGATCGGCGCATGATCGGCAAGACCGAGGAGGAGCGCATGGAATCCATCCGCTACAGCCAGCTTCGCGATCTCATCGCGATGGTGATCGTGGCCGTTGCCTGCCCGCTCGCGGTGTTCGGCGGCGCGAACCTCGGCTGCGTCGGCCAGGGCTTCAACGGCGACTGCGCGATGGCTGCGGTCATCATCTCGCCGATCCTGTTGCTCATCGGTGGCGGGGCCGCCGGCCTGGTGACGCGCGGCTGGACGGGGCTCCTGCTGGTGCTGATCGGCGTCCTGATCGGAATGGTCGCCATCCTCGTGCTCTCGTTCGGGGTCGGCCGGCTCGTCCCGTTGGATCCGATCTCGGGCATCATCGCGACGATCTGGTTCGGGGCACCGGTCACGATCGGATACGGGATGGGGCGCGTCCTGTCCCGGCTGTTCGAGACGCGCGGCCACGACAACACCGAACGCGAGTAGCCGCGACCGTCGCGGACCTGCGGTCCGCCCGCTCAGCAGATCCTCGGCAGCTGCTCCCCGACCAGCATGTCCACGATGCGTTCGCTGCCCACGATCGTCCGGATCGTGACCATGCCCGGGTGGTCGGCCACGACCGTGCCGATCCGCGCCGCCTCCGCGCCTGCGGGCATCACCCGCATCGCGGCGAGCACGGCGTCCGCGGATCCGGCCGGCACGATGGCCACGAGCTTGCCCTCGTTGGCGACGTGGAGCGGGTCCAGGCCCAGGAACTCGCAGGCGGCACGGACCGGGCCCGGGATCGGGATGTCCGGCTCGTCGAGGACCATGCCCACCCGCGAGGCCGTCGCGATCTCGTTGAGCGCGGATGACAGGCCGCCGCGCGTCGGATCGCGCAGGACGCGGACGTCGGGTTCCACCGCGAGCATTGCGGCCACGAGAGCATTGAGCGGCTGCGTGTCCGAGGCGATCTCGACCTCGAACTCCAGCCCCTCGCGGACGCTCATGATCGCGACCCCATGCAACCCGATCGCTCCCGAGAGGATCACGACATCGCCTGGTCGCGCCCGATCCGCCGCCGGCGCGATCCCGTCCGGCACGAGGCCGATGCCCGCGGTGTTGACGAACAGGCGATCCGCGGCACCGCGCCCCACGACCTTGGTGTCGCCGGTCACGATGCGCGCTCCGGCCCGGGCCGCCGCGGCGGCCGCCGACGCCGTGATCGCCCGCAGCTCCTCGAGCGGCAGCCCCTCCTCGATCACGTAGGCGAGGCTGAGTGCCAGCGGCTGGGCGCCCATCATGGCGAGGTCGTTGACCGTGCCGTTGACGGCCAGCTCGCCGATGTCGCCGCCCGGAAACTGGATCGGCGACACCACGAAGGAGTCGGTCGTGAACGCCACGCGCGTGCCGGCGACATCGACCACGGCTGCGTCGTTGAGCGTGCCGCCCGGGGGCAGCCACGGCCAGCGCCGGCGCCAGCACGTCGCGCATCAGTGCGTTCGACAGCTGGCCGCCGGATCCGTGCCCGAGGATGATGCGCTCGTCCTCCGGGATCGGCGCCGGGCAGGTCACGCCGTCCGCATCGATCGTGACCATGGGCTCGTCGGAGGTGGTCATCGGGACGCCTCCATGGAAGCGGCGGCGCTCCCGGCGGCCGCGACGGGGACCAGGGGCATCGCGCCGGTGAACCCACCGCCCGCGTTCAGGCCCCGGCCGGCCGCGAAGAACGCGGCGCAGGTGCCCTCGGAGCTGACCATCGGCGCACCGAGCGGCTTCTGCGGGGTGCACAGCGTGCCGTAGGCGGTGCAGTCGAGCGGGGTCCGCTCGCCGGTGAGGATCGCGCCCGCGATGCAGGCGGGGTGCTCGTTGGTGTGGATGTCCCCCACCTCGAACCTGCGCTCCGCATCGAATCGGGCGTACTCGGGCCGCAGCTGGTAGCCGGATCGGGGGATCTCCCCGATCCCGCGCCACTTCCGCGCGCCGACCTCGAACACCGCGAGCACCTGCTCCTGGGCGAGCGGCACGCCCTCGCGCCGCACGGCGCGGACGTACTGGTTCTCGACCTCGTGGCGGCCTTCCTCGAGCTGGCGGATCGCCATCAGGATCCCCTCGAGGAGGTCAAGCGGCTCGAAGCCCGTGACCACGATCGGCACGCGGTACTTCTCGGCGATCGGCTCGTACTCGGTCCAGCCCATGATCGCGCACACGTGGCCGGCGGCCAGGAATGACTGCACCTGGTTGGTGGGTGAGTCCAGCAACGCGGTCATCGCCGGTGGCACCAGCACGTGCGACACGAGGACGCTGAAGTTGTCGATCCCGCGCCGCGCAGCCTCGGCCACGGCCATCGCATTGGCGGGTGCCGTCGTCTCGAAGCCGACGGCGAAGAACACGACCTGCCGGTCCGGGTTGGCGAGCGCGATCTTGAGCGCATCCAGCGGCGAGTACACGATCCGGACATCCGCCCCGCGGGCCTTGAGCGCGAGCAGGTCCGTGGTCGAGCCGGGCACGCGGAGCATGTCCCCGTAGCTGGTGAAGATCACGTCGGGGCGTGCGGCGATCGCCAGCGCCTTGTCGATCTGCTCCAGCGGCGTCACGCACACGGGACAGCCCGGCCCGTGGATCATCCGGACACCCTCCGGCAGCGCCTCGTCGATCCCCTGCTTGACGATCGTGTGCGTCTGGCCGCCGCACACCTCCATCAGCGTCCAGGGGCGGGTGGTGATCCGGTGGATCTCCGCGAGCAGCTTCTTCGCCAGGACCGGGTCGCGATACTCGTCGAGGTACTTCACGAGGACGACCCTCCGATCGTCGCCGGTGGCAGGGCGCCGCCGAACGGCACCTCGTCATCGGACACGATTGCGAGCTCGTTCATGCCCGGTCCCATCGTCATGAGCTCGGGTCCGATCACGCCCATGCTGCCCAGGATCTCGAGCGTCTTGAGCGCCTCGACCTCGTCCACCTGGGAGATCGCGAAGCCGACATGGACGATCACGTAGTCGCCCAGCTTCGCGTCCGGCAGGTAGGCCAGGCAGGCGTCCTTGCGCACGCCGCCGAAGTCGACCTTGCCCATCGCGAGGCCCGCCTCATCGCGGATCTCCGTGATCTTGCCCGGGATCCCGAGACACATCCGATCAGCCCTCCTGCGCGATCGCGGCGGCCGCCGCGTCGGATCCAAGCCGCGCCGCGCCGATCGCGGCCTGGCCGTAGCTGACGCCGCCGTCGTTGACGGGCACGCGTCGATTGATGAACACCTCGAAGCCATCGCGCGACAGGCGCCGGAGCAGCGCCGACGCGAGGCGCCGGTTCTGGAACACGCCGCCCGACAGGCAGACGGTTCGGACCCCGGTCGCCGCTCGCGCCTCGAACAGCAGCTGCTGCGTCACGACCGCGATCGTCTCCTGGAACGCGGCGGCGAGCGGCGCGGCGGCCGTGCCTCCGGCGCGTGCTGCCAGGAGCGCCGCGAGGGTCGGGCGCGGATCGTAGACCAGCAGCCCATCCGTGCGAACGATGGCGTATGGGAGGACCGCGGCCGATCGATCCCCGGCAGCGAGCTCGAGGTCGATCGCGGCCTGCGCCTCGAACTCCGCGACGTCGCGGATCCCGAGGATCGCGGCGGCGGCGTCGAACAGGCGGCCGGCCGAGGATGCGACCGGGGCGTTGAGGCCTCGCTCGACCTGCGTCCGGACGAGCGAGACCTCGCGCGGGTCGAGGCGGGCGAGGAATTCGGCGATGGCGCCATCCGCGACCGCGATGCCGGGGGTGTCCCCGCGGCCGTCGAGCGCCTCGGCGCCGAACAGGTAGCCGAGCGCCATCCGGTAGGGCCGGCGCACGGCAAGCGCGCCGCCGGGCAGCGGGGCCCGGCCGAACCGCGCCAGCCGACGGTATCCGCGGAGGTCCGCCAGCAGGAGCTCGCCGCCCCACAGCGTGCCGTCGTCGCCCATGCCCAGGCCGTCGTACGCGACGCCGAGGAACGGCTGCGTGATCCCGTGCTCGGCGGCGCACGAGGCCACGTGCGCATGGTGATGCTGGACGGCGATCCGACGGGATGGTGGGAACTGCTCGATCGCGTACTTGGTCGACAGGTATTCCGGGTGCAGGTCGTGGACGACGACCTCCGGCTCGAGTGCGAGGAGCCTCGAGAGATGCGCGAGGCCGTCGGTGAACGCCCGGTGCGTCGCCAGGTCCTCGAGGTCGCCGTTGTGTGGCGCGACGTGGGCCCGCGCCCCGCGCGCGAGGGTGAACGTGTGCTTGAGCTCGGCACCGACTGCGAGCAGCGGCGACGGGGTTGAGACCGGGAGAGCGATCGCCTCGGGCGCATGGCCCCGGGCGCGGCGCACCATGGACTCGCGGCCGGCGACCACGCGGGTGACCGAGTCGTCGTAGCGGGCCCGGATCTCGCGGTCATGCATGAGGAACCCGTCGGCGAGGCCCGCCAGCCGCTCGAGCGCATCCTGGTCGTCGGTTGCCAGGGGCTCGTCGGTGAGGTTGCCCGAGGTGAGCACGAGGGGCCTGTCCATCTCGGCCAGCAGCAGGTGGTGGAGCGGCGTGTACGGGAGGAACACGCCCAGCCGCCGGTTGCCGGTTGCGACCGCCGCCGCCAATGGGGTGGGCGCATCGCGGCGCGCCTCGAGCAGCACGATCGGCCGGGCGGGCCCCGTGAGCAGACCACGCTCGGTCGCCCCGACGCGGCACAGCTCGGTCGCCGCCGCGAGATCCCGGACCATGACCGCGAACGGCTTGGCCCAGCGGCGCTTGCGGTCTCGGAGACGCGCGACGGCCCCATCGTTGGTGGCATCGCATGCGAGGTGATAGCCGCCGAGGCCCTTGACCGCCACGATCCCGCCGTCGAGCAGCATCCGGACGGCGGCCGCGAGCGCGTCCTCGCCCTCGGCCAGCGCCGCCGGAGCCCCGGTCGGGCGCCATGCGAGCCTGGGGCCACATGCGGGGCAGGCGACCGGCTCCGCGTGGAACCGCCGGTCGGCGGGGTCGCGGTACTCCGCATCGCACGCCGGGCACAACGGGAATGCGCGCATCGTCGTCTTCGCCCGGTCGTAGGGGAGCTCGTCGATGATCGTTGCCCGCGGCCCGCAGTTCGTGCAGTTGGTGAACGGATAGCGGTAGCGCCGGTCGGCCGGGTCGAGGATCTCGAGCAGGCACTCGTCGCAGGTCGCGATGTCCGGCGGGAACAGCCGGTCGACGGTCGTTGCGTTGACGCTGACGTCGATCTCGAACGGTCGCGGCAGCCCGGCGACCAGCTCGGGCTCGAGGGCGAGCCAGGTGACGCGCTCGACCCGAGCCCGTGGCGGGGCATCGCTGCGCAGGCGGCGGGCGAACGCATCGAGGGCGGACGGCGTGCCCGCGGCCTCGATCTCGACGCGGCCGGCCGCGTTCCGGACCCGCCCGGCGAGATCCAGCTCCGTGGCCAGGCGCCACACGAACGGCCGGAAACCGACACCCTGAACCACGCCCTCGACGACGAGGGCGCGGGCATGTCGCCGATCGCTGGCGGCCGGGACACGCACGTCCGAGCGGACGGTTGCAGCCATGGTCCTAGCGTCGGGGCGACGGCCGGGTGCTCAATGTGCCGAACGGCCCGCAATGACCCCGCCGGTCGGCCGGTCGGGTGCCGGCGGCTGGTCGGACGCCGTGGGCCAGCCGGACCCGGTCGGTCGGCGGACACCCGGCCACACCGTTCGCCGGCAGGTCCCGCGGGTACCATCGTGAGGCAGCCCGGCGGCAGCCGGGACGCGCACGCACAGGAGGGTCGGGTGCCCGAGGCCCACGTCGTCGCCGTCACCGGTCCCCGCCCTGCGGCCACGCTCGGCGTCGTCGATGCCCACGACCACCTCGTCCTCGATTCGCCGGCCGACCACGCCAACGCGTTCACTGACGTGGAACGGGCGATCGCGGAGGTGCGCGAGGCGAAGGCGAGCGGGATCGGCACCATCGTCGAGATGACCCCGATCGGCCTGGGGCGCCGGCCCGACCGGCTGCGGGCGATCGCCGACGCAACCGGGGTCACCATCATCGCGGCCTCCGGGTACCACCGTGACTGGCACTACCCGGAGGGCCACTGGGTCCTCGACGCGCCGGTGGAGATGCTGGCGGACCGGATCCTCACCGACCTCACCGTCGGGATGCATCCCGCCGACTGGCTCGATCCCGCGCTGCCGCTCGATCCGGCGCGGGCGGGCGTGATCAAGGGCGGCGCGTCATATCACCAGATCACGCGCAGCGAGCGGCGGCGCCTCGAAGCCATCGGCGGAGCGAGCGCCGCGACGGGCGCTGCCGTCCTCGTCCACACGGAGATCGGGACGGCCGGCCACGAGATCGTCGATACGCTCGAGGCGGCTGGGGCGGCCCCCGACCGGATCGCGCTCGCGCACCTGGACCGGAACCCGGACGCAGAGCTCCACGCGGAGATCGCGGCCCGGGGCGTGACGCTGGAGTACGACACGATCGGCCGGACCAAGTACCACCCGGACAGCACGGTCCTCGACCTGATCGAGGCCGTCGCGGCGGCCGGACACCTGGACCGGATCGTGCTCGGTCTCGACCTCGGGCAGCGCGGGTACCTGCGCGCGTACGACGGGGGTCCCGGGCTGCGGTACCTGATGACCGCCTTTGCGCCGCGCCTGCGGCGGCGGCTCGGCGACGAGGCCGCGAACCGGATCCTGGTCGACAACCCCGCCCGGCTGTACGCGATCGCCGACGCCGATCGGGTCGATGGAGTGGACGCGTGACGGAGGCGTTCGACGTCATGGTCGTGGGTTCGGGCGCCGCCGGCTCGGCCGCGGCGATCACGGCCGCGCGGCTCGGCGCTCGAACCCTGCTCGTCGACCGGCTCGGCTTCATGGGCGGCACCTCGACCGCCGTCCTCGACACCTTCTACGCGTTCTACACGCCCGGTGCGGCTCCGCGCCGGGTCGTCGGCGGGATCGGCTGGGAGGTCGCACGACGGCTGACCGCCGACGGCGTGGCGTTCGAGCGCCCCAACACGTACGGCGCCGGCACGGGCGTCACCTACGACGCCGAGGCGCTCAAGGTCCTGTGGGAACGGCTGGCGGAGGACGCCGGCGTGGAGCTGCTGCTGCATACCTGGGCGACGGGCGCGCGCGTCACGGACGACGGCAGGATGGTCGCGGTCCGCCTGTGGAACAAGGGCGGCGAGCGCTGGGTCGAGGCCGCGGCCTTCGTGGACGCCTCGGGCGATGCCGACGTGAGCGCGATGGCGGGCGCACGCTACGAGGACGCTGCGACCTCGGGCCAGGTCCAGTCGCTGTCCACGCTGTTCAAGGTCGCAAACGTGGACGTCGAGCGGGGACGGGCGGTACCCAGGACGGAGCTGGTGGCCCGGATGCGCGATGCGGCCGGCAGCGGCGACTACCGGCTGCCCCGGATCGAGGGGTCGTGGCACCGGACACCGCACCCGGGCGTGGTGCTGGTCCACATGACCCGGATCCCGAACGTCGACGCCACCGATCCGGAGCAGCTCACCCGCGCAGAGGTCGAGGGTCGACGCCAGGTTCAGGAGTACCACCGGTTCCTCCGGGACCGGGTCCCCGGGTTCGAGCAGGCGGTGATCGTCGCGACGAGCCCGGCGATCGGGATCCGCGAGAGCCGGCGGGTCCACGGCGACTACCGGCTCACCCGCGACGACGTCCTCGGCGGACACCGGTTTGCAGACGAGATCGCGCTGTGCGGGGCGCCGATCGAGGATCACCACGCCGGCGGCGACACGGACTGGGAGCACGTCGGCGACCAGGGCGTCTATGGCATCCCCTACCGATGCCTCCTGCCGGCGGGCGTCGAGGGCCTTCTCGTCGCGGGCCGGTGCTTCTCTGCAACGCACGATGCGCACGCCTCGGCTCGATCGATGGCAACCTGCATGGCGATGGGCCAGGCCGCAGGGACGGCGGCGGTGTTCGCCGCCGCAGGGGGCATGACACCGCGGGCAGTGCCGGCGGGTGATATCCGGGAGCGGTTGCTCGCCGACGGCGCGCTGCTGGACCCGGCCGGCGTGGAGGTAGCAGCAGGATGACGGTCGACTCACTCAGGACCGGTGCGATCGCCGCGATGATCCGGCGACAGCGACTGATCGCCGTGCTGCGCCCGGTCAGCCCGGAGGCAGCCATGCTCAGCCTCGTGGACGAGCTTGCCGATGCGGGGGCCAGAGTGTTCGAGATCAGGCTCGACGCACACACGGCCGAGGTCGACCTGGCCGCCGTCAGGGCCCGCCTCAACGCCCGGACCGACGGGCCGTTCCTTGTCGGGGCGGGCACGGTGCTCCGTCGCGGCGAGCTCGAGGCGGCACGGCGGGCGGGGGCCGATTTTGCCGCCGCTGCGGTGCTCGACGCATCGCTCGTCTCGACGGCCGTCGAGGAGGGCCTCCCGTTCATCCCGGGCGCCTTCACGCCAACCGAGGTCGCCGTCGCGTGGGCCGCCGGAGCGACGTTCGTCAAGCTGTTCCCGGCGTCGGCCGTCGGGCCGTCGTTCGTGCGCGGGCTGCGGGGCGCGATGCCGGACGCCCAGCTGATCCCGACCGGTGGCATCGATGCCTCGAGCGCCGCTGCCTACCTCGACGCGGGAGCGGCAGCCGTCGGCATCGGCACCGCGCTCGCGACGGGCGATGCCGCGATCCGGCGCGCGATCATCGGGTCGGTGGCGGTCTCGCGAGGCCGAGGCTTGACCGACGGCGGCCGGTTCGCCGGCGGGCGGTTCGCCGGCCGCAACGTGCTGGTGACCGGATCGACCGGTCTTGCCGCCTCCGCTGCGCGGGCGATCGCATCCGAGGGCGGTTCGGTTTTCGTGGTGTCGAGAAGCGAGGACCATGCCGCAGCGCTCGCGGCGGGGATCGAGCGCTCGGGCGGCCGGTGCAGCTGGCGGGTGGCGGACCTCCGCCACGAGGCGGATGTCGAGGTCGCGTTCCAGGACCTCGACAGGCGGCTCGGACGACTCGACGCCGTGTACAGCGTGGCCGGGATCAGCGGGCGCCGGTTCGGCGACGGGCCGGTGCACGAGGCGACGCTCGAGGGCTGGGAGATGGTCCTCGCATCGAACGCCACCAGCCAGTTCCTGGTGACCCGCGGCGCCATCCGCCGGATGCTCGCGCAGGAACCGGATGCGGACGGCACCCGCGGCGTGATCCTGATGATGTCGAGCGTGCTCGCGACCCATCCGGCTCCGGCTCACTTCGCGACCCACGCCTACGCGGCGAGCAAGGGCGCCATCGACGGGTTCACGCGCGCCGTGGCTGCGTACTACGCGCCGCTCGGCATCCGGGTCAACGCGATCGCCCCGTCACTGGTCGCGACGCCGATGAGCCGGCGGGTGCAGGAAGACCCGGCCGTCCTCGCCTACCTCGCCGGCCGGCAGCCGCTCGCGGGCGGGCCGCTCGACGCCGACGCGGTCACGCCGGTCGCGCTCCACCTGCTGAGCGCCGAATCGCGGATGGTGACCGGCCAGGTCGTCCAGATCGACGGCGGCTGGAGCGTGAGCGAGCCCGGCCCGGGCTGACGGGAGTGCGCGCCGAACCGGGCCCCGCCCGAGCCACGGTGCGCCGCCCGAGCCACGGTGCGCCGCCCAAGCCACGTTGCGCATCAGGAGCCCGCAGCACGCCCGCCGACTCACGCTGTGCGTCATGCGGCTCTCCGTACGCAGGCTTGCGGGCACTAACGGGTCCTCAAGGTCCCGAGACGCCGGGCGGGTATCGCATTTGATGCGCCCGGTGAGTCACGTCGGCGGCGGCGGACGCCTCAGCGGCGGACGCCTCAGCCGGCGGCCGGCAACCTCAGCCGGCGGCCCGGCCGGCGACCTCAGCCGGCGCCGTCGATCCAGCCCGTGCCGCGGGTGACCCGGCGGACGCGGAGCTCGGCATCGAGTTCCACGAGGTGCGCGCGGCGGCCCACCACGATCCGCCCGCGGTCCGCCTCGCGAAGCAGGTCGATCGGGTTCGCCGAGGCGGCCGCCAGCGCCACGGCCAGCGGGATCCCCGACCATGCGAGGTTCCGAACGGCGGTGTCGAGCGCGATCGTCGACCCCGCGAGCGTCGTCGTCCCGGCCAGGGTCGCCCGGCCGTCGACCACGTCCACCGCCAGCCCGCCGACGGAGGTCCGGCCGTCGCCCATGCCGGCCAGCGGCAGCGCGTCGCTGACCAGGATCACCCGGCCGGCCGGCTTGGTGCGCGAGATGATCGGCCACACCGAGGGGTGCACGTGATGGCCATCGGCGATCAGCTCCACGAACGCGTCGTCGTCGGTCAGCGCCGCGACGGCGAGGCCGGGTGTGCGGTGGTCGACGCCGGTCATCGCGTTGAACAGGTGAGTCGTCGTCCGGGCCCCGGCGCGATAGCCCGCGCGGGCCTCGTCGAGGGTCGCGGCGGAGTGGCCCATCGAGGCCGCGACCCCCAGCGCCGCGAGCCGCTCGATCAGGGCCGTCGCCCCTGCCAGCTCCGGCGCGATCGTGATGACGCGCAGCCCATCGAGGACCGCGGTGATCGTGCCCTCGTCCAGCTCGACCGGCGTCCGGAGGAGCGCCGGGTCGTGCGCGCCCTTGCGCGCGGGCGCGAGCAGCGGCCCCTCGAGGTTGAAGCCCAGCGGCTCCGCGCCGTCGTCCGGCGCGCCGGGGATCCAGCGCCGGACGCGATCGGCAAACCGGGGAAGCTCGTCGACGGCGAGGGTGGGCGCAGTTGGCAGGAACGAGGTGACGCCGTGTCGGAGCAGCGCCCGGGCCATGCCCGACAGCGCGGCGGCGTCGCCGGTCGCGTCATGGCCGCCCCAGCCGTGGACGTGGACGTCCACGAACCCGGGCGCGATGATCGGCGCATCGGCCGAAGCGTGGCCGTCCTCGCGCTCGACGGCGCGGATCCAGCCATCCTCGATCGTGATCCTGCCCGGAACGATGTCGTCATCGAACAGCAGACGACCCCGGACGATCTCAGGCACCACCGGACAGCTCCCGCAGCTCCGACCACATCGCAAGCAGGTTCTCGGGTGGCACGTTGGGCTGGACGTTGTGCACCGTCGCGAACACGAATCCGCCACCCGACGCCAGGTCGGTGACGCGGCGCCGGACCTCCGCCCGGACGTCATCCACGGATCCGGACCCCAGGATCCGCTGCGTGTCCACGCCACCGCCCCAGAAGGTCAGGTCGCGACCGAACTCGCGCTTGAGCTCGGCGCTGTCCATCCCCGTGGCGGACACCTGGACCGGGTTGAGGGCATCGACCCCGATCTCGATCAGGTCCGGGATCAGCTCCCGGATCGCACCGCAAGAGTGGAAGAACACCTTGGCGTCGGTGTGCGCGTGGAGGAAGTCGAACAGCTCGCGCTGGAGCGGCTTGACCATCGAGCGGTACATGGCGGGCGAGAACAGCGTCCGGTCCTGCCCGCCCAGGTCGTCCGCCTCGCCCACCACGTCCACGACGCCATCGAGCAGCGGCAGCACCCGCGACCAGTAGTCGAGCTTGATCTCGAGGATCCGCTCCATCAGCCGGCGAGCGCGCGCCGGCTCCGCAGCGAGGTCCATGTAGCCGTCCTCGAACCCCCGCAGCTTGAACAGCCCCTCGGTCACGCCGCTGCAGATCGATCCCACGTGGACCGCGCGCTGCTCCTCGAGCGCGTACCGACGAGCCTCCTCGGCCATGCCCGTGTAGCGCGTCATGTCGCCGGCGTCGGGCCAGGCGAAGCGGTCGATGGCCGCGTCGTCGATATCGCCGCCCAGCGGTGAGGTGTGCGCGTCGTAGTACAGGCCGCCGCTCACCGGCATCCGCCGCCCGACGCCCCACTCGTCGACGAACGTGTCGTGGGAGCCCACCCGCCGGACCTCGCGGACGTAGGAGGCGGGGCTGCGGGGCAGCACGGCCCGCACGTCACAGCCCAGCGCGTCGAGCACGTCGGGCTCCACGTCCGCCAGCTGCTGGCTGACATCGATGATCACCGGCGCTCGTTCTGGAAGCCCGAGCGCAGGGCGCAGCCGCTCGTAGGCCCGGACGTGGATCCCGGTCATGCGCGAGCCGCCGAGGTCGAACGGGATGCGGTCCGGTTCCCGGTGGGCGAGCGTCGCCCGGACACGGTCGCGGGAGGTCGGGGTCATGCGGCGCCGACGATCCGGTCGACGAAGTCGCCCGTCGCGGGATCCTTGAGGATCAGCTTCTCGCGCCCGTCGGGCAGGACCTCGCGCTTGATCACGACCTTGCCGTCGTACAGCTCGGGGCTGCTGGTGATCCGCGGCGTCGTGCCGCCGCGCCACTCGAACAGCTCGACCGGCTCCCAGGCTCCGCTGCGTGCCGAGCGGTAGGCGGCGTCCATGACGGCATTGACCACGTACCCGTCGTAGAACGTCTCGCGCGGCGGCGTCCCGCCATCGATCGCCTCGAACATGTCGTTGAACATATCGACATAGCCGAGCTCGGCGACCTCGTCGCCCACCGGGAACAGCCAGCCGGCGGCGGTCTCGGCCTTCTCGGCCACGTAGCCGCTGCTGCCGCCGGCGGTGAACATCTCGAACCCGGTGCGCAGGAAGTGGTTGAGCCAGATCGTGCCCTCGGTGCCGGCGACCTCGTCCCGCAGGTCCATGCCGCCCCGGAACGTCCAGCTCACCTCGAACTGGCCGATCGCCCCCGACTCGAACCGGATCAGCGCGACGGCGTTGTCCTCGTCGTCGATCGGGTGGACGAGTGTGTCCGTGTGGCACATCACCTCGACCGGCCGGTTGCCCTTGCCGACGAAGCTGCGGATGATCTCGATGCAGTGGCAGCCGAGGTCGATGATCGCGCCACCGCCCGTCAGCCGGCCGTCCCAGAACCACGCGCTATGCGGCCCTGGGTGCGTCTCGCGCGAGCGCACCCAGGTGATCTCGCCCAGCGCGCCGGCCTGGACGGATGCGACCGCCTTGAGCGTCTTGGGCGTGTAGGCAAGGTCCTCGAGGTAGCCCGCGAACACGCCCGCCTCCTCGACCGCGGCCAGCATCCGGCGCGCCTCGTCCGCGTTGCGGCCCAGGGGCTTGGTGCACAGGACCGCCTTGCCCGCCGCGGCGACGGCTTTCACCGCGTCCTCATGGAGGTGGTTGGGCAGGGCGACCACGACCACGTCGGTCTCCGGGTGCCGGATCGCGGCCTCCATGTCCGTGGTCGTCTCCGGGATCCCCCATCGCTCGGCGAATGCGCGGCCGCGGTCCTCGCTGCGCGAGTAGGCGACGCGAACCCGATCCTGGCTTCGCAGCCGGTGCAGCGTCGTGGCGTAGAAGTCCCCGATGAACCCGGTCCCGAGCATCGTGATCGCGTGCGTCCGCATGGCGTCAGCTCCTCGTGGCTGCATCGGTCGACCTTCAGGGGGCGTTCGGGACCGAGATTTTGTTCGTCGCCCGGAGATTGTATAGACACCTTCCGGCCGGGCGGGGCCCGGGCGGGGTCACGCGCGGGGCCCGGGCGGGGTCACGCGCGGGCCGCGGCCGGGACGGCGTCTTCGCCGGCCGGGACGGCGTCTTCGCCGGCCGGGATGGCGTCTCCCGCCGGCGTGTAGTACCGCCGGTACTCGCCCGGCGACATCGAGCACGAGCGGTAGAAGACCTTGTAGAACTGGTACAGGTTGGTGTAGCTGATCGCCCGCGCGATCTCGGCGACGGACAGGTCGGTCGCGAGCAGCAGCCGCTTGGCCTCCGCAACCCGGACCTGCGTCACGTACTCCTTGAAGCTCACGCCGGTGACGTCCTTGAACACGTGGCGGACGCGGGACGGGCTCACGTGGACGACGTCGGCCACGTCGTCCAGGGTGATGCTCTCGCGGCAGTGGCGATCGACGTAGGCGAGGACCGGCCGGATCTGCTCCCGGCGGTCGGCGGCCGCCCGCGCGGAGGCCGACGGCGAGCCCGCAGACCCCGCCCGGTTAACCAGCGCAAGCACCCGGCGGAGGGTTGCGTCCGCGAGGTGGCGCTCCGCCGGTTCGTGACGCTCCCACGTCGCACGGAGCTCGTGGAGGATGGGGCTGATCTCGGCCGCCAGCGGCGATGCGCTGCAGATGCGCGCGGATGCCGTCCGCTCGTCGACGCGGAACCGCGCGAGGTAGCCCAGATCGAGCTCGCGGCATCCCGGGCCGGCGATCAGCTCCGGTCGGAACAGGACGAGCAGGAGGCGGATCGACGTCCCCGGGTCCGCCACGGCGACGTGCGGCTGCGAGTTGTCGATGAAGAACACGTCGCCCACATCGGCCGGCAGGGCGCGCCGGCCGAACTTGAAGGCGCCCCGGCCCTCGAGGACCAGGGCGATCTCGAGGTGGTCGTGCCAGTGCATCGGATCGTCGGCGCCGCGCGCCTCGTACTCGATGACGGCAAGCGGGAACCCGGGATCCATCGCCTGCTGCCAGACAAAGACGGTCATGCCGCGACCCTGCCAGCGCACCAGCCGTATCGGACAGGGCCACTTGGAGCAATTTCGCCTCCACCCGCCGGATCCGCAGCCGCTTCTGCCACATCATCGACCGCTGCTGGCATTGTCCCCGGGGCCGGTCCGGGCGAGCATCGAGGTGTCGAGCTCTGCCTCGCCAACCAGGAGATCCGGTCATGACCTTCCCGCACCTGTTCAGCCCGCTCCAGCTCGGGAACATCGAGCTCCCCAACCGGATCGTCCACGTGCCGACGGACATCAGCTCGTCGCATGCCGACGGCGAGGTGAGCGAGCGCGACATCCACCACCACGGCGACATCGCGCGCGGCGGCACCGGGTTCATCATCGTGGGCGCGACAACGCCCGACATGAAGACCGGGCGCCCGACGGTCACCTGCCTGGTCGCCGACGGCGACAACTACATCCCGGGCCTCGCCCGCCTGGCAGAGAGCATGCATCGCTACGGGGCGAAGTGCGCCGTGCAGCTCCAGCACCCGGGCCGCCAGTGCGCGATCCCCCGCTACAACACGCTGGGCGCCACGGATCGTGTGCTCAAGCTGCCGTGGTCCGCGGGTCACGAGATCGTGTACGAGAACGCGGAGGAGAAGGGCAAGGAGATCCGCGAGGCGTCGATCTCCGAGATCCTGGAGCTCGTGGACCTGTTCTCGGAGGCTGCCTGGCGGGTCAAGGAGGCGGGCTTCGACGCAGTTGAGCTCCACGCCGCGCACGGGTACCTGCTCTCGGAGTTCATGAGCCCGTACCTCAACATGCGCACCGACCGCTTCGGCGGCAGCTTCGAGAACCGCATGCGGTTCCCCCTCGCGGTGATCGACTCCATCCAGAAGAAGTGCGGCAAGGCCTACCCCATCCTGGTCCGCTACTCCTTCGAGGAGTGGTGCCCCGGCGGCCGCGACACGGAGGAGGGCCTGGAGACCGCGCGCGTGCTGGAGCGGGCCGGCGTCGCCGCGCTCGACCTCTCCCAGGGCATGCAGGAGAGCCCGGGGGCCGGCTTCGATCCGATGCAGTACCCGCAGGGCTGGGCCACCTACGCGGCCGAGGCAACCAAGAAGGTCGTCAGGATCCCCGTGATCACGTCGCACTCGCTGCGCGACCCCGAGTACTGCGAGCAGATCCTGGCCGAGGGCAAGACGGACCTCGTGGGCCTCGCCCGCCAGCTCCTCGCCGACCCCTACTGGCCGGTCAAGGCCCAGTACGGCAAGGTCAAGTCGATCCGCAAGTGCATCTCGTGCCTGGGCGGCTGCTGGCAGGAGTCGCTGATGGCCAAGAAGGAGATCGCCTGCTCGATCAACGCGGCCTGCGGCAACCCGGCCTACGCGGACATGCGCAGGACCGGCAAGCCGGTGCGCGTCGCCGTCGTCGGCGGCGGCCCGGCCGGGATGGAGGCGGCCCGCATCGCCACCGAGCGAGGTCACGTCGTGACGCTGTTCGAGCGGTCCGCGGAGCTCGGCGGCGCGATGAAGTACGTGTGCATGGTCCCGGGCAAGGAGAAGATGCGCTGGTACCTGGACTGGATCCGGGACCAGCTGCTCGATCTCAACGTGGACATCCGGCTCAACCACGCGCCCGGGGTGGAGGAGCTGCGCGACTTCGACGTGGTCCTCAACGCGACCGGCGCCGCGTCCTTCGTCCCGCCGGTCCTGGGCGACACGTCGCGGGTCGTCCCGTTCGAGGACGCGATGGCCTGCCCCAGGGTCTCCTGCGAGTGCCACCCGGGCGGGCGCAAGATGCGCAAGCTCGGCGCGCGCGTCGTCCTCTGGGGCGACAGCTACGCCGCCGCCGACACCGCGACCTGGCTGGCCGACATCGGGCGCGAGGTCACCATCGTGACCGAGAACCGCGAGTTTGCCGCGGACTGCGAGGTCATCCACATGTACGTCGCCCGCAAGCGCTTCGCGCAGGGCGATGCCGAGGTGCTCGAGTCCCGGCCGTACAAGCATCCCGTGACGGTCATCACGTCCACCACCGTGGCCGAGATCCGCGACGGCGAGGTCGTGCTCCAGGACAAGGACTTCAACCGCACCGTGATCCCGGCCGACGACATCGTCACCTGCCACACGCGACCGGAGATCGGGCTGTTCACCGAGCTGCGGGCGGCCGGCATCCACGTCCTCAACGTCGGCGACTCGGTGCGGCCGCGGAACCTCTACCACGCCGTGAAGGAGGGATCCGACTTCGGTCTCGCGGTCGACGAGCACCTGCTGTTCAACCCGAACGGCGCCATCGTCAACGAGCTGCCGGCCGACGTCCTCGCCCAGCTCACCCGGGACGAGGGGCCCTCCTACACCGCCAAGCGGATGCTGGAGCTCGCCGGAATCGGCGCGGACTGACGCCGCGAAGACGCCCGGCAGAAGGGTCCCGAACACCTCGCATTTCAGCCATCTAGTCGTATAGACTGGTCGGGTCCCGCGCCGACCGGTCGGCCTGGAGAACGATGGAAGCCGACGCCACCGTGCACGCACTAAGGGAGGGCTCCGCCCTTGCAGCGACGTAGCGATATCGGCGCCGCCGTGATCGGCAGCGGGTTCATCGGCACCGTCCACATCGAGGCGCTCCGACGGATCGGCGTTCGGGTCATGGGCCTGCTCGAGTCGACGCCCGAGCTGGGTGCGACGCGAGCCGCCGAGCTGGGGCTTCCACGTGCCTACGCCACCATGGACGAGCTGCTCGCCGACGAGGCCGTCCAGGTCGTCCACGTGACCTCGCCCAACGAGCTCCACCACCTGCAGGTCAAGGCGATCCTCGCCGCCGGGCGGCACGTCGTGTGCGAGAAGCCGCTGGCGATGACCTCGACGGAGTCCGCCGAGCTCGTTGCGCTGGCAGCCGCGAGCGGCCTGGTCAACGCCGTCAACTTCAACATCCGCTGGTACCCGCTCAACCAGCACGTCGCGTCGATGGTCGCCGACGGGAGCGTGGGCGACGTGCGCCTGGTCACCGGCCGCTACTTCCAGGACTGGCTCCTGTTCGACACGGACTGGAACTGGAGGCTGGAGGCGGACCAGGGCGGCGTCCTTCGTGCCGTGGGCGACATCGGATCGCACTGGCTCGATCTCACGTCGTTCCTGACCGGCCTGCGCGTCGAGGCGGTGATGGCAGACCTGGCCACCTTCATCCCGGTCCGCCACAAGCCCGCGGGGCCGGTGCTCACGTTCTCGACCGAGCGCGCGGCGGACACCATCCCGGTGGACATCCACACCGAGGATGCCGCGACGATCCTGCTGCGCTTCGAGGGCGGCGCGCGCGGAAGCGTGGCGATCTCGCAGCTGAGCCCCGGCCGCAAGAACAGCCTCACGTACCAGATCGACGGCTCCTCCTCCGCCGTCGCGTGGGATTCGGAGCAGCCGGACTCGCTGTGGATCGGCCATCGCGACCGGCCCAACGAGCTGCTGCTCCGAAATCCCGCCCTGATGAACGCGGCCGGGAGCGCGGCGGCCCGGCTGCCCGGCGGGCACGTCGAGGGGTTCGCCGACACGTTCGGGGCCGTGTTCACCGCCGTCTACGACGACGTGCTCGCGGGTGCCCCGTCGGCGACCCGCCGATACGCCTCCTTTGCCGATGGCCACGAGGAGATGCTCGTGGGCGACGCCGTGCTCGAGAGCTCCCGCACCGGCCGCTGGGTCGAGATCCGCCGGACCGCATGACCAGCCACCATCAACCCGTTCGCCGCGTCCCGGAGGACCTGCCGCGATGAAGCTCGGTTTCCTGACCGCCCCGTTCCCGGAAACACCGCTCATGGAGGTCGCAGACTGGGCCGCCGGCGCCGGCTTCGAGGTCCTCGAGATCGCCTGCTGGCCGGCGTCGGGCGGTGAGACCCGGCGCTACGCGGGAACCAGCCACATCGACGTGGCCGACCTTTCGGCGTCGCGGGCGACGGAGATCGTGGGCGAGCTCGCCGCGAAGGGTCTCTCGATCTCCGGCCTCGGCTACTACCCGAACCCGCTCCACCCCGATCCGGCGCACCGCGAGCAGGTCATCGGCCATCTCAGGAAGGTCATCACGGCCGCCGAGAAGATGGGCGTCCCGCTGGTCAACACGTTCATGGGTGGCGATGCGGCGAAGAACCAGGACCAGAACTGGGCGGCGGCCCTCGAGGTCTGGCCCGACATCGTGGCCTTCGCGCAGGATCACGGGCGGAAGATCACGCTCGAGAACTGCCCGATGCTGTTCTCCTACGACGAGTGGCCGGGCGGCCACAACATCGCGACCACGCCCCGGATGTGGCGCCGGATCCTGGAGCAGTGGGGCGGCACGATCGGGCTCAACTTCGACCCCAGCCACCTCGTGCTGCAGATGATCGACACCCGCCGGTTCCTCAAGGAGTTCGGACCGCACGTCCTTCACTACCAGGCCAAGGACCTGATGGTCGATGTCGACGGCCTGTACGAACGCGGCATCTTCTCGATGGGAATGGGCTGGCAGATCCCCCGCATCCCGGGACTGGGCGAGGTCGACTGGACCGTCGTGTTCTCCGAGCTCTACCGCCAGGGCTTCGAGGGCGACTGCATCATCGAGCACGAGGACCGGCGGTTCGAGGGGACCGACGAGAAGGTCAAGCAGGGCTTCCTGATCGCCCGAGACGTGCTTCGACCCTACTGCCGCTGATGACCGGACAGGGAACCTCATGACACTCTCGATCGACACGCTCACCGAGCGCGACATCGCCAAGACGATCGACCACTCGCTCCTGCGACCGGAGCTCGACGACGCGTTCATCGAGGCCGGTTGCCGCCTGGCCGCGAAGTACGACGTGGCATCGGTGTGCGTCCGGCCCGCCGACGTCCGGCGGGCCCGGGAGCTGCTCGCGGGCACCGACGTCGCCGTGGGCACCACGATCGGCTTCCCGCACGGCAACCACCGGACCGAGACCAAGGTGTTCGAGGCGAAGCAGGCGCTGGCGGACGGCGCCACGGAGCTGGACATGGTCCTGCAGATCGGGGCGCTCAGGTCGGGCCGCGACGCGGACGTCCAGGCGGACATCGCCGCGATCGTCGACCTCGCGCACGCCAACGGCGCCATCGTCAAGGTCATCTTCGAGAACGCGTATCTCACCGACGACGAGAAGGTCCGCGCCTGCCGGCTGTCCGAGGCCGCCGGGGCCGACTTCGTCAAGACCAGCACCGGGTTCGCGCCATCGGGCGCCACGCACGACGACCTGCGCCTGATGCGGGCCAACACCTCGCCCCACATCCGGGTCAAGGCCGCCGGCGGCGTGCGCACGCTGGATGCGCTGCTGGCGGTGATGGAGCTGGGCGTGACCCGGATCGGCGCCACCGCGACCGAGACGATCATCCTCGACTTCCGGGCGCGCAAGGCGGGCGAGAGCCCGGCGAGCACGACGGCAGGCTCCGGAGGGCGGCTACTGATGCGCTCCGTGGGCGTGGGGATGCTCGGCTCCGGGTTCATCGGCGAGTTCCACACGCTCGGCCTGCGGTACGTTCCCGACGCCCGCGTGGTCGCCAACTTCGGCGCCGGCGAGGAACGGCGAGCGGCCTTCGCCCGGCGGTTCGGCAGCCGATCGTTCGATTCGATCGAGGCGCTGTGCGCGGATCCCGAGGTGGACCTGGTCGTCGTCTCGCTGCCCAACCACCTCCACCGCGAGGCCGTCCTGGCCGCCGCGGCGGCGGGCAAGGCCGTCGCATGCACCAAGCCCCTCGGTCGGAACGCGGCCGAGGCGGCCGACATGCTCCGCGCGGTCACGGATGCCGGCGTGTTCAACGCCTATCTCGAGAACGTCGTGTTCAACCACGACGTGATGCGGATGCACGACATGATCGACGCCGGCGCGATCGGGCGGGTCACCACGTTCCGCGCCCGCGAGGGCCACAGCGGACCGCACGCCCCGCACTTCTGGGACGCGGGCTGGCCGGGGGCGGCGCGCTGCTCGACATGGCCTCCCACGGAACCGAGTGTGCCCGGTACCTGTTCGGCAAGGACGCTCGGCATCCGCGAGGTGTTCGCGTGGGGCGACACCCTCGTGCACGGCGCGCGGACCGGCGGCGAGGACAACGCGGTGATGGTCATCCGGTTCGAGGATGGGCGGGCCGCGACGTGCGATGTCTCGTGGTCCTCGAAGGGCGGGCTCGAGGGCCGCTTCGAGGTCTACGGCGATGCGGGGAGGCATCGTCGAGGACATGAGCGCCGGTTCGCTGCGGGCGTTCATCGAGCGCCCGGCCGGCTACCTGGGCGAGAAGGCCGACGCCGACACGGGCTGGGTGTTCCCGGTGCCGGACGAGGTGCGGGTCCACGGGCACGACGCGATGATGGCCGACGTCGTCGAGAGCCTCCGCGCCGGGCGCGCGCCGCGCGAGACGTTCCGCGACGGCTACGTCGTCAACGCCGTGCTGGACGCCGCCTATCGGTCGATGCGGAGCGGGCGCTGGGAGCCCGTCGCGGCCGGCGACCCGATCCCGGTGGCGGTCTCGTGACCACCGCGGCGACCACCTGGTTCGAGGAGGCCCGGAAGGTCCTCGATCGCATCGCCACGACCCAGGACGAAGCGATCGAGACGGCCAGCCAGTGGTGCACGGACGCGATCGCGAACGACGGGCTCGTCCACCTGTTCGGGACCGGACACTCCCGGATCCCGGTGGAGGAGATGTTTCCGCGCTACGGCTCGTATCCCGGGTTCAATCCCGATCGTGGAGCTTTCGATGACGTTCCACACGCAGGTGGTGGGCGCCAACGGGCAGCGGCAGGCGATGTTCATCGAGCGGATGCCCGGCCTGGCCGAGGTCATCCTCTCGAACTACACGTTCGGCCCCCACGACGTGATGATGGTCTTCTCCGCCGGCGGGCACACCGCGGTGCCGGTCGAGATGGCTCGTGGTGCCCGTGCGCGCGGCATGCGGGTCATCGCGGTGACGTCCGTCGCCCAGTCGATGTCCGGGGAAGCCGGAGCCCGCGGCCGGCGCCCGGCTGCTGGACGAGGCGGACCTCGTGCTCGACCTGTGCACCCCGCCCGCGGACGCGATGGTGACCATTGGCGGGCTGATGAGCCCCGTTGGGCCCGGGTCCACCTTGGGCGCCGTCGCCATCGTCAACACGATCAAGGTCCGGACCGCCGAGCTGCTCGTGGAACGGGCGGCGATGCTCCCCGTGCTTACGCGCGCCAGCGTCGTGGGGGAGGAGCGGTCGCGGACATTGTTCGACGATGCCTATCGAGAGCATGCGCGGCGGCTCGCCCGTGCGATCGACCAGCGAGGAGGAGGGTGACGTAACGACGAGCGAATGCCATACGAGCACGCCTGGCGGATCCGGCTCCACCCTGGAGCCCATGGCCGCCGCAAGGAGGAGACGCAGCACATGAAGCATCTGTACAAGGCCCGCGGCCTGGTCGCCCTCACCGTGATGGCGGTCATCGTGGGCGCGTGCGGCAGCGGGGGTGACACCTCGAAGGCCACCGCGCCGTACTCGATCGGGTACTCGAACGCCGGCGGTGTCGGCAACGGCTTCCGCGAGGAGCAGGTCTGCACCGCGAAGGCAGAAGGTCACGGCGCTGGGCACGGACAAGATCTCCGTCGATCACCGTGATCCATCGCAACACCGACGCCGCCGGGCAGCTGTCCGACCTGCGCGACCTGATCTCCAAGAACGTCAATGCGATCGTGTTCAACCCGAACGATCCCGACGCCCTGAACCCGGCCCTGGTCGAGGCGCATGACGCGGGCATCGTGACGATCTCGGTCGACGCCTACGTGACCGACGCGAACACGTGGAACCTGTACAACAACCAGATCAAGTACGCCGAGCTCGGCGCCAAGTGGCTGTTCGACCAGCTCGGCGGCAAGGGCACCGTCTGGTACACCCGCGGGATCGCCGGCAACCCGGCCGACTCCGACCGCGACATCGGGTTCAAGAACGTCCTCAAGGACTACCCGGACATCAAGATCGTCCCGGACGCCACCGGTGTGTTCACCGGCTGGGATCCGGCGACCGCCACGCAGCTGGGCAACGACTTCATCGCCAGCGGCCAGTACGACCAGATCGACGGGATCTGGGCATCGGGCATGGCCAACTATCTCGTTGACGACATCAAGGCCGCCAACAAGCCGTTCGTGCCGATCGCCGACGCCGACATCGGTGCGTTCGTCGCGCAGCTCCTCAACCCGACCGACTACCCGGGCCTGGTCGGCGCGGCCGTGACCAACACGGCCTCCGTCGGCGGGGCAGGCGTCAGCCTGGCCTACAAGCTGCTCAACGGCGATCCGGTCGAGCAGACCGCGGGCGCGGGTCGCCCGAACACGATCCTGCTCGACCCCCAGATCCTGGACAACACGACCGACCAGGGCAAGGCTGATCTCAAGGCGTGGGTCTCGGTCCCCGGTATGGACCCGACCTGGCCGCTCAGCCTGTCGATCCCCGGCTGGACCGACTACGATCCGATGACGGTTCCGTCGTCCTGCTCGGGCGCATAGCCTGATCCGTCCAATGGGGGTCGCCGGCTCCGCCGGCGACCCCCGCTCATCCCGGTAGGAGCCCATGACGTCCACCCATACCGATCTCCTGCTCGAGGCGACCGGCATCTCCAAGACCTATGGCGCGGTCGTCGCGCTCGCGTCGGCATCGCTGGCGGTGCGTCCCGGCGAGGTCCACGCCCTGCTGGGTGCCAACGGCGCCGGCAAGAGCACGCTGGTCAAGATCCTGACGGGCGCGGTGCATCCCGACAGTGGGCGCATCGTCGTCCGCGGACGCGAGCGAACGTCACACTCGCCGGCCGAGGCGCGGCGCAACGGCCTGGTCTCGGTGTACCAGGAACCGTCACTCATCCCGGACCTCGACATCGGCGCCAACCTGAGGCTGACGCGGACGCCGATCGAGCCCTTCCGCCACTGGGTCAGCGAGCTCGGTCTCGAGCAGCTCGACATGGCGAGCCTGGCGCGACGGCTGCCACTGGCCTCGCTGCGAATCATCGACCTCGCGCGCGCGCTGGCCATCGAGCCCGACGTGCTGCTGATGGACGAGATGACCGCCGCCCTGCCGGCCAACCTCACCGAGCGCGTGCTCGAGGTGATCGGCCGCCAGCGGGGTGGCGATCGATCCGTGATCTTCATCTCCCACCGCATGATCGAGATCGCGGCCGTATGTGACCGGGCGACGGTACTGCGCGAAGGAGAGACCGTCGGCGTGGTCGACATCACCGCCGGTTCCGAGGAGCGCATCGTCGAGCTGATGCTGGGCGAGATCAAGGGGATGCCGGTACGCCTGTTCGAGGACCGCGGCGCCGCCAGGCCGGGCGATGCCACCCCACGCGTGGAGGCCCGCGGGCTGGCCGCCACCCGGCGGCTGCAGGACGCCTCGTTCTCTCTGCATCCGGGCGAGGTGCTGGGCATCGTTGCGCTCGATGGCCAGGGCCAGGACGAGCTGTTCAACATCCTGGCCGGCTCGGATCGTCCCACGGCGGGACAGCTGCTCGTGGACGGCAAGCCCACGACCTTCCGGGACCCTGCAGACGCCATCCGCGCCGGGCTCGTGTACGTGCCGGCGGACCGGGCCGAGGCGCTCCTGATGCAGCGCTCCGTCCGCGAAAATGTCGCCCTGCCGTTCCGCACCCGGCTGCGCAGCTGGGGCCTGATCGACCTGGGCGAGGAGCGCCGGACGGTCGACGGCGCGGTCGAGAAGCTGCAGATCGATGCCCGCGCGGGCAACGAGGTGCGACGGCTGTCGGGCGGCAACCAGCAGAAGGTCACGATCGCGCGTTGGGTGGCGAGCGGCGTGCGGACGATGCTGTGCTTCGACCCGACGCGCGGCATCGACATCAGGACCAAGCAGCAGATCTACGTCCTGTTGCGCGAGCTGGCCGAAGCCGGCGCGGCGGTCCTGCTGTACACGTCCGAGCTCAAGGAGATCCAGCTCGTGTGCGACCGTGCGATCGTCATCTTCGGCGGCCAGGTCGTCGCCGAGGTTGATGCCGCAACGGCCGACGAGGCGACACTGCTCCGCGCGGCGCACAACCTGTCGCCGGCAGAGGGGAAGGCGCCCATGGCTGGCACCCGCGCATGAGCGTCACGACCGGAACCCTCGACGCCCTGCGCGTCCGGCCCCGCGAGGCGCTGACCACGATCGCTCGGCGAAACGCCTGGGCGCTCGGCCTGCTCGCCTTCTTCGCGGGGCTGCTGATCCTTACCAACGTCATCCAGCCCGGCTACGGCGCGCTCGGCGTCCAGCGCCTGGCCGTCTCGGTCCTGCCGCTGGTCATGGCGGCGGTCGCCCAGGCGGTCGTCGTCATCGCCGGCGGCATCGACCTCTCGATCGCCTCGATGATGGCCCTCACCAGCGTGGTCTCGGCGGAGCTGATGAAGGGCCAGAGCGAGGAGCTCGCCATCGTCATCGTCATCGGCGTCCTCCTCCTCGGCATGCTCATAGGCGCGATCAACGGCACGCTCGTGGTGGTGACCAAGGTGCCGGACATCGTGGTCACCCTGGCAACCTTCTTCGTCTGGTCGGGATTCGCGCTGCTCGTCCGGCCGTCGCCCGGCGGTGGCGCCGCGGCGTGGCTCAAGGACCTGGTGGTCGGCTCGACCGGCGTCAGCGTCGTGCCGACGGCGGCGCTGGTGATCCTGGTCATCGTCCTTGCTGTCTGGATCCCCATCAGGCGCTCGAACCTGGGCCTGTCGATCTATGCCATCGGCAGCAGCCCGCTCGCCGCGTTCCGGAGCGGCGTGGCCGTCGGCCCCACCAAGGTCATTGCATACGCGATCGGCGGCCTGTTCGCCGCGTTTGGTGGGCTGGCCCTGACCGCGAGCACCGGGATCGGCACGCCGGTCCCGGAGCCGACCTACACGCTGATCAGCATCGCCGCCATCGTCCTTGGCGGCGTCAGCCTCGCCGGTGGCGTGGGCGGCGTCTTCGGCCCGATCATCGCCGTCCTCATCCTGCAGCTGATCCGGACCGACATGACCTTCCTGAGCATCAACTCCAACATGGCGCTGGTGGCCCAGGGGTTCATCCTGATCGGAGTGCTGATGGTGGGTAGCTGGGTCCAGATCCGGCGGAGCCGGACATGAGCGCCGCCGTGAATGCCCCTGATCGCAGCTCCCCGTTCGCGACGATGCGCAACCTCCTGCGCGACTATCCGCTCGTCCCGCTGACCGGCCTGCTGCTGATCCTGATCGTCGCCGTCGAGATCGGCCAGCCCGGGACGGTCCAGCCCGGCTGGATCGGCGTCGTCACCCGGGCGGCGATCCCGCTCGCCATCCTTGCCGCCTGCCAGACGCTGACCATGCTGACCGGCGGCATCGACCTGTCGGTCGGCTACGTGGCATCGATGGCCGGCTTCGTCACCGCGACGCTGGTCGGGCCGCTGGGCGTTCCCCTGGCGATCCTCGTCACGCTGGTGGTCGCCGGGATCGCGGGCCTGATCAGCGGCATCGGTGTCGGCATCTTCCGCGTGCACCCGCTGATCATGACCCTGGGCATGGGCCTGGTCGTGCTCGGCTTCTCCAACGTATGGCAGCTGCAGATGGTCCAGACCGGCTTGGGCGTGCCGCCCGAGCTGCGGACGCTGGGTGTCAGCTTTGTGGCCGATGTGATTCCCTTCAGCCTGCTCGTGTTCGTCCCGCTCGCCGTGGTCATCCTCCTGGGCCTTCGACGCAGCGGCTACGGCCGGCTGCTGTTCGCCATCGGCGACAACCCGGTCGCGGCGCGCCTGTCGGGCGCGCGATCGTGGCAGGTCCTGATCGTGCTGTACGTCATCTCGGCCGTCCTGGCCGGGATCGCCGGTCTGCTGTACTCGGGGCTGGGCAACACGGCCAGCGTGACCCTGGTCCAGTCGCAGATGCTGCCGTCGGTCGCCGCCGCGGTCATCGGCGGGACCTCGATCCTGGGCGGTCGCGGCACGTTCACCGGCACCATGCTCGGCGCCCTGATCCTGACCGTGCTGACCGCGCTGCTGACCATCCTCGGCCTGCCCGAGCCGTGGCGCCAGATCGTGTTCGGGTCGATCATCGTCGCCGTCGCTGCCGCCTACACCCGTGTGACGGCCGAGTCCTGAGCCGCGGTCCGAGGCCCGACCCGATGACCCACGAGACCGCAACCCGGCACCTCGGCCTGGACCTTGGGGCGACCAACCTCAAGTGGGCGGTCGTCGCGCACGATGCCGCCACCTGGACCACGGTGGCCAGCGGGCAGGTGCCGACACGCCTCGTACCCGATCCGGCCAGCGTGCCGGCGTCGGTCGTGGGGCAGCTCGCCGAGGTCGCGGCCGTCGCCATCGACGAGTGGGGGCCGGTCCTCAGCATCGGGATCGGGGTGCCCGGCCTCTACGATCCGGGCGCCGGGAGGACCCGGTTCCTGGTCAACGTTCCCGGGCCCTGGGCGGACCACCCCGTGGCCGCGCCGGTGGCCGCTGCCGCGGGTGTCCCGGCGTTCCTGATCAACGACGCGCGGGCGTTCGGACTCGCGGAGCTCCGGCTGGGCGCCGGCCGCGGCGCCGGGACCATGATCGGGCTGACCCTCGGCACGGGGGTCGGCGGCGTGGTCGCCGTCGGGGGCAGCGTCCTCCTGGGTCACGATGGGACGGCCGGCGAGATCGGCCACCAGACGATCGACCCCGACGGTCCGTGGTGCGGCTGCGGCAACCGCGGCTGCCTCGAGGCGTATGCCCGGGCCGATCAGATCGCGGCGGCGTGCGGCACCGAGACGGCCGAGGCGGCGGTGCATGCGGCAGCCGGCGGCGACGCGCGCGCACGGGCCGGGCTCGCCGCCGTCGGCCGATACCTGGGGATCGGGATCGCGAACATGATCGCGGTCATCTCGCCCGACCGGGTCGTCCTGGGCGGCGGCGTGGCCGCGGCCGGCGAGCTGCTGTTCGCGGCGATCCGGGCGGAGCTCGAGCTGCGGGTCCGGACGACCGCGCTCGACGCGGTCACGCTGGTGCCGGCGGAGCTGGGAACCTGGGCCGGGTCGATCGGGGCCGCGGTGCACGGCGCCGAGCGGGGGGCGATCACATGACCCACGCGCCGGAATCGTGGGTCCCGTTCTATCGCCAGATCGAGCAGTCGCTGCGGATCCGCATCGCGTCGATGCATCCCGGGGACCGCCTGCCGTCGGACGCGGACCTGTGCCTCGAGTTCACCGTGAGCCGGATGACCGCCCGGAACGCGATGCAGCGGCTGGTCGATGAAGGGCTCGTTCGCCGGGTCCCGGGCCGCGGGTCGTTCGTGGTCGCCCCGCCCTCGCACCGCTACGCGGACCGGCTGCTGGCCTTCTCCCACGAGATGGAGCGGCTCGGCCGGGCTCCCACCTCGCGCCTGCTGACCCGGGAGATCCGCCCGGCGACATCCGAGGAGGCCGCCGCGCTGGGCATTCGCCCCTCCGAGCCGATCGTCGTGGTCGAGCGGCTGCGGCTCGCCGACGCCGTCCCGATGGTGATCGAGACCGCGATCCTCGACGCGAGCACCGCCGACACCGTGCTCTCGGCCGACCTCGAGACCGGGTCGCTCCACGAGGCGCTCGCCGTGGGCGGCTGGCACCTTCGGCGGGGCGAGGGGACGATCACCGCCGAGGCGGCGAGCGCGGAGGATGCCGAGCTTCTCGCGGTCGCACCCGGGGAGCCGTTGCTCGTCGAGCGTCGCGTGATCAGCGACAGCCGCGGTCGGACGGTCGAGGCGACCGAGTCGCGGTACCCGGGCTCGCGCTACGCGCTCGACGTCCAGTTCGATGTCGAGGACTCGGCCCCCGTCGCTCAGGCGGTCTGATCTCGTTCCGGGCGCGGCCCGAGCGACCTGATCTCGCGCCGACCAGCGCGGTCAGTACCCGACGGACGGCATCCAGGCGCCTCGAGGCACCTGGTAGATCCCCTTCGCCATCAGCGTGGTCACGAAGAACACGCGCAGGCCGTGCGCGAGGCACCACCGGAACAGCGGGGCGTTGTCGAGCGGGACGAGGATTCCCGGCGTCGGGATCCCGTCCGCGTCGCCGATCAGCGCGCACAGGTCGTCGTTGGACTCCGCGACCGAGTGGGCAAAGTAGCTGACTCCGGTCGTGTATCCGGTGATCCGGCCCAGATGCTCCACCACCCTGGCCATGCCGGCCGCGACCGCCTCGGCCAGCTCCTCGGCCCGATCGTGCCCGTGGACCCGGACGCACAGCGCGTTGCAGGGCGCCTCGTCCGCCGTTGTGGCCGGGCGGACCGCGTACCCGGGCATCGCGACGCGGATCGGGTCGCCGTGCATCGCGGCCAGCGGCGCGCGCACCTCGAAGCCGAGCTTCGCGTACAGGCTCAGCGACCGGTTGTGGTAGGCAATCTGGACCAACCGCACCCCGGGCGTGCCGCGTTCGGCGACGCGATTGAGCATGGCCGTCATCAGGGCCCGCCCGACGCCCCAGTCCTGGGCATCCGGATCCACGGTGACGGGGCCGACGGCCGAGACGAGCGAACGCTCGTCGAGGAAGCTGCTGCCCACGATCCGCCCATCGCGCTCGGCGACCACGCCGTGGATGTGCGGGTGGTTGATCAGCTGGCGGATCGGCTGCGCGGCGGCCTCGACCGTCGGGAAGTCGGGCGGAAAGCCGTGGTGTGCCGCGAGGGTGGCGAAGGCGAGGTAGCAGATCCGACCGGCCGCCTCCCAGTCGGCGTCGATGGCCTTCCGGACGGTGACCCGCCCGGGATCGAGGGTCAGGCCAGGGGCGTCGTCGCGCACCTTGAGGTCCATCCGCGTCCTCCGAATCCGGCACAGCTGTGGCTCGCCGGGGACGCGTCCACGAACACGATCGTAGCCGGGTCACGCGGGTTCGTCGGAGGGCCAGACGGCCCCCATCGGTCAGCGGCGCTAGCCGCGGCCGAGCACCACGTCGATGCCGGCCAGGACGAGTTCGAGGTTCGACGCCGAGAGGCGGCCCGCCCGTTCCGTGAGCGCCTGGCGGTCGAGGGTCACGACTTGCGACACGTTGGCGACCGACGGCTTCGGCAGGCCGGTTGCGCGGGCTGGCAGCGACACGTTTCCCGGAGCCTCGGCCCACTTGACGTTGCTCGTCAGCACGACGCAGACGACGGTCCGCAGCGAGCTCGCGTTGAAGGCGTTGCCCTGGACCACGACCACCGGGCGGCGGAACCCGGGCTCAGACCCCGCCGGCTCGCCGAGGTCCGCCCACCAGACCTCGCCCTGGGCGATCACCACTCAGCCGAGGCGAGCGCGCGGCGGGCGGCCGCGGCGGCGAACGAGTCCGCGCCGGGCTCGCCGAGGTCCGCGATGACGGCGTCGAGGCTCGCGGTCACCTCGTCGGGCGCGTGGCGGGCCAGGTACTCGCGCAGGGCCGCGCTGTACACCTCGCTGCGCGAGCGGCGCGAGCGCTTCGCGAGGCGGTCCACCTGGGCGAACAGGTCGTCTGGCACCGAGACGGCAGTCTTCATACCAATAGTATAACCGATCCCCACGCCTCACCCGAATCGCTTACGTCTACTCCCGACTCGGCGCGCGTAGCCAATCCACGAGGTAGACGATCCACCGATCAAAGGCCATCAGGAACTCGTCCCCCACTGCGTCCAGAGGCGGGAAGGGCATGCGCTCGGTCGAGATCCGATCGGCCAGCCGACCGATCAATCGCCGGGCCTCGATGGCACGGACGGTCGTCGACATGTCGTCACGGCCCGACAATCGGAGGACCTCGAGAGCCACGGCGAACGTGGCAGCCCAATCCGACTGCGACACCGGCGGCCGGAGTCCCGGCAGGATCGGCACCTTCGGTGGCAGGGCAAAACGTCGCTCATTCCCCACGGCCCTCGCCGTGACGAGTCCCGCCAACAGCAGCGCATCGAGCGCGGAGGCGATGCTCGGCTTCGTGAACCGAGTGATGCGTGCAAGATCGGCGGCGTTGAGGCCGCCCGGCGACGTGGCCAACAGCGCGGCCAGGATGTCCGCCCGGGCGTTTACCCCGAACGCTGCCCGAAGCCGGATGCGCAGGCGCGGTCGGGATTCGGCGGAGTCGAGTCGGGCTTTGTCGCGCCGGACGTAGTTGGGCCGGGGACGCGTCCCCATTGGCCAGGCTGGCCCGCCGGACGCCGCGACCGTGGCCACGTACTCGCCGATCATGTCGTCCGGGGTGCCGATCTCGCGCGCAACCTGCTTGAGGCGAGATCCGTTGACGTACCGGCCAAACGCGACGCACCAGTCGGTGCTGAGATCGCGCAGTCTCGCGTCGGCGTCACCGAGCTCGGCCGTCAGCGCGATCAACGCCTCGGGGTCGACTACGGCATCGTCGCGCTCGACTGTGGCGTCGACGCCGAGCGCGGTCCACTGGATCCAAGCGCGATTGAGGAGCGCTCCCTGGAGGGAGCTAGCCGAGCGCTGCATCGGCATCCTCCACACCGAGCGCCCGAAGCGTCTCTACCAGCAGGCTTCGGAAGCCGGGCGACGGGTCGTGGCTCCTCGCCCAGCGGGCGGCCGAGAGGAGATCGTCGCGGTCCGGACCCAAATCGCGGAGATCCTGGAAATGGCGGCTCCGCGGACCTTGGTCGACGGCGGCGTGGAGCTTGAAGCAGACCATGTCGAACCGGCCCGCGAGCCACGCCACGAGCCCGCTGAAGTCGCGGCGCTCGAGGCGGTCGACGAACCCGTCAGGCAGGCCGAGGTCGAGGAGCGAGTCGGGGCCGGTGTTAAGCCAGTCGTCCGCGAGCCCGAACGTTCGGCCTACATCGAAGATGGCGTCGCGGAGCGGTTCGGGCATCGGGCGGATGGGGACGATGCCGTCCGGTGTCCTCGTTCCCAGGATGTCGAGATCCTTCGTGGTCGGACGTGCGATCAGCTCGCGCAGGATGAGGTTTCCGCCGCCGACCAGCACGACCTCGTAGCGGAGCCCACGGGCCGTGAGCAACTCGCCGAGGGCGGCCAGCGCTGTCTCGAGCTGCGCTCGCCCAATCGTGTCCATTGCCGCACGATATGCCGCCGACCAGTAAGAGTCAATCTATCGATACGAGAGAGTCACCCTTACCATTCCAGGCACTCCGCACGACGGAAGTGGGGTCAGCTGATCAGACGATCCCTCGGCGTCGGTCACCGCGGACGGGGTCTGGGCGAGCCCGGCGGCGATCGAGCCATGGAGATCGGGGGTGAGCCAGGCCACGGTCGATCCGGTCTTGGTGCCCAGGCGATCCCCCGCGGGATCGCTGATCGAGTCGGTGACGGCTCCTGTGCCCCCGGTGTTGGCGATCCGGACCACGGTGTCCGATGTGCCGATGTAGCTGTACGTGTCGACCGATGTGCCGGTGGTCCGGGTGACCGGGCGGCCCAGGGCGTCGAGCCCGAGGGTCGTGGTGGGACCACCGGCCGGGGTGATCGAGGTCAACCGGTGGGCGAGGTCGTAGGTATAGGCGATGGTGGGTCCGGAGACACCGGTCTCGGGGTCGGCGGTCAGATCGCCCGTGGCGGTGTAGGTGGCGGTTAGGGGGAAGCCGCCGTTGCGGCTGATCGAGACGAGCTCGTCGGTCCGGTGGTCCGGGTGAGGGCGTCATAGCTGAGCGCCTGATCGACGATGCCGGAGTCGTCGGTCACCGAGCTCGGCATCGTGCGCCCGTCGGTCAATCGGAGAGCCGCCCTAGCAATTCCGCAACCCTGGGGCGGTAGTCTTGACGGTCTTGCATGCGCAGGTCGCGAAGGTTTGGGAGCCTCGCGATAGGCAACAGGTCGCTGTCGGTCACCCGTGTCGAGCCCCACAGGTAGAGAACTTCGAGGCGAACCAATGTGTTGAGTGGAGCCAGCGACTCGACACTGCCGCAGTCGGCACACCCGAACACCCGAAGGTTCGTGAGACTCGCTACGGGGTCGAGGTTGGCCACGGCCGGGCAGTCCTCGAGCTTGAACTCCTCTAGGGAAGGGGCCAGGGAGGCGACGGG
Source organism: uncultured Chloroflexia bacterium (assembly GCA_963734895.1). Classification (GTDB taxonomy): domain Bacteria; phylum Chloroflexota; class Limnocylindria; order Limnocylindrales; family CSP1-4; genus CAIXZV01. The sequence goes on along the minus strand of CAVTIN010000004.1, from coordinate 256,111 downwards.
CGCGATTCCGTGCAATCGACGCGCCAGGACGATGTTGAGCTTCCGAAGTCGGTGCAGGCCGCCGACCCCTGAAAGCGTCGCGAGCCGTGGTGCCTGCTTGATCGTGATCGCCTCCAGCCCTTCATTCCGACCGAGGGCAGCCAGATCCGGCAGGTCATATCGCCATGTGATGACACTCGCAAGGGACTGTGATTGCTGGAGGGTCGTGCGCAACACCTTCCACTCGCCCGCGACATGCCGGAGCTGCGGCAGCTCGGCGAGGTCGAGCACCGCGTCGGGCGCGGCCTGGACCGACAGAGACCGCAGTGAGGCTCCGAGGCGACCGATCGGGCGCAAGTCCGAAATCTGGCGGTCAAGCACATCCAGACGGCGCAGGGCCCAGCGGCCATCTAGGAAGTCGAGGGAGCTACCCTGAAATCCCCGCGCGTAGTTGATGACGAGGCCATTAGCCAGGCCATTCGCAAGGCAGTCGGCAGCCGCACTTGACCAGAACCCGGTGACCACGAGCGTTGGTCCCTCGGGTGTGTCCTCAATCTGAAACGGTGCCGACGCCGTCATCGAATGCGATGATACGGCCGTGGCATCAGCGGCAGCCGACGCGGGCCTATCGGGTTGACTTTGTTCAGCAGCTTGTCGATACCACCCAATTCGTCGATCTTCAACTGCTCCGCTATCTCGCGTGCTGTCTTTCCGCCGGATACCGGGATCCGCTCCGCGGCATCGAGCTCGGCTCTTGTGAATCGGCTCCCATGTCGCACGAATTGAGAAGTGATGCTTCCAGACTGGCCAACGTACGTCGTCCGGGTGAGGCGGTTGCCGTCGAGGTCGTAGGCAGGTTGGTTCCTACCCGGGCAAGCCCTCGAAGGTCCCCTGATTGGCGAAGTGGAGCTGCAACTCCTCGACCTTGATGGGTCCCCCGCGGGCCTCGCGGTATCCGTCCACCAGCCAGTTCGATCTAGCCACCTCGGGCGCGAACATCCGATCAGGGCCAAAACGCCAGCCGATGCTCTCGTCGAGTCCCCACCGCACAACGTGCAGCGAGCGGAACAGATCCAGAACGGCCCGACGCAGCACATCAGCCCCGCCGGACGCCAGGCGGTCACGTCTGGCCGCAATCACCACGACACGCCATCCGGGGGCGGGTTGATCAGCGACCAGTGGAATGCCGTCGAGGTGGGGCGCGCATGTCCAGGTCGCCTCGATGGCCAGCGCTGGGCGGACCCCAGGTGCGTCCCCTGAAGGATCTTCGATCCAGAGGTGGGCCTTGTCGATGTCGGGCGGCACCTGGAGGCTGGCCCACACGCCGGGCCGAAATGGGCGGCGTCGCAGCGTGGTCGAGCTGAGCGCCCCCGGCGTCAGGGCAAGCGCCTTGACCTTGAGCGGGACGCCTGGCCGGAGGGCGGTTCCAGCCGAGGTTGCCACGCGATCGACGGACGCGAGGAATTCGTCGTCGCGCCCGCTCGCATTCGGGCGGACGGCGAACCCTGCAGCCATCCACGCCTGGACCTCGGCGGACATCACGTGCACTCCGTCTAGAGGGGGACTCTCGTGGTCCTGATCAGATGGGTGAACGGCAAGCGCTCGCCCGCTGGTCCCTTGACAAACGTTTCGGGCAGTTGCATAAGGCGATTACCCCGCTCTATCTGAGCCACCTTGCCGCTGGTGGCGAGAGCTGACCGCGACGATACCTCGTACGCAGCTCGGACCTCGAGGTTCCCCTGCGCATTCCGCCCAACGCGTACGAAATCAAGCCGACGCCCCTGCCCGGATGCACCCGGTATCGGCGCCTGAGGAGCCTAGGCTCGCCCCGCGGCCACCTCGTCGGCCCGGGTGTGGCCCGCGAGCAGGATCAGGTCCTCGTGCAGCTCGAACCATGCGCCGTGGTAGCTGTCGACGCGGGGCGAGGCCACGTATCGCCCGTCCCCCGCGAGCGCCAGCTCCATGGCGGCCGCCAGCCGGCGTCGATAGCCCTGCGCGCGCGGCCACCGGGGCTCCAGCGGCACCAGCCACGCGACCGCGTCCCCGTGGATCGCCGCCAACCGGCCGAGGACGGCGGCGTCGTAGGCGGGGTCGGCATGGTCGTTGATGACCGGGTCGCCGTCGGAGGGCCGCATCTGCCAGTCGGTGACGGCCGCCTTCACGCGCCGGTCGAGCGCGAGGAAGGCGTCGAGCGCGACCTCGGCGTTCTCGACGCCCAGCGCGGCCTGCTCCGCGGACAGCAGCGCCACCCCGCGATCCCGACCCGGCTCGGTGAGCCGAAACGCGCCGGCGACGGTACCGGCGAGCCCCTCGTCGAGCAGCCGATCAAGCAGCGGCTGGACCGCGTCCGCGGGCACCCGGAGCGCCTCGGCGAGCGCCCCCGTGGTGGCGACACCCTTGAGCCGGAGCAGGTGCGTGCAGTCGTCGAAGGTCGGCGCGGCAACGTCCGGCGCCGTCGTCGACGGTTGGTCGCCCGACACCGGGTCGCCCGACGGCCGGTCACCCGACGGCCGGTCGCCCGAAACGGCGCCGATCGCGATCCCCAGCTCGCTCGCCCACTCGAGCAGCTGGCCGGCCTCAGGCGCGATCCCTGACGCGGCGGCGACCGACCCTGCGAACACCTCGCCGGTGTCGCCGTCGATCGTGATCGTGTCGCCGTCGCGCAGCGTCTGCCCGGGGAATCGAACCTCGCCGCCGCGCACCTCCATCTCGTGCGCGCCGACGACGGCCGGGATCCCCCACCCGCGGGCGACCACGGCCGCATGGCTGGCCAGCCCGCCGCGCGCGGTCAGGATGCCCGCGGCGCGCGCCATGCCGTGGACGTCGTCCGGCGAAGTCTCGGCGCGGACGAGGATCGGCGAACCCCCGGCGTCGGCGAGCCGGACGGCCGCCTCCGGGCTGGTCACGATGTCGCCGCTCGCGACGCCCGGCGATGCGCCGAGGCCGGTGCCGATCGAGGTCGCGCCGGGATCCCGTTGTGAGGCGACGCGCGGCGGATCGGCGAGGATCGCGGCCACCCGCTCGACCGCCTCGCGGCGGGTCAGCGGGAACGCGTCGTCGCTGGCCATGTCCAGCGCGATCCGCAGCGCGGCCCGCGGGCTCCGCTTGCCGACCCGGACCTGGAGCAGCCACAGCCTCCCCTGCTCGACCGTGAACTCGATGTCGCACAGGTCGCGAAAGTGGTGCTCGAGCCGCACGGCGTGATCGCGAAGCTCTCGCCCGACCGCGGGCAGGCGCTCGTCGAGGACCGCGAGCGGCTGGGTGGCGTGCGTCCCCGCGACGACGTCCTCGCCCTGGGCCCCGAACATCACGTCGCCGTACAGCCCGGGCTCGCCCGTGGCGGGGTTGCGCGTGAACACGACGCCGGTCGCCGAATCGGCACCGCGGTTGCCGAACACCATCGCCTGCACGGTGACCCCGGTCCCGATGTCGTCCGCGATCCCCTCGCGCCGGCGGTAGGCGCGCGCCCGGTCGCTGTTCCAGGAGCGAAACACCGCCTCGATGGCGAGACGGAGCTGCGCCCACGGGTCGTCCGGGACCTCCCGACCCACGATCTCGCGGAACATCGCCTCGAACCGCCGCCGGCAGTCGCGCGCGAACGCATCGTCACCGGTGGCCCGGGCCAGGCCGTCCGTGGTCGCGTCGGTCAGCCCGAGGTCGAGGATCGTGTCCATCATGCCGGGCATCGACACCGGAGCCCCGGACCGGACGCTGACGAGGAGCGGGTCCGCTGGATCCCCGAACCGCCGCCCGATCGCCGCCTCGACGTCCGCCATCCGCGCCCGAAGCTCCTCGTCCAGGCCGGCCGGCCAGCCCGATGCGAGGTAGGCGCGGCAGGCGGCGGTCGTGATCGCGAGGCCCGGCGGGACCGGCAGCCCAAGCTCGCGGGCCATGACGCCGAGGTTCGCGGCTTTGCCGCCGACGAGCGCGGTCACCTCGTCCGCGGGCAGGTCGTGCGGGTGGTCGAGGCGGTAGGCCAGGGTCATCGCGGGCCGGTCTCGCCCGTGCCGCTGCCCGCGCCGTCCGGCAGATCGCGGAGCGCCCGCCACACGCGCTCGGGCGTCAGCGGCAGGTCCCGGATGACCGCGTCCGTGGCATCCCGGACGGCCGCCGCGACCGCGGGCGCGACGCACAGCAGCGCCCCCTCGCTCATGCCCTTGGCCCCGTACGGACCGGGTCCGTCGCCGTTCTCGACCATGTCGCTGTCGATGGCGTGCGGCAGGTCCATGCTCGTCGGGATCCGGTAGTCGATCGCCCCCAGGTTCCGGATCCGGCCCGTGTCGTCGAAGATGATGTGCTCCATGAGGGTGTGGCCGAGGCCCATCACGGCAGCGCCCTCGTCCTGGCCGCGCACCTGGGCCGGGTTGAGCGCCGTGCCGACGTCCGAGACGGTGACGTGGCGCGTGATCGCGATGTCGCCGGTATCCCGGTCCACCTCGACCTCGACGGCGGTGCAGTTGAACTCGAAGAAGGCAGCGGTGCCGCCCAGCGGATGCCCGGGGTCCGCCTCCTTGCGCATCTCGCCCACACCGATCAGCTCGCCGCCGAGGCGCCCCAGCCCGCGCCGCAGGACCTCCCGGATCGGCAGCTCGCGACCGCCGATCGTGAGCACGCCGCCGTCCACCTGGACCTCGGCCTCGTCGACGCCCTCGAGCCGCGCCGCCATCGACCGCAGCCGCGCCTGGATGTCGCGGCACGCGAACAGGACCGCGTTGCCCATCAGGACCGAGGACCGGCTGGCCGAGGTCTGCTGGTCGTAGGGCACGACCGCCGTGTCGCCCATGACCACGGTCACCCAGTCCACCGGAGCCCCCAGCTCCTGGGCGGCGATCTGGGCGAAGATCGTTCGGGCGCCCTGGCCCATGTCCGAGGTCCCGGCGTAGACCACGATGCTGCCGTCGACCAGCAGGCGCACGGTCGAGTACGACAGCCCGGTCGTGGGGCCGGACTTGAGGCCGACGGCGATGCCGCGTCCCGCGCCCCGGCACGATCGGCCCGCCCCAGTCGAGCATCTCGGCGGCCCGCTCGAGGCTCTCGGCCCACCGCCCGTCCGCCGGCGTGTCGCCGGGGATGAACGTCTCCCCCCGCTCGGGGAGGTTCCGGAGACGGAGCGCCACGGGGTCGATGCCCAGCACCCGGGCCGCCTCGTCCATGTTCAATTCCACGGCCCAGATCTGCTGGGGGTTGCCGAACCCGCGGAAGGCCGTCGACGGCGTGGTGTGCGACAGCACGCTGCGCGCCACGATCCGGACGTTGGGGATCCGGTACGGACCGGCTGCGGTGTAGCCCCCTTTGGTCACCGTCCGGTCGGCAATGTCCGCGTACGCGCCGATGAGGTAGTCCGCGTGGATGTCGCGGAACACGAGGGTGCCGTCGGCGAGGAACCCGGACCGGACCTGGACCTCGGACGCTCCCCGCCTGACCGCCTGGAACGACTCCTCGAGCGTGAGCACGAGGCGGACCGGCCGGCCGGTCGCGAGGGCCATGAACGCGACCAGCGGCTCGAACTTCGCGTGCTGCTTGCCCCCGAACGCGCCGCCTGGATCGGGGGCGAGCACCCGGACCCTGGCCAGTGGCAGGTGCAGCAGGTCCGCGATCAGTCGCTGAAGCCAGCTGGGGTGCTGGATCGAGCTCCAGACCGTGATCCCGTCGCCGTCGGGTGCGGCGATGAACGCGTGCGGCTCGATGGCGAACTGGGTCACGATCGGGAACGCGTACGTCCCCTCGACCACCACGTCAGCGCTTGTCGCATCGACGTCCCCCCACCCGTAGCGGTGCTCACGCAGCACGTTCGTGTCGCGCATCGGGTCGTCCGGGCGGAGCTTCGGCTCCTGGACCAGCGGGGCGTCCGGGGCGAGCGCGCCCGCGATCGTGAACGCAGCCGGCAGGACCTCGTGCTCGACGCGGACGAGGCGGACGGCGGCCTCTGCCGCATCCTTCGTCTCGGCGGCGACGGCTGCGACGGGCTCGCCGTGGTACTTCGTCTCGCCGATCGCGAGGACCGGCCGGTCGCGGAACTGGGGTCCGAACCGGGGCATCGGATGCGGCAGGTCGGCCGCCGTCATCACCAGGCGCACGCCGGGCACCCGGAGCGCCTCGCTGACGTCGATCCGGTCGATCCGGGCGCGGGCACAGTCGAGGGTCACGAGCTTCACGTGGAGCGCGTCCTCGACATGGAGATCGGCGACGTAGGCCTGGCGGCCGGTCACCCGGTCGAACCCGCCGAGGCGGGCCGGCGAGGCGCCGACGCGGTTCGGCGAGACGCCGACGCGGTTCGGCGAGACGCCGACGCGGTTCGGCGAGCCCACACCCCGCGCGCTCATCGCTCGGCCTCGTCCGCGGCGGCGAGCACCGCCTCGATGATCTGCTGGTAGCCGGCGCACCGGCACAGGTTTCCGGCCAGCCCCTCCTCGACCTCGGCCCGGCTCGGGTGGGGGTTCTCGGCCAGCAGCGCGTGAGCCGCGACGAGCTGGCCCGGGATGCAGAACCCGCACTGCACGGCCCCGTGGTCGAGGAACGCCTGCTGCACGGGGCTCAGCCGGTCGGGGCCGGCGAGACCCTCGACCGTCACCACGTCCCCGCCATCGGCCTCGGCGCCGAGCACGAGGCAGGCATCGACGCTCCGGCCGTTGAGCATCACCGTGCACGCGCCGCACTCCCCGACGAGGCAGCATTCCTTCGACCCGGTGAGCCCGAGGTCGTCGCGCAGCACGTCGAGCAGCGTGTGGTGGGCGGCGATCCGGACCGCGCGCGGGCGTCCGTTCACCGTCATCGAGATCGCCAGAGTCTCGCTCATGGCCGCGCTCCGCCGGCGAGCCGGGCGGCCGCGATGTCGAGCGCTCGCAGCGCGAGCACCCGGAGCATCTCGAGCCGGTACTCGGGGCTCGAGCGCATCGACCGGGGCGACGGCCGGGCGTCGGCGAACAGGGCATCGAGCAGGCGCCGCTTCGCGTCGGGCGCGGCGCCGGGATCCGAGAGCACACCCGTGTCGTCCACGACGAGCAGCGGCCGCGGGCCCATGCTCCCGTACGCCAGCCGGGTTTTACCGCCCTCGAGGATCGCGCAGGTCAGCGTGACCGACGCGAGGTCGTGGCCGCGGCGGCGTGTCCGTCGCACGTGGACCCCGCCGCGGGCCTCCCGGGTCAGCGGGAGCTCGATCGCCGTCAGCAGCTCGGCCGGGTCCAGCGCCGTCTGGCCGGGTCCGACCAGGAACTCGTCGATACCGATGCGGCGGGTGCCGGAGGGACCGGTCGCCACCACCCGGGCGTCGTACACCAGCAGCGACGGCACCGTGTCCGCCGCCGGCGAAGCGTTGCAGATGTTGCCCGCGAGCGTGGCCCGGTTGCGGATCTGGGCCGACCCGACCACGGACGCGGCCTCGGCCAGCGCGGCGAAATCACGCCGCACTCGTGGATCCCCGGCGATGTCGGTCATCACCGTGCGCGCCCCGATGACGAGGCGATCCCCGTCCTCGCGGATGCCCGCGTCGAGCTGCTCGATCCCCTTGAGGTCGACGATCATCGACGCCCTGACCGAGCCGTCGCGGAGGCGGATGATCAGGTCCGTTCCCCCGGCAAGCGGCCGCGCCTCCGCGCCGTTCGCCTCGAGCAGGCCGACGGCGTCGGCGAGCGACGTGGGTCGCTGGTACGAGAAGGGCCGCATGTCCGGCTACACGACCCGGTCCACCTCGTCCAGCAGCACCTGCGGCGTGGCGGCGCGGACGAAGTAGTAGGGGCGATCCGCGAAGCGCTCGACGAACCCCGCGCGCGCGTGGCGCAGCGCCTCGGTGTCGACCATCGGGATCGGGAAGCCGGGCGCGAGCAGCTCGTTGAGCAGGAAGTAGTTCTGCAGCGAGTGGAGCGTCTGGAACTGGCGCTCGAACGGGATCATCTCCGCCAGCGACGGCGCGAAGTTGCCGTCGATCGCGGGCACGATCACCACGTCCACCTCGCTCGGCTCGAGCCAGGTCTCCCACTCGGGCATGTCGCCGAAGAACTTCTGGACGCCGACCTCGGGCGCCGCCTTGTCGGCGCGCTCGGTGCCCTCGGTCCGGCGCTTGAGGAACACCGACTTCGAGCCCATCACCGCGCGTGCGTCCTCGTCGATGACCGTGGTCTCGGTCGAGATCAGCATCCCGCCCCGGCGGCACGCCTCGATCTGGCCCATCGACTTGCCGTGGTTCGATTCGCCGCCCAGGAACAGGACGGTGCGGTCGCGGTAGCGGACCGCCGACGAATGGAACGGATGCAGCCCGACGGCTTCCATCCGCAGCGCCAGCATGGACACGATGACCTTCTGGATCGGGCCCGCGGGCCAGTCCCCGCGGAAGGTCATCCGGCGCCCGTCGTAGCTGATGTCGCGGTCGCCGTCCTGGTACCACAGGATGTCGGGCTCGGCGAGCGTGAGCTCGGGCTCGATGTGCACATCGGCGAGCCGGTAGTTCATGAAGCTCATGTCGTCGAGGACGTGCTCCCGGGGGTGTGGGCCGATGACGTCGATCCGGAGCCTGGCGGCGCCGGCGGACATCTCCTCGGAGCGCTGGACTGTGGTCGTCATGGTCTCCCCGCTGGTGTGGTCGTCCGGTCCGCTGGTGCGTCAGCGGTCGCCGGTTCGGTCATGTCCCCGGCCTCCGCGGGCAGGCTGCTGTCCGGCCACCGCTTCGCCATGTTGGCGCTCGCCTCGGTGAAGTGGCGCTCGATCGCGGTCGCAACCGCGTCGGCGTCGTGCCGGCGGAGGGCCTCGAGGATCGGGCCGTGCAGATGCGCAGACCACGCGGGATCGGCGCCCTGGGCGGTGAGGCTGATGTAGGTCCGGGACACCGGCTCGAGCGAGCGCCACACCTTCTCGAGCGTCGGGCTGTCGGCCAGCTCCACGATCAGCCCGTGGAGCCTGGCATCGGCATCGGCCACCCCGCGACCGTCACCCGCCGCCGCGGCGGCGTTCATCGCCTCACCGTAGGCGGCCAGCTCGGTCACAGCGGCATCGTCCATCCGGGGGACGGCCAGCCGGGCGGCGAGGACCTCGAGGGCCGACCGGACCGCGTAGGCCTCGAGGATCTCGCGCCGCGTCGGACGCCGGACGCGTGCACCCCGGAAGGGCGAGATCACCACCACGCCGAGGGCCTCGAGACTGCGGAGCGCCTCCCGGACCGGCGCCTGGCTCGTGCCCAGCTGGCGCGCAACCTGGGTCTCGACGATCCTCGAGTGCGGGGGATACCGGCCGCTGAGGATCCCTTCCAGGAGATGGTCGCGGACCTGGTCTGCCAGGACGCTGCGCGACGGCAGCCGGTCGACCGTCATGCGGATGCCGTCACCTTCCGACCGGGCTGCCGGCGGGCGCAGAGCCGGCGCCGGGAGCCGCGGGGAGGATCTCCACCGTCCCCGCCGTGCCGTCGATCCGCAGCCGGTCGCCGGTCGAGATGCGGTGCGTCGCCACCGACGTACCGATGACGGCCGGGATCCCGAACTCGCGGGCGAGGACCGCGGGATGCGAGGTCGTGCCGCCGGTGTCAGTGACCAGGCCCGCGATCTTGGTGAACAGGACGACCCAGGCGGGGTTCGTCATCTGGCACACCAGGATGTCACCGTCGCGCACCTCGTCGAACTCGTCCACGGTGCGCACCACCCGGGCGGTCCCCTCGAGGATCCCGGGCGACGCACCCAGCCCCGTGATGCTGCGCACGTCGGCGGACTGCTCCTGGTGGAACCGGTCCGGGTAGCCCCAGTTGACGAGATACGGGAACGCGAGCTGCGACGGGGTTGCGGTGCCGATCCAGTCGCGCGGGCGGATGGCCTCGGAGGCGACCCGATCGGCGCGTCGTGCCGCCACGATCGCGCATGCCTCGATCGCCGAGGCGTCCCCGATCAGCGCCCGCAGCTCGTTGTAGCGCAGGAACATCACGTCGTCGGGCTGGTCGAGATGCCCCGCCTCGACCAGCTTGCGGCCGATCGCGATGAGCACCAGCCGGACGTGCGCGTTGGCGCCCTGGTCGATGTAGAAGTGGTGGTCGGGCGTGAGCGGCGCCATCCGGAGGTTGACCGCGTTGGCGGCGCGCATCTCCTCGAGCGCGTCGCCGGTCAGCCCCTCGAGGATCTCCTCCGACGCGGCCTCGATGTCCCGGCGCATGGCGTCGATCGCCGCGGGATAGTCGTAGTCCGTGTCGAGGTAGCCGCGAACGAGCTCCAGGACGGGCTCCATCTCCTCGCGCGCGGTGGGAAAGATGAACTCGTGGCTCCACACGGCGTGCCAGCCGAACTCGCGCTGGTACGGCTCGACGCGCTGGGCGATGAACCGCCGGCCGCGCTCCGAGGCGCGGAGCGCGGCGCCGATCTCGCGCGGCGCGGTCCCGGCAAAGGCGGCTCGCAGCTGCGCGTCGTCGCGCACCTCGTTCTTCATCTTCCACAGGGTCTCGATCGAGTCCCAGTTGCGGTCCGACGCGGAGTTCTGGAGCCGGCCGAGGAGCTGCTCGTCCACGCTGCCGCGCGTCTTGTCCATGACCGCGCGCAGGTTGAGCGTCGCCGACAGCTGCGCGAAGTTGAGCATCCAGTGGATCTTCCAGTGCCGGTCATGGATGTCGATCGCGTCCTCGAGCACGCACGAGAGCTCGGCCAGGCTCATTCGGGCCGCCTCGTCCAGGCGGCTCTCCAGGTACGTGAAGTTGCGTTCCATCTCGGGGCGCAGCCGGTCCCGCCACCACTCGGCGAAGTGCTCGCCGTATACGGGCAGGACGGTGTCGAGGTACTTGCCCATCGTGGTCGCGTAGGCCGCGTCGCGCGGCACCCGGGCGCCATAGCGCGCGCTGTACTCGGTGGCGTCGATCCGCAGGTCGGGGTCCGGCGGGATCGCGGTGGTGTAGACGTATCCGTTGACGTTCTTGGCCAACCAGTCCACAGCGAACGGCGTGCCGAAGCGCCGGAACATGTGGTCGCAGCTGAGCCACCAGCCGCCGATGTCGAAGAACATGGGGCTGACCGGGTGCGGGCAATGCAGGTCGTCGTAGACCCAGAAGAACTCCTGCTCGACCTCGGAGTCCCAGGTCACGGGGAACGATTCGTCGCCGAGGAACTGCCCGAGGATCTCCTCTGCCACCGACACGGCCCGGACCTCCTTCCGATCGATCTTCGGCGTCGCCTCGACGCGGCGTCGTCTCGACGTACTGTCGCCTCGTCGCCCCTGCGCAACCTCGCCCGGCGAACTTGGCAGATAATCGATTGTCGATGATACTAGCACTGTCATCGGTATCGGAGAAAGGTGGACGATGGGCGATCTCAGCATGTTCAGCCTGGCCGGGCGCGTCACCCTGATCCCCGGCGGGGGCGGCGGAATCGGTGCGGCCCTGGCCGAGGCGTTCGCGGTTGCCGGCGCGCGGGTCGCGGTCGCCGGGCGAACGCCTGAGGCGCTCGACGCCGCCGTGGCGCGAATCGCCGCCGCGGGATCCGAGGGCCTTGCCATCGTCGCGGACGCGACCAGCGAGGCGGACTGCGAGCGCATGGTCGGCACGACCGTGGAGCGGTTCGGCCGGATCGACATCATCGTCAACGCCATCGGAGGCGGCGCCGGGAACGTCCTCCACCCGGCGGAGGATTACCCCCGCGACGACTGGGACTGGATCATGGAGCTCAACGTGCGGAGCACGCTCCTCGCGACGCAGGCTGCCGCGCGGGCGATGATCGCGGCGGGCCACGGCGGCAGCGTCCTCAACATCTCGTCGGTCCGGGCCAACCTCGGGATCAACGCCGGGTACTCGGCCTACGTCGCCGCCAAGGGCGCCATCAGCTCGCTCACCCGCCAGTGGGCGACCGAGTGGGCGAGGCACGGCATCCGCGTCAACGCGATCATGCCCACCTTCGTCGACACGCCCCAGGTGGCGTCGCTCCTCGCCGATCCCGCGTTCAAGGCGGGCATCGTGAGCCGGATCCCGCTCGGCCGCGTCGGCGAGACCCGCGACATCGCCGGGCCCGCCATCTTCCTGTGCTCAGACGCTGCCTCGTTCGTGACCGGCCACGTGCTGGCGATCGACGGCGGCCTTACCGCGACGCAGTAGCCGGACCGGAGGACCTCGCGACATGGAAGCGCTCGCCTCGATGATGGAACGGGTCACGCCCAACGTGTACACGACCACGAAGCTGCGGGGCTGCAACCCGAGCTTCGTCGTGACTTCGGACGGCGTCGTCGTGATCGACACGCCGCAGCTCCCGACCCGGGCGGTGGCGATGCGAGAGGAGGCCGAGACCCACGGCCCGATCCGCTACCTGATCAATACTGAGAACCACGTCGACCACATCTTCGGCAACCATTGGTTCCGCGGCGCAGGCAAGGTCGTCAACCACCAGGCGCTGTACGACATCTTCATGGACACGAGTGCGGCGCTCGACCCGTTCGCCTATGCCCTCGAGGCGATCCCGACCGACGATCCCGAGGCGGCTCCGCTCATCCCCGACAGGGACGCGTACTACGCCGACCTGCCCCGAGGCACGGTCGTGTTCACGGGCGACCTCATGCTCAAGGTGGGCGACCACACGTTCCACTGCCTGTGGACCCCGGGGCACACCCCCGGCCAGCTCGCGGTGCACGTGCCCGAGGAGCGGGTCGTGTTCACCGGCGACACGATCTTCTCCGGATGCCAGACGTGGCTGATGACCTCGGACGTCGACCAGTGGCTGGAGGCGCTCGAACGGATCCGCCTGCTCGATGTCGATCATGTCGTGCCCGGGCACGGACCGGTCGTGACCCTCGACTACGTGAACACCCAGCGTGCGGTGCTGCTGCGTTGGAAGGCCGCGGTCGCCGACGCGATCGCCAGGGGCTGGTCGCGCGAGGAGACCGTCGCCCGCGTCCGGTTCGACGACGAGTTCGGTCCGGTCGACGTGGGGCAGGCGTACATGATGGATCACATCCAGAACGGGAACGCCCGCTCGCTGTGGGACAAGCTCACCGCAACGGGGTACGCGAAGGGCCGCTGAGGCGGGTCGCCGAAGCGCCACTGAGGCGGGTCGCCGAAGCGCCACTGAGGCGGGTCGCCGAAGCGCCACGTCGGCGCGAGCACCGGCTTGCGGCTCAGGTCAGGCGGGCAGTCGCAGCCAGAATGTGGTCCAGCCGCCCTCGCTGGTGACACCGACCCTGCCGCCCGCAGCCTCGACCAGCTGGCGAACGATCGCCAGTCCGATGCCGGCGCCGCCGCGCTCGCGGTCCCGGGACTTCTCCACCCGGTAGAAGCGCTCCCAGACGCGCGGCAGATCCGGCTCCGGGATCCCGGGGCCCGTGTTCGCGACCCGGATGTCCACGCCGTCCACCGCCCTGCCGGCCGTCACCCTGACCTCGCCGCCCTCGGGCGTGTAGCGGACCGCGTTCTGGAGCAGGTTCGCCAGGACCTGGGTCAGCTCGTCGGGGCGGACGTGGGCCTGCAGCCCGGGCGGCACGTCCACCGCCAGCGAGATCGATCGCCGGGTGAGCACCGGGCCCACGAGATCCGCAGCATTGCGCACGATGGGCGCGACGTCGAGGTCGCGGGCGACCCCGGGCTGACCCTCCGCCCCGGCGAGCACATCCAGCGACGCCGCGAGGCGGGTCAGCCGGTCGACCTCCTCGCGCAGGGAATCGAACATGGCGGGGTCCGGCGGCAGGACGCCGTCGCGCAGCGCCTCGAGGTAGCCCTGGAGGTTGGTCAGCGGCGTGCGCAGCTCGTGCGACGCGTTGACGATGAACTCGCGGCGAATGGCCTCCTGCTCGGACAGCCGCGCGGCCATCGTGTTGTGGGAGACCGCCAGCGCGCGCAGCTCCGCCGGACCCTCCTCCGGCACCCGGGCGGTGAGGTCGCCGTCCGCGATCCGGGCCGCGGCGGCCGCGAGGCGCTCGATCGGGCGAGCCAGGCGCCGCGACAGCACCACCGCGAGCACCACCGCAACGATCGCGGCCACCGCGGCAGCAATCCCGAACACGAGCGCCACGCTCGTGTCGAACATCTCGTGGGCGTGCTCGGCGCTGGCGCCCGCGGCCATCATCAGCGCCTCGAAGGAATCGCCGCCGACGCGGAGCACGCCCACCGCGACGATCCCCAGCGAAACGGCGGCCACGGTGATGGCCGCGATCAGGATCCGGGTCGAGATCCCGTCACGCGGCAGCCTCATGCCGGCGCTCGCCGCTCGGCTGCCGCCGCGGCCCGGTAGCCGACGCCGCGCACGGTGGCCACGTACCGCGGCGCACCGGGGTCGTCGCCCAGCTTCTCGCGCAGCCGCTTGACGTACTGGTCGATCGCCCGGTCGGTGACGTCGCCCTCGCCGGTGCCGTGGATCGCGTCCAGCAGCTGGTCCCGGCTGAGCACCCGGCCGTCCGCGTCGAGCAGCGCGCCCAGCAGCCGGAGCTCGAGGGCGCTCAGGGGAACATCGGCTCCGCCCAACGTCGCCTGATGGCGATCCAGGTCGAGCGCCAGGTCACCCAGGACCAGGACCCCGGACGGCGCGCCGGCCCCGGACCGCTCCGTGCGCCGGAGGATGGTGCGCACACGCACGACCAGCTCGGCCGGGGAGAACGGCTTGGGCAGGTAGTCATCGGCGCCCTCGCTCAGGCCCAGGATCCGGTCGCCAACGGCACCGCGCGCGGACAGGACCAGGATCGGGACGTCGCCCAGCTCGCGGGCGCGGCGGATGACCGTGAGCCCATCGATCTCCGGGATCATCAGGTCCAGCACGACGAGCCGCGGCGACGACTCCTCGATCGCGCGCAGCGCCGAGCGGCCGTCCATCGCGGTGATGACCACGTAGCGCTCGCGCTCGAGATAGGTGCGGACCAGGCGCACGATCTTGGGGTCGTCATCGACGACCAGGATCGGCGCGGTATCGAGGGCCGGGGCTGCCATGAAGGTCATCATCGCCCGGCGGAGCCTGCCCGGCAACGATGACGCCAGCGTGACGGTGCGCCGGGCGGCGTTGAGGTTGCATGCGCCGACCGCCGGGGTGCGGAGGATCGCGACCGCCGGGGGGTCGGAGTCTGTCGCCCGCCGCGCTAGCTCGTGATCGTGCGGGCGTCCGGTGTGTCCGCGCCAGCGGGCATGTACCCGAGCGCGCTGGACTTCGAGATCCGGTCGCGGTTGACGAGCAGGACGTCCTGATGCCGCTGCGGTGCGTCGGGACCCATCTGGAACACCGCATCGGTCACGGGCACGAACTTCGACCAGCTCGCCAGCGCCGCCAGCGCCTGCGTGTGGGGCGCCCGGTGGAGGTTGCCGGTGACGATGAACGGTCCGATCTCGAGCACGACGCGCTCCTCGACCGTGCGCAGGCGACGGGTCGGATCGCCGCGACGGCCGTTCACTTCGATGACGTGCAGGTCTCGCCGCTCGACCTCGAGCTCGTCCATCACGACCTGGTGCCCATCGTCGAGCGCCTCGAGCGTGGCCGTCCGGAACATCAACAGCTCGCGCCCGTTGACCTCGTCGCTCAGGCGCCCGTCGCCGAGCTCGACATCGCCGCGCACCACGCAGTCCCCCGCATAGGCGACGAGCGTCTCCTGCACGTACCTCTCCTCGCTCCTGACCGTCGGGGCGATGGCCGATCCCCGCGAGCATACGTCGTGTTGGTCCGGTACGGAACAGTGGAGTTTGGTGCAGTCGCTCAGGGAAGCGCGGCGGCGGCCTGTTCAGCGAGCGCGGCGTCCGCGGTCTCGATCAGCAGAACGTGGTCGCCTTCGGCCAGAAGGTAGTCGACCGACCCGCCATCGCCGTAGTCGATCCGGGTGAACTCGTGCCCGCCGAGCGTCACCGTGTCAGTGGTGACCCCCGGGCCGGTGGCCGCAAGCCACGAGCTGATCACCAGGGCCTTGATCGAGTCCAGGCTCATGCCGGTGACGCTGACGCCGAGGATCGAGAGGTCGGCCTGACCGGTCGCGTCGTACGCCTGCGCCACGCGGAGGTCATCGGGCGTCTTGCCGTCCGCCCGGAGCGCCGCGACGATCGCCCGGCTTCCCTGATCGTCCCCGAGGATGTCGGTACCCAGCGCGCTCTCGACCGTGAGCGTGATGTCGCCAACCTGGGTTGGCATGGCAGCCTCGAGCTCGGGGGCGGCGGGGCTCTCGGTGGGGATCGGCGCCGCCGAGGCGTCGGCGCTGGGCTGATCTGCGGAGGGGCTCGGGGCGCCCGTATCCGGGGTGCCGATCGCGAGCGCCGCGCCGTCGCCGCCCATCGCACGGTCGAACGCCGATGCGACGGCGTCAACCTCGTCGCTGGTGGCGTCGCCCGACGCCGCGATGTAGACGACCACGTCGGCGTGGCGGAACTGGAGGAAGATCGCGCCCGATGCATCGGTGGCGAGGAAGCCCTGATCGCCGAGGTCGCTGCGCGAGGTCACGGTCTGGCCGGCGGCCGCCGCCGCGTCTGCGGAGCGGGAAACCGACTCTGCGGCGCCCTGCGGGTAGCAGGTGACGGTTGCGTACAGCACCGCCTGGTTGGTCGTGCTGTCCGACGGCAGCGGGCCCAGCAGGGTCATCGTCTTGCGGCTGACGTCGTACTGGCTGGAGCTGACGGTCCAGCCCAGCGGCAGCTCCTCGATCGCCGGTGACGCTGCCCAGGCCGTGGACTGGCACCCGGCATCCGCGGGCAGAACGAACCGCCACGCGACGAGACCAAGGGCGACCAGCGCACCGACCAGCGCGAGAACCGCGATCCGGCGGTTGGTGCGCGCGGTATGGGCGAGCAGCGCCCGCTCGTCGCTCGGACGAAGGCGTGGGTCGCGGCCGAGCTCCCCGCGGGGCGGGCGTGATGTCGTCATTCGGGCTAAGCATGCCCTGCCTGACTGAGGACTGCCTGAGAGTGGCCCGGAAGTGCTAGAGGTCGAGCGTTCGCAGACCATGGCTGCGGAGAATCAGCGCGATCTCCGTGCCGTGCTGGAGCTCGTGCTCGATGGCGTGCCAGATCACCCACCCGCGCGTGGAGGCCGGACCACCGTGCCGGCGCGGCCGCGAGAAGGCGACCCGGAGATCCTCCTCGGTCCAGCGCTGCAGGCAGTCATCGACCATCCGCCAGGTCGCGTGGAATGCGTCGACGATCTCGGCTGCGGTGCGTGGATGGTTCTCGTCGTCCTCCCATCCGGCGTCGATGAGCGGGAGGCCGGGAACGGTCGTCGCGGCGACGCGGAACATGTCGCGAACGGCCGGGTCGCCTTCACCCAGGACCTCGTGGAACCAGTAGGCTCGGCCGCCCACCATGTTGGCCGCCAGCTGCCAGATGGCCCAGTGGTCGGGCGACGGCCGCAGCTGCATCTGCTCATCGGCCAGCGGCCCGATGATCTCGAGGAGGCGGGCCTGGTGGGCGGCCCAGCCGCGGTAGATGTCGGTCAGGACGGGCAGCGGGTACTCGGGAGGCATGGACGCGCTGCCCTGCACCTCAGCGTGCGCGCATGCGGTTGTTCCTGGGGTTGTGCTCCAGCTCCGCGAGCCCGAGGTGTTCGAGCAGGGGTGGCAGGTACACGCCGAACCGGCCGCGAAGGCCCTTCTTGAGCCCGTACCAGCCGCCAACGGGGTTGTCCTCGGATCGACCCCACGCCTCGACCGTCCCCGCGGGTGCCGGCTTCTGCTCGTCGGCGCCGCCGAGCGGCGACCCAGTCTGCCCTGCGTTCGAAGCCACGCGTGGAGGTCGTCGATGGCGCGCAGCTGATACCGCAGCTGGGTGCCCCCGACCTGGCACACGAGCGACGGCGGATCGCGGCTCTCGTCGCGCCACATCTGGTACTGCGAGCCGCCGTTGGCGGTCGTCAGCTGCCAGGGATCCTCGCGGGTGCCGCTGCCTGTGGCCATGATCGTCCTCCGATGCCTGCCGTCGTCGTCGGTGATGACCCGTTGGGCGACAACCCTACGATATCGGCCGGCCGACGGCTCACGGGAGCGGCGGATCCTGGCCCACCGATGCGTCGTGGGGTGGCCTTTGACTCGCCGGGTGCGTCAGGTGGTCCGCCGCGTGGGGCCGGTGCCCGGTCACGCCGCCGTCGGACGGGCCCGTCACGTGGATCCGGTGCCCGGTCGCGCCGCCGTCGGGTGGCCTTTGACTCGCCGGGTGCATCACGGGTGACGCCAGCCTGGCGATTCCGGGGCCCAGAGGGGCTCCAACGCCCGCAACCCCGCGTCTGGGAGCCTGTCTGACGCGCCAGGTGAGTTGAGGCCTGGGCGTTGAGGACTGACGCGCCAGGTGAGTTGAGGCCTGGGTGGTGAGGACCGACGCGCCAGGTGAGTTGGGGGCCGGGCGGTGAGGGCCGGCCGTGGCGAGAGACGTGGGGCCAGGTCGGTGGGCCAGGGCTTCGTGGCGCTCCGACTGCGGGACCGGGTCCGACGGACGAGACGCCACCGACCGCATGTGGGCTACGCTCGGGTCGAGCCGGACCCGAGTCCCGGCCGCCGGAGGCCCGCATGCCGATGACCCCGCGCGAGCGCGTACTCGCGACGCTTGCCCACGAGATGCCCGACCGCGTGCCGGTGATGCTCGGCCCCAGCAATGCCACGGGGATCAAGATGTCCACCTACCAGGGCATCAAGGCCCTCGCGGGCATCGAGGCGCCGGACCGCTACCTCTACGACTGGCCGGAGCTCGGAACCGCGCTCCCCGACGAGGCAACCTACGCCCGTCTGCACGGAGATGTCCGGGGCGTCCTGGACCGCTTCCCGGCGGCGACCCGCGCCCGCAACGCGGCCCGGGACCCCCATTCCCCGTTCGTCGACGACTGGGGCAGCGGCCAGCTGGAGGCCACGCCCGGCACCTGGTTCCCGGGTGTCCACCCGATGGCCGATGCGACCACGCTCGAGGAGATCGAGGCCTACCCCTGGCCAGACGTCTCCGACCCGACCCGATACGACGGCGTCCGGGCGGAGGCGCAGCGGCTGCGCGACGAGAACCTGTTCGCCAGCCTGGCGACCCCGTGGCTGCTGTTCCCCCTGGAGCGCGCGTTCGCGATGCAGGGCACGGACGCGTTCCTGCTCAACCTCGCCGCGGAACCCGACTTCGCGGAGGCGCTGCTGTGGAAGATCCAGGGCGTGTGCAAGGGAATCATGGATGGCTTCCTGCGTGAGTGCGGGGACCTCATCGACATGATCAAGATCGGCGACGACCTGGGCTCGCAGGTCGGGCTGCTGATGTCGCCCGCGATGTACCGGAGGATTCTCAAGCCGATCCACGCGGACTACATCGCGTTCATCCGCGAGCGAACCGATGCCAAGCTGATGTTCCACACCGACGGCGACGTGTACGACCTGCTGGGCGACTTCATCGAGATCGGGGTCGACATCCTCAACCCGGTCCAGGCCTCGGCGGGCGGCATGAGCGACTTCGGCGGGCTCAAGCGCCGGTTCGGGGACAACCTGGTGTTCTGCGGCGGGATGGACACCCACCGGGTGCTGCCCGGCGGCACCCCCGACGAGGTTCGCGCCGAGGTCCGGCGGGTGATCTCGCTGCTCGGGCCCGGCGGCGGCTTCATGCTCGGTGCCGTTCACACCGTGATGGGCGACGTACCCCCGGAAAACGTGCTCGCGATGGTCGACGAGGTCGAGGCCTCCGGCCGCTATCCCCTGTCAACGTGAGCCCCGCGATGCGCCTCCACGCGATCGCGTGCGACATCCTCGCGCGGCCCGTCTACCTGTGCGCGGCCCGATCGCCGCACGTCGTCGACGTGACGATGTTCCGGCGCGGGTTGCACGACGATCCGCCGGATCTCCGCTCGCAGCTCCAGGGCGCCATCGATGCCACGCCGCCGGGCTACGACGCCATCGTCCTGGGCTACGGGCTGTGCGGCGGCGCGACCGCCGGGATCGAGGCGCGCGACGTGCCGGTGGTCCTCCCGCGCGCCCACGACTGCATCACGCTGTTCCTCGGCGGCCGCGAGCGTTACGACGCGGAGACCCGCGATCGCGGCGCCACGTACTGGTATGTCGCTGACCAGCTCGAGCGCGTCGATGGCAGCCGGTCCGGCTCGGCCGGCGCGGGGTTTGCGAGCGACACCGAGGAGGAGCTGGCGGCCGTGCGGGCCGAGTACGTCGAGAAGTACGGCGAGGACAACGCCGACTACCTGATGGAGGTCATGGGCGCCTGGCGCGCGCACTACAGTCGCGGTGCGTTCGTGGCCATGGGCGTCGGCGACGACGAGGCGGCCATGGCCGTCGCCCGCGAGCAGGCCGACCGACGCGGCTGGGCGTTCGAGCGAATGGAGGGCAGCCTGGTCCTGCTGCGCCGCCTGCTGGACGGGGACTGGAACGAGGATGTGCTCGTCCTCGAGCCGGGCGAGCGGCTGGCGATGAGCTACGACGACGGCGTGGTCAAGGCCGTCCCGGCTTCGGAGAGCCGGGAGCTGGCGTAGCGGCGCTGGAGCCGGCGGTCGGCCCGAACCGGTCCGGGACTCGGCCGGCCAACCGACCTGCCGGACGCCGGGCCAGTGGCGACGGCGATTGCGCCGCCAGGTCACGGGCCCCGAATCGCGAGAGCCGGACCCGACGGGCCCGGCTCTCAGTCTGTGCGAAGCAGAGGCCTACGGCGTGACGCTTGCGATCCAGGTGCCCCAGTTGGCGTAGAAGGACCGCGTGCCACCACAGGTGCTGTCCGGGTAGTCCACCAGGAACTCCCCAAGGCCGCAGCTCTGGTTGATCGTCTCGGCCGCGAACCAGATCGTGCCGTTGGAGTCGACCGCGGCAGCGCCGTAGTCACCCCAGCGCGCGACGCTGGCGCCACCGAAGTACCCCAGGCCGCTGAATCCGTCCGACGGCCCATCGCCCGCCTTCACGACGGTGACGTCGCCGGCGCCATTGTCGGCGTCAAGCGTCACGTACGCCGCGCTCGGGTACGCGGTCGGGCCTGCCAGGGTGAAGCTCATGACCCCGGCGCCGTCGGCGGTCGCCGCAATCGCCGGGAACATGACGCTGTTGGTGTCGACGGCCACGTAGCCGTCCTTGACCATCGACGGGGTGCCCGACGGGTCGACGATGAAGTAGGCGATGCCCGTCCGGGTCGGCCCGGTTGCACCCTTGACCGCCGTGTTGACGGCCCCCCAGAGGAGACCACCGGCGAAGGTGACCTGGTTCATCCGGTCATCGTTCGAGTTGAGCATGCTGAGGTGCTCGGTGGACGCCTTCGCCAGCTTGAGGAAGTCGATGAGCGGAGTCGGGCCTGCCTTCTGGATCACCGCCGGCGGCTGGCCGTAGGTGACCGTCCTGACCAGGTGCGAGTCCAGGCTGAGATCGGGGGTCGTCGCCAGAGACGACGTGTTGGTGAGCTTCCAGACGGCAACCCGGTTATCGGTCTTGCCGTGGAAGTCGAGTGCCGACATGAAGTACTCGGTGCCACCGTCCGCGGTCGCGTACGTGCCGCCGGGCGGCGTGATCGCGGGCTGCAGTGAGTAGGCCTGGTCCTCGGCCAGGGTCGGGACGGAGATCGCCTGGGAATTGGGCGTCGCCGATCCCGCCTCAAGCGCCGCCTTGTCGAACGCGTAAACCATGGCGCCGTTGTAGCCGTTGTCGAACAGCGGGAACACGTTGGTCGAGACGTAGAACCCATTGGCGTCCGCGCCGATCAGCGGCTGGTCGCCCAGGCACGGGCAGGTGTCGGAGCCGTCCGGGCTGTCGTTGGTGGTGTCGATCTTGTAGATCGTCCAGGCCCCGGTCGGATTGTTTGAATTGCTGACCGCCACGAGGACGGAGGTCGGACCGGCGAAGTTCCCCGGGTATTCCGGGATGACGTCGGCCTGGAGGAGGGTCAGGAAGAAGTGGCCGCCGTCCGCCGGGTCGAACAGGCACTTCGGGTC
Source organism: uncultured Chloroflexia bacterium (assembly GCA_963734895.1). Lineage (GTDB taxonomy): Bacteria > Chloroflexota > Limnocylindria > Limnocylindrales > CSP1-4 > CAIXZV01. Next base: position 234,368 of record CAVTIN010000004.1, on the reverse strand, counting down.
GCTGGTGAAGTCGCCGTACACGCTCTGCGTTGGATCGTCCGCGCGGACGACCTCCGGAGCCAGCTTGAAGAACTCGTTGAGCGGGACGGCGCCGGTGATGTCCGCGCCGTCCGTGCCGCGGACCCGAACGACCGTGTTCACCGACTCGACGATGTATCCGGCGCCGACGCACAGCGCCTGGTCAGGCGGCTCGAGGCTGAACTGGGTGTTGACGGTGCTCGACTGATCCGGGTACCGGTTGTCGTAGTGGTCGAGACCGGCAAAGCCGCTCCAGTCCTTCACGACCGGCAGGGTCGCCGGACGCGGCACGTTCCTGGACGGAACGTGGGCGTAGGACCGGTTGCCGGAGATCTCGCGATTGACCGCATCGGACTCCGGCTCGCCGCGGAGCTCGCCTTCGCCCGACACGGACGGGTAGCTCGTCTTCGAGGCCTTCGCCGAGAGGTGCGACGTGCCGAGGCGGGTGATCGCCGCCTGCTGACCTGCTGCATGCGCCGCCTTGCCGTGGGCCGCCGCGGCGGATCCCGTCATGGTTGCCAGCAGGGTCAGGGCTGCGGCGATCGCCGCGACCTGGACCCTGGTTCGTGGACGCGATTGCACCTGTTGACCCTCCAGTGCTCGTCATTGGCCAGGACTGGCTTTCCGCGACACTACAACGAAACAGCGTGACCGGATCACAGGTCCCGGCTACAGACCGCGCTCCGGCGATCACAAACTGGTGCTCGCTGGCACCGATCCGACACACCGCGGTGCGATCACGGTGTGCCAGACCGAAGGTCAAGCGTCAATCGAGGGACCGCGGGCGTCCCCGGATCAGTCGACGGTGACGCTCAGGCGGCCGGCACGGAACGCGCTCACATATTCCGCCCCGAACGGGTCGCGGCCCAGCAGGAGATCCGCGGCCAGCCGGTAGGGCTCCGCGTCACGGTCCGCGGCAAACACCCGCTCGAGATCGGACGCGACCGGGTCGATGATCCCGCCGTCGATCCCGGCCGCTGCCGCAAGATCGATGAACACGTCGTTGAGCAGACGCCGTGCGGGGAGCCCGAACGAGACGTTGGACAGGCCGCCCGTCAGGTGGATCGCGGCGCCGTACTCCTCGCGCAGCTGGCGGGCTGCCGCCAGCACCTGCCCGGGGGCATCGGGCTCAACGGCGACCGGCAGCACGAGCGGATCCACGTACAGCAGCTCGGGCGGAATCTGGCGCGCGATCGCCTCCTCGACCAGCGCGATCGCGTTCGCGACGCGCTCGTCTGCGTTCGCCGGCATGCCGGAACGTCCGCTGGCCCCGAGGACGACCGCACAGCCGGTCGCTGCCGCCAGCTCGAGGACCTCGGGCCGCTCGAGTGAAGCCGAGTTCAGCAGGAGCCGCCCGGCCGGCTGCGTCGATGCGGCGACGCCGGCCGCCAGGACCGCCACATCCGAGGAGTCGATCGAGACCGGCACCCCGGCAACCGCCTCGATCACGGCGACCAGCCACGCCATCGCGCGCGCCCGGGTCTCCGAATTGGCCGCGACCTCGTCGGCGTTGACGTCGAGCCAGTCCGCCCCGGCTCGCTCCTGGCGGGCGGCCAAGGAGCGGACGTAGGCGGCGGCGAGCTCCGCCTGGTCGTCCTCGTCGATACCCCACCGGATCGCGCTGGCGACGTGCTTGACCTTGCCGTTGGCGAAGTCGCGGCCCGCGGCGACGTCCGGGTGCACCGGGAGGACGCCGCGCCCCCCATCGGGCAGCTCGAAGCCGATGCCGACCGCGCCGTCCTCGAGCTCGACGGCGTGCATGCCGGATCGCTTGACGATGCGGGTTGCGTGGATGTTCTCGCCGACGATGAGGAACGGGCTGCCGGAACGGTCGGGTTTCACGAGCTTGGTCCTTTCTCAAGCGTGGTGGCGAGGCCGGACGGCGGGCCGGCCGGCGCGGGGGTGTCGGGTCGACGCGTCGGGATCGAGCGCCTCATGCGGCGACCGGCTCGAGCAGGCAGCCGTCCGTGAACAGGTCGAAGAAGTCGGGCTCGGATTCCAGCTCGACGTGCTCGATCCGGCGCACCAGGGTTTCGAGCTGCGCTCGGCGGTGACCGGAAAGCAGCAGGGCGCGGGCGCCGGCGATCGATGCGTTCCCGGTCCGGACGACCCGCTCGACCACAACCGGGACGAGCAGCCCGATATCGATCGCTGATCCGACGTCGAGCGCGTTGGCGAACCCGCCCGCCAGGTACACGTGGTCCAGCTGTCCCGGCGTGATGCCCAGCCGGCGCAGGAGCACGCGCTCCCCGACCGCGGTTGCCGCCTTGGCGACCGCGAGATGACCGATGTCGGCGCGCGAGAAGGTGATCCTCGGATCCGGAACCACCGTCACCTCTGCGGCATGGTCCGCAAGGGCGCCCCGCGCGCTGAGCCAGTCGGCACGTCGTAGCTCCGCGAGCAGGTCGACGAGCCCGGAGCCGCAGATGCCCTCGGGCTGCCCGCCGCCGATCGTCCGGACATCGAACCGCCCCCGGATCAGCCGAACGGCCTCGATCGCGCCCTCTGCGCCGGGCATCCCGTGGCGCACCCCGCCGCCCTCGAACGCCGGGCCGGCCGGGCTCGACGCGGCCAGGATCCGGGTGCCGTCCGACGCGATGACCTCGGTGTTGGTGCCGATGTCCACGAGCAGGAACGAGCCGCCGCGCTCGACCGCCCCGGTCGCGACCAGGTCCGCGGCGGCATCCGCGCCGACGTGACTGGCGATGAGCGGCCCGCCCGTCACGCGCGCCTGCGGATGCACCAGGAGCCCCAGCTCGTGGGCGCGGCGCGTGATCGCGGTCGATGCCGCGGCCCCGTCGCGAACCGCCGTCTCGGTGACGGATCGATACGGGATGTGGCCGATCGGACGGACGTCCAGGCCGAAGAACAGGTCGCGCATCGTCGGGTTCCCGACCACGTACACCTCGACCAGCCGGTGCCGGTCGATCCCGAGCTCCTGGTACAGCCGTCGCAGCTCGTGGTTGAGCGCGCGGCGCAGCGACTGGCGCAGCTCTCCCGGGTGGTCGGTGTCGTACGAGACCCGGGTCACGACGTCGCTGCCGCCGAACCGTTGCGGGTTCTCGAACGCGGCGACCGCCAGGATCGTCCCTCGCAGCAGGTCCACGATCTCGAGGACGACCGTGGTGGTGCCGACGTCGAGCGCCATGCCCAGGGGCGACCCCATCGACGGACCGAGGTCGGTGCCATCCTCCGCAAACCTTCGTCCACCATCATCGTGGATGCGGGGGTCGACCTCCCCGATCATGGCCTCGGGTGCCAGCTGGATCCGCAGCCGGCGGCGCAGGACGGCGAACTCCAGGTCCCGTTCGGCCCGCTCGACGCGCGCCTGGCAGGACAGCCGGAACCCCGGTCCCAGGAACGCCTCCGGCGCGGTCCGCTCGGACAGCTGGTCGCCGCCCGCGCGCACCTCGACGACGCACTCGTGACAGCGTCCGGTCCGGCGGCAGGAAGCCGGGACCACCACCGACAGCTCGTCGGCGTCGTCGAACAGGAGGCGGCCGGGCACGAGCGGTCGCCGCTCGGTCCCGTGAACGACGTCGGGCATCGCCACCAGTCTGGCCGAAGGCGCAAGGGCACGGATGGTCCGTCCGTCCCGACCGGGGGGACCTTCCGCTCTATCGCGTCCCCCGGCCGCCGGGGGACGCTGGCGGCCGTCGACACGTGCAGGAGGCGTCCTTGTCTTCGCGTACCCAGATCCCGGGCGCGTCCCGCTCACCGCGCTATGACCGACTCACGCCGGCCGACTGTGTCCGGCTGCACGAGGCGAGCCTCGCGATCCTGGAGCGGACCGGCTGCGTGCTCCACGACGACGAAGCGGTGGAGCGCCTCCACGGGGCGGGCGCCCGCGTCGAGAACGGGCGGGTGTTCGTCCCCGGGTCGCTGATCGAGTGGGCGCTGTCCGTCGCACCGAAGAGCGTCACGCTCCACGATCGCAGCGGTGAGCCGGCGCTTGCCGTCGAGGGCGACAACGTGTTCTTCGGGCCGGGGTCGGACTGCCTCAACGTGCTCGACCATCGCACCGGCGAGCGGCGACCCGCGGTCCTCGACGACGCCCGCGACGGCCTCACGCTGGTCGACGCGCTGCCCAACATGGACTTCGCGATGTCGATGTTCCTGCCGTCGGACGTCGACCCCGCGCTCGCGGACCGCCGACAGATGGCGCTGATGCTCGAACGCACGACCAAGCCGCTGGTCGTGGTCACCTACGACGTGGACGCGATGCTCGATGCGATCGCGATGGCGGAGGCCGTGGCCGGCGGCGCCGACGCGCTGCGGGCTCGCCCCAACATCGCCCTGTACATCAACGTGACGCGAGGCCTCGTCCACAACGACGACTCGCTGCGCAAGCTGCTGATCCTCGCGGAGCGAGGCCTGCCCGCGCTGTGGATCCCGGTGACGTCATCGGGCACGACCGGTCCCGTCTCGGTTGCCGGCAACCTGGCCCTGAACAACGCCGGCGTGCTGGTCGGGATCGTCCTCGCCCAGCTCGTCCGGCCCGGGACCCCGGTCATCGTGCCCGGGTTCGGCGGTGACGCGCTCGACCTGCGAACGATGGTCGACCCGTACGCCGGTCCGGATCACCGGGGCACGGTGCCGTCGCTCGCCCACCACTACGGCCTGCCCATGTTCAGCCTGGCTGGCGGCAGCGACAGCAAGGTGGTCGACCAGCAGGCGGCCCTCGAGGCAGCGCTCACGATGCTCGTCGATGCGCTGGGCGGCGGACAGCTGCTCCACGACTCGGGCTACCTCGAGTCCGGGTTGACCGGGTCGCTGGCCCAGCTGGTCGTATGCGACGAGATCGCCTCCTGGATCCGGGCGGCGATCGCACCCGTCGACCTCGGCGACGAGGCACTGTCGCTGGACCTGATCGACGAGCTTGGCCCCGATGGATCGTTCCTCGAGACGGATCACACGATGGCCCACTACCGGGACCGCTGGTACCCGACGCTGATCGACCGGCTGGGGCACGCCGCCTGGGCCGCGCGCGGCAGCGTGACGCTCGGCGAGCGGGCGGCCGCACGCGTGGACAAGCTGCTGGACACGCACGAGGTGCCGCCGCTTCCGCAGCCGGCGATCGATACGATCACCGACATCCTCGAGCGGGCCGCGGATGTCCGCCGCACCGTCCCCGACTCCTAGCCACGGTCACGACATCCATCCGCAAACCCGACCGCCAACGACCACCACACCCGTGTACCGGACACCTGGAGGACCACCCATGACAGACGATCTGTTCGGCGCGATGCGCCAGGCGATCATCGACGGCGACGCCGCGAAGGCGACCGCGCTGGCCGAGGAGGCGCTCGCGAACGGCGTTCCGCCGCTGGCCGCGATCGACGAGGGGTTCGTACCCGGCCTGACGTACGTCGGCGAGGAGTTCGGCGCCGGCGAGCTGTTCCTGCCGGACATGATGCTGGCTGCCCGGGCGATGCAGAAGGCGGTCGCCGTCCTCGAGCCGGAGATGGCACGCCTGGCGACGGAGCGGCACGTCGTCGGACGCGTCGTGATCGGGACCGTCAAGGGCGACATCCACGAGATCGGCAAGAACCTGGTCGGGATGATGCTGTCGACCAGCGGCTTCGAGGTCCATGACCTGGGCGTCGACGTGTCGCCGGACCGGTTCGTCGAGGCCGCGCGCGAGCACGGGGCCGATCTCATCGGCGTGTCTGCGCTGCTCACGACCACGATGGCAGGGCAGCGCACGGTGGTCGAGGCGCTCGAGGCAGCCGGCCTCCGACCGAAGGTCAGGGTGATGGTGGGCGGCGCCCCCGCCAGCGCGACCTGGGCGGCGGAGATCGGTGCCGACGGGTACAGCGAGGACGCGATCGGCGCGGTCGCGCTGGCGCGCCGGCTCGTGGGCGCGGCGGAGACGGCGACGGCTTGATAGACGCTGCTCGGCGGCACGCCGTCGGGCCGGAGGCAATGATGAGCACGAAACGGCATTCCGCCGCGGCCGATCGGCCGCGGCTCGAGGTCCTCTCCCCCGCGGCCGTCCGCAAGATCCACGAGGCGTCCCTCGAGATCATCGAGACGGTGGGCGTCCGGTTCCCGTCCGGGCGCGTCCTGGACCTGTGGGCAAAGCACGGCGCCACGGTGGATCGCGAGACGTCCGTGGTCCGAGTGCCCCGTCACGTGATCGAGGGTGCGATGCGCAGCGCGCCGTCGGTGTACACGCTGGCGGCCCGCGATCCCGGCCGCGACCTGCCCCTCGACGGCGAGCACGTCTACCTCGCTACCGACGGGTGCGGCATCGAGGTGCTCGACGCGTGGACGGGCGAGCGCCGGCGCTCCTCGCTCCAGGACGTTGCGGACATCGCCCGCGTCGCCGACGCGCTGGACCCGATCGCGTTCCACTGGGTCGCCGTGAGCGCCCAGGACCGGCCGCCGGAGACCCGCGGGCTCGAGGAGCTCGCCGCCGTGTGGCGCAACTCGACGAAGCACGTCCAGACCGAGAGCATCGTCACCCCCGCGGAGACCGCGGCAGCGATCGAGATGGCTGCGGCAATCGCCGGCGGACGGACCGAGCTCCGCTCGCGCCCCGTGCTGTCGCTGATGCAGTGCACGATCAGCCCGCTCGCGCACGACGGCGGCGCGATCGAGTCCGCCCTGGTGGCCGCCGGGGCCGGCGTCCCGGTCGGGTTCATGACCATGGTGTCGTGCGCGTTCAGCGGGCCGACCACGGTCGCGGGCTCGCTGGTCGTGGGCAACGCGGAGGTCATCTCGGCCCTCGCGCTGATCCAGCTCGAGCACCCCGGCGCGCCCGTGTACTACGCTGCGGCCCAGACGGCGATGGACCTGCGGACCGGCGCGTACACCGGCGGTGGGCCCGAGGACTTCCTGTTCGGGGCAGCCACCAACGCGCTCGCCGACTTCTACGACGTGCCCCTGTCGATGGGGGCCTATGCTACCGGCGCCAAGCGGCCCGACTGGCAGGCGGGCGTCGAGAACTCGTTGTCGTCGTTCATGGCGTCCGTCGCAGGCTCGGACATGCTGCTCGGTGCCGGCCTGCTCCACGGGAGCCGGATCTGGTCGTACGAGCAGATGATCCTCGACACCGAGATCGACGGGATCGTCAAGGCGATGCTGCGCGGGATCCCCTGGGACGACGAGGCCCTCGCCCTGTCGACGATCCGCGAGGTGGGGCCGATCGGCGACTACCTGACGGCCGAGCACACCCGGGCGACGATGCGCGGCCTGTGGCAGGCGCGCTACCTCGACCGGCGCCCGTACGGGCAGTGGGAGGAGGACCCCGACGCGATGCATCGCGCGGCGCTGGAACGCGCCCGGACCCTGCTGCGCGACCACCGGCCCGTTCCGCTGGATCCGGCGATCGACGCCGAGCTGGACCGCATCATCGCGGACCACGCGCGGGCAGCCGGCGCCGAGCTTGCCGGCGTGAGCTGACTTCCGTCCCCGCTCGTTCGGCTCGGTGCCCGCCCACGCGGCCCGAGCCGGCGCTCCCTCCTGGAGGTTCCGCCATGCGACCCCGCTTCGAGCTCCTCGATCCCGACCTGATTGCGCGCGTCGTCGACGAGGCGCTGCAGCTCCTTCGCGACCCCGGCATCAAGGTCGAGGAGGCCGAGGCGATCGCGCTCCTCGTGAGCGGTGGGGCGACCGCCGACGGGGACCGGGTCCACATCCCGGAGACGATGGTCCGGCGCGCCCTCGAGACGGCGCCCAATTCGTTCGACCTGTTCGACCGTGCCGGCAACCCGGCGGTCCGCTACGGGCGCGGCGTCGTCCATTTCGACCCCGGGTCGTCCGGGGTCGCGGTCCTCGATCCGGACACGCTCGATGCCCGCCAGTCGCAGGCCGCCGACCTGGCGCGCCTGATCCGGGTGGCGGACTCGCTGCCGGCGTACGACGCGGTCTCGACGGCCATCGTGTGCCACGACGTCCCGACCGAGATCGGCGACCTGTACCGGCTGTTCGTGGTGCTGCTCCACTCGTCCAAGCCGGTGGTCACCGGGGCGTTCACCCCGCGTGGGTCCGGCGTCATGCTCGACCTGCTCGCGCTCGACGCCGGCGGCCGGGATTCGCTCGCGGACAGGCCGCGGGCCGTGTTCGACGTCTGCCCGTCCCCGCCGCTGACGTGGTCCGAGTTCGCGTGCCGCAACGTGATGGACCTGGCCCGGGCGCACGTCCCCGCCGAGCTGATCTCGATGCCACTGGCCGGTGTGGCCTCCCCGGTCACCCTCATCGGGTCGATCGTCCAGCACGCCGCCGAGTCGCTGGCCGGAGTGGTGCTCCACCAGCGGGCCGAGGCCGGCGCGCCGATCGTGTGGGGCGGCGCACCGACGATCGTCGACATGCGCAGCGGGTCGACGCCGATGGGCGCGATCGAGACCGGGATGATCAACGCGGGCAATGCCGCAGTCGGCCGGTCGCTGGGGCTGCCGACCCACGGGTATCTCGGCGCGACGGATGCCAAGGTTGTCGACGCGCAGGCGGGGCTCGAGACGGGGATGACGGCGCTGGTCGGCGGTCTCGCCGGCATCGACATGATCAGCGGCGCAGGGATGCTCGACTTCCTGCTCGCGCAGAGCGCCGAGAAGCTGGTCATCGATGCCGACGTGATCGGGATGGTCCAGCGCCTGCTGCGCGGCGTGGGCACGCCGACCGAGACGCTCGCGACGGCATTCTTCGCGGACGCCGGGCCCGAGGGCCGGTTCCTGGAGCTACAGGACACGCGCCGGCTGTTCCGGGGCGAGCAGTTCCTGCCGTCGAAGGTGATCGATCGTGATTCGCGGCGCGCCTGGCTCGACGCGGGCAGCCTCGATGCGTTCGCGCGCGCTCGCGTCCGGGCGGACGAGCTGGTCGAGCGGCATGTCCTGCCAGAGCTCGATCCGGCTGTGCGCTCTGCGATGGTGGATCGGATCCGCGAGGCCGGCGAGCCATTTGGACTGGCCGGACCGCTGCCGGGGGTGCCTGAGGGCACCGAGGCGTAATCGGCGGCGGCGCGCTCGCCGTTGCCTGCGAGGCAACGAATGCCGCTTTGGCGTCCGGGCCGTTGCCTGCGAGGCAACGAAACCCGGTCACGCGCCGCGATGGAACGATGGACGAGCGATTTCACTGACCCTGGGGCAACGAACCCGCGCGGGCAGACCATGCGGCCTCCGGTAACCCAGCGATAAGCCAGATGTCGTTGACTACGCGGCAACGCCGCACGCCCCGCCGCTACCACGCCCCGAGGGACCCAATGGGCGAAACCGAGCTCCGGCGAAGCATCCACCGGCGCCAGCGCGATGTGCGTCTTGCCGTTGCGTCCGAGCTGCAGCGCGTCCGGCAGGACGAGAACATCTCGCTGCGTCGCCTTGGTGACACCGTCGGCATCGACCCAGGTCACCTCTCGCGGGTCGAGAGCGGCGCCCGCGCGGCCAGCCTTGATGCGCTCGTCGCCGCGGCCGCGGGCCTGGGCCACGACGTTTCCGTCCGGCTGTTTCCCGCAACCGGTCCAAGAGTCCGTGACCACGTTCAGGCCCGAATGATCGAGGCGGTGCTGGACGCGCTCCATCCGCGGTGGATCGCCCGGCTCGAGGTTGCCGTCTACCGGCCCGTGCGCGGCGTGATCGACCTCGTCCTGCAGGACCGAGAGACCGGCGATCTCGTCGCCGCCGAGGCACACAGCGCATTGCATGCAGTTGAGCGCCAGCTGCGGTGGGCAGGACAGAAGGCTGACGCGCTGCCGTCGGCTCGGGGCTGGCCATGGAGCGATCGGTCAGAACCGCCTCGCATCGGCCGCCTGCTCATCCTTCGCTCGTGCCGGGCCCTTCGGGAGCTGGCGGCAACCGTTCCGCAGACGTTCGCAACGGCGTACCCCGCATCGACGGCAGCCGCCGCGAAGGCGCTCACGGCCGGAACCACCGCTTGGCCCGGCGACGCCATCATGTGGGTTCGACTCGACGGCGCCGCGACCAGGTTGCTCCATGGATCGCCGCGCGGGGCCACCACCCGACTCGTGAACCGCAGCCGCTGAGGCGATCCGTGAAGTCTCGCGTCTGGGGGGTAACGGACGCACTACACAACACGCGTGAGGTTCTCGCGGTGACGGCGTCAGCCGCCAGTCCCGGCCGGCGTCTCCTGGACGGAGGTCAGGACCGTGGCGCTGAACGCGAGGTCCTCGGGCCTGCGGACGGCGATGAGCAAGGGGCCGCCGGGCAAGCGCGTCCGCGTGACTGCCGTCGTGCCCTCCCAATCCGCGATCCACGCCGCGATGACGCTCGCCTGGGGCTCGAATGGGCGGCCCGCGCGGACGACGGCGGCGAAGGCGGCTGCGGCGGAGCGGGGGTCCGTTCCGGCTGGGGCCGTCAGCGTCACGTACAGCAGGCCGGCGTTGCCACCCACGACCTCAGCGGTCACCGCCACCCCCTCGGCCGACCCGGCGCACCGGACAGAGGGGACGGCCTCTGGCATCCCGATCTCCGGGCCCCCACATGTCAGACCCATGCCCAGCCAGCCGGCCGTCACGGACGCCACGGGTGGCGGGACGGTCGGAATGGGTGATGCCGCGATTCCCGAACACGATGCCAAGAGCAAACAGCCGACGGCCAAGGTTGTCGCCATGCGGATTGCGCGTCCCCGACCCACGTCCATCAGTCCCCCATTCCGCTGCTCGTTGCCCCTTCGACGGCACGACGAGTCCGGGTGTGACACACATGCACATGGTCACGCCCGCGCGGCCCGGGTCAATGGGTGGGTCTCACGCGGATAAACCATAGGCGACGGTGGGTCCTGTAACCCCTACCAGAAGCACGTCTTCGTGACCGGCTACTGCCCCGAATCAGCTCCAGCTCCGGGCAGCGGCCGCGTCCGGGGACGACCGCCCGCCTGGTACGTCCGGCTCCGCAGCGGGTGCCCGACCGCGGCCTCGATGAACGCGGACGCCGCCATCACCCCCTCGAGACTGGTCCCGTGCTCGATCCCCAGCCCGTCGAGGAAGTACACCAGGTCCTCCGTGGCCAGGTTGCCGACGGCACCCGGTCCCGCAAACGGACACCCGCCCAGGCCGCCGGCCGAGCTGTCGAGGATCGTGACCCCTCGCTCGAGCGCCGCGTAGACATTGGCGAGCGCCTGGCCGCGGGTGTCGTGGGCGTGGAGCCCGACACGATCCGCCGGCACGCGCGGCAGGACGGCGTCGAGCACGCGACCGATGTCGCCCGGCGTCGCCGCCCCGATCGTGTCACCGAGGCTGATCTCGTCGCAGCCGATCTCGATCAGGCGCGCGGCGACCGACGCGGTCGTGGCCGGCGCGACCGGGCCGTCATACGGGCAGCCGAACGCAACCGAGACGTAGCCCCGGGTTCGCAGACCGCCCGACCGCGCCTCGCCGATCACGAGCGCCGCATCCGCGAGCGCCCCGTCCACCGTCCGGTTGAGGTTCGCGCGGTTGAACGCGTCCGTCGCGCCGATCACGACCGCAACCTCCTCCGCGCCGGCCGCCAGCGCGCGCTCGAGGCCGCGGGGCGTCGGGACGAGGACCGGGTAGCGGACGCCCGGTGCGTGGCGGATCGCCGGCAGCAGATCGTCCGCATCGGCCAGCTGGGGCACCGCGCGCGGATGGACGAAGGAGGTGGCCTCGATGACCCCGAGGCCGGCGTCGGTCAGGCGGTCGACGAAGCCGATCTTGACCTTCGTGGGGATATCGGCCGCCTCGTTCTGGAGGCCGTCGCGGGGACCGACCTCGACGACGGTAACCCGCGCGGGCAGTGTCATGTCAGCCAGCCTCCAGGCCATCGAGATCGACCAGCGGAGCGCCGCGGCTCACCTGGTCGCCGACGGCGACGTGCAGCCGGGTGACCCGGCCGGGGGACGTGGCGGCGATCACATGCTCCATCTTCATCGCTTCGAGCACCAGCAGCGGGGCGTTGGCCCGCACATGGTCGCCTACCGAGACGTGGATGCGCACGATCCGGCCGTGCATCGGCGCCGCCAGCGCATCGGGCTCGTCCGTGTCCGCGCTGAGCGTCTCCGGCGATGGCGGTGGCGCGAGCGCGATCCGGTGCCGGTGACCGCGCCAGGTAACGGTCTCCACGACCCGCGGTGCGGCGGCCGGCCGGACGAGCGCCCGGTCCTCCGCGACGAGGACGGTCCAGCCGGCCTCGACGTCCCCGCCCACCCACGCGACGTCGATCGGCGTGCCATCAACAGCGATAAGGGCACCGTCGCGGGCCGGGTGGAGCGTGGTCATCGCGACGCGCTCGCTCCCGCCCGCCATCCAGCGGGTTCGCTCCCCCGACCGGCCATGCCGCCACGGACGCCCGGACCGCCACGGGCCCGCCGTTGTCGGGCTGGTTGCCACGGGCGTCAGCGATTCCACCGCCGTCATCGGCGCCAGCGATTCCGCCGCCGTCATCGGCGCCAGCGACCGGACCGCGGCCGCGGCCGCGACGACCTCGTCCGGCACCGCCGCAAGCCGGTCGATGACGCGATGCTCATCAAGGAACCCGGTGTGGAGATCCCCCGAACCGAACGCCGGCTCGTCGAGCACCGTCGCGAGCAGGTCGAGATTCGTCGCCACGCCCTCGATCCTCGTGCCGTCCAGCGCGTCGCGCAGCCGGGTGATCGTGTCGGCGCGGTCCCATCCGTGGGCGATCACCTTGGCGACCAGCGAGTCGTAGAACGGCGAGATCACCGATCCGACGGCGATCCCGGTGTCCACGCGCACGCCGTCCGGCAGGTCCAGTGCCCTGACCACCCCGGTGGCGGGCAGGAATCCCGCCGCGACATCCTCGGCCACGATCCGCAGCTCCATCGCGTGACCCTCCGCGCGAACATCGGCCTGCGAGAACCCCAGCGGCTCGCCCGCCGCGACCCGCAGCTGCTGCTCGACGAGGTCCAGACCCGTGACCGCCTCGGTGACCGGGTGCTCGACCTGGAGCCGTGCGTTGACCTCGAGGAAGAAGAAGGCCCCGGTCTCGTCGAGCAGGAACTCCACGGTCCCGGCATTCCGGTACCCGGCCGCAGCCGCCAGGCGGAGCGCCGCTTCGCCCATCGCCGCACGAAGCTCGTCGCCGACCGCGGGTGAGGGCGACTCCTCGATCAGCTTCTGGTGCCGCCGCTGGATGCTGCACTCGCGCTCGCCGAGGTGGACGAGCGTGCCATGGGCATCGCCCAGGACCTGGATCTCGACGTGCCGCGGCCGCTCGAGGAATCGCTCCAGCAGCAGCCGGTCGTCCCCGAACGACGCGGCGGCCTCGCGGCGGGCCCCGGCCAGCGCCTCGCCCAGCTCGCTCGCAGCCCGAACCACGCGCATCCCGCGGCCCCCGCCCCCGGCGCTCGCCTTGACCAGCAGCGGGAATCCGATCCCGCTCCGCCCGCGCCACCAGGTCCTCGTCGGACGCCGCCTCGCCGTGGTACCCCGGCAGGACCGGGACCCCGTTCGCCTCGGCCAGCGCCTTCGCGCGCGCCTTGTCGCCCGAGCGCCCGCATCGCCGCCGCGGGCGGCCCGATCCAGGCCAGCCCCGCGGCCTCGACCGCCTCCGCGAAGGACGCGTTCTCGGCCAGGAACCCGTAACCGGGGTGGACGGCCTCTGCACCCGCCGCCGCAGCGGCATCGAGGATCGCGTCCATGCGCAGGTAGCTCTCGGCCGCCGGCGCGGGACCGATCCGGACCGCAGCGTCGGCGGCCCGGACGAACGGCGCCCGGGCATCCGCGTCTGAATACACCGCGATCGTCCGGATCCCGAGGCGCGCGCACGTCCGCATCACGCGGAGCGCGATCTCCCCGCGATTCGCGACCAGGACGGACGAGAACGGCGGCGACCCGGCGGCTGACGACAACGCTGGCGACCCGGGCGCGGACGAGCGCAACCGCTACATCCGGAAGACGCCGAACGGCGTCTCCGGGATCGGGGCGTTGAGCGCGGCAGACAGCCCCAGGGCCAGCACCATCCGGGTGTCGACCGGGTCGATCACCCCGTCGTCCCACAGCCGGGCCGTGGAGAAGTAGGGCGAGCCCTCGCGCTCGTACGACGCCAGCGTCGGCGCCGAGAACGCCTCACGCTCCTCGTGGGTCATGTCACGGTTCTCGCGGGCGAGGTTGTCGAGCCGGACCTGGAGCAGCACGCTCGCTGCCTGCTGGCCGCCCATCACGCTGATCCGGGCGTTGGGCCACATCCACAGCTGGCGCGGCGAGTACGCCCGCCCGCACATCCCGTAGTTGCCGGCCCCGAATGACCCGCCGACGATGACCGTGAACTTGGGCACCCGGGCGTTGGCCACGGCCATCACCATCTTGGCGCCGTCGCGGGCCAGGCCCCGGTTCTCGTACTCGCGACCGACCATGAACCCGGTGACGTTCTGGAGGAACACGAGCGGGATCCGGCGCTTCGCGCACAGCTCGATGAAATGGGCGCCCTTGAGCGACGACTCCGAGAACAGGATTCCGTTGTTGGCGATGATGCCGACCGGGTAGCCCATGATCCGCGCGAACCCGGTCACCAGCGTGGTCCCGTAGCGCGCCTTGAACTCGTCGAGCTCGGAGCCGTCGACGATCCGCGCGATCACGTCGCGGATGTCGTAGCCGGCCCGGAGATCGGCGGGCACGATCCCGTACAGGTCGGCCGGGTCGTACAGCGGCTCGCGTGGTGGCAGCACGTCCCACGGCGCGTCCTTCCACGGCACCGGGACGTTGACCAGGATCCGGCGCGCGATGGCCAGGGCGTGCGGATCGTCGTCGGCGAAGTGATCCGCGACCCCGGAGATCCGCGTGTGGACGTCCGCCCCGCCCAGGTCCTCGGCCGAGACCTCCTCGCCGGTCGCGGCCTTCACCAGCGGCGGCCCCCCGATGAAGATCGTGCCGGTGCCCTTGACGATCACGGTCTCGTCGCTCATCGCCGGGACGTACGCGCCCCCGGCGGTGGACGAGCCCATCACGACCGCGATCTGCGCGATCCCGGCCGCCGACAGATTGGCCTGGTTGTAGAAGATCCGGCCGAAGTGCTCGCGATCCGGGAACACGTCCGCCTGGAGCGGCAGGAACGCGCCGCCGCTGTCCACCAGGTACACGCACGGCAGCCGGTTCTCGGCCGCGACCTCCTGCAGCCGCAGGTGCTTCTTGACGGTCATCGGGTAGTACGTGCCGCCCTTGACCGTGGCGTCGTTGGCGACGATGGCGACCTCGCGCCCGCCGACGACCCCGATCCCGGTGACGATCCCTGCCGACGGTGCGTCGCCGTCGTACATGTCCCAGGCCGCCAGCGGCGACAGCTCGAGGAACGGTGAGCCGGGGTCGACCAGGAGATCGATCCGCTCGCGGGCGAGCAGCTTGCCCCGGGCGCGATGCTTCGCCACCGCCTCCTCGCCGCCGCCGCGGCGAACGAGCTCGAGTCGGTCCCGGAGCTCCCCGACAAGCCCCAGGTTGGCATCGCGGTTGCGGTCGAAGTCCGGCCCCCGCGGGCTCTCCGGGATCACGGTCATGTCAGCGGCCCTCGAAGCGTGGCGGGCGCTTCTCGGCGAAGGCCCGGAAGCCCTCGCGCCGGTCGGCGGAGACCAGCACGGCCTCGTACAGCGCGTTCTCCTCGTCGAGCCCGCCGGCCAGCGCCCGGTGCGCGCCGCGGATCGCGGCCTTGGCCTGGCGGATGCCCAGCGGCGCGCCTTCCGCGATGGACGCCGCAAGCGCGAGGGCAGCCTCGCGGGCCGTGCCCGGCGCGACCACGCGGGCGACGATGCCCCACGTTTCCGCCTCTGACGCCGACAGCCGGCGCCCGGTCAGGATCACGTCCCTCGCCCGCGCGGGGCCCACCAGCCAGGTGAGGGTCTGGGTGGAGCCGCCGCCCGGGAAGATGCCCACCTTGACCTCCGGCAGCCCGAACACGGCCGCCGACGAGGCCACGATCAGGTCGCACGCGAGCGCGAGCTCGAACCCGCCGGCCAGCGCGAACCCCTCGACGGCGGCGATCGTCGCAACGGGAAGCTCGTGGAGCCGCGCGATCAGCGACACGATCCGAGCACGCTGGGCACGCAGGTCGTCGTCCGAGAACCCGGCGCGCTCCTTGAGGTCCATCCCGGTGGAGAACGCGCGGTCGCCGACCCCCGTGATGACGACCGCGCGCAGCGTCGCGTCCATCTCGAGGCCGTCGAGCGCGGCGTGGAGGGCGTCAAGAAGCGCGCCGTCGATTGCGTTGAGGGCGGCGGGCCGGTGGAGCGTCAGCGCGGCGATCGCGTCATTCGGGCCCAAGCGCTCGACGAGGAGAGGACCGGCGGGACTCATCGCGGCGACCGTACTCCATCCGGCGCCCTCGGGTCCACGGGATGGCGTGCGGGTCGGGCACGCGGTTGCGCGGCGCAGGCCGCCGGCTCGACACGCGACGCACCCCACTCCATCCGACAACCCCATCCCCGCCGACTCGCGTGGCACATCAAGGCGCCTCACCCCGTCCCCGCCGACCGCACCCGTACCCGCCGACCGCACCCGTACCCGCCGACCGCACCCGTACCCGCCGACCGCACCCGTACCCGCCGTGACTCACGTGGCGCATCAAGCCGGCCCCCAGGTGCGCGCTTGCAGCCCAGAGCGTCTCTATCGGGCCCGGATCCGCCAGGCTAGCGTCGCATCTGACGCACCGGGTGAGTCACGGCAGGGTCAGGGCGGGAAGCGGCGGGCCACCGGCGGGGTCGTCGGCGAAGCGCCGGGCCACCGGCGGGGGCGGGAAGCGGCGGGCCACCGGCGATGCTGGCGGCCCGCAATGCCGGGCCCTCATAGCGGCTCGAACCGCGCCTGGAAGAACCGCAGGTACTTGGGCTCGAACACCATCGCCAGGCCGCGGGCCTGGTCCCGGGCGTCGAAGCACGCCTTGACCGACTCGGCAACGACGTCCATGTGCGCCTGCGTGTACACCCGCCGCGGGATCGTGAGCCGGGTCAGCTCCAGCTTCGGGCGGTAGTGGTCGCCCGTCTCCGGGTTGCGCCCCGCGGATGCGATCCCTCGCTCCATCGACCGGATGCCCGAGTCGAGATACAGCTCCGCGGCCAGCGTCTGGGCCGGGAACTGATCCTGCGCCAGGTGCGCGTAGAACCGCCGGGCGTCGAGGAAGATCGCGTGCCCGCCGATCGGCTCCACGATCGGGATGTCCCATTGCTGGAGCAGCTCGCCCAGGTATCGGACCTGTCCCACGCGCGACCGGACGTGCTCGTCCTGCACGGCCTCCTCGATGCCGATCGCGAGCGCCTCCATGTCGCGCCCGGCCAGCCCGCCGTACGTGTGGAGCCCCTCGTACACGATGACGAGGTTGCGCAGCTCCTCGAACAGGGACTCGTCGTTGACGGCCAGCCAGCCGCCGATGTTGACAAGGTTGTCCTTCTTGGCCGACATCCAGGCGCCGTCGGTGTGGGAGCAGAACTCGAGCAGGATCTCGGCGATCGGCTTGTCCGCGTAGCCGTCCTCGCGCTCCTGGATGAACAGCGCGTTCTCGACCATCCGGGTCGCATCGAGCATGATCCGGATGCCGTTGCGATCACACAGCGCCCGCAGCTCGCGGAGGTTGGCCATCGAGACCGGCTGGCCGCCGGCCATGTTCACGGTGCCGGCGAGGCTTACGTACGGGATGCGATCCGCGCCGACCTCGGCGATCAGCGCCTCGACCTTGGCCAGGTCGACGTTGCCCTTGAACGGGTGCTGTGACTGCGGCGAGTGCGCCTCGTCGATGATCACGTCGTGGAACGTGGCGCCGGCGAGCTCCTGGTGGAGTCGCGTGGTCGTGAAGTACATGTTGCCGGGGACATGGTCGCCGGCCTTGATCAGCGTCTGGCTGATCAGGTGCTCCGCGCCGCGGCCCTGGTGGGTGGGCAGCATGAACTTGTACCCGTAGAAGCGCTGGACGGCGGCCTCGAGGTGGTAGAAGTTGCGGCTGCCCGCGTAGGCCTCGTCGCCGAGCATCATCCCGGCCCACTGCCGGTCGCTCATGGCGGACGTTCCCGAGTCTGTCAGCAGGTCGATGTAGACGTCGTCCGACCTGAGCAGGAACGTGTTGTAGCCGGCGTCGACGAGCGCGCCATCGCGCTCCTCGCGCGTGGTGACGCGGAGCGGCTCGACCATCTTGATCTTCCACGGCTCCGCCCAGCTGCGGCGGCCGTGCTGCTGCCCCATCGTGTGGAGCGAGTTGCCGGACATGGGTCTCCTCTTCGATCGGTCGCGGAGCGCGACGGGACGCGGGGCGGCCGTCGGGCCGCCGGGTTCGTGGCCGCTAACGCTACTCGCCTGCGTCCGTTTCCGGTGGTCCGTTCGGACCCGCCGGACCCTTGCCGAATGTCGCCACCGCGGCCGGCGACGCGGCAACGTCCCGAATCGAAACGCCGGCCGAGAAGACCCGACCGGCGTCTGCGGCGATGCCCGGGCTCAGGCGTCCGGGGCGGGGTCCGCCTCGACCAGCGCGTTGACGGTCACCGTCCGCTCCTCGGCACCGCGGACCAGCGTGAGCTCGAGCGGGAACACGGCATCGCGGAGCAGCTCGTGCAACGCATCGACGTCCGTGATGGCTGTGCTGCCGGCGGCAACCAGGAGGTCCCCCTCCGCGATCCCCGCTGCCTCGGCGGGGCTGCCATCCTCGACGCCGCGGACGAGGATGCCTTCACGCTCGGGAAGGCCGACCGAGCGGCGCAGCCGGCGCGCGACGTGCGCGGGGGCCACCGCGATGCCCAGCCGCGGCCGATCCTTCGTCTCGCCGCGGGCAAGCGCGTCGACCCGGGCCCGGAACGCCGCATCGGCGGGCAACGCCAGGTAGAAGCCCTCGCCAATGCGGTTCGTGTTGAGCCCGACGAGGGCGCCATCGGCGTCGAGCAGCGGGCTCCCGGACGAGCCGGGCGCCAGCGGCGCGGTGTGCTCGACCGAGCCCGAGATGCGCCGGCCGCCCGGACCGCGGAACGCCCGGGCCACGGACGACACGAACCCGAACGACACCCGCGGGCCCCCGCCCGGCGTGGCCGCGGCCGCGAACACCGCCGAGCCGATCGTGGCGTTGGCCGCCGACCAGGCGATTGCCGGCGCGCCGGTGGTGTCGACCTCGACCACGGCGAGATCGCCGTCCCAGTCGACGCCCTTCACCGCCCCGCGCTCGATGCGCCCGTCGGCGAACCGGACGGTCACCTCGGCGCCCCGCAGATTGTGGGCATTGGTAAGGACGCGGCCGTCGGCGACGACGACACCGGAACCTCGAAGGCGGGAGCCGATTCCGACAACGGATGGACCGACGGCGCCAGCGACGGCTGCGACGGATTCCTGGAGCTCGCTGAGCACGGACATGGGATGTGTATTCCTCGATGCGATCGATGCGGAGGGACGACGGTGGTCCAGCCCGCATCAGGTTGTTGTAACTTGCAATCTGCAATCTACTACCCGTCCGCCAGCCGCGCAAGGCCCTCGCATACCATTGACCGGACATGCCGCCGCAGCCCGCCGAGACCACTCCGCCGACCGCCCTCGCCGCCGCGCTCGATCGTGTCGGCGACCGCTGGAGCCTGCTGCTCGTCGAGGCGCTGCTCACCGGTCCCCGCCGGTTCGGGGAGCTCGGCGAGACAATGACGGGAATCGCCCCCAACATCCTCGCGGACCGGCTGCGTCGCCTCGAGCGCGGCGGGATCCTCGTCGCGACCCCGTACACGCGCCGCCCGTTGCGCATGGAGTACGCGCTGACCGCCGACGGGCGGGAGCTGGCCGGGGCGCTCCACCTCCTGGCCGACTGGGGCGTCCGCCGTGGCGGGATCGGGGAGCCGCTGCGCCACGAGGTGTGCGGCACGCCACTCGAGGCTCGCTGGCACTGCCCGACCTGCGAGCGCCTGGTCGCCGACGACGAGCCGGACGGGCTGACCCGCCTCTAGCCGGGGCGCCGGGGACGCGGGGCGACGCCGGGGAATGCGATCCGCCCGACTGCCCTCACTGCTGGCCGGACGCACCCCGCTCGAGAACGGCCAGCGGATCGAACGGCTCCGTGCGTTCGACGGCTGCGTCCCCGGCCAGCCGGGCCCCGTCGATGCCCAGCGGCTGGTCCACGATCGAGCGCCAGCCGCTGTCCTCAAGCGCGGCCAGCGTCGCAGCCGCGGCGCGGACGACGGCCGTCGCGTGCTCGACGGACACGCCGGCCAGGACGGGCAGCGCCCGCGAACGACCAAGGCTCCGCGCCACCGTGGCGGCGGCACGCGTCATGCGTGCGCCGTCGGCGAGCGATGGGCCCGGGCGGCAGAGGATCACCTCGACCTCGCCCGCGTCGGGCAGCAGGGCGGCGACGATCGCGTGCCAGGTGACCGAGGTCTCGTCCTCGCAGCGCGGGTTCGACGAGCGCCAGTGCGTGCTCGGGCAGCAGCACGCGGCGAAGCGCGAGCTCGGCGGCGGCCCGGGCAGGCGCCTCGGGCTCGTCCACGATCCAGTCGGGCAGCGCGCCCACCGAGATCAGCGCGGCGGGCACCCCGTCGCGGCGGGCAAGGGCGATGGCGACGAGCTGGAGCGCGAGCGCACGCCCGGAGCGCGTCGCGGCGTCCGACGGCACGCCGGTGGCGAGGTCCGGTGCCACGACCAACGGACCGGCCGGGATCAGCACGCGCGTACCGGCGCGGGCCAGCAGGCGATGCGCGAACACGTGGTCCGCGATCGCGCGGTCCGGGTCCACCCGGCCGGTCACGATCTCGCGCATCGGATCCGCGACCACGATGTCGATCCGTTCGAACGCGGCGACGACCGCCTGGTCGGGGGCAGCGAGCGCGGGCGCGTCGGTGACCAGCCGGACGTAGCCGCGCCGGCGCGCGCCGGCCTCATCGGCGAACCGGCGCAGCACGGCGAGCGCGCGCTGCGACCCGGTGGGGGTCGGGAGCCCGACCGGATCGAAGGCGGACAGGCCGCCCCGCGAGGCTGGACCGGCGCGCCACGGCTCGACCTGCGCACCCAGCCGCGTGCCCCGGTCGGAGAGCTCGCGGTTGGGGGGCACGTCGACGCGCAGCAGCTCCAGCCCGACATCGATCGCTGCGCCCGCCTCTTCGAGCGCGTCGATGATCGCGGGCTCGAGCAGCGCCGTGCCGATCCATGGTCGAGGCGGGTCCCCGAGCAGTGTCAGCAGCTCGCGCCGAGCGACGCGATTGGCGTCGATGCGCTCGAGCGCGGCGTGGGCGAGCCGGGTCGCATCCGCGATCGCGACCGCCCGGCGATCGGGCTCCGCGAGCAGCTCCGCCTCGAGCCCGAGGTCGACGTTCCCCGCTGCCACCTCGACGGCGAGCTCGAACGGTCCGAGGTCGTACTCGGCCATGGCCATCGCGAACGGCAGCGCGATCCCGCCGGCGAGTCGCGATGGGTCCGCGGACACGTATCGGTCCACGACCTCCGGCGCCAGCGGCCGGCCGGCGCGATCGATCCCCGCCACGCCGAACAGGCGGAGGACGGCGCGCTGCTGACCGATGGTGGTCGACGTGGCGGCCGCCGCGCCCCACGCGGATGCGAGGGCCGTTGCGCGATCCTGCAGCGCCTCGAGATCCCCGGTGGCTCCCAGCACGTCCATATGCGAAGTATGGGGGCCGGGCGCGCCCACGCGCGGCCGGGGGCCGCGGCTACCCGCGGTCGGTGGTCGCCGGCTCGCTGTCCGTCGCCGCGGTTCGCGCCGGGTGGCCGATCCACACGTGGCCATCCTCGAAACGCTCGGCCTTCCAGATCGGCGCCCGGGCCTTCGTCTCGTCGATCGCATATCGTGCGGCCGCAAACGCCGCATCCCGGTGCGGCGCGGCGGCGACCACCAGAATCGACGGCTCGCCCAGGGGGACCTGCCCCGTCCGGTGAACGATCGCCAGCCGCCGGACGCCCCATCGAGCCTCGATCTCGTCCGCGATCTGGCCCAGCACCGAGACCGCCATCGGCTCGAACGCCTCGTATTCGAGTGCCTCGACCACCCGCCCCGCGTGTCGGGCCGCCTCGGCCTCCTGTCCCGGCGCCGGCGTCCCGGGTGTGACCCGCGTGCGACCGGTGAACGTCACGATGCCGCCGTCGGCGGGTGTCGCCAGCCGGTCCGAAAGTGCGGTCGCGAGGTCGGGTGCAAACGGCTCGTCGTGGATCTCCAGGATCCGGGCCCGCGGAGCCTCGTCCGCCGGCGATGCATCGTCGGGCGGCGGATCGTCGCCGGATCCGCCGGAGACCGGCGGGATGCACGCGATCTCGTCGCCGTCGGCGAGCGCGGCGCTCGGATCTTCGTAGCTGCCGTTGAGGGCGAACCGCAGCGACGCCCTGCCGGGGGCCAGCGCGGGCACCACCTCGACGACCGCAGACCATGCGTCGTCGATCGTCGAGCCCACCGGGACCTCGAGACGGAGCTCGCGCATCCCGGCCGTCTCGCGCTGCATCGCGAACAGCCGGACCCGGATCCGCAGCGGCGGCAGCGCGGTCATGCCAACGGCCTCGCGGTCATGCCAACGGCCCCGCGGTCATGCCGGCAATCGGCCCGGTCACACCAGCAGCCCTGCGCCGAAGTACAGGCCCGCGGCAAGGATCGTCCCCGACGCGATCGCGCCGACGTTGATGTACAGCAGCCCGGTCGCCGATTCCATCGAGCGCGACCGCGCCGTCTGGACCGCCGCCCAGGACACCACCAGCGGGAAGATCAAGCCGATGATCAGGCGCAGCCAGACGAACAGCGCCCACGGCCCACCAAGCGCGCCGAACGGCCCCGCGCCGCCCGCCGCACCGCCCGCCCCCGGCCCGGCGCCGAACCCGACCCAGCCCACGAACAGCAGCACCTGGAGGCCCACGATCCACAGCAGGCGGCGCGAGATCAGCACCAGCGGGGCTTCCGGCAGCTTGGGCGTCACCAGGTACCAGTGACCCAGGATCATCGCGGCGAACACGCCGCCCGTCGCCATCGCCAGGACCAGCAATTGGATCGCGAGCGGGATCGCTCCCGCCAGGTCCCCGCCCCAGGTCAGCGCGCCGAGCACGAGCGTGGCCACCCCCGCAGCGAGGCCGGCCAGGCCGGGCAGGACCGCCCGCTGGCGGCGGGCGATCGCGAGCGTGGTGACGATGGAGAGCACGATGAACAGCACCAGGGCGACCCGGCGCGGGAGGTCGAACGCGGCGTCGACGGTCACGGGGGAGCCGGATGCGATCGGGGGCAACCCCGTGTCGGAGAGCCAGGCCAGGATCCCGAATCCCGCGGCGCAGAAGGCGGTGAACCCAAGGTACCCGCGCGTGGCCGCGGTGGCCATGCGCGCGAGCACGACCACGGCGAACGAGCCGACCGCCAGGCCGGTCAGGACCGTCCAGTTGATCAGCGCGAGGTTGGAGGCGATCTGCTCGGCGGGCACGGCACGAGTGTAAGTCGCAAACGCCCGATCGCCCGGGCGGATAATGGGATCAACGTCCCGATCCGCAGCATGCCGGGCAGCAGGAGGTCTCCGATGTCGATCGGTCGCGACACCACGTTCACCTGGTACGGCCACGCGTGCGTGGAGGTGCGCTCACCGGGCGGCAGGACGATCCTGTTCGATCCCTGGTTCGGCAACCCCATGAGCCCAAAGCCGGCCGATGCCGTGACCGCCTGCGACCTGCTGCTGGTGACCCACGGCCACGGCGACCACATGGGCGACGCGGTGGCGATCGCGAGCCGGCTGCGACCGGCCTGGCCGTGCATCCACGAGATGAGCCTGTGGCTGGCGCGACAGCTGCCCGGCGGCGGCGACCAGGTGACCGGGATGAACAAGGGCGGAACGCTCGAGGCCGCCGGGCTCAAGGTCTCGATGGTCCCCGCCGAGCACTCCGCGGGCGACTGGAACCCGGACGGCGGCGTCCCGCTGTACCTCGGCGAGCCCGCCGGCTTCATCGTCGAGATGGAGAACGGCTTCCGGATCTACCACGCCGGAGACACGGCCGTGTTCGGGGACATGGCGCTCATCCGCGACCTGTACGCGCCGGACCTCGCCATGCTCCCGATCGGCGGCCACTTCACCATGGACCCGCGCGCGGCTGCGCTGGCGGTGGAGCTGCTGGACGTGAAGCACGTGCTGCCCATCCACTGGGGCACGTTCCCGCTCCTCGCCGGGACCCCCGCGGAGCTCGAGGCCGCGGTTCGGGCGCGCGGGCTCGATGCCATGGTTCACGGCTGGGCGCCGGGCGACTCGATCAGCTGAGGTCGCCGCAGCTCAGGAGTGACGGATCGCCCACCGAGCCACGTTCAGGACGCCGGCCGCAATGGCACCGACCAGCAGCCCGGTGAGGTTGTTGAACACGTCCCCGGACTCGCACCCTCGGCCGAGCGAGGTGACGACGAGCTGCGTCCCTTCGATGGCAATGGGCAGGCTCGCCGCTGTCACAAAGACGGCCAGCCGATAGGGTGACCGCGGCAGCAGCCCGACGAGCAGACCAAGCGGGACGAACAGGGCCACGTTGAGTGACGTGTCGTTCAGGTTGACGTATGTGGACAGCGGGGCGAACCCGAATGTGGACAGGTCGCACGTGCCGGATCCGACCGCCCCGTAGAGGACGGCTTCGCGGCTCGGCGTCACGGTTGCGGCCAGGATCACACCCAGCGCCACGAGAAGCAGGAAGGCAGGAACGCGTTCGATGCGCAGGTGCTGCCGGACGGGCCCGCTGAGGAGCGCGGCAAGCACGAACGCGACGACGACCCCGGGCAGGAAACCGGCGTAGTCCTCGAGGTGCACCGTGTCTGCTCCTGTGATCACCGCCTGCGAGCGCCGTCGAGGGTTGCGGCGAGCGTATTCACCACTCGCCGCACGTCGTCGTCGGACATCCCCGGCCAGATCGGCAACGAGATGACGCGCTCGTACTCGGCGGTGGCGATCGGGTGATCGGCTGGGCTCGCGCCCAGGTGTCGCCGGTAGTACGGGTGGAGGTGCAGCGGGATGAAGTGGACGCTGGCGCCGATCCCCTCGTCCTGCAGCACGGACATCACGGCCGACCGGTCGATCGCCAAACGTCCGAGCTCCAGGCGGACGACATAGAGGTGCCATGCGTGGGAGCCGTCGTCAGCGTCCTCGGGCAGCTCGATCAGGTCGGCGGCCGCGGAAGAGCTGAATCCCTTCGTATATGCCCTGGCGATCGATCGTCGTGCCGCGAGAAGTTCGCCGGCCCGCTCGAGCTGCACGAGCCCCAGGGCCGCCGCGATGTCGGTCATGTTGTACTTGTAGCCGGCGTCCTCGATCTCGTAGTACCAGGATCCCCCGGCCGAGTACCGCTTCCACGCATCACGGCTGATCCCGTGAAGCGACATGACCTGCGCCCGCCCCGCGATCGCGTCGTCATCGGTGACCAGCATGCCGCCCTCGCCGGTCGTGATGGTCTTGGTGGCATAGAACGAGAACGCGCCGGCGCGACCGAACGTCCCGACATGGCGGCCATCGGGGCCGCCGACACGGCTGGGAAACGCGTGCGCCGAATCCTCGACGACGGCGATGCCGCGGGGCTCGAGCGACGTGACCAGCCGCTCGATCTCGACCGGCAGCCCCGCGAAGTGGACGGCAACCACGGCCCGAGTCCGCGATGTCACCGCAGCCAGGACAGCCTCGGGCTTGACGTTGAGCGTGCGCCGGTCGACGTCAACGAGCACCGGCCGCGCACCCCGATAGACGACCACCTCCGCGCTCGAGGCGAACGTCCACGTGGGAACGATCACCTCGTCGCCCGGTCCCACGCCCAGCGCTTCGAGCGCGAGGTGGAGAGCGGCCGTCGCGGAGTTCAGGGCGATCGCGTGACGACTCCCCACGGCCGTCGCAAAATGCTCCTCGAACCGCTTCGCCTGGAGTCCCGTGGTCAGCCAGCCGGAGTCGAGCACATCGAGGACGGCCTGCTTCTCGCGGCCCGTTATCGACGGGCGCGCGAACGGAAGGTACGGGCGGGGATCGGGATCTTTCACCCGGTGGCGGCGTTCGATGCCCCTGCGAGCTCGGTCATGGCGGAGTCCACGATAGGACGAGGGCGCATCTGTCGTATATCCACAGGCTCGTCCTGTCGTTGCGCCCGCGCGTCGTGGGTCCGCACGTAGTCGAGCAGGGCCGCCCTCAGGTATGACTCGTCGCCACCGGTCGCAAGCGTCAACAGCTGCTGGACATCCTCGCGGACGCTCG
This sequence comes from uncultured Chloroflexia bacterium, assembly GCA_963734895.1. GTDB lineage: Bacteria > Chloroflexota > Limnocylindria > Limnocylindrales > CSP1-4 > CAIXZV01. The sequence continues at coordinate 208,307 of CAVTIN010000004.1, read as the reverse complement.
GTGGCGCCGGCGTCGAGGTTGTGCGCAGGACCTTGGTGCTCGCCGTGGGCTCGACGTCCTCGGCATCGTAGAAGAGCTCCTCGTGGAGCTTCTCACCTGGGCGCAGGCCCGTCACCTGCATCGGCTGACTGTCCGGGTCTCGCCCCGCGAGGCGCACGAGATCGCGGGCGAGGTCGAGCACCCGGACCGGCTCGCCCATGTCGAGGACGAACAGGTCGCCATCGCGCCCGAGCGCGGAGGCATCCAGGATCAGCCACGCCGCCTCGGGGATGGTCATGAAGAACCGGGTCATCTCCGGGTGCGTGATCGTCAGGGGCTCGCCGTTCTCGAGCTGCTCCTGGAAGATCGGCACGACGCTGCCCGTCGAGCCGAGCACGTTCCCGAACCGCACGGACACGTATGGTCGGCCCGTCCTGCGAGCTGCGTCCGCGACGAGCATCTCCCCCACTCGCTTGCTCGCGCCCATCACGCTCGACGGGCGGACGGCCTTGTCGGTCGACACGAACACGAACCGGCCAACACCGGCGGCCGCGGCGGCGTCCAGGAGCACCCGCGTCCCGCCCATGTTGACGTGGACGGCATCCGAAGGATGCTCCTCCATCATCGGCACATGCTTGTACGCCGCGGCGTGGAAGATCACGTCGGGGGCTTCGGCGGCGATCATCCTGTCCATGGCGATCCTGCTGGCGACGTTCGCAAGGTGAGCGCGAACCTCGCCGCTTCCGTGACCGCGGCTTCGCCGTGTCTCGAGCTCTCGCTGGATCATGTACAGAGGGCTCTCGGCGCGGTCCACGAGCACGAGCCGGCGCGGCCCGATGGCGTACACCTGTCGCGCGAGCTCCGAGCCGATCGAGCCTCCGCCACCGGTGATCAGGATCGTTCGGTCGCGGATGATCTCCTCGACGCCGGGCGCACGCTCCGTCACCATCGGTCGCCGCAGCAGGTCCTCCACGCGTACCTGCCGGACCCGATCGGCGGCGACGCTGCCGTCCAGGAGGTCCGTGATCGACGGCACCGTCCGGACCTCGAGGCCAATGGCCATGGCCGACTCGACAATCCGGCGCACGGTCGCTCCGGTGGCACTCGGCATCGTGATGAGGAGCGACTTGGCACCGGTCTCGGTGATCGCCCGCTCCAGCCCCTCGAGCCCTCCGTACACCTTCAGGCCCTGGATGATGACGCCGGTGAGAGAGGGATCGTCATCCAGGAAGCCGACGGGGTTGACGCCGGAGCCTGGGTGGCGTTCGGCGGAGCGGGCCATCAGCACGCCGGCATTGCCGGCACCGTAGAGCAGCGTTGCCTGCGGCCGGGGCGCCGCCCCCCGCGTGGATGAAGGGATGCCTTCGGCGGCCGCCCGGATGCTGAACCGCACGCCGCCCAGGATGGCGATGCTGAGCAGCAGCTCGATCGGCCAGAACGAGCGCGGGAAACCCACGGTCCAGGATCCGTCCCCGGCCAGCGAGAAGCCGTAGAAGATCCCGATTGTGGCCAGCGATCCGAGGGTGGCGGCGCGGACGATTCGCTCGAGCTCGGGCACGCTCGCAAACCGCCACCGGCGGCTGTACATGCCGAGCCAGACGTTGATCGACGTACGCACGGCGAGCAGAAGCCCCACCACCAGAGGAAACGCGGGGACCAGCAGGGGAGCGCTGACGCGGTCGAGCCGGAAGGCAAGGGCGAGATACGCGGCGACCACGATCCCGGCGAGGTCAATGACCAGGAGGTGGCGTCCGCGAAGGCCGCGGCCGAAATGAAACGCAATCTTGACGGCCGACGCACGGAGGCCCCGGGCGAAGCTCGAATCCATCCATCCGCCGACGTCGCGGGCGACGGGGAGCGATGACCACACGGAGCGGCGAACAGACAATAGAATCCCTCTGGGCCCGCGGCGCCCAATCTGAACATGACCCGCCGGGCCGAACTGTCGGCCCGACAACGTGGCTCCCTCAAGCCAGGACACAGATCGGACGCCGGCGCACGCCGCCTTGTCACGGGCTCGCCGACGCTGTCTTCAGTCCATGCCCACATTAGGCCAATCGGACCATCATGCCTAGTACTATCGGGCCTTCCCACAGGTGGATCGGCACACATGTGGTGCGTCTGGGCAACGAGGCCGCGTTTGTCACCGCGCTACTGTCGACCGCGGCCCTCGCTGGTGAAATCGACGGCGAGCGCGTGGACCCGACCCCGGCGCCTACCATGGGTGGCCAGGTGCTGCCATGGGGACAGCGAACGCCAGCGCTCAGGAGGCCTTGTTGCCAGGCGAGAACATCGTCCACATCGTGGGCGCGAGGCCCAACTTCATGAAGGCAGCACCGGTCATCGATGCGCTTGCGGTTGCCGGGTGCCCCCAGAGGCTCGTGCACACCGGGCAGCACTACGACGCCGCGTTGTCCGACGTCTTCTTCGCCGACCTGGGCCTGGGGCAGCCGGACGTGAACCTCGGCGTTGGCTCGGGTTCCCACGCGTCGCAGACGGCGGCGGTCATGGTTGCCTTCGAGAAGGCGCTGCCCGGCCTCGAGCCCGCGCTCATCGTGGTCTACGGGGACATCAACTCGACCCTGGCGACCGCGCTGGTCACGGCCAAGGCGAGGATACCGCTCGCGCACGTGGAAGCCGGGCTGCGCAGCTTTGACCGCACCATGCCCGAGGAGATCAACCGGATCGCGACGGACCATCTGAGCCAGCTGCTGTTCGTGACGGCGCCCGAGGGCATGGAGAACCTCGCTGCCGAGGGGATTGCCGGCCACCCGGTGCACTTCGTGGGCAACCCGATGATCGACACGCTGCTCCGCCAGGTCGATCGGTTCGACGGGACTACCGCTCGCCGCCGGTTCGGCATCGCGGGGGAGTACGCGGTGGCGACGATCCATCGCCCGTCCAACGTCGATGACCCGTCGGCGGCAAGGCGGATCACAACGATGCTGAACGAAGTGTCCGAGCTGCTCCCGGTCGTGCTGCCGCTCCACCCACGTGGTCGTGCCTCGCTCGAGGAGGCGGGCCTGCGAGCCCACGCGGGCCTGATCACCACCGAGCCCCTCGGCTACGTGGCATTCATGTCGCTCGTCTCCGGCTCGACGATGGTGGTGACGGATTCGGGTGGCGTTCAGGAGGAGACGACCGTGCTCGGGATTCCATGCCTGACCGTCCGACCCAATACCGAGCGGCCGGTCACCATCACCCACGGCACGAACCGGCTGGTGAAGCCCGAGGAGGTCGTGGCCGCGGCATCCGGCATCCTGTCGGGCTCGTGGACCTCACCCCGGCAGCGGCCGCCGCTGTGGGACGGTCGCGCGGGTGAGCGGATCGCCCTCATCCTGGCAGAGGCAGTCGGCTCCGCGCCGATCGGCGCCGTGCCATCGCACGCCGGCTAACCCTGGATCCCGAGACGCAGGAGTGACCACGAAACGGGCCCTCGACCTCGTCCTTGGCTCGATCGCCCTGGTCATCGCCGCGCCCATCCTGCTCGCCGTCGCTGTCGCAATTCGGCTCTCGGGCGATCGGGGGCCCTTCTTCTACCGCGCGATCCGGGTCGGCGAAGGCACGCGGACCATCACGGTCCTCAAGGTGCGGACGATGGCCGCTGGTTCGGCGGGCTCACGTGTGACGCTGGCCCGCGACCCTCGTGTCACGCGGCTGGGACGCGTCATCCGCCGCTTCCGGATCGACGAGCTGCCCCAGCTGATCGGTGTGCTCCGCGGGGACCTGTCCCTCGTTGGGCCGCGCCCGGAGGATCCGGCCTACGTGGACCTGTCCGATCCGCTGCACCGGCACGTATTCTCGGCCCGGCCAGGGATCACGGGCCTCGCCCAGCTCCAGTTCCACGACGAGGCCGAGAGTCTCCTGGGTCCGGACGCTGAGCGCCGCTACCGCGAGGAGATCCTGCCGGCGAAGCTGCGACTGGATGCGGAGTACCTCGACCATCGGACGACCCTGCTCGACCTGAAGATCCTGGTGCGGACCGTTCGAACGATCCTCTCCTGACGCGCTCGCGGGCGGTCCGGTTCAGTTGACGGTCCCGGATCAGGTGGCTGATGATCCGTTCGTCGTTCACACGGTTGTTCGGATCGCCGTGGATCCAGCCAGAGAGAGTGGAGCCCCTTGGACCTTCGTCGCCTGATCGTGCTCGTGCGGTCCTGGCTCCCGCTGATGGTCGTGGCCGCGCTGCTGGCCGGTGCCACCGCATTCGTGGTGAGCAGCCTCCAGCAGAAGGTCTACGAGTCGAAGGCCACGATGATCGTCGGCCAGGCCCTGTCGGCCGCGAACCCCGACTACACCCAGCTGCTCGTTGCGCAGAACCTGTCGGCGACGTACGCCACCGTGGCCAAGACCCGAGACAACCTCCAGGCAGTGATCAAGCAGCTCAACCTGCGGACCACGCCCGCGGAGCTGGCGGGCCGGATCCAGGTTGACGCGCCACGGGACAGCACACTCCTGTACATCACGGCCCAGGACACGGACCCGGACCGGGCCGCGGCTGTAGCCAACGCGGTGGCGCAGCAGCTCATCGACGCTTCTCCGACGATCCAGGGCCGCGAAGCCGAGTTCCAGAAGTCGATCGACGAGGACCTTGCCGCGACGCAGCGCCTGATCGAGACGACCCAGACGCAGGCTGACGCCCTCATCGCGCTCACTGAGCGGACGGCGCAGCAGGAGTCGGAGCTGCAGCTGCTCGAGGGCCGGCTTGCCAGCCTGCGGTCGACGTATGCGACGTTGCTCACGTTCTCGTCGGGCAGCGCCACCAACCTGCTGACCGTCGTGGAGACTGCCGCCCCGTCGACGTCCGCCGTTGCCCCGCGGACGCTGCTGAACACGTTCCTCGCCGCGGCCCTCGGCCTCCTCGTCGTCGCCGGGATCGCGTTCCTCGTGGATCAGCTCGACGATTCGATGAAGGACCGGGAGGCCGTCGAGGAGGTCACCCACCTCAGCACGCTGGGCGCGATCCCGCCGATCCGCGGGAGCCGCGGCCGGCGCGAGATCTACCAGCTGGTCGGCCTGCTCTACCCGCGGTCGAACGCTGCAGAGGCCTACCGAACGCTGCGCGCCAACATCGAGTTCGCCTCTGTCGACGCGCCGCTGCGGTCGCTGCTGGTCACCAGCACCACACCACGTGAGGGCAAGACCGTGACGGCGTCGAACCTGGCGGTCATCTTCGCCCAGGCCGGCCGCAGGGTGCTCCTCGTCGACGCCGACCTGCGCAAACCCGGCGTACACGCCATGTTCGCGCTGCCCAACGTCCAGGGCCTCACGACCATGCTGCGCGACGACACGGTGCGACTCGATCAGGTCGCCCACGAGACCGAGCAGGAGAATCTCCGGATCCTGGCGACCGGCCCCCTGCCACCCAACCCCGCCGAGCTGCTGGGCTCGCAGCGGATGCAGGCGGTCCTCGGGGTCCTGCACCAGGGGGCGGACCTCATCATCTTCGACAGCCCGCCGCTCCAGGCCGTCACGGACGCTGCGGTGCTCAGCTCGTTCGTCGAGGGCACGCTGTTCGTCATCGATGCCGGGCAGAGCCGGCGGCGAGGCGTCCGGATCTCGATGGAGACGCTGGCCAGGGCCGGCGCAAACACCATCGGCGCGGTGCTCAACCGCGTGTCGGCGCAGTCCAACCTCGGCTACGGTGAGTACTACGACTCGGAGCACGAGTACGGTGACCAGGCCCAGGACGCAAACGTACCCGGTAGAGACCCGACGCCGCCGGGCTCCGCCGCACCTGTGGCGGGGCGCAACTGATCGCCTCGGGCAAGCCCGAGTCACGCGCCGTGTCTCGTGACCGGCCGTCCGCGGTCACCCGGGCGTCGCGGAGCGGGCACGACATGGGTTCGACGCGGTGATCGGGGTCGATGACGCCGTGACGACAGATCGCGCCCCGCGCACCGTGACGCTCGTGGTCGCAATGCGCAACGAAGGGCGCGGCATCGAGCGATGCCTAGCCTCCATCGCCGCTCAGGACTACCCGGCGGATCGCCTCGAAGTGCTCGTGTACGACGGGGAGTCGACGGACGAATCGCTGGCAACCGCCCGCGCCTCCGCAGCCGGCCGCCGCGGATGGACGGTCGCCACCAACCCTCGCCGGATCCAGGCCGCCGCATGGAACGCCGGCATCCGGGCCGCCTCGGGCGAGATCGTCGGGATCGTCAGCGGGCACGCGGAGCTGGGGCCGGAATACGTGCGACGCGCTGTCGAGGCCCTCGACCGCACCGGGGCGGACATGGTCGGCGGGCCGGTACGGGCACTTGCGGAGGGGTCGGTCGGGTCCGCGATCGCTCTCGCCACCAGCACGCCGTTCGGCGTCGGCGGGGCCCGTCACCACTATCTCACCGAGCCTGCCGAGGTTGACACCGTGTTCATGGGCGTCGCCCATCGGGCGACGTGGCAGCGCTTCCCGTTCGACGAGGCGTTCGTCCGCAACCAGGATGACGAGCTCAGCTACCGGCTGCTCGATGGGGGCGGCCGGATCGTCTGCGACCCGGCAATCCGGAGCGAGTACCGGAACCGGGCCAGCTTTCGAGCCCTGTGGAGCCAGTACTTCGCCTACGGGTACTGGAAGGTCCGGGTCCTCCAGGCCCATCCCCGGCAGTCCCGTGCGCGCCACCTTGCTCCGGTCGCACTGGTGACGACCACCGGTGCCGCCGCCATCCTGGGGATCGTGTCGTCGCGCGCCCGGACCGTCGCGGGCCTGGAGGTCGCGGTGTACGGCGCCGCGGTCACTGCCGCAGCCATGCGGTATCGGGACCCGGAGAAGCGCGGGTCGGCCGCCCTGCTGGCAATCACATATCCGGTGCTTCACGTCGCCTATGGGACCGGCATGCTGGTCGGAGCGTGGAGGTTCCGTGACCTGTTTGCCCGCGCGTGGCGCGGGCGACGGCGAGGCGGCCCATGACCGAGGTGGTCTGGCTCACCAGCGGCTACCCGTGGCCGGGCGATCCGGTGGGCGGCATCTTCTTCCAGACCCAGGCGCAGGCGGTCACTCGGCTGGACGTCCCGGTCGTGGTCGCCGCGCCGACGCCGGCGGCACCATGGCCGCTCGCACGCTTCAGGACGCGATGGCGGCAATATGCGAGCGCGCCCCGGGTGATGCACGATGGCAGCGTGGTCGTCCTCCGGCCGCGCTACCTCAACATCCCGGGCGAGCCGAGCTGGGCCCGACCCGATCAGCTCATTGCCGGCGCCACCTGGAGGTCACGGCGGCTGTGGAGCCATGCAACGGCCATCCACGGCCACTATGCGGTGACCGGCCTCGCGGCCTGGCGCCTCGCGCGTCGAGCGGACCTTCCGTTCTTCCTGACCTTCCATGGCGACGACATGAATACGTGGCCTGATGACCATCCCGAGCGGCTGGACGACCTGCGCGCCGCCGCGTCCCAGGCGCAGCAGGTGTTCGCCGTCAGCCGTGCGCTCGCGGAGCGCGTCCGGGCCGTGACGGGCGTCGAGGCCGTCCCGCTGCCGGTCGGGTGCGATCACGATTGGATCGACCAGGTCGCGCTTCCTCGCCTCGAGGCACGGCGTCGGCTCGGGCTGCCCGAGGACCAGCTGATCGTCCTGTTCGTCGGCTACCTGCTCGTGGAGAAGGGCGTCCGCGAGCTGGCCGCCGCGATCCTCGAGATCGGCGAACCGTTCACCGGGGTGTTCGTCGGGGACGGGCCGGAGCGCGGGTACGGATCGGACGATCCCCGGGCGGCGGGACGCCTGGTCTATCGCGGTGCGCAGTCCCACGCTGATGTCATCCGCCACATGTCGGCCGCAGACGTGCTCGTACTGCCGTCACACGGTGAGGGGCTGCCGACGGTGGTCGTCGAGGCGGGGTCGATCGGGCTGCCGGTGATCGCGAGCTCCGTCGGCGGGATCCCCGAGCTCCTCGGCGCCGGCCGGGGCACGTGCCTGCCGGACGTCACGGCCCCCGCCATCGCGGCCGCGCTGCAATCGTTCCGCGACCACCGCGATGACGCGGAGCACGCCGGCGCACGACTGCGGGACCATGTCCGCTCGGCGTACGACGTGGATGCCAACGCGCGGCAGCTCGTCGAGCACTACCGGTCGGCCGAGGGTGGCCGGCGCGGATCCGGATCGGCGAGGCGGTCGCGGCTACCCGGGGCGGCACCGTGACGATCCATGCCCTTCGCATCGCGATGGTCCTGTACGGCGACCTCACGTTCGACAGTCGCGTCCAGCGCGAGGCGAACTCCCTCGTGGCGGCCGGCCACTCCGTCACCATCTTCTGCCTCGCTGGCTCGCAGGCCACGGCCACGATGCTGGACCCGAGGGTCGCGATCGAGGTCGTAACGGTCGGTGGCCGACGCGGGCTGCCCCACACGCCGAGCCCGTTCCTCGATCGCGGCGGGCTGGGGCGGTACGCCACGCGCGCCGCATGGCTGGTGACGTACGTCCGGAACATCGTCCGCTGGGGGCGGTCGATCGGACGGACCGCGTCAGCGTTCGACGTTTGGCATGCCCACGACATCACGGGCCTCCTCGGTGCGAGCCTGGCGAGGCCCAGGAACTCCGTCCTTGTGTATGACCTTCACGACCTGCACCTCGAGACGGACACCGGTGCGCGCCTCCCTGGCCCGTTGCGGAGCCTGCTCCGCCGGTACGAGGAACGGCTGGTCCGGGATGCCGCCGCCGTCATCACCGTCAACGAGGGATTGGCCGACTACGAGCGTCGCCACTTCCAGCCGCGGTCGGTCGTCGTGGTGCACAACTGCGCTCCAGCGTGGACGCCTCCCGAGCCGCCTCCGACGCTGATCCGGACGGCGCTGGATCTCGCGCCGGTCGATCCGGTCGTCCTCTACCACGGGCTCCTCGACGCCGGCCGAGGCCTCGACGTCCTGGTGGAGGCGATGCGGGAGCCGGGCCTGGAGGGGGCGCACCTGGCCCTGCTGGGATTCGGGCCGGAGCGCGACCGGCTGCAGCAGCTGGCCTCGCGGCCACCGTTCGGCGGGCGTCTCCACCTGCTGGACGCGGTCCCCCCATCGGACCTCATGCCCTGGGTGGCGTCCGCAGACGTGGGGGTGATGCCCAACGAGCCCCGCAACCTGAATGACCGGCTGTCCACGCCGAACAAGCTGTTCGAGTCCATCGCCGCCGGGCTGCCCGTGGTGTCCTCGGACTTCCCGGAGCGGCGGCGGATCATCCTGGAAGACCCCGACGGGCCACTGGGTGCCGTGTGTGATCCGACGGACCCTGCGGCGCTGGGTCGGGCGATTCGCTCGATCATCGATCTTGATCCACCGGCGCGCGCCGGTCTCCGGCGTCGGTGCGCCACGGCTGCCCGTGAACGCTGGAACTGGGAGGCGGAGGCTCGGGCACTGGTCGAGGCGTACGCACGGATCGCCGAGGTCCGCACCGCGGCCTCCGGGCGGTGATCCCGTTGCGCACACTCCGACCCGCGGTCGCATGTATGGTCTCCGGCGTGAGTCACCGCCCTGCGAGCCGAACCCGCCCATGTGCGGCATAGCCGGAATCCTCCGACTCGACGGGGGACCGGTCCAACACCACCCGCTCGAGGCCATGGTCGACGCCCTCGCCCACCGGGGTCCCGACGGCTCCGGGATCCACGTCTCGGGGCAGATCGGGTTGGGCCACCGCCGGCTGAGCATCCTCGATCCGACGGAGGCCGGTGCGCAGCCCATGCACCGGGGCGGGACGCTGCTGGTGCACAACGGCGAGATCTATAACTTCCTCGAGCTCGCCGACGAGCTCCGCGATCGAGGCGAGGCCATCGTCACCGGCACGGATACGGAGGTCATCCTCGCCGCTTACCGCGTGTGGGGGCCCGATGCGGTGCAGCGGTTCAACGGGATGTTTGCGTTCGCGCTGTGGGACGACGATCGCCGGCGATTGCTCGTTGCCCGCGACCGGATGGGTGTCAAGCCGCTGTACCTTCGCCGGACCCCCCACACGCTCGCGTTCGCGAGCGAGCCGATGGCCTTCGTGGCTGCCGGGCCGCTGGAGCCGGGTGACCCGTGGACGCCCCAGCCGCATCCCGGCGCGGTGCACGACTTCCTGTCGCGGGGCTGGACCGACCACTCCAGCGCCACGTTCCTCGCGGGCGTCACGGCGTTGCCGGCGGCGCACCTCCTCGTCGTCGAGGATGGGGCCGAGCAGGTTCGCCGCTTCTGGTCGGCACCGCCGCTGGCGGACGACGGCCGGCCGGCGGTCCGCGGCACGGATCGGATGCTTGACGACGCACTGATCGAGGAATTCCGCGAGACCTTCGATTTGTCGGTGCGGCTCCGGCTGCGAAGCGATGTCGCCATCGGCACCTGCCTGTCAGGCGGCCTCGACTCCTCATCGATCGTGACCACCATCGCGGAGCTGCAGGCCGACGCGCGCGCCCGTGGCCACACGCAGCTGCCCCGTCTCGGCTTCCATGCCCGCTTTCCGACGCACGGCATCGACGAGTCCGCCTACGCGGAGCTTGTGGCGCGCCGCGCAGGCCTGCGCCTGGTCCACACGACGCCGGCGGGATCCCCGCTGCTGGAGCGTGTCCTGCCCGTCCTGCGCGCACAGGGCGAGCCATACCAGTCGAGCTCGGTCGACGCGCAGTTCGCGGTGATGGCCGCGGCCCACCAGGAGGGGGTCAAGGTGCTCCTGGACGGGCAGGGCGCCGACGAGCTGCTCGGTGGGTACGACCTGTATCTCGGCGTACGAACGGCTGGGCTGCTCCTCTCGGGACATCCCCTGGCGTCCGCGCGTGAGCTCAGGGCGCAGGTCCGTCGCGGATCGGGGACCCCGGGCTCCGCCATGTGGGCCGCGCTGCACGCCGCCCTGCCGCGCGGGACGATCGAGACGATCCGGGGAGCCACCGGCGGTCGGTTCGGCATCCGCTGCGAGAGCGTCCTTGCCCGGGAGTCCGTGGCGGAGGAGGCCGCATCGCCGCCCGGCACGTTCCTGGCGCAGCGCCTGTGGCACGCACTCTCGGTCGCGGGACTGCCGACGCTGCTCCGCTACGAGGATCGCAGCAGCATGGCATTCGGGATCGAGGCACGCGTCCCATTCCTCGATGTGCGCCTGATCGAGCTCTCGGTCCGGCTCCCCGACCGGCTGCGGGTGGATCGGGGCGTCACCAAGGCGATCCTCCGCCACGCGATCGGCGGGCGCCTCCCGCAGGCCGTGAGGGACCGGCGTGACAAGATGGGGTTCGAGGCTCCCCAGCGCGAGTGGCTCGAAGCGGGTCGTGCCCAGGTGGTCGGCCTCCTCCGGGGCGGACAGCTGTCACAGCGGGGCTGGGTCGCGCCGGCCGAGATCGAGCGAGTCATCGTGGACGGCCTGTCCGGGGGTCGCGCGACCGAGCACCTGTGGCGCCTGTTCATCACCGAGGGGTGGTTGCGGATGCTGTGGCCGGACGCACCCGGGATTGCCGGCCATGGCATCTGGGAAGCCGCCGGCGGCAGCGACCGGCCGGGTGCCGCTGGCGGGGCGTCGCCGCGATCCGGCGAGCGGTCGGCGGCATGACGCCGGCGGAGGTCACGCACGGGAACACCGCCGGGCGCGCCCGACCGGCTCGTGCCGTGGTCACCGGCGGCGCCGGCTTCATCGGCAGCCACCTGGTCGACCGGCTCCTCGCGGAAGGGCTGGACGTGCTCGTCATCGACGACCTGTCCGCCGGTGATGCCCGCAACGTCGCGACCCGGGCCCGGCTCGAGCCGGTGGACATCACGGCCGCAGACCTGGAGCCGCTGCTCCGCGCGTGGAGACCGGAGGTGGTCTTCCATCTCGCCGCCCAGGCGAGCGTCGTGCTGTCCGTCCGGGATCCGCTCCGCGACCTGGCCGTCAACGTCGTGGGAACACACCGCGTCTCGACCGCGGCCCGGCGCGCCGGGGCTCGGCGCCTGGTGTTCGTCTCGTCCGGCGGGGCAATCTACGGCGAGACGCTCCGGCCCGCCACGGAGCGGACGCCGCCGGCTCCCGCGTCCTACTACGGCATCCACAAGCTCGCGGCCGAGGGCCACGTGCGCCTGGCTGGCATGTCGGCCGCGATCGCTCGTCCATCAAACGTCTACGGTCCGCGGCAGGTTGTGGGCCTCGAGGGCGCCGTCGTTGCCGCCTTCGTGAACGGTGCCGCGGTGAATGGCCGGCTTACGATCCACGGCGACGGCACGCAGACGCGCGACTTCGTCCACGTGCGCGACGTGGTCGACGCCCTGTGGCGCCTGGGCCGGGCGGACGCCCCGGACGGCACATGGAATGTCGCGTCCGGGCGGCGAACATCGATCGCCCGCCTCGCCGACATCATCGAAGCGGCCGTCGGACGACGCCTGGTTCGCGTGTCGGGACCGCGGCGACCCGGGGACGTCACCGCCTCGGCGCTGTCCTCGGCGCGGCTCCGGTCGCTCGGTTGGCGCCCGGCGGTCCGGCTCTCGGCGGGCATCGCGGAGCTGCTGGACAGCCCCGAACAGGTGACAGGGCCGCAATCCTGATGCAGACCGCAGACCGGGCCGGTTCGTTCTCCGACCGGGTTGTCGTGCTGTTCCTGACGCAGGTGTTCAGCGCCGGGTTCGGGATCGTCAACGGCATCCTGCTTGCCCGGCTGCTGGGCCCGGCTGCGAAGGGCGAGTACTACCTGATCGTCCTCCTGCCGGCCACCGCCGTCGTCATCCTCCAGCTCGGCGTTCCCCAGGCGTTCGGGTTCTACGCGGCACGGGGCCAGAGCGCCGGCATCCTCCGGCAGACCTACCTGCTGACGGCCAGCCTGTCGCTCGTGGCCCTGCTCGGGCTCGCGATCGTGCTCCCGCTCGCCGGAAGCGACGCCCTCGCCGGCGCAAGCCCGATCCTGATCCTCGCCGCGTTCGCCGCCCTGCCGCCCGCGCTCCACGTGACGTACACCACGGCGATTGTCATGGCACGCAACGGCGTGCGCTGGTATTCGGGCGTGAACATCGTGTTCTCGATCGCCACCACCATCCTGCTCGTCGCGGTCCTCGGTGGACTGGGTGCGTCGGTCCCCACAGCCATCGCGGTCTACGTGATCTCGGTGACGATCCAGGCGATCGGCTTCGCGATCGGTGCCCGGCGGGTCTGCGCGGCCGTTGAAAAGCCGACACGCACCTCGTATCGCGAGCTGTTCCGCTACGGGTTCGCCTACTTCCCGGCCAGCCTCGCGAGCTTCTTCAGCTACCGGGTTGACGCGTTCCTGATCGCGATCCTCGTCGCCGACGCGTCGGCTCCGCTCGGCTACTACAGCATGGCGGTCGGTCTCGCCGAGATGGTGTTCTTCTTTCCCCGGGCGGTGGCAACGCTGTTCTTCCCCCATGTCGCCGGCTCGGCACGTGAGGATGTCGACCGGCATGTCGCGTTGGTGAGCCGGGTCACGTTGCTGGTGACGGGCGCGTTCGCCGTCCTCCTGGTGCCCGCGTCGGCCGTCATGATCGCGGTGGTCCTGCCGGCCTTCGGCCCCTCGCTCCTTCCGCTCGTCGTGCTCCTGCCGGGCGTGGTCACGCTGAGTGCGACCAACGTGGTGAGCCCCTACCTGCGGGGGACCGGCCGGCCGGGGATCGTGTCCCAGGTGACCCTGGTTGCCCTCGCCGTAAACGTCGTGTGCAACCTCGTCCTCATCCCGCAGTTCGGGATCGTCGGGGCCTCCGCGGCCTCGCTGGTGTCCTACACGCTGACCTCGGTCCTGCTGACCGCCATCGCTGCCCGCTCGATCGGGATCCCGATCCTCGACTTCTGGCTGCCACGCGTGAGCGACATCGGGTACCTGGCGACCGCAACCACAGGGGTCGTCCGGCGCATCGCCGATCGGCGCCGCGGCGTCTCGGACCACCCCGGAGCCTGAACGCGGGGCGCTCGGTCCTCAGCCCGCAAACCAGGTGCGGAAGAAGCGGTCGAGGGCAACGAGCTCGAAGATCCTGCCGTCCCACGTGGCGCTCGTCCGACGGGCCCGGGCCCAGGCATCGGCATGCTGCCGCATGGCCACCGGATCGACGATCTCGGCCCACGACGGGTGGGGCGCACGCCTCCAGTCGTCGACGAACGGCGCGAGCGGCCCGCGAAGCCAGGCGCGCTGGGGTACGCCGAACCAGCGCTTGCCCCGCCGCCACGCAGGCGCCTCGCCGTTCCGGTCGGCGAGGGATTGGCGAAGGGGCCATTTCGACCATCCGTTGCGGGCGAGCACATCGGACGGCATCGCCAGCGCCAGCGCCGCGAGCTGAGGATCCAGGTACGGCAGGCGCGCCTCGACCCCAAACGCCATCGAGCTGCGGTCGGCGTACGAAAGCAGGTTGGGCAGGCTCCAACGCTCGATGTCCTCGATCTGCATCGCGAACAGGTCGCCCCGGATGGCGGGAGCCGCCTCCAGCGTGTCGGGGGCCGTGCGCAGCCACGCCCCTGGGTCCGGTGTCCGGCCGAACCGGCCGAGATACCGGTCGCCCGCGGCCAGGAGCGTCCGCGGGCCGCCGAGGTGGCGCGCGTACGCGAGCGCGAAGGCAAGCGCGGACGGGTCGCGCGACCGGATCCGGGCGAGCAGGATGCCGGCCAGGAACTTGTGGTAGCCGCCCAGCACCTCGTCGGCGCCCTGGCCATCGAGGAGCACGATCACCCCCTCGGAACGGGCGGCCTCCATCACCTTCCACTGGCCGTAGAGGCTGGTGCTCGGCGCCGGGCTCTCCTGATGCCACGTCAGCCGGTCCCACGTCGCCGCGAAGTCCGCGCCGGAGACGCGCACCGGATGCCACGTCGAGCCCATGGCCGTTGCGAACTCCTTCGCCGCCGGGCCCTCGTCCACGCGCGGGTCGTCGCTGGTGACCGTGAAGCTGTGATAGCCGCGATGCCCGAGCCGGGTGGCCTCCGCCATGATCGCCGAGCTGTCGACCCCGCCGGAAAGCGACGTGCCCACCGGGACATCCGATCGGAGGCGCAGCCTGACCGATCGAGACAGGGCGTCCGAGAACCGATCCTGCCAACCGTCGGGATCGGGCGACCGCTCGACCGCCGCGACCGTTTCGCGCAGGTCCCAGTAGCGGCGCGCCCTCGATCCGGACCGGTCGACGACGAGGCTGCTGCCCGGTTCCAACTGGTGGATTCCATCGAACCACGATGACGCGCCGAGGTAGGGCCTGCCCGTCGTGATGTACGCGGCCGCGCGGCCCGGGGCGAGCCGCAGGGTGACGTCGGGAAACGCCCGCAGCTGCTTGACCTCGGACGCGAACGCGACCCCTCCGCTCCAGGGCGTCCAGAACAGGGGCTTCTCGCCGAACCGGTCCCGGCTCAGCACGACCCCGTCGATTGCCGCGTCATAGATCGCGACGGCCCACATCCCGTTGAGTCGGGCGAACACGTCCTCCCGCCACTCGAGCCAGCCCTTGAGGAGCACCTCGCTGTCGCCAGTTGAGGCGAACGTCCACCCTCGCGAACGCAGCTCCTCACGCAGCTCGACGTAGTTGTAGATCTCGCCGTTGAACGCGATCGCGGCACGGTCGCCCTCCACCATGGGCTGGCTCCCGGTCGGCCCGAGGTCGAGGATCGACAGCCGAACGAAGCCGAGCGCGACCGACGCGCCACCGCGCGCAGACCCATCGGCGAGCGAGGCCAGGGAGGCCGACCGGTCCCATCCGAGGGCCCAAGCTCCGTCCGCATCCGGGCCGCGATGGCGCGCCATCGCGGTTGCCGCCGCGAACCACGGCTCAACGGGTCTTTCGGGAGCATAGAAGCCGGCGATCCCGCAGATGGCACACCTCGCTCATCGCAACCTGCCGGACGCGGTGTTCCGGGTCATTGGAAGGTAGCGCATCCCCCGCCGTCCGCCGACGCATGCCGGCCCGTGCACAGGACGCTCGCCGCATGCCGGGCTGACCCGCCGTCCGGATGCCGCCCGGCCCGCGGGATGATACGGTGACCCACTCGTCCGGCCGGCCACCAAGCCGCGCCATTGGCGATACGTCGGCAGGCAGCGTTAACGGATCGTCCACCGCCGGGCCACAGCGCCGGTCGCACGATATGACGTCGGCGGCGCTCGGGCTGCGGCCGGGGGGCTCGCGGTTGCCCCCACGGCGTGCCGGCACCCCTTTTGTCGCATGGCCTAGGATTGAGCTCGGTGATGTCCCGCTACAGCAGGTCCTGGTCGCGTCGGCTCGGTCGATTCGCCACGATCGCGATCCCGAGGCTCGCGCGCCGCTCCGTCATCGCCGCGCTCGAGGCAACCGGGCGCCTCCTGTTCGTCATCCGGCCCGGCCGGCGATCGGCGCTGCGGCTCCGCGACGTCGAGCGTCCGCGGGAGGCAGGCCGGTGGTTCACGACTGCCGAGGCCGACCTCGTGCAGGCGCTCACGTTCGTGATCATCCCGTCCGGCGGCGAAGACCCGGGCGCCGCAGACGTGGGTATCGTGGGCGTGCCCACGGTCCGCCAGATCGATGCGCTGGTCGCCGCGCGCCCCGACGGCCGGGCGCTCTACGCGCGCGGCCTGCTCGCGGTGGACGCGATGGCCGCCAGAGCGCATGGCCGCCCATTCACCAGCCTGGCCGACGATGAGCAGCGTGCGATCGTGGCGACCCTGGAGGCGCTGCATCGAGCTGGCGAAGACCCGGCCCGGAGCGGGCTGGCGCGGCGGCTGTCCCACGCTATCGGGATGTGGCGAGGCGCCTCTGCCGCTACCGAGCTCTACCCGATGCTCGTCTCGGACACGCAGCGTGTGTTCTACGCCAGTGAGGTCGCCTGGCTGTGGCTGGAGTACGACGGCCCGCCGATGCCCCTGGGGTACGAATCAGTCGAGGTACCCCGGCCACCCAGACGTGTCCCGCCGCTGCCGGTCGTCGCGCCGGCCGCGGATCGCGATCGGGTGCGCGCGTCCGATTCGGCGGACGTCGTCGTGATCGGGTCCGGTGCGGGCGGCGCCGTCGTCGCAAAGGAGCTGGCAGAATCCGGGCTGTCCGTCATCGTGCTGGAGGCAGGCCGACGGTACCTGCCGCTGCGCGACTACCCCACGGACCGCCCCGACTTCGAGAGCCTGGGTGGCGATGTCTTCCGACCTGACGACGAGCGACGAGACGCGTATACGACGCCAGGCAGTGCGTCATTCGCCTACAGCCGGGTCAAGGGCGTCGGCGGCTCCACGCTCCACTACGCGGCGATGGTTCCCCGCCTGCACGAGTCGGATTTCGCCACGCGGAGCATCGACGGCGTCGGCGAGGACTGGCCGATCACGTACGCGGACCTGGAGCCGTACTACACCCGGGTCGAGTACGAGCTTGGGGTCTCGGGCCCGGATGGGGCCAACCCGTTCGAGCCACCGCGAAGCCGGCCCTACCCCACGCCCCCGCACCCCTTCAACCTGGCCAGCCGGACGGTCAAGGGCGGCGCCGATCGTCTCGGGCTGCACCTGGTCCGGGAGCCGCTCGCACTCCCGTCGGTCGATTGGCAAGGGCGATCAGCCTGCGTGCGCTCCGGCACGTGCCACATGGGCTGCCTCATCTCGGCGAAGTCCAGCATGGACGTGACCTACGTCCGCAAGGCGGAGCTCACGGGCCGGGTCGACATGCGCACCGAGAGCATGGCTCGGGAGATCGAGCTGGACGCCAAGGGCCGGGCTCGGGCCGTCGTCTATGTCGATCCGTCGGGCCGGGACCAGCGGGTCATGGGTCGGGCCATCGTGGTCGCAGGGAATGCGGTCGAGACACCGCGACTGCTGCTGATGAGCGAGTCGAACCGGTTCCCGGACGGGCTGGCGAATTCGAGCGGCCTGGTGGGTCGCCATTTCATGGAGCACCTCGCGGTGTTCGCGTTCGGCCTGTTCGACGAGCGCGTGGACCCGTGGCGCGGAACGCCGTCGGGTGGGATCATCCAGGACCACTATGAAACCAATGCCCGGAACGGCTTTGCGCGGGGATGGACGACGCTGGTCACGGCCAACTCGCATTGGCCGTACACCGTTGCGGGCCGGATCCCCGGGTGGGGCGAGGAGCACAAGCAGCGCGTCCGGCGGATGTTCGGACGGTACGTGTCGCTGGCCACGACCGGGGAGCAGCTCCCGGACCCGCGCAACCGGGTGATCCTTGATCCGCTGCAGAAGGACAGCTACGGCCTGCCCGTCCCATACCTGGTCAATGAGGCGCACGAGAACGATCTGGCGATGATCACCGCGATGACGGCCAGCACCAAGGAGCTGCTCGTGGCATCCGGGGCGAGCGAGGTATGGGGCAACGCGTACTACCCGGGTCTGTCGTCCCACTATCTCGGCTCCTGCCGGATGGGTCGCGACCCGGCCAGGTCCGTCGTCGACCCCTGGGGCAGGGCGCACGACGTGCCCAACCTGTACATCGCCGACAGCAGCGTGTTCGTCACCGCCGGAGCCGCCAACCCCGCGCTGACGGTGTCCGCACTCGCGCTCCGCATATCCGAGGCGATCATCGAGGCATTCCGGCAGCGTGAGCTCTAGTCCGCGACCCGCTCCCCCGCGGACCCCGGCCGGCGATCCGACCCGCCGGGTGCTGATGGTGCTGTTCCACTTTCCGCCCGTCGGCGGCGTGTCGATGTCGCGCAACCTGCGCAATGTCGGACACCTCCCGGACCTTGGCTGGACGCCGGTGGTGATCGCGCCCCGCCGCGCGGCCGAGCTCGCGGACCCGGCCTCCGCGGCCCTGGTATCCCCTGCCGCCGAGGTCATCCGCACGTTCCGCTTCGAGCCGCGCCACCTCCGCCCGGCCGTCGTCCTCGCCCGCCGCGTGGCCCGCGTGCGATCGGCGCTGTGGTCGCCCGGGGTGCGGCGGCCCCCGGACGAGCCCGACGCCGGCCTGGCCGGTGGAGTGCCGGTGGCTTCGCCTGCCACTTCATCCCCGCCGAGGTCCCGGGGACTCCAGGAGCTGGTGTTCTTCCCCGACGGCGAGATCGGCTGGCTGCCGTTCGCGGTCCGGGCGGCCCTACGCGCCCATCGGGACTGGGGATTCGACGTCGTCTACTCCACCGCCTCCCCGATCACGGCGCACCTCGTGGCCGGAATCGTCAAACGCCTCACCGGGGTTCCCTGGGTCGCCGAGTTCCGCGACCCTTGGCTGGGAAATCCCGTCGCCGCCCGGCTTCCCTGGTTTCACCGGCGGCTGCAGGTCAAGCTCGAGCGCTGGATCGTCAGCTCCGCCGACCGGCTCGTGTTCCTCAGCCCGTCCACGATGCGCCTGTATCGCCGTCGCTACCCGGGCGCGGCAGACATGGTCACCATCCCGAATGGTTACGAGCCGAGCGAGGCGATGGCGCCCTCAACGTCGCCGGACAGGGCCGGGCGCTACCGGCTCGTGTGGACCGGGACGCTGTACCGTCCGGGCGAGTTGCAGGTATTCCTCGAGGCGGTGGGGGGCCTGGTCGCCCGACGCCCGGACGTTGCGGACCGGCTACAGGTCGATTTCTACGGGCATGTATCGAGCGAATGCGCGGCGGTTGCCGGTCGCCTCTCAGGCGCACTGATGGGGGCGATGGTCCGGTTCCCGGGGTTCGTCCCGCGTCACGAGGCCCTGCGGGCGATCGCGGACGCCGACGCGGCGCTCGTGATGCTGGGTAACGGACCGGGCATGGGCCAGTTCATCCCCGGCAAGCTGTTCGAGTACCTCGGCCAGGGCAAGCAGGTGCTCGCCGTGCTCCCCCCCGGAGATGCCCGAGACGTCCTGGACGGCCTCGGCTGGGGCGTGATTGCTGACCCCAACGTCGAGGATATCGGGCGTGCCATCGAGCGGCTGCTTGCCCAGCCGGCGCCTGCGCGCCGGCCCGATCCGGACGGCACGTACGACGGGCGCCGACTGGCTGAGCGACTTGCGGATACGCTGCGCGACGCGACGCATGGCGCGCGGCCGGCCCGGTGATCATCGCCGGCCGCGTCAACGAGGCTGTCCGAGCCGGTCCTCGCTCACCGTGGGTGGCGTTGGTCGCCATCGCCGGCGTCGTGTCGATGGCCGCGCTGGGCACGCGATTCAATGTCCTGCCCATCGGTATCGGCTCCGTGCTCGCGGCCGTCGTCACGGTGCTCGGGTTCCGGTGGCCCCTCCTGCCCCTGGGCGTGTTCACAGCGCTCATCCCGATCGAGTCCGTGATCGTGATCGACGGCCTCGGAACCGTCAGCCGGTTCGCGGGTCTCCTGTTCGCCGCCACCTACGCGCTGCCACGCCTCCGACACCTGGTGATCGGCGCGATGCCATTGGCGGGCTGGGCATATCTCGCCTGGGCGACCGTGAGCATCGGGTGGGCGATCGACCCGGGGGTCGCATGGACCGCGCTCGCGACGCTCATCCAGCTGTTCATCATCGCGACGCTCATCGCCGACTTCGTTGTCCGGCGACCGTCGATCGTCCGGCCATTGCTCTGGACCTACAGCATCTCGGCGGCGGTCACGGCCATCATCGGCACGGCGTCCTACATCGCCCAGGGAAGCTCGGGCTCGCGGGCAGTCGCGATCCAGAATCAGGACCCCGCGCAGTTCGCGGCAATCCTGCTGCCTGCACTCGTGTTCGGCCTGCACGAGGTCCTCAGCGGTGAGCATCGCCTGTCTGCAGCCGGTATCTCCCTCCTCACGATGGCCGGCGTCGTGGTGTCCGGCACCCGCGGCGCCTGGCTGGCGGTCATCGTCGTGGTGCTGCTGTTCGTCCTGCCGAGGGCGTCCGCGAGCCGGCGGGTCGTGGCCGTAGCCACCCTGGCCGTCCTGATGGGCATCGTCTACCAGCTTCCCGGCGTCGCGGGCCTTGTCGCTGAGCGAACGGGGAGCGCGATCTCGACCGGCGGGGCCGGACGCACGGATATCTGGGAGGTGAGCCTCACGGTCTTCGAGTCGGCCCCGCTGACCGGGGTCGGTTTCGCGAACTTCCCGGTTGCGCTGACCCCCGAGGTCGTGCGGGCCTCCGGCGTGTCCACGGCGAACCTCGGCAACGTGGAGGGGTCTGGCGCCCACAACGTGGTCGTCGCCACGGCGATCGAGCTCGGTCCGATCGGGCTCCTGCTGCTGGCGCTGTTCCTCGGTCCGCTCCTCCTCCGACGAGGATCCGGCCCCGATGCGGCTGCGGTCCAGATCGCGCTGGCATCGCTGCTGACCCAGGCCCTGTTTCTGGACATCATCACCAACCGCAAGCAGGTCTGGCTGGTGATCGGGCTCGCCGCGGGGCTCGCGTTCCTCGCCCGGCGCAATGCCCACGCGCCGGCGTCGGGGGCGCCGGAGCCTGCGATCGCGGCGGGGCCGGCCATCGCCCCGGAGGAGGGTCCGCGTCGCGGCCCACGCCGCGGCGGTAGCGGCCCGACCCCGCCGATCACTGATGGCATCCGACCCATGACAACCGCCGTCCGCGGGAGCCCGGGGACCCGGCGGAGGTGAGGCGGCCGTCGGGGCGCCCGCCGCTGCCTGGGCTCGCCACCGTCTCGTCACTGATCGTGCCGCTCGTCGTGCTGCTCCTCGTGTGGCAGCCACTGCTCACCCACGACGCCGTGGCCGGAGCCGCCGTCCCGGAACCGATGGTGGCCTCGGCGCGCGTGGCCCCGGCGGACGCCGTCCTGCGCGAGATCCGGGACTTCGACCTGCTCCCGATCGACGGCCGGACGCCAGAGACGGAGATCGCGGTCGCGAACGGCATCCTCGCGGGGCGGCTGCAGCTGCCTGGCCGGCAGCCCATGCCGATCACGCTCCCGTTCTCGCCCGATGACCTCGACGGCCTGCCGGCGAGCCTGTGGCTTCCGTTTGCCGGGTACGTGGTCCCAGACATGCTGCTCGCGGCGTTCGTCGACACCGGGCGCGAGGCGTATCTCAGGCTCGCCCGAGAGGTGATCGTCGCCTGGGACGGCTACGAGCGGTCCAAGCCACTATCTAGGGGCTACCTGTGGAACGACCACGCGATCTCGGCCCGGGTCCGGGTCCTGAGTGAATTCTGGCAGCTGTACCGGCAGCGACCGGAGTACGACGCCGACACGGGGCGCATCGTCCTGGAGCAGGCCGCCCGGTACGGAGCCTTCCTCGCTGATCCCGGTCACTTCACCTTCGCCACGAACCACGGCCTGATGCAAAATCTTGCGCTCCTGGAGCTCGCGCTCGCGTTCCCATCCCTCCCTGACAGCGCCCGCTACCAGCGTCTGGCCTTGGACCGACTCGGCCAGCAGCTCTCGTTCCTGGTCAGCCCGGACGGCGTCGTCCGCGAAAACTCTGCTGGGTACCAGGCATTCGGGATGGCACTGCTCGGGATGATCTACCGGTGCATGACGCTGCTCGGCACCCCGGTACCCGCCGACTGGCGTGCGAAGTACGAAGCCGGACTGGCGTTTCTGGCGCGGCTCGAGCGACCGGACGGGTCACTGCCGGTGATCGGCGACACGGACGGCTCGGGCCGGGACGGCGTCATCCGCGTGACGGACGTCGATGCGTCCGGCCGGAGCGGCCCACTCCACGACTGGACGGGCCGGCAGCCCGATCGGGCCGAGACCATCGACCCGGTGTCCGGGTACTGGGTCGCCTGGAGCGGCCTCGCCCAATGGCCGATCGACACCAGCCTGGACCAGACCGTCGTGACCTGGACACGCCCCCCGTCATCGAGCCACAAGCACGCCGATGAGTTGAATGTGCTCGTCTGGTCACAGGGCGTCTCGTGGCTCACGAGTGTGGGCTACTGGCCGTACGAGGACCAGGACCGCGCTGCGGCGGAATCGTGGGCCGGCGCGAACGCGCCGCACCTCGCGGGCGAGCCGTACGACAGCCAGCGCACCGCTGGCCTGCTGTCCGCCGGCACGGCGACGGGGATCTCCGCGGTCGAGGTGGAGCGACGGGGTCCGGGAGACTACCTTGCGCGACGCCTGGTCGTCCATCTGGATCCGAACCTGTGGGTGATCGTCGATCGTGTCGAGACCGGCGGTGCCTCGACGAACGAGACCGTCTGGACGATGCCCTCGGAGGTGACGGCCCGCCCCGGCGACACGCCCGGAACCTACCAGCTCGAGACCCCTGGGGGTGCGACCGCGCAGCTGACCGTCACCGGCTCGGCCGGGACCGAGATCCGCAGCTACCGGGGCAGTCGTTCGCCGTTCGCGGGCTGGCAGGTTTCTGGATCCGTACCGAAGCCCGCCCCGGCGATCGTGGTCGACCAGCCGCCGGGAACGTCATGGACCGTGGCGGTGCTGTCCACGGCGAGCCCGGGGGGGCCGACCGCGGACGGGTCGCCGACGATCTCCGGGCCGAATGCAGCCGGCGACTGGGCGATCACGGTACCGACCGCGGGCGGCGTCGTCGAGATGAGCAGGGTGGCGGGGCGGATCACCGCCACGGGTTCCACCGGGATGACCAATGCCAGGAGTCTCGACCTCTCGTCCGTCCCCGATCCGGCGGGCGAGACCGCATCCCTGCGACAGGCGTTCGACCAGGTCGCCGCGGCCTACCCCGTGTTCCAGGTGCGAGCCTCCGCACGAACAAAGGTGACGGGGGCACTCGGCGGCCTGCTCGTCGCGCAGGAGCTGCTGGCATGGATCCTGCGCCGGCGCCGCAGGGGTCTCGTGGTCCCGTTCCGCGTGCTCACCCTCGGTGGCTGGATCATCCTCGGAGCGCTGCTCCAGCTGGTCCTGCTCACGAGCGGGCAGATCCTGGTCGTTTCCTAGCCGTCCGCGCATGGCGGGCCGGCCGGCCGCACTCGACCGCCGGCTCGATGGATCAAGGCGGAGCGGGCAGACTACGATCGACAAGGCGGCGGAACCGGGCCGAGCGACCATGGCGGCCCGGACGGACCGCCGTGGAGGCCGCGATGAATCAACTCGAGGACACGGGCGCAACGATCGACGGCGTGCAGGTCGTCCCGCTCCGGCGGATGCCGGATGAGCGCGGGACGATCTTCCACATGCTGCGCCGCACCGATCCCCACTTCCTGGAGTTCGGCGAGGTCTACTTCACGTCGATCTATCGGGATGTCATCAAGGGTTGGCACCGGCACGCCGACATGACGATCAATTACGCGTGCATCTGGGGCCGCATCAAGCTGGTGCTCTACGACGACCGCGCCGACTCCACGACGCGCGGGGTCCTGATGGAGCGGTTCCTGGGGCCCGATGACTACTCGCTGGTCGTGATCCCGCCGATGGTGTGGAACGGCATGAAGGGGATGTCCGACGTCTCGCTGGTCGCGAACTGCGCCACGCACCCGCATGATCCGCTGCGAACCGAGCGGCTCGAGCCGAACGCGACACAGATCCCGTACGACTGGTCGGTCCGCCACCGGTGACCCGGACGGCCGGCTCCCCGCCGGCTGGGTGTGGCATCCGCGCCCAGCTATGATCGGGGTCAGGCCCGCAACCGCCGACGGGTCGCCCATCTGGAGGTCCTGATCGATGCAGTGTCGGGCGTGTAACGGCCGCCTGACCGCGGTCATCGACCTCGGCCAGCAGCCATCGGAAGGGCGATTCCCCCTTGCCGGCGACCCCCCGGATGCACTCCTGCCCCTGCGCCTGGGGATGTGTGGCTCGTGTGGCCTCGCCCAGCTCGCCGACCCCAGCCCACCCGAGGCGGATGATCCGGCCTCGCCGTCGCCCCTGTCCTCGGCGACGATGTCCACCCATGCGAACGGGTTCGTCGACGAGCTCGTGGCTCGCGGGCTTGCGACCCCGTCCGCCCGGATCCTCTCGGTCGCGAGCCACGGCGGTCATCTGGCTCCCTTCCTGTCCGGGCGTGGACTCCGGGCCACGGTCCTCGAAGCGTCCCCCGCACGGGCCGCACGGCTCGACGACGGGGCGGCGCGCATCGTCGTGGGCGGGGTCGACGGCGCCTCGCTGCCGGCCGGCCTCGCGGCCGGCGCGTTCGACCTCGTGGTCGACTCGTACCTTCTCGCCCATCTCGAGCATCCGCGCCGCGCGATCCGGAACCTCGCGGCGCTGGTGGCACCCGGCGGGGCGCTGGTCCTGGAGCTCGACTACCTGCTCGCGACGGTCGAGGGTGGCCAGTGGGACGCCATCCGCCATGGTCACCAGACCTATCTCGCGCTCGGCTGGGTCGCACGCGAGCTCCGCGCCGCCGGCCTCGAGGTTGCCGACATCGTTCCCCAGCCGGTCTATGGGGGCGCCCTTCGCATCTTCGCCCGAGCCGGCGCGACCGCCGGCCAATCGGTGGGGCGCGGACTCGCACGCGAGACTGCCGCAGCGATCGACCGCCCACAGGGCCTCCAGCCCCTGGGTGAAGTCGTGGAGCAGGCCCGGCGCGACGTGGTGTCGTATCTGCGGGCCGCGCGGGCCGAGGGCCGGCACGTCGCGGGCTATGGTGCTCCGGCCCGCTCCGTCACGTTCCTCAACGCCCTGGGTATCGGTCCAGACCTGCTCCCCTACCTCGTGGACCGGGCGCCATCCAAGCAGGGGCGGACGGTGCCGGGCCCCCGGATCCCCATCCGGGGGCTGGAGGCCCTCTCCGACGACCCTCCGGCGGAGGTGCTCATCCTCGCCTGGGATCTCGCCGGCGAGGTAATCCAATCCCTTGCGAACGTGGTGCCCGCGGGCACCACGTTCCTGGTGGCGGTTCCGCAGCTCGCCGACGCAGCCTCACGGCGATCGGCGACACAGGTCCGGTCCGCGGGTGACGACGTGCGATGATGCCGACGTGCACCTTGCCGATCCCCACCACCACCCAGGTCGCCTGAGCGGCCGATGAAGGTCGTTCTGTTCTGCGGAGGCCGCGGCCTCCGGCTCCGCGAGCACAGCGAGGCCATCCCCAAGCCCATGGTCCGGATCGGCTACCGGCCGATCCTGTGGCACGTCATGCGCTACTACGCCCACTATGGCCACCGGGACTTCATCCTGTGCCTGGGCTACCGGGCCGACGCGATCAAGGACTACTTCCTCCACTACGACGAGGCGGTATCCAACGACTTCGTGCTCTCCGACGGCGGCCGGCGGGTGGAGCTCCTGGGCTCCGACATTGCCGACTGGCGGATCACGTTCGCCGACACCGGGCTCGACACGACGATCGGCGAGCGCCTCCGGCGCGTCCGCCACCTGCTTGCAGGCGAGGAGATGTTCCTGGCCAACTATGGCGACACCCTCACCGACGCGCCGCTGGACCGGCTGGTCGACGAGTTCCGCCAGACCGACGCCGTCGCCTCGTTCCTCTCGGTCAGGCCATCGTCCTATCCCTTCAACGTCGTCGTCTCGGACGATCGCGCGCGCGTCACGCAGCTGCTCCGACCCGGCGATGCCGACCTGTGGATCAACGGCGGCTACTTCCTGCTGCGGCGCGCGGTGTTCGACGTGATGGAGCCCGGCGATGAGCTCGTTGAGGCGCCGTTCCGCCGGCTGATCGAGGCGGGACGGCTTCACGCCACTCGGTACGAGGGTTTCTGGGGGCCGCTCGACACCCTACGGGATCTCGAGCACCTGCAGTCGCTGGCGATCGCGGGACACGCACCTTGGACGCCGTGGGAGGCGACCGCGGCGACGGAGACCGCGCCGGGGAACCCGGCGGTAGCCGTCCCGGGCCTGGTGCAGTGAGGCCGCTGACCGAGCGACTCGGGCTACCGGCCGATCGCGGACCCCGGATCCTGGTGGCCAGCGCCCACGCGGACGATGCCGAGGTGGGCGCCGCCGGCACGATCATGCGCCTCGTGGCTGAGCGCCCCGACGCGAGCGTGACGTGGCTGGTGCTGGCCGCCGCGGATCCGGTGCGCGCCGCCGAAGCCAGATCATCCGCCGAACAGCTGCTCGCCGGAGTGGCCGCCGCCGTGATTGACGTCCACGCACTCCGCGACGGGTTCCTGCCCTACCTCGGCATGGCACCGAAGGAGGCCATCGCGGGCCATGCGGACGCCGACCCCGACCTCATCATCGGCCCCCGACGCGAGGATGCTCACCAGGATCACCGGCTGGTCGCGGAGCTGCTGCCCCAGCTCTTCCGCCGCGCCACGATCCTCGAGTACGAGATCCCGAAGTGGGACGGTGACCTCGGACCCGCGAACCTGTACGTTCCGCTCCCCGCACCCGTGGCCGCGGCAAAGGTGGCGCACATGGTGGCCAGCTTCCCGTCGCAGGCGAGTCGGACGTGGTTCTCCGAGCAGACGTTCGAGGCCATCCTCCGGCTCCGCGGGATCGAGTGCCGTGCCGCGGACGGAACCGCCGAGGCGTTTGTCTGCCGCAAGCTCATCGTCTGAAGGTCACGGATCCCAGGGAGGCGTTCATCGCATGCGAGTGCTCATCACCGGTCACCGGGGTTACATCGGGTCCGTCGCGGTGCCGATGTTCCAGGCCGCCGGGCACGAGGTGGTCGGCCTCGACACCGACCTCTACCGCGGGTGCACGTTCGGTGATCCGGCAGCCATGCCGGCAGTCCCGGAGATCGATGCCGACCTCCGTGATATCAACCTGGAGCACCTGGCCGGGATCGACGCGATCGTCCACCTCGGGGCGCTGTCCAACGATCCGCTTGGCGACCTCGACCCGACGCTGACCTACGACATCAACCACCACGCGAGCGTCCGCCTTGCCCGCGCGGGTCGCGACGCGGGGGTCAGCCGGTTCCTGTTCTCCTCCTCGTGCAGCAACTACGGCGCGGCCGGCGGGGCGATGCTGGACGAGGACTCCCCGCTGCGGCCGGTGACCCCGTACGGGGAGTCGAAGGTGCGCGTGGAAGGCGACATTGCGGCCCTCGACGGCCCTTCCTACACGGTGGTATCGCTGCGCAACGCAACCGCATACGGCGTCTCGCCGCGCCTCCGCTGCGATGTCGTGCTCAACAACCTCGTCGCCTGGGCGCACGCGACCGGATCCGTGCGGCTCAAGAGTGATGGTTCGCCGTGGCGACCCATCGTCCACATCCGCGATATCACCCGCGCCTTCCTGCTGGCGCTCGACGCCCCTCGGGAGGCGGTTGGCGGGCGAGCGTTCAACATCGTGGCCACGACCGAGAACTACCAGGTCCGCGACCTGGCGCACATCGTGGGGGAGGTCATGCCCGGCTGCCCCGTCAGCGTTGCTCCCGACGCCTCACCCGACGTGCGCAACTACCGGGTGAATGGGGACCGCTTCGCCCGCGCCGTCGGGTTCCAGGCCGAGTGGGACGCCCGCCGTGGAGCCGCCGAGCTGGCCACGGCCTTCCGCGAGACCGGGCTCACCATCGACGAGGTCGAAGGTCCGCGCTTCAAGCGAATCGCCAGGATCAACGAGCGTCTCGCCGACGGTTCGCTCGGCCCGGACCTTCGGTTCCGACCTGGCGTCGCGCCCGAGGCGTGAGCCGGCTGGAGACGGACTATGACGACCCCGGCGATCCACCGGCCCGCTTCCCCCGCAGGTCGGGCGGCACCGCGGGCCGGATGTGCAGATCCGTGACCTCAGCGGTGGGCGGCAGGGCGATCACGGCGATCACGACCGACGCCACGTCCGCCGGCTCGAGGAGATCGTCGAGTGGTCCGTCGCGTCCTTCCCAGCGGTACACGGCCGCCTGCAGCGGGGTCCTTGTCCGTCCCGGGTAGAGGCTCGTGACGCGCACGCCCGACGGGTTGACCTCGTCGCGCAGGGCGTCGGCGAGGCCGCGAAGCGCATGCTTCGTCGCACCGTAGGCCGCCGCTCCGGCGCTGGGCCGGACGCCGGCACTCGAGTTGACGAAGATGACGTGTCCGCGAGCCTGGCGAAGGAGCGGGAGCAGCGTCTGGGTCAGCAGGTACGGGGCTCGGAGGTTGGTCCGCACCAGCCGGTCGAGCTGCTCGATCGGGGCGTCTTCCACCGTGCCGAAGTCGATGGCCCCGGCGCAGCTGACGAGGATGTCCAGGGCACTCGTTGCCTCCGCGACCCGCGCGGCCAGCATCCGGATGTCGGTGTCACGGGTGAGGTCGCACGCCACCGGATCGAGACTCGAGCCGCCCGCGGCGGCGACGTCGGCCAGCTCCTGGAGCCGACCTCGATCGCGGCCGACAGCGACGACGCGGGCGCCAGCGTCCCCCAGGGCCAGGGCAACCGCGCGTCCGATCCCGCTGCTGGCACCCGTGACCAGGGCGACGCGGCCCGCGAGCAGTGCGCCCGGCCCTGTGGCGGGGCCGGCAGGGTCACCCGGCATCGGGCACCTCCGCCGAGCGCCTCCAGACCGCCCACGGCGCCGCATCCTGGGCCTCGAGACGCTGGAGGGCCTCGACCTCCTTCAGCGTATCGAGCGAGATCCAATAGCCGTCGTACGGCCGGCCGATCAGGCGTCCCTCCCGGGCAAGAGACGCGAACGGGGCGTCCACGAGATCCTCGCCCGACCCCAGCCGATCGAGGATCTGGGGCCGGAAGATGTAACCGCCGCCATTGATTCTCAGGTCGGCAGTCGCGACGTCGCGCAGGGCGGTGACGCGCCCGTCGCTCTCGGAATCGACGACGTGGAACGAATATGGCGGCCTGACCGAGAGGAACGAGGCGACGGCGTCGGTCTGGCGGAACTCGTCGACCAGCCGGTCCAGCGGCGCGTCGGTGAGGGTGTCGCCATAGTTGGCCAGGAACATCTCCTCGCCTGCAAGCAGGTGGCGGACGCGCCGGAGGCGCTCGCCGATCGTCGTGTCGAGCCCGGTGTCGGCGAACGTGATCCGCCAGTCGGCAATGTCGGAGCCCAGGAGCTCCACCCGCCGGCCGCCGTCGGAGAGCACGAAGTCGTTGGATACCGCCTCGTCGTAGTGGAGGAAGTAGTCCTTGATCGCGTCGGCCCGGTAGCCCAGGCACAGGATGAAGTCCCGGTGGCCATAGTGGGCGTAGTAGCGCATGACGTGCCACAGGATCGGCCGGTAGCCGATCCGGACCATGGGCTTGGGGATGGCCTCGCTGTGCTCGCGGAGCCGGAGGCCGCGGCCTCCGCAGAACAGAACGACCTTCATCGGCCGCTCAGGCGACCTGGGTGGTGGTGGGGATCGGCACGATCAGGCGCGCGCCCCATTCCCGCGTGTATTCCAGCTGCCGTGCGATCTCGTCCTTGAGGTTCCAGGGCAGGATCAGGATCACGTCCGGCCGTGTCTCCGCCAAGCGTGACGGATCGTGGATCGGGATCCGCGTCCCGGGCGTGAACCTGCCCTGCTTGTAGGGATTCCTGTCAACCGTGTAGTCGATGAGGTCGGTCCGTATCCCGCAGTAGTTGAGCAGCGTGTTGCCTTTGCCGGGAGCCCCATAGCCGACAACGGACTCCCCGGCACGACGTGCCTCGATCAGGTAGGTCAGCAGCGCGCGCTTCGCCTCACGAACGCGCTCCTCGAAGCCCGAGTATCCGGACACATCGGCGTAGCCACCCGTCCGCTCGCGTTCGAGCAGCGTGGCGACGGCGGGCGCGACGTCTGGCCCACCGTCCGCTCGAGCGAGAAAGACGCGCAACGAACCGCCGTGCGTCGGCAACTCCTCGACGTCCACAACGGTCAGACCATGGGCGGCGGCGATCCGGGTGACCGTGGTGAACGAGAAGTACGAGAAGTGCTCGTGGTAGATCGTGTCGAACTGGACGCCTTCCACGAGGCGCACCACGTGGGGAAACTCGAGCGTCGCCAGCCCACCCGGCGCGAGCAGGATCGCGATCCCGGCCACGAAGTCATTGATGTCGGGGACCTGGGCCAGGACGTTGTTGCCCACCACCAGGTCCGCGGCGCCCCGGTCGCGGCGCAGCTCCCCGGCAAGCTGCCGCCCGAAGAACTCGGTGAGCGTCGGCACGCCCCGCGCCTCGGCGGCCACAGCGACGTTGTGGGCCGGCTCGATCCCCAGGACCGGGATCCCGCTCGAGACGAAGTGCTGGAGGAGGTAGCCGTCATTGCTGGCGAGCTCGACGACGAAGCTCGCGTCCGTCAGCCCCATGCGGTCGATCATGGCATCCGTGTACCGCCTGGCATGCTCAACCCAGCTGTCCGAGTAGGAGGAGAAATAGGCGTACTCGCGAAAGATCGCCTCCCGGTCGACGAGGGCTGGGAGCTGCACGAGCAGACAGGATCGACAGATCCGGACGTGCAGCGGATAGAACGGCTCCATGCGTTCGGCATCGTCCGCGGCCACGTATGACTCGCACAGCGGCTGCGGCCCAAGGTCCACGAAGGTGTCCCGGAGCGGGGCTCCACAGAAGCGGCACTCCGCCCCGTCGCTCATCGGCATCCTGCCGGGATCCTGCGAGGTGATCGTCATGACCGGAGCGTATCGCCCGGCGCCGATGCGTGCTGGGTGCACCGACGCACGGCGGACGCTGCCTCAGTGGAAGGAGTTGTTGCTGAAGGTGACGCCGGGGGGGTTGGCGCCGAGCGAGCTGTAGAAGCCCGAACCTCCTCCGGAGCCCGTCGAGGTGATGTTGGCGAGGACGATCCCGGTTGCTCCGGGAGCTTCGTGCGCGACGGCATATCGGAGCGCATTCGTGATCGTCGCGGTGTTGATGGTGATGTTTCGCAGCGTCGAGTCCCAGAGCATGATCGCGACCTGCGTCCGATTGACGTTCAGCCGCCGGACGGTGACGTTCCAGGCGTTCCGGTTGGCGCTGTCGGAGTGGTAGAAGTGGAGGGCCGTGCTGAGCCCGCCGCTGCCGTCGACCGAGATGTCCTCGAGCAGCAGGTCGTGGGGCCCGCCGACAGCCTCGGAGATGTAGATGGCGTGGTCCGTCGCGGGGGAGGTTGCCGTGGAGGCCCGCCCGGTGCAGGTCGAGAGGATCGTGATGTGGCGCAGGGTGATGTGGTGCGCCGCCGCGAGGCCAGCGTAGCCGCCGAACACCACGACGCCGGTGTTGGTCGCCTGGCCATGGGCGAACCGGAACCCGTCCCAGACCTGGTCGTGGGCGCCCGCGACGAACGTCAGGCCGCCGAACGAGGTCGTGCCGCCGCCGTCGAACGTGACGCCGCCGCGGGTCTCGGCGCGGATGGTGACCGGCTTGGTGCGGCTCGCGAACTGCGCTCCGATCCACAGCGAGTCGGACCGCTGGAGACCGGCCGGGCTCACGTGGTACGTCCCGTTGGCGACCACGATGTCGGTGACCGCCTTGTCGGCGAGGGCCGAGAGCAGGGCCGGGATCGAGGTCACGCGGACCGACGCGCTCGAGACCGGGGCCGGGGTGGCCGTCGGCGCGGTGGTCGGGGTGGCCGTCGGCGCGGTGGTCGGCGCAGGCGTCGGCGCGGTTGTCGGGGTGGACGTCGGCGCAAGTGTGGGCGCAGGCGTCGGCGCAAGTGCGGGCGCAGGCCGATAGTTGGCGACCAACCTCGGCGGCTGCATGGGGGTCTGCCCTGCCGACGGAGCAGCCGACGGAGTGCCAAGGGGAACGTCCGTCGTGGCGTCAGCCGGCTCCGGGGCACGATCAGGACCTCCCGCGGGCGACGTGGCGCTTGCCTGGGGCCAAGTGTCGTCCGCCGGTACGCCAGGGCTCCCGTCGTCGCGATTCACGACGGACGCGTCGAGCGGTCCGGCGGGCTGATGACCAGGGCGCTCCGCGATCCACGCGCCGGGCATCGCGAGGCCGATCAGCACGAGCAGCGTGGCTCCGCCGGTGGTCCATCCACGGACACGGCGGAGGATCTGCGCGGGGAGGTTCACGGGGCGCTGCCCTTCAACGGGCAGGGACCTGCGCTTCGGGAACAAGAATGCGAGACCTTTCTCGGCAGCACGGCTGGCGGTCGAGGCTCACGGGGCGGTGGTCCCGCCAAACCAGCGCCTGAGCTCGCGGGTACCCGGCATCCCGCAGTCCGGGGAGTATGCCCGAGATCCCGTCTCAGTGCGACCGCGCCGACGGACCCGACGATGCCGCTGCGTGGTCTACGGTCACGCGATGTCGCCGACAATAATGGGGAGCAGGCCGGCTGCGGCCAAGTCACCTGGAGAGGCATGCGATGGGAGCGGTGCCGACGCTGACAGTCGGAGTACCCGTGTTCAACGGAGCGGACTATCTGGAGGCCGCCGTCCGGTCGGTGCTCTCACAATCCTTCGCAGACCTCGAGCTGGTCATCTCGGACAACGCCAGCACCGACACAACAGGGGCCATCGCCCGAGCCATGGCGGCCGACGACCCGAGGGTGACGTACCGACGCAACGCGGAGAACGTGGGGCTCAGCGGCAACCTCAACCTGCTCGTCCCGCTCGCACGCGGCCGGCTGTTCAAGTGGGCGACGGCAGACGACCTGCTGCGGCCGGGCTACCTGGCGCGTTGCGTCGAAACGATGGACGCCAACCCAGGCGCCGTGCTCGTCTACCCGAAGACGGAGTTCGTCGACGCGGATGGCGCGTCCCTCGACCTCGAGGATCCGGGCTGGCACCTGGCATCGGGCGACGTGTCGGAGCGCCTGCGCCGCGCAATCCTCGCAGACGGTTTCGTGAACGCCAGCCTCGGCGTGATCCGGACGGACGCCCTGCGCAGGACCCGCCTGCTCCCCAGGTATCCCGGCGGGGACTACCGCCTGATGGCGGAGCTGTCGATCCTGGGAACGTTCGTCGAGATCCCGGATCGCCTGTACGTCCGCCGCATCCACGAGGGATCGACCACGGGGAACACCGCTGATCTGCCCTGGCTGCGCCGCCACCATAGCGGGGTGCACCGTGGCGTCCGTGCCGCCTACTGGCGGCTGTCGATCGATCGTGCGGGCATCGTCGCGAGGTCACCGATCCCGGTCAGGCGGAAGGCCGCCATCCTGACGGCCCTGGCCAGATCCACGGGCTACCAGTGGCGCCGCCTGGCGACGGAGCTTGCCGAGCTCGTCCGGAACGATCCGGGCACGTGATCCGGAGGAGCGGGCCTGCGGGCGGCGACGCCGCGCAGGCCGGCCAGCTCTGGGACCTTACTTGAACGAGTTGTTGCTGAAGGTGACGCCGGGGGGGTTGGCGCCGAGCGAGCTGTAGAAGCCCATCTGGCCCGACCCGGTCGAGGTGATGTTGGCGAGGACGATCCCGGAACCCGCGTGCTCATAGCTCACGGCGAAGTCGGCTGAGTTCGTGATCGTCGCGGTGTTGATGGTGATGTTTCGCAGCGTCGAGTCCCAGAGCATGATCGCCTGCTGCGTCCGATTGACGTTCAGCCGCCGGACGGTGACGTTCCAGGCGTTCCGGTTGGCGCTGTCGGAGTGGTAGAAGTGGAGGGCCGTGCTGAGCCCGCCGCTGCCGTCGACCGAGATGTCCTCGAGCAGCAGGTCGTGGGGCCCGCCGACAGCCTCGGAGAAGTAGATGGCGTGGTCGTTCACGCCGCTTCGCCCGGTGCAGGTCGAGAGGATCGTGATGTGGCGCAGGGTGATGTGGTGCGCCGCCGCGAGGCCAGCGTAGCCGCCGAACACCACGACGCCGGTGTTGGTCGCCTGGCCATGGGCGAACCGGAACCCGTCCCAGACCTGGTCGTGGGCGCCCGCGACGAACGTCAGGCCGCCGAACGAGGTCGTGCCGCCGCCGTCGAACGTGACGCCGCCGCGGGTCTCGGCGCGGATGGTGACCGGCTTGGTGCGGCTCGCGAACTGCGCTCCGATCCACAGCGAGTCGGACCGCTGGAGACCGGCCGGGCTCACGTGGTACGTCCCGTTGGCGACCACGATGTCGGTGACCGCCTTGTCGGCGAGGGCCGAGAGCAGGGCCGGGATCGAGGTCACGCGGACCGACGCGCTCGAGACCGGGGCCGGGGTGGCCGTCGGCGCGGTGGTCGGGGTGGCCGTCGGCGCGGTGGTCGGCGCAGGCGTCGGCGCGGTTGTCGGGGTGGACGTCGGCGCAAGTGTGGGCGCAGGCGTCGGCGCGGTGGTCGGGGTGGCCGTCGGCGCACGTGTCGCGCTCGGGGCCGACGTAGGTGTCGACGCGATGGTCGCAGCCGGCGTTGGCGCGAGCGTGGGGGCCTGGGTCGGTGCGAACGAATCGACCGGTTCGGCCGGGACCGGAGTCTCCGTGGGTGCCGGAGTCACGGCATATGTCGGTGCGGGCAACAGAGTCGGCTCCGCCAGGGCAGTCGATGAGGCCTGTTCCTCGACCAGGGCGCGTACGATCGGCACTCCGGCATCATCGACGACAGCTGCGGCCGCGCCCGTGTCCAGCTGCACGACTAGGGCATCGAGGGTGACCGCCGGGTGACCGGCCGTGCCCTCGTTCATGATCTCGATGCGATGGTTGCCCACGGCATTCCATGACCACTGGAACAGCACGCGGGTGGCCGCGAACGACGGAGCCCACGTGCTCACGGTGGCGGCGAGGTTCCCGTCAACGTATACGCTCGCCGTCCCGCGGGTTGGGCCCATGGATCCGATCCACGACACGCCCGCGCCTCGGAACTTGAGGGCGGCCTGACTCTGCTGGGCACCAGACGTGCTGGCCTGGCCGCCGAGATAGTCGGAGTCGGCGGCCGTCCGCCACGTCCCGCGGTACGCGATCCGGTTGTTCGACTCCTGGAATACCTGGACTGAAGCGTCCGATGACTTGCTTGCCTGGGGGCCCCTGCCCTTGCCCGACGACGCCGCAACGCCGAGGAACGGGACGATCAGGCTCGCCAGTACGACGACCATCACGCCCGTCGAGAGGAGGTCCCTGAGCTTCGAGTCGCGGCGCGGATGCGTTTGCGTGGGCCGGTGCAGCCCATCGGGACTCCAGCGCTCTCCATCCCAGAACATGGTTGTCCACCTTCATTCGGCAACCCGGCCGACTCATGGAGTCCCGTGGGCTTTGCGACCCCGCCTCGCGACGGGTGTGCCTTTTCGTGGAGGCGGACCTGACCGGGACGCAGGACAGACGGCGCCTACCAATTCGTATGGCAAAGCGTACGTGCCGGGGGCGTCACGGTCACTGGGCCTTTGGGTGCTCGGCGGTCCGTTGAACGGGCTACGACCAGGGCCACCAACCACTGCGCTCCGCAGCAGACTGCCCCGCCGCATTGCAGACCCTCCGTGCAGCGTCGACGGATCGGTGCCGCAGCGCACCGCCCCGGCAATGGTTGATCGCCGTCACGGTGCGCACCTGCACAGCCAACCTCGCCTCCAACCGGAACCCGGCACACGCGCCGACGCCGGCGAGACCGCCCTCAGTGTCCGTACCGCACGCCCACGACGATGTCCCGATCGAGTGTCGAGGTGAGGGTGGCGGTCGCCCCCGCCACCTCGAGCCCCGGGGTCGCCGCCGTGATCCGGAGTCCGTCCGGCGCATGGATCGTGAGCCGGAGCGGCCCCGGGAGCGCGCCGGGCTGCGTCTGGATAGTCAACCGGTACGTCCCGCCGTCGGCATCTGCCTCCGCGGGGTAGGGGCTCGTCCAGGTGTACCGGAGGCTCGTGCGACCGGGCGGGATCTTGAGGTACGTCCCGATCACCATCCGGCCGGCCTCGGTCTCGACGACGGCCGGGTCGGTCACGGGAGCCAGGCCACCCCCCGAAACCGACTCGACGCGGCTCCGGTCCGGCACGAGCAACCGGAAATACATCCCCAGGATGCTCCCCCCGATGTTGGTCATCGACCGGTAGATGGCTGCGCCGGGTGTCGAAAACTCGTTGTTCCACGTTACGTCGAGGATGTTCCGAGCATTCCCCACCTCGTCGATCTGGACCGACAGGTCGAGCGCCCGCGAGGTCATGAAGCTGAGCTTCGTGGCGGGAGCGACGTTCGTATCCACCGGAAACAGGTAGTCGCCCGGGTCCTGTCGCACCGCGCCATCGAAGCCGGCCGCGGCCACGAATGCCTGGTCTGCCGGATCCGCGAACCAGGCCTCGAGGAGGTGCCCGCGGCCGAATGCGTCCGCAGCGCCGAGCAGGTCTCCCCATTGGGTCGGCGGCAGCGCGAACAGTGAGGCGAGCAGCTCGTCCGCGAACGCCGGCAGGAATGCCTTCCGATCCACGCCCGGTTCGGCAGAGCGCGTCTGCTGGAGCACCTTGAGGGTCGTCTCGCCGGCCGCGATCGTCGCGTCGTACCCGACGACCGTGATCGGTCCGGTCACCTTCAGCAGCTCATCGATCGTGTAGGTCGTGATGCCGAACACGCCGTCGATGCGCGCGTCGCCCGACTCGTTCGTGTACAGGCGGATCGCGTCCCGGGCGCTCGTGGGGAAGTCCGGCGACCAGTTGGAGTCGGCGAACTGCCACGGCTGCTTCGGCCCGAGCAGGTAGTCCGCGAGCGCCTGCGGCGGCTTGATCGCCGGGTAGTCCCACGGAATGTCCAGCGGCACCACATCCTGGAACCGGCGCTCCGTGATCCGCCCCCGGTCGAACGCGACGATCCCGTAGCTGCCGATGAAGCCGCCCGTCGGCCGGAGCTCGGCGGGATCCTGGGTCAGGACGAGATATCGCCGCGGGGTGTCCCACCCCAGGATCGCCGGCAGCCGGGCGCTGGCCGTCACGTAGGCATCAAGGAGCGGGGAGTACTTGTCGGCCCGGGCGGTCATCGCGTCTCGGACGCCCTCGATGGGGGCGATGAGCCCGTCCGGCACCGCGGCGAGCCGGGCGACGGCGCGGGAGACCGCGGCCTGTGCCGCGACCGCCCGGTCGCGCGAGGTGGCCATCAGCTCCACCAGCTGGGACAGGGTGGAGCCACTCTCCGCGCCTGCCGTCCGGGCCTCCTTGATCTCGACGAACCGGCGGCCGATCGCGAGGCCGTCACCAGCAGCGTCCAGCAGATCCCCGGCGGCCGTCACGACATCGTCGGCGCCACGCACGTTCGAGGACGTCGGCGGCAGGATCCGGGCCAGCCCGACCAGCGGATCGGTCGACAGCAGCTCATGCAGGTGCGCGAGGCGACCACCGGCGGAGGCCAGGTCCGCGTCGAGCCGGTCGACGGTCGACCGGTCGACGCCAAGACCGGCCGCCTGGACCCTGTCGACCATCGTCTCGAGGTCGGTTCGCAGCGCCCGCGCTTCATCCAGCGCCGGCAGGTAGCGGACGGCGAGGAGCGCGCCCGCGCCGGCAACGAGCGCGAGGACGGCCACCGCCACCCCGATCGCAACGCGCCGCCTACGCCACCACGAATACCCGGCCTCATCGCCTGGCGCCGGCGGATCCCCGGAGCCGCCGTCGATCATGCTGCCGGCACGGCAACCACGATAAAGCGGGGCGCCGTCGGAGTGTTGGAGGTGCAGGTCTGGAGCGTCAGCTGCTCGGACGGCGTGGGGTCCAGGTACTGC
This sequence comes from uncultured Chloroflexia bacterium, assembly GCA_963734895.1. Taxonomy (GTDB): domain Bacteria; phylum Chloroflexota; class Limnocylindria; order Limnocylindrales; family CSP1-4; genus CAIXZV01. The sequence goes on along the minus strand of CAVTIN010000004.1, from coordinate 170,371 downwards.
AGCGCATTCCAGGAAACCTTGGCCAAGACCTTCGTCACGACGTACTCGCGTGTCGTTCCGTCAACGAGCCGCAGGTCGACCCGGTCGCCGGCGCGGGCCTTCCAAAGCCCGATGAACATCCCGGTGCGGGCATGTGCATAGAGATAGATGTTCGACCCGCCGCCCGGCCACGCGGTTCCCGGGTAATGGGCCGCCTTTCCAATCGGCGTGTCGATGCCGTCCCCCTCGACGATGGGCAGGTCGATGCCCAGTCGCGAGATCGTGATCCGGTTGGCCCGTACGGCCGCGGCCGCGCCCGGGGTCGGGCTCGTCGACGGCGGGGCGGATGCGGACGTGGCGGCGGATGCCCCCGCGGGATCGGATGGGGCCGGGCTCGCAGGTCCGACGGGCACCGTCGGCGGGACGGTGACCATGGCCAGGTCCGGGAACGCGACCGCAGCTGAGCTGGTGGCGGTCGCGATGGTCCCGGGCACCGGTCCCGGGCCAGCCCCGAGTGCCGCAATGGCGATCGCAACGAGCAGCACGAGCATCCCGGCGATCGCCGGGATGACGCGACGGCGCAGCCGACTACTGCCCTGGCGCGGCTGGCAGAGATTCATGACGCTGAGGAGCCGGGATCGGCCATCGCATCAACGCGATGGCCGGCCGCCTCGACCCTCAGCGACGCGTCGCGGCGAGGCGCCGGAGCGAGAGACCGGTACCAACGACGAATGCGAGCGCGAGAAGCGGCAGAACCGTCCACGGGACCGGCTGCGCCGAGGCGCCGCTGTCAACGGTCGAGGTGTTCGGCAGGCCATTGACGCTGAGGTCAAGGACCGCGCCGCCGGCGATGTCTCCGGTCGTCGCGCGAACTGTCCGGCTGCCGCTCACACATCCCAGGGTGACGGTCGTGGTGGCGACGCCCTCGGCGTTGGTCGTCGACCGGGTCGTGTTGACCTTGTCCTGGCTCGACTTCGTGTTCAGGAGGCTCCAGTCCACGGACTCGTTGTCGATCGGCGAGCCGGATTCGTCGAGGACGTTGGCGGTCACGGTCGTGGGCGTTCCGCACGTCGAGCCCTGCGCCGACACCGTGATCGAGCCCGGGACCTGACCGGTGTACGCCGACGCCGTCGCGGCGAGACCGAGGATGATCAGAAGGGCGCCGAATCCTGCGATGCCCCCGGTTCGGCGATTCATGACGGATCTCCTTGCGACTGTGTCGCGCAGTCACCCGGACGGCGGTCGTGATCCACCCCCGGGAGCTTCGCCAAACGCTGGCACGCATGTTGACGCCACGCCACGCGCAATCGTACCAAGCGATTGGCATCTGTCGACCCGACGACGGCCCGATCGGGGACATTTGGTGCGCTCGGACACCGCTTTCGTATTCCCAGCCCCGCCGACCCCACCCTGGTGGCGCGTGCCCTCGACCACGATCAGCGCTCCGACCGACGACTCCGTCCGGCCCGGCGATCATCGGGTTGGGGCCACCTCGATGGACGTCGAAGTTGCTGGCCCAGGAACCGGGCAACCGAGACAAAGAGCGCCGTGAGCGCGTCCATGTCCATGCCCCGCCGCACACCCTGGACCTGCCAATCGACCCATGTACGGGCGCTCGATACGCGTGACCTCCGAGGCGAGACATGCCTGCCAGAGTTCGTTAGGATCGCACGCATGGGCCAGAACCTTTGCATTCTCGCCATCCATGGCCATCCGGACGACGAGACGATCAACCTCGGTGGCACGATCGCCCGTTACGCGGCCGCCGGGGCGCGGGTCGTCTGCGCAACCGCTACGCGCGGGGACCTAGGCGAGATCGTCGACCGCTCCCTGGCGAGCGCCGAAAGTCGCGACCGCCTCGGCGATATCCGGATGGCAGAGATGTCCGGCGCACTCGCTCACCTTGGACAGGTGGAGGCGCGCTGGTTGGGCTACCGGGACTCTGGAATGGCAGACGACCCGCGGAGTCGCGACCCGGAGGCATTCTGCCAGGCCGACGCCACGGAGGTGGCGGGGCGGATCGCCCAGATCATCCGCGAGGTCCGGCCGCAAGTCGTGATCACGCACCGAGATGAGGGCGCTGGCGGACATCCGGATCATCGGCTCGCCGCCGTGGCAACCCGCATCGCGTTCGAGGGCGCCGGCGATGAAAGCGCCTGGCCCGGGCAGCTGGCGGAGCCAGGTGCGCTCGAGCCGTGGGCCCCGTCGAAGCTCTATGAGACGCACGGGCGGACGCATGCGCCGCTGAGCCGCCGCGCCAAGCTCCGCCACCTGCTCCGCGATGAAGGGCTGGGCGTGGCCCTGCCGGTGATCACGAGGGCCGTGCTGCGCCCTCTGATCGGTCGAGGCAGTGCCCCAGCCCCGGCTGGCGAGGGCCGACCCGAGCCCACGACCCGGATCGACGTCGGGCCGTGGGTTGCTGAGCGGGACGCAGCCATTCGCGCATACCGCAGCCAGGTCACCCCGACCGACCCGCTACTCGCGTTCTCACCAAAGGAGCTGCGCGCATTGTCGCCGACCGAGAATTTCACGCTTCTCGCCAGCCCGGTCTGGATGGTGCCGGAAGACGACATCTTCGCCGGCCTTGACGGCGTGGGCCCCGAGCCTCCGCCCACGGTCGGCGGCTCCGCCTGACCCTGCGGCTCGGCGCTTGGCCGCCTCCGGAATGTCGAACCGCTTGACCCAGGGCCCACTGCCGGCTGTTGCTCGACCAACGGCGAGCGAGTCGAGGCCATCGCACCTGCGTCGCGCCCCCCGCGCCCGGGGGCGCCCATACCGCCCTCGGCAGCATCGCGCCCGGGACCGCGCTCCGCCACGCCCTGCCCGGACATCACAGCTCGCGTCGAACTCCTTGCGCGTACCTCGACGTCAACCCGGCCGGAGCTCGGTGCTGGGCCGGTCGCAGCAGTCACGGTGCGGAGTCCGGTGCAGGACGCTCGACACCCGGTCCGGTAGGATCGGCCACCGTACCGGCGCAGAGGATCAAGGGTCAGGTGCAATCAGGATACGAAATTGCCCACTATCGACGTGGCCACAAGAGGCAGGTGCTCAGGCTGCTGCGGAACCTCTGGGGTCGCGATGCCGCTCTCAATCGCGCGTACTTCGAATGGAAGTACGAGGCAAATCCGTACCTTCCAGATCCCGCGATCTGCCTGGCCCTCCATCGAGGAGAAGTGGTCGGCATGTATGGCCTCGTTGGCGCGAGGTGGCAGCTTGGCACCTCGGGACGCAGGCATGGCATCCCGTTCGCTGACGACCTGGTGGTTGCGCCGGAGCATCGCCGCAAGGGAGTGGCATCGGCCCTCATCCACGCAGTATCCGGGTACGCGGCGGACCTCGGATTCTCGTTCGTGCTCTCCCTCAGGGCCAATCCGATCACAACGCACGCCTCCCTTGCGGCCGGGTATAGGAGCCTCGGAGGATTGGAGCCAGTTGGCCTCAGGAACAGTCACCGGGTCAATCTCCATGGAGCCTCGAGGCGACTGCAGGGTGCACGCTTCCTATGGCGATTCGCGGACTCTCCGCTCCTGCTCGTCCCGTCGGACCGGTGGCCATTCCGCAACCTCGATCAGGATGCGAGGGACACGAACCCACGGCGCAATTCCCGCGTCTCGATCGAGCGCACACCACTGCCGGATGCCATGGCAGCGCTGGTGGAGCGTCTTACCCAGGATGACCGGATAGGGCACGTCCGGGATCGTGACTTCTTCGACTGGGTGTTCCGCAATCCAAGAATTGAGTATCGCTACCTGTACTGGAACCACGAGCAGCTCGAGGGATTCCTGATACTCCACCGGATACTCCCCCCCAGGCCGCGGCTGGTCAGCGTCTGGGTGTCGGACTGGGAGGGCAGCAGCCGCGCCATCCGCCAGGAGCTCCTCGACACCGCCGGTTCCGCCAGGTTTGCACGGCTCGTCACCTGGACCATGACCCTCCCGGACGCAGCCCGAGCGCTCCTCGACCAGTCTGGCTTCGAACCGACGGAGCTCGAGGCGGGCGACCGAGGCTGGCCGGCGGCACTGATCCGGCCGGCTCGCGACAATGAACTCGACCGCGAGTGGACGCTGGATGGCCGCCGAGTGTTGGACATTGGCAACTGGAAGTTCCGGCCTCTTGATCACGACTGAACCGCCCGGGTCGACCCATTTCGCAGCCGTCATGAGCGCGGCGCGGTGTTCGGGGCGGGTCATGAAGCGCCGCCGCTGATCACCAGCGCGTCGACCGCCAAGGCCCCCTCGCGACTCGCGATCACCGGATTGAGGTCCACCTCGAGGACATCGGGGTCGTCCGCGAGGAATTGGGCCACGGCCGCCACGAGCTCCCCCAGCGCGTCGACGTCCACGCCCGGCCGCCCGCGGACGCCCCGCAACAGCGCCGCCCCCCGCAGCGTCTCGAGCCGGGCGCGAACGGCGTCCGCGCCGACAGGCGCCAGCAGCACCGCAACATCGTCGAGCACCTCCGTGAAGATCCCGCCCAGCCCGACCAGCACCGCCGGCCCGAACACCGCATCCCGGCGACCGCCCACGATGATCTCGACGCCCGGCGGCGCCATCGGCTCCACGAGCAGGCCCTGGACCGTGACGTCCGCGCCGGGTCGTGCCCGCTTGGCAGCCTGCGCGAGCGCGGTCACCCCCTCCCGGATCGACGCCTCGTCGGCCAGCCCCAATACCACAGCACCGGTCTCGGACTTGTGCACGAGGCCGACGGCGTCCAGCTTGAGCGCGATCGGCCCGCCGCCCAGCGTCCTCCACGCTTCGACCGCCGCATCGGCGTCGAGCGGCACTGCAGCAAACCGCGTCACCGCCACCCCCGCCGCGCCGAGCCGCTCAAGGCTCTCGCGCTCGGGCAGCGTCACGCGGGCACCGGCGGCCGAGCCCGCACGGTGCGCCAGCGGATCGGTCCCCGGGTCCGCACCCCAAGCGACGTGATCGGTGGCCGGCGCCGGCTCCGCGGCGACCGCCGGCCACCCGGCCAGCGCCGGCTCCGCGGCGAGCGCCGGCCACTCGGGGCGTCGCGGACCCCGCGACAGGCGCTCCGCGCGTCGCCGCTCCCACCAGGCCAGCCGGACGATCGCTGAGAATGCCTCCACCGCGCCGCGGACCATCGGCATGCCGCCCGCAGCGTCGATGAGCGCCTTCGTCTCCCCGGAGACATCGCCGGACGTCAGCGACACGTAGACCGGCAGGAGGTGCGGCCGATCAGCGGTCGCGCGAATGAGCGCCTCGGTGACGTCGCGAGCGACCTCGACCTCGCCGGGCAGGTCCCGGAACGGCGAGTCGTGGACGACCGCGAGGACGTCGTAGGCACCGGAGGCGGCGAAGGCTTCGAAGGAGGCTCGATACGCGACGGGCGCGTCATCGGCGCCCCAGGGATCGAGCGGGTTCCCGATGTAGCCCATGGTCGGCAGGTCGCGCAGGATCGCGGCCCGGGCGGCTTCGGGGACGGGCGGCAGGTCGAGCCCGACGCGACCGGCGAGGTCCGCCACGAGCGACGCCTCGCCCGTGGACACGGTGATCACGCCGGTCCGCCCGCGACCGACGCCGCGACCCAGGCGATGGGCACCGGCGACCAGCTCGGCCTGCTCGAGCAGCTCGTCGAGGTCGTGGCAGCGGATGATCCCGGCCGCCTCGAACGCCGCGTCGGTGACCCGATCCTCCCCGGCCAGGCTGCCGCTGTGCGCGATCGCTGCCTCCTGCGCCTGCTCGGACCGGCCCACCTTGACCGCGAGGATGGGCTTGCCCATCGCGAGCGCCCGGTCGGCCAGCGCCAGGAACCGCTCGGGTCGCTTGAACCCCTCGACGAACAGCATGACCGCGTGCGTCTCCGTCGTCGTCGAGGCAGTACGCGAGGTAGTCGCAGATGTCGAGCACGGTCTCCGCCCCGACGGACACGATCCGGCTGTACCCGATGCGGGTGCCTGGCGCATGGATGAACGCGTCGGTGACGCTGCCCGACTGGGCAAGCCCGGCAATGTGCCCGCGGGCGAGCCAGGGGTTGACATCGCCGATGTAGCTGGCGCTCCTGGTCGTCCAGTCGACCATGCCCATGCAGTTCGGCCCCAGCAAGGCGATGCCGTGGGTCCGCGCGATCTCGCCCACCTGCCGCTGCATCTCGGCGGCGGCCTCGCCCCCCTCCACGACTCCCCCACCCGGGATCACCAGGCTGGGCACGCCTGCATCCGCCGCGTCCTGCGCGAACCGCGCGGCCCGCAGCGGGTTGACAGCGAGGATCACGGTGTCCGGTCGCTCCGGCAGGGCGTCGAGCGACGGCCAGCAGGGCGATCCGTCGACCTCGGCGTAGTTGGGGTTGACGAAGTGGCAGCGGGTCTTGCTGCCCATCACGACCAGGTTGTCGCGCACGGTCCGGGCCAGCGACGAACGGGGACTCGCGCCGACGACCGCGATCGAGCGCGGCGCGAACAGCGGGCGGAGGTCGATGGCCGGGGGGCGCACGGGCGGGGGACGCACGGGCTGGTGGCTCAGCCGACGACCACGTCGACGCCCCGCTTCTCGAGCGCGCGAGCGATGACCATGCGCTGGATCTCGGACGTGCCCTCCCAGATCCGGTCCACGCGCAGCTCGCGCAGGAACCGCTCGGCCGGGAACTCGCGCATGTAGCCGCGGCCACCGAACACCTGGACCACGCGGTCGGCGCAGCGGTACGCCGCCTCTGAGGCGAACAGCTTGGCGATCGAGGCCTTGGCGTGCACGACCTTCGGGTTGGCGCCGTCGTCCATCAGCCAGGCGGCCTCACGGGTCAGCAGCCGGGCGGCGGCGGCGTCGGCGGCCGAGTCGGCCAGCGGAAAGCTCACGCCCTGGAAGTCGTAGATCCGCTCGCCGAACTGGACCCGTCCCGTTGCCCATTCGACCGCGAGCGTCAGCAGCCGCTCCATCGCGCCGCTGCACCGGGCGCCGATGTGCAGCCGCTCTTCGACGAACCACTCGTTGGTCATCGTGTCCGCCTCGCCGATCGGTCCCAGGACGGCGTCGGGCCCGACGCGCACGTCGGTCAGGGTGAACTGCGGATGCCGGTCGGCGAACGTGTGGGTGTAGTCGGGGTCGTGGGTCTGGCTGACCCCCGGTGCGTCGTAGTCGACCAGGAACAGGGTCGGCTTGCGCTCGCCGCCGTCGATCAGGTGGCAGTGGAACATCATGAAGTCGGTGTCCGAGGGCCCGGTGACGAACCACTTCTCGCCGTTGAGGACGTACTCGCCGCTGGCGGGATCACGCACCGCAGTGGCGGCCAGCGTCCGCGCGTCCGAGCCCTGGCCAGGCTCCGTGATCGCGTAGCTCGCGTTGCGCTCGCCGCGCAGGCACGGGTCGAGGTACCGCGCCCGCTGCTCAGGGGTGCAGTGGATCAGCGCGTTGTACGCACCGGGGATGAAGCTCCACAGGCCGCCGGTGACCTGTCCCAGCTGCTCGTGGACCAGCACCTGCCCCAGCGCGGACCAGCCCTGGCCGCCCACCGATCGGGGCAGGCTGCCGCCGTGGAGGTTGAGCTCGATCGCCCGCTGCTTGAGCTCCCGGACCGTCTCTGCGGGCAGCGCGTGGTTGCGCTCGAACTCGGCCTCGAGAGGCTGCAACGATTCGACGGCATAGGCACGGGCGCGGTCCCGGAGCTCGGCCTGCGCGGGAGTAAGGGTCAGGTCCATGCCGCGGAGTGTGCGCGACGGCACCACGCCTGCGAGCGAGGGTCGCGGCGCCCGAGACGCCCAAGGGGATGCCGGGCTCCGCAGTCGGCCCTACTGGGGCCAGGCGAGCACCATCAGCCGGAGCTCGGTCATGTCGTCGATCGCCCACCGCAGGCCCTCGCGGCCCAGTCCGGAGTCCTTGACCCCGCCGTAGGGCATGTGGTCGATCCGGTAGGTGGGGATGTCGTTGACGATGACGCCGCCGACCTCGAGCTCGTTGAAGCTCGTCCAGGCGTGCGCGAGGTCGTTGGTGAACACGCCGGTCTGGAGGCCGAAGAAGCTGTCGTTGACGGCCGCGATCGCCTCGTCGATCTCGTGGAACTTGAACGCGACCACGAGCGGCGCGAACGCCTCGGCCGAGCACACCTGGGCCCCGAAGGGGACGTCCGTCAAGACCGTGGGCGGGAAGAAGGTGCCGTTGGCCGTGCCGCCCAGGAGCACCTTGCCGCCCATCGCCTTGGCCTCGTCGACCCAGGCCTGGGTCCGCAGCGCGTTCTTCTCGTCGACCATCGGCCCGACGTCCGTCGTCGGATCCGCAGGGTCGCCCAGGCGCAGCGCGCCGGCGGCGGCCAGGAACCGGTCCATGAACGTGTCCCAGACGTCCTCGTGGATGAATATCCGCTGGACGCTGATGCACATCTGGCCGCTGTAGGCGAACGAGCCGGTGACGATCCGCTTGACCGCCCAGTCGAGGTCGGCGCTGCGATCCACGATGACGCCCGCGTTGCCGCCCAGCTCGAGCACGACCTTCTTCTTGCCGGCCCGCTCCTTCATCTTCCAGCCGACCGCCGGGCTGCCGGTGAACGTGAGCAGCTTGAACCGGTCGTCCGACACCATGCGGTCGCCCAGCTCCCGGCTCATGGGCAGGATGCTGACCATGCCCTCGGGAACTCCGGCGGCGTCGATGATCTCGCCCACGGCGAGCATCACCAGCGGATCCTTGGACGGGGGCTTGAGCACGACGGGATTGCCCGACGCGATGGCGGGGGCGATCTTGTGGGCGGCGAGGTTGAGCGGGAAGTTGAACGGGCTGATCCCGGCGATGGGTCCGATCGGGAACCGGCGGGTGATGCCCACCCGGTCCTTGCTGCTGGCCATCAGGTCCAGCGGGATCACCTCGCCGGTCATCCGCTCCGCCTCCTCGGCGCCCAGCCGGAAGACGAGCGCGGCGCGGTCGACCTCGCCCAGCGCGTCGCGGATCGGCTTGCCCGCCTCGGCAGCGATGAGCGCGCCCAGCTCCTCGCGACGCGCCTTGATGCCGGCGCTGATCTCGCGCAGGATCCGGCCGCGCTCGTAGGCGGGCAGCTTGCGGGTGACCTCGAACGCGCGGACCGCGGCCGTGACTGCCTCCTCGTACTGCTCGGGGGTCGCGCTGTACGTGGCGCCCACGGGCTCACCGGGCCGGGCCGGGTTCTCGATGACCAGCGTGTCGGGCGAGTCCACCCAGCGACCGGCCAGGTAGATCGGGTGCGGGGTGGTGCCGGTGATCGTGGCCATCTGGGGCTCCTGGCGGCTGCGGGCTCGGGCGGGTGTCCTGATTCTAGGCGACGCCGCGGCGTCCCGAGCTCAGCGCTTGCCGGTGCCGAATATGGTGCCGAATACGCCGCGCAGCAGCGACTGTCCCGCGCTCGAGGTGACCACGCGACCAGCTGTGCGGATCGTGGTCTCGAGTGTCTTCTGCCGCTGCCGTTCCGCCGCCCGGGCAGCCCGGGCCCTCGCGTTCCGCTCCTTCTCGGCCGCCTTCCGTGCCTGTTCCATCTCGCGCGCCTGGCGCTGGATCTCGCGTCGCTGCTGGGCGGGCGTCATGACGCCCGTGGACGCCGGCGTGGCGCCTGCCGGCGTTGCGGCAGGGACGGCCCCGGCCGCCGCATCGGCGGCGGCGTGCGCCGCGGCCAGACGTGCCGTGATGATCTCGTGCGCGCTCTCGCGATCGATCGTCGGTCCGTAGCGCGTCGCCAGCGCCGAGGCGGCGACGACCGCCGTGAGCTCGCCATCGGTGAGGGGCGCCATGCGCGAATCCGGCGGCACCAGGCGGGTGGCGGCAAGCGGCGTCGGCACGCCCTTGGGCGACAGGACGGTGACCAGCGCCTCGCCGATCCCCAGCGACGTGATCGTCCGCTCGACGTTGTAGTGGGTGGTCATCGGGAACGTCCGGGAGGCCTTGCGCAGCGCATCGGCGTCCTCGGGCGTGAACGCACGCAGCGCGTGCTGGATCCTGTTGCCCAGCTGCGACAGCACCGACGAGGGGACATCGCTGGGCGACTGGGTGGCGAAGTACACGCCGACGCCCTTGGACCGGATCAGCCTGGCCGTGCGCTCGATCTGCTCCATGAGCGCGTCCGAGGCATCCTTGAACAGCAGGTGCGCCTCGTCGAAGAAGAAGGCGAGCTTGGGCTTGGGCAGGTCGCCCACCTCTGGCAGGCCCTCATAGAGCTGCGCCAGCATCCACAGCACGAACGTCGAATACAGCCGGGGCCGGTCCATCACGTCCGCGACCTCGAGCAGGGTCACGATGCCCTTGCCGTCGGCGGTGGTGCGCAACAGGTCGTCCACGTCGAACTCGGGCTCGCCGAAGAACACATCGGCGCCTTCCTGCTCGATGGTGACGATCGCGCGCAGGATCACGCCCAGCGAAGCCCGGGAGATCCCGCCCAGGTCCTCGAGCACCGACTTGCCGTCGTCGGAGCCGAGGAACTTGAGCGTCGTACGGAGGTCGGCCAGGTCCAGGAGGGGGAGGTGCTGATCGTCGCAGTAGCGGAACACCATCGACAGGATCGAGGTCTGGGTCTCGTTGAGGTCGAGCACCTTCCCCAGCAGCAGCGGACCGAACGAGGACACGCTCGCCCTGACGTGCGCGCCGGTCTTGCCCGACAGCGACAGCACCTCGACGGGGTGCCCGGCTGCCTCGAACGCCCAGTGCATCGCCGTGCACCGTTCGACGATCTTCGGGTTCGTCGGATCGCCGGGTGCGCCGACGCCCGAGAGGTCTCCCTTGACGTCCACGGCGAACACCGGGACGCCGAACGCGGACAGCTGCCCGGCGAGGATCTGGAGCGTCTTGGTCTTGCCGGTCCCGGTGGCGCCCGCGATCAGCCCGTGGCGGTTGACGCGCGACAGCGCCAGCTGCACGCGGACCTCGGGCAGGATCTCATCGCCGACGATCGGGACGCCGAGGACGACCGCCGGCTCCTCGAGCCGGTATCCGGCTGCCATCTCGTCGCGAAAGCTGTCGTCCACCGCACTCCCTCGTCACCGCTCGGGTCGCCCGTCCGGGCGAGGGTCATCATCGCATCACGCGCCACCGTCACGGCGCGGGCCGCTCAGTCCTCGGCGGCCCTCGGGTAGGTGCCCAGGATCCGGACCACCTCGGTCTCGCGGCGCAGCGCGGCGAGCGCGGCGGCGCACGCGGGACCGGCCGGATCCGCGTCCAGGTCCACCCAGAACAGGTATTCCCAGCGCGAGCCGCGCTCGGTCCACGGGCGGGATTCGAGGCGGGAGAGGTTGAGCCCACGGTCGGCGAACGCCCCCAGCGAGCGGTGGAGCGACCCGGGCACGTTGCGCACCGCGAACACGAGGGTCGTCTTTGGCGCCCCCGAGACCGCGGCGGGGTCGGCAGCGTCGCGGGCGGCGTCGCGGGCGCCCGGACGGGTGATCACCGCGAACCGGGTCCGGTTGTGGTCGCCGGACTGGATCCCGTCGGCCAGGATCTCGAGGCCATAGATCCCCGCAACGCGGGCGGACGCGACCGCGGCGGTCCCGGGCTCGCGACGGTCGGCAACCTGCTTCGCCGCGCCGGCCGTGTTGTACGTGGTCTGGATCGTCCACGGGCGCGAGCGCAGGAACTCGTCAGCCTGGGCCAGCGCGGCCGTGATCGAGTACACGCGCTCGATGGTCTCGAGCCGCTCGCCGGGCAGCGCCAGCAGCGCGAGCCGCACGGGCACGCTGACCTCGCCGACGAGCGGCAGGTCGAACTCGTACAGCAGGTCCAGGTTCTCGCGGATCGTCCCCAGCAGCGAGCTCTCGACCGGGATCACGCCGGCATCGCAGCCGCCGTCGCGAACCGCCTCGAACACGCCCCGGAACGAGGCCAGCGGGCGCGCGTCAGGCTCGCGGAAGAAGCGCAGCACGGCCTCTTCGGCGAACGCGCCCGGCTCGCCCGTATAGGCGACGCGAAAAGCGGCGACGGGGGTCGAGGCGGGGGCGGCAGACGCGGCGGAGGTGGCGCGGGTCGCGCCGGGTGCGCCCGAGACGGGGCCGGACGAGCTCACGGCCGGCGCCCGCGGGTAACCTGGACCGATACCGGGATCGCAAGCGAGCCATCGGGCCGGCCGTGGACCGCCGCCAGCCGCCCGAATGCCTCCCGGATCCGGTCGCGCACCTCGGGCACCTGCTGGTTGACCAGGGGCGGGATGCGAACGGCCGAGTCGAGCACGCCGCGCCACAGCGCCTCGGTGTCGGCTGCCGGCGCCTCGAACGTCACGCGGCTGATCCCGACGTCCACGAACCCGGCCGCGCGGAACAGGCCGAGCAGCTCGTCGTCGGTGCGGAAGTTGGTCGGCCCCTGCGGCAACCCGGCCGGCGGCGGAGCGTCGGCGGCAGCCACGGCATCGAGCACGAGGCCCAGGACGCGGTTCCGGCGGGGCGCGTCCCACGACGCCAGTGCGAGCCAGCCCCCCGGTCGGAGCACCCGCAGCGCCTCGGCGAGCGCGACGTCGGGACGCCCCACGTGGTTGAGCACGAAGCTGCCGACGACGGCGTCGAACGCCCCCACGCCGGCCGGGATCGCCTCGAACGACCCGACCCGGAACGGGATCGCCGGGTAGGCAAGCGCCGCGCGGCGGACCATCGACGGCGCGACGTCGATGCCCACGGTGTCGGCACCCTGCACAGCCGCAGCCGCGGCGAGGTCGCCGGGACCGCAGCCCACGTCGAGCACCTGGTGGCCGGCCTGCACCTCGGCGGCCCCGAGCAACGCCCCGATGACCCGGTTCGTGATCGGCTGGAGGAAGGCATACGACGCCGCCCGGACCTCCCAGCCCGTGGCCTCGAACCGGTTGAACGCCTCGGCGTCGACCGTCATTCGCGTCCTGCGCGGTGGGGATCGAGCACCGCCGCGGCTACCGGTTGAACCACTCGGTGGTGTCGATCGGGCGCGCCTCGTCGTCGAACTCCGCGTGCTTCGCGGCGTCGACATCGGCACGACCAAGCCCCCGCCGGGTGCCCGCATCCTCCGCGGCCCCGGCCCACGACTCCGCCGCCAGCATCTGGCTGATCGCCGCGATGTAGGCGTCGACGGAGGCGGCGATCGTGTTGGTGCTCGACGCCTCGCCAACATACAGGCCGTCGGCCCTGGCGCCGGTGGTCGCCGCGGGCGGGGCGATCCGGACCGTCACCCGGCCCTCCGCATCGGGGCCGTGGGCGAGCGCATGGACGTCGTACGCAAGCAGCAGCGGGTGCCCACCGAGGACGTCGGCGATCGCCCGGTCCACGGCCTTGTACAGCGCGTCGACCGCGCCGTTACCCTCGGCCGAGGCCTGCCAGTCGTGGCCGCCGGCCCGGATCACGACGGCGGCCCGGCTGTTCACATTGCTCCCGGACGTGACCGTCCAGCGTTCGAGGCGGATCTCGGCGCGGGGCGCGCTATCGCTCATTCGGGACCTCCCGGTGCGGCTGGTTCGGAGCTCGGTGCCGGCGACCCGGGGGCCGCCGTCCCGTGGCCGTTGGATGTCGTGAAGTGGCGCTCGTCGCGGCGGCGGACCTCGGTGCCCGACTTCCAGATCGCGTACTCGAGCGAATCCGCGAGGGCCTGCGCCGACGCCGCGATGATGTTCGTGTCGCTGCCCATGGTGGACCAGGTCTTCGATCCATCCTGCGAGTCGATGATGACGCGCGTTCGGGCCGCCGTGGCGGTCGTTCCGTCCAGGATGCGCACCTTGTAGTCCACGAGGTGGACGCCGTCGAGCACCGGGTAGAACGCCCGCAGTGCCTTGCGCAGCGCGCCGTCGAGCGCGTTGACGGGGCCGTTGCCGTCGGCCGCCGTGTGCAGCACCTCGCCCCCGACCTCGACCTTGACCGTGCCCTCGGCGAGCAGCTCCCGGCCCTCGCGCTGCTCGACCAGGACCGTGTAGTCGAGGATCCGGAACGGCGGCGTGTAGCCCGGGCTGTGACGGCGGATGAGCAGCTCGAACGACGCCTCGGCGCCTTCGAACGCCTGACCCTCGCTCTCGAGCTTCTTGATCAGCTTCGACAGCTCCCTGGCGTCGAGCACGCCGTCCAGCTCGAGGCCCAGCTGGCGGGCGCGGATCGAGGTGTTGGCCCTGCCACCCAGCTCGGAAACCACGAGGCGGCCGGCGTTGCCCACAGCTGTGGGCTCGATGTGCTGGTAGCTGCGCTCCACCTTGGCCACCGCCGCGCCGTGGACGCCGCCCTTGTGGGCGAAGGCCGAGCGCCCGACGTACGGCTGGTAGTCGTCGGGCGTGACGTTCGCGATCTCGGCGACCGAGCGGCTCAGGTCTGTCAGGACGTTGAGGTCGCCGCCGCCGGCCGGGCTGAGCGCATTCGGGGTCTTGAGCGCGAGGTTGGCCAGGATCGACACCATGTTGGCGTTGCCGCAGCGCTCGCCGTAGCCGTTGATCGTTGCCTGGACGTGGCGCACGCCGGCCTGGACGGCCGCGATCGAGTTGGCGACCGCGAGCTCCGCGTCGTTGTGGGTGTGGATCCCCCAGGTCACGGCCGGGGCGTCCGGGTCACCCTCGAGCGAGACGCGGACGTCGCCCAGGATCCGGACCAGCTCGTCGGTCAGGGTTCCGCCGTTCGTGTCGCACAGGACGAGCGTCCCGGCGCCGGCCTCGCGCGCGGCACGCAGCGTCGCCAGCGCGTACTCGCGGTCGGCGCGGTAGCCGTCGAAGAAGTGCTCAGCGTCGTACACGGCCTCGCGGCCCCGGTCCACGATGAACCCGATCGATTCCGAGATCATGTCCAGGTTCTGCGCCGGCGTCGCGCCCAGCACCTCGGTCACGTGGAGCAGCCAGCTCTTGCCGAAGATCGTGACCACGGGCGTCTCGGCCGCGACGAGCTCGCGCAGGTTCGGGTCATCCTCGGCGCGGTTCGACCGGTGGCGGGTGGATCCGAACGCGGCCAGCTTCGCGTGCTCCCAGCGCTGCCGGCGGGCGGCCGCGAAGAACTCGATGTCCTTGGGGTTGGATCCCGGCCAGCCGCCCTCGATGAACGGGAAGCCGTACTCGTCGAGCATCCGCGCGACGCGCAGCTTGTCGGCGAGCGAGAGCGTGATGTTCTCGCCCTGGGTGCCGTCGCGAAGGGTCGTGTCGTAGAGGATGACCGGGACGCCGGGTCCGGTCTCGGGTTCGGGTTGGGTCATGAGGTCTGGGTCCAGTGGCCCGCTGCAGGTGGGTCGTCGACTCGGCTCGGCCGGTGCCCCGCCCTCAGGCGGTCACCGGCCGGCGAATCGCGATCCGGTCCCCGATGATGCGAGCCATCTCCGTGGTGCCCACGATGGTGCACGCCGCGGCCGCGGCCGGGTCCGCGGGCGCCAGGTCCCGCGTCCGGATGCCCTCGCCCAACGCGCCGGCAACGGCCGCTTCGATCGCGTCCGCGGCTTCGGCCCGGCCCAGCGACCAGCGCAGCATCATCGCGGCCGACAGGATCGCGCCCAGCGGGTTGGCGACGTCCTTGCCGGCGATATCGGGAGCCGATCCGTGGATCGGCTCGTACAGCCCGTGGCGGCCGTGCGCGGTCTGGCGGGTGCCGAGCGACGCCGACGGGAGCATCCCCAGCGAGCCCGTGATCACCGCGGCCTCGTCGGACAGGATGTCGCCGAACAGGTTCTCGGTGACGATGACGTCGAAGGTGGCGGGACGGCTGGCCAGGACCATCGCCGCCGAGTCCACCAGCCGGTGCTCGAGGGTTACCTCCGGGAATTCGGCGTGCACCTCGTCGGTCACCTTGCGCCACAGCCGTGACGTTGCCAGCACGTTGGCCTTGTCGACCTGGGTCACCCTGCGCCGGCGGTCGCGGGCCAGCTCGAACGCGAGGGTCACGATCCGCCGGATCTCGCCCTCCGTGTACCACAGGGTGTCGATCGCGGCCCTGCCTTCGGGCGTCAGGCGCTGCTCTGACGGCGTTCCGAAGTACAGCCCGGAGGTGAGCTCGCGGACGATCAGGCAATCCACCCCCGCGAGCAGCTCCGGGCGCAGCGGCGACGCCGAGATCAGCGACGGGCTGACGGTGATCGGACGCAGGTTCGCGAACAGGCCGAGCCCGCCGCGAAGCGCGAACAGGGCCTGCTCGGGGCGGACTGTGGCGTCGGGGTCGTCCCACTTCGGGCCGCCGACCGCGCCGAGGAGGACGGCATCCGCGTCCCGGCACGTCTCGACATCCTCCGGCCGGATCGCGACGCCGTATGCGTCGATCCCCGCGCCGCCGACCACGAGCGTGTCCCAGGCCAGCCCGAAGCCGAAGGCGCGCCCGGCCGCCTCGAGGACCGCGACCGCTCCCGCGGACACCTCGGGCCCCACTCCGTCGCCGGGGATGAGCGCGATCCGGTAGGTGGCCATCCCGGCATGCTCGGCGAGCGCCGGCTCCACGGCGTCCTCCGTCACGGCAGCTCCTCGGCCGTCCGGCGACCGACGAACGCGACGTCGACCCCGTTGATCTCGGCGCCGTGGAGCTTGTTCGCGGCCACGAGGTACGCCTCGAGCGAGGCCTCGATGATGTTCGTGGACAGCCCGTGGCCGGTGACCACGAGCGCGCCCGGACCTTCGTCCGACGAGCGCCGGCAGCGCACGAGGACCTGGCCCTGGGCGTCCTCGCCCGCCGACACAGCCTTGATCTCGTACTCGGTCAGGACGGGATGCCAGCCGAGCACCGGCCCGACGGCCGAGTCGACGGCCGCGAACAGCGCGTTCACGGGGCCGTTGCCGGTCGCGTCGGCGGCCTTCGCGTCGCCGGCGACGACGAGCGAGACGCTGCCCACCGAGTGGCCGCCGCTGGACGAGCTGATGTTCCAGCCCAGGAGCTCGATCGAGCGCGGGACGTCCGACTTGCGCTGCTCGACGAGCGCCAGGAGATCGGCGTCGGTGACGTCCTTCTTGGCATCCGCCAGTGCGATCGCCGCCCGGTAGATCTCGTCGAGCGCCTCGCCTTCGGTCTCGTGACCGAGCTCGCGCAGCTTGCCCTGGAGCCCCCGGCGACCCGACAGCTTGCCGATCGAGAGCGTGCTCCCTGACAGCCCGACGGACTGCGGGGTCATGATCTCGTAGGTCAGCGGGTTCTTGAGGTACCCGTCCTGGTGGATCCCGGACTCGTGGGCGAACGCGTTCGCACCGACGATCGCCTTGTTGGGCTGGATCGCGAAGCCCGTCAGGTACGAGACCAGCCTCGAAGCGGGCGTGATCTGGTCCGTCTGGACCTGCGCGGCAAGCTCGGGGAACTGGGTGGGCCGCGTGCGGAGCGCCATCACGACCTCCTCGAGCGAGGCGTTCCCCGCCCGCTCGCCGAGCCCGTTGATGGTGACCTCGACCTGGCGCGCGCCTGCCTGCACGGCCGCCAGCGTGTTGGCGGTGGCAAGCCCGAGGTCGTTGTGGCAGTGGACGCTCACGGTGGCGTCTCGGCCCACGCGGTCCACCACCGTGCCGACCAGGCGGCCGAACTCGGAGGGGATCGCGTAGCCCACGGTATCCGGGATGTTGACGGTCGAGGCACCGGCCTCGACGACCGTCTCGTACACCTGGAGCAGGAACTCCTCCTCGGTCCGGGAGGCGTCCTCGGCCGAGAACTCGATCTCGGCATCGGGGCCGAGCGTCTGGCGGGCCCACGAGACCCAGCGCTGGGCATCGGCGAGCGCCTGCTCGCGCGAGATCCGCAGCTTGTGCTTGAGGTGGATGTCGCTGGTAGCGATGAACAGGTGGAGGTGCGGACGCTCGGCGACGCTGATGGCGTCCACGGCACGCTGGGGGTCACCGTCGCGGCAGCGCGCGAGGGCGGCGACCGCGATCCCGCCCTTGATCTCCTGCGCGATCCGCCGGACCGCCTCGAAGTCGCCCGGCGAGGCGGCCGGGAAGCCGGCCTCGATCACGTCGACGTTGAGGCGCGCGAGCTGGATCGCGACCTCGAGCTTCTCGGCGGCGGTCAGGCCGGCGCCGGGCGCCTGCTCGCCGTCGCGGAGGGTGGTGTCGAACACGCGGACACTGCCGGCGGCGACGCCACCACCGTAGCGAGGCTTCGTCTGCTCGAAGGTCATCGCGATCCCTCCCGGGGGGTTTCGGCGCTGGCGACGGCCTGTGCCTGGCCGGCATCGACCACGACCGGCTTGAGGAACGGCATCCTGGCCCGGAGGTCGGCACCGACGTGCTCGATCTGATGATCGCGGTCCTGCTGGCGAAGCCGGGCGAACTCGCGCCCGCCCGACTCCTGCTCGGCCACCCAGCGGGTCGCGAACGAGCCGCTCTGGATGTCGGTGAGCACGTCCTTCATCGCCGCCTTTGCGCCCTCCGTCACGCGCGGGCCGGAGACGTAGTCGCCGTACTCCGCCGTGTCGCTGACGCTGAAGCGCATGAAGTTGAGGCCGCCCCGGTACATCAGATCGACGATCAGCTTGAGCTCGTGCATCGTCTCGAAGTACGCGAGCTCTGGCTGGTAGCCCGCCTCGACCAGGGTCTCGAAGGCCGCCTTGACGAGCGCCGATACGCCACCGCACAGCAGCGCCTGCTCGCCGAACAGGTCGGTCTCGGTCTCCTCCTTGAACGTCGTCTCGAGCACGCCGGCGCGCGTGGCGCCGATCCCCCGCGCGTAGGCGAGCACACGTCCCCGGGCGGTCCCCGAACCGTCCTGCTCGACCGCGAACAGCGCGGGCACGCCGCCGCCCTGCTCGTACACGCTGCGCAGGAGGTGTCCGGGCCCCTTCGGTGCGACCATCCCGACGTCGACCGCTGCCGGCGGCTTGATCAGCGCGAACCGGATGTTGAACCCGTGGGCGAACATCAGCAGCGCGCCGGGCTTGAGGTTGGGCGCGATGTCGGCCTCGTAGACGGCCCGCTGAGCCGTGTCCGGGACCGCGATCATCACCACGTCGGCGGCCCGGACGGCGTCGGCCGTGTCGAGCACCCGGAAGCCGGCGGCCTCGGCCAGCGCCCGGCTCTTGGAGCCCGCGGCGAGCCCGACGACCACGTCGACACCGCTGTCCCGCAGGTTGAGGGCGTGCGCGTGGCCCTGGCTCCCGTAGCCGATGACCGCGACGGTCTGGCCCTCGAGCGCCGACGGATCTGCGTCCGCGTCGTAGTACATCCTCGCCGTCATCGCTTGAGTGCCTCCTCGATCGATCCGGCGCCGCGCAGCATCACCACCGCGCCCGTCCGGACCATCTCCTTGATCCCGTAGCCACGCAGGAGCGCGACCAGGGCGTCGATCTCGGCCTCGGTCCCCGTCGCCTCGACGATGACCGATTCCGGTGCAATGTCCACGACCCGGCCTTTGTACAGCTCGACGATCTTGATCACCTCGGCCCGGTTGGCATCTGTCGCGCGGGCCTTGATGAACGCCAGCTCGTGCTCGACGAGCTGCTCGGCGCTGACGTCCTGGACCTTGAGCACGTCCACCAGCCGGTAGAGCTGCTTGGCAGCCTGCTCGACGGCCACGTCATCGCCGTGGAGGGTCAGCGTCATGCGGCTGATGTGCGCCTTGTCGGTCCGTGACACGGCCAGCGAGTCGATGTTGAAGTTGCGTGCCCGCATGAGGCTCGCAACGCGATTGAGGACGCCCGGCTTGTCGAGCACGAGGACGACCAGGATGTGGCGACGCGCCTCGCCGCTGCCCGGGATGGCCCGGGGCGGCGGGGCGACATGGGCGGGCTCAGCGTCGGGCGTGCCCGGGACGGGTTCGGTGCTCATTCCTCGGGCACTCCCCAGGTCTCGATCAGGTCGGACAGGCCCTTGCCCGCGGGCATCATCGGGAACACGTTCTGCTCCTCGGCGATCTCGAACCAGA
Organism: uncultured Chloroflexia bacterium; assembly: GCA_963734895.1. Lineage (GTDB taxonomy): Bacteria > Chloroflexota > Limnocylindria > Limnocylindrales > CSP1-4 > CAIXZV01. The sequence goes on along the minus strand of CAVTIN010000004.1, from coordinate 150,702 downwards.
TCAGCGCCGGTCCGTCGATCGCCTGGGCCGCCCGGACCATCTCGTCGACCTGGTCGGTGCGAGTCGCCTTGAACGCCGGAATGCCATAGGCGTCGGCGAGCTTGACGAAGTCCGGCCCCGGCAGGTGCGAGGAGTGGTAGTTGCCGGCGTAGACGATCTCCTGCCACTGCCGGATCATCCCCAGCTTCTTGTTGTCCAGGAGCGCGATCTTGACCGGGATGCGATCGGCGGCGAGGGTCATCAGCTCCTGGCTCGTCATCTGGAAGCCGCCGTCGCCGACGATCGCCCAGGTCTCCGCGTCCGGGTTCCCCAGCGCCGCTCCCATCGCCGCCGGGACCGCATAGCCCATCGTGCCCAGCCCGCCCGACGAGAGGTGGCTGTGGGGCCGCCGGAACCCCGCGTAGCGGGCCAGCCACATCTGGTTCTGCCCCACATCGGCCACGTAGGTCGCGACGTGATCGGTCAGGTCGCCGATCCGGCTGACCACGAAGTCCGCTGACAGGAGGCCGTCGCGCCAGGCCCCGGAGCCGTGCCAGGTGGCCGCTTCCGACTCGCGGCGCCACTCGGCGAGCTCCGCGTGGTAGGCGGCCCGGTCTGCGGGGTCGACCTCGGGAACGAGCCGGGTGAGGCCCGCCAGGACGTTGCAGGCGTCGCCGACGATGGGAACCTCGACCGCGACGTTCTTGCCGATCTCCGCCGGGTCGATGTCGGCGTGGATGATCCTGGCGTACGGGGCGTAGGTCCGGACGTTGCCGGTGACCCGGTCGTCGAAGCGCATCCCGATGGCGATCAGCAGGTCGGCGCTCTGGATCGCCCGGTTGACGTGCTTCCAGCCGTGCATCCCCATGTAGCCATAGGCCAGCGGATGCTCCTCGTCGATCGCGCCGATCCCGAGCAGCGTCCAGGCGACCGGGATCTGCGACTTCTCCGCGAACGCGCGCAGCTCGTCCCACGCCTCGGCGATCAGGACGCCGTGCCCGGCCAGGATCAGCGGCCGCTTGGCCGCCGCAATCTCCTTCGCGGCCACCTTGAGCTGCTTCGGATGCCCCTCGATCGTGGGTCGGAAGCCCGGCAGCTCGGCGATCACGTCCTCGAGGGAGGGGTGCTCGACGCGCGTCTCCTGCTGGAGGGCATCCTTGGTGATGTCGACGTGGACAGGCCCGGGGCGGCCGCTCCGGGCCAGGTGGAACGCCTCGGCAACGACCCGCGGGATGTCGTCGGCGCTGCGCACCAGGTAGTTGTGCTTGGTCATCGGCAACGTGATGCCGGTGATGTCGATCTCCTGGAAGGCATCCTTGCCGAGCAGGGCGGCAGGCACGTTCCCGGTGATCGCGACCAGCGGGACCGAGTCCAGCTGGGCGGTGGCGATGGCGGTCACCAGGTTGGTCGCGCCCGGCCCGCTGGTGCCCATGCACACGCCGACCCTGCCGCTCGCCCGGGCGTAGCCATCAGCCGCGTGGCCGCCCCCCTGCTCGTGCCGGACGAGCACGTGACGGATCTCCGGGTAGTCGGCCAGGATGTCGTAGATCGGGAGGATGACGCCGCCCGGGTAGCTGAACAGGACGTCTGTGCCCTGGCGGACGAGCGCCTCCATCAGGGCGTCCGCGCCGATCCGGGTCCGCTTGCGCGGCCGGACCTCGTGGAGCATCGCCTTCCGTGCCCGCTCGACCGCGGCGGCCGTCGCGGTCCCGTCGGCGGGCACGTGGCTGCGTCGTGCCGGTGGGCTGGCCGCCGGCTCGCCTCTCGTCATCGTCATCCGTTGGACCCTCCGTCCGGGTGGTCCCGCGACCTCCCGGACATGCAAAGACCCTCGCCACCCGGCGAGGGTCCCGTTGGTTCTCGGTGGTTGTGCGCCTCAGTGGCGCTCGTCCCTCCGCGTCCCTCCGTTCTCCCGCCGGGAGCCGGTAATGAGGAGCCCAAGAAGGCTGTCAAGGCCGGCAAGGAACGAGCGAAGAAGATCGAGCAGCGAGGCGCCCGGGCCGTCGAGGTCGCGCACGGGCACGGTCACGCGGCGACCGTCCGACGTGACGACGACGGCGACTGCGCTGCGATGCCGACCCTGGAAGGTGTCCAAGCGACCCGACTCCTGTGATCCCGCCGGTGGCGGGTCCGCGCAGTCTAGCCGCCATCGGGTGGCTGCGCAACCGCCCCCGTCGATGCGCAACCGAGCGAGCGCCTCGGCGGCGCGGGCACCGACGCTCACCCCTGGCCGCGGGGATCGGCGATCACCCCGGGGCATCAGGATCGGGTGGCCCCGGTCGCTCCGACACCTGGACGGCGTCAACGCGACGGATCGGACGCCGAAACACGCCGCTTCGATGCCTCTCGGGGATCATTCCGACCATCTGGCGAGGAACGCGACGCCCCGGCAGCGTCGGCCAATCGAGAACGCGCCAGCGGATCAAGCAACCGGGGCCGTCCCAACGCCGAGTTGCGCCACGTAAGTGCCAGCCAAGTCCCAGCCGGTTTGATGAAGCGATGAGCGGCGCACGACGCGACGGAACCTGGCGACGTCGAGCCATGCGTGCACGCAACGGACTGGCGGAGGATCTCCTGCGTCTGTGCGAGGACGCCGGCGTCTCGCAGCGTGCGCTTGCCCGCGGGTCAGGCGTCTCCCAGGCCTACATCGCTCGCATCCTCGCCGGAAGATCGGCCCCGAGCATCGAGACCTACGCGCGGCTGGCCATCCCGCTTGGAGCGGACCTGAGCGCCCGCCTCTACCCGACCACGGGGCCGACGATCCGCGACCGGCACCAGGCCAGGATCCTCGAGGGCCTGCTCGGCACCCTCGACAAGCGTTGGCACCCGTTCACCGAGGTGGCCGTGCGACGGCCGGGAAGGGGGTGGATCGATTGCGCACTCCATGACGCTCGGGCGCACGTTCTCGTCGCCGCCGAGATCCAATCCGGCCTGCCGAGGCTGGAGCAGCTGATCCGGTGGTCGACGGAGAAGGCGTCATCGCTGCCATCGTGGGACGGGTGGCAGCAGTTCGAGGTCGCCCCGGCCGTGTCCCGGCTGCTCATCGTGCGCCGCACCCGCGCCACGGTCGACATCGCGAATGAGGTCGCCCGACAGCTCCTGGTCGCGTATCCGGCGCATCCGGACGACGCGCTCGCGGCCCTCACCGGGGATCGGCCGTGGCCCGGCCCCGCCCTCGTGTGGGCCCAGCTGGATGCCCATGGCGTGCGGCTGCTCGGCCGACGATGACCGGGATGCTGTCGGAGCAACGCTGCGCGCAGCCACGCCAATGCGAGAACGATGCCGGCTGGATGACGCCCCGTGGGCGTCGCGGATCGAGTGATCCCGGCTCGAATGATCGCTACCAGGAGACACGGCAACGCATTACGGTCGCGCAGGTGCCGCATTGATGCCTCGGAGGGATCACGGTACGGACGAGGCGCTGGTCCTGACGCCCCGGGGAGCTCGGCGCGAGCGCCCATGCACCGGACACCGGGACCGGGACGCACGGGACCGGGTCCTGACACGAGCGCTGCTACCCTTGGCGCTCCGTCGGATCCGCAGCAGAGCAGAGTTTCGCCATGAGCAGACCCCGCACCCTCGTCGAGAAGATCTGGGACGAGCACGTCGTGATCCAGGACCCGGGCGCCCCGGCCGTCCTCGCGATCGACCTCCATCTCGTCCACGAGGTCACCAGCCCCCAGGCCTTCACCGGGCTGCGCCAGAAGGGCCTTGCGGTCCGCCGGCCCGACAAGACCGTGGCGACCGCGGACCACTCGACCCCAACCACGCCGCGCGGCCTGCCCATGCTTGATCTGCAGGCCGCGGCACAGATCAGCCAGCTCGAGACCAACTGCCGCGACTTCGGCATCCCGCTCCACGCGTTCGGGAGCGAGACCCAGGGGATCGTCCACGTCATCGGCCCGGAGCTGGGGCTGACCCAGCCCGGCATGACGATCGTATGCGGCGATTCGCACACGGCCACCCACGGCGCGTTCGGCGCGCTGGCGTTCGGGATCGGGACCAGCGAGGTCGAGATGGTCCTCGCCACGCAGACGCTGCTCCAGCGCCAGCCGAAGACGTACGAGGTCCGCGTCGACGGGCGGCTCCGCCCGGGCGTGTCCGCGAAGGACATCATCCTTGCCCTCATCGCCCGCATCGGGATCGGCGGCGGCACCGGACACGTGTTCGAGTACCGGGGCGAGGCGATCCGCGCCCTCTCGATGGAGCAGCGGATGACGGTCTGCAACATGAGCATCGAGGGCGGTGCGCGGGCCGGGCTGGTCGCTCCCGACGAGACGACGTTCGAGTACCTCCACGGCCGGCGCCACGCGCCGCAGGGTGATGCGTGGGATGCCGCCGTGGCACGCTGGCGCTCGCTGCCCACCGACGACGGCGCCGTGTTCGACAAGACGATCGTGATCGACGCGAACGCCCTGGAGCCGATGGTCACCTACGGCACCAACCCCGGCATGGGCATCCCGGTGACCGGTCGAGTGCCCAGCCCCGACGATGCCGCGGATCCCGTCGCGCGGCGGGCGATCGAGCGCGCCCTCGAGTACATGGGCCTGCAGCCCGGCCAGCCGCTGGCGGGCCAACCGGTGGACGTGGTGTTCATCGGCTCGTGCACCAACAGCCGCATCTCCGATCTCCGGCTCGCGGCGAGCGTGCTCAAGGACCGGACGGTGTCAGCGAACACCCGCCTCATGATCGTCCCCGGCTCGCAGCACGTGAAGCGGCAGGCCGAGCGAGAGGGGCTGCACGAGATCTTCAGGGCCGCCGGCGCCGAGTGGCGCGAATCCGGCTGCTCGATGTGCATCGCGATGAACGGCGACCAGCTGTCGCCCGGGCAGTACGCCGTCAGCACGTCCAACCGGAACTTCGAGGGCCGCCAGGGCAAGGGCGGACGTACGTTCCTCGCGTCGCCCCTGACGGCGGCGGCATCGGCGGTGAACGGCGTCGTCACCGATCCGCGGACCTTGCCGGGGGTCGACGACCTGGTGACCGTCGGTGGAGGGTACTGAGATGGCCGAGGGCTTCCGCTCCTTCTCGTCGAAGGTCGTGCCGCTGCCCGCAGAGAACGTGGACACGGACCAGATCGTCCCCGCCCGCTACCTCAAGGTGACCGACAAGGAGGGCCTCACCGACGCGCTGTTCCGCGACTGGCGGTTTGCCGAGGACGGCGCGAAGCGCGAGCCGGCATTCGTGATCGATCGTCCCGGCATGGCCGGACGCCGGGTCCTGCTGGCCGGCGACAACTTCGGCTGCGGCAGCTCTCGAGAGCACGCCCCCTGGGCGCTCCGCGCGTGGGGCGTCGAGGCGATCCTGTCGACGTCGTTCGCGGACATCTTCAAGAGCAACTCGCTCAAGAACGGCGTCCTGCCGATCGTCGTGGATCCGGACACCCACCGGCACCTGTTCGAGCTCCTCGACGACGACCCGGACGCCGAGCTGCGGGTGGACCTCGCGGAGCAGGGGGTCCTGCTGCCGGACGGGTCGACCATCGACTTCGACATCGATCCGTTCTCCAAGATGATGCTGCTGGCGGGGACCGACGAGATCGGCTATGTGGTGGCGAAGGACGACGCCATCGCGGCCTGGGAAGCTGCGCATCCGCCGCGGGTCGACACGCGTCTCGGGACATCCCCGGGCGCAGGCTGACGAGCGAGCTCGAACCGGAACCGCTGGCGGCGCCGGTGCGTCTGCCGGACATGACTCGAAGCGATCGCCTGCTCATGACCGGCGCCCTCGGGCTTTCCCTGCTTCTTGGCGCGTGCGGTGGAGTCGCGCTGAGCCCATCGGGAGCAGCCTCACCGGGGCCCGAAACGCCACAGCCGCCGGCCGACGCGCCCGGCGCCTCGGATGGATCGGTCGGTACCGATGACCCCGGTCTGTCGGGCGGTGGGGTTGCAGGTGACCCGGGCAGCGGCGTCAGCGGCGGCGGCAGCGGCTTCGATCCCGGACCTGTCGGCCCGCCCGCCGACGAGGAGGCCACGCTCGTCTCGCCCGTCGCCGGGCTGATGGACGTCCACGACGTCGGCGTTGTCGCGCTGAGCGCAACGGTGGACGGATCCCGGATGACCGTCCGGCTCTCCTGGTGGAGCGGCGTCGCGCCGTGCAGCGTCCTCTCCGGCGTCGACGTCGCGCGCGACGACACGACGTTCACGCTCACGGTCCGCGAGGGCAGCGCCGCGCGCGACGTGGCGTGCATCGACATCGCCGTGTACAAGGCGACGCTCGTCTCCCTGGACAGTCTCGATCCGGGGACGTACACGGTACGCGCGTCGGGGGAAGCCGCCCCGATCGAGGTCGTCGTCGGGAGCTGATCCCGTCACCGCGACGCGTGTCGCGAACCTCGCCGATACTCAGCGGGTGAACCTGCTCGACGTGGCCGCGCTGATCCTCATCGCGTTCGCCATCCTCGCCGGCTTCGCCTCGGGGGCGCTGCCTCAGCTGGGCGGCATCTGCGGGGCGCTGGCCGGGCTGTTCCTGGCACTCGCCGCCGCGCCGTGGCTGGTCGACGTGACACAGACCCTCGAGCCCATCCCCCGGGCACTGGTCGTCCTGGGCGCGATCATCGGCGCGGTCGCCGTGGGCGAGGCGATCGGATCGGCGGTCGGCCGTTCTGCCGTCGCGCGCCTCGGGCGCGGGGTGCTGTCGACGATGGAGCGCGTGGTCGGGGGAGTCATCGGCGCCGCCCAGGCGTTGCTGATCATCTGGCTCGCCGGCGGCCTGCTCGCGGCCGGCCCGTTCCCGACCCTCGGCCGCGTCGCGTCGAACTCGGTCGCGGTTCGAACGCTCGACTCGTTCCTGCCCCCGGCGACCGAGGTCGTGGGCGAGATCGCCGCCGGCCTCGACACCTCGGGGCTGCCGGACGTGTTCGTGGGCCTCGAGCCGATCCCGCTGGATCCGGTCGCGGTCCCGACCGATGCCAGGACCGCCGCGATCGCGAAGGCCGCGACACGCAGCACCGCGATGATCTCGAGCCGGGCATGCTCGTCGCTGATCACCGGCACCGGCGCGATCATCGCCCCGGGCTACCTGGTCACCAATGCCCACGTCATCGCCGGCGCCACCACGATCCGGGCGAAGATCGGGTCCACCATCGTCGACGCGACGCCGGTCCTGTTCGATCCCGACTTCGACATCGCGGTGCTCCACGTCGCCCATCTCGACGGCCCGACGCTGAGGTTCGCCAACGTGGACCCGGTGCGAGGCCGGCTGGGAGCCGCGCTGGGGTACGCGGGCGGCGGGCCGCTCGTCCTGCTCCCCGCCGCCGTGGCCGGCGACTACCCCGCCACCGGGCGCGACATCTACGGCCGCGGCCGGATCACCCGCGACATCCTGGAGCTCCGCGCGGGCGTCGAGCCCGGCGACTCGGGCGGGCCGTTCATCCTCGAGGACGGGACCATCGGGGGCATCGTGTTTGCCGAGTCGCGCACTGATCCGCTGGTCGGGTATGCGCTGACGCCGACCAGCGTGGCCGTGCGCATCGCGCCCGCGCTGGGCCGGACCAGCCAGGTGAGCGTGGGCGACTGCCTCCGCTGAGCGCCGGCCCGGCGGCACCGTGGCCCGCCTCGGGGCCATACTTGGGCGGTACACGACCGGCCCCGATGCACGCCCGCGAGGACCCGATGACCGCCGACCGACCAATCCCCTACGGCCGCCCGACCGATCCCGGAAAGCGCCACAGCCACGCCCTGACCGACGGTCCGGACCGGGCCGCGGCCCGCGCCATGCTCAAGGCGGTCGGGTTCACCGATGACGACCTCGCCCAGCCGATCATCGGCGTCGCCACGACCTGGATCGAGACGATGCCCTGCAACCTCAACCAGCGCCGGCTGGCCGAGTTCGTGAAGGCGGGCATCCGGGCCGCCGGCGGCACGCCCATGGAGTTCAACACGATCTCCGTCAGCGACGGCGTGTCGATGGGCACCGAGGGCATGAAGGCGTCGCTGATCAGCCGTGAGGTGATCGCGGATTCGATCGAGCTCGTCGCCCGCGGGCACCTGTTCGACGGCCTGGTGTGCCTGGTCGGCTGCGACAAGACGATCCCGGCCGGGGCGATGGCGCTCGGCCGCCTCGATATCCCGGGCCTCGTCCTGTACAACGGCACGATCATGCCCGGCACCTACAAGGGCAAGCCCGCGGACGTGGTCACGGTGTTCGAGGCGATCGGGGCCTACCGCGCCGGCAAGATCACCCTCGACGAGCTGTACGAGGCGGAGAACGGGGCATGCCCGGGCGCCGGTGCCTGCGGCGGCCAGTTCACGGCCAACACGATGTCGACCGTCATGGAGTTCCTGGGGCTGTCGCCGGCGGGCCTCAACGGCATCCCGGCCGAGGATCCGAAGAAGGAGGATGCCGCCCGTCGCGCCGGCGAGCTCGTGATGACGCTGGTCCACCACGACATCCGGCCGTCGCACATCGTCACCCGCAACGCCCTCGAGAACGCCATCGCGTCCGTGTCCGCCACCGGCGGCAGCACCAACGCGGCGCTCCACCTGCCGGCGATCGCCGCCGACTTCGGGATCGCGCTGACCCTCGACGATTTCTCCGAGGTCGCCGATCGGACGCCGCTGATCGCCGACATGCGCCCCGGCGGCCGGTACGCCGCCGCGGACATGTACGAGGCCGGCGGGGTCGCGATCGTGATGCGCGAGCTGCTCAAGCAGGACCTGCTCCACGGCGATGAGCGAACCGTCGACGGCCGGACGATCGCGAAGATCGCCGCCGACGCGGTCGAGACACCGGGCCAGCAGGTGGTGCACCCGATCGAGGCCCCGATCAAGGCGACCGGCGGGCACGCGATCCTCAAGGGAAGCCTGGCGCCCGATGGCTCGATCGTGAAGCTCGCCGGGCACGAGCGCCGCTACCACAAGGGCCCCGCGCGGGTGTTCGACTCCGAGACCGAGTGCTTCGCCGCCGTCCGAGAGCGCCGCATCCACGAGGGTGACGTCGTGGTGATCCGCTACGAGGGTCCCGTCGGTGGCCCGGGCATGCAGGAGATGCTGAGTGTCACCGGTGCGCTCGTCGGCGAGGGACTTGGCGAGAGCGTCGCGCTGCTCACCGACGGCCGGTTCTCCGGCGGCACCCACGGGCTGATGCTCGGGCACGTGGCGCCGGAGGCGGCGGTCGGCGGCCCGATCGCGCTGGTCGAGGAGGGCGACACGATCATCGTCGACGTCGACGCGAAGCAGCTGAACCTCGAGGTCCCCGAAACCGAGCTGGCCGCTCGCCGCGCCCGCTGGACGCCACCCGCTCCGCGCTATACGACGGGCGCGATGGCCAAGTACGCGGCGCTCGTCTCGTCGGCGTCCGAGGGTGCGATCACCAGCGGCTCGCAGCTGCGGCGGGCGCTTGCCGCCCAGACCGCTGGCTCCGAGCCGGCGGGGTGATGTCGCCCACGCATCCGGGCCTGGTCGGCTTCCGGGTTTCGGCGACCGAGTCCGCCGGGCTCGACTGGTCGCGGATCGACGAAACCTGGGCGCTCGCCGGCGAGCTGTCCGTGTTCTCCGCGGGGTGGATGAGCGACCACCTCTCCGATGCAAGCCGGGACCGGAACGGGCCCGCGTTCGAGTCGCTCACGATGGCGGCCGCGCTCGCCCACAGGGTCGCCGGCAAGTGGATCGGGATCGTGGTGCTGTCCAACACGTTCCGGCACCCAGCGGTCCTGGCCAAGGCTGCGACCGTGCTCGACAACGTCACCGGCGGCCGGTTCATCCTCGGTCTGGGCGCCGGCTGGCACGAGGGCGAGCATGACGCGTTCGGGATCCCGCTGCCACCGCTGCCCGAGCGGTTCGACCGGTACGAGAGCGCGCTCCGGGTGCTGACCGCGCTGTTCTCGGACGAGGCCCGGCAGCCGCCCGGCGTGACCGTCGACGATCCGGTGTACCCGCTGCGCGACGCGACCAACGAGCCGGGGCCAGTCCGACCGGGCGGCCCCGCGATCTGGCTGGGCGGCCAGAAGCGGCGCGGGATCGCTCTCGCCGCCCGCTACGCGGAGGGGTGGCCGATGCCGGGCAACCGGCCCGGCGACGTCGCCTACTTCGCCGCCAGGCGCGACGAGATCTCTCGCGCGCTGGAGGCCGTGGGGCGCGATCCCGGCGCGTTCACGTTCGCGGCGCAGCTGTCGTGTGGCGCCACCGCCACTTCCCGACGCGCCGCGCTCGAGACCTCGCGTGCGTTCGTCCGCGCAGGTGCGACCCACGTGATCCTGGGCCTGCCCGCGGCCGCGGCCCCGGACGGGCTTGTGGCACTCGCCGAGGAGGTCGCGGAGCCGCTGGCCGCCGCATCGGGCGGCGCCGGGTGAGCGGCGAGGTGTCGTGAGCCACGACATCCGGACCCTGGACCCATCCCACGAGGAGGGGCTTCGGGCCTACGTCTCGATCATCAATGCCGTGACTCCCGAGTCTCCGACGTCGGTAGAGGAGGTCCGCTGGGCAGATGCGACGTACCCGGGTGGCGTCCGGTTTCTCGCGTATCTCGGAGGACACGCCATCGGGGCGGCGTCGGCGGGACGCATCTACGTGCACGAGCCCTCGTTCGAGCGGTACTGGCTCAGCCTCCACGTACGCCCGGACGCACGGCGCAACGGGCTCGGGTCGGCGCTGTGGGCGGCTGCGTCGGAGGTCGCGCGCCGGGCCGGCAAGACGGGCCTGCAGACATCCGTGTCCGAGGCGCAGGCGGACGGCGTCGCGTTCCTCGTGCATCGCGGGTTCGAGATCATCGGGCGCGACAAGATGGTCAGGCTGGACCTGCGAGGCCTCGATCCGCCCGAGGTTCGGCCGCCGTCCGGGTGCGCGCTCACGACGCTCGCCGAGCGTCCCGACCTCGAGTCCGCGCTGCATGCCGTGGCCCTCGAGGCGTATGCCGACATCCCGACCACCGACACGCCGATTGCGGCGGGCTCGTTCGAGGAGTTCCGCGCCCGGGATCTCCGACGCGACGGGATCCCGCCGGACGCCCTCGCGATCGCGGTCGAGGCGGCGACGGGCGATGTCGCGGGCTGGGCATCGGTGATGTTCGTCCCCGGCTCGACGACGGTCGCCTGGCACGACATGACCGCCGTGGCGAGGGCGTGGCGGGGCCGTGGCGTGGCCACCGTCCTGAAGAACGCGACGATCGTCTGGGCGATCGAGCATGGCCTCGAGGCGCTCGAGACGGGCAACGACGAGGACAACGCCCCGATGCGCGCCATCAACGCGCGGCTTGGCTACCGCCCGCTGCCGGACGAGCTCAGCTTCAGAGGACCGCTCTCGCCCGAAGGCTGACCCGGCGCGCATGACCCGGCGACCGGCATACTTCGTCCGATGACCGTCGACCTCAACGGGATCCGCCTGCGCAATCGCCTCGTCACCTCGGCCAGCCTGCTCGGCTACGGGGCGTCCAAGCGGCGGCTGATCCTGTACGGCCTGTCCCCCATCGCGCAGTGGGTGCCGCTGGAGCGGTTCGGTGCCGTCACGACGCGCACGATGACGCTCGGGCCGCGCGAGGGCCACTTTACGCTCCGCGAGGACTGGGGCGTCAGCGAGCTCCCCGCGATGCTCGGGCTGTACGGGCGCGCGCTGCGCAAGGTCGACGCCGGCTGGCTCAACGCGTTCGGCTGGTCGAACATCGGGATCGACCGCTACTTCGACGAATACTTTGCGCGTACCGCGAAGCTCAACCGGATCGTGTCGGTCGGTGGCTTCAGCGCGGACGAGATCGAGCAGCTGATCGAGATCGTGAACGAGCGGGTCAGGCCCGGTGAGATCGCCGCCGTCGAGCTCAACGCCTCGTGCCACAACGTCAACTTCCCGTTCGGCGAGATCCTCGAGGAGAGCCTGGCTCGCGCCGTACCGAAGAGCCGGCACCCCGTGATCCTCAAGGTCTCGCCCGACGAGGACTACCTGTGGCAGGCGCGCCTCGCCGAGGAGTCCGGGTGCGCCGGAATCACGGCGATCAACACCGTCAAGGGGCTGCGCCTGGATCCCCGCACCGGCGAACCGTGGCTGAAGAACCGCTTCGGCGCGGTCAGCGGGCGGGCGATCAAACCGATCGGGCTGCGCGTGGTCGCCGAGCTGCGGGACGCCGGGATCCGGCTGCCGATCATCGCCAACGGCGGGATCCGCGACTTCGACGACTGCCGCGAGTATTTCTGGGCCGGCGCCGACGCCGTCTCGCTGGGCAGCGAGGTGTGGCTCAAGGCGATGCCGCTGTACGTGCTCGGACCACTCGAGGGACTGCGGGTCAGGCGGCTGATCTCGCGCATCGCGGCGTTCACGCCGCCGGTGGCGGCGCCGCACTGGGAGCCGGCCGTTCCGCGCGTCGATGCGGCGGCGACGCCGACGGCAGCGGCGGCGACGACATGACCCTGCCGCGCGTCGCCGTCATCACGACCGGCGGCACGATCGACTCGCTGGGCACCGACCGCCTCGACCTGGCCGCATACCTCGAGACGGGGCGCCGCCTCGAGCCGGGCGCCCTGGTCGCCGGCGTCCCGGAGCTCGCGTCGATCGCCACGGTGACCGAGGCCGGGTTCCGGCGCGTCCGCGCCCACGCGATCACGGACGGCGACCTCGCCGATCTCCACGAGCTGGTCACCGGGCTCCTCGACCGTGGCGAGGCCGACGGCATCGTCATCACCCACGGCACGAACACGCTCGAGGAGACCGCCTGGCTCCTCCACCTGACGGTCGCGGGTGATGCGCCGATCGTTGTCACCGGGGCGATGCGGCCGGCCTCGGCGATGTCCGGGGATGGCCCGCTGAACCTCGTCAACGCCGTCCGCGTCGCCGCGTCACCCGATGCGCGCGGCCTGGGGGTCGTCGTTGTCCTGGACGACACGATCCACGGCGCCCGCGACGTAACGAAGTCGAACACGCTCCGCACCAACGCATTCAGCGACGGGGCGGCAGGCCCCCTCGGCTGGACCGACAGCGACGGTCACATCGTCATCGCCCACCGGCCGGGTCGCGGCGCCGGGCTGCGCGGCCGGTTTGCATCCACCGACATGCGCTCGCTGCCGCGTGCCGACATCGTCGTCTCCTATCAGGGCGCCGACGGTGCACTGGTCGATGCCGCCGTCGCCGCGGGAGCGCGCGGGATCGTGAGCGCCGGCACCGGCTCCGGCGCTCCCACACCGGGCGAGGTCGATGCCCTGGTGCGGGCGTCCGAGGAGGGTGTCACGGTCTGCCAGGCGTCACGGGTGGGCAGCGGCCGCGTTCCCCGCGTGCCCTTGCTGGTCGCCCGAGGCTGGCTCGCCGCCGACGACCTCCAACCCTGGAAGGCGCGGATCCTGTTGCGCCTCGGGCTCGCCACGACCGACGATCGCCAGGCCCTGCAGGCGCTGTTCGACAGCCGGTGAGCCGGGACGGCATCATGGTCCCGTGACCGACACCGCTCCGCCCGCCGCCACGCCGCAGACACCTCCTCAGACTCCGCTGCCGCCGGACCCGGTCCAGTACGACGCGGAGCGCAACGTGCACGCCCGCAAGCGCGGCCTCCCGCAGCCGTACATCGCCGGCGGCACGGATCCGCAGATCGGCGAAACGCTCAGACGCGAGCGCCGCTACCTGCGGATCCTGGTAGTGATGGTCCTCGGGATCGTCGCGCTCGGGTTCGTGCTGGGCGTCTTCGGTGCGCTGCTCGGCGCCCCGGTGTACTGACCCGTGACCCAGACCCTGCCGTCACTCCAGGTGGGCGAGGCGGGCTGGGCCGCGGCGCACACCGACCTCGTCGCATTCCTCCGGGACCTGATCCGGATCCCGTCGATCAACCCGCCCGACCCGCCAGGAGCGGAGCTCGACGCCGCCCGGCGGATCGCGGCTGAGCTCCGCGGCTCCGGCATCGTGCCCGAGGTCATCGAGCCGTTCCCGGGCCGGGGCATCGTGGTCGCCCGGCTCCGGGGCGACGGCACGGGCGGCGAGCCGCTGCTCCTGCTGTCGCACCTCGACGTCGTCCCGGCCAACCCCGACGGCTGGACCCACGGCCCGTTCGACGCGGATGTCGCAGATGGCTACCTCTGGGGTCGGGGCGCCGTGGACATGAAGTCGATGATCGCGCTCGAGGCCGGCGTCATGACGCTGCTCGCCGGACGTGCCATCGCCGCCGGCCTGGACCCGGCCACGGACCCCATCCCGGAGCTCCGGCGCGACGTGCTGTTCGCATGCACCCCCGACGAGGAGGCGGGCGGCCACCAGGGGGCGGGCTGGCTGGTCGACAATCGGCCCGAGACGCTGCGCGCGGTCGCGGCCCTCAACGAGGCCGGCGGCGTCTCGGCGGAGCTCGCCGGACGGCGCTTCTACCCGATCCAGGTCGCCGAGAAAGGGTTCGAGGTCTACCGCATCACCGTTCACGGCACGTGGGGCCATGGATCGATGCCGCGCGAGGACAACGCCGCGGTCATGGCGGCCGAGGTGGTCACGCGGCTGGCGAGACCCGGAGAGCCCCGCGTCACGGCTCCGGTCCGCACCCTGCTTACCGAGGTCGCCGCCGCGCTGCCGCCATCAGAGGCGCAGCTCGTCGAGGCAATCGGTGGTGAGGACCCGCGCCGGAGCGAGGCGGCGCTGCGCGCCCTGTGCGACCCGATGTACGCACGGGCGCTGCGCGCGCTGCTGCGCGACACGATCAGCCCGGACGTGATCCACGCCGGGATCAAGTACAACGTGATCCCCGGCGAGGCCACGATCGAGATCGATTGCCGGACCCTGCCCGGGACGACCGAGGGCGACGCACGCGAGGAGGTCATCTCGCGACTCGGCGACCTTGCCCCGCACTGCACCGTCGAGCACACCATCGGCGCGATCCCGGTCGAGGCCCCGGCGAACGGCGAGCTCTACGACCTGCTCGCCGCCACCATCCGGGCGCACGATTCCGAGGGCATCCCGGTCCCCGCGCTGGCCCCGTTCGCGACCGACGCCAAGCACCTGGTCCGGCTGGGCGTGCCCGCGTACGGGTTCTCGCCGCTGCGCCTCGATCCGGAGGAGCGCTTCCTCGAACGGTTCCACGGCGTGGACGAGCGTGTCGGCCTCGACGCGCTGCGCTGGGGCCTGCCCGTCCTGTACGACGTGGTCGCGACGTTCTGCGGTTAGGCGGGTCGCTCGCTCAGGGCTCCGCGTCGACCGGGGTCACCGAGAAGGCGCCCGGACACGACTTACACCTGAAGATCCGGCCCGTCGGCCATTGCCGCTCGGTATCGTGGTCGGCGGGATTCGCGTGCTCGTGGTCCTCCGTCAGCTCGACCCAGGAGCCGTCGGCGTGGCGGTGCTGAAGCCGGAGGTCGGCTTCGAGCATGTGCTGTGTTTCCATCTCGAACTCCAGAGGCTGGGCGTGGTTTCACCTTGTCCACGGGATCGTAACCGCGCGGCGACGCATCATCCGCCACCGCGCACCAGGCGCCCGCGCCGCGAGATCGCATGCGTGGCCAGCGCGGCGACGCCCATCGCCACCAGCGCCCGCTCGCTGCGCGGCATGGGGCGGACGGCCGACAGGAACTGCTCGGCGCGGGCCCGGTCCACCATCCGCAGGACCGCCTGGCCGCGCGGCGTCAGCCACACCGACCGCAGCCTTGCGTCGTCCTCCTCGCGTCGACGTTCCACGAGGCGTCGCTTGACCAGGCCGTCCACCAGCCGCGACGTCGCCGACGGCGACCGGCCGATCGCCTCGGCCAGGTCGGCGACGGTCGTGGTCGCGCCCTCGGCGAGCACGTATAGCGCAGCCAGCTGGGTGAACCCGAGGTTGAGCTCGCCAAGCTGGTAGGCAAACCCGACGACGAGCTCGCGCCACAGCGCCCGTCCCATCGCGACGCGCTCGGAGATCTGGCGGACGTTCTGGATCCGCATCCCGGCCGCGACGACCGGCGCCGACAGGTCCGCCTCGAACACCCTCGCGATGACCCGGCTGGGGGCACCCCGCCGGCGTGGCCGGACAAGCGCCTCCGGCAGCTCCGGGCCCGCGGCAGGGTCACTCGGACGCACGCGATGCCGGCGAGCGGGTTGCGGCGTCGCCGGCTTCTCCGATGACTTGGTCACGACGTGAATCTCACCGCCTGAGCGTACGATCGGCCCAAGAATCCTGCAAGCGTGCACGGACTTACGACGCGTCGGGGCGGACGCGGCGTACGCTCTGATCCGATGAGCCAGATTGCCTATGTCTTTCCCGGCCAGGGCAGCCAGGTCGTCGGGATGGGCCGCGCCCTCGCCGAGTCCTCGCCCGCCGCCGCTGCCGTGTTCGCTGCTGCCGATGCGGCGCTCGGGCAGCCCATCTCCCGGATCGCCTGGGACGGGCCCGAGGCCGAGCTCAACCGCACGGAGAACGCCCAACCGGCCCTCCTCGCGGCGTCCATCGCCTATCTTGCCGCCGTCCGCGAGCGCTGGACACGGCTCGAGATCGATGCGCCCGCCCCGGCCTTCGCGGCCGGTCACTCGATGGGCCAGTACTCGGCGCTGGTCGCGGCCGATGCGCTCGACCTCGGCGACGCCGTCCGACTGGTGCGGGAGCGCGGCCGGCAGATGCAGGTGTCGGGCGCGGGGCGGGAGGGCCGGATGGCCGCGATCATCGGGCTCGACGACGCCCGGCTTCCGGAGCTGGTCGAGCAGGCGTCGGCACACGGCGTGTTCGGCGTGGCGAACCGCAACTCGCCGGGCCAGGTTGTCGTGTCCGGAGAGCGGCCGGCGGTCGAGGCAGCCCTGGCGATCGCGAAGACGCTCGGCGCGCGACGGGCCGTGGAGCTCCCGGTCTCCGTGGCCGCCCACTCGCCGCTGATGGCCGAGGCCGCCGACGGCATGCGTGAGGTGCTCGCCGGGATCACGTTCAGGGACCCCGATCCGCCGCTGCTCGCGAACGCCGATGCGCACCTGATCACGACCGCCGACGCGTGTCGCGCCGAGCTCGTCGACCACCTCACCACCGGGGTCGACTGGGTCGGCGCGGTCGAGGCGATGCAGGCGCGCGGCATCAGGACCTTCATCGAGATCGGGCCCGGTCGCGTCCTCGCCGGCCTCATCAAGCGAATTGCCGCCGACGCCGAGGTCATCGCCCTCGACGATCCGGCATCCGCCGATCGGCTCACGATCCCGTTTGCCGACACGGCGGAGATGGACGCCGCCACCGAGCCGACCGCCTGACCGCGGTCCCACCGAATCAACCGAGAGGAACCCGTGCGCCAACCCGATTTCACCCGCCGCGTCGTCGTCACCGGCCTCGGCGTGGTCAGCCCCGTGGGCAACGACAAGGACACCGCCTGGTCCAACCTGGTCAACGGCGTCTCCGGCCTGGGCGAGATCACCAAGTTCGACCTCGCGCCGTATACCCATCGCTGGGGCGGCGAGGTCAGGGACTTCAATCCCGGGGAGTGGATGGAGCCCAAGGCCGTCCGCCGCAGCGAGTCGTCGATGTGGTTCGGCGTGAGCGCAGCCAAGCAGGCCATCACCGACGCGGGCCTCGAGATCACGGATGCCAACCGCGAGGACATCGGCGTCGTGTTCGGCTCCGGGGCCGGCGGCCAGAACCTGATGATCGACAACTGGAAGATCCTCGCCGACCGCGGCCCGGACCGGGTGGCGCCCACGTTCATCGCCAACGGCCTTGTCGACTCGACGTCCGGGATGATCGCGATCGAGACGGGAGCGATCGGCCACAACATCTGCATCGTCACCGCCTGCTCCACCGGAACCAACTGCGTCGGCGAGGCTGCCGAGACCATCCGCCGCGGCGATGTCCACACGGTCATCGCGGGCTCCACCGAGATGCCGCTGCTCGAGGTTGCACACGCCGGGTTCGGCAACATGCGGGGCCTCGGCTCGCCGCGCCCGGGGCAGCCCCTGACCGACGTCAGCCGGCCGTTCGACAGGTCGCGTGACGGGTTCGTGCTCGGCGAAGGCGCCGGCGCGCTGATCCTCGAGGACCTCGAGTACGCAATGGCTCGCGGTGCGCGGATCTACGCGGAGATCGTCGGCTACGCGTCGGCCGCGGATGGCTGGGACATGATCCAGCCGATCGAGCGCGGCTCAGGCTCGGCGCGCGCGATGCGGGCTGCGCTGGAGCGTCGAGGCGTCCCGGCCGACGAGGTCGACGTGATCAACCCGCACGGCACCTCGACCCCGGTCGGCGACAGGCGCGAGGCGGAGGCGATCTGGACCGTGTTCGGCGATCGCGCGGCTCGCGACCGGCATTCGCTGGCCGTGACCGGGACCAAGTCGATGACCGGGCACATGATGGGGGCCGCCGGAGCGTTCGAGGCGTTCGCCACGGTCATGACCGTTGCCGAGCAGCTCGTGCCCCCGACGATCAACTACCGCGAGTTCGATCCCGAGGCCGACCTGTGGGTGACGACCGAGGCCACCCCGATGCAGGTCCGGTACGCGTTGTCGAACAACATCGGGCTGGGCGGCCACAACGGCGCGATCATCTTCAGGCGCTGGGACGGTCGCTGATCCTCGCTTCGCTACAATCCGGGCGACGCCACGCCGGCGTCGCCTCTTGCCCCAGAAAGGTGTGCCGTGCCCTCCGCTGACCTCGCGCGCCGAGCCGTCGTCACCGGCCTCGGCGCGGTCATGCCCATCGGCAACGATTTCGAGACCTACTGGTCCAACCTCCAGCAGGGCGTGACCGGGACCAGGCTCATCCGGTCGTTCGACGCGAGCGAGTTCGAGGTCCGCATCGCCGCCGAGGTGCTCGACTTCGACCCCACGACCGTGATGGACCGGAAGATGGCGCGCCGGATGAGCCGCTTCATCCACCTCGCGATGGGGGCGGGCAAGCAGGCGGTTGCCGACAGCGGGATCGACTTCGAGGCGATGACGCCGGAGCAGCGTGACCGGGTCGCGGTCGTCGTGAACACCGGCGGCGGCGGCATCGAGGCCATCATCGAGGGCACCCACGTCCACGACACCAAGGGGCCGCGGTTCGTGTCCGCGTTCGCGGTCCCGGCGCTGTCGGGTTCGATGGCCGGCTGCATGCTGTCGATGGAGTACCACCTGACCGGCCCGGTCATGACCCAGGTCGCCGCCTGCGCCACGTCCGTCATCGCGTTCAACGATGCGCTGCGGCTCATCGCGACGGGCGAGTGCGACGTTGTCCTGACCGGCGGATCGGAGGCGCCGATCGTGCCCATGGGCGTGGCTGCGCTCGCCAACATGACGGCGCTGTCGAAGCGCAACGACTCGCCCGAGACGGCATCGCGCCCGTTCGACCTCACCCGCGACGGGTTCGTGCTCGGCGAAGGTGCGGGCGTGGTGGTGGTCGAGTCTGCCGAGCACGCGCTCAAGCGCGGCGCAACCCCGATCGCCGAGGTCATCGGCGGGGCGCTGACGGCCGACGCGTTCCACATCTCGGCCCCGGATCCGTCGGGCCGCGGCCAGGCGCGGGCGATGACCAACGCGCTGCGCAACGCGGGCGTCGCACCCGACGAGATCGACTGGATCGTGGCGCACGGGACCTCCACGTCGCTCAACGACTCCACCGAGACGACGGCGATCAAGGCGGCCTACGGGTCCGCGGCGGCAACACGAGCGATCAGCTCGCCCAAGTCGATGGTCGGGCACCTGGTGGGCGCAGCCGGAATCGCCTCGGCGCTGGCCGCGATGGGCGGGATCCGCGACGGCGTCATCTCGCCGACCGCCAACCTCCACACACCCGACCCGGAATGCGACCTCGACTACGTGCCGCTCGTCGCCCGCAAGGCGAAGATCGACACCGTGGCGGTCAACGGGTTCGGCTTCGGCGGCCAGAACGCGGTCGCGATATTCCGCCGTTTCGAGGTCTGACGCCCGCCCGGGCTCCGGCGCAGGGGGGGTCGCGGTCGGGCGCCGACCCTTCCGGGCGGTCGCGCCGGTCAGCTCCGCAGCGAGCGGCCCTCGTACGCCTCGAGCATCGCAACCACGGCATCCGGTACCGCGCGCGGGCGGGCCGTGGCGTAGTCGTACAGCACCTGCACCGCCTCGGCCGTCGCCACCAGCCGCGCCGGGCCGCGCGCCGACGAGCCGGCGGTTACGCGGTGCTCGAGCGTGAACGAGGTGTGGCCCATGTGCCCCACGCGTGACTCCACGGTCAGCGTCTCTCCGAAGAACGCCGGCGTCCGGTACGCGACATGGATGTCAGCCAGGATCAGCGATTCCTCGGCGCCGTGCGTGGGCAGGCCAACGGGCTCGCCGGTCGCCGCCTCCCAGAACGCGATCCTGGCCGATTCGCAGTAGGTCAGGAACCGGGCGTTGTTCACGTGGCCCATCGCGTCCGTGTCGCCGAACCGGGTGTCGATGACCATCCGGTGGGGAAAGTCGCCCGGCAGGTCGCGCGGATCCGGCTGGACGTCGATGCGGATGCGGGCAGCCGGACCCGGGGCGCCGGGCTCGAGCGGGGAATTGGTCACGGCGCGAGTCTACCGGCTGTGGGTCGGTGGGCCGTGGCGGGGAGGGACGCGGGGGTCGTGGTCATCGATACTCCAGGGGCGTATATCCGGATGGCCGGCCGGCCACCACCGGCCCATTCCGCCCCGCGCCGGGGGCCTGGCGGTCCGCGCATGTCGGGACCCGCGCACAGCAACGGCGAAACAACGGCGGTTCGCACCTTGACGAGCATGTCAGCGCAGCGCACCGTTCACCCGGACAGGGGCAGTCGCGGAGGGTCGCCGGATGAGCGTCGTCACCATGGCTCGGCTCGCCGAGGGCGATTCGGTCCAGCCGGACTCCACCCTCCAGAGCTCGTTGCGCCTGATCGCCGCCTACGTCCCATCGGAGGCGATCGCGGTCTACATCATCCTCCTCGGCCTGCTGAACCCGCCCGCCGATTCGGCGAGCGGCGACGTCACCATCGTGCGGCTGGTCGTGTTCGTCATCGGCGTGCTGGTCGCCTTCGCCCTCTCGTTCATCACGTTCCAGGGTGGTGGTCTGACCCGGCGCGAGCAGCGAAGGCGGCAGCTCGTCGTTGGCTTGATGGCCACCGTCTCATTCGCAACGTTTGCGGCCGCAATGCCGTCGTTCTTCTTTGGCACGACCATCGTCTCGATCGGTTTCTCCCGGTGGGCGGCCATCGCGGTCGTGATCGTCTCCGTGGTCATGCCGACCGTTGCGCGCGCCCTCAACGTGCGCAAGTAGGATCCCTCCGGGCGCCGCGGCCGGCCGTCGGCCCTCGCCGCCGGACGATTGGGACGGATCCGGGTCCGGACGGCCCGGGTCGGGGGCACCGGCGGGGAGAGGTCAGCCGGGCTGCTCCAGCGCGATCCCCCGCATCGCCCAGACGTAGCCCGCCGACGCGATCAGCGACGTTCCCGCGGCGATCGCCAGCGCCCCGAAGAACGACTCCGGCGTCGTCGCGCGGACCCGGATCAGATCGCCCAGCGGCGCCGGGTCCACGAGCGCGACGCCCAGCCCCACCGCGCCGGCAACGACCGCGAGGAAGCCGATGATGCCGGCGACCGTCGTGGCGCTCCCGCCGAAGCCGTGTCCCCAGGTTCGCCTGGGCATCCAGCCCTGCGCACGAACCAGCACCGCGGTGACGATGCCGGCCCATGCGAGCGAGATCAGGATGGCGCCGACCACGTCGGCGAGGCGATGCCACCCCGTGGTGATGGTGCTCAACCCCACAGCCGCCGTGAGCACGGTCGCGCCGATCGCGACGAGGACCCGCAGGCCGCGCGGGGCGACCAGGATCGTCGCGAACCCAAGGGACGCTGCGAGGGTCACGGTTCCGCTGGGGAAGCTGTTCCCGTACGCGTAGCTTGCGGTCCCGATCAGGTTCGGCCGCTCGAGCAGGTCCTGGAGCAGCTGGCTGGTGACGTTCGCCCCACCCAGGATCACGAGCACCGCCGCCATGAGGCCGAAGCCGCCGCGCGCGAGAGCCAGCGTGAGCAGCCCGATCGCCGCGGTCGCCACGAACGCGAGACCGACGGTGGCGAGGGTCTCGCTGGCGGCACCGCTGACGGTCGGGTCGGCGGCAAACCGTCCGTACAGGATGAGGTCGGCGAGACGCTGGCCCGTGAACGTCTGCGTCGTCCCGGCCCAGACGGGAGCGGCAAGCAGCGCGGAGCCGAGCCCGAGCAGCACCAGCCGCCGGGCGCTCTGCCCCATGGTGGCGACCGGCGTCCGCTGGCCGCGGAAGCTGGGCCGGCGTAGTCGCATGACGTAGGCGCGCCGCATTGGTCGATTGTGCCCCTCCCGGATCAATCGGGGCGCCCCAAACGGAGCCCGGACGCGACGTGCCCGCAGCTCAGTCGCCGGCCCCGGCCACTCGGTTCCCGACCGCCCGACCAGGCGCCGCCGCGGCTTCCGACGGTTCCTCCTGCTGCCATGAGAGCCATGTCTCGGGCTCGACCCGTCGCCGCGACACCCAGGCCGTGCCGCCGCGGAGCGCGATCTCGGGCGGTAATGGATGGGACAGGAAGAACGGCATCGACTCCGTGGCACCGTACGCGCCGACATCGAGGACGGCCACCAGGTCGCCCGGTTCGGGCAGCGGCATGACCGCAGCCTGCGCGAACACGTCGAGGCCCGAACACAGCGGCCCCGCGATCGTCACCGGGAAGCGCTGGCTCGCGGCGGCCGTGGATGTCCCGTTGCCCGTGAGGACGCGGATCCGATGCTCCTGGCCCACGAGAACCGGCCGCAGGACGTGGTGGATGCCCCCGTCGAGGATCACGACGTGGTGCCCGCGGACCAGCTTGCGATCGATCACCCGGGCGACGTATGCCCCAGACGACGCCACGAGGAACCGGCCGGGTTCGAGCAGGACGCGAGCGTTCGCCGTGATCGGGTCTCCGGCCATGCGCGCGGCGAGAGCGGCAAGGCGAGCCCCGACCAAGCCGAGGTCGAGGCCATGCTCGTGCGCCTCGTAGGGGACACCAAGGCCGCCGCCCGCATCGATGAGCCGGAGCGGGAACCCGGCCGCCATGGCGAGATCGCGTGCGGTGCGCACCGACGCCTCGAAGTGCGACGCGAGTGCGCCGGCGTCCACCACGTTGGACGCTCCGAACTCGTGCACCCCCAGCACCTCGAGCCACGGCGACGCAGCCGCCTCGGTCGCGCTCGTCCGCAGGTCGGCTGCATCCATCCCGAACTTGCCGGCTCCGTCGTCGCCGACGAGGCGAACGCGCTCCAGGCGCGCCGCCTCGCTGGCGGCGGCGCGCAGCAGGACCGGCTGGCGACGGCCGAGCCCCTCGGCGATGCGGGCCAGCCGGCGGAGCTCGCCGGGCGATTCGACGGTCACCACGCGAACGCCGGCATCGACTGCCGCCGTCAGCTCGTCGTCGCGCTTGCCGGGCCCGGTGAACACGATGCGGTCGCCCGCGAACCCGGCGCGCAGCGCGTGTCGCAGCTCGCCGCCCGACGCGACGTCCGCCCCCAGGCCAAGCGCGGCGAGGTGGCGCAGGACGGCGAGGTTCGGGTTGGCCTTGACCGCGTAGGCGAGGTCGAACGACGCGGGCAGGACCGACCGCAGGCCGGCCACCTGGCGCGTCACGACATCGAGGTCGTAGGCGTACAGCGGCGTCCCGAACCGTTCCACGAGCGCCCCCGGATCCTGGCCCCCGAGCTTGCCGCCACGCAGGATCTCGTTGCGCGCGGGCGGCCTGCCGCGACGCGGTCCGGGCACGGCCTGCCGGGCGGGCGCCGGACCCGGCTGGCGGACGTAGCTCATCGGAGCACGCCCTCGAGCGCGACCCGGGCATCGGTGCCGGGATCGCGGTCCTTGACGAGCAGTGCCACGGCAACCGCGAGCCCGTGCTCGGTTGCGAACGCGCCGTCGACCCGCCGCGAGCCCGGCACGACGACGGCACGTGGCGGGATGGCCAGTGGCAGCTCCTGTGTCCCGGTGATGACGCGCTCGCGGACCAGGTCGTAGACGCGCGTCGTCCCGGTCAGGACGACCCCCGCCCCGATCACCGCGCCGGTCCCCACCAGGACACCGTCGAGGAGCGAGCAGCCCGCTCCGACGAACGCGTCGTCCTCGATGATCACCGGGCGCGCTCCCGGCGGTTCCAGGACGCCCCCGATGGACACGCCGGCCGCGAGGTGGACCCGGGCCCCGACCTGGGCGCACGAGCCGACCAGGACGTGCGAGTCCACCATCGTGTCCTCGCCGATCCAGGCGCCGATGTTGATGAACGACGGCGGCATCACCACGACGCCGGGACCCAGGTGGACGCCGGCCCGGACGCTGGTTCCGCCGGGCACGATGCGCCACGGTCGGCCCGCGTCGAGCGCCGCCATCGCGAATGGTCCGTCGACGAGCGCCTTGGGTCTCAGCTCCGCGCGGTCGCGGAACGCAAGCGCGTCGCCCGCGGTGAACGTGACGGTGCGCCGGTCACGGAAGCAGGCGAGGATGGCGGCCTTGACCTCGCGGTCGGTACGCCAGCCTCCCGGCCACGACGCATCCGGGACGGCCGCGCGCCGCCGGCCGGCATCGAGGTCGTCGAGGATCGAGGGCCTGCTCTCGATCCTCGGCAGGGGCGCCGTCATGGCGCCGTCACGGCGTCGGCCGCCACGGCGTGGGCCGCCACGGCGTGGGCCGCCACGGCGTGGGCCGCCACGCGACCCGCCCCGCGTGACACGGGCTGCCGGCCGCCACCATCCACGAGCCCGAGAGATCGAAGCAGGGCGTGGAGCCGCTCGCGCGACGCATCGTCGAGCGGGAGCAGCGGTGCCCGCAGGTCGTCGCGCTCGAGCAGCCCCATCGCGGCCATGGCGGCCTTCGCCGGCACCGGGTTTGGCGCGCCCTGGAAGTTGGCCCGGAACAGCGGCAGCCAGCGGGCGTGGATCGCGCGTGCCTCGTTCCAGTCACCGCCGGCGGCGGCACGGACGAGGGCAGCCATCTCGCCCGGGATCTCGTTGCTCGCCACCGAGACGACGCCGTCGCCGCCCATGGCCAGCACCGCCAGCGTGGCGGCGTCGTCGCCGGCAAGCACGGCGACATCCGCCGGCCGATCCCGACAGATCACGGCGATCTGCTCGATGTTGCCGCTTGCCTCCTTGACCGCCACCACGCCCGGGTGCTCGGCGAGCCGCAGGAACGTGTCGGCGGTGACATTCGAGCCGGTCCGCGACGGCACGTTGTAGACGACGATCGGGAGCCCGCCCTCGTCCGCGACCGCCCGGAAGTGGGCGTCGAGCATCCGCTGGTCCGGGCGGTTGTAGTACGGGGTCACGATCAGGGCGGCATCGGCACCGAGGGCCGCCGCACGCCGCGTCGCAACGATCGTCGCGCGGGTGTCGTTGGTGCCGGTCCCGGCGATGACCGGGATCCGGTCGCCGCGGCGACCGCTCCCCCACGGTTGCGACGGCGATCTCGATCAACCGGTCCCGCTCATCGGCGGACAGCGTGGGCGCCTCGCCCGTCGTCCCGACCGGGACGACGCCGTCGATGCCGGCGAGGACCTGCCAGGAGACGAGCCGGCGGTAGGCGGCCTCATCGACCCGGCCCTCGGTCGTGTACGGGGTGACGAGCGCGGTAAACGCGCCGCGGAACCGCGGCCGGGGCTGCGGCATGGAGCCGGTTGTGCGGCTTGTCGGGGTCGTGCGGGTCATGGCAATCCTCCTCGTGGGTTGGCGGTTCAGGCGGAAACCGCGGCGGACGTTGCGGCAAGCAGCTCGTCGACGACGTCGTCGAATGGGTGGAGGCCGGGGTCGCGATGTTCGCGAGCAAGCCATCTCCCCGCAGCGAGCGCGCCGTCCGCGTAGGCGGACCGGTCTCGTGCCGCGAGGCGCAGCTCCACGAGCTCGCCCGGGCCGTCGAAGGTCACCAGGTGCGTGCCGGGGGCAGCCCCGGCCCGGACTCCGACAACCTCGAGTGCGGGGCGATCGTCGCCGGACTCGGTCGACCAGCGTGGATCCGCAGCCCCGACGCGTCGGGCCAGCGCCTTCGCCGTCCCGGACGGCCGGTCCGCCTTGCCCCGTCGATGCCACTCCACGATCGATGGCTCGAACGTCCCGGCGGACGCGTACCAGCCGGCCGCGACCTCGACCAGCCGCAGGAACAGCGCCGCGCCGAGTGACAGGTTTGGGGCAACGACGGCCGCGGCATCATGTGCGAGCAGCATCGAGCGGACCGCCGGCAGGTCAGCGTCCCAACCGGTCGTCGCAAGCACGAACGCCCGGTGCCCGGCCGACAGGGCATCGGCGAGGTTGGGGACGACGGCGCAACCGGCAGACGCGTCGATCGCGACGTCGGCCGGCGGCAGCCGCGAGGGGCGGCCGGTACCCGGGCGACCAACGACGACCGGCACCGGCCAGCCGGCGGCCGTGGCGGCGCCGGCGATCGCGCTGCCCAGCCGACCCGGGCCGAAGATCAGGAGCTGCATCCTCGAACGTCCTTCCGCGTTGGGGCGCGGGTTCCGGAGGTCCGAGAATCACAAAGGCCGCGGCACCGTCATGGTGTCCGCGGCCCCTCGGCGCCTCCGGTCCCGGAGGCCCCGATGATCGTCGCTCGCGCGCCGTCAGAGCCCCTGGGCCCGAGCCTTCCGGCGGGGCCGCCAGAGCTTCTTCTTGGCGTCGAAGCTGACGGTGTGGTGCGACATGGTTGGCGCAGTGTGCCCGATTGCGTCGGCGCATGCAACCATTTCGCCATGCCGCCTTCTGACCTCGGGACGCTGCGCCTCAACGAAGACCTCGTGGTTGCGGTCGTCGACGGGCCGTGGGGCCCCGTCCGGATCGCCGCCGGACCCGGGGGCGTCGTCGCCGTGTCGATGCTCTCGAACGCGGTCGCCTTTGCGACGGAGCTGCGGCGTCGGCGGCTGGGAAAGGCGCAGGCCCTCGCGACCGCGTCGCTGGGCGCGGGCCGAACCCACGCGGAGATGGCCGCGGACCTGGTCAGTCGTGCGCTGGCCGGTGCGGCCGTGCCGCTGGGCGCCGTCACGGTGGATCTTTCGGACCGGTCCGAATGGGATCGCCTCGTGCTGGGCGCCGTGCGGGCCATCCCGCGGGGTCAGGTCGCGAGCTACGGCGAGGTCGCGCGGCGGATCGGGCGTCGCGGCGCCGCGCGGGCCGTCGGGGGCGCGGTGGGCCGCAATCCGGTCGGGCTGCTGATCCCGTGCCATCGGGTGATCGCCGGCGACGGCTCGCTGGGGGGCTACGGCGTGGCCACCTGGGGAGGCGTCGAGGCGGCGCTGGAGCTCAAGCGCGAGCTGCTGGCGCTCGAAGGCGTGAACCTGCAGCGCTGAGCGGCCGCCGGGCCGTACACTTCGCGCCAACCCACGCGCCCCGGGCCCCTCACTTCGAGCCACCGGGACACGCGCTGGCCAGAGGGATGAGGAACAATGCGGCAGACGGCCCAGCAGCGGCGCGGGATCAGCTCATGAGCGAGGCCACGCCGGCGACATCACGCATCTCCCCGACGGCGGTCTTCAAGAAGCGCGACTTCAAGCTGATGTGGGTCGCCCAGCTGGTCTCCACGGCCGGCTCGTCGCTGACCGACCTCGCCGCGGCCATCTACGTCTACGACAGGACCGGCTCGGCCTTCCTCGTGGGCGTCACGCTGATGGTCACGGCAGTGCCCAGCCTGGTCGTCGGCCTGATCGCCGGCGTGTTCGTGGATCGGTTCGACCGGCGCGCGATCATGCTGGCGAGCAACCTCGGACAGGCGGTGATCGTCGCCTCCATCCCGTTCCTGATCGGCCTGGATGTCTCGCTGCTGTTCGTCGCGCTCCTGGTCAACGCCGGCGTCAAGCAGTTCTTCGATCCCGCCTACGAGAGCATCATCCCCGAGATCGCGAGCGACGAGGAGCTCGCCGCGGCCAACGCCTACCTCTCGATCGCGTCGTTCGGGTCGACAGCGATCGGGTTCGCGGGAGCGGGTCTGCTGGCGTCCGCGTTCGACATCAACTGGGCGTTCTGGATCGACGCACTCACCTTCGTGTTCTCCGCCG
This sequence comes from uncultured Chloroflexia bacterium, assembly GCA_963734895.1. Lineage (GTDB taxonomy): Bacteria > Chloroflexota > Limnocylindria > Limnocylindrales > CSP1-4 > CAIXZV01. The sequence goes on along the minus strand of CAVTIN010000004.1, from coordinate 122,912 downwards.
GCTGTATCTGGCTGCTGCGTGTCCGTTCGAAGGTCGAGGTCGAGGAGGAGACCTCGATCGGTGTCGTCCTGACCAACCTCAAGATGGGCATCCTCACGATTTCCCGTACGCCGATGCTCCGCTCGCTGTTCCTGCTGGGAGCGCCGATCTTCTTCGTGTTCGGCCTGTGGAACGTGCTGCTGCTGCCGATGGCGATCAAGGTGCTGCACGCAACCGAGTTCGAGTACGGGATCCAGGAAGGCCTCACCTCGGTCGGCTTCGTGCTCGGCAGCCTGTTCATGGCCCGCTACAGCGGGCGGCTCCAGACCGGGCTGTGGGTGTTCGTCGGGTCTGCCGGCATGGGCATCGCGAGTCTGTTCTACGCGATCTCGCCCGTGATCTCGGTCGCGATCCTGTTTGCCATGGTCAGCGGCTTCTTCAACTCCCCCGCGTCGGTCGCCCGCCAGACGCTGCTCCAGCGCAACACCCCGCGCGAGATGCGGGGCCGCGTGTTCTCCGGCCTGTTCGTCATGCGCGACGTGATCTTCCTGGCCGGGATGGCATGCGCCGGGTTGGCCGATGTCCTGGACGTGCGCCTGCTCCTGGGCTTCGTCGCCGTCGTGACGCTCGCGGTCGGCGTCGCGGCGCTGTTCGCCCCGGGGGTCGGACGACCGGCGGCCGAATGGCGTCGCGGCCTGTCGGCGCTGCGCGCCACCCCGGCGACCGGCGAGGTTGCCACGCGACCGGCGACGCTTGCCGACTTCGATCGCCTCGTTGGGCGCCTCGCGACGTTCAGCCTGCTCAACGCCGCACAGCGCGCCGCGTTCGTCAAGGATGCGCAGGTCCGCGACGTGCCCGAGGGCGCCCGGGTCGTCACCCACGGCGACCTCGCCAGCGCGGCGTTCTTCATCATCGACGGCGAGGCCGCAGCCGGGATCCCCGATGCCGAAGGCGGCTACCGGGGGCTCTCGACGATGGCGAAGGGCGACTTCTTCGGCGAGATCGCCGCCCTCACCGGCAGCCCTCGCACGGCGGACGTCGTGGCAACGCGGCCCAGCGTCCTGCTCGAGGTCCCCGCCGACACCCTGCGCGGCGTCATGGACGTACCCGAGGTCAACAAGCTGCTGCTGTCAACGCTGACCGAGCGCCTGCTGCGCACCAACCAGCCCGACCTGCCGCGCCTCGCGTCGATGGACCAGGGCGCGCTGCGCGACCTGCGGACGAAGGCACCGACGGTCGAGTCGCTGCCGAAGGCGTATTCGGAGGGCTGAGCCGCCGAGCGCGAGGTTCAGCGCGGCGCGCGATCAGGACCGGGGCACGGGCCGCATCGGGTACACGCCGACGACGACCGGCGTGCAGGGATCCAGCGACAGCTCGTAGCCGACGTCGTTGCCCGAGAGCAGCTCGGCCATCAACCGACCCTCGGGCTCCGGAAGGCCGATATACAGGCGCTCGGCGCCGACCCGGATCGGCGTGACGTCATCCTCGACGCCGTTGATCCCGAACCTGCGCCGCAGCTCGTGCATCGGCACCCAGGTCCGGCTCTTGATGAACCGGCGGAGCTGGGCGACCGTGCAGGTCGGGCGTGCGTTCATGCCGGTCGCCGTGCCCGGGGCCTCATCCCTGCCGGCTCGTTCCGCTGACCCGCGGTCGGACGGCAGGGCAGATCCGGAGATGACCTCGGGCGCGTGAAGCTCGAACGGCTGCGGGTCGGGCACAGCTGGCGTGGCGCTGTCGACCGCCGGAGTCGGACCCGCGGCGGCTGCGAGCGGGCGATCCGGCGTGGCGCTCGCGGGTCGAGCGGATCGTGGCGAACCGTATGCATGCGGGGATCGGCCGTGCCGCGCGCGGCGGCTCATGGACGCGAGTCACGCGGACGGGTGGTCCGCGCGGGAAGGATCGACATGGCTGGGCTCTGGCGTTCGGTCGAGGCAAAGACCGGTCGAGGGATCATACCGCGCGGCGGACGTGCGCGCCGATGCCCGGTCCGCCGCGGTGCCCGGGTCAGCCGTCGACGACGAGCAACCCGCGGGGCGCCTCGTTGAGCACGACCGGACCCGCGTCTCCGCACACCACGATGTCCTCGATCCGAGCGCCGTAGCGTCCCTCGAGATAGATCCCGGGCTCCACGGAGAAGGCCATGCCGGGCTCGAGCACCTGGCTGCCGCCCTCGACGATGTACGGCTCCTCGTGACCGTCCAGCCCGATCCCGTGCCCGGTCCGATGGATGAAGTTCGGACCGTACCCGGCGGCGGCGATGATCCCGCGCGCGACGGCGTCGATCCGCTCCGCCCGGACGCCTGGGCGGACCTCGCCGGTCGCCTCCTGCTGCGCCCCGCGGAGCACGCCGTACAGGTGCAGGAACGCCTCGTCCGGGCCTCTCGCGGGATCGCCGCCCGTCACCCACAGGGTGCGCGTGATGTCACTGCCGTAGCCGGCAACCGTCCCGCCGATGTCGAGCACGATCGGATCGCCCGGGCCGATCACGCGGCCGCCCGGGTCGTGGTGCGGCGAAGCACTGTTGGGGCCCGAGGCCACGATCCAGAACTCGGCGTGCTCGTGCCCCTCGGCGACGAGGCGCTCCCGGACCTCGTGGGCCACGTCGGTCTCAGTTCGGCCGACGAGGGGCCCGGCCGCGATGGCCGCCACGACCCGATCGGCGGCCCGAGCGGCGCGGCGGAGGAGGTCGATCTCGTCGGCGTCCTTGCGCATCCGGAGCCCGGCCAGCACGGCCGAGGCAAGCGAGAAGGTCGCCCCGGGGAGGACGCGCTGGAGGCCGAGCACGAACGCGGCGCGGAGCCCGTCCGATACGGCAACGGCACGGATGAGCGCCCGCTCGACACCGAGCGCATCACCGAGGCTTGCCGCGATCAGGCCCATCGGGTCCTCGGTCTCCTCCCACGCGGCGACCACGACCGCTCCGGTGACCGTCGCCGGGCAGGTCCGCGCCGGTGTCGCCTCCAGGCGTGGGACGATCAGCGTCGCCGGCGCCTCTTCGGCCGCTGGCAGGACGAGGAGCGTCAGCCGTTCGAGCGCCATTGCGTCATAGCCGGTCAGGTACCGCAGATCGGCGCCAACGCCGACCAGCAGGCCGTCGACACCGGCGGCCGCGGCGGCACGGCGCGCGGCCTCGAGTCGGATCCCGTAGCGCGTCGGCGGAACGCCGCCGGGACCGCTCATCCGGGCACGTCCCTCGTCCCCAGCGTCGCCAGCCACGCACCCAGCACGCGATCGCCGCGCTCGAACATCGCCCGGTACGGATGCACCCGGGATGCACCGGCGTCGAGGGCCGCGCGCCGAAGCTCGGCCGCCTCGTGCGGGGCCAGCGCGATCGCCGGCACGCCGCCCGCAGCCGCCGCGCGCAGCACCTCGAGCGGGTCATAGGCACGCGCGGAGGTGTCCACGATCACACCGTCGGCGCCGGTAACACCCGCAGCGACGGCGCCGGCCGCGCGAATGGCGAGGGGCTCGGCACCGGCCCGGCGGAGACCGTCCGCCAGCCGGGTCGACCACAACAGGTCATCCGCGACGACCGCGATCCGCGGCCGCCGGTTGACGGCCGCCGGGCTCACCCCAGCAGCGAGACGATGTGGCGGAAGACGTCGGCTGCGGTCAGGACGCCGGTCGGGCGATCGCCCACGACGATGGGCAGGTGGCGGAAGCCGCCGACGGCCATCTTGTTGATGGCGACGGCGACGGTGTCCTCCTCGCGGAGGACGACCGGGTCCGCGGTCATGAAGTCCCGGACCTTGAACAGGCCGAGCCGCTTGTCGACGGCCTTCACCGACGCATCGCGATCCGTGAAGATGCCGATCAGGCGACCCTCGTCGCACACCAGCAGGCAGTCCGAGTCCGAGCCGTGCATCTTGCGGATGGCATCGGCCACCGGGAAGCCCGGGTCCACGATCAGCGGCTCGCCGATCGGCAGCGCGTCGATGCGCTCGCCCAGGAAGGTGCCGTCATCCTCGGCGAGGGGCGGTCGCGAATCAGCGGCGGCGAGGTCGGCGCCGCAGTTGGCGCACTGGGCCTCGCCCTCGAAGTTGTCGTATCGGCAGACGGGGCAGAGCATCTGGCTACTCCACGGTCCAGGTCTCGCCTTCGAGCAGGACCTGTTCGAGGTCTCCCTCGCCGGACTTCTCGATGGCGGTGCGCATCTGGGCCTCGAGCAGGTCCGAGAGGATGGGTCGATCGACGTCGCGCAAGACTCCGACCGGGACGGGGAAGTCCGGCCAGAACATGCGCGACAGGATGAGCGCGAGATAGGGATCCTCGGCGTGCGCGTCGTGGACGATGAGGTCGTCCTCGGTCACGCCGTTCTCCCCGATCGTGACCACTTCGGGGTGCAGCCCGTTGAGACGGATCCCCTTGTCACGTTCCTTGCCGAAGATCAGCGGCTTGCCGTGCTCCAGCACCAGCATCCGGTCGTCGCGCACCTCGCGGTCGGTGAACTCCCGCCAGGCGCCGTCGTTGAAGATGTTGCAGTTCTGGAGCACCTCCACGAACGAGGCGCCGCGGTGACGGCCCGCACCCTCGAGCGTGTGCTGGATGTGCTCCGTGTGGTTGTCCACCGTGCGGGCGACGAAGGTCGCCTCGGCGGCGAGCGCGATCGTGAGCGGCATGATCGGGCGGTCGATCGAGCCCAGCGGCGTGGACTTCGTCCGCTTGCCGAACTCCGAGGTGGGCGACGTCTGGCCCTTGGTCAGGCCGTAGATCCGGTTGTTGTGCATGACCATCGTGAAGTCCACGTTCCGGCGCATCGAGTGCAGGAAGTGGTTGCCGCCGATGGACAACGCGTCGCCGTCGCCGGTGATCACCCAGACCATGAGGTCGGGCCGGACGATCCGCAGGCCGGTCGCCAGCGTCGCGGCGCGCCCATGGATCGAATGGAAGCCGAACGTGTTCATGTAGTACGGCAGCCGGCCCGAGCAGCCGATCCCCGAGATGAACACGATGTTCTCGCGCGGGACGCCGAAGTCCGGCATGACCTTCTGGGTCTGCGCGAGGATCGAGTAGTCGCCGCAGCCCGGGCACCACCGGACCTCCTGGTCGGATACGAAGTCCTTCCGGGTGAGCTGGACCGGCTGCGTGTCGAGCAGGCCGGGAATCTCGGAGTGGCCGGTCGCCTTCTCGGTCATCGGGTCACCTCCGTCTCGCCGAGCACGCGCTCCGCCTCGTCGATGATCTCCTGGATCCGGAACGGCTTGCCTCGCACCCTGCCGTAGCTGACGGCATCGACGAGGTACCGGCCGCGGAGCAGGAACCACAGCTGGCCGAGGTTGATCTCGGGTACCAGCACGCGCTTGTAGGCGCGCAGCACGTCCCCTGTGTTGGCGGGGAACGGGTTGAGGTATCGCAGGTGCGCGTGGGCCACGGACCGACCGCTCGCCTGGAGCCGCTCGGTGGCGCTTCGCAGCGCCCCGTAGGTCGACCCCCAGCCGATGATCAGCAGGTCCCCGTGATCCGCCCCGAACACGTCGAGCGGCGGGATGTCGTCCGCGATCCGCGCGACCTTCTCGGCCCGCAGCAGCGACATCTTGTGGTGGTTGTCCGGGTCGTAGGAGACGTTACCCAGGCCGTCCGCCTTCTCGAGGCCGCCGATCCGGTGCTCCAGCCCGGCGGTGCCCGGGACGGCCCAGGGCCGGGCGAGCGTCTCGGGGTCGCGCGAGTACGGCAGGAACGTCCCCTCACCGCGAACGGCGTCGGCGACCGAGATGTCGGGCAGGTCTGTCACGGCCGGGATGCGCCACGGCTCCGCCCCGTTGGCGACGGATGCATCCGAGAGGTAGGCGACCGGCGTCATGTACTTGAGCGCGAGTCGTGACGCCTCGACCGCCATCGAGAAGCATTCACCCGGGGTGGCCGGCGCGACGATCGGCATCGGCGACTCGCCGTTGCGGCCGTACATCACCTGCAGCAGGTCCGCCTGCTCGACCTTGGTCGGGAGCCCCGTCGACGGACCGGCTCGCTGGACGTTGACGATGACCATCGGCAGCTCGGTCATCACGGCCAGGCCCATGGCCTCGGTCTTGAGCGCGAGGCCGGGCCCGGAGGTCCCGGTCAGGGCCAGCGCCCCGCCGTACGCCGCGCCGATCGTCGATCCCATGGCCGCGATCTCGTCCTCGGCCTGGAACGTCTTGACCCCGAACGCCTTGTAGCGCGAGAGCTGGTGAAGGATCTCCGATGCCGGCGTGATCGGGTACGAACCGTAGAACAGCGGTCGCTTCGCAGCCCTCGAGGCCGCCAGGAAGCCGAGCGCGGTGGCCTCGTTGCCGGTGATGTTCCGGTACGTGCCCGGGGGAAGCTTGGCCTTCGGCACCCGGTACGTGGTGTGGAACATCTCGGTCGTCTCGCCGTAGGCGTGACCGGCCTTGAGCGCCCGTCGGTTTGCCTCCGCGACGACGGGGCGTTTCCCGAACTTCTCCTCGATCCAGCGGAGCGTCGGCTCCATGCTCCGCTCGTACAGCCAGAACATGAGCCCGAGGGCGAAGAAGTTCTTGGTCAGGTCGACCTGCTTGCTCGACATCTCGAGCCCATCGAGGGCGGCGGCGTTGAGGGTGCTGATCGGGACCTCGAACAGCGCGTACTGCTTGAGCGAGCCGTCGGTCAGCGGGTTCGCAGCATAGGCGGCCTTGTTGAGGTTGTGGGCCGTGAAGGCATCCCGGTTGACGATCAGGGCACCGCCCGCGGGCAGGTCACCGACGTTCGTCTTGAGCGCCGCCGGGTTCATCGCGACCAGCACATCCGGGGCGTCGCCCGGGGTGTGGATGTCGGAGGCCGAGAAGCTGATCTGGAACCCCGACACGCCGGGCAGGGAGCCCGCGGGAGCGCGGATCTCGGCCGGGTAGTCCGGGAAGGTGCTGATGTCGTTGCCGAAGACCGCCGCAGTGCGGGTGAACTGGGTCCCGGTGAGCTGCATCCCGTCACCAGAGTCACCGGCGAACCGGATGGTGACCCGGTCGAGCTCCTGGACGTCGTGCTCGATCGGTTGCGCTGGTGTCGTCATCCGCCCTCGGCCTGTTCGATCTGCTGGTGCGGCCTGGGCGGCAGGTTGAGCATCTCCTCGGGGAACGACTCGGCCAGGTACTTGAGGATGTCGACCTGCCGGACGACGCCGACCAGGAGCCCATCGTCGTCGACGACCGGGACGTTCCGGTAGCGGCCCAGCTGCATCAGCTCCAGCGCATCGCGGACCGTGCCGTCGACGTGGAGCGTGTGCGGGTCCGTGGTCATGTACGCCTCGACCGCCGCATCAACGTCAACCCCGGCGGCGACGTCCGGGCCGACCAGGCGGCCGAACACGTCACGCTCGGTGAGGACGCCGACCAGTTTGCCCTCGGCGTCCGTGATGAACACCGAATCGCCGGTGCCGGTGCGCTGGATCGCGAGCAGGCACACGGCCAGCGAGGTGCCGGGCCCGACCGTCACGGGCTCACGGCGCCCGACGACCATGAGCGGCTCGGCCGCGAGGGCGGGAACACGCGCCAGTCCGGCGCGCTTGATCAATTCAGCCACGGCTCCAAGTGTACGCGGAGTGCCGAGAATTCGTGGCCGCGATCGTCGCCGCAGCGGGCGGCGCACGGGTCACGGCTTGGGTACCCTCGCGCCGTGGACCGTACGCGCCTCGCCGGCATCGCGCTGATCGTCGTCAGCGCCGTCGCGTTTGGCTCCGGCGGCCTGTTCGCGAAGCCGGTGTACGCGGCCGGGGTCGACTGGCTGACGCTGATGGCGTGGCGATTCGCGATCGCCGGTGCCCTTGCCTGGATCGTGCTGCTCGCGCGCCCGGCCGCTCGGCGCGCGCTCGCCCGCCTGCCGCGCCGGACGATCCTGGCCACGATCGGGCTGGGCATCCTGTACGTCGGGAACACCGCGACGTACTACGCGGGGATCCAGACGGTGCCGCTCGGGCTGTCGGCGCTGATCGTCTACCTCTATCCACCGGTCGTCGCGGTGCTCGCGCTGCGGCTCGGGCGCCGGCTCGAGGGGCGGCGCGCGTGGGCGGCGCTGGGGATCGCGGCCCTGGGTGTCGCCCTCGCCGTCGGCGGCATCGACACCAGCGCGATGCCGCCCATCGACGGGCTGGTCGAGATCCTTGTGTCCCCCCTGATCTACGCGGTCTGGATCATCCTCGCCGCGCGCCACTCCGGTGAGCGGCGCGACCACGTGGGCAAGCAGGCCGAGGACGGCGCCGCGGCATCGGCGATCGGCGCGGTGATGCTGACGTCCACCGCTGCCGTGTACTGGGTGGTCGCGCTCACGATCGGGCATCCGGTGCTGCCGGCCACGATCCCCGGCGACGCGTGGCCCGGGATCGTGGCGGTCGCCGTCATCGCCGGGTTCGTGCCGGTCCAGGCGTTCTACGCGGGCGCGCAGCGGCTGGGCGCCGCGCAGGCGAGCCTGGTGTCCACGGTCGAGCCGCTGTGGACGATCGCGGCTGCCGCCGTCCTGTACGGCGAGCGGCTGGAACCGGTGCAGCTCCTCGGCGGGGCGCTGATCCTGGCGGGCGTGATCCTGTCACAGACGCACGGCCGCGGGCGGGCGGGCAAGGCGGGGCAGCGCCCGCCGCTGCCGCAGCCGATCGTGCGGCTGTCGGAGGAGTAGCCGGTCCTCAGTCGAGCGCGGCGCGCGCCGTCGAAGCGGTCCGTCGGACGCCGGAGATGAGCATCCCGGAATCCGATCCGACGCCCAGGAACCGGAACCCCTGGGCGAGCGCCGCCGGGATGGCATCCGGGTCTCGCAGCAGGATCCCCGCCGCCTTGCCGTGGGTTCGGCAGGCGGCGACGACATGGTCGAGCGCAGCCACGAACGCCGGGTCCTCGATCTCGCCCGGGATTCCCATGGAGTGCGACAGGTCGGCCGGACCCACGAACAGGACGTCCACCCCGTCGATCGAGGCGAGCTTGCGGGCAGCCTCGACCGCGGCCATCGACTCGACCTGGAACACACCCAGCACCTGGCCGTTGACCTCGCTCATCTGCGGGTGCGACCGCTGGCCGTAGCCGGCACCGCGCGTCGACGTCGCCACGCCTCGAATGCCGGCGGGCGGGTAGCGCATCCAGCTGACCGTCTCGGACACCTCGGCCACGCTCTCCAGGCGCGGGATCATGAGTCCGTCGGCCCCCAGGTCCAGCGCCCGTCCGACCCGCAGTCGCTCGGACGAGGCAACGCGAACCAGGGCGGTCGTCGGCGTTGCCTGTACCGCGAGCAGCTGGCCGTGAAGATCGGCCTCCGAGCCCATGCCGTGCTCGAGGTCGAGAATGATCCAGTCGAATCCGCCACGACCCAGCAGCTCCGCGGCCACCGCCGAACCGAGGGAGGCGAACACGCCGATGGTCGCCTCGCCGGCGAGCACGCGGTGCCGCAGCGATGCGCGGGGTGGGATGGATGCGAGCTCCGGAGAAATGGGCATGGCCTGATGATGCCCCACCCGCAGCTCAGCCGCTGCGGCCTCGTGCGTCGACCGCCCAGTGCTCCGCGCGTCCGTCGCGGCCGACGGCGACGAACGAGGCAACGAGGTCCACGACCGGGCAGATGTGGTTCGGGACGATCGCAACGACGTCACCGAGCGCGGGCCCCGCGGTCGCCGCCGGCAGCGAGACGATGCCGTGATAGTCGTTGACCCGCTCGATCACGGCCCCCGGCCACCGGGCGAGGAGGCCGTAGCCCTCGACGAACGAGGGCAGGTCCTTGGTCAGCGCCTTGGACCCCGCGTCGAGCACGATCCGCTCGCGGCCGGCCGACACCACCGTCGCCGCGACCACGGCCGCGATGCCGTCCGGATCGATCGCATCCAGCGCCCACTGCTGGCGATCCCCGAGCACGTATGTCCCGGCGCGGATCTCGGTGACCCGCCCCTGCGCGGCGAGCGTCCGGGTGGGCGTCGAGCCCGCGCTGACCGTGCGGACCTCGAACCCGGCCGCCTCGAGCGCCAGCGCGCCGGCCTCGAGCGTGGTCGACTCGTCCAGCGCCGCCGCGCCGGCGGCGCCGGGGCGATAGGCATGGCCACCGTGCGTGAACACGCCGTCGACCTCGAGCCCCGCCCGGCTGGCGGCGATCGCGACCTGGACCGCATCGCCGGGCGTGGCGACTCCCGTCCTGTGCCCGCCCGAATCGAGCTCCACGAGAACGCGCAATCGACGGCGCGACCCGCCGACCGCGGCCGCGAGCCGTTCTGCGCCTTGCGCCGAGTCGACACCGACCCGGAGCTCCGTCGTGTCGTGCAGGGCTCGAAGCCGGGCTGCCTTCGGGCCGTCGGCCCAGACCGGATAGGCGACGAACAGGTCGCGCAGCCCGGCCAGGGCGAACGTCTCGGCCTCGCCCAGCGTGCCCACCGTCAGGCCGGCGGCCCCGGCCTCGAGCTGCATCCGCGCGATCCGGACGCTCTTGTGGGTCTTGGCGTGCGGCCGCAGCAGAACCCCGCGGGCGTCGAGCGCCTCCTGTAGCCGCTCGATGTTCGCTCGGACCCGGTCGACGAACACGACCAGGGCGGGCGTGTCGAGCCCCGGCGGGAGGTCTGGCAGCGGGATCGGCTCGGGCTTGCGCACATTGGGCACGCCGGCAGGATACGCGGCGCGCGTCGCCGCCTTGCGCCCGATCCGCGCTTCGGGCAAGGTGGCGTGGTCCGCCAACAGCCCGGAGGGTCCATGTCCCGCAGCGTCCTCATCGTCGACGACGAGCAGCACATCCGGCTGCTGATCGAGCAGGCGCTCGAGGATCTCACCGACGACGGCGTCGAGCTGTACACGGCGTCGGACGGCGAGGAGGCGCTCGCGGTGATCGAGGCACAACGCCCCGATCTCGTGTTCCTGGACGTGATGATGCCGCGCCGCAACGGCCTCGACGTGTGCCGCGCCGTCCGGGGCGACCTGGGCATGAGCGATCCGCATATCGTGCTGCTCACCGCGAAGGGCCAGGCCGATGACCGCCAGGCTGGGATCGACGCCGGCGCCAACCGCTACCTGACCAAGCCGTTCGATCCGGACGAGCTCCTGGCGATCGCGCGCGAGGTCCTCGGCGAGGTATGAGCGAGCTGCGCCGCCTGATCGTTCGCCACCGGCACGTCGCGCCCATGGTGTCCGCCCTGCTGGCGGGAACAGACGTGGCAGTCCTGATCCGGGACGCTGAGGGCGGGGTGGTCCTCGAGCGTGCCGGTGCGGGAGCCGGCGAGGCGCGGCATCCCGTAACGGTCGATGGCGAGACGCTGGGCTGGGTCGAAGGCGGACGAACCGCGCGCGGCGTGGCCGCGGTGCTGTCGTACGCGGCGGCGCGAGAGCGCGACAAGCGGGCGCTCGCGAACGAAGCCCTCGAGCGGTACCGCGAGCTGTCGCTGATCTACGATCTCGCGGCCACGATCGGCGGTCACACCGACCTCGAATTGATCGTCGGGACCGCCGTCGCGGAGCTGTCGCGTCTGCCCAACGACGCTCGGGGGTTCCTGCTGCTGGTCGACGCCGACGGCACCCTCCGTCCGGCAGATGGCATCGATGCCGACGGGCCGGTGTCCGCGGGCCGGCTCGGCGAAGGGATCGTCGGCAAGGTTGCCGGCTCGGGGTCGGCCGAGGTGGTCGAGGACATCGCCTCCGATTCGCGCGCGAGCGACGCCGAGCGCCGGGCGGAAACGGTGGTTGCGGCACCGCTGCGCGCCGACGACCGCACGATCGGCGTCGTGGGTGCCACCGGGACCGGCGGCGCGTTCCGCGCCGCCGACCTCAAGGTCGTCACCGCGATCGCCGCGCTTGCCGGTCCTGCGATCGGGCGTGCGCTGGGGGCAGGCGACACGACGGCACACGGAGCCAGGCGCTGAGCTTCCGCGCCGAACGGTCGGCTCCGATCCCGCGGGCACGCCGCACGTCCGGTGGCGGCGAGGAAGCCACGGCGCTCCAGGAGGATCTCAGGCGTCGCCTCGCCGAGCTGTCGGGCATCAATGCCATCGGGATCGCGCTCGGATCGACCCTGGACCTCGATACGCTGGTCGATCGCGGGCTGGCCGAGATCGTGGGACGTCTCGGCTTCTCGCGGGGTCTGATGGCGTTCGTCGATCCGATCCGCGGCACCCTGGGTGACTGCCGCGTCGCCGGCGGCCCACCCGAGCTCGGCGTGCTGGTCGCGGACGTCCGGGTGGCCCTCGATGACCAGGACGCCGCGCTGGCGTTGCTCGCCCGGGCCGACGGACCGCTGCTGTTCCGCGACGCCGACCAGGACGCCGGCGAGGCCACCCGCCGGCTCGCAGCGGTGCTCGGCGCGACCGGCTTCGTGGGCACGCCGATGGCGACCCAGGGGCGCGTCGTCGGGGTGCTGCTGGTCGACGACCGGCGCGAGGGTCGCGCGCTGGAACCGACGGACGGGCCGCTGCTGTACACGGTGGGGTCGCTGTTCGCCGGGGCGATCGAGTCTGCCCGGCTGTACGCGGAGCTCGAAGCCCAGAACCGCGCCCTCGAGACCCGGGTCGCCGAGCGCACGCAGAACCTGGTGGAGGCGATGGCCGAGGCGCAGGAGGCGCGCGCCGCGGCGGAGTCGGCGAACGAGGCCAAGAGCCGGTTCCTGGCCAACGTCTCGCACGAGCTGCGGACGCCGCTCACGTCCGTCGTCGGGTTCGCCAAGCTCAGCCGCCGGCGCCTGGAGGACGTGGTGGTCCCCGCCGTCCCGGTCGGCGAGCCGAAGGTCGACCGTGCCGTGCGGCAGGTTCGCGAGAACCTGGGGATCATCGCGGACGAGGGTGACCGGCTGACGCTGCTGATCAACGACCTGCTCGACCTCGCGAAGATCGAGGCCGGCCGGCTGGACTGGCGAATGGCCCGGATCCAGCTCGAGGATGTCGTGCGCCGCGGCCTGGCGGCGACCGCCTCGCTGTTCGACGTCAGCGGGCTGACCCTCGAGGTCGTCGTCGCGGACCAGCTGCCCGCCGTCGACGGCGATCGGGACCGGCTGGTCCAGGTGCTGATCAACCTTGTGTCCAACGCCGTGAAGTTCACGCCTGCCGGCATGGTTCGGGTGCAGGTCGCCCCCGACGCGGATCACGTACGGGTCGAGGTCACCGACTCCGGTCGTGGCATCGCCGAAGCTGACCGGGAGCGGATCTTCGAGCCGTTCCGGCAAGGCTCGGACACCCTTCCCGACGGTCCCAAGGGAACGGGCCTGGGGCTGCCGATCTCGAGGCAGATCGTCGAGGCCCACGGCGGCACGATGGGCGTGTCGTCGGTCGTCGGCGCCGGCAGCACGTTCTGGTTCCGCATCCCGGTCGCGGCCGAGGCGGACGCACCCGCCTGAGGCGCCGAAGGAGACCGACCCGCCGGAGGCGCGGCAGACGCTCGACGGCCCGCCTGTGGGCCGCGCCGAGCACCGGTGCAGCGCGGCAACTCCGTCTTAAGGCGGGCGGGTACCAGTACCAATGGGTCATTCCTCGGGGCACCGCGCTGCGGGTACGTTCGGATCCCTCCTCGCGAGGGGCCAACCTCGCTCCCGTGTGAAAAGGGAATCAGCATGAAGCCCACGCTCAAGTGGTACGCACACCGCGCCACGCTCTTTCTCGGAAGCCTCGCCGCCTTCGCGTTCGTGATCAACGGCGCCAAGCGCTGGTAGGCATCCGCCTCATCGAAGAGGCCTGAGCCGCCGGGGGCCCACCCGGCGGCTCTTGGATTCCCGGGGGGCCATGCCGGCGCCCGCGTCGGCGTTCGACCGGCCGCGGCGGAGCGCGATCAGCCCGGCCGCCGGCCCGGGCCGGATCAGCTTCGGCCGCGCTCCCGCCACAGGTTCCGGATCAGGAACGACACGTTGGCGGGCCGCTCGGCGAGGCGGCGCATGAAATACGGGTACCACTTGTCGCCGAACGGGACGTACACGCGCACCGTCCAGCCGGCGGCGACGAGCTGCTCCTGCAGGTCGCGCCGGACGCCGTAGAGCATCTGGAACTCGAACGCGTCGCGCGCGATGCCCTCGGCCGTCGCGACCTCGATCGCCCGCTTGATCAGCCGGACGTCGTGGGTGGCGATCGCCGGGTACCGCCCGGCGCGCATCAGGCGCAACATCAGGGCCTCGTACGACGCGTCCACCTCGGCCTTGTCCTGGAACGCGACGCCGGCGGGCTCCTTGTAGGCGCCCTTGCACAGCCGCACCCGGCCGCCGGCCGCGATGATCGCCTCCACGTCGTCCTCGCTCCGACGGAGCGCGGACTGGATGACCAGCCCGACATCAGGCCCCGCCCGACCCGTCGGGCCGCCACCTGCGTCCGCCGGCCGGACGTCGCGCCACAGGGCGAGCGTGTCGTCCGTGGTCGTGTGGTCCTCCATGTCGATCCGTACGAAGGCGCCGGTCTCGACGGCCCGGGCGACGATCGCGCCGACGTTCTCGCGGGCCAGGCCCGGATCCACCGCGAGGCCCATCTGGCTGGGCTTGAGTGACACGTTGCGATCGAGGCCGTGCGCCGCGAGCGCGTCGAGCGTCTCCAGGTATCGCCCGGCGGCCGCGCGGGCGTCCTCCGCGCGGGTGACGGACTCGCCGAGCACGTCGACCGTGGTGCGCATCCCCTGTCCATGGAGGCGATCGATCGCCAGCAGGACCTCGTCCAGCGTCTCGCCGGCGACGAACCGCCGAACCATCGGACGGGTGATCGGGATGCGTGTCGCCAGCCGGCCGAGCGAGCGACGGTGGGAGAGGCTGAGCAGCGTGGAGCGCATCGCGCGCTCGGCGAGGTCGCTCACCTGGGGTCGGTGTCCATCCGCGCGAGGATATCGCGGCGGCAGCGCTCTGGCAGGGAGACACGGACGCCAGATCCGGACCATGTGGTCGCCCGGTGGGTGACGCCGGAGGTCAGTCGCCGCGTGCCCCGATGCCGCGACCGCCGGACGCCGGGTCCGTGACCTGCGCTTCGATCTGGTCACCCAGCTCGACCGTGCGCCGGTAGGCCGCCCAGACCGCCTCGCTGAGAACGGTGCGCAGGCGGCCCGACTCCAGCTCGTGGATCGCGGCAGCGCTTGTCCCGGCCGGCGAGGTGACCATGTTGCGGAGCACGGCGGGGTGATCGCCGGACTGCTTCGCGAACCGGGTGCTGCCCTCGAGCGTCTCGATCACGAGGTCGTGCGCGATGTGGCGCGGGAAGCCGAGATGGACGGCCGCGTCGATCAGCGCCTCCATCACCAGGAACACGTACGCGGGGCCGGTGCCCGAGACCGCGGTGGCCATCGCGACCCAGCGCTCATCGTCGACCTCGAGCTCCGCGCCGAGGGCGCCCAGGAGCGCCTTTGCCTGCGCTCGCTGGTCGGCAGTGGTCGCGGGGGTCGCGTACCAGACGGTCATGCCGTTGCCGATCCGGGCGGGCGTGTTGGGCATGGCCCGGACCACCTGATCGTGGGCGAGGGTCGTCGTGAGCGCCCGGGTCGTCGGCCCGGCGAGCACGGACAGCACGAGCTGGCCCGCCCTGAGGTGTGGCCCGATCTCGCGTCCCACGCGGGCCAGCATCTGCGGCTTGACCGCCAGGATGATCACGTCAGCCTCGCCGACCGCCTCCGTGTTCGAGGCGACGGTCCGGATGCCGTGCGTCGCCGACAGGCTGTCCCGACGGGCGGCGCGCGGGTGGCTGGCCACGACCTGGTCCGGCGTGACGAGGTTGCCGCGGAGCAGCCCGACGATCATCGCCTCGGCCATGACGCCCGAGCCGACGGTGGCGATCGTCCGATTCGCAAGGGGTGACATCGCGCCGGAGGATAGCACCGGGCTCCCCCGGCTCAGGCGGCCACGGCGCCGATGAGCACGAAGAAGCGGCCCGTCGTCGTGAGCTCGATGTCCGCGAACCCCGCCCTTGCCAGCGTCGCCTCGAGCACCGCCGGCTCGTGCCAGGTCCAGTCGATCCCCGGCGGCGGCCCACCGGCGGGATCGGGCCTGAGGTCGATGATCGCCACCGTGCCCCCGGAACGAATACGCGCGCGCAGCGACGCGCAGGCGATGTCCAGTCCGGCGCCCCGCACCCGGCCAAGCAGGAAGCCGGCGACGACCGCGTCGGCCGGTGGGCCCTCCGCGGGCGCCCAGGGGTCCGCAACGTGGAGGTGCGCGAGGAGGTGATGGGCGACGAGCCGGTCGCGCGCCAGGTCGAGCGCGCCGCCATCCGGATCCGAGGCGTGCAGCTCGCCCTTGCCGGCCAGCAACGGTGAGAAGAAGCCCACGCCGGCGGCGGGCTCGTGGATCCGCCCCGAAAGGCGCTGCGCGTCCAGCCAGCGGGTGACGACGTCGAGCTCCGCGTGCCATGCGGCATCGTGGATCGCACCGTGCTCGAATGCGCCGCGCCGAAGGAGCCAGTCGTCGGGCAGCGCAGCCGGAGGCGACCCGCCCGGGTGACGAAAAGCGGCACGCGGCGACCGCTCAGCCGGCGGGTCCGGTGACGTGGCCGGTGCGGATGCCCCCGACGCGGCGCGCCGCTCGATCGCCGTTCGGACCCGGCCCCGCAGGAAGGCGGTCGAGCCGGCCTTGCCGAGGCAGTCCGGGCACAGCTGGGCCCAGCCCTCGAGGTCGTCAGGGCCGCGTGCCGCCCACGCGGTGCCACACCACAGGCAGTCGAACCGGGCGCGATACGGCATCAGCGATGGCCTCGTGGGTGCCGGCTCAACCGACCTTCACCCAGCTCCTGGGGGGCGCCATCCCACCGAACGCCACCGGATCGATCACCTCAGCCAGGAGCTCGATCCCGTCCACGACCCGCGGTCCGGGGCGTGCGAAGTAGGCCGACGCGTCCACCGCGTGGACCCGGCCCTCCTGCACCGCGTGGAGGTCGTCCCAGCCGGTCGGGCGCGGCAACGCGTCCCAGGCGCGGACCGTGGCTGCAAGGTCGAATCCGCAGGGCATGAGCACGACGACCTCGGGGTCGACCTCCCGCACGGCATCCCAGGTGGTCTCGACCGACCGGTCGCCTTCATGGCCCAGCAGCTCCCAGCCGCCGGCCCGTCGCACCTGCTCCGGGACCCAGCGCCCCACCGCAAACGGCGGATCCAGCCATTCGATCGCGACGACGCGGGGAGGCGCAAACCCGCCCTGTCGACGGGATGCGACGATCTCCTCGACCGCCCGGAGGCGCTCGCGCAGCTCCTCGACGAGGGCGACGGCCTGGTCCTCCGCCTCCGTCATCGCGCCCACCGTCTGGATCGAGTTGAGCACACCCTCGATGGAGGCCGGCTCGAGACTGATCACGGTGACCTCGCCTTCGAGCCGGCGGGCAACGTCACTGACCTCCCGGTAGCCGACCGCGCAGGCACGGCACAGCTGCTGGGTCAGGATCAGGTCCGGTCGGACCTCCGCGAGGGCGGCTTCGTCGAGCGCATAGATCGAGGTACCGGCCTGGGCCGAGCCCTCGACCAGCCGGTGGATCGCGTGCGACGACGCCTTCGACGGGTCGGGCACGCTCGTCGTGACCGCACGGATGTCGCGCGCCCCGGGCGGGAAATCGCACTCGTGGGTGACCCCGACGAGCTCGCCTCCGAGCCCGAGGGCAAACACGATCTCGGTCGCGGAAGGCAGCAGAGAGACGATTCGCACGGGCCAAGTCTAGAGGCGCGTGACGAAACGCCCTGCGGGCACAAGAATGCGATCTGCGGGCCGCACTGCGACCCGAACCTGGGCCGCGGTCAGGCCGGCTTGAGCGCGTCCATGGCGGCGCGGGCGGCAGCCTTGTCCGTGAACCACGTGGCGTCGATCGCCGTGTACTGGGCCCACTCGGCCGGCAGGCTCTCCTCGGGGAAGATCGCGTTCACCGGGCACTCGGGTTCGCAGGCGCCGCAGTCGATGCACTCGTTGGGATCGATGTAGAGCTTCCGGTCGACGCCCTCGTCGTAGTGGATGCAGTCGACAGGGCAGACGGAAACGCACCCGGTGTCCATCACGTCGACACAGGGCTCGGCGATGACGTACGTCATGTCAGAAGCTCTCCAGCAGAAAAATCGAGGGCTCGGGCTCGGGGCGCGGGAGCGACCACGCACCGCACAAGAGGGTACACCGGGCACGCCGCGCACGGCATCGCTGCGACGCGCGAGTGGCCGGCGGGCCCGGCGGACAGCCCGCGTCAGCCGGGAACCGCCTCGCCACCGCGAGGCGCCGCCCTCAGCCGCGCGGGCTCGGCACGGGCAGCGCGGGCAGGCTCGCGAGCGGAATGCCGGCGGCGTCGACGAACCGGACGGCGACGACCATGCCCTTCTGCCAGTGGCCCGGAATATGGCAGCCCACGAACCAGCCGCCGGAGACGGCAGCGGCATCGGGCGGTACGGTCCAGGTCACGTCGACGCGCTGCCCCGAGCCCACGACGGCACGCACGCCCCGAAACCCCGGGGGCGCGGAGACGAACGGCGTCGGACCCGGCGGATGGCCGACCGTCGCGCCCTCCGCCGCCTCCCACGCGAGCTGATCGTTGATGTCGGCGATGATCGCCTCGTGGGTCTCGAGGCCCGCGTTGACCACGTGGAGCACCACCGTCTCACCGGGGACCAGGTCGACCACGGACGGCACGAACGCGTAGTCGTGGGCGACGATATTGATCTCGCGCGGCGAGTCGCTCGTGCCCGGCGTGATCGGCGGCGTGCCGGCCGGCGCTCCTGCGTCGCAGGACGAGATCGCAAGGGCCGCCCCGGCGGCCAGCACGAGCGGAACCAGCGATCGGACGAATGAGGGACGCATCTGCGCAATGATGCGGCAAGTGGCCCCGACGCCCATCGCGCGGGATCCCGCTCGCCACTGCGTGGCAAGAGCTCGTTGCGTGCGCGCCACCTCCGGTCGAGGCCACGAGACGCGACGCCCCGACCGCTACCAGCGGCGGCCGTGCTCGCAGGCACCGAGTTCGAGGACGGTCGTCACCATCGCTTGGCTCCCTCGATGAGCACGGCCAGAGCCAGCGCGATCGCCGGCGCGGCAATCCGGACCGCGAGCACACGACGTACGAAGGTGTCCATGGACACAGCCTCCACCCGGCGGGCCGGGGTATCGCCCGCGGGCCGATCCCTCCGAGGGGTGCCCGATCGAACGGCGCGGGAGGCCAGCATCGCCGTTGCCGCTTATCTGCGACTTAGCTGGATGGACACTCGACGCGGCGATCCCGGTCGGCGTGGCGATCCGGTCGGTCGGCGATATCGGACTCCGTCATCTTTGGTACTGCAGCGTCAACCCCTGCGGGGCACTGGGACCAGCCCATCCGGTCGCCACCGGACCTGCGCTGCACGAGAAGAAGGAAACCCGCGTCCCATGAGTCGTCCCCCTGCCCCGGGCGTCCTTGCCCGCCTGCTCCTGGTCGCCGCGTGCGCGGCCCTTGCGGCCGGCTGTTCCGCGGCGAGCCCCACCCAGGGGCCGACGGACGCTGCGTCCGTCTCGGGCGACCAGCACACGTTCGTCGCCGAGGTATGGGCGGACAACTGGTTCTCGCTTGCCGTCAACGGCATCGCGGTGGGCGAGGATTTGGTGCCGATCACGACCGTTCGATCGTTCAACGCGGAGACCATCACGTTCACCGCGCAATACCCGCTCACGATCGCGATGGTGACCAGAGACTACATCGAGAACCAGACAGGGCTCGAGTACATCGGCACCGATCGTCAGCAGATGGGCGACGGCGGGTTCATCGCGCAGTTCACTGACAGGGACACCGGTCGGTTGGTCGCCGTCACCAGCGCCGACTGGCGCGGATTGGTGATCCAGCGTGCCCCACTCGACGACAGCTGCGTGAAGTCCGCCGATGCGATGACCGCGTGCACGAGGCGATCCCGGAGCCGGATGGCTGGATGGACCCCGGCTACGACGACTCAGCGTGGGTCGCGGCAACCCTGCACACGGCGGCGGAGGTGGGGCCCAAGGACGGATACGACACCATCACATGGGACCCGGCGGCCTCACTGATCTGGACCTCGGACCTCCACAAGGACAACACCATCCTGTGGCGCGCGCAGGTGGCGGGCGGCTGAGTCGCGGCCCCCCAGGGTCACATCCCCTCGGGCTGATATGCCGGATCGAGGTACTTCTCGGGGTCGTCCTTGAACTCGAGCAGGCAGCCCTTGCCGCAGAACCAGTAGGTCTTGCCGTCATGCTCGAGCGACAGCTGCGACGTCTCGGTGTCGACGTCCATGCCGCACACGGGGTCCTTGACGATGACCATCGTGATCTCCAGTCGGCTTCCTCGGGTTGATGTCGTGTCGAGGCTACCGCAGCCCGTATGGATCGGCCGAACGGCCCTCCACCGAACGGCCTGGCGCGCTGTAGCATCGCCCATCATGGACGACCCGAGCGCCAGCACCGATCGCCGCGCCGCGCTGCTCGCCGAGCGCGTCCGGGTCGTCGCCGAGCTCAAGGAGTTCCGGGTCGAAGCCCCGGGCCCGATGACCTACGGCTCGCAGGCTGCCGCGGCCAGCCACGTCGTCGACCAGCAGCGGGACCTCGCCCTTCGCGAGCGCAACGAGCAGCACCTGGCGGCCGTCGAGGCCGCGCTCGAGCGCCTCGACGCCGGCAGCTACGGCCGGTGTACGTCGTGTCACCGGCCCGTCGGCGATGACCGGCTCGATGCCCTGCCCTGGGCCGCCCTGTGCATCGAGTGCCAGCGGGCCGCGCCGCATCGATGACCGTCGAGCGTCCCCTGCCGGCCCTGATCGAGCTGCCCGCCATCCGCGCCGCCGCCGAGTCGATCCGGGGCGTCGCAGTCCGGACGCCACTGGTGCCGTTCGGACGCCCGGAGCTCCGGCAGTGGCTCAAGGCCGAGTCGCTCCAGCCGATCGGCGCGTTCAAGCTACGCGGCGCGTACACGGCGGCGGTGGCCCTGTCACCCGATGAGCGCGCGAACGGGCTGATCACCTACTCCTCCGGCAATCACGCGCAGGGCGTCGCCCGTGCCGCGCGATTGCTCGGCGTCCCGGCCGTCATCGTGATGCCCTCGGATGCTCCCGCGCTCAAGCGCGCACGGGTCGAGGCGGACGGGGCAGAGATCGTGATCGTCGGCACGGCCAGCGACGAGCGCCGGCGCGTGGCGGAGGAGATCGCCGCGGCGCGTGGCCTCGCGATCATCCCGCCTTACGACGATCCGCGGATCGTGGCCGGCCAGGGCACGGTTGGCCTCGAGATCGCCGAGGACATGCCCGACGTGGCGGCCGTCCTGGTGCCGATCGGCGGCGGCGGGCTTGCCGCCGGGGTGTGTGCCGCGATCACGGCGCTCGTGCCGGGGGCGCGGCTGATCGGCGTGGAGCCGGCGCTCGCCGCCGATGCTCGCGACTCGCTGGAGCAGGACCGGATCGTGGCCTGGCCCGCGGAGAGGGTCAGCCGGACGATCGCCGACGGAACCCGCACGCAGTCGCTGGGCCGGCTCAACTTCGCTCACCTGCGGGCGCAGCTCGATGCGGTGATCGTCGTCGACGAGGACGAGATCGCCGCAGCGGTTCGGCTGGCCGCCGAGGAGGCCCGGCTCGTGGTTGAGCCCTCCGGTGCCCTGCCGATCGCGGCGATGCGGTTCCACGCCCACGGGGCCGGGCTGACGGCGCTCGATGGACCGATCGTCGGCGTCGTGTCCGGCGGCAACGTGGACCCCGACCGGTACCTCGCCTATCTCGGGGCGCCGCTGCCGCCGGGCGGCTAGGGTCCGCCCTGCTCCCCCGCCTCCGCGGCACGCCGTGTCGCCAGGAGCACCTCGCGGTCCCGGATCGCGGCCCGCTCCGCCTCCAGGCGGCGATCCTCGCCGACCGTCCGGCGCTCCTCGTCCCGCATCCATGCCGCGACGAGCAGCAGGACGGCGATCAGGAACGTGAAGTCGCCGCCCAGCCACATGACCGCGCCCGCCAGCTGCTGGTCCTCGAGCGGCGTCGGGCCCCAGGTGCGGACCGTCGTCACGTAGTGGGCATAGAGCGGCGTGGACGACATGTAGATCGCGACGGCGAGGAACGTCATCTGCGGCATCTGCAGGCCCGCGTACATGATCCGGACCGCGGACGTCATCCGCCACGGCGATGGGTCCGGTCCCACGATCGGCCACCAGAACAGCAGGGCGGAGGCAAGGAACAGCGCGTGCTCCAGGCGGTGGACGAGCACGTTCTCGAGCGACAGGTCGAACAGCGGCGAGAAGTGCGTTCCCCACATCACCGCCGCGAACAGCAGCGCCGCGACCACCGGGAACGACAGCACCCGCACGACCCGTGCGTGCAGGATCGGCAGGATCCATCGCCGTCGCGTCTCGGCGGATGAGACACGCAGCAGGAGCGTGATCGGACCGGCGTACAGGAGCAGCGGCGGCGCGATCAGGGTCAGCAGCAGGTGCTGGACCATGTGGACCGAGAACAGCGTGGTGTCGTAGCGCTCGATCCCCGAGTCAAGGGCAAGGAGGATCGCGCCGATCCCGGCCAGCCAGGCGACGGTCCGCGCGCGCGGCACCGGGTTGCCGGGGTGCGCCCGGTTGACGCGGGTGATCCCGGCGCGCCACAACAGAACGGCGACCAGCGCCGGCAGCCACACCGTGGGATCGAACGTCCAGTCGAGCACGAACGAGAGCGGCGTCGGCTCGCCGAGCAAGGGTCCCCCGTGGGCCAGCGCGCCCGGGACCGCGACCAGCAGGGCGATGAGGAGGCCGCCCGCCGGCCCGGCCAGCCGCGAGGCTGTCCGTGCCGTGGCGCCGCCACGGTGATCGACACGGCGCGGCTGATCGACACGGCGCGGCTGATGAGGATTCACCCTCACATTGTCCCGCGATTCGCGACATGACCTCGTCGCGGGGGTCCCCCGGGCCATTCGGCAGGGGGTGATGGTCCAACTGGACCCCCAACGCGGCGATCCTCTTGTATGATGCGCGCGTCCGGCGCCCCCTTCTGGGCGGCGCGCGTCCCCGGACGGCGACCTCCAACTGCTTGACCGCGGTCCAACGTTGATCGCGGCAAGAACATACGAGGAACCCGATGTCAATGCCCCCCCGGTCAAGGACCGGGTCCGGCGCCCTCGTTGCCGGGCTGCTCATCCTCGTGGCCGTCGCGGTCGCGGCGATCGTCCTGTACGCGTCGGGAGCGACGCTGCCCGGGATCTGGGACAGCTTCTTCCCGGTGGCCGGCACCAACGGTGTCACCGATCGATCACACGCCACCAAGGCGCTGTACGACATCGTGTTCTACATCGCGGCCGCGGTCTTCATCGTGGTCGAGGTGATGATCGTGTTCACGGTCTTCCGTTACCGACGGAAGCCCGGCGACGACGAGCTGCCCCCGCAGATCCACGGCAACAACCTGGTCGAGATCATCTGGACCGCGATCCCGACGGTCATCGTCGGGTTCCTGTTCGTGATGTCGTGGCAGACCCTCAACACCGTCGAGGCGAAGACACCCAGCGACGTCTACGTGCGAGCCGTCGCCGCGCGCTTCCAGTGGTCGTTCGACTACCTCGATCGGCCGGACGGGCCTGATGCCAAGGTGCTGTTCTCCCAGGCGCTCCCCGTGGGCGACACCGGCGGCATGTTCGTGCCGGTCGGCGAGCCGGTCCAGGTCAGCCTCCGCAGCCTCGACGTCATCCATGCCTTCTACGTCCCGAAGTTCCTGTTCAAGCGGGACGTGATCCCGGGCAAGACGAACACCTTCGACTTCACCGTCGACGAGGAGGGCACCTATCGCGGCCAGTGCGCCGAGCTGTGCGGCCCGTTCCACGGCTCGATGGTGTTCGATGTCCACGCGGTCCCGAAGGCGGAGTTCGACAGCTGGCTCCAGCAGCAGATCGAGACCGCGAACGCGACCCCGGCGCCGGCGCCATCGGGTGCCGCCGAAGGCCCCGTGGTCGAGCTTGCCGCGCAGAACATCGCGTTCTCGACGGGCGACCTCCAGGCGCCCGCCGACCAGCCGTTCACGATCCACTTCAAGAACGATGACACCAGCGTCCCGCACGACGTCGAGATCAAGGACGCGGGCGGCGCCGTCGCGTTCAAGGGCGACATCATCACCGGCCCGGCAGAGACCAACTATTCCGTACCGGCCCTCAAGGCCGGCACCTACACCTTCGCCTGCACGGTTCATCCGAACATGACCGGCACGCTCACGGTCCAGTAAGGGAGCAGGGATGGCCACGACGACCCTCAACCCCGCCGCCCCTGCATACCGGAGCGGCCTGTACGAGTGGCTGACGACCACCGATCACAAGAAGATCGGGATCATGTACCTCGTCAACTCGATCCTGTTCTTCCTGGCCGGCGGGATCCTCGCCCTGGTCGTCCGGCTGGAGCTTGCCCAGCCGGGTATGCAGCTCGTGAGCGAGTCGTTCTACAACCAGGCGTTCACGATGCACGCCTCGTTCATGCTGTTCCTGTTCGTCATCCCGATCCTGGCCGGGTTCGGCAACTACGCCGTCCCGCTCCAGATCGGCGCGCCGGACATGGCGTTCCCGCGGATCAACGCGCTCTCGTTCTGGCTGCTGCCACTGGGCGGCGCGCTGATGGCCTCAGGCTTCCTCGCCTCGGGCGGAGCGGCCGCGTCGGGCTGGACCGAGTACCCGCCGCTGGCCGGCGCCAAGTACAACGGGGCGGGGACGGACCTGTGGATCGTCGGGCTGACTCTGATCGGGACCAGCTCCATCCTGGGCGCGGTCAACTTCCTGGTCACGATCTTCAAGATGCGGGCGCCGGGCATGACCCTGTTCCGGATGCCGATCCTGGTGTGGACGGTGCTGGTGACCAGCGTCCTCGTCCTGATGGCGACACCGGTGCTCACCAGCGCGCTGATCATGCTGTTCATCGACCGCAACTACGGGGGCAACTTCTTCGATCCCGCGAGCGGCGGCCAGGCGGTCCTGTACCAGAACGTGTTCTGGTTCTACTCGCACCCGGCGGTCTACATCATGATCCTGCCGGCCATGGGCATCGTGTCCGAGGTGCTGCCCGTCTTCTCCCGCAAGCCGCTGTTCGGCTACAAGGCCTTCGTGTTCGCGACGGTCGCCATCGGGGCCCTCGGCTTCTCGGTGTGGGCTCACCACATGTTCACGACCGGGTCCGTGTTCCTGCCGTTCTTCAGCCTGATGACGTTCCTCATCGCCGTCCCCACGGGCGTGAAGATGTTCAACTGGATCGCGACCCTGTGGCGGGGCAAGCTGACCTTCTCGACCCCGCTCCTGTATGCGACCGGGTTCCTGACCCTGTTCCTGATCGGGGGTCTCAACGGGGCATTCTCGGCCGCGGTGCCGGTCGACTTCGCGCTCCACGACACCTACTGGGTGGTCGCGCACCTGCACTACGTGCTGTTCGGCGGGTCGGTGTTCGGCGTGTTCGCCGGCATCTACTACTGGTTCCCCAAGATGACCGGCCGGATGCTCAACGAGACGCTGGGCAAGATCCAGTTCGTGCTCATGTTCGTCGGCTTCAACCTCACGTTCTTCCCGATGCACCAGCTGGGCCTGCTCGGAATGCCCCGGCGGATCGCCGATTACGCCGCCAACGCGGGCTGGAGCGAGCTGAACCTCGCGGCCACGATCGGCGGCTTCGTGATCGCCGCGAGCATGCTGCCGTTCTTCTGGAACGTGCTGGTCTCGCTGCGCAGCGGCAAGATCGCCGGCGACGACCCGTGGGAGGCAAACACGCTCGAATGGGCGACCTCGTCACCGCCACCCCCGTACAACTTCGACCACCTGCCCGAGATCCGCTCGGAGCGCCCGGTGTTCGACGCCCGGCACGGCCGGGTCTCGGGCCACTGAGGGGAGACGATGACCGCAGACGCGCAGGCGATGACCGCCACCGAACACGACTCGGCCGAGGCCCACGGGTCCGGCGGGATCGGCATTCCCGTCCTCGGGATGCTCCTGTTCATCACCTCCGAGGTGATGTTCTTCGCCGGGCTGTTCGCCGCCTACTTCAGCATCCGGGCCAGCTTCATCGATACCGACGGGATCCACCGCTGGCCGCCGAGCGAGTTCGCCGGGATCCTCAACCCGTTCCGCCTGACAACCGAGCACGGGGATCTCAACCTGATCCTGCCGGCGACGCTGATCCTGATCCTGTCGTCGTTCACCTGCCAGATGGGCCTGTGGGCGATCGCGCGGGACGACCGCAGGGGCTTCGTCCGGAACTTCGCCGTGACCGTGATCCTGGGCGCGACGTTCCTCCTGCTCCAGGCCTACGACTACGGCGTCCTGTTCCACGAGGGCATGACGATGGGCTCGGGGACGTTCGGCACGACCTACTTCACGCTCACCGGCTTCCACGGTGCCCACGTGTTCGGCGGCGTGCTGATGCTTTCGGTGGTGCTATACCGGGGCATGGCCGGGCAGTTCTCGGCCCGCCACCACGACATGGTCGAGGCGACGTCGCTGTACTGGCACTTCGTGGACGTCGTCTGGATTCTGTTGTTCTCGACGCTGTACCTGCTGTAGCCGAGACGGAGGAGGGACGCTCATGAATCCGCGCCGTGCCGCCGCCGCCGGTATCGTGTTCCTGGTGATCGCGGCCTTCTACTGGGCGTTCCCGACGATCGTCGAGCCCGATCGCGTCGACTATGCGGGGCTCACGATGCTGATCGCCCTGGGCGCCGCGATGTCGATCATGGCGTACGTCCTGTTCGCCGGGCTGAAGCGGAGCTGAAACACAACCGATGCTCGAGGAACTCTGGAACGGCCTGATCCAGTTCACCCAGCCGTTCGTGGTCCCGGACTGGGGCTCCCTGATCCAGCTGCTCCCGGTGTTCCTCGCGGCGCTCGTGGCGCTGTACCTGAGCTGGACGGTCCTCCGCTTCGCCACTGCTGCTCCGACCCGGCGCGGGATCCAGCGCGTGGCCCCCGTCGCCCCCGAGGGCATCCACATGCCCGGCCCGTCGTTCGCGCCGCTGCTGGCGGCGTTCGGCGTGTTCATGTTGATGTTCGGGCTGTTTGCGGGCGGCATCTGGCTCGCCGTCGGCGTGCTGATCCTCGTGATCTCGCTGCTGTACTGGGGCCGCGAGGCCCTTCGCGACTACGACCACGTCGCATCGCGGTCCGGTACCCAGGTCGCGATCGGAGCCCTCCCCGCACCTGCCGGCGGCGTCCCACCCGCCGGGGTGCACATACCGCCGCCGTCGTTCCGGCCGCTGCTGCTGGCGATCTCGATGACGATCCTGGTCGCCGGCATGGTGATCGGCGGCTGGGCGCTCCTGGCCGGGATCGTCGCGCTCGCGCTGACCCTGCTCGGCTGGCTGCGCGACGCACGCCGCGAGTTCGTTGCCGTCGAGGCGGCCGACCGGACGGGTCACCTCGACCTGGGCGGGGCACCCACCTGGCCCAAGGCGACGTTCTCGGCCCTCGCCGTGATCGTCGCGGGCGGCCTGCTGCTGAGCTCGGGCGTGCTGCCCAACTCGAGCTCGGGCTCCGCGGCCGCGCCGAGCGGCGCTCCGGCGGCTGGTGACGCCGGCGCGGGCGCGTCGGCCGGCGCCTCTTCGGCCCCCAGCCTGCCCGCAGCGGACGTGACCATCGGGGCTGAGGGCATCGCATACGATGCGACCACGCTCACCGTCCCGGCCGGCAAGCCGTTCACCCTCGCCTTCGACAACCGCGACCCGGGAATTCCGCACAACGTCGCGATCCACGACGGCTCGGGCGCGGAGCTGTTCAAGGGCGAGATCATCACCGGACCCAAGGTCATCGTGTACCAGGTCCCGGCCCTGCCGGCGGGCACGTACACGTTCGTCTGCTCGGTACACCCGAACATGACCGGCACCGTCACGGCCCAGTAGGCCCACCACGCTCCCGGCGATCACCTCTCGAACCCTCACCGCCGGTCTCGCGGTCATCCTGCTCGTCGTCACGGCGTGCGGTGGTGGCTCGGGTGAGGCGTCGACCGGTAACCCGGCCCCGCAGATCGCAGGCACCGCGCTGGACGGCACGCAGGTCGACCTGGCCGCCTATCGCGGCAGACCCGTGATCGTGAACTTCTGGGCGTCCTGGTGTACGCCCTGCCGCGAGGAGTTCCCGCTGTTCAAGGAGCGCCTCGAGGCCCTCGGCCCGACCGACGGCCTGACGATCATCGGCGTCATGTACAAGGACCAGGCGGACCTCGCGCAACAGTTCCTCGGCGACTTCGGTGCGACCTGGCCGACGGTGGCGGATCCCGACGGGAAGCTGGCGGCCGCGTACCGCGTGGCCGCGCCACCCCAGACGTACTTCATCGACACGAACGGGGTCCTGCGCGGGATGCAGATCGGCCAGGTCCTGGCCTCGGACTTCGACACCCAGTACGCGAAGATCAAGCCGTGAGCGCGATGACCGGGGTCTCGGACGTTGCGGTGCGTGCTGTCGACGTCGGCAAGTCCTACGGGCGCCGCGATGTGCTGACCGGCGTCTCGTTCCAGGTGCTCCGGGGCGAGCTGTTCGCGCTGCTCGGCCCCAACGGCGCCGGCAAGACCACCACGGTCGAGATCCTCGAGGGGTATCGGCGGGTCGACTCCGGGTCCGTCGAGGTGCTCGGGCTCGATCCCATCCGGGACGGTGCGCGGCTCCGGCCGCGCATCGGGCTGATGCTCCAGAACGGCGGGATCGATCCGCGGACGACCCCGCGCGAGGCACTCCGCCTGTATGCGCGGTTCTACCGGGACCCCGAGAGCCCGGATCGCCTGCTGGAGCTGGTCGATCTCGGCAGGGCGGCAACCACCAGGTATCGGCGACTGTCCGGCGGTGAGAAGCAGCGGCTTGGCCTGGCACTCGCACTGCTCGGGCGCCCGGAGCTGCTGGTCCTCGACGAGCCGACGGCCGGCATGGATCCGGCGGCGAAGCAGGCAACGCGCGAGCGGATCGCCGCGTTGCGGGCCGCCGGGACGACCATCCTGCTGACCACCCACGAGCTTGGCGACGTGGAACGCCTCGCGGATCACGTGGCCGTCCTGGACCGCGGCCGCGTGGTGGCCTACGGCACGCCGGCGGAGCTGACCGGAGCCGGGGCCCCGCGGGTCAGGTTCCGGCTGTCGGCCGTGCTGGACGACGGCGACACGGTCGCGATGGCCGCGGCATCGACTCCCCATGACCGTGGGGCGACGCGGGTCGTCGCGGCCGGCCCCGGAAACGCCTACGAGCTTGTTGGCCTGGCGGGACCACCGAGCCCGGCGCTGATCGCGGCGCTCGCTGCGTGGTGCGCCGAGCGTGGCGTGCTGATCACCGAGCTCCGCCTCGGGGCGGCGAGCCTGGAGGAACGATACCTCGAGCTGGTGGGTGCCGATGTGGCGTCTGATGACGGGGCGTCTGTGGACGGGGCGTCTGTGGACGGCGCGGAGGAGGACGGCGGATGAGCGAGACGAGCCGCGGGGCGACCACGTCAGTCGTCGGCGCCGGCGTGCCCGCCCGCCCCGCATCGTGGCTGCGAATGGCGATGGCCCTGACCGCCCATGAGTTCCGGCTCGTGCTGCGGCGAGGTGAGGGGCTGCTGGTCACGTTCGTGATCCCGGTCGGGGTCCTGCTGGTGTTCAGCGCATTCGACACGAGCGGCGGCGTGTCCACCGGACGACCCGTCGATCGGCTGCTGCCCGGATCGATCGGTCTCGCGGTGATCGCCGCGTCGCTGGTGTCGCTGGCGATCTCAACCGGGTTTGAGCGCCAGTACGGCGTCATCAAGCGGCTGGGCGGCAGCCCCGCCGGGGCCGGGGTGGTCGTGGTGGCCAAGACCGCCTCGGTGGTCATCGTCGAGGTCGTCCAGATGATCCTGCTGGTCGGCATCGCGATGGCCGTGTTGGGCTGGACCGCCGGGCCAGGGGCGTCGCTTGCGCTCACCGCCACCGCGCTGGTGCTGGGAACCATGGCATTCGCGGGCCTCGGTCTGCTGATGGCCGGCACCCTGCGCGCCGAGGCAACCCTGGCGCTCGCGAACCTGCTGTTCCTGGTGGCGCTCGTCCTGGGCGGTATCGTCCTCCCGCTGGAGCGACTGCCCGGGGCCGTCGCCTCGATCTCCGAGGTCCTCCCGGCCGCCGCCCTGACCCGCACGCTGGGCATCGGGCTGGGCTCGGTCACCGGGGACGCCACCGAGCCGCTGGTCATCCTCGCGGCCTGGGGGGTGCTGCTGGTCGTGCTGGCCGCGCGCAAGTTCCGCTGGGACTGAGCGAACCACCGCGCGCGACGCGAGGGGCCATCGACGAGCCTGCCGCGAGCCCCGAACAGGTGCCGGATCGGCAACGGATGCCGGGATCAGCGAAGGGGGGTCGGGGTCAGCCGGCGCAGTAGGTAGCCTGCTTCCCGATCGCCCGGTACGGACAGTCCGCCATGTCGATCAGGTACAGGAGCGCGGCGCGGTTGCGGGCGGTCTGCGTCGCGATGACCTCGTCTGGGGGCTCGTGGTCGGCGTGCGAGCTCACCTGCTCCGTGGGATACAGCTCGAACGTGAACGAGAAGATGTGCTGGCGCCCGTACATCCAGTCGATCTCGTCGCCATCGGTCGGGTACAGGTCGCTCGACTGCTGGGCCGTATAGCCGTTCGTCCGCGCCATCGCCCGCCCCATCGCGACGAACGTCGCGTGATCGTCCGCCGTCATGTCATGCGGAACGTTGGTATACGTGTAGCCATAGGGCCACAGGATCAGCTCGCCGTTCGTATGGAGCGTCACGTGCGTCCTGATCTGCTGCACGCCGTCGACCACGCGGCTGAGCACGAAGTCGCGGACGGCGCGTGCCTCGGGGGTGCTGAACGCTGACGGGCCGCGGTAGTTCCACGCTGACGGTGTGCCCGACGACCCGCCGCAGCAGCCCCAGTGGTAGTCGTAGTTGCGATTGATGTCGGTGCCGATCGCGCTCGAGCCGGGCGTCGGCTGCCGGTTCTTGCGCCATCCCCGATAGCCGGTCGGAAGCAGGTCATAGGCCCACCCATCGGGATTGACCGCGAAGATGATGTAGATCTCGCGCGTGTCGACCAGGCGCCGGACGGTCGCGTCGGTGGAGTAGTCCGCGGTGAGGGTATGGAGCAGGTAGAGCGCCTGTTCAATGCTCAGATGCTCCCGTGCATGGTGCAGGGCATCGACCAGCACCTCCGGCTCAGCCTCGTCCACATCGACGTTGTCCGAGATCTTGGCGGCCCAGATCTCACGTCCCTGGTCGCTCTGGCCGATCGAGAACACGCGGACGAACCCCGGGTACGAGACCTCCGCGGTCTGGAGCGCCAGCAGCATCTCACCCGGATCGTGATAGCGCGAGTCATAGGCCGGGTACGTGGGACCGGCTGGTGGCAGCGTCAGCCGGCCATCTGACCAGGCCGCGGCCTCGAGGGCAAGTGCGTCGGGAACCACGCTGGTACCACCGACCGCGATGATGCTCGACGGCCGGGCTCTGATGATCGCGTCGCGCGTGGGCTCGGGCAGCGGATCCGGCCGGACGAGCAGGATCGGGCGTCCGTCGAGCGATGCCAGCGGCACCGCGGCAAGCGCGTCCGGGAATCCGAGTCCGGTGGCCAGGATCACGCCGTCCGAGTCGGGCGCGAAGCGAGCCGCGACGGCCGCGGCAGTCGCATACCGGTCCAGCCCGGACACCCGCTCGACCGTGGGCCCCAGCGCGGCGATCGCCGTCGCGACGGTCGCGCTGACCACGCTCGTGCCACCGACGATCACGACACGCTCCGGCGCGAGGCGGAGCAGCTCGTTCCGGATCGACGCGGGGAGGCTGGTGGATCGGGTGAGGAGGATCGGGGCACCGAGCGTTCCAGCGACGCCGCCCGCGGCAAGGGCGTCGGGGAAGTTCGTGCCCGCCGCGACGAACGCGATGGAAACCCCGGGCGAGAAGGACGCAGCCGAGATCGCGGCAGCGGTCGCGTACCGGTCGAGACCCGACAGTCGCTCGATCGGAACGTCGGGTCCCAGCAGCTCCCGGACGCGGAGGATGACGCTCTCGCCAACCACGCTCGGCCCGCCGGCGACCACGACCCGCCCGGGGTGCAGGCGAACCAGCTCGCCCTCCACGACCGCTGGCAGCGCGTCGGAGCGAGTGAGAAGAACGGCGCCACCATCCCGGCCGGCGACCGGGCCGACGGAGAGCGCGTCCGGGAACTGGGCGCCCGAGGCAAGAGCAACCATCGGGGCGCCACCGTCCGGGAACAGGCGGGTCGATACGGCAACGGCGGTGTCGTAACGGTCCGGCCCAGCGACCCGCTCGACCGTTACCGGCGCCGGCACAGTCGCAGCAGCCGTTGCCGGGCCGCCCATCGGGATGAATGCCAGCGTGAGCAGCGGAGCCAGCCAACGGACGAGCCGCCCCGGACGACGGCGCCCGGAGGATGGCTCGAGGCGGGGCGATGTACGGATCGAGCTGGGAGTTCGCGTCACGGGGCGCCTGAGGGGCATGCCGGTAGGGTGCGGGCAGACCCGCTGCCAGTCAATGCGACGATGGTCCGCCGGATGGACAGAACAAAAAGGAAGAACCCCGGGGTGGTCGGGTCCCGGGGTTCAGGAGAATCGGATTGGTTGCGGGGGAAGGATTCGAACCTCCGACCTTCGGGTTATGAGCCCGACGAGCTGCCGCTGCTCCACCCCGCGAAGGCTTAACACTCTACCGGCGATCGGGGATCCCGTCAAAGCCGGCTCGAGCCTGGCGCACTCCCGACTCAAGACCGGATGCCGGTCAGGGGCGGGTGCGTATGCCGCTCAGGCCTGGTGGATCGCCGCGGTGGGTGGCTCGCTCGCGGAAGCCGGGCCGACCGCGCGACGGGGTTGCAGCGCGTCGTAGAGCGCTCGCCGGCCGAGCAACAGACCGATCAGCAGTGCGGCACCGGTTCCGATCCCGGCCGCGTAGAACGGGTAGCTGAGATGCGCCTCGGCGAGGACGCCGGCCAGGAGCGAGGCCACGATTGTCCCGATGGTGCCGGCAGCCCCGAACAGTCCCTGCGCGGTTGAGCTCCTGCCGGGCGGCGAGGCGCGCGCGACCAGCAGGTACAGGGCCGGCGACGCGAAGGCAAATGCAGTTCCCTCGACGAGGCCGAGCAGGACGACCCACCAGATCTCGGGGATGAGCGGATAGAGCATCCCGCAGACGGCGACCCCGGCCATCCCGACCACCAGCGCGAGGAACCCTCCCTGCAGGTCGATGAACCGGCCCATGACCGGCGACAGCACCAGGATCGGCAGCGCGAACGTGAAGAAGGTGAGGCCGATGGCAGCCATGCCCGCGCCCAGTGACGTGAGGTACAGGCTCCACACCACCTCGTAGGAGCCGCCGGCAAAGAAGCTGCCGACGTTGAACGCGATCGCCGCAACGAGCAGCAGGTTGACGATGCTCGGCGGCCTGACGGCAGCGTCCGTCTCCCTCGCAGCCTCCGCCGCCGTGTGAACACCTCGCTCAAGGTCCGGCACGCGCGCCCCGACCAGGATCGCCGACACCACCAGGGCGATCCCGGCAACCCAGAACACGACCGTCGGCTCGTTGGTCGCTGCGGCGGCGAGCCCGCCGATCGCGGGGCCGACCATCAGGCCGCCCATCTGCGCCGCGCCGTAGAGCCCGAACGTCTCGCCCTGGCGCTCCGGGGGGTTCGCGTCCACGAGGTACCCGCGGGCTGCCGGGTCATAGATCGACGCGGACAGGCCGGCCAGCACCCGCACGCCGATGAACGCAAGCGGGCCGACCACGAACAGCGGCGCAACGGCGAACGCGGCGGCGAGGACCAGGCCGGTCATCATCAGCGTCTTGCGCGACGCTCGATCGGCGACCCATCCGAACACGGGCTCGCCAACCAGACGGGCGGCCGGCCAGCCGGCCACCACGATCCCGAGCGTCGGCAGGTCGACTCCGTGCGTCGTGAAGTAGATCGGCAGGATCGGGAGGAGTGCGCCGAAGCCGACCCAGATCGTCCCCTCGGCGAGCAGCAGGGGGAGGATCGGGCCCCAGGCGACGAGCCATTTGCGGACGCGTTCGGTCACGGATGCTCCATTGGGATGGCGCCCATCGTATCCGAGGGGCGGCCCGCGACCCGCCGGCGACCCACAGCCCGGGACTCCGTGCCGGGCCTATGATGCCAGGGCAATGACGCCCGCCCTCCTGCTCACCTTCCTCGTGGCCGGCCTGGTGGCACTGATCCCCGTGTGGCGGCTCCACGTCGCCGGCTGGCCGCCAAGATCATTGTTCACCGCCTGGATCCTGTACGCCGTCGGCATCCTCCTCGCGGTCCGCTTTCCGGGACCCGTCCGGGTCCTGATCCCGGTCATCGTCCTCGCGTACGTCGCGCCGTTCGTGGCGGGTCCGGAACGCCTGTCGCGCGTCCTCAACGGCCGGCCGCGTCCCCGGGGCGTCGTCATCAACGTGACGCCCCGGCCCGCACCCGGCCTGCCACAGCCGCCCGATACCGACGACGACGAACCCCCGATCGCCTGACCCGCGTGAGCTGGCCCGCCGGCAGACCTGCCCGTCCGCCGACCCGTCCGGGCTGGCTCGTCGCTCGCGCTCGTCGGGGCTGCACGACCGTTGCCCGACTCGCTATCGTCGGCGGGTGACACACCCGACCTTCGACCGTTCGCCGTGGCGGCTCGACCCCACTGTTTCGTACCTCAGCCACGGCAGCTTTGGCGCCTGCCCTGAACCCGTCCTCGAAGCGCAGCGTGTGTGGCGCGAGCGGATGGAGACCGAGCCCGAGCGATTCCTTGCCCGAGAGCTCGAGGGCCACCTGGACGAGGCACGGCGACTGGTCGGCGCCTACCTCGGAGCGGATCCCGAGGGCATCGCCTTCGTCGCCAACGCGACGACGGGCGTATCGACGGTCCTCGCATCACGACGGTTCGAGCCGGGCGAGGAGCTGCTCGCCGGCGATCACGAGTACAACGCAACCCTCAACGCGATGCAGGCGGCGGCCGAGCGCGACGGCGCCCGCCTCGTCATCGCGAAGGTGCCGTTCCCGACCCATGACCCGTCGCAGGTCGTCGAGGCGTATCTCGAGGGCGTGACCCCGCGCACGCGGTTCGCAGTGGTCAGCCAGGTCACCTCGCCCACCGCGCTCGTGCTGCCGGTCGCGGCGATCGTCCGTGAGCTGGACCGGCGTGGCGTGGACACGCTGGTGGACGGCGCCCACGCGCCGGGGATGCTGCCCCTCGACGTCAACGCCATGGGGGCGGCCTACTGGACCGGGAACGGCCACAAGTGGATGTGCGCGCCCAGGGGAGCCGCGATGCTCTACGTGCGTGCCGACCTGCGCGCCGGGGTCCGCCCGCTGGTCATCTCCCACGGGCTCAACGACGAACGGACGGACCGGACGCCGTTCCGGCTCATGTTCGACTGGATGGGCACGATCGATCCGACGGCGATCCTCGCGCTGCCGGCGGCCATCCGCTACGTGGGCGGCCTCCACGACGAAGGCTGGGCGGGCCTGATGGCCGCGAACGCGGCACTCGCTCGCCGCGGCCGCGACCTGATCTGCGCCGCCCTGGGTGTCCCGGCGCCGGCGCCGGACGTGATGCTGGGCTCGATGGCGGCGATCCCGCTGCCCGGCATCGCGCCCAGCCGCGCGGCCGCGAGCCGCCTTCAGGCGACGTTGCTCGACGAGGAACGGATCGAGGTGCCGGTGTTCCCATTCCCCGTGCCTGCGGCGATCGACCCGGGTGGCACCCCGGCCATGACGATCCTGCGGATCTCCGCGCAGCGCTACAACCATGCCGACGAGTACGCGGCGCTGGCGGAGGCGCTCGTCAATCGGCTCAGGAAGCCATCGTCCCCGCGCTCGCTGCTGGGCCGCATCCGCCGGGGGTGACGCCCGGCGACCCCGTCGGCGCGTCTTGGAGCGGCTCGTTGCGCCGCCCGGCGGCTCGTCCTACCGTTGTACGGACCCCAACCCCGGAGACACCCGCATCCCATGACCGATCCGCGTCCCACCATTCCGCCTGCAGCGCCGGCCCGCTCGCTGCCCGCGTTATACCTCGGCCACGGGGCGCCGCCCCTCCTCGACGACCCGGTGTGGATGGGTCAGCTCGCGGGCTGGGCGAGCGAGCTGGCGCGCCCCACGTCGGTGCTCATCGTGAGCGCCCACTGGCAGACCGCCCCGATGGCGATCGGGGCCACGACCACGGTTCCGCTCGTCTACGACTTCTACGGGTTCCCGCAGCGCTACTACGACCTCCAGTACCGGGCACCCGGTGCGCCCGAGCTCGCCGCGACGGTCAGGTCGCTGATGCCCGCGACCGAGCCGATCCTCGACCGTCCCACCCGCGGCCTCGACCACGGGGCCTGGGTACCACTGATGGCGATGTACCCGGACGCGGACATTCCGGTGCTCCAGATGTCGATGCCCGACCTGGACCCCCGGCACCTGTTCGAGGTCGGCAAGCGGCTCGCACCGCTGCGGGACGAGGGCGTGCTCATCGTCGGCAGCGGGTTCATGACCCACGGCCTGCCGTTCGTCGGCGAGTACTTCGCGGGCAAACCCGGGGCACCGGAGTGGTCGATCGAGTTCGACCGCTGGGCCGCGGAGGCGCTCGATCGCGGCGACCTCGACGCGCTGTTCGCCTTCCGGGAGAAGGCGCCGGGAATGCCGTTCGCGCACCCGACGGTGGAGCACCTTGCGCCGCTGTTCGTGACCCTCGGCGCCGCGGTCAGCCCGGACGCTCCGCCCCGCACGGCAATCGACGGGTTCTTCTTCGGCCTTTCGAAGCGATCGTTCGAAGCGCGGTGATCGGCGGGGCACTATCCCGTCTTCTGCCCGCCGCGCGCTGGCCACGGCGCCGCCCGCCGTGTACATTGCGGGACGTCCCTGGTCGCTCATCCCCCCGAGCGATCAGGGGCATTCCATGCCCGCGACCGGTTGCGAATTCGCCAACGTGCGATTTCGCCGAGGCGACGCTGACCTTTGGCGTGTCGCCGGGACGGCCGGCCCGTGGAACCGTATGTGTTGCCCGTCCGCGACCCGGATCACGGATGGCTGCCCCGAGCCGTGTTCAGGCAGGTCCGGTCCTCGCTTATCGCCCGCAGTCGCCGCAAACGAAGGTCAGGGATGATCGTGCCAGCCATCGATCTCTACGAAGTGCTCCAGGTGACCTCGTCGGCCGATCCAGAGGTGGTCCTGGCCGCGTACCGGACGCTCGCGCGGAAGCATCACCCCGATGCCGGTGGCGACGGGCGGACGATGGCGGCGTTGAACGCCGCGTGGCACATCCTCGGTCGCGCAGAGCTCCGGCACGCCTACGACCTCGAGCGGGCTCGCGCCGTTGCACGCGCCCGCAGGCCGGGGGCGTCGCCGACGCCAGGCAACGACGAGACGCAGGCGCGTCGCCCGCCGCCGGGCACGGGCACGGTCCTCGACTTCGGACGTTATGCGGGATGGTCGATCGGGAGCCTTGCCAAGAGCGACCCCGACTACCTGGAATGGCTGACGCGAACCTCGATCGGCCGCTCGTTCAAGCACGAGGTCGACGCGGCCCT
Source organism: uncultured Chloroflexia bacterium (assembly GCA_963734895.1). Classification (GTDB taxonomy): domain Bacteria; phylum Chloroflexota; class Limnocylindria; order Limnocylindrales; family CSP1-4; genus CAIXZV01. The sequence goes on along the minus strand of CAVTIN010000004.1, from coordinate 85,661 downwards.
CGCCGCGCAAGCCCAGGCGGCGGAGATGCTCCGGCCGCACGTTGATGAGCGCTCCAGGCAACGCACCGCCCACGGCTGGTTTGCACGCTGATCCAACGAGCGAAGCGGGCACGCGGCAACCCATCGAAGTCGCATCGAAGATCGGCGGCGGGCGGTGACGGACGATGGTCTGCGTATTGACACACACGAGGCGAGGTCAAGCGTTTGCGCAGACATTCGGGGCATTTAGTTGCTGTGTCGACAACTCAATCCTTGCGTCCGACTGCGCGCCGTGCGGGAGGTCGTGCACAGGCCTGAGGGATGCGGCGGGCGCTCCAAACACTTCGTAGATCCGGAAGGTCGTCCCCGAGCTGCCGTCTTCCGAGCCTGCCGATGGCATCGCGGGGCGCGCCGCCGCCTGAGATAGCTCGCATGGTCGGTGGGCCGTCCGACCGCAGCGGCCACAATCGACTGCAGGCTCTGAGTCGGAGCAGAGCGGCGAACGGTAGGTTTGCCCTCGGCCATCGGTCCGTGCCGGGTCAAGGATCTGAGAACCGTATCGCACCGGCCTTCGTCTATACGGACACCATGAGAGCATTCGCGTTCGCCTTGACGCGGGAGTTGACGGAGATCGATCTGACCGGGCCGCACACAGACGCAGAGATACGCATCCTAGCGTCCGTTCGGGCGGGGGTTGACCGGCGCTTCCGGCTGGCCGGCCTCCTGCTGGGCAATGCTGCCGATGCCGAAGACGCGACGCAGGAGGCGATGCTTCGCGCGTGGCGCTCCGCGGCCTCGCTGCGCGATGTCTCACGGGTGGACGCCTGGCTCGATGGGATCCTCGTCAACGTCTGCCGCGATCGCATGCGGCGGCGAAAGGTCGTTCGGTTCATCGTCCTCGCGGATGGGGCGTCCGGACCCGCCATGGATCAGTTCCAGGCCGTGATCGACCGCGACGAGGTCGCCCGAGCGATGCGGGGCCTCGATGCGGACCAGCGGATCGTCGTCGTCCTGCACTACTGGGGCGGCGTGACGCTCGTAGGCATCGCCGACCGTTTGGGCTGGCCCCTCGGCACCGTCAAATCGCGACTGCATCACGCGCTTCGGCGGATGAGGGCGACCCTTGATGGAGCCGAGGCGGAGGCCGCCCGATGAGCGACGATCTCGACCGCAGGTTGCGCGAGCGCCTCAGTGACCTGGATCTGCCGTCCGCGCCGAGCACCCTCCGCAATGCCATGGACCGGCTCGGGGCCGAGCCCCCGGGGCGCCCGGAACCGAGATGGCGCGGCGCGCTCGGGGCCGCCTCGGTGCTGGCCGCTGCGTTCGTGGTCGTCGCGGTCCTGGCATGGGGCAGTGGTTTCCGCCTTGGAGTGTCACCGGGGGCGACGCCGTTGGCATCGACCGAGGACGACGCCAGGCCAGTCCCCGATGATCTCGCCGACTCCTTCGACCGGCCCAGCGACAGAGAACCCGAAACCCTCCGGGCCCATCGTCCCCTGGCTCGATCAGTCGGCCGTGACAGCCCCGTCGCCGACGCCCGTCGTGATCCCGTCTGGGACGCCGGACTGCCTTCCCAGCAATCTCACCGCGTCCGCCGGATGGCAGGGAGGCGGTGGACAGATGCTCGGTTCGCTCGCGGTGACGAATGTCGGTCAGCACCCATGCGTCCTTCGAGGGGAGCCCGCGGCTCGTCGAGCTGCGCTCCGGCACGTCGATCTTGAAGCCGATCACCTACCACGGCGAGCCCAGCGATGGCAGCAGCGACCCGAGCGTCATCGCCGGCCCGGTGCTCCTCGAGCCGGGTCGGACGGCAGTGGCGTTCCTGTGGTGGTCGAACTGGTGCGGCACGACGACCCTGGAGGTGACATCCCTCGTCGTCACCATTCCGTCCGGAGGAGCTCCGATCGAGGCGGGGCCGGCGACGCCGGGAACGGTGATGAGCGGGATCCCGCGTTGCGATGTGCCGTCCGCAGAGTCCACCTTCACCGCCTACGCCTTCACTCCGGTCGCGTCGGAGCAGCCCTCGCTTTCGCCCCAGCCGGCATCGGCGGTGCTCTCCGTGCCGTCGTCGGCCACCGCGGGCGCCGACCTCGTCTACTACGTGACGCTCACGAACCTCGGGACCCAGGCAGCCCCGCTCGATCCCTGTCCTACCTACTCCGAGAACCTGGTCATCGGCGGCGTGCCGCTGAAGCTGCCCACCGTCCAGCTCCTGCTGCTGAACTGCGCCTTCATCGGACCAGCGCTGGAGCCCGGAGCCTTCGTGCAACTCGAGATGCACCTGCCCATCCCCGCAAATGCCGTGCCGGGTCCGGCCATCCTGCACTGGGACATGGACCCCGGCGGGTCCCTCGACACGAGCTCGGCAAGCCCCCAGGCCGCCCTCACCATCGGGGCACCGTAGGGCGACGCTCAGCTCACGACACGATCTGCCGCTCGTGCTCGTGCTCGTGCTCGCTGATCGAAAGTGGGCTTGGAGAATCCCGCCCGCCGGGACCTCTTCATTGGGTTCCAGCGCTGCCTGTACGAGCCCACCACGGGGATCTCCCTACGGCCCCATACGCCGCCCGACCGAACCTCGACGTCCGGCAGCCGCCATGAGTGGGCACGGCCATGAAGCGCAACGTTTCGCTCTGATTCGGCGAAATGCTTGAGGGGTGCCTCCCAGCGGTGAGAGACGCTGGTGAGCCCGCTGGGATTCGAACCCAGGACCGGAGGATTAAAAGTCCCCTGCTCTGCCACTGAGCTACGGGCCCGGCCGCGACCGTATCACGTTCAGATCAGCCCATCTGACGCCCCGAACGTTCGGTGCAGGGCGTCGCACTCCAATCCAGACGCGATGATGATCGAGTCGCCGGGTCAGCGAGAACGCTTTGCCCGCCGGGGCTTCGGCGCCTCCGTCTGCGTCTGGTCCGCGGCGACGGGCGGTGATGCCGGCCGGGCGACGACGGTCGCCATGACCGGGGTCGGGAGCTCCTCGTCCGGTTCTGGGGTCACGACAGGGGGAGACGATCGCGGCACCACCGGCGGGATCGCGGCCGCGCGTGCCTGGATCGCCATTCTCGAGGCACCACCGGCCGCCGCGTAGCGCTGGCAGGCGACGTGGGCAACCGCCAGGCAGGCCGCCCCTTGGTGGACCATGCTGATCGTCTGCTTGCGGCGGTTCCCGGGGACCATCCCCTCGATCGACTGGACCAGGCTCGACCGCCGACTGGGCGTCGCATGGCAGACGTTGCCCGGTGCCGGAAAGTCGAACCACGTGGTCGGATCCCTTTCCAGCCCCAGGAACGGACAGACAGGCAGCCCGGAGGGCGCTTCAGGCTCGACGGCGATCACATCCTCCATGACCGGTACGCCGACCACGTGGAGACGCGGTCGCTCCACGGTCGGCCCCGGAGAGGCCGTCAACGAGGCGACACCGGCCGGGGACCCCGGCACCACGTTTGACGGCTCGGACGCGTCCGCCATCACGGGGACCAGCGGTCTCTGCGGCCGTGCCATCCTGACGGGAACGTCCGACCCTTCCCTCGACTCTCGACAGCTGTAGCAGCGCTTCGCGTCCCGGCGGTTCAGCGATCGGCATCCTCCGCAGACCCACTGCTCCTCCGCCTCGACGGCCAGGGACGCAAGCGAATCCTGCTCGAGCCGAAGGCTGGCCGATGGCACGTGGCCGGGATGATCCGACTCGAAGTGCCGCTGCTCGCCTCCGCGCGAGGCGCGAACGATGAGCCAGATGGCGGTCGGGCCCCACAGGAGCGCGACGATGATGGCCAGCGCGGTTTCAGTACCCACGGATGAGGAACCCTCCATCCGGAGGATACCTCGCCGGATGCGCGTGCCCGCAAGCGGCTACAGCGCAAGCTCGACACATGGCGAGGTTCCCGGCTATGGCAGCAGCGACGTGTCGACCAGCTGATCCACCGTTACCGGGTTGGGTACGAGGCCGAGCGAGGTCATGAAGTCGAGCGACTGCTGCCAGCCCGCGAGGTCGATGGCGCCATACAAGGCGCCGGTCCGCGTGTTCTTCCACGTGGCGACCGTGGCGTCCAGGATCTGGCGCTGGAGTGCGGGGTCCTGGGCAAGGTCGGGCACCGCGGCGAATGTCGCGTCCAGGCCCTTCTGTGGATCCGCGGCGATCTCGTCCATCGCGCGCAGCGTGGCCACGGTGAACGCCCTGAGCGCGTCCGCCTTCGCCGCCAACGTCGCCGTTCCGGTGACGAGGCCGGGGCCGGGCAGGGGCACGATGTTGTCCACGGTGAGGACGACGGTCTCGATGCCGGCCCGCTGGAGCTGGATCGGCTCGTTGTTCGCAAAGCCGGTCGCCGCATCGACGGCGCCCTGCTGGAGCGCGGTCGCCTGCCCATAATCCGGGTACAGCACGATGTTGACGTCGTCGGGCGTCAGGTTGGCAGACCCGAGCAACGCCTGGAGCATGATCCAGGAGGACCCGTACTTGCCCGGGATGCCGATCCGCTTGCCCTTCAAGTCCGCTGCGGTCGTGATCCCGGAGGCGGCGTTGGCCACGACGATCGACGGGAACTGGCCGTAGATCGTCGAGGTGTACACGACGGGGATCCCCTGGCTGACGGCCGGGATCACGGACGTCCCGTCACCGCTGCCGATATCGAGCGCCCCCTGCCCCAGGAGCGTGATCAGGTCGGGGTCGATCTTGTTCTGGAGGGTGACGTCGAGACCCGAATCGCGGTAATACCCCGCCTGGTCGGCCAGGTAGAACTGGGCGAACTGGACGCTCGGGATGTAGCCCAGGCCGACGGTCAGCGCGACCGCCGCGGGGGTCGGGGCCGACGATTCGGTGGCGACCGATGACGGGGCCGCGACCGAGGCCGCCGTGGACGGGGATGCGGCGCCGCTGCCGCAGGCGGCAACGACCAGGGCAAGGCCTGCAGCGATGGCGGCCAGCGGCCGGATGGACGGGCGGCGAACGAGCGTGGGCACGGAAGAGGGATCCTCCTGGGGTTGCGGGTGGATCGAGTCGCGGCTCATCGATCGCCGACCAGCCGGCGCTCGACGAGCACCATCACGAGATAGAGGGTCACCCCGATCATGGCCAGCATGGCGAGTGCGGCGAACATCAGCGGGGTGTCGAACAGCGAGCCGCGGGCGATGTTGATCAGGACGCCGAGGCCCTTCTCGCCGCCGGCCCACTCGCCCACGATCGCGCCGATCACGGCGAGCGTCACGCCCACGCGCATTCCGCCCAGGATCGCCGGCAGTGCGGCCGGGACCTCGACACGGACGATCACCTGCCAGCCGGTCGCGCGGAAGCCGCGCGCCATCTCGAGCAGCCGCGGGTCCACCGAGCGGATCCCGACCATCGTGGCGATGGCGACCGGAAAGAACACGATCAGGGTCGTGATGACGAGCTTCGACATCAGCCCGCTGCCGAACCACAGCACGATCAGGGGCGCCAGGGCGAGCACCGGCGTGGCCTGCGCGGCGACGAGGTAGGGGCTGAGCAGCCGCTCCGCCAGGCGCGAACGTGCCAGCAGCACGCCGACGGCGAGCGCGATCGTGGCCCCGATCGCAAAGCCCAGCAGGATCTCGACCAGGGTCGCCTCGACGTGGGGCAGCATCGTGCCCTCGGCCCAGGCGCGGACGAACCGCTCGGCGACGGTCCATGGGCCGGGCAGCACGAACGACTTGAAACCCGAGACGAAGACCACGACCTGCCACACGACAATGAACACGCCCACGCTCACGGCTGCCGGCCACGCGCGGTCGATCACGCGACGACCCCGAGACGGCGCCATGGGCGCGGGCACCGCCGCGAACTCAACAGGCGGTGCGGATGCGGCCGTCGTGACGACCCGGCCGGCGTCACTCATCGCCCGTCGTCCTCTGGACGAAACGGATCGAACCAGGCAGGGGTTCCGGGCTCGGTGTCGGCGTGCCGCGCAGGCGCTTCAGGCCGGGTACCCGCAGGTACGGCGGTCCGGGCCTCCTCCATCGCGATCCGATCGTCGGTGGTGTCGACGAGATGGGCGCGGACGTCGGCAGCCACGGACGACACGAGCGCCGAATTGAGGTCAGCGACGCGCCGGGGCCGGGGCAGGTCGACGGGGATCTCGGCCACCACGCGGCCGGGCCGTGGCGACATGACGATGACACGGTCGGCCAGGAACACCGCCTCGGGGATGCTGTGGGTGACGATCACGATGGTGGTCCCGGTTCGCTCCCACAGGCGGAGCAGCTCGGCGTTGAACCGCTCCCGGGTCAGCGCATCGAGCGCGCTGAACGGCTCGTCGAGCAGGAGAACGCTGGGCTCGAGGGCAAGCGCGCGGGCAATCGCGACGCGCTGGCGCGTGCCGCCCGAGAGCGTCGACGGCTTGGCCGCGGCGAACTCGCGCAGACCGACGAGGCCCAGCAGGTCGCTGGCACGGGCCGCCTGGCGGTCGCGCGGCCAGCCGGCGAGGTCCATCGGGAACCGGACGTTGGCCTCGGTCGTCCGCCAGGCGAGCAGGCGCGGCTCCTGGAACACGAGACCGACCCGTGGATCGGGACCCGTGACCGGATCGCCATCGAGCGAGACCAGACCCCCGTCGGGCGGAATCAAGCCGGCCAGCACCCGGAGCAGCGTGCTCTTGCCGCAGCCGTTGGGCCCGATCAGCGCAACGACCTCGCGCGGGCGAACGTCGAGTCCGACGTGGTCCAGGACGTGGACGGTCCGGCTGCCGCGGAAGGTCAGCGAGACGTCGTCGACCTGGATGCCGGCGCCGGGGACAGGGGCAGGCGCGTCGAGAGCAGCGGTCGTCGCCGGTGCCTTCGCCATTCACCACCTCCGTCACGATGCGAGTCGCAACGGGGCAGGAGGCGCCCAAGCACGATCCCGGGCGGGACGTGCCGGCCCTGGCCTTCTCTCATCCGGACTGTACCGTCGGCTCCGGCGGGCGAGGTGACCCTCGCCTCGGATCTGCTGCACTCCCCGGACCTGCGTCCGTAGAGCCGCTCGTGGGCTCGTCCCGCGTCGCGGGACCCTACCACCGGTCGGGATTCGCACCCTGCCCCGAAGGCTCGCCTCGATGCTACCACCAGCACGCGGCGAGGCTCGCCGGGGCGCCGCCCGGCTACCGGCCCAGCGCGTCAAAGGACGGTTTGAGCGCCGGGTAAAGGTCCGCGTAGACCCCGAACAGCTCGTCGTAGCGGACGCGGGTGGCAGGGTCCGGCTCGATCGTGCGCGCGACCGCGGTCATCGCGACCACGCCGTCCTCGAGGTCCCGGACCATCCCGGCGCCCGCCGCGGCGAGGATTGCCGCACCCAGGACGGCCGTCTCGCCGACGACCGGGATGATCGCCGGGACCCCCAGCACATCCGCCTTGATCCGGGCCCACAGGTCGCCCGGGCTCGACCGACCCGCCAGGCGAAGCTCCGCCGCCGGGGCCCCGGCCGCCGCGAGGGGCTCAGCGACGTGGCGCATTGCAAATGCCGCGCCCTCCAGGACCGCGCGGAACAGGTGGGCGCGCCCGTGCGCGAGCGTCAGCCCGACGAACGCACCGCGTGCCCCCTCGTCGAAGATCGGGGCCCGCTCGCCCGCCAGGTAGGGCAGGAACACCAACCCGTCCGATCCGGCCGGCACACGCACCGCCTCGCTGAACAGCTCGTCGGCCGACCACCGATCGCCAAGGACCGGGCCTCGCAGCCATCCGATCGACGCCCCGAGCGCCGCCATCGCCCCACCCACGACCCAGCGACCGGGCAGCGGAGCGGGTGCCTGGTAGAGCCCGGGCACCGGCAGCCGGATAGCGGTGTCCGCGTAGATGCCGATGCCGCCCGAGGTCCCGCCCGTGTCCACAGCGTCCCCCGCGGCGCGCAGCCCGGCGCCCAGCATGCTCGCGGCGCCATCGTTGACGCCGGCGATCACGGCGATCCCCGCGGGCAGCCCGAGCGCCTCGGCCACGTCCGCCCGCAGGCGCCCCAGTGGCGAGCCGAATGGCAGCGATGGCGGGGTCTGGGCCGGTCGAACGCCAGCCGCCTCGAGGTCGGCCCCTTCGATGGCGGACTCGTGCGCCTGGACGGTAGTCGCGGCCACCCCGGTCAGCCACAGGCCGAGCGCGTCCCACGCCGTCAGCATCCACGTCGCTCGTGCCGCGGCTGCCGGATCCTCGCGCGCGACCCATTGGATCTTGGGCAGCAGGCCGAACCCGGTTCCGCGGACCCGCCGATCCTGCCACGTGATCGCCGCGCGCACCGGCTCGCCCACCGCATCGACCAGTGCCAGCGTCGGGCCCTGCCCAACGCCACACACGGCCAGCACCTCGGCACCCGCGAGATCGACCGCGCGGACCGCCGCCGTGACGGCCGCGTACCAGTCCCGCGGGTCCTGCTCCGCCCGACCGTCGGGCCCCACGTCCACCCGGCAGGCAGCCCGGCCGAGCCCGATGAGCCGGCCGTCAAGCCCGATGAGCGCTGCCTTCGCCTCGGTCGTCCCGAGATCCAGGCCCAGGACGGCGGGCGTGCGCTCAGGCATCGGCGGCGACGTCCTCCGGCAGCAGGAACCACCGCAGCTCCTCGAAGTCGGGGCCAACCTCGCCCTCGGCGATCGACGGCTCGGAGGGCAAGCGCGGCGGTTCGGCCAGGATCCGGCGGGCCTCGTCGAGGTAGCCGGCAAGCCGCTCCTCGGGTTCCCGGTGGCGATGGGCCGGGTAGGCCATCCGCCCGTTCGCGTACGACACGTCGCGCAGGCTCAGCGGCGGCTCCGGCAGCCCGGCACGGTGCCGCCACATCCCGGTCGACGGCTCGAACCGGTAGTCCGGCAGCAGGCGCCAGCCCTCGCTGGCAACGAGGTCGACCGCGTCGAGGATGAACTCGAACACAGCCTCGCTGATGAAGTAGTTGAAGTTGACGCGCACCCAGCCGGGCTTGATGCCCTCGCACCCGCGCGCGATCTCGCGTTCGAACTCGTGGCTCGTCTCGACGTCGATCCCGAGCAACCGGTGGCCATAGGGTCCGGCGCACGAGCAGCCGCCCCGCGACTGGATCCCGAACAGGTCGTTGAGCAGCGCGACGACGAAGTTGTGGTGCAGGTAGCGGCCGTCGTGGCGGCGCCCCGGGCGGCCCCCGGGGCGGCGCCCGGGGCGAACGACGAAGGACACGATCGACAGCCGCTCGGCCTCGTGGCTGCCCAGGATCTCGATGGCCGGGTTTGCCTCCCAGCGGCGCATGGCCCGGTGGATGAAGTCGTGCTCGCGCTCGCGGATCGCATCCACGCCGACGGCCGCCTTGAGACCGAACACGAGCCCGGCACGGATCGATTCGACGATGGCCGGCGTTCCACCCTCCTCGCGATGCTCGATGTCGGCGAGATACGTGTGCTCGGTCGGGTTGACGTACTGGACGGTGCCGCCGCCGGGCACGCTCGGGACCCGGTTGGTGAACAGCTCCCGTCGCGCGACCAGGATGCCGGGTGTGCCCGGGCCGCCGATGAACTTGTGGGGGCTGATGAAGACCGCGTCCATGTACGCGTGCGGGTCATCGGGAGGGTCCATCTCGATCAGCACGTACGGTGCCGCTGCCGCGAAATCGAACAGCGAGAGGGCTCCGTGCTGGTGGAGCAGCCTCGAGATCGCGTGCGTATCGGACACGATCCCCGTCACGTTGGAGGCGGCCGAGAAGCTGCCGATCTTCATCGGGCGGTCGTCGTAGCGGACGAGCTCGGCCGACAGCTGTGCGAGGTCGATGAAACCGTCGGGGTCCTCCCGGATCGTCACCACGTCCGCGATCGACTCGCGCCACGGCAGCTCGTTGCTATGGTGCTCGTACGGCCCGATGAACACGACCGGTCGCTGCTCGGGCGGGATCCGCGACCGGAGGTCCCAGCGGTCGTCCAGGTCCGCGGGGATGCGCAGCTGGAGCACGTCGACCAGCCGGTTGATCGCCCCTGTCGACCCCGAGCCGCAGAAGATCACGGCATGCCGCCCGGGATCCCCTCCGACGCCCTCGAGGACGAGCCGGCGCGCCTCCTCGCGGAACCGCGTGGTCTGGAGGCCCGTTCCGGACGACTCGGTGTGCGTGTTCGCATACAGCGGCAGCACCGCGTCGCGGATGTAGTCCTCGATGAATGACAGGCTCCGTCCCGACGCCGTGTAGTCCGCGTACGTGACCCGCCGGATCCCATACGGGCCCGCGACGGCCTCGTCATCGCCGATCACCGACGCGCGAATGAGATCAATCAGCGGCCTCGCGTGCAGGCCCGGCAGCCCGGGGCCGGCGCGGTCCCGGAACGCGGTGTCAACGGAAGTGTCCATGTCCCCTGCAGTCTATTGGATGGGCGGCGTCCGGCCGGCCGGCCGGACGTCCCACGAGGGCCGTGGGGCGTGCGCCGGTACAATCTCCGAGTGTCAAGGTTCTTCTCGCTCGACGGTGCCAATGCGCTGGTCCCCGACCTGGCGGTCGTGGTCGAGCGCCTCCGCGATCAGCGCGACGAGCTCGTCGGGCTGCGCGACGCCTATCGGGAACGCGAGGGAATCGTCGTCGGCGAGACGATCGCTGAGACACCAGGGGCCGAGGCGAACGACGGCGAGCTACGCCGGCTGCGCCTCCGGATGCGTGGGATCGTCGACCAGATGCAGGCCGATGTCGCGTGGCTGGACGAGCGATCGATCGTGCTGCGCGACATCTCCACGGGGCTGCTTGACTTCCCGGCCCTCGTGAGCGGCCGCCAGGTCTGGCTGTGCTGGCGTATCGGCGAGACGAGCATCGGCTTCTGGCACGGGCACGACGAGGGGTTCGCCGGCCGGCGGCCGCTCGCGCACCTGCCCGACGAGGCCGCGCGCGCCTGAACACGCCTGAACGCGACCGCCGGTCCCCGGGCGCCACCGCCGCTACACTCGCGCCCATGCCGACCGTGCCCCGCTCCGATCGCCAAGCCACGATCCGGCAGGGCGACCGGGACAAGGCGTACCGCCCGCTGCCGGAGGGCACTCGCCGGGCCGCCTTCGAGGCGGGCCTCGCGGCATACTCCCGCGGCGACTTCTTTGCCGCACACGAGGCCCTCGAACCGGCCTGGATGGGCAGCGACGACCTCGCGGAGCGCGCGCTCCACCAGGGCCTGATCAAGCTTGCCGCGGCCTACGTGCACGGTGTCCGCGGCAACCCCAAGGGGGTCGCCAAGAACCTCGCCGGCGCCTCTCGCCACCTCGCCCTTGCCGCCGCGGCAGGACCGGCGTGGGGGGTCGACGTCAATCGGCTCGTCGCCGACGTTGACGCACGCCTCGCAGATCCGAGGCTCACCGCAAGCCCACCCACCATCCGGAGGACCGCACCCGCATGAACCGCCCCCAGGGGATCCCCGCTCTCGATCCGCTGTATGCCGACATCCGCCGCAGCGACCCGGTCCGGCCCGCCGTCGTGCTCGACGTCCGCGAGCGCAACGAGTACCTGCAGGTCCGGGTCGACGGCTCGCTGTTCATCCCGATGTCACAGCTCGGCGCGCGCCTGGACGAGGTGCCGAAGGATCGCCCGGTCCTGGTGATCTGCGCGACCGGCAATCGGTCGGCGAACGTCACGGGGCACCTGCTCGCGTCCGGGTGGACGGACGTGGCCAACGTCGCGGGCGGCATCAGCACCTGGGAGCGCATGGGCCTCCCCGTGACGCGCGGCCCGATCGGTCCGGGCGAGGGCTGACCCCGAGGCTGGCCCGACGGCCGGCCCTGCCGGTGGTCAGCCGCGGCGGTGCCGGCGGTTCCCGATGATCTCGCGGACGCGCTCCTTGTGGGCGAACGCCCAGCCAACCAGCAGCAGCGCGACGAAGTTCCCGCTGGCCACACCCGCCGCGATGAGGTAGCCGAGCTGCTGGCCGATCTCGCCGCTGAGCTTGAGCGCCGGGATCGTCGCGCCGAGCACACCCACCTGGAAGAACGGCTCCTCCGGAGCGAGATACGCCCTGGCCGCCGAACCGGTCAGCCCGGACGACGTCCGACCGCCCACGATGAACGCGTAGGGACCCGCCGTGAACGCGGCTGCACCGTCGATCCCCTGCCCCAGGTCGAGCTGCGAGAGGTGGTGCCATTCGGGGATCACGCCGTTCGCATCCGGGGTCGTCCACCACGTCTCCGCGCGTGCTCCGCCGGCGTCGCTGCCCCCCTGGAGGTAGAGCGCGCCGTTCGCGGTGAACGACGAGGCGTTGGTGCGTGCTGCCGGCAGGTTGGTCTGCTCGCTTGCCCGCCACTGCGCGGTGATGGCGTTCGGATCCTCCGTCGTGGCCGAGGGTCCGCCGAGCAGGCCCTGCTGGACGGTGGCAACCGGGCCGGCAGCGCTCCGGCCGCCGATCAGGAAAATGACCTCTCCCACGTGGACTGCGGTGCCGTCGACGTTCTCTTCGAGGAGTGGCGCCTGATCGGCCCAGGCCTGGAGCGCCCCGCTCTTGTCCTGCTGTGACTTCCACACGCTCGTGGTCGGTCCGTCGGCGTCGGCTCCACCCATCACGACGATCCCATCGGACACCGTGACCGCCGACGCGCCGGCACGTGGCGCGGGCAACGCGACCGCATCCTCGGTGTTCCAGGCTCCGAGCACGCCGTCGTTGTCGACCGTGATGCTGAATACCGTCGAGGTGGGTGCACCAGCGGCATCGAGACCGCCGATCAGGTACAGGGTGCTGCCCACGACCGTCGAGGCCGCGTCGGTGCGCGGGGCCGGCAGGTTCGGCCCGGGCGTCCACGTGTCGAGGTTGCCGTCGCCGACCGGGTGTGACACGTAGACGGTGTCGGTCGCGGCCGTCCCGTCACTGCCGCCGACGTAGAGATACGTCTTGCCCAGCGCCGCGGCTGCCCCATCGGTGCGACCGGCGGGAAGCTGGATCTCCGCGGGCGACGGATGCCACGGGAGGGTGGCCCCGACGGGTGCCGGGCAGGGAAGGGTCTCGTTGGCAGGCGCACAGAAGTTGATCGGCGACCAGCCCAGAAGCCCGACATCGACGGTCCGCTGCACGGTGAAGTAATAGGCCCGGTCCGGGATGTAGCCCAGCAGGAGGATGATCAGGATGAACCAGAAGAACGCCTTGACAGAGGCCCACCCCCAGCCATCGGCGTCGAACAGGCCGAAGAAGGTCCGCCGCCGGGGTGCGGCGGCCGGGCGTGGATCCGGGAGCATCGTCTGTGCCATCGGTCAGCCCCCCACCGTGAGCGTGCCGGTCATGTTCGGATGCACCGTGCACACGAAGGTGTAGGTCCCGGCCGGGAGGGCCGGCACGTCATAGGTGACCGTCGTCGGCCCGGTGACGATCTCGCCCTTGAACGCGACGCCGCCGCTCGGGTCCTTGATCTCGATGTTGTGCGGGATCCCCGCGTCCTTGTTCTCGAACTCGATCTGGAACGCGGCATCGGCCGGGGCGCTGAGCGAGCCGCTCTCGAACGCGATGTTGAGCGCGCTCTCCTTGAGCACGGTGCCGGTCGGCGCCTGTGATGCACCCGGTGCGCTGGAGCTCCCGGGCGAGGCGGACGCGGTCGGTTGACTGAACTCGTCCGACCAGCAGGCCGGGAACGGCGTGGCGCCGGGCTCGGGCTTGTAGTTCGGATCCACCCACCCGGTGAACGTCTTCTCCTTGCCGGTCGCGGGGTCGATCACGGGCTCGAACAGCGACGCGTCGAGCACCGTGTAGGTCTGGTCCTTCGACGCCCGAATGAAGTTGATCAGGTCCTCGATCTGCTTGTAGTTGAGCGGTCCGGGCGGGCTCCCGGTGTTGGACCAGATGGGCATGATGCTGTTCGGGTTGCCGCAGGCGTACCGGCCGCCGACCTGGAGCATCGTGTGGATGTAGGCCGGGTTCAGATGTGCGAACAGCTTGTCCTGGCGGTTGAGCGTGGGTCCCTTGCCGCCCTCGCCGTTGACCCCGTGACACTGCGCACAGTTGGCCTGGTAGATGTTGTAGCCCCGCTGGATCGCGGTGACCTGCTGGGCATCTGCCTGCTGCTGGAGGCGCGCCTCCGACAGCCCGCCGGGCAGGCCCAGCTCATAGAAGTAGTACGCGATGACGAACAGCGCGACGACCGTGACGGCCAGGAACCCGACCCAGCGGGCGTTCGCGGACTGGCGGACGATCTTCGCGGCGCGGTCGGGCGTCAGGTCGTTCCGGTGGGCCGAGGCCGGCGCCGAGAAGCGCTCGGCCGTGACCGGTGCGGACGACGGCCGTGGGGCGGGCAGGCGCTCCTCGGGCGGGCGGCCGGGCTGGTCGGTCATCGGTCTCCTCGGTGGGCGGACGGGGTCACGAGCGGCTCAGATGCAGCCGGTTGGGGTTCGCGGGGGAATGATCCCCGGCTGGCCGACCGCGATCGGCAGCGGGCCGAGCGTGATCTTGCCGGTGTTGATGAACAGCGTCCCATCGGGATCCACGCGGGTCGCGAAGCGGTCCATGCTCCGCGGCGCGGGTCCGTACTGAGGCCCGAGCGCCTTGATGCCCAGCCGGTCGTAGCGCGACCCATGGCACGGGCACTCGAGCCAGAAGTTCTTGATGCACGGATTGGGCTTGCAGCCAAGGTGCGGACAGCGCTGGTAGAGCGCGCGAACGTTCTCCGCGGTGCCGTCGCCGGTCGAGTCGCTGCCGGGGATGAACCGCTGCTGCGACGGGTCGATCAGGATCACGAAGGCCTTGGCCTCCGAGTAGTAGATGGGGAACCCCTGGTCGGCCGGCAGCGACGCGTTCGCGAGCTTGACATCGTCGAACGTGCCGATCCTGACCTCGCCGCCGAACTTGCCCTCGAGGTTCGGCCACAGGAATCCGATCGTCCCGGCGGTCAGCTCCAGCAGCCACAGGCCCATCCCCGCGGCCAGCGAGCCGCGGAGCAGCTCACGCCGGGAGACACCCTGGACCTGCTCGTGGCGCAGGGCCTTGATGGCCTCGGTCGTCAGTGCCTGCGGCTTGTGGGCGGGCTCGACGTGGTAGTTGCTCATGCGCGGTTTCCTTCGGATCAGAGGGCGAAGTGAAGGCCCGGCGTCCCGATCGAGAAGAACTCGAGGTACGGGATGACGAACGAGTAGCCGGGGCCCCGGAAGAAGATCGCGACGAAGGTCAGGAACAGCCCCAGGGTGCACAACAGCGAGAACAGCATGACGGCGGTCTTCCGCTCCGAGGGACGGGTGGCATGGATGTTGCCCCGGTCGACGAACGGGAGGGCGATCCCGCCGAGGGCCACGAACGTCGGCACCATCACGCCCGCCACGGTCGGGTGGAAGTAGGCCAGCAGCTCCTGCAGGCCCAGGAAGTACCACGGCGCCTTGGCCACGGCCGGCGTGACATTGCCGTTTGCCAGGTCCTCCAGCGGGGCGTTGATGAACAGGCCCATCAGCAGCAGAAAGATGCTCATCATGGCCGCCGCCAGGAACTCGATGCTGACCAGGTGCGGCCAGGTCATGACCGTGTCGTCGGGCTCCTTCTGGACCCGCACGACGGCGTCCTGCTTGACCAGCGCCAGCAGGCGATAGGGACGCGCCGACATCGGCACCCGCTGCTTGTCGATCTCCGTCCGGCGCGTCGGATCAACCGGCAGCACGACGCGACCTTCGGACGGCTTCCTGGTTTCGGTCATCGGATCATCGTCCCTCGACTCAGAGCGGGCCGCTGATGCCGCCATCCTTGCGGATGCGCCAGAAGTGCACCGCAAGGAAGATGGCCGCGACGAGCGGGAACACCATGATGTGGAGCACGTAGAACCTGAGCAGCGTGTTCTGGCCCACCTCGATCCCGCCGAGCAGCAGCAGCTTCGTCGGGGTGTTGAACAGCGGCGCATAGCCGGCCATGTTGGTGCCGATCGTGATCGCCCAGTAGGCGATCTGGTCCCACGGCAGCAGGTAGCCGGTGAAGCTCAGCAGGATGGTCAGGAACAGGAGCACGACGCCGACGACCCAGTTGAACTCGCGCGGCGGCTTGTAGGCCCCGTGGTAGAAGACCCGCATCATGTGCAGGAACACGAAGAACACCATCAGGTGGGCGGCCCACCGGTGGATGTTGCGGGTCAGCAGACCGAATGCCACCCGGCTCTGGATGTCGAGGATGTTCGAGTACGCCTGCGTCTCCGACGGGATATAGAAGAACATCAGGTACACGCCGGTGACGGTCAGCACGAGGAACAGGAAGAAGCTGAGGCCGCCCAGGCAGAACGTGTAGGCGAACTTGACCGCGTGCTGCCGGACCCGCACCGGGTGCAGGTGCAGGAACACGTTGTTCATCACCGCGTACGCCCGCGACCGCTCGTCGTTGGGGTACGGGTTTCGGAACAGCGATCGCCAGACCGGGCTGCGGCGGATGCTCTGATCGACCCGCTCCAGGAAACTCACCTGGCTCCTCCTGCCACGCCGGCGGTTCCGGCGAGTTGGGCATCACGGTACGACTCCTTGTAGAGCCGCCCGTCGCTCGAGATCTCCTGGAGCTCGAACCGCTCCATGGTGATGGCATCGAAGGGACAGCGCTTGACGCACAGCGCACATCGGATGCACCGCTCCTCGTCGAGGATCATGGCGGCCCCCTGGGACCAGCCATAGGCCTCCTCGATCTCGGGCTGCAGCCCCTCGGTCTTGAGCTGGTTCACATCCACCATGTGGATCACCCCCTCGGGGCACACGTCGGCGCAGGCGCCGCACAGCACGCACCGGAACGGGTCGAACCAGATGTTGTAGTTGCACATCAGGCAGCGCGTCGACTCGGCGACCGCCGCGGTCCCGTCGTAGCCCAGCTCGACCGGCGTGGTGAAGTTGACGGTCGGGTCGGTCGACGGCATTCGCGCCGGCAGCTCCACCATCGGGATGTGCTGGCGGGGCAGGACGTCGTACAGCTCCGGCATCTCGTGGCGCCAGGAGCTCGTGATCTTCACGTTCGGGCTGACCGTGACCTCGGCGCGGCCCGCGAGATATCGATCGACCGCGTAGGCGGCCTTCTTGCCGTGCCCCGCCGCCTCGATCAGGGTCGTGGGGCCGGTGACGAAGTCGCCACACGCGAACACGCCCCGGATGTTCGTTGCGTACGTCGCCGGGTCGACCTTGAGGCGGCCGCGGTTGACCTCGAAGTTCGCCTCGACCGGGAGGAAGCTCAGGTCGGCCGACTGGGACACGGCGGGGATCACGGTGTCGGCCGGGACGGTGAACTCGGAGCCGGGGATCGGCACCGGTGACCGGCGGCCGGACGCGTCCGGCTCGCCCAGCCTGTTGCGGATGAACCGCACCGCGGTCAGCTTGCCGTCCTCGCCGATGAGCTCGATCGGGCTGACCAGGAACTCGAGGTTGACACCCTCGCGCTCCGTCTCGCCCAGCTCCTCCTCGTCAACGACCAGCTCCGACCGCGTTCGGCGGTAGGCGATGGTCACGTTCTCGGCGCCGTAGCGCAGGCTGGTGCGCGAACAGTCCATGGCCGTGTAGCCGCCGCCGATGACCACGACGTTGCGGCCGACGGTCAGGTCCTGCCCCAGGTTTGCCTTCTTCATGAAGTCGACGCCGTACTGGACGCCATCGAGGTCGGCACCCGGGACGTCGAGGTAGACCGGGTTCATGGCGCCGGCCGTGATCGCGATCGCGTCGTAATCCCGCTGGAGGTCCGCGAAGGGGATGTCGATGCCGATGCTGGTGTCGAAGACGAAGCGGACGCCGAGGCGCTCCACCAGGCGGACGTCCATCTCGATCGCCTCGCGCGGCAGCCGGAATGCCGGCACGCCGACGAGCATGGTGCCGCCGCCGAAGGGCAGGCTGTCGTACACCGTCACCCGGTACCCGCGCGTGGCGAGCTCACGGGAGACGGCGAGGCCCGCGGGACCCGCACCGACCACGGCGACTCGCTCTTCGCGAGGCGTGATCTGGGGCATGACGTCCGGGATGCCGGATGCCTCGTGCCACTCGACGAGGAAGCGCTTCATGGCCCGGATCGCCAGCGGCCGGTCGATGTCCCCGCGGCGGCAGGCGCGCTCACACGGCGCGGAGCAGACGTACGAGCACATCGCGGCGACCGGGTTCGGCTCGCGCGCGAGGATGTACCCCTCCTCGAAGCGGCCCTCGGCAGCAAGGTTGAGGTAGCCCCGGCAGTTGGTACCGACGGGGCACGCCTCCTGGCATTCGATGTTGCACTGAAGCCAGGACGCGTCGACCGGCTGAACGAGGAATTCCTGGGACTGGTCGATGGCCACGAAGCGGACGTGCCTTTCCTGCGATGGCTCGGCAGGGCGACGGGAAACGACGGCGGCGCAACCGCCGCCGGTGGGTTGGAATCTACCAAGCCGCGGCCGCACCTGCACGGCAGGGCGGGCCATCCGGCCTGTTTCAGGGGGGCCAGGGGGCCGTGTGTGCGCCAACCGGGGCGGTTCCGCGTGCGGCTGGGCGGTGATCCGACCCGGCTGCGGGCCGCGGCCGGGTGCGTCGTCAGGTTGACGTCGTTCGGGGCCGCAGCTACGCTGGCCCCGTTCGACAGGCTCCCATCCGGGCGCCCCAAGGAGGCACGTGAGCCCGCCCGAGATCGCGTTCCTCGCCCTGGGCCTCGTCGTCGGCACCACCCTCGGAGCCGTGCTGTTCGGGGTCCGAAGCAACCGCCCGGCCCGGCGCCGGGAGGTCCGGATCACCGTCGCTCCGAACTCGATCGTCCCACGTCGCGCGACAACCCTGGCATCCGCGGATCCTGCCGCCGGCCGCGTCCTGATCCCCGGATCACCCGGAGACGATGATTGGCTCGAGCGCCGCCTGGCAGGCCTCACGGAAGGTGGCCGGCTTCCCGCCAACGGCAACGGAGCTGGCCGCCCGGATCGAACGCGTGTTCCATCGGGCCCGGCGGGGATCCCCGCCTCGGCGGTCGCGGTCCCGGTGGGCGCGCCCGTGCCGGCAGCCGCCCGTGCACCGGCGGCGGTGAATTCCGCATCGCGGGACGCGGACCGGATGCCCACGGGTGTCGCCGTGCGCGCGAGGCCGGCGGCGGCGGTCCGGCCCGCGATCGGGCAGACTACAGTTGCGATCCGAATCGAACCGGAGGCGCCAGATGCCACAGCCGTCCCCGTCGGCGCACGCGGTGCGCCCGTCGCGATGAGCACCCGGGAGCCCGGGCCGCGCGGTTCCGCGGACCGGGAGACCCCGAACCCGCCCGTGCAGGACGGCGCGTCGCCCGGCGCGAACGCGTCGTGCGCGGACGAGCGACACCTGGTCCAGGAGCGGTGTGCACTCGCCGACGCCGCGCGCGAGCAGTCGCGGCTCGCCGCCGACGGGCTGCGCGAGGCCCAGCGGGCGTACGACGCTCTTCGGGAGCGCGTCGAACAGGCGCAGACGGTTTCGGACCCGCGCGAGATCCGGGCGTCGAAGGACGCGCTCCACCGGGCGTTCCGGGCGGCCAGGGCGAGCGCGTCGAGCCCCGAGCAGGCTGAGGCGGCGGCACGCGAATGGCTCAGCCAGATCAATCGCCTCAACACGGCAGCGCGCGAGGCGGCCCACACCGTCCGGACGGGCGGAGCGCAGCTCCGGGAGCTGCTGCCCGGGCTCGAGCGAATGGCCGTCGAGACCGATGTCGCGCGCATCACAGCCGAGACGGCTGGCGCGGCCTGTCAGGACGCCCGGGTCGGGCTCGCGCGATGCGAGGAGCAGGCGGCGCTCGCCGCCCGGTCGGCCGCCGCGGCCGCCGCCCCGACGCCCGTCGCGTCGACGCACGACGGCGTGTGGCCCACCGAGGCGGAGGCGCCGCTGCCCGCACCCGGTGCCTCGCTGGCCATCGACGGCGATCCGGCACCGGTGATCCGGATCCTGCGGGGCGACCGGCAGGCGCTCGAGCGTCTCGTCGCGACGCTCGCCGAGCCGGGTCCCGAGGCCTCGCGAGAGTGGCAGCTCCGCATCGTGGGCCTGGTCGATGCGATCGTCGCCCGAGCGATCGAGGCCGGGTACCTCCAGCTGCCCGACGAGGGCTTCTGGGGCCTGTTCAACCGCCGGGAGCAGCGGGAGATCGTCGCCGCGCTGTCGGCGCTGGGCTTCCGCTTTGACGGGCTGGGCGGCTTCGCCGATGGCCGCGTCCCCGCCCAGCGAGACCTCTCGCTCGCTGTCGGCTATGCCGGCCTGGACCGCATGCGGATCCGGAACTGGCCCCGCGAGTCGGAGCTCGCCGGCCTGTTCGCCGATGCCTCGGTCGCCGCCGACGAATGGCTGATCGACGAAGCCGGGGACCTGTCGCTGGGGCGGATGGTCGACGCGTTGGGTGGCCGGGCGGCCGAGCTGGCCGATACCTGGAACGCGTGGGGACGCGTCCGACCGGCGCTGCTCGGAGCGGGCTGAGCAGATCCGGCGGGTCAGGCCCCTGTCGCGTCCGCCGCGTCGCCCGGCGACGCCGATGTCTCGTCGTCCTCGTCGATCACGATGACCCGGAGCGCCTCCGCGGCTTCGACGCCCAGCGGCTCGCCCTCCTCACGGGCCCACTCACGGATCCGCTTCTCGAGCTGCTCCGGGCGCCGGAGCTGGCTGGCGTGCGCGCGCAGGGCAGCGAGCTTGCGGTCGATGGTGCTGCTGACGTCGATCCACGCCGAGGGCTGGTTGGACCAGAAGAGGTACAGCCGGTGGACGGCATGCGGCGCGAGGCCATCGCGCGCGAGCCATGGGAAGGCCATCGCATTGCGAGCCGCCGGGTAGACCGCATCGACGGCCGCGATCCCGGCCGCCCGGTGATCGGAGTGGTTGACGCCGCGGTCGCCGTGAAACGTCGCCTCCGGATCTACGGCAAGCACGGCATCCGGTCGAAACGTCCGGATCTCGCGGACCAGCTGCTCGCGCAGGGCGAGATCGTTGGCGAGCGCGCCATCGGGCTGGTGGAGGAACGAGACGCCGTCATAGCCGATGATCGCCGCCGCGGCCCGCTGCTCGACCTCGCGAACGGCCGCCAGCTCTAGTGGATCGGTCGCCCAGTCGTCGGCGCCGGCATCGCCGCTGGTGCAGCACACGAGCCAGCCCTCGGATCCCTGGTCGATCCATCGAGCGGCGGTCGCGGCCGGCCCGAAATCGGCGTCGTCAGGGTGAGCCACGATGACCATGAAGCGCGTGGGGCGCCAGGCGTGAGAGGTTGCGCGCGTGTCATCGGGCATGTGAATCGGACCTCGGTCTCTCGGCTGCACCGCATCGGCGCACCTGTCGGATTGCAGATGCATTTCAGTTCGCGTTGTGCTAGTTTCCGAATCGAGGCTTCGCTCGTCTCCCCCCACGAGCGAAGCCTTCTTCGCGCCCGGCGATCAGCCCTTGCGCTCTCGCATCGCGGCGACGAGCGCAGCCAGGACCAGTGCCGCGTGGCCGTCCGCCTTGACCTTCGGCCATACCGCCGCGAGCCGGCCTTCGGGATCGACCAGGAAGCTCGAGCGCACGATCCCCATGTACGTCCTTCCATAGTTCTGCTTCTGCTGCCAGGCGCCATATGCCTCTGCCGCGGCGTGGTCGACGTCCGACAGCAGCGTGAACGGCAGCGAGTACTTCTCCCGGAACGCGGCGTGGCTTGCGGCGTCGTCCGGGCTGATGGCCCAGATCTCGGCGCCGAGGGCGAGCACGTCCGCGTACAGGTCGCGGAACTGGCAGGCCTCGGTCGTGCACCCGGGCGTGTCGTCCTTCGGATAGAAGTAGACGACGGTCCACGTGCCGCTCCGGTCGTGAAGGCGATGGAGCGTGCCGTGCTCGTCGGGAAGCGAGAGCTGGGGGGCCGGATCACCGGCAGTCGGCATCGTCATGGCTCGGAGGATAGCCCGCTCTCGGTCATGGGGGTCTCGACGACCAGGAGACGCCCGCGCCGCACGGTGACCTCGGCGTCCGGGCGGATGCGCACGTTGGACAGGCCCCGGGCCGGGCCGACGACCAGCGGCTCGTCCTCGAGGGCATAGCGCAGCCCGTAGGTCGTCACGCCGTCCACGTCGCCGCCGAACGGCAGGAGCGAGACGAGCGCTCCCGGCCGCCCGGCCAGCGAGCGGGTGACGGGCCGCCGATCCGGACCCGGTGCGGTGACCATGGTGGCGCGGGATGCGGCGTCGAGCAGCACGACGGAAGCGCCCGCCAGCGCCGGGTGGGCGAGGAGCCACAGGTTTGCGAGGACGTGATCCAGACGAGGACCGCCGAACGCACCCAGCACGGTGATCCGGGTCGCCCCGTGCGCGATGGCGGCAAGCATCGCGAGCTCGGCGTCCGACTCGTCCTTGGTGACCTTCGCCCGCTCGACCGGAAGCCCGCGCGCCTCTGCCTCCGCGACGCGCTCGGGGCTGACCGAATCGAGGTCGCCGACGAGGAGCGTCGGCACCAGTCCGACGATCGGAGCGCGGGCGAGCCCTCCATCCGCCGCGATCACCTCATCGACGGAGTCCGCCCAGCCGGGCCAGGCTTCGTCCAGCCGGGCGCGGGTCGGGACGTCGCCGTCCGCGACCACCACAACGTGCCGAGCAACGACCGGGGGCGTGGATGGGCGTGCGTCTCCGTCGGCCATGTCGCGGATCGTATCGCGCCGGGCGACGCGTACAGTCCTCCTCTTCCTGTAGACTCCCGGCCGTGCCCGAGACGCCATCCAACGCGCCGATCCAGCGGGTCGTTGACGCCGCCGCCCGCAAGGGTGTCGCGCTCGACATCAAGGTGTTCTCTGAATCCACGCACACCGCCGAGGAGGCCGCGGCGGCCGTCGGTGCCGAGCTTGGGCAGATCGTGAAGTCGCTGGTGTTCGCGGCACCGCGTGCCGATCTGTCGATCGAGCCGATCATCTGCCTGGTGTCCGGACCCAATCGCGTCGATCTCGCCCGGCTGGCCGCGGTGACCGGCGAACCCGATGTCCGGCGGGCGACGGCCAACGAGGCCAAGGAGCTGACCGGCTTCGTCATCGGCGGCATCCCGCCCATCGGCCATCCAAAGGCGCTGCGCGTGATCATGGACCCGGATCTCGGCCGGTTCCCAATCGTGTGGGCGGCCGCGGGCACGTCGACCGCCGTGTTCCCCGTGCCGCCGGCAACGCTGCGGATGCTCGCCAATGCGCACGTGGCTCCGATCTGCGAGGAGCGACGGCAAGCGGATGTGCTGGCCGAGGGCGCCGGTCTCGCGAAGCCGCCTGCCCCCCAGAACGCCGGCGCCTAGGCGCCCGGGATGGCTTCCGAACCCAGCCACTCTGTCATCCAGTTTCCCGGCGGCGTCCGGGCAAGCATGCGCTGGGCCGGAACCGGCCAGTCCGCCGCGGTGTTCGCGCTGACCGAGGCGGGTGGATCGCTGGTCGACCTCGGCGACCTCGCCGGCCCGGATCCCGATGGCAGGTGCCGCGCCGAGATCCGCGTGGAGACGCCGGCCGGACCCTGGACCGTCCGGCTCGCCTCGCTCATCAGCGACGAGCCCGCCGGCCTCCTGTGGGACACGGAGGGGCTGCTGGTCGTCAAGTTCGGCTTCCACGCCTACGCGTTCGAGGCGCGGTCGGGCACGCTGCGCTGGAGCCATCGCTCCGCGACGCCGATCCTGGTCGTCCTGGGCTCGTCCCGGCTCCCTCACGTGATCGTGCAATCGGAGATCGAGACCTTCGCCATCGAGGCCTCCGGTGAGGTCGTCTGGAGGATCGCCCACTCGGATGTCGTGACCGGCGCCGAGCTGGTGGGCGGGCGCCTGGTCCTCACCAGCTTCGACGACCAGCTGCGGGCGGTCGACCCGCGGACGGGACGGGACACCGCCTGAGCGCCGGAACCCGCGAGCTGTGGACGGATGGTGGACAGATTCGGACCGGCTGGGCGGTGCGGGGTGGATAAGGACGTTGACCCGGCGGCACGGCGAGCGTAGCGTTGAATCCAGCCCGAAGGGGCCGAGCGATGCTAACGGCGGCGATGACATCAACGCCCACGCGTCGAGTAGGTTCCTTCGGGTTACTGATTCCCGTCGCCTTGCTCCCCGTCGGCCCTCGTCCCGGGTCGCCGGTATGATCGCGAGGTGATCCCCCAGGTCCTGATCGTCGCCGGTGTCGTCGCGCTCACCGGGGGCTGGCTGGCGCTGCGACGGCTGGGCGCGAACGCCCGCCTGGGTCGCATCCTCGCGGCGACACCGGTGATCGGGATCGCCGACGCTCGTGCCCTCGCCGAGGGCGGCCGAACGCGATACGTCGCGGTCGCCGGCCGGATCGAGGCCGACGGGGAGTTCGAGGACGAGCACCAGCGGCCGCTCGTGTACCGGCGCACCCGGCTCGAGGCAGGAGGCACGCCTACCTGGACGGCCCTGGAGGACGCCCGCGAGGCCGTCCCGTTCGAGCTCTCAGAGGGCCTCGACACGATCGGCATCGAGACCGACGACCTCGACGAGGGGCTGGTCGTGGTGATCCGCGAGGCGGAGGGCACCGCCGGCGAGATCCCCGGCCGCGTTCCCGCCGACATGGCGCCCGACACGCCCGTGCGACTCCGGATCGAGCAGTTGAGCAGCGTCGATCACGCGCTCGCGCTGGGCGTGCCGATGCGGGACCCCGAGCGGGGGGTCGTCCTCCGATCGGGTATCGGTCGCCCCCTGATCCTGACCAACCTCGAGCGAGCCGAGGCGTTGCGGCTGCTCGCCGCGGACCGCCGCGGGAGCACGCTTCTGGCGTCCGCGCTCCTGGCGCTCGGGATCGGACTGATCGCGGTCGCGGTCGTGTGGGGCCTCGTCGGCGCGCTGGGAATCGCCCTCGCCCCGCCGGTGGCGCTGGCCGCGTCCCCGGTCCCCACCGCCGCGGCCGTCGGCGATCCGCGGAGCTCGGGGCAGGGTCCGGGCCTGGTGGGTGACCCGCTCGCGGCGATCGTCGCAGTCGCCGCGATCGCGGGGCTGGCGCTCGTGGCGACGCTCCTCTACGTGCGCGCGACGGGTGGGCCGCGACGGGAGCGGCACGAGCCCTGACACGATCTCGACACGGGAGCCCGGCGACGGCGACCAGCCAGCGGCGCGACACCGGGAGGACTCCGGACGCGCTCGACATCGGCCGCGTCATGGGAACAATGTCCTATTGTCAACTCCTGTGAAGCCAGCAAGATTCTGTGCTGATGGCCGTGCTTGCCAAATCCCACACCGATCCGCCCGGCGCCCGGACGCCGCGGCCGGGGGACGCGACGCTGACCGTGACCAAGGCGGCGCGCATCCTCGGCGTGCATGCAAACACCGTGCGCGCCTGGAGCGACGCCGGACGGCTCCGCTACTACCGGATCAACGAGCGCGGCGACCGGCGGTATCGCGAGGCCGACCTCCAACGGTTCCTGGCCGCGGCCGCGTCCGGCCCGCAGGTCCCCACCGAAACGGCAACGGCCGGCCTTCGCCCGACGCGGCACCGAGGCACGGTCCCGGCATCGCTGACCGAGAGTCCGGCCGGGTTTGACCTGCTCGCCGATCTCGCCGAGGTCGCGTCGATGCCAAGCGGCCTGGACACGTCGCTGGACGAGGCGTGCCAGCGGATCCGGTTGGTGACGGGAGCTGCGCTCGTCGGCGTCTGGGAGCACCGGCCCGGCGGCCTCGTCGCTCGCGCCACGGCGACGGAGGGCCCGGGAACGTGGCCCTCGCGATCGATCCCGGCCGGCTCCAACGTGATCTCGATGGCGCTCGAGCGATCGGAACCCGTGCATGCACGCCCCGGGACACCGGGTCCGCTCCCCGTCCTCGGGATGGGCACCGACGAGCTGGCGGTCGCCATCCCCGGCGGCGACGCGCCGTGGGGCGTGCTGGTGCTGGCCGGTGCCGTCGAGCTCGGACCGGACGACGGCCGTCGCCTTGCGCACGCCATCGCCCGTACGCTTGGCGTCCTCGTTCGTGGCGCCGGCGCCGCCGAACAGGCGACGGGCCGTCTTCGACGATCCGAGGCGCTGCGCCGGGTGGCCACCGACCTCGCCTCCCGACTGGATGTCGGCGAGGTTGCCCGCGACCTGAGTGACCATGCGCGGGTGCTGTTCGGCGCCGACCGTGTCGCCGT
Source organism: uncultured Chloroflexia bacterium (assembly GCA_963734895.1). Lineage (GTDB taxonomy): Bacteria > Chloroflexota > Limnocylindria > Limnocylindrales > CSP1-4 > CAIXZV01. The sequence goes on along the minus strand of CAVTIN010000004.1, from coordinate 59,820 downwards.
CATCCTGCGGGATCCGGACGGCCGCGTATCGTCGCCCGTGGGAACGGGGTTCTCCGAGGACTTCCTGTCCAGCGCCCGCGAGATCGAGGTCGCGCGCGCGGTGCCGCACGACATTCCGGCCCGCCGGCCGCTCGTGGCGGCCGGGCCCGACGCGGTGAGGTCCGCGAGCCCGCTTCGCACCACCGCGGTGCAGGAGGGGGTCAACACCCTGCTGGTCACGCCGCTCGTCGACGGCCACGATCTGCACGGGATCCTGTACCTCGGGCACGATCGCCCATACGACTGGCGCGAGGTGGACCTGGACGCTGCCGAGGGGCTCGCGGGCGACGCGGCGGTGGCCGTTCGGTCGGCGCGCACGTTCGGGCGAATGGCCACCTGGGCCGCCCAGCTGCAATCGATCCAGCGTCTCGGAGCCAGCCTGTCGGGGCTCTCCGAGGTACGGCAGATCGGTCACGCCATCGCCACGGAGCTCCGCCAGCTGATCGACTACCACAACGTGCGCGTCTACCGCATCGACGAAGGCGACCTCGTGCCCGTGGCGATGCTGGGCCAGGTCGGCGAGTACTCGGACGAGACGGCAGATCAGCTGCGGACGCCGCTCGGCCAGGGGATCACCGGCTGGGTCGCCCGGTACCGCGTGCCACAGCTGGTCGACGACGCCGCGACGGATCCCCGAGCCGTGACGGTTCCCGGCACCGAGCCCGATCTTGACGAGTCGATGCTGCTGGCGCCGATGGTCCACGAGGGGCAGTGCCTGGGTGTGCTGGTGCTGTCGAAGCTCGGGCTGCACCAGTTCGTGGAGGATGACCTGCGGCTGCTGGTCATCTACGCGTCGTTCGCGGCCCAGGCGATGGCCAACGCGGATGCAACCGGACAGCTTCGCCGGCAGTCGCAGGCGCTCGAGCGGCAGCTGCGCGCCCAGCAGGAGCTGCTTCGGACGACCGAGTCGATCCTCACCACGCTCGATCGGATCGCGCTGCTGGAGCAGATCACCGACAGCCTCGGCTCGCTTGTCCAGAGCGACAACATCGCCATCGAGATCGTGGATGCGGCCGACCGGCCTGCTGGTCCCGCTGACCGCCCGTGGCGTTCACGCCGACGAGTTCCTCGCGCCCTGGGAGCCCGGCGAGAGCGGGATCGCGACCTGGGTCGTCGACCACAACGAGCCGGTGCTCATCTCCGACGAGCGGTCCGACCCGCGGGTCAATCACTTCCGATCGACCGGCGCGCTCGATGGCAGCCTGATCGTCGTTCCGCTGATCGGACCGCTCGGCGCAACCGGGGTGCTCACGCTGGAGCGCCTGGGCTCCGACGCGCACTTCGACGACGAGGAGTTCGAGCTCGTCAAGCTGTTCGCCGGCATCGTGTCGATCGCGCTGCGCAACGCCGAGACCTTCCAGGCGGCCGAGATCCGGGCCCGCAGCGACGACCTGACCGGGCTGCTCAACCACGGGACGTTCAAGGACTGGCTGGGACGGAGCGTGGCCGAAGGCGACCCGTTCGGTCTCGTGATGATCGACCTCGACGACTTCAAGCACGTCAACGACACGCTGGGCCACCAGGCCGGGGACCGGCTGCTCCGCGAGATCGCCGCCGCGATCCAGAATGGTGCGCGAGACACCGATGCGGTCTTCAGGTATGGCGGGGACGAGTTCGTGGTGATCCTTCCGCGGAGCAGCGTGGCCGGACTGTCGGCGGTGGCCGATCGGGTCCGCACGGCCGTCGCGGCAGTCGAAGCTGCCGGCTCGGAGTGGGTCGCGGGTGAGGTCCAGGTATCGGCGTCGATCGGCACGGCGTCGTTCCCGGACGACGGCGACGACGCGGAGGCCGTCCTGCTGGCCGCCGACCGGGCGTGCTTCGTCGCCAAGCGCCGCGGGCGTGGCCAGGTCGCCACCGCAGAGGAGAGCGCGTCGCTGGCCGGCAAGTTCACGCTGTCCCAGCCGACCCCGGTCGACCCTCCTTCGCCGCTGCCCGCGTAGCCATCCGGGTCCGCGTCCAGGCGTCACACTGCGGTCGTGAGCGGAGTCCGGGGCAGCCAGGTCCACGCGTCGCGGCGTCTCGCGGGCGGCGCCGCCACCATGCTCCTCGCCGTATCGCTCGCGGCTTGCCTGCCGCCCTCGGTCCGTCCCACGCCCACGCCGGGACCCACGCCGTCGCCGTCACCGACGCCCTTGCCCACGCCGTCGCCATCGCCGGCACCGCCGACGCCCACCCCGGCGCCGACGTTCGCCCAGTACACGGTCGTCCGGGGCGACACGCTGCTGTCGATCGCGAAGCGGTTCCAGACGACCGGGCGAAGCATCGCGTACTGGAACCGCGATCGGTACCCGAGCCTCGATCCGGAGTCGCCGGACTATGACCCCGACACGCTGCAGCGCGGCTGGGTGCTGATGATCCTGCCCGGGCAGGAGTACCACCCGCCGATGGACGAGGGCGAGACGCCCGACCCGACCGTCGAGCCGTCCCCGGCCGAGCCCACGGGTCCGGCCGTGATTTCCCCGAGCCTGGGCGCCTGACGGGGGGCGCGGGTATCCTGCGCCCGATGTCCCCTCGCGCAGCACCCGGGCCCCGTATCGTCGTGACGCTCATGGTCGCCGGGCGCCAGGCGGAGCCCGCGATCGCGGCACGCAAGAATGCGCTGTACGTCGATTCGGTCGTCCGGCATGGTGCCGCCGTGGTGCCGCTCGACGCGACCTCCGAGACTTCGGACCGGGCGGCCGCGCTCGCGTCCATGCACGGGCTGCTGCTGACCGGCGGAGTGGACATCGATCCCCATCGGTATGGCCAGTCCGTGGCCGGCGCACGCGAGATGGAGCCGGACCGCGATGCGCTCGAAGCCGAGGCATGGGCGGCCGCCGAGCGGCGGGGTGTGCCGGTGCTCGGGGTGTGTCGGGGCTTCCAGGCGATGAACGTGTTCAGCGGGGGTGGGCTGCTCCAGCACGTGGAGGGGCACGACGGGCCGGGATGGGGACACGGACCGGCGCTGACGCACCCGTTGCGCCTGGTGCCCGGGGCACGGATGACGCGCATCCTGTCCCCGTCGAACGTGGGTGGCGGCGTCCTGACGGTCAACAGCTATCACCACCAGGCGATCCGGCGCGAGGATCTTGCGGCGAGGTTCGTCGCCACCGCCTTCTCGCCCAGCCCGGTCGGCGACCTGGTCGAGGCGTTCGAGGCGACGAGCGGCCCGTTCCGGATGGCCGTCCAGTGCCATCCGGAACGCACGGAGTCGACGCCCAGGGCCTTCGAGCGCCTGTTCGCGTTCTTCGTGGACGCCTGCCGGGGGCCGGTGGCGACACGCGACGCCCGCGCGCTGGGACCGGAGCGCCCGCCCCGCTAAGCGCTAGAGCCGCCCCGCCTCGATGATCCGGTTGAGGAACTGCCGGGTCCGCGGCTCGCGCGGCTCCGAGAAGATCTGCGCCGGCGGTCCCTGCTCGAGGATGCGACCGTCGTCGAGGAAGCAGACCCGGCTCGCGATGTCACGCGCGAAGCCCATCTCGTGGGTCGCGATGAGCATCGTCATGCCGCCCGCGGCGAGCTCGCGGATGACGTTGAGCACCTCGGCCACGAGCTCCGGATCCAGCGCCGACGTGACCTCGTCGAGCAGCAGCAGGTCCGGCTGCATCGCCAGCGCGCGAACGATCGCCACCCGCTGCTGCTGGCCGCCGGACAGGCGGTCCGGATAGTCGCGAGCCTTGTCGGCCGAGCCCGAACCGGTCGAGCAGCGCGAGCGCGGCGGCTTCCGCGTCCGACGACGACAGGCCGAGCGCCTTCCGCGGGCCGAGCGTGACGTTGTCGATGACGCGCATGTGCGGGAACAGGTTGAACGACTGGAACACGATCCCGACGCGCCGCCGGATCCGGTCCACCTTGACGCCGCGGGCGGTGATCTCCTCGCCCTCGATCAGGATCCGGCCGGCGTCGATCGGCTCGAGCAGGTTGATGCACCGCAGGAGCGTGGACTTGCCGCTCCCCGAGGCGCCGATGAGCGCGATGACCTCGTGCTCGGCGACGTCGAGGTCGATGCCCTGCAGGACCCGGAGCTGGCCGAACGACTTGTGGAGGCCCTGGATCGACAGGGCGGCGGGCGTCAACCGCCGCTCCCGGTCCCACGACGGCTCGCGAGGGCCCGCAACATCGGGATCCCCCTGCCGCCACCGCCGGCCGAGCCGCCGCCCGACGCGCCGCCACCGCTCCGACGACGCTTCTCGCGCGCGAGCAGCCAGTCCGTGAACCGGGCCATCGGGATCGTCACGACCAGGAACACCAGCGCGGTCGCCAGCAGCGGCGTGAAGTTGAACTTCGCCTGCTGCAGGATCGTGCTCTGCCGGAAGATCTCGACCACGCCGATGTAGCTCACCAGCACGGTGTCCTTCTGGAGCCCGATGAAGTCGTTGAGCAGCGGCGGGATGACCCGGCGGACGGCCTGGGGCACCACGACGTACCGGAGCGCCTGGACCTCCGACAGGCCGAGCGACCGCGCAGCCGCGGTCTGGCTGGGATGGATCGACTCGATGCCCGCCCGGTACACCTCGGATACGTAGGCCGAGTACAGCAGCGACAGCGTGAACACGCCCCAGAAGAACGGGTCCGCGGGAACGCCGGCGATGCCGAGGCCGGGGATGCCGAACCCGACCATGAAGATCACCAGCAGACCGGGCAGGGCACGGAACACGTCAACGTAGATCGTGGCCAGGAGCCGAATGGGGAAGAACACGGGCCCGGGAAGGCTGCGCATGACGGCCAGCAGCAGGCCCCAGACGAGGACCAGCACCTCGGCGATCAGGAACAGCTGGACGTTGACCCAAAACTTGGGGACGACCTTGGGCAGGCTCTCGAGGAACAGGTCGCGGTCGAGGAACTTGGCCTGGAACTCGGGCCAGCCGGGGGCGTTGGCGACCACGATCCCGAGCGCCGTGAACACCACGACGGTGGACGCGATGGCGACCAGGATCGACCGGCCGCCCTCGCCGAGCGGCGATCGGGGGCCGCGAGTCGCGGGCGCGGGCAGCACCCCCGGGTCGCGCGGACCCCCGAAGATCATCGAACGGTCAGGGCTGGAAGACCGGCGCGCTCGCCTTGTCGGCCAGCCACTCCTGCGTGATCGAATTGAGCGTGCCGTCGGCCTTGAGGGCGGCGATGGCGGCGTTGACGCACGCCGTCAGCGGGCTGTCCTTCTGGAGCACGAGGCTGAAGTGCTCGGCGTCGGCCCCGGTCGGTGGCGCGAACTGGCCGACGATCACGCCGTTGTCCATCTGGGCGGCGGTGATGTAGAACGCGGTCGGGAGGTCGACGACGATGCCGTCGATCTGCTTGGCGTTGAGCCCGGCGATCGCGGCGTCGTTGGAGTCGTAGACCGACGCCTCGGTGGCCGGCTGGATCGTGTCGTTGATGAACGCGTAGCTCGTCGTGCCCGACTGTGCACCCAGCTTGAAGTCCTTGAGGCCGGAGATCGTCGTGACCGAGGTGATCGGCGTCCCGGCGTTCGCGACGAGGGCCTGGTTGACCGTGTAGTAGCCGTCCGACATGTCCACGGCCTGAGCCCGCTCGGCCGTGTATGAGACCTGGTTGATATCGAAGTCGAAGGCTTTGGCCCCGGGAGCGTAGGAGCTGTCGAACGGGACGTAGGTCCATGCGACGCTCGCCTTGTCGAAGCCCAGCTTGCCAGCGACCGCGTAGGCGACGGCGCTTTCGAAGCCGCGGCCGTTGGTCGGGTCGCCGAGCGCCCAGGGATCGGTGGCCGTCTCGTTGGTGGCAGGCGGATCGAAGTACGGCGGGTAGGCGGGGTTGTCGGTGCCGATCGTCAGCATCCCGGCCGCGACCGTTGCCAGGTTGTCCTTGGCGCAGGCGTCGGGCGTGGCGGTCGGCGCTTCCGACGCCGCGGCGCTGGGCGCGCTGCTGGCGGCCTCGGTCGGCGCGGCCGACGGCGAGGCGCCGCCGCTGGAACAGGCCGCGACGAACACGGCCGCAAAGGTGAGGGCGGTCACGCCCCTGATCGTGCGCATCCTGATGTTCTCCTCCTGAGAGTATCCGGCGGAAGTGTACCGGTCGTCCGTCGGTGACTCGGGTCAGGCGGGGCGAACGTCGATCGTCATCCCGTCCACCAGCCCCAGCTGCGCCGCGGCGCTGCCCTGGTTCACCGCAACGCACAGGCGCCCGTACGAGTCCTCGTACAGCAGCGCCTGCCCGCGCGCGACCGCCCCGAACGTTTCGACCCAGGGAACCTCGACGCGCGGACCGTTGTCAATCGTGATGCCGAACCGGCCTCCCGGCGACTCGCCGAGCGCCGCGTGCAGGTCCTCGATGAGCGCCGACAGCTTCACGTTGCCAAAGGTGTCCACGTAGACGATCTCGGTCCGCAGGCCACCGTCGGCAAGTGGGACGGGCGCGGGCAGCGGTGTCGGCTCCAGGGACGCCACCTCGACGCGCGGGCCGAGCGAGGCGAACGACACCCCGGCCGCAAGATGCGCGGCGGCGGGGGCGAAGATGTCCCGCCCGTGGAAGCTGCTGGTGACCACGGGAAGCCGGTATTCGGGGTTCGAAAGCTCACGAACCTCCTCGATCCCGCCCAGCCGATCAGCGCCCGCCCGGAGCAGCCCGTTGTCAGGCCCGATCACGACGTCCCCGCGGGCGACGCGGATGGCAATCGGCAGCCGCGCGGTCCCGACCCCGGGATCGACGACGCCGACGTGTACCCCGCGCGGCAGGTAGGGCAGCGCGCACCACAGCGCGAGCGCGCCATCGCGGATCGAGAACTTGCGCACCTCGTGCGTGATGTCGAGCAGCTCGACCTCGGGGCATATGCCCAGGATCACGGCGCGACAGATGGCGGCCGAGGCGTCGCGGGCCCCGAAGTCGGTGAGCAGGGAGACGAATGGACGCTGCATCCCCGGATCGTAGCCCCGGAAACGTCCGAAGCGACGCCGGGAGGAGGTCGGCGTCGCTTCGGTTGGGCCATGCCGATGGGAGGAGGAGGGTCCATCGTGGCCGGGTGGTTCGGTGTGTTGCGCACCCGAGTGCGGTGAGGTGAGTATCGGTCGGGATCGGCGTGGACCGCGATGGGTCTGGAGTTCGATCCGGTTGGTACTTGTGGCGCGCTCGCCCGACCGCACCGGCGCCGGGACGCGCCGCATGGCGCCGGGACGCGCCGCATGGCAGGCCGCCCGCCTGACCGCCTGCCTGACCGCCCCACCGCCGGTGCCGGTCGCGGGCTCGCTAGACTCCGACCGTGCGGGTACGGATGATCGAGCTTCGGATCCTCGGGGCGGCGCTGGCGGCCCTGTGGTTCGCGACGTTCGCGCTCGTGCTCGTCGGGTACCAGCCCGGCGGTCCGGCGGATCGCATCGTCGGGCTGGCCGCCGGTGTCCCGATCCTGATCGCGCTGGCCGCCGTCGTCTGGCCGCCGGTCGCCCGTGGGGACCGGGCGTTCGCCGGCATCGCCTGGCTCGGTCTCGGGGTGATCCTGCTGATGGTCCCGTCGATCGCGAGCGTGGCCGCCCAGGTCGGCGGTCAGGGATCGCAGACGCTCGTTCCCTCCCTGGAGGCCGCCTATCCGTGGATCCTCGCGCTGGCCGGCACCAGCCTGTTCGCCGGTCTGGGGCTCGCGCGACGGCGTCTGGGAGAGACGGCCCTCCGCCGGCGCCGTGTCCTCATGGGCGCCGGTTTCGGCCTCGTTCTCGTGTTGCTCGGCGGCAGCGGGTTCACCACTGCCGCCGTGGTCAACGAGCTCTCGCTGCGTGACCAGCCGGCGGCCGGATCGAGGTTCGGACCGACGGATCCGACGGGCGAGCCTCCGACGTGCAGCGGCGCGATGGTCGCCGGGCAGACCGCGACCCTGGAGCTGCTGATGGATGCCTCGCTCGACGGCAGGCTCACCGGTCAGGTCTCGATCACGGGCGTCCGGAGCGGCGCCGACGTGCGCTGGACGGGGTTCGCGGCGACGCGGGTGACGCTCGGCCAGCACGGGCTGACCCGGATCGGCGATCATGCCTGGGTGCTCCGGCCGGGCTCACCGTGGGCGACCATCCCTGCCTCTCAGGCAGCCGGCGAGGACCTTGATCGGCAGCTGCTCGCCGTTGCGCTGACGACCGGCAACCGGACCGTCTCCGAGGATCGCGGGCTGGACTTCATCGAGGGGGCGCGGGCGCGCCACTGCCGCGTCACGATCGACGGCGGGACCCTCCGCCGCGCCGTTCCCGAGATCGATCTGCTCGTTGGCTCGACCGACATGTCGCGCTGGCGCGGTGACCTGGATTACTGGGTGTTCATCGACGGCCAGCTGGGCCAGGCTGATATCCAGGTGACCGGCCCGGCAACGGAGCTGTCGAGCGATGCGCTCCTGGCGACGTTGCGGCTCCACCTCACGGCGGTGGATCGCAGCCTGCCGGTCTCGATCCAGGCCCCGGGACCATGAAGGAGGGTGGTTCGATGACCGACGATCTCGCGGATCGGCTGCCGTCCGACGGCGAGCGGCTCGAGGGCAAGCGGGACCGCACCGCCCGACTGCTGCGCGTGCTCCAGGTGCTCCAGGCGCACGGCGAGGACGGCGTCCGGCCAGCCGAGATCGCGAAACGGACGGCCATGCACGTCCGGAGCGTCTATCGCGACCTGCGGGCGCTCGAGGGCGAGCTCGGGATCCCGGTGTGGAGCGACCGGGGACGGTGGGGCGTCGAGGGCCACGCCTTCCTCCCTCCGCTTCGGCTGACCCAGCAGGAGGCGATGGCGGTGTTCCTGGCCGCGCGCCTCATGACGCGCTATGCGGATAAATACGACCCGGCCCTCGCCGCCGCATTCCAGAAGCTCGAGGAGGGGCTGCCCGAGGCGCTGCGCGCCCACGTCGAGCGCACCCTGTCGGATCTCGCCGAGCGACGGGTCGATCCGGCCTTCAACCGCCACGTCGCGGACCTCACCCGCGCCTGGGCGGAACGTCGTGTCGTGCGGCTCACGTACGCGCCCGCGCGCTACGAGGGCGCCGAGCGCGAGCCCCGTACGGCCGAGGTCCACCCGTACCTGCTCGAGCCTTCGCTCGAGACCCATGCGCTGTACCTGATCGGGTTCGACGAGACCCGCAGCGCGATCCGGACGTTCAAGGTGGAGCGGATCGTCGACCTTGCGCTGACGCCGCGGACGTTCGAGCCGCCGGAGGCCGGCCCGCTCGCCGCGACGCTGCGACGGGCCTGGGACATCATCGCGGATCAGCCTCAGGTCGACATCGTGCTGCGGTTCGCGCCGACCGTGGCGGCCCGCGTCAGCGAGGCGACCTGGCACCCCAGCCAGCAGATCCGCGAGGCGCGCGACGGATCCCTCGAGTGGCGCGCGACCGTGTCGGGGACCATCGAGATCCGGCTTTGGATCCTGTCCTGGGGCGACGAGGTGGAGGTCATGTCGCCACCGGAGCTCCGAGCCGACGTCGCGCGGACGCTTGCCCGGGCGGCCGCGACGTACGGATCGGTCGAGCGCGAAGTCTGAGGGCCCGGCGGCGCGGTACGCTCTGCCTGTGGACGATGACGATCGAGATCCGGCGGGCCCGGACCGCGAGCGACCCGGAGTGAGGCCCGGCCGGCGGCTGCCGTTCGCTGCGGTCAACCTCATCAGCGACCCGATCCATGGCTATCTCGAGCTCACCAAGCGCCTCGCACCCGGCGACGCGCGTGCGGCCGGCCTCCACCAGGAGGACGTCGCCGAGGACGACCTCCTGGATACGGCATGGGTCCAGCGGCTGCGGCGGATCAGCCAGCTGCAGAGCGCACGCTGGGTGTTCCCCACCGCCGAGCATTCGCGGTTCACCCACGGGCTGGGCGTGATGCACGAGGCGGGGCTGTGGGCCCGATCGCTGTACCCGTCGCTGCAGTCCGCCCTGCCGGCGGTCGCCGCCGGAGCGCCGGTGCCGTCGGAGGGCCTGGTCGTCGAGACGCTGCGGATCGCCGGCTTGCTCCACGACGTCGGTCACGGCCCGTTCGCGCACTTCTTCGACGAGCAGTTCCTCGCCCGCTTCCCCGCTCCCGCCGATCCGCGGCGACCGGGTGCCAAGACGCTGAGCCACGAGGACCTCTCTCAGCTGGTGATCGAGCACGAGCTGGGCCCGCTCATCCGCGGGCTCCGGCGGGCTCCCGGGTCCGTCCCCGAACGCGACCGGTTCGCCGACGGTGAGGCCGTCGATCCACGCTGGGTCTCGTTCCTGGTGTCCAAGCCGGCGCTCTCGGACGAATCCATGCCTCGCTGGGTACGGCTGCTCCAGCCGCTGCTGTCGGGCGTGTTCACCGTGGACAACCTGGACTACGTGCGGCGTGACGCCTACCTCACGGGCGTGTCGATGGGCCCGGTCGATGCCGAGCGGCTGCGCCGGTACGCCTTCATCTCGGAGCGTGGCCTGACGCTGTACGAGTCCGGCCTGGGCGCGCTCGAGATGTTCCTGACCGCGCGGCTGTTCATGTACCAGCACGTGTACCTGCATCGCACGGTGCGGGCGATCGACCTCGACCTGGCGGAGGTGTTCGCGCCCTCGATCCTCGCCGTGTTCGGTGACGGCTCACCCGCCGAGCGGCTGGGCGACTTCGCCGACCTCGACGAGTACGCCCTCCTCCACCAGGCGGCCTTGTGGGCGCGGGGCGAGCGGCTGTCGTCGGCGCCCATCGCGGGCGACGGGACGGTGACCCCCGAGGTGGCCGACGGCTGGCGGGCGATCCTGCTGCGCCGGCCGCGCTGGCGGTCCGAGCAGGAGGTCCGGGCCGCGTCCGAGACGGGCATCTGGCCGCCGGCGATGCTGGAGGCACTCGGCGCGCCCGAACGCGGCCACGTGGCCGTCGACCTGATTGATATCGATGCCCGGCCCGGGTCCGGCAAGGCGCCGACGCTTGCCATCGAGCGGCGAGACGGCGAGCCGGGCCCCGATCTTGCGGAGGCCCTCGCGAGCGTCCCGGCATGGTTCCTGATCGGGCGCCGCTACCGGCGGACCGGCTGACCCGGCAGACTCCGATCGAAGGTTGCGGCGCGGCCGATCACGGTGACGCGGTGGCCGGGCTGGATCCGGTCGGTGGACTGGAAGCGCCGGTCGGCGGCGCAGGCGTCGCCGGCGCGTTGATGCCGGGCTTGGGCGGGAGCACCAGCAGTGGATCGACCCGCGCGATCTCCTCCGTCGGCACCAGCATCCGCTTGACCACGCCGGGGTCGATGCCGAAGGTGTCGCGCTCGAAGGGCGAAAACAGGTCGTAGTGCAGGTGGCATCCCGTGGCATGCCCGGTGGCGCCTTCGTACCCGAGCAGCTGGCCCGCGTGCACCTTCTGCCCCTTCTTGACCACGATGCGCTCGAAGTGGGCGTAGACGCTGCGATACCCGTTGCCGTCATCGATCACGACGACGATCGGCAGGCTGGTCCACAGCCCCTTCGCATCGAGGCGGTCGAAGTATGGCGTGAGATCGCCGATCCAGCCCATGAACGCGTCGAACTTCCGCCCCGCCGCGACCACGGTTCCGCTGTGCGCGGCACCGATGCGGTCGCCGCAGAACGTGGCCAGGTCCACGCCGTCGTGGAACAGCTCGCCATTCACCACGCGCGTGCCCCACGCGGTCGGCCCGAACGGCAGGGTCAGGCGTGGGTGCGCGATCGGCCAGACATATCCCACGAGGAGGTCTAGGGGCGGAGCCTTGGGACGCTCGACATCGACCAGCGTCCGCGCCGACTTCGGGGCAAGCCGGGCGGCCGCGACCACCGGGTCGGGCGAGGGTGAGTCGGGCGAGGGTGCGTCGGTCGCGGCAGCGCCTGACGCGGCCGAGACGACGTGTGTCGGTGTCGGCCCGAGGTTCGCCGCGGGCGCGGCCCCGGGGCCGTCGCTGACGAGGTCGAGCACCGCGCCGCGGGGGCCTGTCCCGGGCATGCCAAGCAGCGCGGCGCAGGCGGCCACGGTCGCCAGCAGCGCGAGGCGACGATGATGGGGACGCGTCGATGCGGGGTGGGCATGACGGGGCACGAGACGGAGTGTGCGACAGCCGATGCCGCCTCGGCAAACCGGGGGGTGGCGGCCAGGTCTGCGCCGGCGCGCGGCCGGTCAGCTGGTCGGTCATGGCGGCGGCTCACGGATTGCCCCAGCCGGTATCATCGCGGTCCGCGCGCCCGTAGCTCAGTGGACCAGAGCATCGGTCTTCGGAACCGAGTGTCGGGGGTTCGAATCCCTCCGGGCGCGCCAGTGTCTTGAGTCGCGACATAGGCGACACATGAGTCGCGACATCGGTGACACATGTGATCAGCCGGTCGCTTGGGACCCCGGCCATCGGCCGGGGTCTCGTCGTTGGTTGCGCCAGTACCCTTTCTCGGGTTCGATGCGGTGGACCGAAAGGAGCTCGCCCGTGTCGAGGGCGACCACCGTGACCTCCAGCTCGTCGACGATCGCCAGCACGCGCCGGCGGGCGTGAGCGGTGCCCACCTTGAGGTGGTGCATGCGGCCAGCCCTCCGCAGGGTCATGGCACCCTTGCTGTCGGTGACGTCGTACCGGAGACGGAAGTGGCCGGGCGCACCGCGGCCGGCGGGATGGATCTTGGGCTGCGCCGCATAGGCCGCTGCCGGCGTGCGGCGCCCGATCGCCCGGTGGGGTCGCTGCTCGTTGTAGAGCACACGGAAGGTGTCGAGCTGGGCCTGCAGCCCCGGGAGGTCGACGGCGGCCGGCCGCCGTTCCAGCCAGCGCTTGAGGGTCTGCTGGAAGCGCTCGATCTTGCCCTGGGTCTGGGGGTGCCCCGGCGTGCCATTCTTCTGGCGGATGCCGAGGTACGCGAGCAGGTACTCGAAGCTGTTGCGGCCTCCGGTGAAGCGCGACGTGTAGACCGCCCCGTTGTCGGTGAGCGTGGCGGCGGGCCAGCCGTGGGCGTCGCCGGCTGCGGTGAACGTGGCCACCACGTCGTCGCCGGCGACCCGCCGGAAGACGGTGCACCCGAGCAGGTACCGGGAGTGGTCGTCGAGCCAGGAGCAGATCTCGACCTCGCTCCCGTCGGCCAGGCGCCAGTGGGTGAAGTCGGACTGCCACAGCTCGTTGGGCGCCGAGGCCTCGAAGCGGTGCCAGGAGCTGCGTGGGCGCTTGCGCGGCTCGGGCACCACCAGCCCCGCGGCGTGGAGGACGCGCCGGATGGTTGACGTCGACGGGACCGGCAGGCCCTCGCGCTCGAGGTGCCAGGCGATGGTGACGGGACCCGCGTCGAGGCCGCCCGCCCTGAGCTCGCCACGCAGGGCGGTGATCCGGTCACGGACGATACCTGACGTCCCCTGCGGGCTCGTGTGCGGCCGGCGGGACCGCGGCTCGAGGTCGTCGAGACCACCCTCCCGGTACCGCGCGAGGAGACGGTGCAGGTGCTGGCGGCTGATGCCGTACTGCACTGCTGCGGCGGTGACGGACAGCTGCGCTGAAACGACCTTGAGGACGGCCACCCGGTACTTCGACATGGCCGGGACTGTCGCCGATGTCCCGACTCACCTGTCGCCTATCAGGTGTCGCCCATGTCGTGGACTCAGACACCTCCGGGCGCGCCAGAACAACAACGCCAGATCCGGCACTGCTTCGCTGATGCCGATCGGCACGCCCACTTGCCGGCAGGTGCCGAGCGTCCCTTACCTGAGGGGTTCGAATCCGAGCGCCACGATCAGGTCGACCAGACGCTCGCTACCCTGCGACGTGAGGTGGGTCTCGTCCTCCAGCACGTCGCCGGCGGCGACCGGATCTCGTTCGCCATCCGGGCCGGTGAAGGCGTCGTAGGCTCGGACGAGCGGGATCTCATGCCGGGCTGCCGCGTCCGCGACGCCCTGATTCATGGCCTGCCACGCCGGCCGGACGGTGTTGTAGATGCCCAGGCTGTGGAACGTCGGCCACAGGAACTGCCACACGTCCGTGACCCGGATGATCGCGTCGGACGGATCGCGCAGCGCGACGAGCTCCGTGAAGATGCCGTCAGCGTCCGCCCGGTACGCAGCCGAGCTCTCGGCCCAACAGGATTCGAGCTCGCTTGACGACCGGTCGAGCCCCTTACAGGTGTCATTCAGGATCCCGAACGGGACATCGAACAGGATCACGTCCGCATCACGGAGGTCCTGCCTCAACGCCTCGTCTGTTTGCAGGCGCGCCAGCAGGTCCGCGCTACGCTCGCCGCCGTTGCTGCCGTACTTCGCGATATCCGGGTTGATCCACTCGTGCAGCTTCACGGTTACGCCGAGCTCCTGTTCGAGACGGCTCACGATATGCCACGTCGGCTGGAGCAGGACGGAGTCGCCCATCAGGACCAGGTCCCAGGTCGGAGCCGCGCTTGTCGTCGGTTCACTCGCCTGAGTCGGCGCGGCGGTCACGGGCGGTGGCGCGGCGGTCGTCGAGATCGGATCCTGGGTCGGCGTCCCGCCCGGCGAGCCGGAAGCCTGGCAGGCTGCAAGGAGCGTCACGGCGGCGGCGACCGAGACGCGGAAGAGGAGCAGCTTCATCACATTCTCCTTACCGGGATGCCCGGTTGCTAGCGAATGCGGGACACCACGTGGTTCAGGCCCGAGACCCAGACCGACCCGTCGGGCGCAACGGATAGCTGCCCGAAGGACACGTCCCCGAGCTCCTGGGTCCACTCGCCGCCGCGGAACGTCCAGATGCCGGGCCCGGCAGCGAGGATGGAGCCGTCAGGGTGCTCGGCGAGGGCCATCACAGGTGAGGCCGTGTCGAGCAGGATGGTCCAGGCGCCGTCAGCGAACCTCGCGACGAAGGACCTGACGGACCCACCCCGCTCCTCGCCCGCCACCCAGAGCGAGCCGTCCGATGCCACGAGCAGATCGTTGACCTCGAGCTCACCGTCCTCGGGTGACGGCACACCAAGCGGGTGCTCGATGGTCCACCTCTGACCGTCGAACCGCGCCAGGCCGGCGCCATTGCAGTCGGTCGGCCCGCTGAGAACCTCCCCGCACGAAAATGCGTACGATCCGGCCCAGATCATCCCATCGCTACCGACCGCGACGGAGGTCACGAAGTCCCGCGGAGCTTTGTCGAGACTGTCGGGACGCCATGTCGATCCGTCGGGCCTCAGGGCGACGACGCCGCCGAACCCGGCAGCCACCCACACGGTGCCATCAACCGCCGGAACGATCTGGAAGACACCAAAGTCGGCGCCGTCGAGCACGCTCATCCATGCCCCGTCACGGAAGACCTTGACCCAGCCATCTCCCCCGGCCCACAGCGACCCGTCCGGCCCGAACGCGAGCGATCGAACCGGCGACGCCGGTGACCCTGGGGCCGCATCGCGCTCCCAGGCCCCGGCACGAAGCCTCCAGACCCCGGCGGGACCGCCGTCGGAGTAGCTGCCCGCCAACACATCCTCGGCTGAGACTGCAGCGATTGCCCAGACCCAGCGGGGGCCGGCCGGTGAGACCTCGGGCCAGATGCGAGTCCAATCTTCGCCGGTGAGGCGAAGAACGCCACCGTCCGAGGCGAAGACGACGCCATCGCCAGCAGCGCCCACGAGCGCCCACCCGCCAGAGTTCTCGATATCGGATGGGAGGTCGAGCTCCTGCCACGTCGCGCCCTTGAGCACGGCGATCCGAGGCACACCCGAGCCCTCGGACGAGACGACCCAGACGGAACCGGCGGGACCGACCGAGACGGAGGAGATAAGACTCTCTTGCGACCCGAAGGGGAGCTCTCCGGTCCACGCGCTGCCATCGAACCGGGCCAGCCCACTCTCGGTTCCGAACCACATGGATCCGTCCGCGGACGAGGCGATTGAGCGGACCATCGAGCGGACCGGGCTCCCAGCCTGCGGGTCACTCCAGCCGCCTTCGTCGTGCATCGCAACGCCGGCCCCGGCGGGGCCCGGGTACTTGTACAGACCCACCCACACCCGCCCGCGCGCGTCGAAACCGATCTCCCCGGGGAGGGCATCGAAGGTCCAGGGCAGGCTCGTCCACGCGGCGCCGCCGCGATGGAAGACGCCCTGTTCCGTGGTCACCCACAGCTGCCCGTCCGGCCCCTCCGTGGCATCCATCACAGAGCCCGGGCCCGAGACCCCAGGTGGGGCCTCCACGACATCGGTGAAGGTCTCACCGTCAAAGAGACGGAGCGTCGTGGCATCGAACATCCAGACGCCGCCGAACCGCGATGGTGCAAGTCCGTGGGCCGCACCAAACGCCGCGTCGTCGGCAAGCGACCACTCGCGGACCGAACCGTCCGGGTCGACCCGCAGAAGCCCGCTCGAGAAGAGGACCCAGGCGCTGCCGTCGGACCCGACAGCGAGAGCCGAAGTGCTCGGGAGCGAGACCACTTGCCCGGACGGCGTGATGACGCCGGTGGCCTGGAGTCCGGCTGGGTGCCGGGCTACATCGCCCGTCGCGATCGACGGCGCTGCGCTCGCGGTCGCCTCGGCGGTCGGCGCCGGCAGGACGGCGAGCTCTCTGACGCTGCGGAGCAGCTCGGAACCGACGAAGGCAGCCGAGGCGGTGGCCGCGAGAAGCATCCCGACGAGGGCCACGATCCAGACCAGACGCTGGACCGGAACCTGGCGGGCTGGCGGCAGCAGCAGCGTCCACCAGGGCCGTGCCACCTGGGGGGTCTCGGCCACGGTCCGGGTGATCGTCTCGGCAAGGCCGGTCGGGGTGGGGTGGTCGGCGCGGCGCACGAGCATGGTCTCGAGCATCGCGTCGGTCAGGATTGGCTGGGTGCTCATCGCAGCTCGACCTCCAGCGCTCGCTCGAGAGCCTGACGTGCCGCATGAAGGCGTGACTTTGCCGCGCCGGTCGCAATGCCGAGGTCGGAGGCGATCTCGGCCAGGGCCTGGTGCTCCAGGTGGTGGCGGACGAGGATCGACCGCTGGTGGATCGACAGTCGCTCGAAAGCCCGCTCGAGCGCATCGCTCGAGGCCGCCTGCTCATCGGGTGCGGGAGCCCTCGTCTCCACGCCTTCGAGTGGATCGAACAGATCGGTGGTCGGGATCTCCCGCAACGAGCGGCGGCGTCTGCTGCGCAGGACCTGGCGGCAGGCATTCACGATGATCCGGCCGAACCAGGCGTCGAAGCTGGCAGGATCCCGCAGTCGTGGCAGGTTGCGCCAAGCCTGGAAGAAGGCCTCCTGGGTCGCGTCGTGACCATCAGCCTCGTTGCCCAGGATGGCGCAGGCCGTCCGGTAGGTATGGTGAAGTCGTTGCTCGACAAGCACCTCGAAGGCGTGACTGTCGCCGGCGCGGGCCTGCTCGACGTGGGCGATAAGGGCAGACCGGCGCTCCAGGACGAGCGGGTCTGGCGCCGTCACGGCAGCGGGACTGGAGGCCGACTCGCGGGTGCGGGCCACCGGGGATACCCCCGCCGACATCCCGCCTCGTCTGAACATCTTGCCGAAGACCTCTTCCTGCGCCCGTAGGATCCCAACCGCTCGGTGGACCCGACCGCCTTGGTGGACCCCACCGCGGGCTCTGCCCCCGCGCTGCCTTCACTGAACCTGATGCCGCAGGCGTGCCCCAGGTTCGGAATCGCGACCAAGCCGGCACCGGAAGTCTCCGATGGCACGCGAATGCCCTGAAGTGCCACGCGTCGCGAACGGGCACCCCGCATCGAGAGGCGACCGTCCTGACACACTGGGATGGCCTCGAGTCCCAGCCCGGCGGCGTGCCGCTCGCCCATGGTCAGACTGCCCGATCGGGCATCGCGTCGTTCCCGTTCGGGCAGGCGTTGCTGCATCGGAGTCTGTCCCAGGGTCGCTGCCGCGCGAGCGGCCGCCGTGTGACGGTCCCCCTCGTGCGCGTACAAGCGTCCCATGCAGTGAAGACGCGGGGCTCGAAGCCGGGTGCGGCCCCGCGTGGGTTCGGGTCGCCGGCGACCGACACCGCAGCCGCCCGAGGTTCGGGCACGTCTGAGCTTCAGCCAACCCTGGAGCTCCAGTCAGCGCTGGAACTCCAGCGTACGGCCGGCAATCGGGCGGTCGCGGGCCTGATCCTCGGTTCTCGCAACGAGCCGGGTCGCGCCTTCGCCTCGCCGGCTCACGGTTCGGCTCAGGGCAGCGCATTGCATCGAGCACCAGGTCATCCCGGCATGGCGCAGCGGGCCGCGGCGTCAGCGTCGGCCGCCGGTGCTGTGCAACGTGCCCCGGACGAGCGCCCGAAGGACCGGTCTCCCGCGGCCCTTGGCGCGACGCTGCCGGGGGCAGTGCCGACGCCCCAGGCTGCGGCGCCCACTGTCGCCACGCCCGACGCCCTCGCCGCCACGGTCCCGGGCGGGGGGAACCCGGCTCCCGCGTTCGACCGAAATGCCCCGCTCCGGAGTCAGGCCGTACCGGTTTCCGACGCGGACGTGGCGGCAGCGTTCGAGCGCAATCCGGGCAGCGTGATCCGCAGCCCGACCACGTCCTGGCACAACGAGATCTACGTCCTCGACAAGGGCACCGGCGGCATCCCGCAGGCGTTCCGGGTCGGTGATCAGATCGCCGTCCACCCTGACTACCCGGGACCCGCCACGACGCTCCCCCAGTACGCCGCCACCGGCGACGTCGGTCTGGGCGGGGCGGGCGGGCCGGCCACCATGCCGCCCCCCCAGATCGTGCCCAAGGACCAGCTTCCCGGCTCGGCAACGGTCGCCTCCGTGGCGCCGCCGGCTCGCGGCGGAGGAGCCGGCGACCGACCGGCCAGGCGCGTCGGACGGCCCGAGCACTGGGACAACGCGCGGCCGGTCACCGACGCCGAGGTCGAGGCAGCGTTTCAGGCTGATCCCGCCTCGGTGATCCGGAGCCCCAGCCACGACTGGCACGAGCAGATGTACGACCTCGACGACGGCACGGGCGATTCGTATCCGAAAGCCTTCCGGGTCGGCAATCAGATCGCCGTATCGCCCGACCACCGGGGCCCGGCCACGGAGCTGCCGAGCTACTCGGCCGATGGCGGCTTGGGTCACGGGCCGGGAGCCGGTCAGGGGGGCGCCAGCGGCTCGCCAGCGGGTAGCTCGCCGGCAGGAGGGGCGACGCCCACCGGGGCCACGACCCCGATCGGCGCTGGGCCGGCATCCGCCGGTTCGGCGACGCCGTCGAACCCGACCGGCGGTGCATCCGGCCCGTCTGCAGCGGCGACGGCGGCGAAGACCGTCGGGCTGCCCGGCGCGACGTACGACGAGTCGTCTGCTGGTCGGAGCTACACCTCGACAGTGACCCAGCAGGGCGACCAGACGATGACGCGCGATCGCAAGCGCGAGCTCGGGATGGTCACGACCGGCGAGGAGACATCTGACGGCGAGCTCATCCACCGTCGCGAGCGTACGGCCGGGGCCGGGTTCGGGGTCGGCGGCAACGTCGTCGGCGCGCAGTACGGCCGCTCGCAGGCGACCAAGATCGGCGACTCGTTCGCAGTGACGGACTCCAGGCACGTCACGGGCGGCCTCACCGGTGAAGGAAAGCTCAAGATGGGCGGCGAGCGGAAGCGCGAGGTCGTGCACGGCACGAAGCCGGACGGGACCCCGGTCAAGACGTCGTCGGCGGCGACGGGCTCGGTGACGGTCGACCCGCACAGCATCGCCGGCGAGTTCGGCAAGAGCTACGGCACGCGCGGCGGTCACGAGGTCGCCGGGAGCGCGGCCTTCTCGGCCGACGACAAGGGCAACTCGTCTGCGTCGCTGACCGGGGGGGTGAAGTCCAAGGGTGGCTACGGCGCGTCGGTCACGGTGAGCGGCGGCCACAGCGTCACCGCTGAGGACCCCGAGGAGGTATCTCCGGGCGTCTGGGAGGTCCGCTTCGTCGTGGCCGACACCAGCTCGGTCGGGGGCGGTGCCAGCGGGGAGGCCGGTGGCGTCGGGTTCGGTGCCAGCGGGAGCGTCACGGACGCCGACAGCAGGACGGGGTCCCGCCGGTTCGCCAGCGAGCAGCAGGCAAAGGCGTTCAAGGAGAACGCCGCCAAGCGGATCGCCAAGGACGGCAGCCTCGGATTCTTCCCCGTGACGACGATCCCGGGCGCACTGGCGATCCCGATCGGTGAGTCGCGCGGGATCGGGTCGTCCCGCACGAAGTCGGGGAGCGTCTCGGGAACGTTCGGCGCCACCCTCTCCAAGAGCGGCCAGACGACGTCCGCGCACGAGCTGTCGGTCTTCCATGCCGCCACCAGCATGGTCCACGTCACGTACACGATCACCGGGTCCGAGGGCAGTGACTGGGGCATCAGCGGCGGGCTGACGAACGAGAAGGGCTCCTCCGACAGCTCGCTGTTCGCGATCACCTACGCCTTCGACCTGGCGTCGAAGGATGGAGTGAACGCGTTCCTGCAATTCGTCGCCATCCCGCTTCCGCCCGCAGCGGGATCGAGACGGGTCAGCGTGCGCACGCTCAACACGCAGGAGGACCACGACAAGTACGCGATGCTCGGCGGGGCGGCCGATTGGACGGGCACGACCTGGCAAAACCGGGTCGAAGACGACAGCGGGAGGCACGAGCAGTACGGCGGCAAGCAGTCGCACGACCAGGACCCCGGGAGGGTCTTGAAGTTCCTGGGCGACAAGGCGGAGCACTCGAACGCCCAGATCGTCCGCAGCCAGGAGAACGACAAGGAAGCCGCCGCCCGGGCCGTGTTGAACGTCTCCGGCGAAGCCGGATCGTTCAGCCGCGACGAGTTCCGCAAGATCTTCCAGGACTCGGGGGACGGCGACGCCAAGCCGTCCGGTCAATGGACGCTCAGCGCGCCGGTGCCCATGGCGGCGATCCACGCGCTCGAGGCAGTGAACCCAGCGCTCCGCCAGGCGAAGACGCTCGACGCCAAGATGACGGTCTACGCCGAGCTCGTGAAGCAGAACGGCGCGCAGATGCTCGGCGGCCAGGTCGGGCTGTCGAACAAGGCCTGGGATCTCGAGCTCAAGGGCGACGCGAACTTCCCGGGCCCCTCGGGTCGCCAGAAGCTCCGCGAGCAACGCAAGGCCCTGGCCAAGGCCCTGACCGCCAAGGCTCCCAAGGCCGACGACGTCATCCGCGCAACCGGCGCGGCGCTCGCCCGGCTGCGGCAGCGGCGAGCCGCGGTTGCCGACCCGAAGCGCTACACGGACCTTCCCGATGGGCTGCGCAAGCAACAGCTCGCGCTGATCGACCGGCACATCGCGGAGTTCCAGCGAGTCCGGCGAAACGCGCAGGCCATTGCCATGCGGAGCCAGCCGGACGGCGCGAAGGGCGGACCGGCGACGCAGAAGGCGGACCGCGAGACCGCGAAGCTCCACCATCGAATCCATGCGGCAGAGGTCTCGGCTGGGGCGTTGCGATCGCAGATCCGAACCTCCTCGCGGGCGCTCGGCGACGCCATCGGCAGCAAGGGCTCGACCGCGCTCAAGGTCGGCGCGGACTCAAAGGTCGCCCAGATCCAGATCGCGATCGCAAAGAGCTGGATCGCGCAGGCGACGGCTGACGACAAGGGCCAGGCGGCGCTCGACCCCAAGATCGCGGAGCTGCGCGAGGCATGGACGGCGGCGGACGACCGGGCGGCGCGCGTGGCGGCCCTGACACCGCTCGCCGAGGTCCTCGAGAAGCGAGTCACGCTTATGCGTCTGACGATCGCCGCAATCCGCGAGGCCGGCAAGGCAGTGTTCCCGATCACGACCCGCAGGGCGATGTCCGGCAACCCAGAGTTCTGGCAATCGCTCGGAATGGCGGAGGCGGAAGAGGAGCCCGCAGGAACGACGTCGATGCGCCTCTAGCCGGCTGTGCATTCTTCCTGCGCGCCCGACCCGCTCGGGCGCGGCAGCGCTCCAGCTACGCGGGCCCTCAGGTCTCGCGGCGGACCCAGACCTCCACGTGGTTCGTCGCGGCCCACATATGCTGCACAGGACAACCCGGGACAGACCGGCCAGGTCGATCGTGTTGTTCCTGCGCGCCCCATGCCCTCCGGGCATGCCAGCCTCTCCGATCCTACGACCGGCCGAGCGCGACCATCAACGCCAGGATCGATACGATCCCCGCCAGCTCCGCGGCGAACCCGACCCTCAGCCTGCGGAACGTGGCCTCGCCCCCGTCTTCCGGAGCGCTGCCGCCGCCCGCGGCAGCCCTGCCGGCGACCCGTGCCGCGGCTCGACTCGTCACGAGGCCGCCGGTCGCGAAGACCGCGATCGCCACCAGAATGGACGCGAGCCAGAACATCCCGAACGGCGTGCTCACGTCGCCGGGACCCCGGATTCGTCCGCTCGTGACGCCGAGCAGCAGACCGGTGATCCCGGCCAGCAGCGCCGACCCGATGAACAACTTCTCAGGCGCAAGGATCAGGCGTTGCACGAGCTTGGGGCGCTCGGCTGCTGGTCGTCGTCCGACGTACGGGACGAGAACCAGGTTGGCGAAGACCGAAGCACCAAGCCACGACGCACCACCGAGCAAGTGGAGGAAGAGCAGGATCGAGCCAGATTCCGTCATGTCGGAGCCTCGGGACATAGCCCTTCGTGGATTGGCAGGACGCAGGAGTCCATCCGCGTAGCCCTCGCAGTGCCCACGTGACCAGGCTTCGCCACGGGGCTGCTCAGGCGAGATGCGATGCGGACGTTCGCGTGCGGACGAGGGCTGACGCCCAGGCGACGGCGAAGACGACCTGGATCGCCACGAGGAACCAGGTCCAGGCGGCTCCGACACCCGAGCTCAGTCCGATCGCCAGCGCGCACGCGCTGAGCCCCCAGGAGACGACATTCGCGATCGCGATCGCCCGCCATGCCAGGACGTCGGTCACGTTCCGCGCCAACCAGGCGAGAAGCCCGTACCCGAGGTACGCGGCGCACGCCAGCCGAATGACGGTTGTGACTACCGCATCAGGGTCGATCCCGGCCGCGGAGGCAAGCAGATCGGGGATCAGCAACCCGAGGATCCCGGCTGATGTCGATGCGGTGGCGGCAGCGAGAGCGACGGTCCGAATGGCCACGGTCAACCCTTCCATGTGCTTGGGACGCGCCCCGGGCAACCCTGTGGATGCCAGGGGCCGACCAAGATCCATCCGGATGCTCGTGGATCGCAGTTCGGGAACCGTTACGACGCGTTCCCTGTTGAGCCCCAGCCTCCGGGATCGTCCGCAACCGATCCGCAGTGGGGCGGACGGGGCCACTCGTGGATCCGGAACCGGCGGGTCGACCGGAGCCGGTCGAGGGAGGCGGCCGACGCGTTCGTCATGCACCCGGCCGCGCGGCCGCCACCGGCCGCCACGGTCCCCGGTCGGACGTGCCGGCGTGCGTGAGCCGCAGGAGCTGCGGAGCTGTTGCCGTGCGACCGAGGCGCCAGCCGGGTCCCGACTAAGGGTCCTGCCAATTCCGTCCCTTGACCCCTTAGTCCCATCGTGATCTCCGTTGAACCCGAGCCTCCGGTGATCGGTCAACTCGAACGGGTCCGGCACTGGTGCCGAGCACGAAAGGAACTGACGTGAAGCGTCCCACCGCACGCAAGTCCATGCATACCCCGGTGCGAGCGCTGACCCTTGGGGTCATCCTCGCAGGCACGGTTCTCGCCGCGTCTGCGACGAACCATTCGCCGAGCCCGGTGTCGTTCGTCCAGCAGATCACCCCGCCCAGCACCCGCGTCACCGGCGGCCTGCCGCACCAGGTCGCTCCGCTGGAGACCGTGAACGAGATCTTCCTGGTCGTCGGATCAGCCCCCTCCAGCTCCGGCATCACCGGCGTGCCGCACCAGGTCGCTCCCCTGGATGGGCTGCGCGACGCCATCGTGGCCGAGAATGCCCCGGCCACTTCCCGCTTCGGCGGCGGGCTGCCGCACCAGGTCGCACCGCTGGAGGGTGGCGATGTTGCCGCCCTGAACGCCTCGATCATCCCGGCCACTTCCCGCTTCGGCGGCGGGCTGCCGCACCAGGTCGCGCCGCTGGAGGGGGGCGACGGGTAGGCAACCGGAGCGTGGTGGCCGCTGGCGCTGGTGCGAATCGGATGGGGCCAATCCGTGCCCTGCAAAGCCGCAGTCCGGTCGGATGGGACGAGTGGGGACCCCAGTCGGGTCCCCACTCGTCGCGCCTGGATCGCCCGCTCGCCAGCCCGCCTTGTCCGGCATGGACGCGGTACCCATGATGGAGCGCGTGAGTCGGCGTACCAGCAGCCCGATCTTCGTCGGTCGGCGGCCTGAGCTCGAGCGCCTCGAGTCGGCGCTTGAAGCGGCTGCGTCCGGTCGGCCGTCCCTCGTCCTCGTTGCGGGTGAGGCGGGCGTCGGCAAGAGCCGGCTGATCGCCGAGCTCCTTGCCCGTGCATCTGCCGGTGGGGCTCGCACGCTCGTCGGCGGCTGCCTCGACCTGGGCGAAGGCGGCCTCCCATTCGCGCCGTTCGCGGAGGCGTTGAAGGGGCTCACCAGGGCCCTGGGCCTTGAGGCCGAAGGAGCCGTTGCGGCCGCGTTCGGTTCATCAGCGCAGACCCTCGCCGGGCTCGTTCCTGATCTCCGAACGATCGTGCACGCAGAAGCCGAGCTGGTCAGTCTCGCGGACCAGGCGCGCCGCCAGGCCCGCCTGTTCGATGCGATCATCGACGTCCTGGGGCGGCTGTCGGCAGCATCGCCGGTGCTGCTGGTGCTCGAGGACATCCATTGGGCTGACGGCTCGACCCGGGATCTGGTGCGCTTCCTGCTGCGTAACATCCGCGATGAGCGCCTGCTCATCGTGGCCACGTTGCGAAGCGACGAGCTACATCGACGGCACCCGCTGATGCCGCTGCTCTCGGAGCTTGAGCGACTGCCCGGGGTTGAACGGCTCGACGTGGCCCCGTTCGATCGCGAGGAGATCATCGAGCAGGCGACCGCGATCCTCGGGCACCGACCGCCGGCTGATAGCGTGGACCGCGTGGTTGAGCGGTCCGACGGACTGCCCTTCTACATCGAGGAGCTCCTCGCCGCGGAGGCAGCCGGCGGCACGGTTCCAGGTTCCGTCCGCGACATCGTCGGACAGAGTCTGGCCGCCCTCCCGGACGGGTCCGTCTCGCTGGTGCGGGCTGCGGCGGTGATCGGCGGGCGGTTCACGCTCGACCGGCTCGCTGCCGTTGCGGGCCTCGACGAGACCGCGCTGCTCCCCGCGCTCCGCGACGCGATCGACGCCCGCGCCCTCGTGTCCTCTGATGGGGCCGTCGAGCCGACGTATGGATTCCGCCATGCGCTGCTTCGCGAGGCGGCGTACGAGGAGCTGCTACCGGCCGAGCGGGTCCGCCTCCATGCCCGGCTCGCGGACCATCTCGCCGACGCTCTGGCACGCAACTCGGGGGACGAGCCGGCCCTGGTTGCGGACCTCGCGGTCCATACGTACCACGCGGGCGATCAGCCGCGGGCGCTCAGCGCGGCGGTCCGCGCCGTGCACGCGCTCGCCGATGCCAGCGCGTTCCGCGAGGCGCTCGGGCATGCGGAGCGGGCGCTCGAGCTGTGGCCGCGCGTCGAGGATGCCGAGGCCCGGGCCGGCATCAACCACGGTGAGCTGCTTGCCCTCGCCGGACAGATGGCGGCCAACTCCGGTCGAACGGGCCCCGCCCTCGCGCACACGCAGGAAGCCCTGGCTGAGCTCGAATCGTCGGTATCCGCCGAACGCCTGGCCGAGCTCCTCATCGATACCTACCAGGTCGCGTTCGCTGCCGAGGCGTTCGACACCGCGTGGACCACCGCCAGGCGACTGCATGGCCTGGTCGATGGACTCCAGCCATCGAGGCTCCAGGTGGATGCGCTCCTCGTCGTGTCCGACGAGCGTTGGTCCACTGGGCACCTGCGCGAGTGCATCGAGTTGGATGAGCGGGCAATGGCGAGCGCCAGGACCCTCGAGGACGAGTTCGTTTGGGCCGTGGCCGCACGCGACGCCGCGGCCGGACTGGCAACCGCAGGCCGGGCAGGCCGGGCCGAGGCGCTGGTCGACGCCGCTGCCGGGCTGTCACCGGGGTTCGATGGCACTGTCAGATCATTGGAGTCGGAGATCTCGGCTTGCTGGGCGCTGTGGCACGTGGGGCGTTTCGAGGACAGCGCGCAGCTCGCGGCCGATGCGGGACGGGCGGCGATTCGGTACGGAGTCGAGCGACGATACGGCCGGTGGTACCTGGCAAACGAAGCCCACGCGGCACTCGAGCTGGGTCGCCTTTATGACGCCGAGCGGTTCGCGCGAACGGTCGGTGAGCATCGATACCTGGGCATGTGGACGGTGATCGCGAAGGTCGAGTCCATCCGCGGCCACCTCGACGCCGCACGCGGGGCACTGAGCACGTCCGACCTGTGGAACAGCCCGCTGTGGAGACTCGAGGCGGAGATCTTCGTCGAGCGTGCCGCAGGCAATTTCGACGGCGTTCTGGCCGGCATCGATGAAGCCGAGACCCAGCGCCGGAGCTCGGAGCTCGTCGCTCCGGTGTGGCTACTCCTCGGCACCGGGATCGGGGCCGCCGCAGATCACGCGCTGATGGCCCGCAGGCGTCGGCGTCGCGCGGCGGCCGATGACGCGGGCAGACTCGGCCACGATTGGCTCGAGCAGTTGCGGGAGATCGTCGAGGATGGCCGGGCCGACGGCGGAGCGGGTGCGTTCTGTGAAGCGACGCTCGCGACCGCCGAAGGTGAGCTGCAACGCCTCGAACGCAACCCCGACCCTGACCCGTGGCGCAGGGCGGTCAGCAAGTGGCGCGCGCTCTCGCATCCGTACGGGACCGCATACGCGGAGCTCCGGCTCGCCGAGGCGCTGCTCGCGACCGATGGCGATCGTGCCGAGGTCACGCGTGTCCTGCGAGGGGCACACGAGGCGACGATCGCCCTTGGCGCCGTGCCGCTTCGCAACGAGATCGAGTCGGTCGCCCGGCACGCCAGGATCGAGCTCGCGCCGGATCCCGACGTACCGCCGCCGGGGGCTTCGGACCCCCAGGCGACGGAGGCCGCCCGATCATCGCTGACTGCTCGTGAGCGCGATGTCCTGCGCCTCGTCGCCGAAGGGCACACCAACCGAGAGATCGGTGATCGCCTGTTCATCAGCGAGAAGACCGCCAGCGTCCATGTCTCGAACGCCATGGCCAAGCTGGGCGCTCTGTCCCGTTACGAAGCTGCGGCGGCCGCGGAGCGGACGGGCCAGCTCGGCTGAGAGGCATCCGTCGCAAATGCCCGGGTCGAGTCCCGGCGGCGCCACACGGTCGCGCGCTGCATCGTTGTTCGCACGCGCCCATCGAGGCCCTTGTCTTCGAGACACCGCGGCCCGCCTGAGCCTGGCGGCCGCCGACCGGGACGCCCGGGTCGGCCATCGACGACGGCGCACTGGCAGCAACTCCGATGCGCATGCCCTGACGACCTGCCATCGTGCGCTACCCTAATGATGTGAGTACCGCACAGTGAGTGGTCCTAAAGATGCCCGGAGCGAGCGCGGTGAGACCGGTCCCGATCCCGAGCCCATCCAGCTCCGATCCCGCCGGACCGCTGGCCAGGCGATCGCCCGGCTGGCCAGGCAGCTTGAGCGCGGGCTCGAACCGCTTGATCTGTCCCTGCCGCAATACCGGATCCTCGCCCTGCTCGCGGAGGGGTCATCGGTTTCGTCGTCATTGGCGAGTCGTC
Organism: uncultured Chloroflexia bacterium; assembly: GCA_963734895.1. Lineage (GTDB taxonomy): Bacteria > Chloroflexota > Limnocylindria > Limnocylindrales > CSP1-4 > CAIXZV01. The sequence continues at coordinate 32,358 of CAVTIN010000004.1, read as the reverse complement.
TGGCGGTCAGCCCGCCCAGCGTGACCTCCGTCGTCGACGGTCTGGTCGGACGCGGTCTCGTTCTCCGCAAGCACGATCCGGATGATCGGCGGCGCCTGAACCTTGAGCTGACGGTCGTCGGACAGTCGTCTGTTGATGGACGCGGACCGATCGGTTCATGACCGCCTGCTCGCCATCGCGGCCCACCTGGACGGGACACCCTCGGACATCGCGATGGCGAACCTGGAGTCCTGGCACATCGGCCTGGACGCCCACCGCGATGCGCGGCTTGAGGCCAAGACCCGGCCCAGCGACCGATGACGGCCGCAGGCCCAGTCAACGGCGGGCGCCCCGCGCCTGGCGGTCCCTCGAGCATGGGAGCGTTCGGGGTCAGACGCGTCATCCCCTTTCGTCCCGATCGGAGTCACCCCACGGTATCCGCCGCCGCGCGCCAACATCAAACCGAACAGCGGAGGATCGTGGCTCGGACGCATTCTCCCGGTCGCGCTCTCCCACAAGTGGATCTTCAGCCTGTCGCTCATCGCGTCGTTCCTGGGTCTGGTCGTCCAGGTGCTGATCCCGAACGAGGTGCGCCAGGCGATCGACGACGGCCTGGGCAAGGGCGAGGATCTCACCCCGTTCGTCGAGGCGATCGTGATCCTCGCCTGCTTCCGCCTCGCGCTCAACTACGCGTCCCGGCGATACATGCTCAAGGTGGCATACCGGATCGAGTCCGACCTGCGCAACATCATCTACGAGCACCTCAGCCGGATGTCCTTCCAGTTCTACGATCGCGTGCAGTCGGGGCAGCTCATCTCCCGCGGAAACTCCGATATCCGGCAGGTGCAGATGTATCTCGCGATGGCCCCGACGGTCCTTGTCCAGTGCGGTGTGGCTGTCCTGGCATTCGCCCTCATGCTTTCGATCAACGTGCCCCTCGCGCTCGTCGCCATGTCCACGATTCCGTTCGTCGTCGTCGTGGCGGTGCGGATGCGCCGTTATATGTTCCCGGTCGCGTGGTTGACTCAGGCGCGACTGGCCGAGGTCGCGACGGTCGTCGACGAGAACGTCGGCGGCGTGCGCGTGGTCAAGTCGTTCGCAGCCGAGAAGGATCAGCTCGACAAGCTCACGGCTTCTGCCAGGCGGGTCGAGTGGTCGTACGTGAAGGACGCGGACATCCGCGCGCGCTGGGCACCGGTGATCGAGAACCTGCCCCGTCTGGGCCAGGCCCTCGTGCTGCTCTACGGCGGGTTTCTGGCGATCAGAGGCGAAGCCACGGTCGGCGACATCGTCGCCTTCAACGCCTATGTCCTCATGCTGCAGCCACCGTTCCGTCAGCTCGGAATGATCCTGATGATGGGTCAGCGCGCCGCAGCGTCGGCCCAGCGAATCTACGAGCTGCTCGACGAGCAGGCCACGGTCGTCGACCGGCCGGGTGCCGTCGACCTCGTCGAGTGTGCCGGCGACGTTCGCTTCGACGACGTCTCGTTCGCCTACTCCACCGGGGCGCAGGTTCTCAGCGGCTTTGACCTGCACGTCAGGCCGGGCGAGACGGTTGCGATCGTCGGGCGCACGGGAGCCGGCAAATCGACGGCCGTCCGCCTGCTTGCGCGCCTCTATGACGTGACCGCCGGCGCCGTCCGCATCGACGGCCGGGACGTGCGCGACCTCACCCTGCCGAGCCTGCGACACAACATCGGGATGGTCCTCGATGAACCGTTCCTCTTTTCCGCGTCGATCCGCGACAACATCGCGTACGGCCGCCCGGACGCGTCCCTCGACGACGTCGCCGCCGCTGCGCGGGCCGCGGGCGCCGATCCGTTCATCCGCGGGCTCCCGGATGGCTACGACACGGTGGTCGGCGAGCGAGGCTTCACGCTTTCCGGCGGCCAGCGTCAGCGGATTGCCATTGCTCGCACGCTCGTCGTGAACCCGCCGATTCTCGTGCTCGACGACGCGACGTCGGCGATCGACGTTCAGGTCGAGCAGCAGATCCACAGCGCTCTGCGCACGCTGATGGCGGGACGGACAACGCTCATCATCGCGCACCGGCTGTCGACGATCAGCCTCGCCGACCGCATCGCCCTCATGGAGGACGGACGCGTCATCGCCGAAGGGACGCACGCCGAATTGCTGGCCGCTGAACCCCGCTACGTGGAAGTCCTGGCCCAGACGGATACGGACGCTCGCCGCCGGGCGCAGGAGCGCGAGGCCGAGCGTGGCGTGTCTGGGCAGACAGACCAGCGCCTGCTCGTTCACGCGATCGACGAGGATGTCGAACACAGCCGTGATCTCGACGCCGACGTCGGCGAGCTTGCCGACCTCGACCCCGAGCTGACGTCGCGCCGGGGCGTCCGCTGATGGCCTGGGGAGGCGGCGGCTTCGGCCGGGGCGGCGGCGCGGCAAGCACGAGCGCCGGCCTGCCCTTCGCCGGCATCCCGCCCGAGATGCAGCGCCGGGTCGGCGAGGTCATGGCCGAGGAGCCCTTCTGGCCGGACCCGGACATGCCGTTCTCACACCGGATGATCGCGTCCGGCGTCAGCCTTGGAGGGATGCTCCGCCCGCATCGGCGGCTCCTCGTCGTCTCACTCTTCCTCGTCGTGATCGAAGCGATCTCGATTCAGCTGGGCCCGCTCCTGAGTGCGATCGGGATCGACCAGGGCATCCAGGCAGGCGACTGGAACGTCGTGGTCGCGGTCGCGATCGCCGCATCGCTCGCCGTCGTCCTCTCGGCCCTCGCCGGCGCCTTCCGCGTCATGCTGACTGGCCGGATCGCAGCCCGCGTCACCTTCGAGCTTCGGGTGCGGGTATTCGCCCACCTCCAGCGGCTCTCACTGGACCACTTCACGACCGAGAAAGCCGGCGTGACGATGACCCGGATGACGAGCGACATCGAGGCACTCCAGCAATTGCTGCAGGACGGTCTCGTCCAGTTCGTTGTCCAGGCACTCACGATGATCTTCGTGACGACCGTGCTGTTCGCCATGAACGTCCAACTGGCGATCATCACGCTCTTCGGGATCGTGCCCCTGCTGGTCGGTCTGTCGCTCTGGTTCCGGTCGGCATCCAACCGGGGCTACCTGCGGGTACGCGATGGGATCGCCGCAGTCTTGTCCGACGTGTCGGAGAGTCTCCAGGGCGTACGCGTCATCGCCGGTTTCAACCGTCAGCGTCACAACGTGCTCCACCACCGCAACGTCGTGGGCGAATACCGTGACCGCAACGACGAGACGGCCAGAATCGTCGCGACGTTCGGTGCGTCCACCGAGTTCGTGGGGATCCTCGGTCAGGCTCTGCTCCTGCTGATCGGCGGGCTGATGGTCCAGTCGGGCGAGCTCTCGGTCGGGGCGCTGACCGCGTTCATCCTGTATCTCAATTCGTTCTTTCAACCGATCCAGCAGCTGGCCATGCAATACAACGTCTACCAGCAGGGTCAGGCGGCCATCGTGAAGCTCAACGAGCTCCTGGCGACCCACCCGACGGTCGAAGAATTGGCCGACGCCACGCCGCTTCCACCGCTCGAGGGTGACATCCAGTTCGTCGGGGTGTCATTCGGCTACGACCCTGAGGTCCCCGTCCTGACCGGCGTCGATCTGCACATCCGAGCCGGCGAGACCGTGTCGTTCGTCGGCCCCACGGGCGCGGGCAAGTCGACCATCGCCAAACTCGTCACTCGCTTCTACGATCCGACCGAAGGCAGTGTCAGCATCGACGGCTATGACCTGCGGGACGCGACCCTCCAATCGCTCCGACGGCAGCTCGGCGTGGTGCCGCAGGAGCCGTACCTGTTCGCCGGCACCGTGCGCGACAACATCGCCTTCGCGCGGCCCAAGGCGCCTGACGCCGAGGTGCTGGAAGCAGTGCGGCGCGTGGGTCTGACCGAGCTGATCGCGCACCTTCCCCAGGGACTCGAGACCCCTGTGCACGAGCGAGGGGTGTCGTTGTCATCGGGCGAGCGTCAGCTGATCGCCCTTGCCCGCGCCTTCCTGGCCGAACCCCGAGTCCTCGTGCTGGACGAGGCGACGTCGAATCTCGATCTCAAGTCGGAAGCCCAGGTCGAGGGCGGCCTCGTCGCCCTCCTCGAGGGCCGGACCGCGATCATCATCGCGCACCGGCTGTCGACGGCGATGCGGGCCGATCGCGTCGCCGTCGTAGACGGGGGTCGGATCGTGGAAATCGGTCCTCACGACGCACTCGTTGCCAAGGGTGGCCGCTATGCCGAGATGTATGAGGCCTGGACCGAACACCTCGGCGACTAGGGCGACCCGCGGCCAGATGGGCAGAGGCCAGCCCGCCCCCGATGTCTGCGCCGCCCCCGACCCGGCCCGCGCGAACTGAAGAGCACGTTCCTCATGCCCGGCGGCGAAACGCGAGCGCATATTGTCTTGGCGCCACTCGGTCAGGCGTTGTTGTTCCGGAGCGCCTGAGGCCCTCCGGGCGCGCCAGAGAGACGCGCCTGCGCAGAGCTGCCGCGTTGGCGACCCAGCTCCCCGACACGTTACGTCCGGCTTGGCGGTAGTCGGCTGTCAGCACCGCGGGGTCGGGCGCCGACAACTCGGACGCCGTGCCGCTGTTCCCAGGGAGCTCAAGCGGAGGCGTCCCGCCGCGGGTCCGGGTCCGTCCCGTCGAGTGCCGGCGGCGGGTCCAGCCGCAACGAGCGCGGCGGCCGCGCCTGCGGCGGCACGAACCTGCGTTCATCGGGCATGAGATGAGCGGCGAGCCACTCAACGTTGAGCTCCATCGCCGCGAAGTCCTTCCAGATCCGGCCGTCGGTTGCGCACGTGTAGGTGCGGCAGGGGAGGGGCCGGTCCTCGTAGACGCCGCACCACCCCGTCTCGCGCACCTGGTGGGTGCACCGCCCATCTGCCTCGCGGCGCAGGCGGTACGGGTTGCCGAGGTCCCAACGCAGCCCTCCGGACTCCACCTCAGCGGCACTGAGGGCCACCGACAGCTTGCAGCACACGGCATGGCAGACGGGCATCCGCGCCGCGCAATCGACCGCAACGGGCTCGCCCGGCTCTCCGGGGACATCCTCGCGGAGCGTGACCAGGTGATCGGTACCCTCGCCCCGGGCCACGGCTTCGGCCTCGACCTGGCGGGCAGCTGCGACGAGGTCGTCCTCAACGACCACCCCAGCAGCCACGAGGCGGTCGACGAGCCCGAGGAGAATCGCCTCCAGCTCCGAGAGGCGCTCGAAGCTCCGGTTGAGGAGCCGCTGGGTACGGACGCCGGCACGCTCCACCTGGCGATCGAGGCGGCCCACCTCGTGGATCATGTCCTCGTCGTTGCTCAACCGCGCGGCTCCGCGCATGCCCGTCGTCCTGGAGACCAACGACGGCGAGGGAGGCTCACTTCCACTCCGATGACTCCGGGAGCTTGCCCTCCGGGGACTTGCCCTGCTTGATGGGGGCAGCGTCTTCCGGTAGCGTCGCCTCGTTGCCCCCGCTGTCGGATAGCTGCCCCTTCTCCATCTCGGCGGCAGGCCCGGAGAGCGTCATCTCGCCCGTGGCAACGACCACCCCGGGCGCGCCGGCCACATCGGTGGAGCCCGATCCCTGCAGGCCGCGCCATGTCCTGGGACCGACAATTCCGTCCGGGGCGAGGCCCCGGCTCGCCTGGAAGGCCACGACCGCGGCGCGCGTCCGGGGTCCGAAGATGCCATCGGGCGAGATCGCGAAGCCGGCGGCACCGAGGAACCCCTGGAGGCGCGCGACGGCCGGCCCGGCGCTGCCGACAGCGAGCATCGGGCTGGCACCGGCCGCCCCGGAGGCCTTCTGGCCGCCCACTGAATTCTCCCAGCCCTTTTCGCCTGTGGCGGACTTCGTCTTCGAGGCGTCCGCATCGCCGGTGGCGAACTTCTCGTCCGGAGCGGACATGCCGGGTATGCGCTGCACGGCACCCTGCACGGGCGCTCGGTTGGCACGCAGCCGATCACGCACCCGGAAGCCGGTCGACGGAGCTGTCCGCGGGGCGCGTGTCCCGGCCAGCAGGTCCGCCACGGCACGGTTGCCGGCGAGCTCCTGGAGATCGAGGACGGCATCCTCCTCCGGCGCGCCCTCTTGCGGTCCGCGGGCGGCCGGTCCCGGCTGCCTGCTCTTGCGGTCTTCTCCTGGACGACGCTCGGTCACGCTCATCCTCCCCGGCAACGTGTCTGCCGCATGGAAATCATAGGCACAGCTGGCCACCGGCCGCATCGGGTCGCGCGGGGCCTTGAACCACGCTTCCGCACGAGCACCCATCCGAGGTGCGCGGCCGTCACCTGCAGCCGCGTGCTACGCCTCATTCCTGTCGTGGTTCGTGCGCGCCCGACACCGTCCGGGCGCGCCCGCCCAGTCCTGGCGCATCGAGCAAGAGACGCCGCCCGCCCGACGCAGACGGCCCTGGGCGATCAGTCGGGTCGACGGATCCTGGCTCGCCGCAACCCGAGAGCGAGCAGGCCGGTCCCAATCACGGCGAGCCACGACAGCGGCAACGGGACGCCGGACGAGTCCGACGCCTCGGCGAGGGCATCGGTTGGCGGTAGAGTCGCGTCTGCAACCCCGCCGACCGGGCCGGGGCTGGCGGTCGGGCTGGCGGTCGGGCTCGGGCTGGCGGTCGGGCTGGCGGTCGGGGTCGGGCTGGCGGTCGGGCTCGGGCTGGCGGTCGGGGTCGGGGTTGGGCTGGCGGTCGGGGTCGGGGTCGCACCGCCGCAGTCGACGATCGTCAGCCGGATCAGCGTCCCGAACGGGTTTGGATCCAGCGACTCGTCGAGGACGTCGACGATGAAGTCGTCCACCCCGACCCTGGTGGCCGTGATCGCGAGCTGGATGGTGACGGTATCCGAGGCCGCAGTCCCCGACGGCAGGCTCGTCCAGTCAGCCGGGAGGGCGATCGTGTTGTCGGGCATCGAACCGCCGACCGGGCTGAGGTCGTCGCTGGAGACCGCGACTGTGAACGCCACGGTCTGGCCGTCGCTGTAGTTCGGGGCCGAAACGGATCGACTGAGCACGCCCTGGTAGGTGAACGTCTGCGCGTCGCCCAGACACATGCTGATCCCGGAACCGGGCCAATTCGTGGTGAGCGTGTCCGCCGTTGCGGTACCGGCCACCAGGATGGCCATCATGGATCCGGTCACCGCGGCCAGCACACCACGTCGGTAGCTCCTGGGCATTGGGGTCCTCCTCGGGTCTCCGCTGTCGGAGCTTGGACGGGCACGCACCGGTTGGCGGCTGGCCCATTTCACCCACCATAGCCGGGTGAGTCAAGGACACTGTCAGAGCCTGTCGACGGTCAGGGCCCGCGGTCCCGCGACAGCGTAGAGGCTGGACGGGCTGGCACATGTTGGCGGCCCGACGGGGCGGGCAAACCCCCGGTACGGCCAGATCAACGTCTTCGTCGAGGCCGGCACAAGCTCACGGAGCCACCCTTGAGGAGCTCGGTCCTCGCACCAGTCGAGATCCCGGGCGGCCTCGCGGCGTCAGGTCGATGGGCGAGCTTTCGCTCCGGTCAGCAGGGCCCGGCAGATGGCCGCCTGCTCGCGTGCGTCATCGAGCGCGTGATGCGTGTGCGGAAGCTCGATTGGATAGCGCTCCAGCATCCGGACACGGGACGTGTCACGCCACTGGTCGACGTCATCCAGGTGCCGGCCCATGTACAGCGCCTTGAGGTCGAGCGCGCTGACACCGAACGGGTTGCGTCCCAGGTGACGCCACGCGGCATCGGCCACGAACATCCAGTCAAATGGGGCGTTGAGCGCGACGAAGATCGGGCGAGCGCCCGGCGGGACCACCCGCCCGAGCCAGACCTCGAATGTGGCCAACGCCACCGCCGGCGCGAGGCCGTCACGCAGCAGATCGTCACGACCCAGGCCGTGGATCGCCTCGGCGTCCGTATCCCACGGCAGCTCCGGGTCCGGGCGCAGCAGCAGCTCGATCGCCTCTTCTGGGCATTGGACCAGGCATGCGCCGATCGCGAGCAGGCTCCCTGTGGCTGGGGTGGGACCGGACGTTTCGACGTCCACGCTGATCCAGGTCTCGCTGGTCACGTGACTCCTTGCGGCGCAGGGCGAACCCGAGGTGGCCCTGCGGCCGATACTAGCGAACGACTGGCGGAGCCGGATGTCCCGCCGACACGAGGAGCATCGATGACGATGAAGCGGGACGAACGATCCGCGCTGGACGGCGTCATCGAGTCCGCACGACGGCTGGGGGTCGAGCTGGACGAGGCCGAGGCGGCGCAGTGGGTGGCTGCCCTCGAGACGGAGTCACTGGGCGGCGACGTGGTGGTCGACGTGGACAGCGGCATCTATGGCCACAGGGTCTCGATGCTGGACTTCACGGCGCGGGATCTCGCCCGGTTCCGGGCCATCGGCGAGATCGTCGGCTTCCCGGACCGCCCGCCTGTCGTGCTCACCGCGCTGGCCCTGTCCGGTTCGGCCGCGCAGGGCAAGGTCCACTCGTTCCCCGGAGACTGCGACTTCTTCGAGCGGATCCACATCGCAGCGCCGACGCGCGCGGAGGCTTGCGCGATCCTGGCCGACGAGATCCGGACGAAGGCCCTCACCCGTCGGGTCGGGCCCACGTTTCGCCTCATGGAAGTCAAGTTCGGCAGCTATCCGTACGCCATGCGAGCGCAACGGGCGAGCGATGGCGGCCGGCGCTCCGATCTCCTGGACCGCCGACGAGGTTGAGACGGGTCGGGTCGCAGTGGTCCGGGACGGGGAGCTGATGGAGATCACCTGGGGCGATGCCTCGGCCGATCCGGGTTGGTGCAAGCTCGACTGGATCGTGGCAGACCCCGAGCGCCGAGCGCTGGCCAACGCCAGCAACATGCTGGACGTCACGTGGCAGGCTCCAGACGGGTCGATCACCGCGCTCGACGGGTTCATCGACCCCTACTTCCAGGAGGTCTACCTCGAGGCCGATTCGCTCCCGGTGTTCACCAAGATCGTCCGGGAGATGGCCGCCGACTCCGTGGACGAGTACGTCGACCAGCTGGAGCACGAGGTGGTCAAGTACACGGTGAAGGACCCGAACTTCGGCAAGGCCGCTCGGCGGCTGTACAACGTGTTCCGCCTCACCGGTCGGTATGCCGAGGCCGCCTACCTGCGCGAGCTGTTCGACGAGCCGACCACCGTCCTGTACCAGGTCGCCGCGCTGGTCCGCACCCTCGACGAGGCCGACCAGCCGGGTGCCGACTTCGACCCCGAGATCCTGGTCCACCAGGCGGACACGCTGATCATGTCCGCGGTCGCGGCGCTGGAAGGACCGGCGGAGGCGGACATGGTCCGGAGCCTGATGGCGGTGCGCGCGAACGTCATGGCGGGCGGGGGCGCCGCCGGGCGAACGGCGGACGTTGGTGCGGTGAAGGACGAGGCACTCCGCGCCGTGAACGACTACTTCGAGCGGCGACTGCGCGCAGTCCCGTCCATCTCCACATATCTGGACGAGCTGGCAACGGCTGCCGCGGGGTAGGGACCGTTCAGCCGTCCCGCCAGATCAGGCTGGCGGTCAGGGCGAAGGGTTCCTCCGGGCGGGCCACAAACAATCACCCGTGCCGCACTCGAAGCGTCGAGGGACCTACCGGATCGCCGTGAAGACCAGCCTCTCGTGGTCGGCGGTCGCCGGCTCCTCCGTGTGGTCGCCGCCCACGCTGATCGCGCCGAACCCTGCGACGATGAGCATGGGCCGATGTCGACGTACTTCCTGGTCGGGGCGAGGTAGCGCCGCTCGTCAGCGCCCGGACGACCACGGCCTGGCCCGTGCGAGCCCGACGCCGACCGGCTGACCCGTCCCGGGGCCGGTGCCCCGTGTCGGCTCGCCCGAACGGGACGCTCACCAGGCGGTGGTTCGGCGTCCGCAAGGTCGGCATCCTGAAACGCGTCGTGCGGCCGCCGTACACTGCCATCGGGCACAAGGGTGCTGCACGTCACACGGGGTCCACTGTGTCCTCTCTGCTCGTGAACAGCGTCGCTGACTTCCTGCCGGAACCCGGCCGGGCAGCATGAAGACGACCGAGAAGCCGGCTCAGAACGTCGACCGGATCCTGGGGCGACTCGTCCTGAGGTTCTGGGCCGTCGTCGCGGTTCTGACGGCAGCAGCAAGCGCAACGTTCGGCGCCATCGTCCTTGTCAGCGGGCATCTCATCCCCGGGATCCTCCTCCTGGCGCTCGGCACCCTGTTCCTCTGGCTTGGGCGACGCGCGTGGCGCGACCGGGCCACGCTTGGCGAGCTCCTTGACAGGGACTTCGAACCTCCCAAGGCAGGGCGCTCGTCGTAGCGGGTGCCTCCCGGGGATCGCACACCGGAATCGGGCCTCCGGCGAGGGCGTCGCGACGATGGTCCGTCGTAGCGTTCGCGCGCTGCCGCCATTGTCCGGGCGGGCCAGGGCCTTCGGTGCCGGCCGCTCAGACCCTGGTCAGGAAGCGTCGGGCAGGCTCAGGGCGTCCGACGATGGCCGTGCACATGGCGCGGCCCCGTCAACTGCAGGTCAGGTTCAGCACGCCCTCACCGACCGCCACCTGGGAGTTGGCCGCCACATCAAGCTCGTGGTAGCTCTCGATCCAGGTCACGTTCGTGCCGTCGACCGTCGCCGGGACCGCCCCTTCAGAGGCGCCGGAACGGATCACGTAGATCTGCGTCGGGCCGAAATCCAGCTGGACGCTGGTCTGTGACCATTTGTCGCCCAGGTAGAACTGGGTCATCTCGAACGATGCGCCGCTCGCCTCGGATCCCTTGACATCGACGGTGCCCTTGGACGGGCCATCGTCGGTGAACTTGCACTTGCTGATCGTGAACGCGTAAGTCTTCCCGTTGACCTCGAGCCGGCCCGTGCCGGGGTCGGCTGCCGGACCGGTGTCGCCGCTTCCTGAGCCTCCACTCGGCACGTCCTGGGAGGCGGCTGCGGGACTCTCGCCGGCCGCCGCGGAGCTGGGCGCGACCGAGGACGATTTCGCGGGATCGACGGTCGGATCGGTTGCTTCGCCGCCGCCCGAACAGCCGGCAAGGATGAGGCCGAGGGCGGCCAGCGCGGCAGTGGCGCGGCCTGACCTGGTCGATAGCGTTTGCAAGGCGAGATCCTCCGGTGGGGACGCTGGACCGACCTGGGGCCGCGGCGCCGAGCGAGCCGCGCCGACGACAATCCCGAGGATCAGGTCCGCAGAGTTACGCACACCCACTGGCCCCAGGTCAACCCGCGGACGTGATCGGGCGGCCGGCGATCGAGCGAGCGACGACGGCCGCATCTTCCCCGACGCCGAGCAGAAGCGGCGACTTGCGCGTGCGCATGAAGGGGACGCCGACGAAGTAGAGGCCGTCCACGATCGTGCTCGCTCCGTCGGTCTGGATCGGGAAGCCGAGGTCGTCAAAGGCGTCGGGCCAGGGCAGCCACGACCGGTACTCGGGTCGGAAGCCCCCGGCGAAGATGACCGCGCCGAACCCGTCCAGCGAGATCACCTCGGGGGCCCGGCCGGCGAACGGCTCCGGATCGGGCGTCTGAGGCTCGGGCAGCCCGAGCTTCGTCGCCGTCCTTCGGATCAGCTGCATCAGCTCCCCGTAACGGGCGTCGCCCCAGGCCACCGTTTCAGCCAGGTCACCCGCAAACCGGGCCCCTTCGTCGTCGGCGCCCAGAAAGTGGCCGACGAGCGTGACGCCCATGGCGCGAAGCGTCCGCAGGTCAAGATCGTGCGGCGTGCCGTGGCCGGTGGAGAGGATGTTCGCGCCCAGCCTGGCCTTGGGAGACGGAAGCGACGCGATCGTGTCGTCGAGGAAGCCCGACTCCAGCGCCCACCAGTACATGTCGCGACCACCGACGCGGCGCGGCGCCCACGGAGCCTTACCGCACGCGAGCACGACCTCGCGACCGGCCTCATGCAGCTCCTCTGCCAGCTGGCAGCCCGACTGGCCGCTGCCGACGATCAGGACACGCCCGGGTGGCAGTGCAGCCGCATTGCTGAAGCCGCGCAGGTCGATCTGCAGGAGGTCCCGTGGGAGCGACTCGGCACCCGTCGGTCGATGGGAACGCTGGTACGCGCCGGTGGCCAGGACGACCCGGCGCGCCCGCAGGTCGCCGGCCGAAGTCCGGGCGACGAACCCCTGGGCAAGTGCGGCCTCCAGGGACCGCACCTCCACCCCCTCCCGAATTGGGGTCCCGGACCGGGATGCGTAGAGGTCCAGGAAGGCGACGAGCTCGTCGCGTGGCATGAAGCCGTCCGGATCGCCGCCGTCGTACGCGCCGTCCGGGAGCTGTACCGACCAGTTCGGCGTCACCAGGCAGAAGCTGTCCCATCGGTCGCGCCAGGACTGGCCGACGCGGCCGCGCTCGAGCACCACATGCTCCACACCGTGGCGGGTGAGCTCGTGACTCACGGATAGCCCCGCCTGGCCGCCACCGATGACGATCGTGTCAACGAGCTCCATGCTCCCGGCAGCGCTCATCCGGCAACCCCCAGTGCTCGGGCCAGGAAGACGGCCTGCGCCTCGCTGGCCCGGCCAAACGCGACACTCGGGTGCTCGATGATCCCGAAGTGGCCCCCGTCCACCTCCACGAGCTCCTTCGGACCCGCGATCCGCTCGAACACCGCCCGCGTCACCTCGCTGACGGCGCCCTCCATCTCGTCGTCCGGAGACATCACGAACAGCGTTGGGATGCGCACGCGCGGGGCGCACGCGAACGGGTCGAAGTCCGGAGCATCGGGCGGCCCGGTGAATGTCACCCGGTTCGTCCACCCGGAGCCATAACGACCTCCGTGCTCGATGAACCAACGGAACGCCGTCAGCGGCTTGAGTGCGGACGGATTGGCGACCTGGTCCGCCGACACCACGGAGGACGACACCCAGGTGTCCGAGGACCGGCGCAGGTGCCCGGCGGCGAGGAACCGGCGCATCTCGTCCAGGCGAACGCCCTCCGGATCGTCCGGGCCCACCTGATCCCCGAGGGCCGGCACCTGGCAGACGAGGACGCCGACCCGATCGTCGAGGGCTGCGACGCCCAGCGCGACGCGGGCGCTCAGGCTGTCGCTCCACAGGGCAACCGGGGATGATCCGGTCTCGGACTGCGCGCGGGCGGCACCGATCGCATCGATGAACCCGCGGGCCTGTACCCAGTGGTTGATCTCGCCGCGCGGATCGCCGTCGCTCGTCCCGTGCCCGCGGTGGTCGAAGGCCAGGACCGCCAGTCCCCAATCCCGGAAGCACTCTGCATACCGGTCCATGGCCATCGGGATCGTTGCCGAGAAGCCATGCCCCATGACGACCACCGGCGCCGGACGCCCGCCCGGCAGGTACAGCCGCCCCCGCAGGGTCGCCCCGTCGGACGTGAACTCGACCTGTCGGTACCCGGATGTCGTCGTCATTGGTGCCGCCTCACGAGGTGCGCCATCTTTGCCCAACGCTGGTGCCGTGACGTGTGGTGCGGATGGCGACCTGCACCGGCCGCCGTGCCGGCAATGTGATCGCGATCACGAGCTCCACGCGCTCGTCGCCGGGGCGCGACCCTACCACGGGGATGCTCGGTGACCGAATCGGACGGCATGTCTCATGGATTGGACGGCCCGCCTCGTTGGTCCGGGCCGTGATCAGCCGCGGACGGCCTCGAGCACCTCGCGCGCGTCGCGGAGATCGGCCGTGTCGAACCCTTCGTTGAACGAGTCGTAGACCGGTCCAAGCAGACCCGCCGCCGCAGCCGGATCGCCCGCCGTGACCCTGAGCCGGGCCAGTCGCGTGGCCGCGCGCAGCTGCGACATCCGGGCGCCCAGCTCGACGGATCGATCGAATGCCATCTGGTACCACGTCTCGGCATCGCCGGCGCCCTCGCCGGCGTCGGCTCCCGAGATCGCGATCAGGTCGCCCTTGACGAGACGGAGCTCGGGCAGGATGGACGCGACCGAGTCCGCGCCGAAGATCCCGATCGAGGCGTCGATCGCCTGGAGTCCGTCCGCCCGCCGCCCCGCGCGCACATTGGCCCGGGCCTGGAGGAACAGCAGGAATGGCCAGAAGATTGGCGGCGACCGGAGCTCGCCGTACAGTCCGATCCCGGACCGGATGCTGGCCAGGCCTTCCTCGACACGATCCAGCTCGGCCTGTGCGGCCCCCAGCAGCACGGTGCCGGCTGCCGTCCAGATTGGGAACTCGTGCTCCTCGGCCAGGTCCAGCAGCCCGGTGGCGAGATCGAGCGTGACGTCTGGCTCGCGCCGCCAGAGTCGAAGAAGCCCCGCGTGGAACCGCGCGTAGGCGGAGGTGAACGGGTGGTCCAGCTCGGCCGCCAGGGCGAGCGCGGCGTCCACGCGCTCGGCGGCGCGGTCCGGATGACCGAGCAGCCACAGGGTGACCCCGGACGTCGTCAGGCATGAGATCCGCACATCGTTGCCGACCGAGAGCGTCCTGGTTGCGGTCGGCGTGTCCGGGAACAGGGCGATCGCCTGGTCGAGATGGTCGAGCCCGCCCCGCAGGTCGTCGTAGGTCATCAGCGTCGCGCCGACCAGCAGGTGGCCGTCGATGAGCATCTGCGCGTCGCGCTGCTCCTCGCCGAGCACGAGAATCTCTCGGCCCAGCCGAGCACATTCGTCGAGCCGTGCCGTGAACATGTACAGGCTGGCAAGACCGCGCAGCACGGAGAACTGCTGGCGGACGTCGGCGCCGCGCTCGAACAGCTCGAGGACGCCGGCGAGCACGGCCTCGACCTCGGGCGTGAAGCCCTTCGTCGCCATCAGCGCCCTTGCCATCGTCGTCCGCAGAGCGATCTCCTGGTTGACCGCGTCGGCCGAGGAAGGGGCGGCCTCGAGGACGGCGAGCATGTCCGACGCGAGCTTGACCGTGTCGAGATACCAGCCGTGGGCGTCGTTGAGGATAAGGAGCGCCGCAGCCAACGCGTTCAGCTGCTCCAGGTCACCAGCCTCGACCCAGCAGGCCCAGGCGCGGTGGAGGTTTCCCGCGTCCGCGCCCAGCGCGGCGAGCGCGTCCTCGCGTCCACTTCCGACGAGGTCGGCCCGCCGGCGGCGCGCCAGGTCCGCGTACCACGTCGCGTGGCACCGGCGGGCCCGCGAGGCAAGGTCGGGCCGCTGGCCGAGCCGGTCAGCGGCAAACTCGCGGATGGTCTCCAGCATCGTCACCCGCGGCTCTCCGCCCGGGACGTCAACCTGGCGGAGCAGGCTCTTCTCCACGAGGCCGGCCAGCCCATCGAGCACATCGAGGGCCACGCCATCGACCTCGCCCAGCAACTCAGCGACCGCCTCGACCGCGGCGATGTCCGCCTCGGCGAACACCGCCATCAGCTCGAACAGCCGCTGCTCGCCGGGTTCCAGCAGCTCGTAGCTCCAGTCCATCGCTGCCCGCAGCGTCTGCTGCCGTTCGGGCAGGTCGCGGGGACCGCTGCGCAGGAGCCCGAGGCGGTCCCCGAGCCGGTCCCGGAGCACCTCGGGGGAGAACAGCCGCAGGCGCGCAGCGGCGAGCTCGATCGCGAGCGGCAGGCCGTCAAGCCGGCGGCAGATCTCGGCGACGGCCGCAGCGTTGTGGTCGGTCAGCTCGAAGTCCGGGCGGACCACCCGCGCACGGTCGAGGAACAGCTGGACGGCCTCGTATTCACCGACCTTGCGTGCCGTCGCGGTTGACCGCCCTGCCGGCGGCAGCGCGAGCGGCGGCACCGGGTAGACCTGCTCGGCCCGGACGTGGAGCGGCTGCCGGCTCGTCGCCAGAGCGATCAGCCCCTCGCACTCGGAGAGCAGTCGCGCCACGACGCCGGCGGCCTCGGTCACCTGCTCCAGGTTGTCCAGCACCAGCAGCATCCGGCGGTCGCGGAGGCGGTCGACGAGCTCCTCCTGGAGCGGGCGGTCGATGATCTCGCCCAGCCCCACCGCCCGGGCGATCGCCACGAGCACCGCGTTCGCGTCGCGAGCGCTGGCCAGGTCGACGAACGAGAGGCCGTCCCGGAACCGGGGGGCAAGATCCCGGGCCACCCGGATCGCCAGCGTCGTCTTGCCGGTCCCGGCGGGCCCGATCAGGGTCATGAGGCGCACCGAGCCATCCGCGAGACGGCCCGTGATCTGCTCGATCTCGGCCCGGCGGCCCACCAGCTCCGCAACCCGGGCCGGCAGGTCCGTGCCCGCCTGGCGCACCGTGACCAGCGGCGGGAACGCCGCGGGCAGGTCCGGGTGGACGAGCTGGTACAGATGCTCCGGCCGGCCGAGATCCTTGAGGTGGTGCTCGCCAAGGTCCAGCAGCTCCGCCCCCGCCGGCAGCTGCTCCGTGGCCAGCGATCCGGCCGATGCCGAGAGGAGGACCTGACCCCCGTGCCCGGCGGCCATGATCCGCGCGGTCCGGTTGACGGTGGGCCCGAAGAAGTCGCCGCCTCGCTGTTCCGCCTGGCCGCAGTGGACGCCCATCCGCACCCGCAGGGGACCCGTCTCGTCCCATGGCTCCGCGACCAGTCCCCGCTGGGCGGCCAGGCTCGCGGTCGCCGCTTCGATCGCTCCGGCGAACACCGCCATCATGCCGTCGCCGGTGGTCTTGACGACATGGCCTCCCGACGCCTCGATCGCGTCACGCAGGATCGCGTCGTGACGCCTGAGCGCGCCCTTCATCGACTCCGGGTGCTGCTCCCAGAGCCGGGTGCTGCCCTCGAGGTCGGTGAACAGGAAGGTGATGGTTCCGGCCGGCTCGATCTCCACGCTCCGTATCATCCACGTTCGCGCGGATCCAGGCCCGGCGAGACGATCCCGGAGATCAGCCGTGGAGGCGCGCGACGACGTCCCCCATCCTGGCGATCGCGTCGGTGCGCGGGGTGTAGTCGCCAACCCGCAGGTTCAGGCGGACCTCCGCGAAGCCGAGCTCGCCGTAGGCGAGAAGCTCCTCCGCCATCGTCTCCGGGGAGCCGCTGATCAACAGCGCGTCACTGTCGCCGGGCGGCTCCGGAGCACCGGGGACGGCCACCGAGAAGACGTCCAGGGAGCGTCGCAGCGTCGCAGGGTCTCGCCCGACCTCCGCGCACGCCCGCTCGATCTCCGCAACCAGGTCACGCAGCTGCTGTATCGCGTCCTGCTCCGAGACCCACCAGTTCCACTCGTCCGCGTAGCGCGCCACCAGGCGCATCGCCTTCGGCTTCCCTGCCGCGATGACGATCGGCGGGCCGGCCGGGCTGGGGCCCCGAAGGACCAGCTCCGCGCCTGGCGCCCGGTAGTACGTGCCCTCGAAGTCGGCCCGGCCTTCCCGCAACATCCCATGGATGATCTGGATCGCCTCGGCGAACCGGGAGTACCGAGGATCCGCGTCGATGCCGAACAGCGGGTAGTCTTCGGGCGTGTTGCCGAGCCCGATCCCGAACGTATAGCGACCGCCGGCGATCTCGTCGAGCGTCGCGGCGATCTTGGCCGCGAGAGCCGGCGGCCGGTACGGACTGTTCATGACCGCATGGCCGACCCCGATGGTCGACGTGGCCGCCGCGACGGCCGCCGCCATCGACACGCTTTCCCAGACGCCGACGGATCCGTCCTCATCCGGGTAGAGCAGGGCATCCTCGAGGACCACGAGGTCGAACCCAGCCGCCTCAGCGGCGAGGGCCTGATCTCGCACGGACGCCCACGACGGAGGAGGAGGCGTGGAGCCAGGGCGCCCCAACAAACGGATATACAGACCAACCTTCAATGCGCCCTCCCGCCGCCGCTCGTGCCGACAGCTCGATCCCGGACCCTGACAGGCCCCGATTTCACCAGCACGGTCAAGCGTGACACGGGATGTCCAGCGGGCTGCGCAAACCGTCGCGGCGCCGACGGTCGCGTATCGTTGGCGACGATGGCTCCGATGTCCCCGTTCCACGTCCGTCGCGACCAGTGGCACCTGGCCTGGGACGCCACGATCCCGCCACTGTTCCGCGTCCACAGCGGCAGTGTTGTGGAGTTCGATGCGCTCGACGCGGGCAACGGCCAGCTCCGGCAGGATGCCACGGCAGCCGACCTCGACGCCGTCGACCTGTCGCGCGTCGACCAGGTGGCGGGACCCATCTTCGTCGAGGGCGCGGAGCCCGGCGACACGCTCGAGGTCGAGCTGCTCGCGTTCGAGCCGGGCGCATGGGGCTGGACGGCGGCGATCCCGGGGTTCGGCCTGCTTGCCGATGAATTCGCCGAACCCCATCTGCGGATCACGACGCTGAGTGGCGGGTTCGGGGAGTTCCTGCCCGGCATCCGGATCCCGCTGGCGCCATTCTGCGGCGAGCTGGGCGTTGCTCCGGCAGGATCCCCTCGCGCAGCACCATTCCGCCCGGCGAGCACGGCGGCAACATGGACACCAGCCACCTTGTTGCCGGCGCGGTGCTGTGGCTGCCCGTACAGGTTCCCGGGAGCGCTGTTCAGCCTCGGCGATGGGCACGCGGCACAGGGCGATGGCGAGGTCTGCGGGACGGCGATCGAGACCTCGATGCGGGCAACGGTCCGCCTTTCCGTCCGACGCGACGTCCGCGTTCGTGCCCCGGAGTTCCGGACCGCGGGGCCGCTCGGGACGAGCACCAACTCCGCGGGCTGGCTCGCCGCCGACGGGATCGGCCCCGACCTGTTCCAGGCCGCGCGCGACGCGACCCGAAGGATGATCGACCGTCTCGGCGGGGAGCACGGCCTGGCCGCCAACGACGCATACCTGCTGCTGTCCGTGGCGGGTGATCTCCGGATCAGCGAGATCGTCGACCAGCCGAACTGGATCGTGACGATGTACTGCCCGCAGTCGATCTTCGGGTAGGGGCGATGGAGATCACCAAGGACACCAGGGTCTCGGACATCCTCCGCGAATACGGCGACATCGCCGAGGTGATGGAGGCGTTCGGGATCAAGCGAGTCGCCCGCTACAGCGTGCGGCGGTTCCTCACGCGCGCGCTCACCGTGGAGGCCGCGGCCAGGATCCATCGCGTGCCGGTCGACGAGTTCGTGGACACGCTGCGCAAGGCCGTCGGTCAGCCCCCGCCGTAGCAGGACTCAGCCGGCTCGATCCGTCTCGTCGATCCACGCGTCAACGGACCGGCGGAGGGACTCTAGCGGGATCGAGCCCGTGCCGAGGACCTGGTCATGGAAGGCGCCGATGTCGAACCGATCACCCAGGCGAGCCTCGGCGGTCCTCCGGATGTCCTCGATCGCGAGCTTGCCGAGCATGTAGCCGCAGGCCTGGCCGGGCCAGCCGATGTAGCGATCGATCTCGGCGGTCACCTGCGTCCGGGTCATCGGCGCGTGATCGAGCATGTAGTCGATGGCCTGGTCGCGCGTCCAGCCGAGCGCATGCAGGCCGGTATCGACGACCAGCCGGCAGGATCGCGCCGAGTCGCCCCAGAGCATCCCGATGCGATCCAGATCGGAGGCGTAGAGCCCCATCTCATCGGCCAGTCGCTCCGTGTACAGGGCCCATCCCTCGCCATAGGAGATGACCAGGTTCTCGGCCAGCAGCGGATGCAGGTCGGGCAGCTCCTGGGCCACCGCATGCTGGAGATGGTGTCCGGGCACGCTCTCGTGGAACGTCATGGCCTGGAGCTGGAACGTGCCCCACATCGCCGGATCCGCGACGTTGACGAAGAACTCACCGTCCTTGGTCCCCTCTCGCGTCGGCGGCGAGTAGAACGCGATCCCGCCCTGCATGGTCGGGTGCGCCGTGCAGGGCGCGACGGGCAGGGTCCCGAACCATCCCGGCGCGGCCGCCTTCGCCCGGGCAAGCGCCTCGGTCGCATCTCTGATCACCGCGTCGCGGTCCCGGTAGTGGAGCGCCGGATCGTCGCGAAGCCGCCGGTAGATCTCCGCGATGTCGTCGGTCCCCAGGATCGGGGCCGCGATCTGCAGGTACTCGGCCTCGACCCGGGCGACCTGCTCGAGGCCGACCCGGTGGATCTGCTCGGCGGTCATGTCCAGGCTCGTCGATCCCCGATACACTCGCCCGCCATGAATGACCGCCGCGATGCCGCATCCGTCGACGCCCTGGGGACGTCGATCCAGGCCATCCTCCCGTCGCTCGAGCAGTTTCTCCGCTTCGAAGGGCCGGATCCGGCCCGGAACCGATCAGGCTGGCTCCGGGCCCTGGATCGACCGCTGCCGGCGGCCGGTGTCGGGCGCGACGAGACGCTCCGCGAGCTGGCCGAGGTCGTGATCGCCAACGGCCTGCGCGTCGGGCACCCGGGGTTCTCCGGCTGGGTGACCACCGGCCCCACCGACGTTGCCGCCGCTGCAGACCTGGCCCAGGCGGTTGCCGTTCCGCAACGCTGGTGGATGACGCCCGGGAACTTCACGGATCACCTGGCGATGCGCTGGCTGATCGAGCTGCTCGGTTTCCCGGCCACGTTCGAAGGGACGTTCACCGCCGGAGGTTCGACGGCGAATCTGCTCGGCATCGGCGCCGCGCGGCAGCATGCCGGGGAGCGACTCGGGATCCGACCGTCACTCGACGGGGTCGACGGAATGCCGGAGCCGCGCGTCTATGCAAGCGTGGAGACCCATCACGTCGTGGGCCGTGCGCTGGGTGTCCTCGGGATGGGACGACGCAACCTCCGGTCGATCCCGCTTGACCATGAAGGCACGATCGACCTGCACCTCCTCCAGCATGCCCTCGACGAGGACCGCGCCGCGGGCTGCACGCAGGTCGCCATCGTCGGCTGCGCGGGCGACGTGAACGGGGGCCGGGTCGATCCGATGGCCGAGCTCGCACGCATCGCCCACGAGCGGGAGATCTGGCTCCACGTGGATGGCGCGTACGGTGGCTTCGGCGTCCTCGACCCGCGCGTCAGCGACCGGTACGGCGATGTCTCCACGTACGACTCGTTCGCCGTGGATCCGCACAAGTGGATGGCCGCGCCGGTCGGGACCGGGGCCACGATCGTGCGCGATGAAGGCATCCTTGGCCGCGCGTTCACGATCGAGACCGGCGACTACGACCGGGAGCGCCACGCCGCCGCGGACGGAGGGGACACGACGTCCCCGTTCGAGGCGCTCGGCCATGGAACGCCGGACCTGGGCGTCGACTTCTCGACGCCGGCGCGTGGCCTGGCCGTTTGGGCGATCCTCAGGGAGATCGGTGCCGATGGGATACGCGACCGCGTGGTCCGGCACAACGACTGCGCCCGCCACGTGGCGGAGCGCGCGCGCTCGTCCGACGAGCTGGAGCTGCTGGCGGAGCCGGTGCTGTCGATCTGCTGCTTCCGCTACCGGCCGGTCGGATGGACCGACGAGGCTCGTCTGGACGAGCTCAACGAGTCGCTGCTCCGCGCGGTGCGCGCCCGCGGGCGCGTCGTGCCGTCCAGCACCCGGGTCGACGGCAGGTTCGCCCTGCGTCCCTGCTTCATCAACCCCCGGACGACGCTCGCCGACGCCGACGCCCTGGTCGACGAGGTGATCTCGGTCGGTCGGGAGCTGGCCGCAAACGCCTGACAGGGCAGCACCGGAACCGGCCGCGCGCGACTGCAGCGAAGCCGGACGCCGTCCGTCCGGTGGGTCGCAGCCCGGCGCGGGGCCGCGCTGACGGCCACCTGCCGAGCGCCGCCTTGACGGCTTCCGCATCGGCGGCACCAACCGCCATCTGGACGCGAGTCGCCGTTCATCCCGACCGGGACGACGAAACGCAGGCTGATCCCGGCGTCGGCGAGCCTGCGCATGAGGGCCGCCCCGGTCCCGGCACGGTTCTCGAGCTCGGTGACACCATCTCGATCGGCGTCCCGCTCACCCCGGCATCGGCCAGTGCCGCCTGAAGGCCGGCCTCGTCGTCCGACCCGACCAGGATCAGCCCGGTCACACCGTCGGCCAGGCCATATGCCGGCGAGAGGTTGACGCCGCGGGCTGCGGCGGCCTCGAAGATCACGGTCGCGATCCCGGCGCGGTCCGCCGCAGAGATCAGGTATCCGTTAATCTCGCACGTCCCCGTCGTGCGACCATGCGGCCGCGCGGTCCCCATCCTCTGCCGGATGTCAACCGCGGCCGAGGTGGTGCCCCGCCGGATCGCCCGGGCTACTTCGCCTGCGCATGGACAGTCGCCTGCGGTCCCTCCAGGGATCCGTTGAAGGCGCTGACCCCGTAGGTATACGAGCCTTTGCGCGCAGTCGACGTGTCCTTATAGCTGGTCGTGGTGGCAGTCACCGTCGTGAGCAACGACCCGTCCCGGTAGATCCGGTACTCGGTGATCGCGCTCCCGCCGTCGGAGGCCGGCGCAGACCAGGTCAGCTGAACACCCCGGCCCTTTGCGGGAGCCCCGACGAGGTTCTGCGGTGCCGATGGCGCCGTCACGGTCGGAGCGGCGCTCGGCGTTGCGTCGACCGAGGTGGATTGCGGCCCCTCGCCGACGGCATTGACCGCGGCGACCGTGTAGGCGTAGGTCTTGCCATTGGCCAGCCCGGAGTCGTGGAAGCTCGTGCCCGTCACCGTCGTCGGGAGCGAGCTCCCATCGCGGTACACGACGTAGTGGTCGATCGCGTTGCCGCCATCGCTCGCGGGGGCGGTCCATTGGAGGTCAACGACCGTGTCGCCCGCGATGGCCGTTAGCCCCGTGGGCGCGCCTGGGGCGGTCGGGGCGGGCGCTTCCGGCGTCGCAGTGACCGGTCCGGCGGCCGGTCCCTCGCCTGCCGAGTTGGTCGCCGCGACGGTGTACGAGTACAGGTTGCCGTTGGCGAGTCCCGTGTCATCGAAGGAAAGGACATTGCCAAGCGTTGCCACGAGGCTGCCATCGCGATAGACGTCATATCCGGTTGCGGGATCGCCGGTCGTCGGCGCCGCCCACGCGAGGTGAACGGAGGCATCACCGGCCGTCGCAGTCAGGTTCGTCGGGGCGTCTGGCACCGAGACCTGCGTCGCCGAGCACCCGGGAAGCATGAACGAGGCGATCCGCGTGTGCCACGGCGCTCCGCCGGTGGAAGGCATGTACTCGGTCGTGAACCAGAACGTGCAGTCGTCCGTGGGGTCGACCGACATCGACGCATAGTCGCCCCAGCGCGAACCCGTTCCCGTTTGCGAACCTGAGCCCGCGATGATCGTGGTCTCGCCCTGGGTCATGACGCCAGCGGCGTCGCCCGCCAGGCGCCCGGTCACCCGGATGCCTGCGTACACGGAGCTGCTGGCCGCGCTGTAGCCCAGCGCGATGTTGCCGGCGCCATCCATCGCCATCGAGCCGAGCCACCGGTTGGTGGAATCCGGGGAGAACGTGCCCTGCTGGAACAGCGTGGGCGTCCCCGAGGTCGCGTTGCGGATCTCATACCAGCGGACCCCGGCCTGGACGGTCCCACTCGAGTTGACGTCGACGCTGTGATTGACGGTGAGCGATTCGTGACCGCCGAAGTTGCGGTAGGCGAGCCGGTACATCAGCCGGTCGCCGAGCCCGTCGAGGCCGACGGTCGTGCCTGGTTGCGGGATGCAGCTTCGGGTCGAGGGACACAGCTCGTTATACGCGGCGACGGGCGTCGTCGATGGCCCGCTGAACGTCGAGCTCGACGGGTTCGACCAGTTCACGTGGAAACGCCACGTATGGAGGGCAGATGACCCGATCTCGACGATCGGCTCCGGGGCCCCGGACGGCGGGAGCGTGGACCCATCGACGTCGGCGGGGAGGAGCGAGCCGTAGCTCGAGCTCGTCTTGAACTCCTGGAACGCGGCCGGCTGCCCGGCGATCATCGCGGTCCGGTCCAGGACGATCGCGCTCGCCCCCTGGAACGAGCCGAAGGCGCCGCCGAACCGGTTGGCCGTCAGGTAGTAGCCATCGCGCCAGATTCCGATCTTGGGGTAGTCGTAGAACACCCGGGTGCTGAACTGGAAGAAGTAGCGGTTCCATGTCCCCGTCGGGTCGCCCGTCTTGGACACGGCCACACATTCGCCGTACGGCTTGGAGGTCGTGAACTGGGCCATCAGCCAGCGATCGGCGAACTGGTCGTAGAGGACGATCGGGTCGCCCCCGTTCTGGTTCTGGCAGGGGTTGCCGAAGCCGGACCACAGCGTGTTTCCGGCGGCGGGGCCGTACAGGAGCGACCCCGTCTTCGAGTAGACCGCGAAGTGGAGGTTGACCCACTGGACGTAGTGATTCGGCCCGACGTCGCCGTTGGTGTCGGGCGGATAGACCCCGTCAAGGTTGCTCAGGCCTTCGAAGTTGGCGGCCGTCGAGGGCGCGGTCGAAGCGGGCGGGGTCGACTGGACCACCGGGTCCGTGACGTTCGAGCTCGGGCCGTGTGCGTGTGTCGGGCGGTTCTCGAGCAGGTCCTGGGGCGGGCCATGCCCGTCCTCCTCGCCGCCGGGCAGCGGTGCGAGGTCGCGAAGCGCGGGTGAGACGTCGTGCATGACAGCCTGGCCGACGATCGGCCCCTGATTGGGCGCCGCAGCCACCGGGGCCGCAAGCAGCGGGACGAGCCCGACGATGACCGCCCCCAGCAGCGCCGCGACGCGGCCGCGATGCCCCGCCGACCAGCTGATTCCGAACACCGTCTGCGCGCATCGCCTCCTGCCGCTGCTCCGAAGCCGCGATGATGGCCGCTCGAGATGATCGGCGCAAAGGACACCGAACGCGGCGGGTGCGGCGACGCACCGGCGAACACCGGCGACCTCCGGGAGATCGACGGGAGGCCCCGCCCGAGCATTCGGCGGACCGCACCCCGGTCCGCGTTGCCGAAACCGGGGAGCACGGCCGGGTCATCACGGAATCGTGATTGCCCGCCAAACCACCCCCCGGGCAGCTGCCGGTTACGGTTCGGTCGGTCCGCCTGGACGTTGTGGCATTGGGCTCTCGTGATCGATGATTGCGCCGGGGATGCTCGTCGGGACGCGGGCACCCGACCCGCACCAGGACCCTGACGCACGCCAGCGACCGAGGTATCGATGATCCCCGACGATGATCTGAGCATCGGCTTCCCGCGCATGTACAACGAGCCCGGGGAGCAGCGAGCCTTCCTGCCTCCGTTGATCGGGCAGCTGGCCGACAAGGGTCTCGACGTGTTCGTCGAGACCGGCAGCGGGACGGGCATGGGATACGCGGACGACGCCTACCTTGCGACGTCACCCAACGTCCACATCGTGGACGAGGCCACCGCCTACGCCCAGGACATCGTGGTCGTCCTGCGTGCGCCCGAGGGCCGCTACGACCTGCTCCGGCCGGGGTCGCTGCTGATCTCCATGCTCCATTTCATGACGCGGCCGGCGCGGGTCGAGATGCTCGGCGGCCTCGGCATCGAGGCCATCGCCCTTGACATGGTGACCGGCGACGACGGCCGGCGCCTCGTCCAGAACCTGCGCGACGTGGCCCGCAACGGGCTGGCGGCGGCGTTCGACGCGCTCGAGCATCGGTGGCCGGAGCTGCTGTCGCCGATGCGGCTCCCGGTTCGGGTCACGATCATGGGCGCGGGCGGGGTCGGCAAGCTCGCCGTGGAATGGGCCGTTCGATGCGGCGACGACGCCCGCAACGAGCGGTTCATGCGCGAGGGCCTGCCCGGGGTCGAGGTCGTGGTCGTCGACCAGAACCTGTCCGGGAACGAGGCCTATCTCCAGCATCGCCTTGCGGTCACCGACATCCTCGTCGACGCCACGGCCCGGCGCGACACGTCGCGCCCGCTGTTCCCCAACGGGTGGCTCGGCTTCATGCCCGCACATGCCGTGATCTGCGACCTCGCGGTAGACCCCTACCTGCTCGACAACGATCCGCCGATCGTGCGGGGGATCGAGGGCATCCCACAGGGGAACCTCGATCAGTGGGAGTTCGGACCCGACGATCCGGCCTGGGACCGGCTCCCCGAGGGGATCCCGACCGGGCACCGGCGCACCGTCGTCTCGTGCTACTCGTGGCCCGGCGTCGCACCGGAGCCGTGCATGCAGCTCTACGGCGCCCAGCTGTCACCCCTGCTCGAAACGCTGATCCGCTACGGCATCCCCGCCGGCATCAACCCGGGCGGATCGTTCCACTCGCGGGCGATGTGGCGGGCGAGCCTGGGTCGATTCCTCACGGAGATCCGCGGGGCCAGCTCCGCGATTGGTGGTTCACGCGAGGGCAACGGCGAGTAGCCGTCGTTCACCCGCCCAGCGGCACGGTGACGATGTTGCTCCGGGTCAGCTCGGACCCGTCTGCCGTGAGCGCGACGACCATCAGCCGGATCTGGCCCACACCCGACGGAACGCGGAAACGCAGTGGGTCCTTCGGCGGATAGGCGAACTCGCCGATGACCGTCGAGCCCGGGTAACGCGGGTCGGCGGCCGGTCCCTGACGCGAGGCCGACGCAACCAGGACGTAGCTCGACGCCTTCGGCAGTCCGGTCCAGATCGCGCCAATATCGGATGGGCCGACGGCCTTCGCGGACAGCTTGAGTCGCACGACGTCCACGGTCGGTGCCGAGCTCGTGCGAGGGCTGACCGTCGAAGATGGCGTCGGCCGATCGGAGGGCGGCGTGGCGAACGCCGCTGCGGTTCCGGCCGGCCGTGGCGTCTGCGGAGGCTGGCTCGCGGGCGGCGCCTTGGTCGGTGATGCAGACGGCGATGTCGAGCTCGCGGGCGCGGCCGAGCTCGCGGGCGCGACCGAGTCGCCAGGCTCGACCAGGCCCGTCATTCCCCGTCGGTCGATCCGCAGCCGCCGATCCGCGACCGTGGCGACGTCCCCGGCACCGAGCTGCACGTCGCCGATCCGGGCAGCTCCTTCGACACCGACGCGGATCACCGCACCGTCGGGCAGCAGCAGGCCGTCCGGGTTCACGAGGGTCGTCCCATCCGCGAGGGCGACCTCGACGTTCGTGGCGCCCGTAAGCTCGAGGTTCGGGGTGCCTCGGTCGGCGAGACCACCCGCCACGGCGACCCCGATCAGGACGACCGCGAGCACCGCGACACCGGCCGTCAGGCGCACCCGAAGCCATCGCTCCGGCAGGCGCAGCCGACCCCATCGCCGGCGCGGGGGCTGGGCGACGGCAGGCGCCCGGTTGGTCGCCACGGCCATCAGACGCGCCTCGAGCGCGTCGGCGAACTCGGGGCCAGGCTCGGGTGCCGGACGACGCCCGGCCGCTTCGAGCTGATGGCGGATCTCATCCGTCATCGGGCGCCGACCGCGGTCATGGCACGCCGAAGCGCCCGGATGGCGCGGTGCACGATGACCGCCATGGTCGCCTTCGAGGTACCCATGGCGGCGGCCGCCTCGTCCGCCGTCAGCCCGGACAGGTAGCGGAGCGAGAGGGCCCGCTGGTAGCGCGGGCTGAGCTCGCTCATGGCCGCGAGGACCTCGAGCGCGTCGTCACGGCTCGCGACCTCGTCGGCCGGATCACGGGGCTCCGCGCCGAGGAGCGCGAGACCAGCGCGATGCGCTCGATCCGACGATGCGCGCGCCTCCCGCCGATAGTGGTCGACGAGCTCGTTCGCGGCGATCCGGAACAGCCATGGACCGAACCCGCCCGCACGCCAGGCGAATGAATCGAGGCTCCGGAGCGCGCGCTCGAAGGCGGCCGAGGTGACATCCTCGGCCGCCGCGGGCGAGCCGGTTCGCCGGTACGCGAAGGCGTAGACCCGCGGGAGGTACCGACGGTAGAGGTCGGCAAACGCGGCTGGGTCGCGACGGGCCAGCTCGACCAGTGACTGCTCGTCGAGCTGCGGATCAGGTTCACCGTTCACCGGCTCCAGTCTGACGGCCTCACCGGCCGCGGGACGTGTGGTTCACGGCTGCCGGACGGGAATCCGCACTGCCACCGGGCCACCCATGCCGAGGCGCGCACCGGACTTGTCGAGCACGATCACCGCGTAGCGGATCGTCTGGCCCGGCTTCACGTTCGCGTCCAGAAACGCCAGCCGGCCGTCCGGCCCGGTCTTGTAGATGGCCTCGCGCGGTCCACCGTCGACGGACCGCCAGAGGACGTAGCCAGCGGCGCCCGGGTCCCTGGACTCGGACCACTTGCAGGCGACGCCGTGATGGTCGCCGACCGATGCGAGCGCACACGCCATCCGCAGCCCATCGGGCGCCGGCGGGATCCGGACGGCCGCGGGTTCGCTCACGGCGAGCTTCGATCCATCCTTGCCGACGGCCACCACCGCATAGGTGTAGACGTGACGGCGCGACACCCCGAGGTCGATGTGACGGAGGGGCTGGCCCGCCGGGATGGTCGCGATCAGCTGTCGCGGGCCACCGCCCGCAACGTCGACCGCGCGCCACAGCTGGTAGGCACGCACCCGGCTGGCGTTGACCGCCGACCATCGGCACGCCACGGCCGGCGCCCGAACGGCGAGGCTCGCGAGCGGGTCCGACGAAGCGGCCACGGCAGGGCCGGCGAGCTCACAGCCCAGGCGGATCTTGAGCACAGGCCGCACGATGGGATCAACGGCGGACGGCGAGGCGGCACCGTCGGTTGGCGTTCCGGACGCCGGCTCCTGTGACACGGGCGCCGTTCCACCCGGCCCTACGTTGTGGCGAAGTCGCGCGGAGACCGTCGCCCGCTTGGCGGCCGCCAGCCCGGAGCCGGACCAGCCGGCGGGCTCCGTCCAGGCTGCCGGGGCAGCCGGCGCGACGGGCGCGGCGCCGTTGGTGGTCGGGTCGGTCTGCACGCCCATGATGCCGAGCGCCGTTGCCGGGACCAGGATTGCCGACAGCACGCCGGCGGTGATGAGCGATCCGATGCGGGTTCGTCGCATGCCGTTCGTTTCCTCCGGGCGGGATTGCGTTGCCTGACTGGTACAACGACGAGCCAGCCGGCCGATTACACCTCCGTGCGTCGATCACACCTCCGGGCGGCGAATACATAGACGGGGCACCGGACAGGAGCCGAGGCGTGGGGGGCGCCGGCCAGGGGCGCCGGCCAGGGCCGCGGCTGGCGACGCGATCTATCCGGCGGGGCGGTATCCCACGACTCGCAGCGCAGCGTCGCGCAGGTCATCGGGCGGGATCTCGATCCATCGCCGTCGATCGCCGGCGAGGAGTCCGTCGAACAGCGCGACGTACAGGGTGACCAGCAGGTCGGGGTCGGCGGCCGACACTGCTCCTTCCGACCGCGCCTCGGCGAACACCCGCCGAAGGCCGGCGCGACGCCGGTCCTCGATCGCCTCGCGGTCGATCCCCAGCTTCCTGAGCAGCTCCTGACCGCCCTCACCGTTGAGGCTGCCGAGGATGGTCATCAGGGCCTCGTTGTGCCGGTAGAAGTCGATCGTCCGGGCGACCAGGATGTCCAGCTTGCGGCGCGCCGGCCCGTACTCATCGGCCACCGCACTCACCGATGCCTCGAGCGCCGCGAACCCGTCGGTGAGGATCGCGCGCAGGACCGCGTCCTTCGATTCGAACAGCCAGTAGACATTGCCGGAGCTCATCCCTGCCTGCCGCGCGATGTCGGTCACCCGGCAGGCTGCGAATCCTCGCTCGGCGAACAGCGATCTGGCCGCGTCGAGCACGCGAGCCGCGCTCGATTCCCTCGCCGTCTCGCTCCCGCGGCCTGGCTCTGGTGTCATACTCCACCGTGCTGACTGTGCGTTCAGTCAGCATCATATGTATGACTGACTACTCAGTCAACTCGCGAATTGACGGGGATGGGATCGTTTCGCGAGTTGCCACGCCGGCCGGCCCGCGACTTCGATATCGTCCCATCGCCGGATGCTGGATGCCGGGATGTCGCGAACGACGAGGAGGGCCCGCGTGAGTGGCGGCATCGCGCTCGAGCTGCGCAGCTTCGAGGACGCTCACCTGGACGACGCCGCGCGGCTCCTTGCAGGCCGGCATCGTGTGCAGCGGACCATCGAACCGGGGCTCGCGCCCGTCTACGAGGATCAGACCGTCGCGCGCGCCGAGATCGAGCGCCTGCTGGCCAGCGAGGGCACCTCGGGCGCCGTCGCGATCCGGGCCGGCAGGCTCATCGGCTATCTCGTCGGCACACCGCGACCTCCGATGTGGGGGCCGAACACCTGGGTCGAGGGCGCCGGTCATGCAGTCATCGCGGATGAGCCCGAGCTCGTGCGCGACCTCTATGGCGTGGCCGCCTCCCGCTGGGTGGAATCCGGGATCGTGAGCCACTACGCCGTCGTGCCGGCGACGGACCACCGCGTCGTGGACGCATGGTTCCGCGTCGGCTTCGGCCAGCAGCACGTTCACGCGATCCGCGAGGTACCCGGGCCGGACGAGGTGTTCGAGGTTCCTGGCCATCTCCGGGTCCGCCGGGCGGAGCGCCGCGACATCCCGACCCTGGGCCGCCTCGAGCTGGTGCTGCCGGAGCACCAGGCGCTGTCCCCGGTGTTCAGCGGACAGCAGGTCCCGACACTCGAGGACACCGTCAACGAGCTGGAGGAGGACTTCGACGATCCCCGGTTCACGACGTTCGTTGCGGAGCACGACGGCCTGGTCATCGGCTCCGCGGTGGGCTGCTCGATCGAGGAGTCGTCCGAGCACCGGGGTATCGTCCGGCCCGACCGCGCCGGGTTCCTGGGCTTCGCGGCCGTGCTGCCCGAGGCGCGCGGCCTGGGCGCCGGACGCGCGCTCGGCGAGGCGGTCCTCGCCTGGTCGCGCGAGGCCGGCTACGAGACGGTCGTCACCGATTGGCGCGAGACCAACCTCTTGTCGAGCCGCACATGGCCCAGGCTGGGCTTCCGGCCGACCTACCGGAGGCTGTTCCGGGCGATCCCATGAGGGCGCAGCGGGTGCCGGCCGGCTGGGTGAACGCTGGGGCACGGCCCGCGCTCCGCCACGCGCACCGGTCGCGCCGGTACCATCCTGTGGATGAGCCTTGCGATCACCGATGCCGCCGACGCGCAGCGATACGAAGCCCGAGAGGGCGGCGAGCTCGCCGGCTTCATCGACTACGTCCTCAAGCGGGGCCGCATCGCCCTGGTTCATACGGAGACCGTGGCCGGCCACGAGGGTCACGGGGTCGCCGCGCAGCTGGTCCGCTTCGCGCTCGACGACGCGCGCCGCCGCGAGCTTCGGGTGATCCCGATCTGCCCGTACGTGAAGACGTACCTCGAGCGTCACCCCGAGCAGGCGGACGTCGTGGTGGGCACCACGCGAGGCTGAGCCGGCGCAGGCACGCTGCACGCGCGACACGCTCGCCGGGGACCGCCCGGCGGGTACAGCGTCGGCGCCGCCGTCCGACAGCGCGTTTCGGCCCGCATTTCGGTCCGCGACGTTCACCTGGCCACGGAACGACCTGGTGCGTCGTATCTCGCGGCACCCTCCGACGATCTGGCCACGGAACGACCTGGTGCGTCGTATCTCGCGGCACCCTCCGACGATCTGGCCACGGAACGACCTGGTGCGTCGTATCTGCCGGATGCGAGCGATCCGTCGCCACCTACTGATGGGCTGCGTGCTTGGCCAGGATCAACTGGCCGATGACGCATCTCGTCGTTTGATGGCCAGGTCGGGGCATCGAGCTGGTCGTGAGGCGGCACGATCCGCGTGTCGGGCCCCGGTGCTGTGTGGCGAGGTGGCCGTCTAGCACGCACCTCATCGTTTCGTGGACAGCAGAACCCGGGCCGCGGTCAGGACCCGGGCCGCGGTCAGGACCCGGGCCGCGATCAAGACGCGGGAGCACCCTCTGATCCTTGTCTCAGCGAGTGGCGCTCGCGAGGCCGCGCAGGTGCAGGACCGCGGCGACCGCAAGGAGCGCGGTCGACCAGATCGGAATCGTGCGCGCGATCGGGTCCGGCAGGAAGATGTCCGACACGGAGCCGCGGCGTGCGCCCAGGTGCTCGGCGAGGGGTGTCAACGGACACACGCCTCGACCGGCCAGGAACACGAGCCCCTCGGTGGCCACGAGCCCCGCCGCGATTCCGACCGTCCGGTCCCGGCGCCCCACGACGCCCGTGTAGACCAGCCACAGGATGGCCGTGAGCTCGACGAGGAACACGCCCGAGTGCACCGCGCGGACGAGAGCAAGTGCGATGACGCGAGAGGCACGTTGACCCGCCGGGCGGGCTTCCCGGGCCCGGTCCACGGGTCAGGCTTCTCGGGGCAGCCGGCCGAGCAAGCCCAGCCACCAGCGCATCACCCGGTGGCCGCCGTCCGATGTCTTCCCGTACATGAGCGGGCAGCCGCCGGCGATCGACGCGATCCCGTTTGCCCGGCAGAATTCGTGTGCCTCGGCCGAGACGCTGCCTGCGCCGAACGAGCGGTGCATCCAGACGCGCGTGATCCCGAGCTCCTTGCACTCCCGGGCAACCGACTCGGCGGCGCCCGGCGCGGTCGCGATCATCACGGCGTCGACACCACCGGGGATCGAACGAAGATCCCGATAGCAGGTGTCGCCCTCGATGGTGTCCGCGTTCGGGTTGACCGCGAACACCTGGTAGCCCCGGTCACGCAGGCGCTTGTAGACGACGTTGCCCCCGTGGCCCGTGGCCTCGCGCGATACGCCGGCGACCGCAATGCGCGGCTGGGCAAGGAAATCGTCGATGGCCTGCTGTGCGGTCACCATGGTGCGGACCCTCCAGGGCGATGCGGCGGGGTCGACACGATGGGACGGCCGCCGATCGTGAGCGGATGAAGCGCG
>CAVTIN010000003.1:0-388579 GCA_963734895.1 uncultured Chloroflexia bacterium | reverse complement strand
GGCTACCCCGCCCCGGTCGGTCGACGCACCCTTCGTCGAGTTGCACGAGCGGCACAGCACCGCGGTGTTCGCGATGTCGAACGGCCCACCACCGGCGGCGAGCGGCACGACGTGATCGACCGTCAGGTCGGTTGCTCGGTGGGCGGGGCGCCCGTAGCCCGGGCACCAGTCGCCGTGCTCGCCACGCCAGGCACGGAGCACCCGGTCGCTGAGGCACTGCGCCCGCGTGCTGTACAGGGCGTTGTGCCGGCTGCGGTTCGACTGGCGGGCGTGATCGGTGCAGCGGCTACCCGCGCGGCTGGTGACGACACCACAGACCGTGCACAGCTTCACCCGCGAATCGTCGACGGGCTGGCTGGCGCGGTCTATACGCCTGCGGTGCTACATCCAGGCATGTGGATGGCAGCGGCCGTGGCGGGCCGCTGCCTAGGGTTGCTCTCACTCGGCTCGGTAGCCGGGGGTCGTGATGGACCGCTACGGGATCGTCGGGACGATGTCGGAGACGAGGTAGGTCGCGTAGCCAATCACCATTGGGGGATCGGCGTCCAGCCAGTCCACCTTGTGCAGCAGCACGTCCTGCTCCTCGAGCAGCATCGACGTGCTCGGGTCGAAGATCAGGACGCGGCGCTCGAGCCCACGGCTCGACCCGGCATTCGTCATCGCTACCGCCGTCCCGGTCCGCCCCGCTCGGTCGGTCACGGAACCGATCAACTCGACGCCGCTGAGGCCGGCCGCGACCTGGTAGAGGGCCGCCCGAACCTTCGGCGCGGCGACGGTCTCGCGCAGCAGGTCGCCGATGGTCGTGAACCGCTCGTAGTCGGCGGAATTGCCATTGACCGCGGCGCGCTGGTCGATGAGCTGGCGCAGTGCAGACGGGTCGGTGGGCAGCGCGTCCACATCCTGGTGGCCCGTGAGGCTCCCGGGCCAAACCTGTGGGCGGCTCGGGTCCGTGCCCGGAGGCGTCGGCACAAAGCGGACGTCGGTGTGCTCAGGGCTTGGGAGGGGCAACCCGGACGCCACCCACGCGGCCTTGTCCGCCGGTCCGAACCAGATCGGCTCGCCCCGGGTCTCGATGAGCCTGCCCGAGCCGTCGGGCTTGACCCAGAGCTCGCGGGTCACTGGAACGAGTGCCCAGTTCCCGTTCGGGTGGTCGGGCCAACCACCCTCGCCCACGAGCCACGCGCCCTCCGACTTCGTGTGCCGATAGCCATCCAGCGGGGCGGCCGGGAGTGCTGCGGCCACGTCGGCCACCGCGGTGAGCGCGACGGCAGCCGCCGGGTCTGGCCGGTTGCCCAATGGCACGACACCGAGCGCGAGGACAACCACAAGGGGGACCATCACCGCCGGGATCAGCCGCCGGGGGCGCTGCAGACGCACGCGAGGCCAGTGGAGTCTGGGTCGGGCGGCGGCCTCAGTCGCCACCTCGATCAAGGCCGTACGTGCTGCCTGTTTGGCCGTCGCGTCAGGCGGCGGAACGTCGCTTCCGACCCCTCGTAGGAGCTCGATCTCATCCATCGCTTGCGATGACCTCGGTGATGGTGTCTGCACACAGTGATTGCCCGCCGAGGTCAAGCAGTTCACGGAGCCGGTGGCGAGCACGATGGATCCGCGACCGCACGGTCCCGATCGGGATTCCGAGCGCGAGCGCGATCTCCGCGTAGGTGAGATCCGCCCAGGCAAGCAGGAGCAGCGCATCGCGATCGGCGTCGGGGATGCGTGCCAGGGCACGGGCGATCCGCGGGGCGGCGACTGCAGCATCAGCACGCGCCACGACGAGGTCCTCCTCGATGCCAGCGGCGCGGGCAACCTCGATGCGCTCGTAGGCTCGAAGCCGGCGAACCTCAGCCCGCCGGTGATGCCGGACGAGGTTGGTGGCAATCCCGAGCAGCCACGGTCGGGCGTCCGGGCGCGCAAGGTCGTAGCGGGCGCGCACACGAAACGCCGTCATAAAGGCCTCGGATGCGAGGTCGTCGGCGATGTCGAGGCCGACGCGTCGTCCAAGGTAGCGATGGACGAAGTCGTAGTGGCGGTCGAAACCCCCGCGAATGCGAGCGGGCTGTCGAGCGACGCAGCGATCAGCGCGGCGTCCGGATCTTGTTCCATCACACCGGTGTTGCCCGCATCGGCCGCTTCAGTTCGCACCCACACCGAGCACTCTGGCAGGGACCGGCGTGCTACGCAGGGGCAGACGGACCTGATGTCCAGGCACGGTCGTCGATCTGGCAGGCACTTTCCAGACCGTGGAGCGAGCCGCCCTACCGGCCGGGTGTGTCACGACGGTCAGGCGGGCTCCACACTCGCCACCACCAGCCACCCCTCCGCCCGCCCACGGTAGATCAGTTGCTCGGTGGTCAATCCCGTCCGCGCACGCAAGTCTGCGAGGTGCCGCTTCGCCGTGCTCGGCCGGACACCGACGCGCGCCGCGGCCTCGGAAACCGAGCCGCCAGACGCGACGAAGGCGGCGAGGACGTCGATCTGACGAGCGGGCGGCGTCCGCGGGAGCAAGCCGCGCAGGTAGCCGCCTCTCATCGGTGATGGGTCAGGCCGGGCTCACCCGGCTGGCTGCGTGGACCGCGAGAGGTGCCTTCCGTCCCTACCCCAGGCTGTCGACGAGGATGTGCACGATTGTTGGCGCCACGAGGTTGCGGGTGCGCTCGAAGATCACGCCGAAGGCGAGCCCGATGACGGCCTGGTTGACGATCGTGCTCGCGAGTGCCGGCAGGAGCCCGGCATGGCCGGTGTTGTCGAAGCCGAGCCCGAGGTGCCAGGCGCCGAACACGAGCGCCTGGACGACCACCGCCCAGGCCGGGCCCCACAGCCGCCGGAGCCGCGTCTGCAGCGCGCCGCGGAACAGGAACTCCTCCGAGAACCCGTTGTTCAGGAAGTTCGACGCGAAGCCCCCGAGCAGCCGGCCCAGCGAGAGCTGCCCCGAGGCGAACGCGATGGCGAAGAACGCGAACGGGATCGAGGCCCACAGCAGGAGCACCCGCCCGACGCGGTGGCCGGGCCCGAAGCCGAGTGACCGCAGGCCCGCTCCGGCCAGCAGCAGGACGGCGAGCGGCAGGACGACGTAGCTGACCGGGTTCATGACGTAGGTCGTGGCGCCGAGCCAAGCGTCGCCGAGGCGCCCGAGCGCGTCGACCAGCGGCGTCCACACCGGGATCGAGGCAGCCGTGACGTCGTGGAACACGAGGCCGGTCCAGGCGGTGAGCACGACGAACAGCAGGATCAGCCCGACCTGGAGGTGGATGCGAGGGCGTTCATTCGCCTCCGCCGGGTTCGGCGGCGCAGGCTCTGTGAGCAGCACCGTCACCAGGCTCAGGGGCATGAAGATGGCGATCAGGATCAGGCTGCCGAAAGGGAAGCCCTGGCCCGACAGCACGAGCGTCAGCGCCGCCACCAGCCAGGCCACAGCGAACAGCCAGGCGGCGCGCGACCCCGCAACCGACCTCAGGCTGGCAGCCAGCTTCGCGCGAATGTGGAGCGTCCGACTGCTGCCGACAGACTGTGAGATCGCTTGTGTGGTTGCCGTGCTCATGGCAACGGCTCACACGAGGTGTCTTTCTCCGGGGTCGCGAAGCTCACGCCGTGTGCGTCCTCGAGCGTGAGCACGGCACCGGTCGGGATGGTCCCCGAGTAGCAGCCCGGGTCGAGCGCCGTGTCGTTCAGGGTCACCTGGCCGTCCTCGAAGCGCAGCACGACGTCGGCGTCGCTGGTGAACGTCCAGGTCGAGCTGATGCTGGCCGCATCGAGGGTGTACCGGCTGCCCAGGGAGTTCTGGGCCATGCCGGTGGCGCGCTCGCCTGACGAGTCGAATGGTCGTGAGGTGAATCCGATGCTGGCCACGACGGCGCCGGCGACCACGAACACCCCGGCGAGCGCCAGCACCACCACGACGATGCGCTTGTCGAATTCATTACAGCGCCCCCTTTCTCGGTGAGCAGGAGCGGCCGCGGGCGAAGCGCCCTGCGTGGACGAGGACGCAGCGCTTGGCCGACCGCTGAGCAGCGAGGACGGCGCTGGGCTGGACCCGCGGGCGGCGCGATCGACGCCGCACCTGACGCGGCCGGCTCCAGCGAGCGGAGCGGGAGGTTCAATGGCCGCGCGGCCGTCCGTCGCTTGCGACGGAGTCCTACTGCCCAGTTAACGCCCAGCGGCCGCGGAGAGTCACAGGCTTTCCGTCACCGAATCCGGAGGGAAATCGGTCACATTCAGGTCATGGCTCCCCGATGCTGCCCGAGCCTCACGTGCCCCGCCAAGATCACGCAGGCCGCCAGGCCCTCGATCGGGGCAGCCATCATGACGCGACCCGCTCCCGCCCCGACTCCAGGCTGGGCACCGCCAGCCATCCCTCAGCCCGACCGCTGTAGATCAGCTGCTCGGTGGTGAGGCCCGATCGAGCTCGCAGGTCCGCGAGATGGCGCTTCGCGGTGCTCGGCCGGACGCCGACGCGCGCCGCCGCGTCCGCCACCGACCCGCCGACCGCGACGAAGGCGGCGAGCACGTCGACCTGGCGGGCGGTCGGCGTCCGCGGGAGCGAGCCGCGCAGGTAGCCGTCTCTCACAGCCGGGCTCACCCGGCTGCGGGTGATGAGCCCGAGACCACGCCGTGACCGCGAGGATCGCGCCGATCTCCGAGGACGACCGCCGTGACGGCGAGGATCGCACCGATCTGATCGGGTGCGAGGTTGAGGCCGAACGCCACGACCAGGGCGATCACTGCTTGGACGAGGGCGAGGACCATCGCGGGCTCACGGCCCCAGATCGTGCCCGGCTGGTTGTCCATCGTTCCTCCCCGTGGATCGGCTCGTTCGCGACCGCCGCCGCCCGCGCGGCGGCCGCGTCGATCGAGCTCGTGGATCAGGTGGCGGCACTGCAGGCGGCGTGGCGTGAGCGCGCGGGCCGCCCGAGGACCGGATCCGCGGCGAGCAAGGTCATCGCCCTGCTGCCCGCCCTGCCGGTGCTCTCGGCGCCGACCGCCCGGGCGGCGATCGGCGTCAGCCAGCAGCAGACGCTCGCCGCGCTCAAGGCGCTGGCCGAGGCTGGTGTCATTCGCCAGCTGAGCGCGGGGACCTACGACCGCCAGTACGCGGCGACCGAGCTGTTCGACCTGCTCACGGCCTACGAGGAGGGGGGGTTCGTGGGAAGCATCCCGTCTTCTGTGCTGGGTCAGGCTGGGGACGGCCAGGGACGCAGCAGAGCGGCGAAACGCCCGGCCCAGTAGCGCTGCCACGTCCCGTTGAGCCGGAGCAGCCGCAGCCAGGCCATACGGCAAGCGTGCGGTCCGATCGCCCCGGTTTCCAGTTGGCCGTTTGGGCCATGCCGTTGGGGGCGCGGCGGAAGTTCGGCGGGAATTCGCCGCGCGGTTCCGGCGGTCCGACTGGCCAACGCCGTCGCGAGGACGCCTTGGCGTGACAGTCGTGCAGCGATCCGGTACGGTCCGGGACATGGTGCCCCTGCTCGGACCGCCCCGCCCGATGCACCGCGGGTCGGAGCGGCGACGATGACCGACCTCGGGGCCCTCCGCGCGGCGGAGGACGCCCTCTGGGCCTCTCTCGGCGTGCGTCCGGCCCAGCATCGAGTGCGCCTGCCCTCGCTTGGGATCGACGTCAGGGTCCAGGAGATCGGCACCGGGCCGCCTGTGCTGTTCGTGCACGGCGGGACCACGTGGGGGACGAGCTGGGCTGACCTCGCCGCGGCGATGCCGTCATTCCGCTGCCTCCTCCTCGACCGTCCCGGTACCGGGTGCAGCGATCCCCTTCCTCGACAGCCGGCCAGTCTGGCCGAGCTGGTCACCCTCGCCGACGCACTCCTGCCTGACGTGCTCGACGCGCTCGGTCTGCCCACCACGGATCTCGTCGCAACCTCGTTCGGCGGCTGGTTCGCCCTGCGAACGGCCCTCGTAGCGCCGACACGCGTTCGCCGGCTGGCGATGCTCGGCTGGACCGCGGGCGCACCGGTCGCACGGCTCCCTTTGAGCCTCCGGATGGGCGCGATCCCGGTGCTCGGCGGGCTGATGGGGCGCCTGCCCGCGGGACGCAGCGCCGTCCGCGCCATCTTCCGCTCGATCGGGCAGGGGCCGGCGCTCGACGCGGGACGGATCGCGCCCGAGGCGATCGACGCGTATGCGGCCCTCCTCCGCCACACGGCGACCTTCCAGAACGAGCGAGCCCTCGGGCGCCTGTTCCTGTCCACGCGCCGGGCCTGGACGAGTCGATCGTGCTGAGCGCCGAGGAACGCGACCGGATCACCACACCGATCCTGTTCGCCTGGGGCGGCGCCGATCCGTTCGGAGGCGCCGACATCGCGGGCCCGTTCGCCGGTTCCTTTCCGGCAGCGCAGCTGCGAATTGTGCCGGGCGCTGGACACGCGCCATGGATGGGCCAGCCTGCGCCAATGGCGGCGCTCGTCTCGGCGTTTCTCCGGAACTGAACGAGGCGATCGGCCGCCGACTCCCAGACCTCGGTCCGTCGTGCCCGATGTCGTGGAGCTCCTTGCTCCTGAGCCTATTGGCCAGGATCGGCGAACGACGCGCGGGACGTCACGAGGTTCTGCCAGTCGACGACTTCATGCGCGGGATCGCGGCCGCGAAGATGGCCATCGAGCCGACAGTCTCGAGCTCGACCCGCTCGAACGAGGCCTCGAGGATCTCGCCGAGGCCCTCCTCGGTGTCGCCGAGATTGTCGAAGGTGCCCCGTCGGTTGTTGGACGCGAGGATCTGCCGCCCCAGCCAGGTGTGTCGCCCGGAGGTCCCGAGGATCGAGGATCCGAAGAGGACGCCGTCCGGTGCGAGGACAGCGGCCACGTTGGCGATCGCCGCGGCCTTGCTCGGGATCGGTCCCGGGCAGGCAGTGGAGCACCCCGTTGAGCGCAGCCGAGTCGTACGGCCCGTTGACGGGGAGAGGCTTGAGCACATCCGCCTCGATGGTCGTGACGTCCAGGTTCTGCAACCGACGGGATGCGTGGGAGAGGACGTTCACGTTGGGGTCGAGGAGCGTGACAGAGCTGGCGTCAGGGAGGCCGGCTCGTGCCAGGAAGTAGCCGGTTCCTGGTCCCACATCGAGGTGGCGATGGCCCAC
The DNA here is from genome assembly GCA_963734895.1 of uncultured Chloroflexia bacterium. Taxonomy (GTDB): domain Bacteria; phylum Chloroflexota; class Limnocylindria; order Limnocylindrales; family CSP1-4; genus CAIXZV01. The sequence continues at coordinate 381,501 of CAVTIN010000003.1, read as the reverse complement.
GTGCCGCCGGTACCCATCGACGAGGCGAGACGCCGAGCACCGCCAGATGACCGGCACGAAGACGCCAAGGATCAGGGGGTCGTAGATCCTGAGGAAGAGCGGGGTGTACTCCCGCTGACCCTCGTAGGCGGGGTCGTTACGGTCCATCGAGCCCTCCTCCCTCTGACCGCAGCGAATGGCTGGTCCAAAGATGGACTCGCCTTGGAGCACGGTCAAGGCTTGTCGCCATGGTGGTCGCGGGGCCAAGTCTCTTGCTCCTGAGAAGCGCGGCGGCGGCCACGACCCGTGGCTCGTCGATCGGCGACCGAGCTCGGGTCGGTCGGCGACGTTGCGTCAAGCAGCGTCCCGCTATTCGTCCCTTTGGGCCGCGCCCTCCGGCTCGGGCAGGCGCGGGGCCGGGATCCACACGAGCTGCGCCGTCGTCACCCCCCCATCTTGGACCGCGCGTTCGCCAGGTGGTGCTTGACGGTCGAGTGCGACAGGCCGAGGCGATGGGCGGCCGCCTTCTCCGATCCCGCAGCAAGGACCGCCGCAACAACTCCGATCTCACGGTTGGTCGCACCCTCGGCGGAGGCACGGTCGGCCCGAGTTCGCGCTCTCACGCCAGCCGCCTCGCCGCAGCCAGCCACTCATCCCGCCCCTCGATCGGGATCTCGTAGGTTGCTATCGCGCGCCCGACACCTCTCGGGCGCGCCATTTTCAACCTTTCTGGTAGCGCGAGCGCGAATCCGTGGGCGTACGCCGCCCGGGTCAGCCGGACGCCCACGATCTCGGGCGACTATGGACAGGTCACAGCCGCGGTGCCGTCCAACGTGCTGCCGTCGGGAGCCTTGAACGCCCCGCCGTACTCGACGCTCGACCCGTCGATCGTGAGCCCGCTGCCGTCTTCGAGGAAGGCCGACGTGTAGTTGCCGTCGCTCGTGTACACGACCACCGCGCCGATCCACCGACTGCCATCCTTGCGGCCGTCGATCTCGAGCTGGGTGTTGTCGATCGCAAGCCGGTTGATGCGCACCGTGACCGCCTCCGGCGCGACCTCGCAGGTCACGCTCTGGGCGCCGCTCAGCGCGAACACGTACGTCTGGCCACCGATCGTCGCCGTCGGATCGCCGCCGCCCCCGGCCGAACCGCCACCCCCAGCGGAGGCGCAATTGACCGCGATCCGCGCATCCACCTTGGTCGCGTTCGCGATATCGACGCCCTCGATCCGGTCGACGCTGCCCTCGTAGCTGAGCGCGCCATCCCCGATCCCGAACGTGCCGTCACCGCGGGTGGATGTCGCGCTGTAGCCGACGTCGCTTCCCTGCCCGGGCTTGAAGGTGAGGTTCAGGATCCAGGTGTCGCCCTGGAGGGCGCCCTGGGCCAGCAGGTCATGGCCGTCCGCGGTCTGGAAGTTCACGACGACGCGATCGTCGGCGATCGTGCACTCGTAGGCGACCCCGCCGCTCGCGCCGTACTCCAGGCGGTCCCCATCGACCTCGGCCCACGCGGAGCCGGGATCGGTGGTGAGCGTCGCCGCGCCGATCGTGCTGCCGCCACCGTCCCCGCCGCCGGTTTCGCCGGGCGTTGGTTGTGGACCGCCGCTGCCGTCCGCCGGGACGGGGGCCTCGACACCTCCGCAGCCCGCGACCACAAGGGCGGCGATACCTGTCCAGAGTCGGATTCGGGGCGCAATGGTCAGCATCGGGAGGACCTCCTGTGCAGGCTCGTCCCGAGACGCCGGCTCGGGGCCTCCCGGCATTCCAGCGTAGCCAATGGGTCAACGTCACCCGCTCTTGGCTGCCGGCAGAGCGCATTGCCGGCTCGGCCGGATCGGCGCCGTGGATGTGCTCACGCGAGTCAGCGTCCCGCGATGGCGAGCGTGGCCGGCGGTAGGGGCGTCAGTCCGACAGACCGAGCCGACGTCCCGTCGCACCCGCGGCGTCGAAGACCGCTACGACATGGACCTGCGGACGGCGCGGCCGAAGCGCCGGGCGACAGCGCCAGCCTGTCTCACTACCTTGTCATAGAAAGGTAGTGTGATGATCGACGCCTCCAAGCTCGTCGCCCTGCGCAAAGGCCTGCTCGAGTTCCCCATCCTGGGCGTCGTGTCGGCGGACGTGGTCTATGCGGCCGACATCATCCGGCGCCTGAGCAGGACCGATTTCGCGACCCAGGAGGGGACCCTCTACCCCCTGCTGAGCAAGATGAGACGAGAGGGTCTGCTCGACTACGAGTGGCAGGAGTCCGCAGCGGGTCCGCCGCGCAAGTGGGCAGACCGCTCATCCGCGAGGCTCGTGGGCTCCACGCTCTCCCTGGCGTGGCGCACCAAATGACAAGTGCGCTTGACATAGCCGGTGTCTCGTGTCATCGTTCCCATTGTCAAAGACACTTGACTTAATGACAAGAGGAGTTTACTGATGGATCGGAAGACGCGTTTGCTCGTCGGTTGGGTAGTCACCGTGGTGGCCGCACTGGGGATGGTCCTGGGGGCGGTCCCCACGGAGGTCGGCCTGGTGGCCGGGACAGCTGGGTTCCTGATGCTGGGGACGGCGTCCAGCGCCGGCCGGGTGGGCCGGGCCGGCCGGGAAGAGAATTCGTGAACGAGCGCGACCAGAGGAGCTCCTGGTCATCGACCGGACTCGACCGGCGAAATCGCACATTGATCGTCATCTGGTCGCTTCTGTGGGTCGGGGCCTTCCTTGTCGCCGACGCTGCCATCGATCGTGGATGGATCGAGGGTGACGCGGGAGTCGTCGTGGCGTCGATCGGCACGGCGCTTGTCGGTCTGGCCTGGATCGTGTCGTACATGCGCTTCCTGAGAGACGCCGACGAGTTGATGCGCAAGATCCAACTCGACGCCATGGCCCTGGCACTTGGCGGGTGTTTCGTCGCCGGGTTCACTCTCATACTTCTGGGCGGTGCCGGACTGGTCCAGGCGGAGATTGTCTGGGTCCTGGTGGTGACTTCGGCCATCTATATGCTGTCGGTGCTCATCGGGATCCGACGGTTTGGGGGATGAAGAACCGGATTCGTGTGCTCCGGGCCGAACGGGATTGGACCCAGGCACAACTGGCAGATGCCACGCACGTCTCGAGGCAGACCATCAATGCGATCGAGACGGGCCGGTTCGACCCGAGCCTCCCGCTGGCCTTCGTCATTGCTCGAATCTTCGGCCTGACGATCGAAGCAGTATTCGACCCGGATCCGTGATTCGCCACGGCTGATCGTCGAGAGCGACCTGTTGATGACATCCCGGAGCTGATCGCGCACAGGCGTGGCATCGCGTACACGCGGTCGGCGTATGCCTACCTCCCCCGTCGCGTGCGCTGACCGGGCAGGAGTCCGCAACGGGGTGCGACCTGGTCGGCTTGCCGCTCGATGAGGGGCCAGAACGTCCGGCAAGGGCGCTCGGGCCGAAGGAGCGGGCCGGCCACGAGAGCGGCCGACCACACCACTACGCCGCCGAGGACGAGCCAAGCTGCTGGCGGCATCACCAACCCGGCCACGTGGACGACATCGCGCCCATGCTCGTTCACAACGGTATGCCTCAGCGTGCCACCTCCAGACAGCCCCCGCCCAACTGTACGGGGGCCTCCTCCTTGACGCTCCAGTGGGAGTGTTGCAGACTAGTCTATAGTGCAGACTCACTGGAGACGAGGTCGCGGGAGGTGGCGGTGATGGACGAGCGGGCACCGAGCGCGGCGGATCTCGCGGCGATCGAGCGGCGGAGCCGCGCCGCGACCTACCTTGATGGCTTGCTCGAGCTGCTCGCAGGGGCGATCTTGATTGTGCTCGCCGTCATGTGGGCAGTCAGCCCTTTTTTCGTCGGCGTCATCGGGGGCCTGTTCGGGATCTTCGGCGGGAGGTTCGCCCTGCGCATCAAGGAGCGGCTGACCTATCCGCGGATCGGCTACTCGACCGACGCGTCGAAGGCGTCGACCCTGAGCGCGCGGGGCGTCGTCGCAGTCCTCGTCCTGGCGATCGCGTTCATCGTGGTCGTCGTCGCCGTGCTCGGTGACCCCGGCAGCACGACCGACTGGAGGCGGGTCTTGCCGCTTCTGTCCGGGGTGCTGATCGGGCTGGGATTCTGGGCGGCGAGCCAGCGGTCCGGACTGTTTCGCCACCGCCTGCTGGCGATGGCCTCCATCGGTACTGGGGTCCTGTTCACCGCGATCGGCTCCGGTGCCGACTTCACGTCGATGGCCTGGCAGCTGGCAACCCTCGGCGGCCTGTCGATGGTCATCGGTGTCGCCGCGCTCGTGAGCTTCGTGCGACGCCACCCGATTCCGGACGACGGCGATCGTGGATGAACGTCCGGCTCCCGGAGCCATCGATCGCCTCGTTCACGAGCCAAGCCGCCTCGCGATCCTGGCCGTACTGAGCGCGATCGATGAGGCCGACTTCATGTTCCTCCTGCGGCAGACTGGCCTGACTCGAGGCAACCTCGGATCACATGCCGCTCGGCTCGAGGAGGCCGGCTATGTCGTCGTCGACAAGTCATTCGTCGCGAGACTGCCGCATACGGTGTACCGCCTCACGCCCCAGGGACGTGCGGCCCTCGACACCTACCGCCGCAATATGGCGTCGATCCTGCGGGAAATGGGCTGAGCTCTCTTGATGCACTGCGTTCTGATGGCGGTCCGGGCGGATCACTGAGTGTCGATCGGCGCCCGGAGCCCCGACAGGCGCTATTCGTCCGCCTGGCCCCCGGTCTCGGGCTCCGGCAGCCGGAGCGCCAGGATCCACACGAGCTGCGCGGTCGTCGTCGCCCCGACTCTGGACCGCCCGTTCGCCAGGTGGTCCTTCACAGTCGAGTGCGACAACCGAGGCGGTGGGCGGCCGCCTTCTCCGACCCGGCCGCGATGACGGCGGCGACCACCGTGATCTCGCGGTCCGTTGCGGCCCGCTTGGTCCTCGACCACCCCGAGCACGTTCCCCCACGCCTGGCGCCGCACCGGGCACGATCATGGCAACGCGTAGAGACAGAGCCGCTCTGAGTCCTTGCCCCATACGAAGCAGAACAGCTCGCGGCGGTCGGCCCACGCGGCCGGATGGAGGCTGGACCAGCTCGGGGCCGAAACGCCCGAGACCACGTAGCGGGCGCCGGCCGCGTAGAGGTCGCCGCTGTTCACCAGAACCTTCGGACCGCCCGTGACGATGGTGATGGCTGGGACCCGGAGACCGACGAGGGGTGCGTATCCGCCGACGACGGTCGAGCCGGGCGGGATTGCCTGCACCCCGGCGGCCTGGATCGCCGGAAGCCGCGATGCGTCGCCGCTCATCCAGCCGGCGTGGAGGGTCAATCCGGGGACGGCCAGGATAGCCACTGCGACCCCCGTGGCAATCCACGCTCGACGCCGCGGCACGCGCTCGAAACCGGCCAGCACCCACCCCGCCAGAATCGCCGCCGCCGGGAGAAAGGCGACGAGGTACCGGTTCGGCCGGTAGTCCACGACGGCGAGGATTGCAAGCCCTGCCACAAGCGCGGCAGCCGCGCCCGCCGCGACGAAACCGCCGCGGAGCGTGCCGCGCCGCCAGAGGTAGGCCGCCCGGAGGCCGCCCACGAGCGCAAACGCAAGGACCGGCAGGGCAAGCAGAAGGGCGGAGTCCCCCGACTTGCCCGAGATGAAGGCGGTGACCTTCGAAACCAGGGCGTGTCTCGACGACGGAAGGCCCAACTGCGGGTAGATCTGGGTGACCACGACGGCGACGGCATCACGGTTCGGCCACAGGACGAGTCCGGCCCATGCCAATGCCACGAGGCCACCGCTCGCGATTGCACCGATGAGCCATCGACGAGCACCCGGCCGCCAGATCGCCCCGACCGCCACGGTGGCGAGAAGGGCCAGGACGGGCGCGAGCGCCAACGCCTTCGTCATGACCGCGAGGGTAAGGGCGAGGCCGCCGACAAGACCCCAACGCCCAGGTCGCGGCCCGTCCGCCTTGGCAAGGGCGAGGATGCCGACCGTGAGGAAGAGGCCGACGAGCGGCTCGAGGAACGCGAGACGCCCGTAGAAGAGCACCAGGGCAGAGGTCGCGTAGCCGATCGCCGCGAGCGCTGCCGCACGACCGCCAATCAGCGGCCGGAGGCCCACGACGATCAGCGCGGCGGTTGCGGAAACGACGCCGATGATCGCGAGGCGCGCCTGCACGATCCCGACCCCGAACAGCGCGAAGACCGTGGCCTGCAGGAAGGTGAAGGGGAGGGTCAGGAGCCAGGTGTTCCAGGAATTGGTGGACAGCCGCCCAAGGAGCACCAGGTTCCGTGCACCCAGTACGTTCCAGCTCTCGTCCGTGAATGGCCCGTTGCTCGCGGTCACACCCGCGACGGGATCACGGGCTACGAACGGCACGAGCAGTGCGGCCACCAGGATCGCGACAAGAACCGGGAGGATCGCTCGCGACAGGGCTCGCGGCAACGGCCGATCGGGCAAGTCGGGCGCTGACATGACGCCATTCTCCCATCCCCACCGGGAGTGCCGGGCTGCGTGCGGGGTCGTGTCACGCTTGCGAGACAGCGACTCCACGGCCAGGACGGTGACCCGCTCGCGGGACTCTTCGGCGCGTGATACGTACATCCGGCGCCGTGGGATAGGCTAGGGCGTCGGTCACCCTCTAGGACCCCCCCGTGAGCAGCTCGCCCCGCAAGCAGATCCCGCCACCCCACGATCCGGGTGACGGGCACCTCCCGCCCACGCGCCCGCCCAACATGTTCTCGGGCCGTCTGATGTGGATCATCTTCGGGCTGCTGCTCGTCTGGAACCTCGCGACCCTGTTCGGCCCGGCGACCGGCTCGTCGGTCAGCCTCGCCTACTCTGACTTCCTGGGTCAGGTGCGCCGGGGCACGGTCGCCACCGTCAACTTCAGCGGCCAGAACATCAACGGGACCTTTGCCGAGGCAGTCGCGTGGCCGCAGGCGAGCCCGGCGCCGTCCCCGGAAGCCACCTCTGTGGCCGCCAGCCCGCTGGCATCCGCCGCCGCGCCCACCACCTACACAACGTTCACCACGATCGTGCCCCCCAACGGCGACCCGGCGCTGTTACCGCTCCTCGAGGCGCACGGAGTGACCGTCACCGCCCAGGACACCGGCGGGGGATCGTTTCTGTTCGACCTCCTGATCAGCGTGGGGCCGGTCCTGCTGCTCATCGCGGTGCTGGTGTACATGGGCCGCCAGATGCAGCGCAGCCAGCAGGGCGTCTTCCGATTCGGGAGCTCCAAGGCGCGCGTCTTCGACGTCGAGAAGTCCAAGATCACGTTTGCCGACGTCGCCGGCGAGGACGAGGCCAAGATCGAGCTCGCGGAGGTCGTCGACTTCCTCAAGTCACCGGAGCGCTACCGGCGCCTCGGCGCCCGCCTGCCGCGCGGGGTGCTGCTGATCGGCCCCCCTGGAACCGGCAAGACCCTCCTGGCGCGCGCCGTGGCCGGGGAGGCGGGGGCACCGTTCTTCAGCATCTCCGCCTCCGAGTTCGTGGAGATGTTCGTGGGTGTTGGCGCCAGCCGCGTCCGCGACCTGTTCGGCAAGGCGAAGGCCGTCGCCCCCGCCATCGTGTTCGTCGACGAGATCGACGCCGTCGGCCGCCAGCGCGGGACCGGCATGGGTGGTGGCAACGACGAGCGCGAGCAGACGCTCAACCAGCTGCTGGTGGAGATGGACGGTTTCGACGACGAGACGAACGTCATCGTCATCGCGGCCACCAACCGGCCCGACGTCCTGGATCCGGCGCTGCTCCGCCCGGGGCGCTTCGACCGCCAGGTGACCATCGGCTACCCGGACCGGGCTGGACGCGAGGCCATCCTTCGGATCCACACCACCGGGATCCCGCTGGAACCCAGTGTGGACCTTGCCGCGCTGGCCCGGGCGACGACCGGCTTCGCCGGCGCCGATCTCGCCAACCTCGCCAACGAGGCGGCGCTCCAGGCCGCCCGGGATGGGCGCGACGCCGTCGGCCCCGCCCAGTTCGAGGAGGCGCTCGACCGGATCATGCTGGGGACGAAACAGGCGGCACTCGCCGATCCGGAAGAGCGCCGGGTGGTCGCCTACCACGAGGCCGGGCACGCGATCGTGGCTCGCCTCACCGCCGGGGCAGACCCGGTGCAGAAGGTGACGATCGCACCCCACGGCAGGGCGCTCGGCGTCACCGAGCAGCGGCCCGACGAGGACCGACGCAACTACCCCCGGGACTACCTCATCGGCCGCCTGACCACGATGCTGGGCGGCCGGGCGGCCGAGGACCTCGCCTTCGGACAGCCGACCACCGGGGCCGAGAGTGACCTCAAGGCGGCCACCAACCTCGCTCGGAGGATGGTCGGCATGTGGGGCATGAGCGACGACCTCGGACCCGTGTCCTATGGCGTCGGCGAGCCCCACCCATTCCTGGGCCGGGAGCTGGCCGCGCCACGAGAGTTCGCCGAGTCGACCGCGGCCCGGATGGATGCCGCCGTTCAGGAGCTCCTCGAGCACGCGCGCACCAGCGCACGGGCGCTGCTCGAACAGCACCGAGCGACCCTCGACGCCGTGGCCGAGGAGCTGGTGGAGCACGAGGCGGTCGATGCGCGCCGCCTGGACGAGATCCTGATCGGGACCGGCGTCCACCCGGCAGACGACGCCTCCGTGGAGCGCCTCCGCTGACGGAAGGAATCGGACCCCTACGAGGCTCGGACAGCGTTGTCGGGCGGGTGGCCGGCCGCTGCGGGTCGCGAGGCGGCTCGCGTCCGGCCTGCGGCGACTCTCGCGCCCCGACCGCCCCGGTCGGCGCTCCGCGCGGGACGTTCGTGACGGCGATTAGCAGAGATGTCGATGTTGTGACGGCGCCAGCCCTCTCGCCCCGAGTACGACGAGAGCGATCCGGTTCGGGTGCTCGAGCCGCAGGCACGGCTGAGGACGACCGGACGGGTCAGTGCGACGGCGGTCACGCGTGGCTTCGTTCCTCGAGCCGCCGGCGGTCGGCCGTCTCGAGCTGGAAGGTGGAGTGCGCGATGTCGAAATCGTCAGACAGGCACTCGCAGAGCGCATTGAGGGTCACCGCCGGGTCTGCGCCGTCGGAAACGATGACGTGGGCCGAGACGACATTCATGCCCGACGTGATCGTCCAGGCATGCAGGTCGTGGCAATCGATGACCCCGGGCGCATCGAGGATGTGCTGGCGGACGTGGTCCATGTCGATGCCCTTCGGGGTTGCCTCCAGAAGGATGTCAGTGGCCTCGCGCAGCAGGGCGAAGGTCCGAGGCAGGATCAGGAGTGCGATGACCACTGACGCGACGGCGTCTGCCTGACCCCAGCCGGTTGCTGCGATGACGACCGCGGCCGCGACGACCGCGGCCGAGCCGGCGAAATCGCCCAGGACCTCGAGATAGGCGCCTCGCATGTTGAGGCTCTCCTGCTGGGCATGACGCAGCAGGTAGAGCGAGACGCCGTTGGCCCCGAGCCCGAGAAGCGCGACCGCCAGCATCAGCCCCGACGCGACCTCGGGGGGTGCCGACAGCCGCTGCCAAGCCTCGAACAGGATGAACGCGGCGACCCCGAACAGCAGCACGGCGTTGGCGACCGCGGCGAGGATCTCAAGGCGCAGGTAGCCGAAGGTCCGGCCGGTCGTGGGCGCGCGACCGGCGAACCAGATCGCCAGCAGGGCCAGGCCGATCCCCGACACGTCGGTGAGCATGTGCCCAGCGTCCGCAAGCAAAGCGAGACTGTTCGAGGCGAGCCCACCCGCGGCCTCGACGATCAGCATGACGGAGCTCAGGCCGAAGACAGCGACCAGACGCTTCCGGTTGGCTGCGGCTGCCGAGCCGTGCGCGTGCGGCATCAGGCGATCTCGGCGACGTGGGTCGCCGCCCCGAGTACGAGGTCCCGCAGGTGAGCGTCGACCAGCCGGTAGTAGGCGATCCTCCCGGACTTGCGTCGCTCGACGGCGCCACGCTCGCGCAGGAACCGGAGTTGATGCGACAGCGCCGAGACGCTCATCCCCAGCACGAGGGCGATGTCACAGACGCAGAGGTCCTGCTCGCTGATCGCAAGCAGGTGCACGATCCGGGCCCGGGAGGGATCGGCGAGCGTCGCGAACAGGTCGCTGACGGCCAGCGCCCCGTCAGTTCCAAGCGACCGCCCCAGCAGCGGTGCGATCGCTTCCGGGTGGAGGCATTCGGTCGAGCAGGCGTGGGCGTCGATCTCGGACGCAAACAGTTGAGCCATGGCTCAAGTATAGCGGCTCACTCGGAGACAGGCGCTCGGCCAGGCTCCAGCCATGGCGGGCCGGCCTCCGGCGCACATCGTTCATCAGTAGATGCTGCTGACATGCCTGTACCAACCATGCAGGAGGCGAACTTCTTCAACCTGTCGGCTCTGGCATCGGGCAGCCACCACGGCTACGGGATCATCTCCGTCGTCGACCGGATTTCGGAGGGGCGGGTGCGCCTACGTGCCGGAACACTGTATGCAGCACTGGACCGCCTGCAAGGAGGGCTTGATCTCGGTCGATCGGGAGGAGATCGTCGAGAGTCGCCTGCGGCGCTACTATCGGCTCACACCCGAGGGGCAGGGCAACTCGCCACTGAGGCGACCCGGTTGAAGGTGAACACAGCAACGGCTTTCAAGCGACTGGGTGAGGCGCGGAGCACGCCCAGGTGACCGGCGCTCATACGGCCTGGAATGGGTGGCCGCCATCACCATCCTCGCGACCGCGGGCGACATTCGGGCGGTCCTGGTCAGCCAGAGCCCGCGCTACACACGCCCAGTGGGCCGCGATGATGACGGGTGATCTGGTCCCGTGGCCGTGTGCGTTGTGTAACAGGCCATGAGTGAGCACGCGACGTCGCCGCCAACCGGTGAAGTCCGCCCACCGGCCCTGTCTGTCGACCACCTGTCGAAGCGATTCGGCGACCGTGTCGCGTTCGACGACGTCTCGTTCGAGGTCGGACGCGGTGAGGTGTTCGGGTTCCTCGGCCCTAACGGCGCCGGCAAGACGACAACCGTGCGAACCCTCGGCAGCCTCATCGCGCCGACCGCCGGCTCGGCGGTCGTTGCCGGGATCCCGCTGACGCCCGAGAACGGCGCGGAGATCCGCCGCAGGATCTCGATCATGCCCGAGTCACCAGGCCTCTATCTGCACCTGAGCGTGATGGAGAACCTGGAGTGCTTCGCCGAGATGTACGAGGTTGCCGATCCGCGCGGCCGCATCAAATGGGCGCTCCAGGCGGTCCGCCTCGCCAATCGTGCTGGCGACGCATGCGGCACGTTGTCGAAGGGGCTCCGCCAGCGGGTCGCCTTCGCGAGGGCGCTGCTCAACGATCCGGAGGTGCTCTTCCTCGACGAGCCGACCGCCGGCCTCGACCCGGTGGCCGCACGGGAGGTCCACGACCTTGTCGACGCGCTCCGCAAGCGCGGTGTCACCATCTTCCTGACGACCCACCGGCTCGAGGAGGCCGAGCGCCTCTGCGATCGAGTCGCGATCCTGAACACGACCCTGCGCACGATCGGCCGGCCTGGCGAACTCCGCGACCGGCTGTTCGCCAAGACCCTCACTGTACGGACGCTCGCCCCGCTTCCCGAACCAGGGAGAGTCTTCGACGGCCTACCGGCCGTCGACAGCTGGCGCCCGGACGATCGCGACTACGTCCTGGCGGTCTCGGACCCCGTGGCCGCCGGGCCGGCCGTCACCCGGGCGCTCGTGGCTGCGGACGCCGACGTGCTCTCGATCAGCGAATCGCGCCACTCGCTGGAGGACGTCTACCTCGAGCTGATCGACCAGGACGTTGAGGCCCCGCGATGAGCATCAGTGTGCGGCGAGTCCGAGCCATCGTCCGCAAGGAGCTCCGTGAGTACCGGCGCAATCGCTCCCTCATCTGGTCGATGGCCATCTTCCCGTTGATCTTCTGCATCCAGCCGTTCATTGCCGTGTTCCGCCTGCCCGCGTCGGCATCGGGCCCACTCACCCATGAGCATGTGCTCCTCTATCTGCTCGGGATCCCGGCCCTCGTCCCGGTCTTCCTGGCCGCCTACGCGGTGGTCGGCGAGCGCCAGCAGGGCACGCTCGAGCCGGTCCTCACCACGCCGATCCAGCGTGAGGAGCTCCTGCTGGGCAAGGCGATCGCGGCCGTGCTGCCGTCGCTCGTGGTCGCGTATGCGGTGTTTGCCCTCTTCCTCGCGTCCATCGAGCTCTTCGCGCAACCGACCGTCGCCTCGGCATTGATCCAGGTGCCGGACCTGGTCGCCCAGGTGGTCTTCACACCGCTCCTCGCGGTGTGGTCGATCTGGGTCGGGATCGCGATCTCCGCGCGATCGAGCGACATCAGGGTCGCGCAGCAGCTCAGCGTCCTGGCGAGCCTGCCGGCGGTGCTTCTGGTGGTGCTCGTCGCGCTCAACGTCATCCCGCCGACGCCCGGCCTCGCGCTCGGCCTCGCCGTCTTCCTGCTCGTCCTCGATGGACTCGGGTGGCGGATCACCTCACGCCTGTTCGACCGGGAGCGCCTCGTCATCGGCTCGCAGTGAGTCGGAGCATGACGACCAGTTCGCCTGGACGATCGTCCCGTGGCTTCTGGTGAAGCTGCTCGCGGGTGGGGACCGGCCCCTGTGGCCCGGTGTGGGCGTGACCACCAGGATTGCATCGGTGTGCATGGCGAGCCGTCGACGATCGAGACGCCACGCGCCGCGGGCAGCGACCGTCTTTCCTGCATCCTGAACCCAGGAGGCCCCATGGCCGATCCGCTCACGACGCTCGCCAACGGACGCTTCGGCCGTGCGTATCGGCGCACGATCGGCGTCGTCCTCGCCCCGGCCTACGCGTTCTATGTCGCGCGCCTGCGTGCGGCTGTGCGTGCGCAACCACGACCCGGCCACGTCGCGGTGATCATGGATGGCAACCGCAGATGGGCGACGTCCGAGGGATACCCGGACCCCGGGGAAGGACATCGGCGAGGCGCCGAGAAGGCGCTCGAGCTCATCGACTGGTGCGTCGATCTCGGGATCCGCGAGGTCACGCTGTGGGCGCTATCAATCGAGAATCTCGAGCGCCCGACCGAGGAGGTGACGACGATCACCGACGTCGCCAGCGAGGCGATCGGTGCGCTCGCCTCGGGTCGTCGGCGGACGAGCGCCCCGGTCGAGCTGCACGTGATCGGTCGGCGCGATGTCCTTCCCGCGGGCCTCGCCGAGGCGGTCGAACAGGCGGCGACCCTGTCCCACGCGCACGGCGCGATCTCGGTGACCGTGGCGATTGCCTACAGCGGCCGGGACGAGCTCCTGGAGGCGTTCCGGGCCACGGTCCGGGACGCCGTCGCCGCGGGCACCCCGCCGGCGGGGCTGGCCGATGGCATCACCGCCGAGGCGCTCGCCGCCCACCTCTACACCCACGGCTCATCGGATCCGGATCTGATCATCCGGACCTCCGGCGAGATCCGCCTGTCGGGCTTCCTGCCGTGGCAGAGCGTCTACAGCGAGTACCACTTCTGCGACGTCTACTGGCCGGCGTTCCGCGAGATCGACTTCCTGCGGGCGATCCGCACCTACCAGCAACGAGCACGCCGCTTCGGACGTTGAGCCTGCCACGGCATCGACGAGCCGGGGCCGTCGTCGGTCGGGGTGGCCGTCACGGCGCCTTCTCGCCGGCGACCCTCCTCGCGAAGTGGTCGCGACCGAGGAACGTGTTGCCCCAGGCGCTGGTGCGGCGCAGGTTGTTGTCCTGGACGACCACCGGTCGCTCCAGCATCGCGCGCTCTTCGCCATAGGGCTTGAGGCGACGGTAGGCGTCGGCCCACACACAGCTGTGCCCGGGGACCTCGCACTGGCCGTCGCGAGCGCCGCCGCAGGGGCCGTTGCGCTGGTTCTTCTGGCAGTGGCTCTCGGGGCACAGGTAGGCAACGTCCGGGAGCGAGCAGTCGCCGCAGTCCCGGCAGTCGTAGAGGGGGACCTTGACCGCCTGTTCGAGCACGTGGAGCGGCTTGCCAAGGTGGAACCGCTCTACAGTCCCGTAGATGCGTCCCCAGGCGTCGAAGCCCCTGGTGCCCGGCTCGAAGACGCGCTCGTGGACCTTCCGGTTCAGCTTGTAGAAGGGGTCCACACCCTTGCGCGCCCGAGCGCGCGCCTGCGGCGTGAGGGTCTTCACCCACGCCGGGTCGAGCTCGTCCGTGGAGAGGCCGGCCCCATCGCTCGCGAACGGCTCGAATGCGCCCGGCAGGCCCCAGGAGACATCCTTGACGAGCGAGCGCCAGTCTTCGGGATCGTGGGCGCCAGCCAGCTCGAGGACCCGGGCCACCTCGGCGGCGTCGCGATGCCCGGCGATGTAGATCCCCTTGAAGCCCAGGCCGCGGCTGACCACGAGCTGCTTGGCCGCGAAGTCGAGGAAGAACGCGCGGCCCTTGTCGGGGGACGCCGCCTGGCGCTCGACGAGGGCGAGCAGGTCATCGGTGACCACGCAGCCCGGGACCCGGTTGGCGTTGAATGCCCGGGCGACCGGCGCGGCGAGGATGTACGCGTTGCCGAGCACCGGCATGTCGATCCCCTCGCGCCGCATCCAGCGCAGGAGAACGTCCTGGCGGTGGGCGTCGTAGCCGACCTGGGTGATCGCGTAGTCCGCGCCGCTCCGTTGCTTCAGCGCGAGCTTGAGGAACTGGGGGATAAGGTCGCGTTCGAGGCGCTTGAAGGGGTCGATCGCGCAGCCCAGGTAGAAGCAGTGCTGCTCTGGTTCCGGGGTGCCATCGGCAGCAGCCTTTGCGGCGGCAATCGTGCCGAGCTCGTGGAGCAGCTCGAGCAGCGCCACGGAGTCGATGTCGAACACGGGCTTGGGCAGGCCCTCGTAGCCATCGACCGGGTAGTCGCCGCTGATCGCGAGGACGCTCGTCAGTCCGCGCGACAGCAGGTCCCAGCCCAGGCTCTGCATGCCGTTGCGGTTCCGGTCGCGGCAGGCCACGTGGACGATCGTGTCGTGGCCGAGCGCCCGGAGCGCCTCGCCCGGCGCGTCGGGTGAGAGGCGCGCGTGACCGCCCGCGTTGTCCGTGACCGAGAGCGCGGTGATCCGCGGGTCGCCCGCAAGATCCGCGGCCATCCGCAGCGGCCTCTGCCCCCGGGCGTCACCCAGCTCACCGGCCCAGGGCACGAGCTCCACGATGGTGGCGAAGCCGGTCCCGGAGCCCAGGACGCGGCGGAGGGCTCCCGGTCCGGTGCTGGGGGTTGCCGGCGGAATCGAAGGCATGTCGCTCGTCCCTGGAACAGGCCGACCACGTTGCCGTCGGCGTGGATGTCGATGCGCTCGCCGCCGGGGGTGAGGGCGGTCCCCCGGCACGGTCCTCATGTTGCCGCATTTCGGCGTGATGAACGCGGCGCCGGCGAGGATATCGGCATCTGGCACACCGGACCTTCCTCCTCGTCGCAGAGCGCATTTCGGCGCCGGTCCTGACCCATGCCCTGGGGTGACGCGGCTGGACGACCTGGGGCGCGCCGGTCGACGATCTGTGGTCGGCGGCGGGCGAGCCCTTGCTCCTCGCGGGCCCGGTGTCCGCGAACGCGCGATTGCGCTCGCCTACACTGCGTGCCGGCGGCGGTCGTGGAGCTCGTCGTGGATCTGCGCGTGCGTTCGCCCATCCCGGTGATGACGGCTGTGCGGTGGACCGACCTGGCCATAGGCAAGGACGAGCTCCGGGTCATCGTCGTGCGCGTGTGGCTGCTCCGGTTCCCATGGAACGCCCGACTCGAACAGCACCGCGAACACCTCGACGATCTCCGGGTCGAACTGGACGCCGGCCTGGCGCCGCAGCTCGGCGATCGCCTCGTCATGCGTGATGGCCGTCCGGTACGGGCGCCCGGCGATCATCGCCTCGTACGCGTCGACGACCGATACGATCCGGGCGCCGACGGGGATGTCGACCCCCTTGAGACCGAGCGGGTAGCCGCGCCCGTCAAACCATTCGTGGTGATGGAGCACGATCGTCGCCGCATCCCGCAGCGCGCCTGCCTGCTCGAGCACGACCTGGCCGATCTTCGGGTGCTCGGCGACGACCCGCCACTCGGAGGCGCCGAGGTCCGACGGCTTGGACAGGATCTCGTCCGGGATCGCGAGCTTTCCCAGGTCATGTAGCAGGCTGGCGGTGCGGATCCGGTCCAGCTCGCCCTCGGGCAGGCCGATGGATCGAGCCACGGACACGGATGCCTCCGCGATGAGGGTCGACGGCTTGCCGGCCCAGCTCGCGCGCTCCGTCAGGGCGGCGATCAGGGCGTCCCGAGCCGCCGCCATCGCCGTCCGACCGACATCGAGCGCCTGGCTCCGGGCTTCGGCGGTGATCGGCGCCCGCCGGATCGTGCCGTCATCACCGGTCTCGCGGAACACGTACACCTGGTCCCGGCCCAGCGCCTTCGCCGAATACAGGGCAGCGTCCGCGTCTCGAACTAGGGCGTCGAGACGGAGCACCTGCCCCATGCCGCCGGCCACGCCCGCAGACATGGTGATCCGCGCCCGCTCATTCTCACCGATGGGAACGTCGGTGCCGCCCACGATCCGACGCAGCTTCTCCGCAAGCGCGGCCGCCGCATCCACGTCCGTCTCGGGCAGCAGGATCAGGAACTCCTCACCGCCGTAGCGCCCCGCCACGTCCACCGAGCGGACGTTGGCTGCAAGCTGCTGGGCGACCTGGCGCAGTACCGCGTCGCCGGCCGCATGGCCATGCGAATCATTGAGACGCTTGAAGTGATCGAGATCAACCAGGATGACCGAGAGCGGGCGCTGGTATCGGACCGCGCGCGAGAGCTCCTCCTCGACACGCGAAAGCACGGCCTGCCGATTGGCGATCCCCGTGAGCGGATCGATGGTGGCCAGGCGCCAGGTGTCGGCGACGCGGTCGCCGAGCTGGCGGAAGGCGGCGCGCAGCCGGGGATCCTGGATCCGGCTCGCATCGAGTGCCACGAGCTCCCCCTCGTCAGCCGCGCTGACCAGTCGTTCCGCCATGGAGGCCAGCCGATGGTTCTGGCGCCGGACGATGAGCAAAGAGAAGCCCGCGGAGCCGGCGAGAGCGCCGATCAGGGCGATCACCACCAGCAGGGCCACGACGGACGTCTGGATGTCCAAGGAACCTCACGCGGGTACGCGGTGTGCAGGCCCGCGGCCGCACCATGTGTCGAGGCTACGCCCGGCCCGGCGGCATTCCATGACGCGATGGTCCCGGCGACGGGGTGGGGGTGCAGGGTGGTTCCACCACGCACCGATCGGGTCATAGCCCGATCGTCCTAGGTACCGGCCAGCAACCGACCCCGGGCCAGCTCACGGTCACCGTGACCCGTGAGGCGCCATGCCCAGCCCGGTCGACCGGCGGACGCGTCCGACCAGACGGCGCCGACGAGCACCTCGCCGGCAGCCGCCGGCGTCGCGTACTCAAGCCGCACCGACCGCGGGGTCGTCGTGATCGCCTCAGCCGCAGGCGCGCCGGCCGCAACGAGCGCCTCCTCGAGATAGTCCAGGTAGGCGGCGTTGTTGACGTGACCCATCGGGTCGAGGTCCTGGGGCCGGACGATCGCATGGACGATCGTGGCGTCGGGCGGCGATGGCGGGAGCGGCACCCGGCCCGGCTCGAAGGTTCCCGGCGGTACGGCAAACGCGCCCGGGAACTCCGTCGGGATGCGCGTCGGCAGGCCCCGGCTGTCGATCATCACCCAATCCGTGTGGCCCCACAGTGCGAGGGTCCCGCCGGGCAGCCTGCCCTCCGTCCGGCGGCGCGCCCAGACCTTGCGGAACCCGGTGACGGCCGTCGAGATCTCGAGCGTCTGGCCGAGCGCGACCGGTTCGAGGACGGCCAGCTCGGCCGCCCGGACGACCCAGGTGAGCCCGCGTTCCAGATACCACGCGCGGTCGAACCCCATTCGCTCCGAGTGCACCCACGCGACGTCCTGCGCATAGCGAAGGAGGGTCGACGACCGGGCTGTCGCGTCGGGTCCGCACTCATCGAACCGGACCCGGTACTGGATCGTGACCCCCCCAACCGGCAGCGTGGCCCGCCCGGTCATGCCGGAGTGCGCCCGGCGAGCCGGTCCAGGCTATCGAGCCCGATCAGCTTCAGGCCAGCCAACGCGACGGGTCCGCGCTCGCGGACCAGCCGCACCTCGCACGATCGGCGCGCATCGAACACCACCAGGCCGACGAGCAGCCGCGTTCCCTCGTCGCTGGCGTGCCGCCGGGCGTCGTCGAGCTGGTGGAGGACATCGGCCTTGATCCCGCGCGCACCCCACTTGCAGTCCCATGCCTCGGCCGCGGCGTCGTGCTCGACGGTCACGTCGTACGGGTGGATCTCGGCCGGAACGCCATCGAACAGGATCCGGCGCTCCCGACGAACAGGCCCGGTTCGGGTCACAAGGAGGCGTTCGGTGAGCGCCTCGACGATGGCACCCCGGTACTGGCTCCGCGTCTGCTCCCCCCGGTCGGCGACCTGCAGCGAGACTTCGAGAACGGCCTCGGAGCGGTCCCGAACCGGGTCACCCGGCGAGGGCGCGGCCGGGCCGAACAGCGTCGGGAACATCCGTCGCCACGTCGCGGGATCGGTCGACTCGCCGTTCATCGCGGCGCGCGCGAGCACGCGCTGGGCCGTCGTCGCCTGCGCGAGGAGCTCGGCGGCACGCGCGACGAGCGGATCCTCCTGGATCCGGGCGTAGACGATCGCCCGTCCATCGGGCCGGGCGTCCTGGAAGCGCATCACGACCCCTCGCCGAGGGCCGCCAGCGCGATCTGCGGCAGGGTCGAAAGCCAGTCGATCGCGCGGTGCGGATCGCTGATCAGGCCCGCCTCGGCGGCCAGGGTGTCGATGGCGGTCTCGGTGCCTTCCGGGGCACGCTCTGACCCGCGCGCCTCACCAACGGCGACCAGACGTGCACGCCAGACCGTCCCGAGATCGGTGACGTACTGCCATTCGTCGTCGACCGGCTCGGCCGTGGTTGCAAGGGTCGCGAACGCGTCGAGCGCGCGTTCGACCAGATCCGAGACGGTGACGGGGGCGAGCATGACCGCAGCGTACGACGACGAGCCCGATGGCGCCCCCGGCACCCGGGATGTCAGGCGGGTTCGGTGCTCGCAGCCAGGGATGGTCCGGCGAGCGCGCGGGCCGAGGCGGCCAGATGCTGCTGTGCCTCGCGGTTCAGTCGCTGGAGCGTCCGCCGGCCGTGGTCATCCCAGCGTGTCGAGTACGTGCGCAGGGCGTCGCGCCGGGTCTTCCAGGCGAACTCCCGCTCGCCCACGTGCTCCAGGCGCGCGACGGTATCGAGCACGGCGCGGTACAGGTGCGGCAGGTCCTCGGCCGGGGTCTGGTCGTCCACGTAGCGAAGCGTGCACCGGATCAGGTTTGGTGGGAATGGGCGGGTCGTCCCGGGTGGGTCCCGCCAGGAGTCCGGGGGTGCACCGGGGCAACGGGCACCACGCGGGGCACCGGGGCAACGGGCACCACGCGGGGCACCGGGAGGACACGCCGTCGCCGCCGGACGCGGCCCTCAGTCGCCGCGGTGGGCGCCGCTCTCGATCCGGAACCCGCTGCCGATCCCACGGGCCGGCTCCCAGCGCGGGACCACCCGCTCGACAATGGCGGCAGGCGGGCCATCCTCCAGCCGGACGAGGAGCGCGTCGAGGTCCGGGCGAGCGCCCTCGGCGACGACCCGGACGCTCCCGTCGAGCTCATTGGCGACGAAGCCGGCGAGGTCAAGGCGGCCTGCCTCGCGCAACGCGAACACCCGGTACCCGACCCCGTGGACGCGACCCAGCACGCGGGCGTCCAGGCGGGCACGGCCGCGCAGCTCGAAAGCGTCGCTCACCGGCGGGTCCCGTTCACGCGGCGCGAGCCGGCCCGGGCCAGTGGAGCAGCAGCACGTCCAGCAGCAGCTCGGGGCTCACGTTCGCCTCGAGCAGCTCGCCGGCGCGCAGCAGCCGGGCAAGCGCCTCCCCACCGGCGCCGGGTGACAGCCGGCGGGCCACGTCGCCGAGCTCCTCGAGCAGTGCGACCTCACGGACCTCCTCGGCCGCTCCAGCCTGCGTTAGGGCGAGGTCGCGGGCGAGCTCGCGCCACGCTTCGAGCAGCGTCGCGAGCGCGCGACGGCGCTCCGCCGCCGGGGCCCGCCCCGCTGCGCTGGCACCACCCGGGGAGGAGCTGTCTGCAGAGCCGACGCTCCCCGGATCGGAGCCATCCGCTGCGACATCCGCTCCTGCCGGGCGACGACGCGTCGCACCGCCGGCGCGGGTTCGCGAGGCCGTGCCGGCAGCCTGGACGACGGGCGGAGCGGCGAGCAGCGCGGCGAGCTCGGAGGACCGGCTCATCAGGTCCCGGGAGGCATGCAGCCGCGCGCCTCGACCATGGCCCGCGAGGTCCAGCAGGGTTCGCGCAAGCTCCCCGCGGATCCGCTCGGCCTCGGGCGCAGACGCATACGCGACGGCGAGGCCCGGGCGACCCGCGGCGAGGCGAGCCAGGCGGGCGGCCGCCGGCGGATCCGCGAGGCCGCGCTCGGCCAGCAGCTGCTCAACGTCACGCGCCCCGACCGCGCCGAGCCGGAGCCTGGCGCACCGCGACCGGACCGTGGGGAGCAGCCGTTCCTCGTCGTCCGCGCACAGGATGATGGTCGCACCGAGGGGCGGCTCCTCGAGCGTCTTGAGCAGTGCCGACTGGGCATCCTCGTTCATGCGGTGAGCGTCACGGACGATCGCCACCCGGCCACCGGCCTCGACGGCCAGCAGCGCCAGCTGCGAGGCGAGCCACCGGACGGTCCCGGGCTCGGGTTGATGACTGTTGCCGATCCGGACCTGCCCGCCGGGGCCGTCCGGTTCCAGCCGATGGACGTCCGGGTGGTTCCCATGCTCGACCATCCGGCAGCCCCGGCACGTGCGGCAGGGGCGGCTCGCCCCCGTCGCGCCGGTGCACAGAAGACCCGCCGCGAGGTCCAGGGCAAGCTGCTGCTTTCCCACCGAGGCCGGACCAGACAGCAGGACGGCGTGGGGCACGTGTGAGCCCAGCATCGCGCGGACGGCCTTGACCGCGGCCGGCTGGCCGACGGTCAGGAAGCCGTCCATGGAAACCTGTGCCGGGGCCTGTCGGGGATCAGCCCTCGGCGGTCTCGGCGGCCTTGCGGCGCGTCGTCCGTCGCTTGGGCGCCTCGCCAGCGGGCTCGGCCTCGGGCGTCGCCGCCGCGGTGTCCGCGGTCGCGGCCGCCGTGCGCCGGGTCGTCCGTCGCTTGGGAGCCTCGGCAGCGGGCTCGGTCGCCGGCTCGGCGGTGTCGGCGGCCTTGCGGCGCGTCGTCCGTCGCTTGGGCGCCTCGCCAGCGGGCTCGGCCTCGGGCGTCGCCGCCGCGGTGTCCGCGGTCGCGGCCGCCGTGCGCCGGGTCGTCCGTCGCTTGGGGGCCTCGGCAGCGGGCTCGGTCGCCGGCTCGGCGGTGTCGGCAGCCTTGCGGCGCGTCGTCCGTCGCTTGGGCGCCTCGCCAGCGGGCTCGGCCTCGGGCGTCGCCGCCGCGGTGTCCGCGGTCGCGGCCGTCTGCGGGCGGCCCTGCGCGAGCTGTGCGCGCAAGAGCTCCTCGACCTCCGGCGGAACCTCGCTCCACGGCTCTGAACCGCCACCACTCCTCGGCGCACGCTGGAACCGGTCAGGACGATCCTGGCGTTCGGGCCGGGGTCCACGTGAGGGCTGCTGAGACCGACCTCCGCCGCCGCTGCCGCCACCGCCGCTGCGGCGCACCGGCTGTTCGGCGAAGCGATTGACACCCGCTCCCCGGCCGCCGCCGTAGCGTTCGCGCTCGATGGCCGCCGCATAGGCGCCCCTCGCGCCGCCGCGTCCCTGGCCACCACGTCCCTGGTTGCCGCGTCCCTGGTTGCCGCGACGCTGCTCCGTGATCAGGTACTCCGGGATCTCGGGCTCCTCGAAGTCCTCGTCGTCATCGGGGAGCGGAGTGAGGCCGCTCGCCGCGGGTCGTGCCGTCGGGGTGCCGAGCTGGCGATCCCAGACGGAGCCGAACGGCGTCGACCTTGGTGCCGGACGAGACGGCGCCAGCGCGTCGATATCATCGAACGGGGTCGGCAGCTCGCCATCGGCCGCGGGGCGCGCCGGCCGCGCAGCGCGTGTCGCGCGTGGCGCGCGCGGTGCCGCCTCGGGTTCGGTCTCGGCCGTCTGAGCGTCGCCCGCGTCCGCGGCCTCAGGGTCCTCGGCGTCGACGACAGCGTCATCCGCGCCCGTCTCGAGACCATCTCGTCGCCCGCGTCCGCGACCGCGGCCGCCGCGCCGCCGGCGACGGCGGTGTGCATCACCCGTCTCGGCCAGCGCGTCGCCCTCGACCGACTCGACCGTCTCCTGTTCCTCGGCGTCGTCATCCGGTGCCTCGACCGGCGCGGCAGCCGCTGCGGCTCGAGACAGTCGCTCTCCCGGAAGGGCGACGAGGCCCGGTGCGCCGGGGCCCGGTGCGCCGGGGCCCGGTGCGCCGGCACCGGCCGTTGCGGCAGGTGCGACGGCAGCTCTACGAGCGGTCCCGCGTCCGGACCGCGACGCGGCCACGGGCGCCTCATCTCGATCCGTGCGACCGCGGCCACGACCGCGACCGCGACCGCGACCCGTGCCCTCGGACTGCTTCTCGGGCACCTCGGTCATCGACAGGTCTTCGTCATCGTCCGCCACGCGGCGGCCCGAGCGCGTGGAGCTCTTGTCGACCTTCGCGATCTGGGTGATGTCCATGAACAGGTCCGCCGCCTCGATGAGGTCCGAGGACGTGTTGCCGCGGAAGCTGATGACCTCGACGCGGACGCCCATCTCCTGGACCGCGCGGATCGCGGATGCAAAGTCGCCGTCACCCGACACGATCACCGCGACATCGAGATTGCGGGCGGTCTTCATCATGTCCACGACGAGCTCGATGTCGAGGTTCGCCTTGACCCTGCCATCGCCGTACTTCCGGATGTCCTTGCTCACCACCTTGTAGCTGTGGCGCGCGAGGAACTGGTGGAAGTTGCGCTGGTTCTCGTTCTCCGGGTCGAGCCCGGTGTAGGCGTACGCCCGGACGAAATCCCGTCCGGCGGTGGCCGACTTCAACAGCGTGACGTAGTCGATGTCCACGCCGGCCGCCTTGGCCGCGTAGAAGATGTTCGCCACGTCCACGAAGACGGCGACGTTCTTGCCCACGTTGACTCCTACTGTGGTTGGGCGGTCCGGAGCTTGTCCGGCCTGGCCCTGGGGGCGCTAGCTCCGGCCGGCGGCCGAACCGGCCGCCGCGACGGGTCGCCGGAGCGCCGGTCCGGCGGGAACGAACCCGGCCCGCGCAAGGCGGGCGAGGTCCAGGGGATCGGATGGTTGGGCCGCCTCGACGGTCGAGCAACCCTTGTTGCTCGCGGAACGGAGGAGCTCCTCGAGGAGCGCATCCGTGACGCGATCTGCGTCGTGGTCCGGGGCGACGACCAGCAGATCGATCGTGCCAACGTAGCCGCCGGCAACGACCGACGGACGGAGCACGAGCAGCGCCCCGCCTACGATCTCGCGTCGCGCCTCGGCGACGAGCACGCTCGCATGGGGCAGGTAGACAAGTTGACGCAGGAGGTCGGCGGCATCAAGCGCGCCCCGGCCGGATCCCCGGATCGACGTCCGGCCGATGGCGGCCAGGCGGTCGATGTCGGTGATGCGGGCCTGCCGGATCAGGTACTCCACGCCGAAGGACGGACCTCGTTGAGTGTGCGGCCAGTGCGGTTACGCTCCCATCACGATCGATATCGGAGGGGGACGGCCACGCCTGCCGCCGGTTGAAGGGCCCGGGAGGCGAGCGACGTGACGCTCGAAACAGCCAATCCCGGTGCGAACGGTGCCACCTTGCATCCGTGGCGCCGATGTCTATGATACGGCATCGGTCCGAGGCGCTTCGCTTCGGGTCGAATGGGTCCCTCGCCCGTGCCTTCGTCACCTTGCTGTCGGGACGTTACCCGGCTAACCGGGACGCGGCGCGGTCCACAAAGCCTTGGCGGCTCGTGGCGACGCGAGGGGAAATGGAGGAGGCGTTCATGAAGGTACGCGCGATCGGCGCATTCGCACTGGCCGCAGGCGTCGTCGTCGCTGCATGCGGCAGCGGCACGTCCTCTGGCGACAAGACGGTGAAGATCGGTGTCGACCTTCCGCTGTCGGGTGGTGAGGCTCCCAACGGCGAGCCAACGCTCAACGGCATCAAGCTTGCGGTCAAGCAGGCGAACGATGACGGCGGCGTCAACGGATACAAGATCGAGCTGAGCGTCCAGGATGACGCCGTCAACGGCGTCCACGACCCGCAGCAGGGCGCAAAGAACGTCACGGCGCTGGCGGCAGACCCCGCGGTCATCGGAATGGTCGGCCCGTACAACTCGAACGTCGGCATTGCAGAGGTCCCCGTGACCAACGAGGCTGGTCTGCTTCAGTGCAGCCCGGCGAACACCAACCCCGGTATCACCAAGCCTGACTTTGGTGCCCTCGATGTGCGCAAGGCGAACCCGACCAAGATCAACTATGTCCGCGTCGCCACGACCGACGACATCCAGGGACCCGCTGGCGCGCAATACGCGTACAACGACCTGGGCAAGCGGAACGTCCTGATCATCGACGACACCGAGACGTTCGGCAAGGGTGTCGCGGATGCCTTCGAGGGTGAGTTCGTCAAGCTCGGCGGCACGGTTGCCCAGCACGTCGGACTGCCCAAGTCGACCACCGACTACACGTCCGCCCTTACGGCGGCCAAGTCGCTCAACCCTGACGTCGTCTACTTCGGCGGCGTGACCACGACCGGCGGCGGCGTCCTGCGCAAGCAGATGGCCCAGGCCGGCCTCGGCGACCTCCCGTATGTCGGACCCGACGGCATCGTCGACGGCTCCGGCGCGACGGACGGCTCGTTCATCAACATCGCCGGCGCGGCGGCGGCCAACTCGTTCGGGACGATCGCGGCGATCCACGACATCCCGAACCCGACCGCGTTCAGCGACGCGTACAAGACTGAGTACAGCAAGGATCCGGGCGCGTACAGCGCGCCGGCCTACGCCTGCACGCAGATCATCCTTGCCGCGCTGGCCAAGGTGACGGCAACGGACGACATGGCAGCACTTCGCGAGGCCGTCCGGGCCTACGTGACGGGCGGCAACACGTTCGACACCGTGCTCGGCAACGTCGGCTTTGACGAGAACGGCGACACCACCCAGCACATCATCTCGTTCTACTCCGTCGACACGACGGCCGCGGACGGAAAGGGCGACTGGGTGTTCACCAAGCAGCAGGACTTCGGCAACTAGCCGAGGCTCGCGAGACAGGGCCGGGGAGCTTCTCCCCGGCCCTTCCGCAATTCCCGCGGGTTCCGATCGGGATCGAGTCGTGGAGGAATCTGGCTGGCGATGGACATTCCGACGGTCACCCAGCAGTTCATCAACGCGCTCACGCTGGGGTCGATCTACGCGCTGATCGCCCTGGGCTACACGATGGTTTACGGGATCATCGAGCTCATCAACTTCGCCCACGGTGACGTGTTCATGGTCGGCGCCTTCGTGGCGATGTGGCTGCTCACGATCCCGCTCGGGTTGACGGGCGCGCTCAACGACCCCGTCCAGCTCGCGCTGGTGCTCGTCCCGGTCCTGCTGGTGACCATGCTCGTGATGGGTCTGGTCGGCGTCACGATCGAGCGGTTCGCCTACCGGCCGCTGCGCTCGGCTCCCCGGCTCGCTCCGCTGATCACGGCGATCGGCGTCTCGTTCATCCTTCAGAACATCATCCAGGTGCTGTTCGGGCCATCGCCGCGCAACGTGCCGCAGCTGATCAGCTTCGACAACCGGTTCGAGGTGCTGGGCGCCAACATCTCCTACCTGAGCATCCTCATCCTGATCCTGACGATCAGCCTCATCGTCGGTCTCCAGCTGTTCATCAACAGGACGAGCCTCGGCCGCGCGATGCGCTCGACGGCGCAGGACCGGGAAGCGGCCGCGCTGATGGGGGTTGACATCAACCGGACCATCGCGGCCACCTTCTTCATCGGCTCCGCACTTGCGGGCGCCGCGGGCCTGGTCCACGGCCTGTACTTCGGCAGCATCATCTTCAACCTCGGCTTCTTCGCCGGCCTCAAGGCGTTCACGGCCGCGGTTCTGGGTGGCATCGGCAACACGACGGGGGCCGCGCTCGGCGGGTTCCTGATCGGCTTCGTCGAAGTCGGAGCAGCGGCCGCGGGCTACGCCCGATGGTCGGAGGCGCTGATCTTCGCGGTGCTGGTCATCGTCCTCGTGTTCCGGCCAACCGGCCTCCTCGGCCAGCAGCTTGGAGAGCGAGCATGAGCCGGTCGCCGTCGGTCACCTCCCGGGTGATGGGCATGGTCCCAGAACCGGTTCTCGAGTTCGCCCGCAACCACCGCTCCATCTCGATCGTGGTCGGCATGATCATCGTCACGATCGTGCTGCCCCTGATCGTGCTCCTGCCGCCGTTCAGCACGTTCAGCCGGCAGGCGGTGTGGATCGACGGGTTCGCGATCTCCGGCGTGTTCGTGCTGCTGGCGCTCGGGCTCAACGTGGTCGTCGGGCTTGCCGGCCTGCTCGACCTCGGGTACGCCGCGTTCTACGCGATCGGCGCCTACGCCTACGCGTACGGCGCGTCCCCGTTCAGCGGGCTCCACATTCCCTTCTGGCCGATGCTCCTGATCGGCGCCTTTGCGGCGGCGGTGTTCGGCGTCCTGCTGGGCGCCCCGACCCTGCGACTCAGAGGGGACTACCTGGCCATCGTGACGCTGGGGTTCGGCGAGATCGTGCCGATCGTGTTCCTCAACGCGGACACGTACACCAACGGGACCAACGGGATCGGCGGCGTGTACAAGCCGGAGCTGCTCGGCTACACGTTCCCGCTGATCGAGCCGATGCCCTTCTACGTGACCATGGCGGTGATCGTGACGATCACCATGATCTTCCTCTACCGGCTCCAGGATTCCCGCCTGGGGAGAGCCTGGCAGGCCATCCGGGAGGATGAGCTCGCCGCCGACAGCAACGGCATCAACACGGTGACCACGAAGCTGTTGGCGTTCGCGCTCGGTGCGTCGACCGCGGGCCTGGCGGGCGTGTTCACGGCTGCAAAGCTCACCCTGGTGAGCCCGGACCAGTTCCTGTTCACGGTCTCGTTCACGATCCTGGCCATGGTCGTGCTCGGTGGCATGGGCAACATCTGGGGCGTCGCGGTCGGGGCGTTCGTTCTGTACACGATCCAGAGCGTGCTGCTCAAGCAGCTCAACCAGTTCTTCCACACGATCCAGGCGCCGATCCTCAAGGACATCGACTTCGTGCAGTACCAGTTCCTGCTGTACGGCCTGGCGCTGGTCCTGATGATGCTCATCAGACCCGAGGGCCTGTTCCCAAGTGGCCGAAGACGGCAGGAGCTCCATGAGGCGGAGTTCGAGTCTCGTGGCGATGCCGGTGATGCCGGAGCCACGCCGGCCGGGGAGGGCGCGTCGTGAGCGAGACCGCGACCGAGCCCGTCCTGCACGCGCGCAACG
Organism: uncultured Chloroflexia bacterium; assembly: GCA_963734895.1. Lineage (GTDB taxonomy): Bacteria > Chloroflexota > Limnocylindria > Limnocylindrales > CSP1-4 > CAIXZV01. The sequence continues at coordinate 354,074 of CAVTIN010000003.1, read as the reverse complement.
TCACCCGCCGGTTCGGCGGCCTCGTTGCCGTCAACGAGGTTGACCTCGAGATTCCGCGCGGTGCGATCATCAGCCTGATCGGGCCCAATGGGGCGGGCAAGACGACGCTGTTCAACGTGATCGCCGGGATCCTCGAACCAACCTCCGGCGAAGTCGATCTGGTGGGCAGGCGGATGGTCGCGCCGGCCGAGCGAGCCGTGCTGGAGCCCGTGCTCTGGGTGCTGCCCGCGTTGATCGTCGCGGTCCTCGCGACGGCGCTCTATCAGGTGGTGCAGAGCCAGACCCTGATCGGCATCGCCATCCTGGCCACCCTCGCGATGCTGGTCACCACCCTGCTGTCGGCGATCATCAGGCCAGCGCGGTACCAGCGCATCCTGACCAGGCTCGGGATCTTCCGATCTGCCAGGCCCAGCGACATGGTCCACGCCGGGATCGGGCGGACATTCCAGAACATCCGCCTGTTCCAGAACATGACCGCCCGGGAGAACGTGCTGGTCGGAATGCACACCAAGCTCCGGAGCACGCCCGTCGATGCGTTCCTCAGCACACCGCGCCAGCGATCCGAGGAGGCCAGGGCGCGTGTCAGGGCGAGCGAGCTGCTCGCGCTGGTGGGCCTGGCGGGACGGGAGGATGAGACGGCCCGCAACCTGCCGTACGGCGACCAGCGCCGGCTGGAGGTCGCCCGTGCCCTGGGCAGCGAACCGGCGCTGCTGCTGCTGGACGAGCCAACCGCCGGCATGAACCCGCGGGAGACGACAGAGATGACCGAGCTCATCGACCGACTCCGACGCGACCTCGGGCTCGCGGTCCTGCTGATCGAGCACGACATGCGCGTCGTGATGGGGATCAGTGACCGCATCACCGTCCTTGACCACGGCGAGCGGATCGCCGAGGGCACGCCGGCCGAGGTCCGGGCGAACCCCCGGGTCATCGAGGCCTACCTCGGGTCCCCCGCAGCATGAGCGGCAACGGAACGCCGGGTCGGGCTGACGACATCGTCCTCAGCCTCGAGGACGTCAACACGTACTACGGGCACATCCACGCGCTGTCGGGCATCACGATGGAGGTCCACCGCGGCGAGATCGTCACGCTCATCGGTGCCAACGGCGCGGGCAAGACGACAACCCTCAAGACGATCAGCGGCCTCCTGCACCCCAAGGCCGGCCGGGTGTTCTTCGAGGGAGCCGACATCTCACACACGCCTGCCCACCAGCTGGTCCGATCGGGGATCGGACATGCACCGGAAGGCCGGCGGATCTTCTCGCGCCTGACCGTGCTCGAGAATCTTCAGATGGGTGGCTACACGCGAACCGCCGCCGAGATCAAGGAGGAGCTCGAGCGGGTCATGACCCTGTTCCCCCGCCTGCGGGAGCGGTTCGATCAGAAGGGCGGGACTCTCTCGGGCGGCGAGCAGCAGATGCTCGCGATCGGGCGGGCGATGATGTCCAAGCCGCGCGTGCTGCTGCTCGATGAGCCGTCGCTCGGGCTGGCGCCGATCCTCGTCCAGCAGATCTTCGCGATCATCCGCCAGATCAACGAGCTTGGAAGCACGATCCTGCTCGTCGAGCAGAATGCCCTCCAGGCGCTGGCCATCGCGCACCGCGGCTACGTCCTCCAGACCGGGCGAGTGGTCCTGTCGGGCACCTCGAAGGAGCTGAGCCAGAACGAGATGGTGCGGAAGGCGTACCTCGGCGAGGACTAGCCGGGGGGGTCGGCACCATCAGTGGACGAGCACGGGAGACCGGCATACCGGGAGCCGCCGCGGTCGATCACCGCCGGCACCGACCACGGGCGCATGCAGCTGCTGATCGTGGTCGTCATCGGGGCGCTGGTGATCCAGGTGATCCGGCCATGGGGCGATGGCGCGTCGGGACGCGCGTCAACGGCCGTCGCGTCGGCGGCGGTGGCGGCCGAGATGTCCCCCACAACGAGGGCGATTCCGGCCACCCCATCCACCGACCCGGAGCCGGCCAGCGCCTCCCGGCTCCACGTCACGTGCGGGTCGACCGACGGCTGGCGGGCAACGACCACGCAGGTGTGGCCTGATCGGGCGATCCCCATCCGTTCCTGGATCGCCATCGAGCCCGCAGGGGCCGGTGACCCTCTGGACACCGCGATCCCGTTCGCCCCGGTCGCGGCCGACGAGGTCACCGCGATCGGCTTCTGCGCCCCCCTCGACGAGGCCCTTCGGCCGCCGGTGAGTATCCGCCCATCCCTGTGGAGGATCAGCGGCGGTCGTGCCGTGCCCCTCGCCCTCGTCCCGGCCGACCCGGCCGACCACGACGCCCTGCGGGGACTGTGGCTGCCGCCGTCGGGCGTTGGTGCCATCGGTCGCGGCGTCCCTGCGGACGCCTGGCCACCCGGCCGGTATGTGATCGAGCTCGCGACGCCGGGCGGAACGTATAGGCGCCGACTGGGGATCGAGATCCTCGACCTTGGCGGCCCGGGGTCGCCCGTATCGTCGTCGCCCAGCGTGGAGCCGATCGCCGAGCCTCCCGATGGGGGTCGCTCCCCGGGTTCCTAGCGTCGAGGAGGCTCGAGCGAGATGTCGTAGGCCGCGCGGCCGAGCATGATCGCACCGACCAGCGTGATCCAGAAGCCGTACGCCCGGTCGGGCAGGATCCCCTGCGGGGAGTCCAGCACCGTGGGGATCCACAGGATGAGGCCGGCCATCGCCAGGATCGCGAGGACCCCGAACGCGAGCCCCCGATCGACCGCGAGCGGTCGCACGCCCGCCGCATACGGCAACGCGATCAGCGCGAGGGTCGCCAGGCTGGCAAGGAATGCGAGGATCCCGGTCCCGTCGAATGCTCGGTAGACCAGTGGTGGCAGCCCGCCGTCGCCACCCAGCGTGTACCACGGGAGCACACAGCCCACGATCACGACGATGGCCCCCAGCAATGCCAGACGGCGGCCAGCACCGAGCGGTCGGCGATGCATCAGTCGGCCGGCGTGTAGACCTCGGGGCGCAGGACGCCCACGAAGCGCAGGTTGCGGTACCGCTCGCCGTAGTCGAGGCCGTAGCCCACCACGAACTGGTCCGGGATCTCGAAGCCGACATAGTCGACGGGGATGTCCACGAGGCGTCGGGCCGGCTTGTCGAGCAGGGTGCAGATCCGCAGCGACGCCGGGTTCTTGCCGCGCAGGTAGCGCACGAGGTAGTTGAGCGTCAGGCCGGTGTCGATGATGTCCTCGACGAGCAGGACGTCCTCGCCCGCGATGCTTGCGGACAGGTCCTTCATGATCCTGACGAGGCCCGACGACTCCGTGGCGATGCCGCCGTAGGAGCTCACCTCCATGAGATCGATCCGGAGGGGCAGCGGGATCTGGCGCATCAGGTCGGCCATGAACGGCAGCGAGCCCTTGAGCACGCTCACGAGGGTGAGGTTCCGCCCCGCGAAGTCGGCGGCGATGGTGCGGCCCAGCTCGGCCACCTTGGCGGCGATCTGCTCCTCGGTCAGGAGCACGTCCCCGATGTCGTTCTTGAGATCAGCGAGACGGGTCATCGATTGCTCGGTTGGGCCTCGGTATGGATATCGATGAGTGGGTGTCGATCATGCCGCCTTCGGCGGTTCGGCGCACGCCGGGGAGCGGGTCAGGTCGCGTCGATCCCGGATTCGGCACCCGACGGCGCGGGTGCGGGGTCGGGGGTGCGTCGGCGTCGCCGGCCGCGTCGTCGACCGCGCTGCTCGGCAGGCGGGATGGCGCTCGCCGCGACCGCCGTCGGCGCAGCGTCCTCGACGCGCTCTGCTGCAACGTCGATCGGGGCCGAGACCGGGGCCGCTGCCGCGTGCTCGGTGGCGGCCGATGCCTCGCGGCGCGCCGCGACCGATCGCGGCGGCGTCGCCTGGCCGGTGGTGCCGGTCAGCTCGTCGACGAGCGCCATCCGCCCGAACTTGAGCAGCAGCATCCGGAAGTCGCGCGCGTAGAACAGCTTGATCCGGACGTCCGGGTAGAGCTCCCGGAGTCGGCGCAGCTTGCGGTTCTTCTTGCGCACGAGCTTCTGCTTGAGCGTCGTCAGCTCCACGTACAGGTCCAGGTCCGGCAGGTAGAAGTCCGGCGAGAAGCTCTCGACGACATCGCCATCGAGGTTCCAGCCGATCGGGAAGGTGTCGGGCTCATACCGCCAGGCAACACCGTAGAAATCGAGGATGCGCGCCAGCTCGGCCTCGCTCGCGTGCGCGAAGCCGTGCGCCAGCGGACCGGCGAAAACGGCCGGCGCCAGCGGCCCGGCGGAGGTTGCCGGCACCTGGTCGGCGGGTGCGGCGCCGTCGGCCGGGCGAATGCCCGTTCGTTGATGCTCCCGTCCGGGGCCGGTCATCGGCCGCTTCCTGCCTGCGTCAGGTCGTCCGCCTCGTCCGGCCCCTCGAGCAGCGTGCGGAGGTCGCCGTTCCAGGTCGCCAGGAACCTGCGCATCGACGCCACGTCGGCGTCTCCCAGGGGGGGCCGCCCGGCAAGCCGCGCCTCCGCATCGGGATCGAGCTCCGGGTGCGGGGCGGTGTCGAGGATCGGAGTCTCGGATCCGGCACCCGGACCGAGCAGCACGCTCAGCGTCTCGCTGCCGCAGCTGGGGCACGTGAGCTCGACGAAGGCAAAGTCCCCTCGATCCGCGAGGATGGCGACCCGATCGGCAGGGATGGCCGCACCGCACGAGGTGCAGCCGGCCCCGGTGAGGCGCATCCGGAGTCCGCGAGGGTCCATTGACCGTGAAGTCTACCGAAGGCGGCGATCGGGGGCGTCGGCACGGTCGCTCGCGGAGCAGATACTCCCGTGGGGTATCATGCGGCCATGCCTCAGCCAACCTCCAGGGCCGCCGCTGGTCACGGTGCCGGTCACGACACGTTCCGCCACAGCTACAGCAAGGACAAGGCCCAGCTGGTCCGGCGTCTCAGCCGGCTCGAGGGCCAGGTCCGCGGGATCGCGCGCATGATCGAGCGCGAGGAGTACTGCGTCGACATCCTCCAGCAGACGGCCGCGCTGAGAGCAGCCGTCGATGCCGTCTCGATCCTCATCCTCGAGGACCACGTCCAGGGTTGTGTCCGAACCGCGGCGGAGCGCGGCGAGGCCGACAAGTATGTCGACGAGGTCATCGACGTCGTCCGTCGCACGCTCGGCCGGCCGGTCCGCACGGGTGGTCGCGCCACTCAGCCCTGACCGGCTGGGGCTCCTTCGGCGAGTGCTTCCTTCCGGCGAGATTGCCTGCCGTTCAGCCTGTTCGAGCATGGGCGGGCGTGGACGGCGTACCCGGTTATCCACAACTCGCGTGATGCCCCCGCGTTTCGTTGATAAGGGGGTTGACGCTGTCCGGGCGCCGTCATAACGTCCGCACTCCGCACGCAGCGTGCGCACACCGGGGAGCGCGATCCACGAGGGGCCACGGGGAGACCCGGGCCTGAACCGAGCGGATGGCGCCAGACCGGGACGAGCGCGTGCCGCGGCGATCGACGACGCCGGGAGCGGCTTCCGGACGGTCCGGTGCACGAGCACAGGAGAGTGCCCTGGTCCGTCCGAGAGATCCGCTCCCGACGCGCGTTCGGGACCTTCCCCCGCTGCCGTCCGCTTACGACGACGCCGTCAACGAGGGGCTGCGCGCGCTCGGTCTCGGGCTCGACGACGCGGCGCGCGTCGCGATCGACACCCACGTGCGCCTCCTGCTCGCGTGGACGACCGCCATCAACCTCACCGCGATCCGTGAGCCCGTGGAGATCGCCAGGCTCCACGTCCTCGACAGCCTGGCAGCCGTGCCTCACCTGCGCCGGTTCGGCGCCCGCAGGATCCTCGATCTGGGCAGCGGCGGCGGCTACCCGGGCCTGCCCGTGGCGATCGGCCTCGACGCGGACCGGGCGTTGTTCGTCGACTCGGTCGGCAAGAAGGTCCGGTTTCTCCAGACCGTGATCGAGGCCACCCAGCTCGGCGGACGGGTCGCTGCAGAAGCGACTCGGGCCGAGGCGCTCGCCCACGGCGCGCGCGACCGCGGGATGTGGCCCGTCGTCACCGCGCGCGCCGTGTCCCCGCTGGCCGACCTCGTCGAGGTCGCCCTGCCCCTGCTCGCACCGGGTGGCCGGCTGGTGGCGTGGAAGCGGCTGCCGCTCGATGAGGAGCTCGCGGCTGCGGCACCCGCCCTCGCCGCGCTCTCGGCCGGCCCCATCGAGGTGGTGGATGCCGGCGTCCCGGGCCTGGAGTCGCACCGGCTCGTGATCGTGCCGCGCGCCGGACCGATCGAGGGATGCTTCCCTCGCGATCCGGCCCTGCGGCGGCGTGCACCCCTGTGATCGGCGCGTTGCGCCGCATTTCGGCCCGGCGCCCTGCGCTACCCTGCCGTGGTGCGTGTCGCCGTGCTCTCGGATATCCATGCGAACGTCACGGCCCTCGACGCCGTGCTCGCCGACGTCCCGTCCATCGATGAGGTCTGGCACCTTGGCGACATCGTCGGCTACGGGCCCGAGCCCGACGTCGTGGTGGCGCGCCTGCGCGAGGTCGGCGCGATCGGGGTCCGCGGCAACCACGACGTTGCGGCGGTCGGCGGGCTCGAGATCGAGGCGTTCAACATCGATGCACGGACCGCGATGGAGTGGACGCGCTCGGTGATCGGCGACGACACCCGATCGTGGTTGCGTGCCCTGCCCGAGCGCCTCGAACGGGAAGGGTTCACCCTGGTGCACGGCAGCCCGCGGGATCCTACCTGGGAGTACGTGACGTCGACCCCGGTCGCGCAGGCCGGTATGGCGGCGATGTCGACACCTTCCGGGCTGCACGGCCACACGCACGTGCCGATCGCCTATGTCGAGCAGGATGGCCGCCTGGAGACGATGAGTCCGGGCAACGGCTCAACGCTCACCTTCGACGATCGCCGCGTCCTGCTCAACCCGGGTAGCGTCGGCCAGCCGCGCGACGGGATCCCCGCGTCCTCGTGGCTGCTGCTGGACACGGACGCCGGTACGGCGACCTGGCGCCGGACGGCGTACGACGTCGCGGCGGTCCAGGCCACGATGGTCGCGGTCGGGCTCCCCGACCGCCTGGTCACCCGGCTGGGTCATGGCCTCTAGCGCGGCGCTCCGGTGATCGGCGGGCGGCGGCCGCTCAAGGGCCGGAAGCCGGGCGACAAGCGGATCCGCGTCGAGCGCCACCACGCTCCGTACTTCCGGTACACGGGCCCCGGCCAGCTGACCGCGAAGGCCGCCGCCAGCGCTCCCACCACGACGATGGGCCGGCTGCTGGCACGGATCAAGGGCACGTTCATCGGGCGGCCGCTGGCCAACGACGAGGAGATCGGGGAGCGCCTGTCGAAGAAGAAGGCCCTGGCCATCTTCAGCTCCGACGCGATCTCGTCGTCCGCCTACGCGACCGAGGAGATCGTCCTCGCATTCGTCATCGCCGGCGTCGGTGGGGCGGCCTTCAGGCTCTCGATCGAAATCAGCGTCGCGATCGCGGTGCTGCTCGGGATCGTGGCCTTCAGCTACCGCCAGGTGTGCATCGCCTATCCGAACGGCGGCGGATCCTACTCGGTCTCGAAGGCGAACATCGGACGGATTGCATCGCTGGTCGCGGCCTCGGCGCTGCTGATCGACTACACGCTCACGGTCGCGGTGTCCACCTCGTCAGCCGTCGAGCAGATCGCGTCCGCAGTGCCGGACCTCGATCCCGTCCGGGTCCAGATCGGGATCGTCGCCATCGGGTTGATCACCCTGGGCAACCTGCGTGGGATCCGCGAGGCCGGCAACATCTTCGCGATCCCGACATACCTGTTCCTGGGCAGCGCATTCCTGATGATCGCGATGGGCGTGTTCAGGATCGTCGTCCAGGGGGACTCCGGCCCGCCGCCCACGGCCGCGGTGATCGAGGCCACGAAGCACACCGCGGAGAGCGTCGGCATCCTCGTCCTGCTCCGGGCCTTCGCGTCGGGCGCCGTCGCGCTCACGGGGACCGAGGCCATCGCGACCGGTGTGCCTGCCTTCCAGCCACCCGAACCGCGCAACGCGGCCCGGACGCTGATGACGATGGCGGTCATCCTCGGCATCCTGTTCGTGGGGATCACGTTCCTGGCGACGAACTTCCACATCCTGCCGATCGAGGAGCCCAGGGAGACGGTCATCGCCCAGATCGCAAAGCATGTCTACGGCGACACGATCGGCTTCTACCTGTTCCAGGCATTCACCGCGCTGCTCCTGTTCCTGGCCGCCAACACCTCGTTCGCGGCGTTCCCACGGCTGGCGGCCGTGCTCGCTGAGGACGGGTTCATCCCGCGCCAGTTCGCGTTCCGCGGCGATCGCCTCGCCTTCTCCACCGGCATCCTGCTGCTGGGGCTGGTCGCGGCGCTCGTGGTGACTGCGGGCGGCGGGTCGACCCACGCCCTGATCCCGCTGTATGCCGTGGGCGTGTTCATCGACTTCACGATCTCGCAGACGGGGATGGTCCGGCACTGGATCGCGACCAAGCCGCAGGGTTGGCGCTACCGGCTCGCGATCAACGCGGTGGGCGGGATCCTGACCGGGATCATCGCGATCGTGGTGACGTCGATCAAGTTCACGGCCGGCGCGTACCTCGTGGTGCTCCTGATCCCGACCCTGGTCACCCTGATGCTGTTCGTCCGCCGGCAGTACGACGGACAGTCGAAGGAGCTCAACGTCCGCGATGACCTCGTATTCGACCGGCCTCGGCGCGATCAGCGGGTCGTGATCCCCGTCAACGGGATCAATCGTTCGGTCATCCAGGCGGTGATGTTCGGCCGTTCGCTGGCGACGGATCCTTCGATGCTCCAGGCCGTCTACGTCACCACGGACGCCGAGGAGGCGGAGCTGCTTCGCGAGCGCTGGGAGCGGCAGCTGCCCGGCGTGCCGCTGGTGATCGTCGAGTCGCCGTACCGGGCGCTCGTGGGGCCCGTGGTCACCTACCTCGAGGTGCTGGACCGTGCGTGGCCACCTGGCCAGGAGACGCCGACCACGATCGTCGTGCTTCCGGAATACGTCGCGCGGCACCTGTGGGATCGGATCCTGTACAACCAGACCGCAAAGCGCCTCAAGGCCGCCCTCGTCGGCCGGGAACACACGGTCATCGCGGACGTGCCGTATCGTCGCTCCGCACATCACGAGGGTCAGCCAGCCCAACCCGACGGCTAGCCCGACCGCTCCCACACGAGGTCGCCCCGAACAAGCCCATGATCGGTGGACGCCGCCCCATGAAGGGGCGCAAGCCAGCAGACCGACGCGTCCGCGTCGAACGCCCGCACTCCGCCTACTTCCGCTACACCGGGCCAGGACAGCTGGTGGCGAAACCCACCGCATCCACGCCCAGGTCCGGAATCGGGCGAACGCTCGTGCACTGGAAAGCGTGGTTGATCGGCCGACCGCTTGCGAGCGAGGAGGAGATCGGCGAGCGGCTGACCAAGCGCAAGGCGCTGCCGATCTTCAGCTCGGACGCCATCTCGTCGTCGGCATACGCGACGGAGGAGATCCTGCGCGTCCTCGTGGTGGGTGGCGCGCTCGCATTCCTGTTCAGCGTCGAGATCGCGATCGCGATCGCGATCCTGCTGGCGGTCGTCGCGTTGTCGTATCGGCAGGTGTGTCGCGCGTTTCCCAACGGCGGCGGAGCGTACGCCGTCGCACGCCAGGAGCTGGCGCCGCTGCTCGGGCTCGTGGCGGCGGCGGCGCTGCTGATCGACTACGTGATGACCGTGGCGGTCTCCACCTCGTCTGCCGTCGAGCAGCTGATCTCGATCGCGCCCGCCATCAACGACTTCCGGATCGAGTTCGCCCTGGTGTCGATCACGTTGATCACGATCGCCAACCTGCGCGGGCTCCGTGAGTCGGGGAATATCTTCGCGGTCCCGACGTACCTGTTCGTGGGGCTGGCACTGCTGATCGTGGGCATCGGCCTCGTCCGGATCGCCACCGGACAGGTGGTCGAGGTGCCGCCGCACCCCGAGGCGGTCGGGCTCGGCTCGGAGTCGATCGGCGTGTTCCTCATCCTCAAGGCCTTCGCCAGCGGCTCCGTCGCGCTGACCGGAACCGAGGCGATCGCCAACGGCGTCCCGGCATTCAAGCCGCCCGAGGCGCGCAACGCCGCCAACACCCTGGTCGCGATGGTGATCCTGCTGGCGGTCCTGTTCATCGGGATCACCGTCATCGCGGACGCCTACCAGATCGTCCCATCCGAGGAGGGATCGGGCGGCCCGACCGTCATCGCGCTCGTCGCCCAGACGGCCTTCGGCGCGGGCAACCCGCTCTACTACGTGTTCCAGATGTCGACGGCGCTGATCCTGTTCCTGGCCGCGAACACGAGCTACAACGCATTCCCCCGCCTCGCGGCCCTGCTCGCCGAGGACGGCTACATGCCGCGCCAGTTCGCCTTCCGCGGCGACCGGCTGGCGTTCAGCTGGGGCATCGCGCTGCTGTCCGCCGTGGCAGCGCTGCTGCTCATGTACTTCGGCGGCGTGACGACGCTGCTGATCCCGCTGTACTCCGTGGGCGTGTTCGTGTGCTTCACCCTCAGCCAGGCGGGCATGGTGCTCCACTGGTTGCGCAACAAGGAGCCCGGCTGGTGGTGGCGGCTGGCCATCAACGCGTTCGGCACGGCGCTGACCGCGGTCGTCCTCGTCGTGGTCGCCTCCGTCAAGTTCTTCGCCGGTGCGTACCTGGTCGTGATCCTGATCCCGGTGCTGGTGCTGGTGATGCTGTTCATCAGCCGGCAGTACGCGGCGTCGCGGCGCCAGCTCGCCGTACGCCCGGAGTTCGTGGTGCCGGCCCCGATCCGGGAGGAGCGGGCCATCGTCCCGGTCCCGTCGCTCAACCGATCGGTGGTGCGCGCGGTCAACGTCGCCCGGTCGATCGCGGACGACGTCCTGGCGGTGTACATCAGCGACGATCCCGCGGCGTCGGCGGCGATGCGCGAACGCTGGGAGCGCCAGATCCCGGGGGTTCCGCTGGTGATCGTCGAATCGCCGTACCGGGCGCTCGCCGGGCCGCTCATGGCGTACCTCGACGTCCTGGATCGAGCGTGGCCACCGGCCAAGCCGCAGCCGATCACGTTCGTGGTGATCCCGGAGTACGTTGCCCGGCACTGGTGGGAGCGGATCCTGTACAACCAGTCCGCTCGCCGTCTCCGCTCGATCCTGCTGGGCCGCCCGCACACGGTGGTGGTCGACGTCCCGTATCGGCGCGACGAGCCCGGCAAGTTCGGGATCGGCGAGGCGGAGACCGGACCGCCGACCGACGAGCAGGAAGCCCTGGGGCAGGGGGTGGCACCGCGACGGTAGGTCGCCCGGCACGGTGGTATCGTGGCCCAGCGCGGCGACCATCTCGGGCACAGCCCAGCATCCTGTCCATCGTCGCCGACTACGCGGAGGCTCCTGGCCTGTGGCCGACTCGTCGGCTCCCCAATTCCGGCGCGCCGTCATCGCCCTGTCCGGGGCCCGGACCGATCGACCGATCGTCGCCCTGGCCGCCGAGCTGGCCAGGGCCGGGCATGGCGACCTGGTCGGCGTCCATGTCGTCGAGATCGACTGGACGCTGCCGCTCGACGCGGACGTGGCCGGTCACTCGGAGGAGGCGCAGCGCGTCCTCGACATCGCCGAGGCGACCGCTGAAGCGCACCACTACAAGCTCGAGACCGTCCTCCTCCAGGCCCGCGATGTCGGAGCTGCGATCGTGGACGAGGCGACGGAGCGCGAGGCCGACCTCGTCATCTGCGGCCTTCCCTTCCGCCGGCGCTTCGGGGGCGATTTTGCGATCGGCCAGACCATTCCCTACATCCTGCGCAACGCGCCGTGCGCGGTCTGGGTGGTCCGAGAGGCAATCCCCGAGGAGCAATCATGAAAGCAGTCATCGTCGGGTGCGGCCGCGTGGGCGCCGGTCTCGCGGACGAACTGGATCGCGCGGGTTGGCAGGTCCTGATCATCGACCTGACGTCCGCCGCCTTCGACCGCCTCCCGTCCACGTTCGGTGGAACGGCGCTTCGCGGTGATGGCACGGACGAGGACATCCTGCACCGAGCGGGCGCCGAGGACGCCGACCTGTTCCTGGCCCTGACCGAGGGTGACAACCGCAACGTGATGGCCGCCCAGCTCGGCGTGGAGGTCCTCGGAGCGCAGCAGACCATCGCCAAGATCAACGATCCGGTCCGCGCCGAGGCGTATGCGCACCTGGGGATCGCGACGTTGTGTCGGACCAACCTGATGACCACGGCCGTGCTCGGTCACCTCGGGCAGGCCGTGCCGGAGCAGCCCGGGATCTACGCGCCGGCAGCGTCGCCCTCCCGCCTGGCCGGCCCGGACGCGGCCGCGGTGCCCGGGGCGTCCGTCGCAGAGACCTCGACCGGTGGCCTGCCGAACGCCGCGTCGACGGACGGCGGCACGCCGCCGGCACCGGGTGGCGGCACAACGCGGGGCGATCTGCCCGCGACGGGGGCCTGATCGATGTTCGTGCTGGTCGTTGGCGGCGGCAAGGTCGGCTACTACCTGACCAGGGAGCTCATAGAGTCGGGGCACGAGGTCGTCCTGCTGGAGAAGGACCTCCGCCGTGCGGCGCAGATCGCCGACGAGATCGGGTCGGTCGTCATCGCGCAGGACGGCTGCGAGGGCAAGTACCTCCACCAGGCGGGGGCCAACCGGGCCGACATCGTGGCCGCGGTCACCGGTGACGACGAGGACAACCTCGTGATCTGCCAGATGGCGAAGCACCATTTCGACGTTCCGCGGACGATCGCCAGGGTGAACAATCCGAAGAACGAGCAGCTGTTCCGCCACCTCGGCGTGGATGAGATCATCAGCCCCACCCGGATGATCCTGGGCTCGATCGAACAGGACATCCCGGTTCACGAGCTGCTTCACCTCGCCGCCCTCGGCGTTGGTGAGCTCGAGATCATCGAGGCCAGGCTCGAAACGGGCTCGCCGGCGATCGGCCGGATCGCCCTCGACCTGTCGGTGCCAAGTGGCTGCTCCCTGTTCGGCGTCATCCGTGACGGCGTGCCGACGCCGCTCCAGAACGACACGGTCTTCGCGGCGGGCGACAAGGTGATCGCGATCGGGCGCCCGGACTGTGAGCCGCTGCTGCGGGAGCAGCTGATCGGGGAGGTCGTCGAACCGTAGCGCCGCGCCGCGCGCCGGCCCGCGGGCCGGGCTGTCCACACGACAGCCACCGGCCGGCCTCGATGGCAACGCGCGCTTCCGCGCAACAATCGGCGAGTTCGCAGGCAGGCATTCTGCGCCTTTGTGGACAGATCTCTTGACAACGTCATTGTCAAGGTTCTAGCCTGTTCGTTGTCCGGCAACGGCCGATCTGGCCGGCCCCGGGCACGACTCACCACAGCACCGGCGGCACAGCGCCGTCGGTGGATTGACAGGAGGCTCGACCCATGACGCTCATCCGTCGGTCGTCGCCCTTCAGCGAGCTGTTGACGCTTCGCCAGGCGATGGACCGCCTCTTCGATGACACCGTGTTCCGCCCGTTCACGGCCTACTCGGCCAACGGGGACTTCGCACGCCTTCCGCTCAACGTTCGAACGACCCCGGACGCGCTGCTCGTGGAAGCCGACCTTCCGGGCATGAAGCCCGGGGACGTCTCGATCACCGTCGAGAACGGCTCGCTCACCATCCACGCCGAGGATCGCACCGAGCGGTCCGAGGAGCAGGGGGACTGGCTGGTCCGCGAGATCTCGCGGGGCAGCCTGATGCGGACCGTCACCCTGCCCACCGGCCTCGAGGCCGACAAGGCCGAGGCCACGTTCGAGCACGGGGTGCTCAGCCTTCGGATCCCGCGGGCCGAGCAGGTGAAGCCGCGCCAGATCCAGATCCGCCCGGTCACCGCGGGCGAGGCCCGCACCGTCGAGAACGGTCAGGCGAGCGGCATCAAGACGTCCGAGGCGTAGCGGATGGCGGCAGCGCGCCGGCCTGACCGGGACCCGACAAGACCCGTCTACGTCATCAGCGTGGCCGCGACCCTCGTGTCCGCGCACCCGAGGACGCTTCGGATCTACGAGGGCGAGGGCCTGGTCTGCCCGGCGCGTACGCCGACCAACATCCGTCTCTATTCCGAGGATGACATCCGCCGGATCCTGTGGATCCGGCACCTGACGCGGGACCGTGGCGTCAACCTCGCCGGGGTCCGTACGCTGTTCGAGCTCGAGGAGCGCCTCGGCCAGCGAATCCTCGAGGCGCTCTACGACGAAGGGACCCGCGAGCAGCCCGGGGACGGAGCCGCCGATCGTGCGGCGGGACGCACCGGCAGCTCGACGGGGACCGCCCCGGACGACGGTTCGGGATCCCGGACATGATCACCCAGACCAGCCAATACACAGACCGAAATCGAACCGTCGTGCCGGACCAGCCGGGCGACACCGCAAGGAGAACCTGATGGCCAAGCGACCGTCGAACCCGGAGGAGCGGCAAGCAGGCTCCGCGCCCCGCGAGCTGCCCCTCGTCGCCCTCCGGGAGACGGTCATCTTCCCGGAGATGATCGTTCCGCTCCAGGTCGGGCGCGAGAAGAGCGTCGCGGCGCTCAACGCCGCCGTCGAGAGCGGAGGCCCCATCGCGCTCGTGACCCAGCGCCACCCCGAGCAGGAGGAGATCGGCGACCCGTCCGAGCTCTACCCGATCGGCACCCTGGCCAAGATCGCGCAGGTGGTCCAGCTCCAGGACGGCACCGTCCGCGCGATCGTGCAGGGCCAGGGCCGGATCCGGGTCAATGGCTTCGTGCACACGGCACCCTATCTCGCGGCCCGGGTCGAGGAGCTTGCCGACGCGAGCCCGGGTGGCGTCGAGATCCAGGCCCTGATGCGCAGCGTCCAGGCCCAGATCGAGCAGTACGTCGCCAACGGGGCGCCGGTGCCGCCCGAGGCGGCCGTCGCCGCCCGCAACATCACCGAGCCCGGCCTGCTCGCCGACATGGTCGCGTACAGCCCGGACATGTCGACCGAGCAGCGTCAGGAGCTGCTCGAGACGATCGATGTCGAACAGCGGCTCAAGCTCGTCTCGACCTTCCTTGCCCGCCAGATCGAGATCCTCGAGCTCAAGGGGAAGATCCAGAGCGAGGTCAAGTCCGAGATGGACAAGACCCAGCGCGAGTACATCCTCCGGGAGCAGCTCAAGGCCATCCAGCGCGAGCTGGGCGAGGATGATCCGCAGCAGGCGGAGATCAACGAGCTTCGGGAGAAGGTCGAGGAAGCGGGCATGCCCGAGGAGGTCCGCGCCCGGGCGATCAAGGAGATCGACCGGATGAGCCGGATCCCCTCCGCCTCGCCCGAGGTCGGCGTGATCCGGACCTACGTCGACTGGCTGGTCGCGCTGCCGTGGAACGTCTCGACGGACGATCGCCTTGACATCAAGGAGGCCGCCCAGATCCTCGAGGAGGATCACTACGGGCTTGACAAGGTCAAGGAGCGCATCCTCGAGTACCTCGCCGTTCGGACCCTGGCGGACACGATCCGCAGCCCGATCCTGCTGTTCGTCGGCCCGCCCGGCGTGGGCAAGACCAGCCTTGGCAAGAGCATCGCCAAGGCGATGGGCCGCAAGTTCACGCGCATGAGCCTGGGCGGCATCCACGACGAGGCCGAGATCCGTGGCCACCGGCGCACGTACATCGGCGCGCTCCCCGGGCGGATCATCCAGAGCATCAAGACGTCGGGCACCAACAACCCCGTGTTCATGCTCGACGAGGTCGACAAGATCGGCATGGACTTCCGGGGCGACCCGTCGTCAGCGTTGCTCGAGGTCCTGGACCCGGAGCAGAACTTCAGCTTCCAGGACAATTACCTCGAGGTTCCGTTCGACCTCCGCAAGGTGCTGTTCATCGCCACTGCCAACCTGCTCGATCCCATCCCGGCCGCCCTGCGCGACCGGATGGAGGTCATCCAGCTGCCCGGCTACACCCAGCGCGAGAAGGTAGAGATCGCCAGACGGTTCCTGGTGCCCAAGCAGATGGAGAACCACGGCCTGACCGAGAAGCGAATCGAGCTCACCGAAGCGACGCTCGTCGAGCTCGTGCAGGCGTACACGCACGAGGCCGGCGTGCGGAACCTCGAGCGCGAGATCGCCAACATCATGCGCAAGGTCGCCCGCGCGGTCGCGGAAGGCCGCAAGCGCAAGGTCGTCGTGGACCTCCGCAAGCTGAACGAGTACCTGGGACCGCCGCGGTTCGAGTACGGCGAGCTCGAGGCCGAGGACCAGACGGGAAGCGCCACGGGCCTCGTCGTGACCGAGGTCGGCGGCGATGTCGTCGCCGTCGAGGTCACCAAGATGGAGGGCAAGGAGGACTTCATCCTCACCGGCCAGCTTGGTGACGTGATGCGCGAGTCAGCGCGTGCCGCGCTTTCCTGGATCCGATCCAATGCCTCCGACCTGGGCATTCCGCGCGAGACGTTCGAGAAGAACACCCTGCACATCCACGTGCCGGCCGGGGCCATCCCCAAGGACGGACCGTCGGCGGGCGTCACGATGGCAACGGCCATGGTCTCGGCGCTGGCCGGCATCCCCGTCCGCAAGGACGTCGCCATGACGGGCGAGATCACCCTTCGCGGACGCGTGCTCCCGATCGGCGGTCTCAAGAGCAAGATCCTCGCGGCGCACCTGTCGGGGGCCGGCATGGTGATCCTGCCGAGGAAGAACGAGAAGGACCTCCGGGACATTCCCGAGGAAGTCCGCAAGCAGCTGAAGCTGGTGATGGCCGACAACATGGACCAGGTGCTCGAGGCGGCGCTCCGCCGCCGCCCGAAGCCGCTCACCACGACGCCGGTGGTGACCGGCGGCGGCGGTCCGTCCAAGCCCGGATCGGAGTCCGAGACCCGCGTCCGTCGGGCGCCCTTCCCGCCTGCCGACCAGCCGCAGGTCGTCGTCCAGGGCCGGTAACCGGTCACTGCTGGGGGTCCCGATGCGCCCGTCGCCCGCTCCCGTCGCTGTCGACATTCGCGCCGTGTCGCCCCCCGGGGGCCGCACGGCGCGGATCCATGCCGGCGCGCCCGCCGGGGGTTGAGCGATGGAGTATCGGGACTACTACCAGATCCTCGGCATCCCGCGGACCGCGTCCCAGGCCGAGGTCAAGAAGGCGTTCCGCAAGCTCGCACGCGAGCACCATCCCGATCGCAACCCCGGTGATGCGAGCGCGGAGAAGCGGTTCAAGGACGTCAACGAGGCCAACGCCGTCCTGTCCGATCCCGCGAAACGCAAGGAGTACGACACGCTCGGCGCGGACTGGGAGCAGTTCCAGCGCGCTGGCGGGAGTCGCGGTGCCGACCCGTTCGGAGCGGGAGGCCCGTTCGCGGGCTACCGTGGCTTCGAGACGAGCGGTGGGGCCGGCCAGCCGGGCAACGTCCGCTACGAGTTCCGGACGTCCGGCGGCACGGATGCCGGCTTCTCGGACTTCTTCCGCATGTTCTTCTCGGGCGCCGGATCCTCGTCGCCGGCTGGTGGTCGCCGTGATGCGGCGGCCGAACGAGCCGCCAGGCGAGGAAGCGGACCGGGACCGGGGTTCGAGGACATCCTGGCCGGCATGGGCCTGGACGGTGACGCGTCCGGGCGCACGGCGAGGCCCCGGGGCGGAGCCCGCGCGAAGATGCGCCCGCCCGAGGTCGAGGCTCCCGCGGAGCTGTCACTCGAGGAGACGTACCACGGCACCACGCGCCTGGTCGAGGTCGAGGGCAAGCGGTACGAGGTCCGGATCCCGCGTGGCACCGACACCGGCAGCCGGGTTCGCCTCAGCGGCAAGGGACCGGATGGCCGCGACCTGATCGTCACCGTGCGGGTGCGCCCGCACGAGATCTACACACGAAAAGGCGCCGACCTCGAGCGCGAGCTGCCGATCTCGCTCCGCGAGGCGCTGCTCGGCGGCGAGGTGCCGGTATCCACGCTCAAGGGCCGGATCCTGCTCACGATCCCTTCTGGGACGCAGAACGGGCGCACCTTCCGACTCACGGGACAGGGCATGCCCAGGCTCAAGGGTGAAGGCCTGGGCGACCTGTACGTGAAGGTCCGCGTGGTGCTTCCCGCGCACCTCGACGACAAGGCCACCGAGGCCGCCGTCCGGTTCCTTGACCTCGCCGGGCAGCCAGACCCCCGGGCAGCCGGCTGATCCACCAACGGCCCGAATCCTGATGCAGAGACCAACACGACATGCAGCTTGACCGTTTCACCGAGAAGGCCCAGGAGGCCATCGTCGCCGCCCAGCAGCTCGCCGAGCGGCTCCACAGTCCCGTGCTCGACGTGGAGCACATTCTCTCCGCCCTCGTCGAGCCCGATGACGGCATCCCGGCGGAGACACTGCGCCGGCTGGGCGTCGATCTCGCGGCATTCCGCGGCGAGCTCGCCGCACAGCTCGCCCGGCGGGCGCACATCGAGGGCGGCCAGCTCACGCTCGACGCGCGGGCGAAGCGCCTCGTCGAGCGCGCCCAGGCCGAGGCCCGGCGACTGGGTGACGAGTACACCTCGACCGAGCACCTCCTGCTCGGCGTGGCCGAAGCCGGCGGCGACGGCCAGCAGCTGCTGGAGCGCCACGGTGCCGGTCGCGAGGCGATCCTCGGCGCGCTGCAGACCGTCCGCGGCGGCCAGCGCGTGACCAGCCCCAATCCCGAGGGGACGTACCAGGCACTCGAGAAGTACGGCCGCGACCTCACAGCGGAGGCGCGCGCCGGCAAGCTTGACCCCGTCATCGGCCGTGACGAGGAGATCCGGCGGGTCATCCAGGTCCTCAGCCGGCGAACCAAGAACAACCCGGTGCTCATCGGCGAGCCGGGCGTGGGCAAGACGGCCATCGCCGAGGGGCTGGCCCAGCGGATCGTGCGCGGCGACGTCCCGGAGACGCTCAAGGACAAGCTCGTCATCGCCCTCGATCTCGGCGCGATCATCGCCGGGGCGAAGTTCCGGGGCGAGTTCGAGGAGCGGCTCAAGGCCGTGCTCAAGGAGATCAAGGACAGCGAAGGCCGCGTGATCCTGTTCATCGACGAGCTGCACACGGTCGTCGGGGCGGGCGCGGCCGAAGGCGCCATGGACGCGTCGAACCTGCTCAAGCCGATGCTCGCGCGCGGGGAGCTGCACACCATCGGTGCCACGACGCTGGACGAGTACCGCAAGCACATCGAGAAGGACGCGGCGCTGGAGCGGCGGTTCCAACCCGTCGTCGTTGACCAGCCGACGGTTGAGGAGACGATCTCGATCCTGCGCGGCCTGCGCGAGCGGTACGAGGTCCACCACGGGGTCCGGATCACCGACTCCGCGCTGGTGGCCGCTGCCACGTTGTCCAACCGCTACATCACGGAGCGCTTCCTGCCCGACAAGGCGATCGACCTGGTCGATGAGTCGGCGTCCCGCCTGCGCATGGAGATCGACTCCATGCCGATCGAGCTCGACGAGCTGGAACGGCGGCGGGTCCAGCTCGAGATCGAGCGTGAGGCGCTCCGCAAGGAGACCGACGACGCATCGAAGACCAGGCTCGAGGCGCTCGAGAAGGAGCTCGCCGAGATCGCCGAGGAGGCCGGCGCGATGAAGCAGCGCTGGGAGGCCGAGAAGTCGGCGATCGCGGCGATGCGGGCCACCAAGTCCGAGCTCGAGCAGCTCCAGGTGCGGATCGAACAGGCGGAGCGCGAGGCGGACTACGGCCGCGCTGCGGAGCTCAAGTACGGCAAGACGCGCGAGCTCACGGAGCGGATGACGGAGCAGGAGGCCGCGCTGGCCGCGCTCCAGGGTCCGGGCTCGCTGCTCAAGGAAGAGGTCACCGCGGACGACATCGCCGAGATCGTCGCCGCGTGGACGGGGATCCCGGTCACCCGCCTGATGGAGGGCGAGCTCGAGAAGCTCGTCCACATGGAGGAGCGCCTCCATGACCGCGTGGTCGGCCAGGACGAGGCCATCGCAGCGGTCTCGGACGCCGTGCGTCGGGCACGCGCCGGCCTCAAGGACCCGCGCCGGCCGATCGGTTCGTTCCTGTTCCTGGGCCCGACCGGGGTCGGCAAGACCGAGCTCGCCCGGGCGCTGGCCCAGTTCATGTTCGACGACGAGCAGGCGATGGTCCGCATCGACATGAGCGAGTACATGGAGAAGTTCGCCGTGTCGCGACTGGTCGGCGCACCCCCCGGCTATGTCGGCTACGAGGAAGGTGGCCAGCTGACCGAGGCGGTCCGCCGGCGCCCGTACCAGGTCGTGCTGCTGGACGAGATCGAGAAGGCGCACCCGGACGTGTTCAACGTGCTGCTCCAGGTGCTGGACGACGGCCGGCTGACCGATTCGCAGGGCCGTACCGTCGACTTCAAGAACACGGTCGTGATCATGACCAGCAACGTCGGCAGCCAGCAGATCCAGGCGTTCGCCGGCCGCCCCGAGGGTGAGACCTACGAGGCGATGAAGGCGCAGGTCACCAACCAGCTCGGCCAGCACTTCCGGCCCGAGTTCCTCAACCGGATCGACGAGGTGATCGTGTTCCACTCGCTCACCGAGGCGGACCTGGCCGCGATCGTGAGCCTGCTGGTGACCGAGCTCCAGATCCGGATCGCCGCCACCGACCTCACGCTGGACCTCACGCCGGCCGCCCGGCAGCTGATCGTGCGCGAGGGGACGGATCCGGCGTTCGGCGCCCGGCCGCTCAAGCGGACGATCCAGCGCCTGGTCGAGAACCCGTTTGCCCGCGCCCTCCTGTCAGGGACGTTCAAGCCGGGCGATCGCGTGGTCGCCGATGCGGACCCCGTCTCGGGAACGCTGGTGTTCTCGACCGACACCCAGACAGTGGTCACCGACGCCGGCGATCGCCGGGACGCGCGCAGCGGCCCGGGAGCCGTGCCCGCGGGGGCCGGGCGCACGCGGTCCGCGTTCGACCTGCCGCCGCTCGACGAGTCCGACGACTCGGACGATGGCGGGCTCGTCAACTAGCGCTGCGCGTGGCGGCGGACGGCTGATGCGGTTCGAGGACGCCGTGCGGCGCCTGGAGCCACTGCCGGGCGAGCTGCCCGAAGGTCCGGCGGGGCTGATGCCCGTGCTGGTGGAGACGGGCGAGGCCCGTGTTCGGCCCCCGTGGGACGAGGCTGCGGCAACATCGTCTCAGGCCGCCGCCGTCCTGGTGCTGCTCTACGCAGGTGCCGCTGGCGACGCCCGCATCCTGCTGACCGAGCGCGCGGACCGCGGCGGGCATCACTCGGGTGAGGTCTCGTTTCCGGGTGGCCGGGCAGAGCCCGGTGATGCCGACGCCGCCGCGACCGCGCTGCGCGAGGCCGCCGAGGAGGTCGGGCTGGCCGCCACGACAGCCGGCGTCCGCGTCCTGGGCAGCCTGCCGACGCACTGGATCCCGGTCAGCAACTTCGCCGTGACGCCGGTCATCGCCGTCGCGGAGCGGCGACCGGTGCTGGTCGCCCAGCCCAGCGAGGTGGCCGCGATCCTCGAGCCGCCCGATCGCCTCGTTCCTGCCCGGTGCGCCCCTCCAGATGGTGGAGCGCGAGATCCGCGGTATCCGGATCCGCTATGCGGCGTATCCGATCGACGGCCTGGCGGTCTGGGGGATGACCGCGCGCGTGCTGGGCGGCCTGGGGGCCTGGCTCGCGCGCGAGTGATCGGGTCCGCTCCGTCTCCGCCACCGACAGGGACACGAGGGGGTGGAGCACGACCGCGGCCCGCATCCGGGCAGGCAGCTTCGCGACCGCCATGCGGACCACCAGATCCTCATCGGACTGGCCTCCCGCTGGCGCCTCGAGCACGCGGCCATCAAGCGACACGAGCGACCGTAGGCGGCGGCGAAGCGGGAACGCCTCCCGCATCTCGATGGTCAGCAGCCACGAACGAAGCCGGGCCGGATCCTGAAGCTGGTTCCGTCGGTGGACCGCGATCTCGAGCGTCGCCTGGACGAGATCCTCCGCATCAGCCTCGGAGCGCATCAGGTAGCGCGCCGTCGCGAGCAGCGTCGGCGCGAGCGCCACGATCTCGCGGTCGCCGATGACGTCCGTGTCCGCCGCCATGCGCAGCCCGGCCCCCTCGATGCTCCATCCGGGCGCCTCGCCCAGCACGTTCGACGCCTCGCTCAACATTACGTCACGCGTAGGTCGATGCGGCCATCGCGGACCGTGAGGCATTGCCTGAAGCGGTCGGCGATCTCGCCATCGTGGGTCGCCACCACGAGCGCGAAGCCCTGTTCGGCCTGGAGGGCCACGAGGAGCTCGACGACCTGGTGCGATGTCTGCGAGTCGAGGTTGCCGGTCGGCTCGTCGGCGAGGACGAGGTCTGGTTGCGCAATCAGCGCGCGTGCGATCGCGACCCGCTGCTGCTCCCCGCCCGAGAGTTCGCCTGGTCGGTGATGCAGCCGGTCACCAAGGCCTGAGCCGGCCCAGGAGCTCGTGGGCGTCGGCACTCGATGGCGCGCCGCGGTCGGTATGGGACCAGCGGAAGGATCACGTTCTCCAGCGCAGAGAGGGCGGGCACGAGGTGGAAGAGCTGGAAGACGAGTCCGATCCGCTCGCGACGCAGGTCGGCGCGAGCGTCATCGTCAAGCGCCCCGACATCCTGGCCGTCCAACCGGACTGCTCCCATCCGTCGGTCGGTCGAGCAATCCCATGATCGCGAGGAGCGTCGTCTTGCCCGCACCCGACGGCCCGATGATGGCGACCTGCTCGCGGCGGTTCACCGCGAGGTCGACACGGTCGAGAGCAAGAACGGCCGTGGGACCCGAGCCGTAGCGTCGACTCGCGCCCGTCGAGCTCGAGGAGCGGGGCGGCATCAGCGTCCATCGAGGTCCTCCAGGGTCTGGCCGAGGCGGCCGAGCGTGAGCTCGAGGGCGGAGACGTCGAGCTGGTCGGCGGTGTCGGCCGGGCTGCCGGTCTCGATCTGCTGGCCGGTCGGTTCGCCGAGGTAGGCGGCGTCGATGCCGAGCGGGAGCGCCGAGGTGGCTACGATCCCCTCGAGGCGGACGTCCGACGGCGCCGTACCGCCGGCGAGATCGGCGAGGAGTCGCTCGCTCGTGTCGGCCTGGGCCACATTCGCCGTCCGCTCGAACCATGCCGGGCCGCCCTCGTCGAGGACGATCGAGCCGAGCAGGGACACCCGCGATCCGACTGGGTCGAAGGGATTGGGATCCTGGACGCCGAGCACGGCGGCGAGCCGGCCGCCGAGCGGCCCGAGCTCGATGAGCGGCGCGCCGGGCATCGTCACCGCGACCCGGCGCAGGAGCACCGCGGCCATCCCGCCCTGGTCGACGTCGGCGAACGCGAGCCGGAGCGCCAGACCCTCGGCGTCGGCCTTCGCCGCGAGCTCGAGGGCGACCGCGATCGGCGCGGCGCTCTGGGCGGCCCCGGGCCCGGTCGAGGCGACCGGAACGATGACCAGCGGCGTGCTCACGGTCGGGGTCCCGATCGTCGCGAGCAGGATCCGCCCACCCGCAAGGCGGACCGTCGCGGCGCGCTTGACGTTGTCCCAGCCACTCGGGTCATGAACGACGACCGCGATGGCGGCGGTCGTGCCCGCGCCGGCGCAGCGCATCAGGTACTCGAACGGCACCGCCGCGTCCTCGTAGCCGGTCGCCGGCAGCACCGCGACGCCTGTGACACATCGACCCGCCGGCTTCTCAACCGCGGTGAACGGGGCCTCGAGGGGCGGCGTCACGGCGGGCGTCACGGCGACGGAGAGCTGGAACACGGCGCCGACGTCGAGGGCCTGCCCGCTCGCATCGAGCCACGTCGGCTGCGACGAGACGAACGCCTGGTCGCTGACCGTCGCGCCCTGGGCGGTCAGGACGTCGCCGACGTAGCCGAGCGTCCAGTCGAGGCTGGCCGAGCCCGGCGATCGGTCGGGGTGCGCGGCGATCGCGTCAACGTGGGCGGCCAGGGCCAGCGCTTCGGGGCTCGGCGGTGCCGGCGTCGGGACCGGCACGAACGCCTCCGGCGGGATGGCCGCCGGGGCAAGGACGCCGTATCCGACGCCAGCGCCGGTGACGAACAGGGCGAGCGCGACGATCGTGGCCAGGGCCGCCCGCGAGGCGAAGCCCGGCAGCGCCGAGGTCATCCCCTCGGCCGCGAGGCCGCGGGCCGGGTCGACCGCGAGGGCGAGCCGCGCCGGCAGCGCGGCGACGACGAGAGCCACGGCGGCCCCGAGCGCCACCGAGGCCGTCGCCAGCACGGCCACGACCGGCAGGCCGAGGCCGACCCACAACCCGATGGCGGTGACCGGGATGCTCGCGAGCAGTCCGCCCGCAAGGGAGGGCAACCCGGCCTCAACGGCGACCAGCCAGGCGATCTCGCGGGCCCGCCAGCCGGTCGCCCGTAAGAGGGCGATGAGCCCGATCCGCCGCTCGACCGCGAGGACCCCGCCATCGAGAGCGATTGAGGCTGCGGCAAACAGCGCGGCCCCGGCCGCGAGCAGGTGATACCAGCCGACCCGGAGCCAGACCAGGTCGCCGAGGACGGTTGCCCGGAGCTCGCCGCCGTAGGCGGCCTCGACCGCGGCGATCGTGCCGGCAACAAGGATCGCGAGCGCCAGCGCGAGCGCGACCGCAAACGTGCGACGTGGCGCCTCGAGGGTGCCCCGGATCCCGAGCCGGACGACGCCGAGCGACAGCCACCGCCCCGGCTCGCGGATCGCCTGCTCCCGCCGGACGACGCCGGTGACCGCCGCGAGGCCGGCGGCGGCCATGTGGGCGGCGACCACTGCGAGGGCGGCGAGCGGATACACGGCGACCGGCAGGTCGACCTCGGTCGTCGCGTCGAAGACCGCCAGGAGCCCGACCGACAGGAGCGCCGCGGCGAGACCGAGGAGCAGCGCCTGGCTGACGAGCAGCCAGACCCGGTCGCGCCGCCGCCAGCCGATCTGGCCAAGGATCTCGAGACCGCGGCGCTGGTCATCGACGAGGAACACCCCGAAGCTCCCGAGGTACAGCACCACGACGAGTCCGGCCGCCGCCAGCAGCAGGCCCGACAGGCCCTCCGCGCCGGATGCGATCAGGGGCGCCTCGCCGAGCGTCGTCCAGCGCTCCCGGACCGTCCCGACGCCGGCGACAGCGATGTCGACGTCGACGGGCGACGAGCCGGCCACGACATCGACGTGGAGGCCCGTCCGCTCGCTGATGGCCCGCGCAACCTGCTCGATCCGACCGATCGCGTCGGGGCCGTATCCGGTGATGTCGGCGACGCGGACCCGGATGGCGTCGATGAACCGCTCGCCACGGAGCGCCTCGACGGTCTCGAGGTTCGTGAGGCCGATCGGCGGCAGCGGGTTGAGCCCGCCGGGATTGAGCGAGATCGGCAGCGCCGCGTCCACCGGTTGGCCCGAGGCGTCCGCCACGAGCCGCCGCGCTGGGTCGCCGAAGATGCCGAGCGGGACGTAGTTGGCCGCGCCTGCAAACCGGTCCGCGATCGCGGCGAGATCGTACGACCCGAGCGCGTCGACGAGGAACGGCTCGGGCACGGTCACGGTCAGGGGGCGATACAGCGGGCTTGAGTCGAGCGACGGAGGGGTGCGCCATCCTCTTGGCTGCGCGGCAACGATCGCGGGCTGGACCAGCTCGCCCCACGTGCCGATCTCCCCCAGGACCGGTTGCCCGGCCTGATTGACGTCGTATGGGATCTCGGACTGGCGCAGGAGGGCGTTGCGACCGCTCGACAAACCACCACCAGTCTCGGTGCGCTGGAGCGCGCCGTCGACAAACGACACCGACGCGCTGCGCAGCGGCTGGAGCAGATCGGCGAGCGGCCTGGTGTCGGATCCGACCACCTGCGCCGGTGCCGCGCCGACGATCAATTCGACCACCGCCAGCTCCCGCGCGGGGTCGTAGTCATGGTGCGCCGAGCGATCTGCGTCGAGCGCGGCGGCCACGGCGGCGACGTCGACTCCACTGAGCTGGGACACGGTCATCGACACCTGCCCCGGGAGATCAACGCGAGACGGCGTGATCACCGGAACACGCACCGCCTTCACCCCGTAGCTCATGTCGAAGGTGGTGGTGAGTCCGCGCTGGAGCTTCACGCCGCTGACGACGCCGTCGAGACCGACCAGGCGATCCTCCTCCACTGGATCGACACCCACGATGTCGCCCCAGGCCATGGGCACGAGCGTCGATAGCCCAACGCTTGCGGTCCCACCGCCCCACGAGGCAGCGGGGATCGTCGAGGTGGCGACGTCCATCGGATGGCCGGGCGAGAACTCATGGTCGTAGTCGATGCCGAAGAAGCCGACATCGTGCTGGACGGTGCCATCGCCGGTCTCGATGGAGGCGTCGATCCGGATCAGCTCACCGCGTGCGGGCAGCGCGAGCTCGGCCCAGAGCGCGGAGTCGTCCGGACGGAGCCAGCCGAGGGTCGCGAGCGGGGCGGCCACTTCGACGCCCGGAATCTCCTGGATCGTCTGCCACTGAGTGCGAGTGATCCCCGCAGAGCGGACGGCCAGGAAGTCGCCGGGAACGACCGCCTTGCCGTTGACGCTCAGCGTCGTGGCGTCGGCCGGCCGGATGAGCAGGTCATAGGCGCCACGCCAGCCGGCCGCCACGGTCTGCTGGACGATCGTGTGGCTGGTCACGGCGGCAGTCGCCAGCGAGGCCGCCGCGAGGGCGATCGAGACCGACCCGGCAGCAAGGATGATCGCCCGCGGCCGATTGCTGACCAGGATCCGCCAGCCCACTCGCATCGGACCGACGACCGCCGACCAGAGCCTGGTCACGATCTGCAAGATTTCCCCACTTGGACCGGATCCCCCTTGCCTGGTCATTTCAGGCTCGCCGACACCGTGCGGTTAAGGGCCGATGTAACCAACCGAGCTTGACTGTTCCAGCGCGGTTGCCGCCTCGCGAGCGATGGCCCATGCAGGGTCATACAGATACAGAGGGCGACGAAGGGCCGCTGGGTCCGAACGCCCGCACAGCCGTTCCAGGCGAGCTACAGCGGCTCGCCGTCGCCGCCGCCGGGAAGCTGCCGGCACCCGCGTTGATCGGGCGTGGCGACAGGCGCCCCTCGCCACGCGCCGGCCGGCGGGCCGGGCTGGACTGCGGGTCCCTCCACGGCGTGAGCCGTCGATGGCGGGCGGCAGAACCACCTGGGGGGGTGGCAGCTCGACCACGATCGCACGCATCGGCGCACCGTCGGTCCACGCGCCGTGGATCACGGCCGGCGGCCACACCACGGCCTCGCCGGCCTGGACCCGGGTCCGCTCGTCGCCGACGCCGACCCAGCCCCCGCCTTCGATCACGAGGAAATACGTCGTGTTGGGGTTCGAGTGCGGCGCGATGCTGGCGTGGCGCCCGAAGGCAAGCTCGGCGATCGTGCCCGAGGCACCGCTCTGGATGACCTGCCCCTCGATCCCGACGGTTCCCTGCGGGCCGTCGGGACGCCGGTGCCCGACGCCGAACCGCCGGACGTCAATCGGCATCTCCGCGTGGCGTCAGCGGCGGCGGCGCCGGCGCGACGAGCGCGTGCGGATCGTCGCCTCGGGCTTCGCGAAGCGCTCGCGGGAGAAGTAGCGCTGCTTCGCGAGCTGCCGCTCGTACGCACGGAACTCGGGCGGGAACCGGATGAAGCGGATCCATAGCAGGGTGCCCATGCCGACCACGATCGTCGAGAACACGATGATCCAGTCGAACCGGAACAGGGCGTAGACAAGGAGCAGGCTGAACACGATGAGGCCGGTCCACAGGATCCACTCGTACATGTCGAGGTAGACCTTGTGCCGGTGCAGCTGGCGGGTCCTCACGTTGTAGACGACGATGGTCGCGACGAGCAGGACCAGCGACCCGATCCAGATCGGGTTATAGAGGTCCGGGAAGTTCTCCAGGCTGAACGACCGGAACAGGTACTCCCAGGGATAGAGCCTCACGCGGGTCCTCTTGACGTCGGCCGGCGGACCGGCCCGGTGGTTGGCCGTCCGAGTATGCCACGGCCCTCACGGTGTGCCGCGGGCCCCACGGTATACTCGGCACCTGAATGCGCCCGCCCGAAAGCGGCCCGGGGACCGTCCCACGGCCCGGTCGTCAAAGCGGCGTGGCGGACCCACCGCCCGGAGGGAGGACCCACGCAGGTGCGTGCGCTGCTCTCGGTCGCAAACCGCGAGGGAATCTCCGGATTCGCACGTGAGCTCCAGCAGCTGGGCGTCGAGGTCTTCGCCACGGACGGCACGCGCGAGCACCTCGCGGCGGACGGCATCGAGGCGTCGGCGATCGGCGACCTGACCGCCGTCCCGCCCCTCGTCGGCGGCCAGGTCCGGACATTCCACCCAGCGATCTACGCCGGCATCCTCGCCCGCCGCGACATGGCGGACCAGCTGGAGGAGCTGGTCGCGCTCGGGATCGGGCTGCTGGACATCGTGGTCGTCAACGTCAAGCCGTTTGCCCCCGAGGTCGGGCGCCAGCACATCGGCATCGACGAGGCGATCGAGATGATCGACGTCGCGGGACCGGCGCTCCTCGGCGCCGCGGCGCGCAATGCGGCCGGGGTGACCGCGGTCTGCCGGCCCCAGCACTACCCGCTGGTGCTCGAGGAGATGCGGTCGCTGGGACAGGTCTCCACTGAGACCCGGTACCGCCTCGCGGCGGACGCCTACAGCACCGTGGCCGCGTACCACGCCGAGATCGCCGCGTACCTCAACCAGCTCTCGGGCAACGCGTTCCCCCAGCGCCTGGCGCTCGTGCTGGAGAAGGTGGCCGATCTCGCGTACGGCGAGAACCCCCACCAGCGCGCGGCGTTCTACCGCGAGACGACGCACCGATCAGGGTCGCTTGCCGACGCGACGCAGGTTCAGGGTGCCCCGCCGACTTTCAACAATCTCATGGACATCGATGCCGCCTATCGCATCGCGGCCGACTACACGTCGCCGACCGTGGTCATCGCCAAGCACACCGATCCGGTGGGAATCGCAACGTCCGACGAGCTGGTCGAGGCGTACCGCAAGGCCCTCGAGACCGATCCTGTTGCCTCGTTCGGCGGGATCGTCGGCGTCAACCGGGAGCTGGACGGCGCCACGGCCCGCGAGATCGCCGCCAACTCCTACGAGGCCGTCGTCGCGCCCGGCTTCTCGGAGGCTGCGCTCGGGATCCTGCGGCCGAAGGCCGGTCTCGAGCTGCTGGCCGTCCCGCCATCCCCTACGGAGGGGATGCGCGACTACGGGATCGCGAACCTCGACTTCAAGCGCGTCGGCGGCGGTCTCCTGGTCGAGGCCCTCGACGCCGTCGATCTCGATCGCGGGCAGCTCCAGGTGGTGACCCGGCGCCACCCGACGCTGGGTGAGCTCACGGACCTGCTGTTCGCGTGGCGCGCCGTGCGGCACGTCCGGTCCAACGCCATCGTGCTCGTGCGCAACGCGGCGACCGTCGGCATCGGCGCCGCACAGGCCAGCCGCAACACCTCGGTGGACATCGCACTCCGCCGCGCCGGGGCACGGGCGAAGCTCTCGGTCATGGCGGCGGACGCCTATTTCCCGTTCCCCGACGGGATCCAGATCGCGGCCAATGCGGGCGTGACCGCGATCATCCAGCCCGGCGGTTCGATCCGTGACGAGATGGCCATCGAGGTGGCCGACCGGCACCACCTCGCGATGATGTTCACCGGCAAGCGTCACTTCCGGCACTGAACGAGGAGCCACAATGGAGCAGCTGCTTGCGCTGGAGATGGTCCGGGTCACCGAGGCCGCGGCGATCGCATCGGCCCGGTTCATGGGCAGGGGCCAGTTCGACGAGGCGGACCTCGCGGCGACGGAAGCGATGCGTCGCACCATGGACGAGGCCCAGATCGCCGGCACCATCGTGATCGGTGAGGGCGAGCGCGACGAGGCACCGATGCTCTACATCGGGGAGCAGGTCGGGCGGTCAGACCCGTCAGGGGAGGCGGCCGCCGTCGACATCGCGGTCGATCCGCTCGAGGGGACCAACCTCGTCGCCACGGGCCAGGGCGATGCCATCACCGTGCTCGCCGCCTCGGAGCGCGGCGGCCTCACGCACGCGCCGGACACCTATCTCGAGAAGCTGTGCGTCGGTCCGGTGGCCGCCGGTGCCGTGGACATCACGCGTCCGCCCGCCGAGAACTGTCACCGGATCGCGGAGGCGCTCCGGCGCAAGGTCCAGGACATCACGATCATCATCCTCGATCGCCCGCGCCACGAAGACCTGATCGCCGAGGTCCGGTCGACGGGCGCCCGGATCAAGCTGATCACCGACGGTGACCTCTCGGGTGCGATCAGCTGCGCGGTGCAGGGGACCGGCGTCCATGCCGTGATGGGCATCGGCGGGGCTCCCGAGGGCGTCATCACGGCCGCTGCCCTGCGCTGCCTCGGTGGCGAGATCCAGGCCCGGTTCCGGTTCCGCAACGACGAGGAGCGCGAGCGGGCGACCCGGATGATGGGAAGCGCGGACGAGGATCGCGTCTACCGGACGGAGGACCTCGCGTCCGGGAACGAGCTGGTGTTCGCGGCAACCGGCGTCACCAACGGCGAGCTGCTCCAGGGCGTTCGGTTCTTCGGCGGCGGCGCGCGCACGCACTCGCTGGTGATGGGCTACCAGACCAAGCAGGTTCGGTTCGTCGACACCGTCCACATGTTCGACCGCGAACGGCCGCCCGCGGTTCGGCTGTAGGACGGCGGTCCGCTTCGCGATCCGGCGGACCGGCGGTTCGCATGGCGCCGTTCGCGGGTCATCGGATCGGACGCCAGCCGCCCCCGTCCCAGGTCCCGATCGCGCGTGCTGCGTCGGGTCCCTCGACGTGGCGCCGGCGCGCGGCGGCGCGGCGGACCGTCTCGTCCCAGCCCGGCGGCACGAGGCCTGGCGCGAGGTCTTCGAGCGGCGCGAGCACGAACAGCCGGTTGCGCACCTCACGGTGCGGGACGGTCAGCGGGAGCGCAGCCTTGGCGGGGTCGGCGCTCCGCCCCTCGGTGGGGCGATCCACCTTGACCGCGTGCCGGCCGAACACCAGCAGGTCGAGGTCGACCTCGCGAGGACCCCAGCGCTCGCGCGGTTGCCTGCC
Organism: uncultured Chloroflexia bacterium; assembly: GCA_963734895.1. Lineage (GTDB taxonomy): Bacteria > Chloroflexota > Limnocylindria > Limnocylindrales > CSP1-4 > CAIXZV01. The sequence continues at coordinate 323,195 of CAVTIN010000003.1, read as the reverse complement.
GAACGCCCGCTCGAGCCCCTTGAGCGCGACGAGGAGCGCGAGTGCGCCGGTCGGAGGATCCGGTCCCGCCGGCACATCGAGCGCGGCGACGGCGTTGCGGAACTCGGGCTGGTCGACGATCCCCACGGGCTCCGTCGCATACAGGCGGGAGACGCCGACGAGGCGTGCGCCGGGGAGGATTGCCAGCGCGTTGACGGCGGCGGCCAGCGTATCCGCGGCGTCGCCGACGTTCGCGCCGAGCCCGATGTATGCCCGCACACGGCCCACGGTCGGACCCCTCCGCATCGCTAGACTCGACCGGTCATGCCGCCGGTCACCGTCCTGATCCTCTCCCCCGAGCTCGCCGCCGACGCCGGCCCGCTCGAGCGCGGCCTCGACGATGCCCGGGTCGAGATCGCCGAGTGGCACCGCGTCGGGTTCCTCGCGGCCGGCGCCGCGGAGGTCATCGTTCGGCGGGAGCCGCCCGACGATACCCCATTCGGGGCACGTCTCCGCCGTCTCGTGGGCGAGCTCCGACCCGCGGGGCTCGTGGTGCTCGGCGCCGGCGCGCTGCCGCTTGCCACGTCCACGGATCGGCGCGCGTTCGTCACGGTCGCTGCGGGAACGGCGCCCGCGGCCCTGGCGAACCAGCGGTATTCGGCCGACGCGGTCGCGCTGGCGTGCGCCGGGGAGGTCCTGGCAGGGGTGCCGGACCTCGGTTCCGACAACGCGCTTCCGCGATGGCTGGCGGAGGTCGCCCGGGTCCCGGTGACGGACCTGTCGCGTCGACGCCGGCTGGCGATGGACATCGACTCGCCGCTGGACCTCCTGCTGCTCGACGGAGCGCACGGAGCACCGCCGGTGTCGCTGCCGTCGGTTGCCGATGCGGCGCCCACCCGGGCGCGCCTGGCGGCGCTGCGGACGATTGCCCGGGATCCATCCGCCGAGCTCCTGGTGGCGGGCCGCACGTCCGCGGCGGACCTCCGCTGGCTCGAACGAGAGACGCGCTCGCGGACCCGGGCGCTGGTCGAGGAACGTGGCCTGCGCACGGCGTCCGCCGGCGCGCAGCTGGGTCACCCCAACCGCCGACCGCCACGCAGCATCCTCGGGGTGCTGCTCGATACGGACGGACCCCAGAGCCTCGGCCGGCATGCCGCTGCCGTGGCCGACGGCGCAGTGATCGACACGCGGGTCCTCCTCGCCCACCGGCTGGGCCCGGACGAGCGGGCCTGGCCGCCGGCGGAGGACCGGTACGCGAGCGACCTGCTCCTCGCCGATCGGGTTCGCGATCCGTGGCTGCGTGCGCTCACCGCCTCGGCGGCCGGCGCGGCCATCCCCATCCAGCTCGGCGGGCATGCGCTGGTGGGTCCGGGCGTCCGGCTCGCGCTCCGCCGCACGGGATCCGGGAATGGATGACGATCGCGCTCCTCTTGAGGTGAGCCTGGTCCGAGACCGGCTGCCGGATCCGGAGTCCGTCGGCGAGGACGAGGAGCTGGTCACACGTATCCGAGAGGAGATCGACACGACCGGGCCGATCACGTTTGCCCGGTTCATGGAGCGGGCCCTGTACGAGCCCGGCCACGGCTACTACCGACGGATCGCAGCCGCGCCCGGACGCGCCGGGGACTTCCTGACCGCCCCCGAGACGCACCCACTGTTTGGGGCGGCGATCGGCCGCCTGCTCGAACAGGCCTGGGACGCGATGGATCGCCCCTCGCCATTCACGATCTCCGAGCCGGGGGCGGGCACCGGCGCGCTTGCGGCCGGGCTTCTCGGCGGGTTGCGCGACCTCGGGTCGCCGTTGTTCGAGGCGGTCCGCTATCGCGCGGCCGAGGTCGAGGCCGAGCGCCTGACAGTGCTCCATGCCCGTCTCACCGGGGAGGGACTGGCGGATCGGCTGTCGCCTGAGCCGCTGCCGGGCCACCGCGGGACGGGCGCCGTGGTGGCCAACGAGGTCCTCGACGCGCTGCCCGTCCATCGGGTGATCGGGCGGGATGGAGAGCTCCGGGAGCTGCTCGTCGGATGGCGGGACGGCCGCTTCACCGAGATCGAGGCTCCACCCACGGATCCCCGCCTGGTGGAGCGACTCGCAGCCCAGCGAGTCGTGCTGGAGGACGGCCAGGTCACCGAAGTGTGCCTGGAGCTCGAGTCGTGGCTCGCCGAGGCGACGAGCCATCTCGGGCGCGGGATCGTGGTCCTCATGGACTACGCGGAGGAGCCTGTCGAGCTCCATGGACCGCGGCACCCCACCGGGACCCTGCGCGCGTTTGCGCGGCATGCCGTGGGCAGTGACCCGTTCCGGCACCTTGGCCGCCAAGACCTGACGGCGACGGTGGACCTGGCCGCGGTCCGCGCCGCCGCCATCGACGCGGGTCTCGATCCACTCGGCGAGACGACGCAGGCGGAGCTGCTCGCGGCCGTCGGCTCGGGGGAGCTCGTCCAGGCGTTCCTTCGCCGGCCCGGGGCCGGCCTGGGCGATGCCCTCGAGCTCCGGTCAGCACTGATGCGATTGATGGACACGCGCGGCATGGGTGCGTTCCGCGTGCTCGCCTTTGGTCGCGGGCTTGCCCCGGGACTTACGCTGCCCGGCCTGGCGCGTTTCGGCGGACGCATCGGCTGAAGGCGGTGCCCGGAAGGCGTCCCGCGTCGAACGTCCCGTGGCGAGACCCGCTCTGGTGGCCTGACGGTCTCGGCGGCCAGCCTCGGCCGGGCCCGGGATGCCGCTGCTAGAATGCGGGAGCCGTGCTTCGTACGCACCAGCGCGGCACGCCCAGTGCCACCACTTCGACCGGGTACCGACCATCCCCTCGTCGGACCCGCTCGACACCGAGGACCACGTGACCGGGATCTGGTACGTCGTCGGGTTCGCAATCGCCGGCGTCTCGTTCGTCTTCATGACGATCGGGCTCGCATGGCTGATCTCGCATCGGACGCGAGGCGACCAACACAAGGGTTACCCGTACGAGTCGGGCATCGACACGTACGGCGACACCCACGCCCGGTTCGGCATCTCGTTCTACATCTACGCGTTGCTGTTCGTCGCCTTCGATATCGAGGTGATCTTCATCTACCTGTGGGCGCTGGTCTTCCGGGACCTGCTGCTGGGTGGCTTCGTGAGCATGCTGATCTTCGTCGCGATCCTGCTGGTCGGGCTCGCCTACGCCTGGCGCAAGGGGGTGCTCACGTGGCGATGATCCCGCCCGGTCCGGACGACCGGGAGCTCGCCTCCGGGCCGGACGGCGGAACCGAGACATCCGAGCCGGCCGGCCAGCGTCCCTCCTCGCTCGTCAGCGCCGCGCCGCGCGATCTCACCCGGCCCATCGTGGTGCCCAACACCCTGTGGACGTCGGCGCGCCCCGAGGCGTACGGCGGGGGGCTGCCGACGGAGCACACCCACCTTCGCGAGCTCGAGGGCTCGCCGCTGGTGACCAGGGATGACGCGCGCTGGGGCGCGCTCGAGGTCATCCCCACCAGGGCGGACGTGATCCTCGAGCTGATCCGGATGAACAGTCTGTGGCCCCTGCTCTCAGGGCTCGCCTGCTGTGCCTTCGAGATGATGTCCGCGGCGACATCCAAGAACGACATGGACCGCTGGGGCATGTTCCCGTTCCGCGCCTCGCCGCGTCAGGCGGACGTGCTGATCGTCGCGGGAACCCTCACGACCAAGATGGCCGGCCCCCTCGTCCGCCTGTGGGAGCAGATGCCCGAGCCGAAGTGGTGCGTCGCGATGGGTGACTGCACCTGCTCCGGCGGCCGCTACAAGCGCAGCTACTCGACGATCGAGGGCATCGACCGGGTCATGCCCGTCGACGTCTATGTGCCCGGTTGCCCGCCCCGGCCGGAGGGCCTCATCTACGGGATGCTCAAGCTCGGGCAGCTGGTCAAGGCGCGGCGCGGTCAATGGCACGATCGCCCGATCGGCCCCTCCGTTCCGGAGGACGTCTGACGTGGACCGGAGCCTCCGCAAGCGCCTCGAGGCGCACTTTGGCGATCGCCTGACGGGCCCGATCCGGCAGCGTCACGACGAGACCGAGATCAGGATCCGTCCCGCGGACGTGACCGAGGTCATCCGCGACCTCCACGACGACCCCGCGTTCGGCTTCGAGATCCTCGCCGACCTCGCCGGCGTCGACACCGGTACGGACATGCAGGTCGTGTATCACCTGTGGTCGCCGCTCACGCCCGATTGGCTGCGGATCATCGCGGTCGGCATGCCCCGCGACGACCCGCGTGTCCCGTCGCTCACCGGCCTGTGGCCGGGCGCGGAGTGGATGGAGCGCGAGACGTACGACATGTTCGGGATCATCTTCGAGGGGAACCGGGACCTGCGACGCATCTACATGCCGCCCGACTACACGAGCTTCCCGCTGCGCAAGGACTTCTACCTTGCCGATGATGCGGCCCGGTCGCCCGGCGGCGGCGTCCGGCACATGGAGCAGACCCACGCCCCCACGCAGGCGACGCCGTCCATCGTCCGCCGCACCGTGAAGGCCTGACGTGACCGCACCTGCAACGCCCCACCAGCACCCGTCCGCGGACGATCCGCGGATCATGCTCGACGACCAGATCGGCGCGTTCGAAACCGTCCCGCCGTACCCGCCGCGCACGGAGCGCGAATCCGAGTTCTTCGCGCTGGGCGACGGGGAGATGTTCCTCAACATGGGCCCCCACCACCCGTCAACGCACGGCGTGCTCCGGGTCGTGCTCAAGATCAACGGCGAGCAGGTTGTGGACCTTGACCCGGTTCTCGGCTATCTCCACCGTGGCGTGGAGAAGCTGTGCGAGAACTCGGACTATCACCACATCATCAGCCAGGTCGATCCCCTCGAGTACGTGAGCTCGCTGTTCTGCGAGTGGGCCCCGGTGATGTCGTTCGAGAAGCTCCTGGACGTCCAGGTGCCGCGCCGGGCCGAGTACATCCGGGTCCTCACCGGTGAGCTCCTTCGGATCTCCAGCCACGTCCTGTTCCAGGGGTTCATGGCCCTGGATCTCGGCGGCCTTACGCCCATCCTGTACGGCTTCATCGAGCGCGACGAGATCGTGGAGATGCTCGCCTCGGTGACCGGCCAGCGGATGCTGTTCAACTACTTCCGCATCGGCGGAGTGAATGGCGACCTCAATCACGAGTTCATGTCGCGCCTGGGCGACTGGATGAGCCGGGCGCTCACGCAGGCCGAGGCGAACGCCGGGCTGCTCAACGAGAACGAGATCTTCGTCCGCCGGATGCGGGGCATCGGCAGGCTCGACCGCGAGACGGCGCTGCGGATGGGCGTGACGGGCCCCAACCTGCGCGCTTCGGGCGTCGCCTATGACCTCCGGCGTGCCCACCCGTACTCCGTCTATCCGGAGCTGGAGTTCGACATCCCGACCCGTGGCGGCGAGCTCGGCGGCGACAGCCTCGACCGCTACCTGCTCCGCCTCGACGAGATCAAGCAGAGCCTGCGGATCATCGACCAGTGCCTCCACAACATGCCCGATGGGCCGGTCATGGCCAAGGTGCCGCGGCTCCTGCGGCCGCGGCCGGGTCGGGCCTGGGCGGCGGTCGAGGCGCCTCGCGGGCTGTTCGGGACGTACGCGGTCTCCGATGGCACCGATCAGCCGTTCCGGCTCAAGATCCACGACCCCTCGTTCGTCAACCTCCAGCTCGTGCCGCTGCTCGTGAAGGGCAACCTGATCGCGGACACGATGGCCGTGATGTCGTCGCTGGATCCGATCATGGGCGGTGTCGACAAGTGACGACCCTCAACCGCGCCTGGGGCCACCTGACCCTGACGGGCAAGGTCATGCTGCCGTTGCTGTTTCTCGTGCTGGTCGCGGGTCCGATCCTGACCGTGCTCGTCGCCCAGTTCGTGGCGCCGTTCCTGGTGGACCTGCTGGGCGCGAACCTGGCCATCGTCCGGTTCGTCGTCGCGGTCACCGGCGTGCTGGTGTTCAGCATCCCGGCCGCGTTCATCATCATCTACATGGAACTCAAGGTCATCGCCCGGATGAACCTCCGGGTCGGGCCCAACCGGATCGGGCCGGCAGGAGCGGCGATGTCGGTCGTACATGGGCTCAAGGTGCTGAGCAAGGAGGACTTCACTCCGGCCGGAGCGGATCGCCTGGTGTTCACGATCGCGCCGGTCATCGTGTTCCTGACCGCGGTCATGACCTTCCTCGTCATTCCGTTCGGGCCCGGGCTGGTGGGCCAGGACTTCAACATCGGCCTGCTGTACCTGTTCGCGGTCGGCGGCATGAGCGTCGTGGGGCTGTTGCTCGCCGGCTGGGCCAGCTTCAACAAGTACTCGTTGCTGGGAGGCCTGCGGGCTGCGGCGCAGGTCGTGAGCTACGAGATCCCGCTGACCCTTTCGGTCGTGGGCCTGATCCTCCTCGCGGGCACGATGAGCCTCAACCAGATCGCACTGCAGCAGGAGGGCTGGTTCACCAACTGGTTCGTGTTCCGCCAGCCCCTGGGAGCGCTGATCTTCTTCATCGCGCTCACCGCCGAGGCGAACCGCACACCGTTCGACCTGTCCGAGGCGGATTCGGAGATCGTGGCGGGCTTCGCAACCGAGTACTCGGGCATGCGGTTCGGGTTCCTGTTCTTCGCCGAGTACGTCAACGTGTTCATCATCTCGGCCCTGCTGGTGACGCTGTTCTTCGGCGCTTGGAACGCACCGTTCCCGTTCCCGCACGTCGAGGTCGCGCTTGATCCCGGCTCGCTGGGCATCGGCCTGCTGGTCCTTGTTGCCGCCGCCCCGGTGGTGCTGACGCTCGTGTTCGCCGCACCGCTCTACCTCATGCGCAGCTCGATCCCCGCATGGCAGGCGCTGGTGGCTGGATTCGTGCTGTTCAACGTGGTCGCTGTCGGGGCCGTATTCGGCATCGCGTATGCCGGGCTCGACTGGGTGGCGGGCCTCGTCTGGTTCATGGGCAAGTCGTTCGCCTTCGTGTTCGTGTTCGTGTGGATGCGCGCCACGTTCCCTCGCGTGCGCATCGACCAGCTGATGGGGTTTGCGTGGAAGTGGCTGCTGCCCGCTGCGCTGCTCAACCTGTTCGTGACTGCCGCGGCGATCGTCGTCGTGGACACCCTGAAGGCTGGCTGAACCGATGACCATGATCCCCGGCATGGGCCTGGTCCGCGGCATGGGCCTTACGCTGCGGCGGTTCTTCCAGCCCAAGGCGACGATCCAGTGGCCCGAGGAGAAGGCGGACGTCGCGCCCAAGTTCCGCGGCCGGCTGCAGCTGCTCTACGACGAGTACGGCACGCTCAAGTGCGAGACCTGCTTCCAGTGTGCCCAGGCCTGCCCGATCGAGTGCATCGACATGGGCGGCATGGACACCAAGGGCCGGTTCCACGTCCACTGGGGCGCTCCCGAGACGTACGACGAGCGGCGAGAGGAATCCGCGCTGCGACGCTCCGGCCGGCCGGTCGCCGACGCCGCGTTCGCCCGCTTCGCCCAGATCGACCTCGTCCCGCTGGACGCGATCCTCGAGCTGCACGACTACGACCCCCAGGACATGCTCGCGATCCTTGAGGAGACCCAGGCCGAGTACGGGTACCTGCCGGTCGCGGCCCTCAAGCACATCTCACGGGTGACCGGCGCCTGGTACGCGATGATCTACGGCACCGCGACGTACTACCGGCATCTGCAGTTCGAGCCGCCCGCGGCCGCCGACGCGCCGGCCGCGGGCGAGGCACACCTGGCGGCGGAGCAGGCCTACCGGTCGTCGCTCGGCGCATCGCTGGGCTACGACCGCGGGGGTGCACGCTGATGTCGCCGTTCCTCACGACGCCGGCGGACTGGCCCCGGATTCTCACGGGTCGTGCGGACGCCATGGCCGCGGATCCGTCCGACCTCGACGCGGCCGTCCGCGCCGGCGCGTTCGACGGCCTCAGGGTCGCCGTCCGCGACCTGGGTGCCACCGGGACGATCGCGACCGTCGCGGCGTCGGGCCTGCGGGGCCGTGGTGGGGGTGGCTTTCCCACCGCCGAGAAGTGGCGCGCGGCCGCGAGCTGCCCCGCCGACCAACGTTACGTGGTGGCCAATGGCTATGGAGCGGACCCGGCGGTGCGCACCGATGCATCGTTGCTGGCCGCCGATCCCTGGGTGGTCATCGAGGGGCTCGTGATCGCGGCGTTTGCGATCGGCGCGACCGAGGCGATCATCGCCGTGCGTGCCGAGGATGCGGCCCTGGTCGCCCTGCTCGAGGGCGCGGCGGCCGCCGCCGAGGAGGCCGGCTTCGCCGGCGACGACGTGCTCGGCTCCCGCCACCGGGTTGGCATCACGATCCGTCCCGTCCAGGGCGCGTACATGCTGGGCGAGGAGACCGTGCTGCTGAAGGCGCTGGAGGGTCGTCGCGGCCAGCCCGAGCAGCGCCCGCCCTATCCCACCGAGCGCGGGCTGTTCGGCAAGCCCACCGTGGTCAACAACGTCCAGACGCTCGCCGCCGTCCCCTGGATCGCCAAGCAGGGCGGGCCCGCGTACGCCGCGATCGGCAGCGCGTCGAGCCCGGGCACGATCCTCGTCCAGCTCCGCGGCCCCGAGGGCGCGGGCATCGCGGAGGTCCCGCTCGGGACGCCGCTGCGCGACCTGATCGAGCTCGCCGGCGGGACCGGCAGGCACAGCCTCAAGGCAGTCCTGGTCGGCGGCCCGACCGGAGGGCTCCTGCCGCCGGAGCTGCTGGACACCCCGTTCGAGTACGACGCACTGCGCGCCGCCGGCGCCCACATCGGCTCCGGCTCGGTGGTGATCGCCGATGAGCGAGCGTGCATCCTGGACCTCGCGCGGCTCCTCACCCGGTTCTCGGCCGACGAGGCGTGCGGCAAGTCGATCCCCTGCCGCATCGGCCTGCGCCGCCTGTACGAGATCGGCGAACGGATCACTTCCGGCCGGCCGCTGCCCACCGACGCCACCCTCATCGAGGACCTGGCCCACGACATCTCCGCGTCGGGCCTGTGCGACCACGAGCGCCTGGCGACCCGACCGTTCACCAGTGGGATGCGATACTTCCGTTCCGAGATCGACGACCACATCCTCCGCAGCTCCTGCCCCGCCGGCGTGTGTCAGCCGATCGCGGTGGCGGCGGGCGCCGCGCACTAGGACCCGAGCGAATGGCCGACCTGATCACGCGCCCCGACAGCCCCCTCGACCGCCGCCCGGACGCCCGTCCCGACCAGCGCGCGCTGCTCGACACCGTCACGGCCCGCGATGACACGCTTGCCGAGCGCCTGGTCACGACCCAGTCGCCGCAGCGGCCGCAGAGCACGCCGCGGATCCGGATCGAGGTCGACGGCCGGGTCGTCGAGGGGTTCGAGGGCCAGACGATCCTCGAGGTCTGCCGCGACAACGGGATCGAGATCCCGACCCTGTGCTACGAGCCCAAGCTGCCCGGCTTCGGCGCCTGCCGCATGTGCGTGGTCGAGGTCGAGGGGGAGGAGACGCCCCCGATCTCCTGCTCGCGCGTCGCCGACGCGGGCATGGTCGTCCAGACCCAGACGGACGAGCTGCGCCGGCTGCGCAGGACGAACCTGGAGCTGATCTTCAGCGACCACAACGCCTACTGCCTGCCACCGTGCCAGAACAAGTGCCCCAGCCACATCGACATCCCGGGCTTCCTCAAGGCCAACGCCGAGGCGAACTGGCGCGAGTCCGCGCGGATCTTCAAGCGCACGATCCCGTTCCCCAGCGTCCTCGGCCGCGTGTGCCCCGCCCCGTGCGAGGAGCACTGCCGCCGCGACGAGGTCGACGAGGCGATCGCCATCCGGGACAGCCACCGCTACGCCGGCGACCAGGTGCTCAAGGCGATGCTCGACGAGGGCATCGACCCGCCGATCCCGTTCGAGCGCCAGGCGCCGTCGGGTCGCCGCGCCGCGGTCATCGGGTCCGGGCCGGCCGGCATGAGCGCGGCCTACTACCTCCTGCTCAACGGTCACGATGTCACGGTGTTCGAGCGGGACGCGGCGCCCGGCGGGATGCTCCGCTACGGGATCCCCCAGTACCGGCTGCCCAAGGTCGAGGTCCTCGAGGCCGAGTACGAGTCCGTGTGGCGGCTCGGCGGCAAGCTCGAGTGCAACATGGAGCTGGGCAAGGACTTCACGCTCGACGACCTCCAGAACCAGGGGTTCGACGCGGTCGTCGTCGCGATCGGCTGCTACAACACCAACAAGCTGGGCATCCCCAACGAGGACGCCGACGGCGTCATCGACGGCCTGGAGTACCTGCGGACCGCCACCCTCGGGCTGCCCTATCCGGGCCACGCGGGCACGCGCGTGGTGGTCGTCGGCGGCGGCTTCACGTCCATGGACTGCAGCCGCACCTCGATCCGCCAGGGCGCGAAGGACGTGACACTCGTGTACCGCCGCGACATGAAGGACATGCCGGCGTCGGGTGAGGTCCACGAGGCGATCGAGGAGGGTGTCACCGCGATCTTCCAGGCGGGTCCGACGCGCGTGATCACGGACGAGAAGACGGGCAAGGTCACCGGCGTCGAGTTCATCCGGATGGCGCTTGGCGAGCCCGATGCGTCCGGCCGGCGACGCCCGGAGCCGGCGCCGGGCACGGAGTTCACGATCCCCTGCGATCGCGTCCTGCTCGCGATCGGGCAGGGACCGGACCTGGACTGGATCGGACCCGGGTCCGAGGGACCGGTCGCGACGCGGCATCATCGCCTCGCCTCGGACGCGGTGACCTTCGAGACGGCGCGCCCGGGCGTGTTCGGCACCGGGGACGTGCGGATCGGCGCGGCCACGGTGGTCCAGGCGATCGCCGAGGGCCGGCGGTCCGCCTACGCCGTGGATGCCTACCTCAAGGGCCAGGACCTGGCCGCGCTCCGTACCCGCCAGACGCTGGCCGAACCGCAGCCCGAGTTCCTCTCGATCGTGCCGTTCACGGGCGAGGTCAAGGAGCCCCGCTACCGCCTCAAGGCGCTCGAGGCCGAGGCCCGCAACGACAGCTACGTCGAGTACGAGATCCCGTACTCCCGCGACGAGGCGGTCGCCGAGTCGACCCGCTGCCTCCAGTGCACCTGCGAGGCGATCGGGTTCTGCGACCTGCGCCGCCTGGGCATCGAGTACGGGACGACGCTCAAGACGCTCGAGCCTGCGTTCCACCAGGGAGCCGGCTACCGGAGCGTGACCGAGAACCGGTTCACCGGACGCAACCACGACTACGTCCGGGACGACAGCCACGCGTTCATCCTGCGCGAGCCCTCCCGGTGCATCGACTGCGGCCGCTGCGCAAACGTGTGCGCCGAGGTCGTCGGCGCCGCCTGCTACGACTTCATGCGGATCGGCTTCGACACGCTGGTCACCACGCCACTCGACATGAGCCTCAACGACACGCCCTGCGTGTCCTGCGGCCGCTGCGCGGAGACGTGCCCGACGGGAGCCCTGATGCCCAAGCCGCGGGTGCTCCAGAAGTACGAGGTCGACGAGAGCCGCTGCATCCTGTGCGGGATCTGTGTCGACGCGTGCCCCTACGACGCAGTCCGCGACAGCGACCAGTTCGAGCTCAGCCACACGTCTCGCGAGGAGCCGATGATCGACCTCCTCGCGCTGGCCGCGGTCGAGCGCGAGACCGAGATGAGCTACATCCGCCGCGAGCGCGACTGGGCGGAGCGAGCCCGGGCCGAGGGACGTGTCCTCGACTCGTCCCGGCTGCTCCCCGTCCTGCCAGCCTCGCTCGCGAGCGGCAATGGACACGGGAACGGCAACGGGAACGGGCATTCGCCCGCGGCCGCGCCGGGCCACGCCCACGATCACTGAGAGGGACGCGTGACGTTGCCGGATACGATCCCGCTGATCGGGATCGGGTGGGATGACCTGCTGTTCCTGGCCCTGGCCGGGGTGATGGTGGGTGCCGCGCTGCTCGTCGTGACCATGCGCGACATCATCCGCTGCGGCCTCGCCATGATCGTCTGCTTCGGCGCCCTGGCCGGCTTGTACGTGCTCGCCGGAGCCCCGTTCGTGGCCGCTGCGCAGGTCCTGGTCTACATCGGTGCGATCAGCGTCCTGGTCCTGTTCGCGATCATGCTCACGCAGACGAAGGCGGGGCCGAGCGCGCTTGTGTTCCAGACCCAGGCCGTGCCTGCCGCGATCGCGTCGGTCATCCTTGCGATCCTGATCGCGGTCACGGTCACGGCGACCGACTGGCCGCAGACGGCAGGGCGGGTCTGGACCAGGACCACTGATGTCGCGTCGACGCTGTTCTCCTCGTTCGTGCTGCCGTTCGAGGTGGTGAGCGTCCTGCTGCTCGCGGCGGTGATCGGCGGCGTGTTCATCGCCAAGCGCGAGCGGGGAGGGTCCGACTGATGCTGGCCGCCCTGCACAACCTGTCCCAGTCGCTCGACGCCTACCTCGTCCTGGCGGGGCTCCTGTTCGCGATCGGCTCGTTCGGCTTCCTGGCCCGCCGCAATGCGATCAGCATGCTGATGTCGATCGAGCTGATGCTCAACGCCGTCAACCTCGCGATCATCGCGTTCGGCGCGTTCAGCCCCTCACTCAAGACCAGCGCCTCGGTGATCGCGCTGATCGTGATGGCGGCAGCGGCCGCCGAGGCGACCGTGGGCCTCGCGATCGTGATCGCGATCTACCGCAACCGGAAGACGCCGCTCGTCGACGAGTACGACGACATGCGGCAGTAGGCGCGGACCGATGTACGAGACCCTGATCCCGCTCATCGTCCTGCTCCCGATCGCCGGGTTCGCGTTCACGGCGCTGTTCGGCCGGCGGCTCCAGCTGACGTTCGGGCGCTGGGCATCGGAGATCGTGCCGGTCGGCGGCGTGATCGTGGTCTGGGTCATCGCCATGATCGTGGTCGCCGGTGCGCTCGGCCACAACGAGGCGTTCGGCGAGCACGGGCTCGACGTCAAGCTCTGGACCTGGATCCCGGCCGGGGCGTTCAGCGTGGACCTCGGCTTCCACGTGGACACGCTGACGGCCGCGCTGCTGATCGTGGTGACCACGATCGGGATGCTCGTCCACGTGTACTCGATCGGGTACATGGCCCACGACGACGCGACCTGGCGCTTCTTCGCCTATCTCAACCTGTTCATGTTCTCGATGCTGCTGCTGGTGCTCGCCAACAGCTGGCTGCTGATGTTCGCGGGCTGGGAGCTGGTCGGGCTCTCGAGCTACTCGCTGATCGGGTTCTGGTATCGCAAGCGGTCGGCGTCGCTGGCCGCCAAGAAGGCGTTCATCGTCAACCGGGTGGGCGACGTCGGGTTCGCGCTCGGGATCATGGCGATCTTCGTGAACACCGGAACGCTCAACATCCAGGACTCAATGGCCAAGCTGATCGAGGCGCCTGCAGGCACCCTGACCGTGCCGCTGTCGATCATCGCCCTGCTCGTGTTCGCGGGCGCGGTGGGCAAGAGCGCCCAGTTCCCGCTCCACGTCTGGCTGCCGGACGCGATGGAGGGCCCGACCCCGGTGTCGGCACTGATCCACGCCGCAACCATGGTCAACGCCGGCGTCTACCTGGTGGCGCGCGCCAACCCGCTGTTCGCCCACGCACAGGACGCGATGGTGGTGGTGGCGGCAATCGGCATCTTCACCGCCATCCTCGCCGCCTCGATCGCGTTCACCCAGACCGACATCAAGCGCGTGCTCGCGTACTCCACGCTGAGCCAGCTGGGCTACATGTTCGCGGCGCTGGGCGTCGGCGCCTTCGTGCCCGCGATCTTCCACCTCATGACCCATGGCTTCTTCAAGGGCCTGCTGTTCCTCGGCTCCGGTTCCGTGATCCACTCCGTGCACGAAGAGCAGGACATGAACCGGATGGGTGCCCTGTGGCGGAAGATCCCGATCACCCACTGGACGATGTTCGTGGCCACGTTCGCGATCGCGGGGATCCCGCCGCTGGCCGGGTTCTTCTCCAAGGACGAGATCCTGGGCGAATCGTTCAAGTTCGGGTTCACCTGGGTGTGGCTGATCGGCGTCATCGTCGCGGTCATGACCGCGTTCTACATGTGGCGCCTGATGGGCAAGACGTTCTACGGCGAGAGCCGCGTCGACCCGCATGTCGAGCCCAACGTGCACGAGTCCCCGTGGCAGATGACGCTGCCGCTGGTTCTGCTTGCGATCCCGGCGGCACTGCTGGGCATCGCCCTGACCTGGGGCGGTCCGCCGCTGACGCCGGACGGTACCGGGCTGCTGGCCGGCTGGCTGGAGCCTGTGTTCGCCGAGTCCGAGCACCTGCTCCACGGCACCCCGGAGGCCTTTGCACTGGGCGGCATCGACGGGATCCTGATCCTGATCAGCGTGGCCGCGGCCACGCTCGGTCTCGTCGCCGGCCTGTGGCTATTCGGTGCCTTCCGCGCCCGTGGCAACCACGACGTCGTCGAGCGGATCTCATCCGCCAATCCGGTCACTCGGTTCCTGTACCGCGCCACCCTCAACAAGTGGTGGTTCGACGAGCTCAACGACCTGCTGTTCATCCGCATCGGGGGCCGGATCGCCGCAGCCATGTGGTGGTTTGACCGGACGATCGTCGACGGGACCGTCAACGGCGTGGGCGCCCTGACCCGTGACGCGGGCGGCGGCCTGCGCAGGATCCAGACCGGGCACGTCCAGAACTACGCCCTGGGCATCGCGATCGGGCTGCTCGTGATGGCGGGCTCGTTCCTCGTGATCGTGAGCCGCTGATGAACGTCTCGGACTTCCCGATCGTCTCGCTGATCACGTTCCTGCCCCTCGCCGGCGCCCTCGTCGTCGCGTTCCTGCCCGGCGGAAGGCCCAACCTCGCCCGATACACGGCGCTCGGGTTCGCGCTCGCGGCGTGGGTCGCCTCGCTGATCCTCCTCGTCGGCTTCGCGCCCGGCCGTCCGGGCTTCGAGTTCGTCGAGCAGCAGCCGTGGGTGCCTCTGTTCGGCATCGAGTACAAGGTGGGCGTCGACGGGCTGTCGATGGCGATGGTCGTGCTCACGACCACGCTCACCTGGATCAGCATCCTCGCCTCGTTCCGGCCGATCCAGAACCGGGTCAAGGAGTACATGGTCTCCTTCCTGATCCTCGAGGTCGGCATGACCGGGGTGTTCGTGTCGCTCGACCTGTTCCTGTTCTACGTGTTCTGGGAGATTGTCCTCGTCCCGATGTACCTGATCATCGGCATCTGGGGCGGCGCGAACCGGATCTACGCGACGATCAAGTTCGTCCTGTACACCCTCACCGGCTCGCTGCTGATGCTGGTCGCCATCCTGGCCACCGCGTTCACCTACCAGGCTGCGACCGGCAGCTGGGCCGGGGCTTTCGACCTCACCGTGCTGCGCGGCTTCCCGTTCGATTCGACGTTCCAGATGCTCGCGTTCGGCGCCTTCTTCCTCGCGTTTGCGATCAAGGTCCCGATGTTCCCGTTCCACACCTGGCTGCCCGACGCCCACGTCGAGGCGCCGACGGCGGGCTCGGTGATCCTGGCCGGCGTCCTGCTCAAGCTGGGTGGCTACGGCTTCATCCGGTTCGCGCTGCCGCTGTACCCGGACGCGGCCCAGACCTGGGCGCCCGCGATCATCGTGCTCAGCCTGATCGCGATCATCTACGGCGCGATCGTCGCCCTCGTCCAGCCCGACCTCAAGAAGCTGGTCGCCTACTCGTCGGTCAGCCACATGGGCTTCGTCACGCTCGGCATCTTCGTGTTCCAGCAGCAGGCGCTGCAGGGCGCGATCCTCCAGATGGTCAGCCACGGGCTGATCACGGGCGCCCTGTTCCTGCTGGTTGGCGTGATCTACGAGCGGACGCACGACCGGACGATCGCCAAGATGGGCGGCCTCGGCGCGCCGGTACCCGTTTACGCGGCCGCCTTCGGGTTCTTCGTGTTCGCGTCGGTCGGATTGCCGGGACTGTCGGGCTTCGTCGGGGAGTTCCTGACCCTGGTCGGGACGTTCGCCGTCTATCCGTGGGCGGCAGCCGTGGCAACGTTCGTGATGATCCTCGCCGCCGGATACCTGCTGTGGATGCTCCAGCGGGTGGCGTTCGGCGAGCTGTCCGAGTTCCTCAAGGGACTGGGCAGCCACCTGACCGACCTGCGTCCGGTCGAAGCCCTCACCCTGGTGCCGCTGGGTGCCCTGGTCGTCGTGTTCGGCCTCTTCCCCGGCCTGATCCTGGACCTCGTCTCCGGATCGGTGACCGACACGCTCAACGCGGTGCTCCAGGGCGCGCCGATCGCCCTCGGGCTGTGGCGGTAGGAGGACGATCTTGAGCTTCTCCGACGCCGCAACCATCGCGCCGTTCATCGCGGCCATCCTGGTTGCCGGTGCGATCCTGGCGGTCGACTTCATCGCGCCCGGCCGAAAGGGCCCGGCCCTGGCCGCCACGTTCATCGGGCTCGCGCTCGTGGCCGCGCTGACCGCGGTCGTGGGGCAGGACGAGCGCACGGCATTCCACGGCTCCTACACCGTCGATGCGCTGACGACCTTCCTGGACATCCTGTTCGTCGCGATCGTGGCGCTCACGGCGGCGTTCGCGCCCGACTATCTCGAGGAGCGCGGTCTGCCCGTGCCCGAGTTCGCGGCCGTGCTCGTGTTCGCGATGGCGGGCGCGATGCTGATCTCCGCCTCCGCGGATCTCCTGGTCCTGTTCCTCGGGCTCGAGCTCATGGTCCTGCCGGGCTACCTGCTCGCCGGCTACCACAAGTCGGATGGCTACTCGACCGAGGGTGCGATCAAGTACTTCCTGCTGGGTTCGTTCTCGAGCGCGATCTTCCTGTTCGGGCTGGTGTTCGTATGGGGCACCACCGGCACCACCAGCATCGCGGGCGTGGCCGCCGCGCTGACCCTGGTCGCGGGTGGCGGCGCGGCCCTGTCTCCAGGCCTCGGGATGGGCCTCGCGTTCCTCACCACCGGCGTCGCATTCAAGATCGCGGCGGTCCCGTTCCACTACTGGACACCCGACGCGTACCAGGGCTCCCCGACCCCGGTGACCGGCTGGCTGTCCGTCGGGCCGAAGGTCGGCGCCTTTGCCCTGATCATCCGCCTGTTCGCGTCGGCGCTCGGGCCGCTCGCGGCCGACTGGAACATCGTGATCATGGTCCTTGCCGCGACCACGATGACGCTGGGCAACCTGGTCGCGCTGACCCAGGACAACGTGAAGCGGATGCTCGCGTACTCCTCGATCGCGCACACCGGCTACATGCTGGTGGGCTTCGCGGCATTCGGCGCCGGCCAGATCCAGGGTCTCGAGGGGCTCCTGTACTACGGCGCGGCGTACGCGTTCATGAACCTGGGCGCGTTCGCGGTCATCGCCGCGGTCCAGAAACGGCTCGGGGTGAGCAGCAACCTGTCGACCTTCGCCGGCCTGGTCCGCCGCGAGCCGACGCTGGCGATCCTGATGACGCTGTTCCTGCTGTCACTTACGGGCATTCCCCCGACGGCCGGGTTCTTCGGCAAGTTCTACGTCATCCTGGCGGCCGTCCAGGCGGGCGGCTGGCTGAACGTCCTGGCCGTCCTGGCCGTCCTCAACGCCGCCGCGGCCGCGTTCTACTACCTGCGGGTCGTGGTGTACATGTTCATGCGCGACCCGGCCGGCGAGATTCCGGTCATGCCCCATGGCCGGCTGGTATGGACCGGGCTCGCGGTGGCCTCCGTGCTCACGATCGTGCTGGGTCTGTTCCCGGGGATCCTGCTGGAGATCGTCGGGAACGCCGCGCGCGCGGTCGGATAGGGCGGGGCTTCGCACCGTCCCGGCAGCGGGCGCACGATCGCCGTCCTGCTCGAGTGCGGGGCCCGATTCGACCCGTCGGGCATACTTGAGGCGTGCCTGTCGACCGACCGCGGGTGCTGGATGATCTCCTTGGAGCCGCCGGTCGCCTGATCGTCGTCTCCAATCGGGGGCCCATCACCTTCCACCACGACCCCGCCTCGCCCGTCGGGCTGACCGCGGCGCGTGGGGCCGGGGGCCTGGTGACCGCCCTCGGCGAGCTGGGCCGGCATGCCCCGCTGAGCTGGGTGGCCGTCGCGATCACCGAGGGCGACCGCATCGCGGCCCCGGTGCTCGCCGACCTGGGCGGGGTCGGAGAAGGGACGCGTCGTCGCCGCCGGAAGGCCGGCGCGCCGGGCGGGCCGAGCTTCAGCACCGCCGTCGTCCGCGACCTGGTCGAGTCCGTGCTCCCGAACCAGGACGTCCGGCTCCACCTGGTGGGCCTCGATCCCTCTGTCTTCCAGCCCTATTACAACATCATCGCGAACCCGTTCCTTTGGTTCCTCCAGCACCGGATGTTCTCGCCCGCTTACGGCCCCAACGTGGATGCCTCGCTGCTGGCCGCGTGGCGCGGAGGATACCGGCCGGCAAACGACGCGCTCGCGGATGCCGCGGTGGCAGCCGCCGGGAACGACCCGAGCCCGATCATCCTGCTCCAGGACTACCACCTCTACCTCGCGGCGGCCCGCATCCGCAAGCAGCTGCCGAAGGCGACGATCCTGCATTTCAACCACATTCCGTGGCCGGCCGCAAGCGAGTGGCAGATCCTTCCCGTGAGCATGCGCCGGACGATCTGCGAGGGCCTGCTCGAGTGCGACATCGTTGGCCTGCAGACCGATCGCTATGCATCCAACTTCCTGGACACCGTTGCGTCCTCGGTGCGCGACGCCCGTGTGGACCCTGACAGTCGCACGATCCGCTGGCGGGGGCGACGCGTGCCGGTGCGCACCTACCCGATCTCGATCGACCCCGACGGCCTGGCGAGGTTCGCCCAGAGCGACGCGGTCGAGCAGCGGGTAACCCGGCTGCAGGAGCGGCTGGCCAGGGCGGGCAACCCGAAGCTGATCGTCCGGGCCGACCGGATCGAGCCGTCCAAGAACGCGCTTCGCGGCTTCCTCGCGTTCGAGGAGCTGCTGGCGCGTGAGCCCGAGCTGTACGAGCACGTTCGGTTCCTGGCCGTGATGGCCCCGACGCGCACCTCGATCGCCGAGTATGCGGAGTACGCCGCGGCCGTCCGGGAGGTGGTCGCGCGGATCAACGGGTTGAGCGACCCGGAAGACGCTCCCGTGTGGATCTCGGACGGCTCCGACTACGCGATGGCGATCGCCGCGCTGCGCCTGGCCGATGTGGTCCTGGTCAACCCGCTGGTCGACGGCATGAACCTGGTGGCCAAGGAAGCCGTGCTCGTCGGCCAGCGCAACCCGGTGCTCGTGCTGTCCGAGACCGCGGGCGCGGCGGAGCAGCTGGCGGCCGACTCGCTGGTGGTCGCGCCCGCGGACATCGCCGGGACCGCGGCGCAGCTGCGGCGGGCGCTCGAGATGCCCGCCGACGAGCGCAAGACCCGCCTGCGCCGGCTCCGCCTGTCGGTTCGCCACGAGGACGTCCGATGGTGGCTCGACCGCCAGCTGCGCGACATCGCGGCCATTCGCCGCGGCGCACCGCCCCCGTCGCGGCGCCTTCGGGACACGCTCCGCAAGGTCGAGACCGAGGGACTGTCCTCAGAGTAGGCGGGGCGACCCGCGCGCGGGTCGCCTATCCCTTCGTGTCCGCCTCCACGGCGGTCGCCAGGGCATCAAGGACCGCAGCTGCGGCATCGGGTGACGGCAGCATCACGTCCACGGTCTCGAGGAGCTCGGGCGGCGTCTCGGCGGCCCCGCTGACCCCCACGACGAGTGCCTGCATGGGCGTCGTGTCGCGCAGGCGACGGACGACCCGGAAGCCGTCGGCATCGGTGCGGTCGTCGCCCGTGATCAGGACCGACGCGGGCCGCACCTCCTCGATCAGGCGCTGCGCGGCATCGCCCTTGCCCGGCGCACCCCCCGGCCGCAGCTCGACGACCCGGCGGCTCTCCAGGCGGTCGACGCGACCGAGCCCCAGGTCCCTCGTGGCGGCATCGAGCCCTGCGTGGATCGACATGCGAGCGGCCTGGGGGTCGTCGGCCCTGCGGTAGTGGAGCCCGACCGAGGCGCCCTTGTTCTCGATCGACAACCAGGCCGGTCGTCCGATGCGCTCCGACGCACCCTCCGCGAGCCGCAGCAGGTCCCGTCCGCGGCCGGCGAGGACCGGGTCCATGTCGACCACGGGCGTGGCCCCCGCATCGGAAGCCAGGCTGCCACGCTCGATCCCGTGCTGGCCCAGGTACCGGATCCCCGGGACCCCGACCCGGCGCGCCACATCGCCCGCGTCACGCCCGGACAGCACCGCGATCACCAGCGCCCCCTCGGGCAGCGCTGCCGCGGCCGCCCGCAGACGCTCGAGCGCCAAACGCGCCCCGGCGACGATGCTGGCGTCCGAGGCCACCTCGACAATCGGCGACAGGGTGCCGTCGAAGTCGGTGATGACGAGGATCGGCCGGGTATGTGCGATCGCGACCACTTGCTTGATGGCCAACGCCGTTGCGGGATGGGTATCGATGCTCTCGGCGCTCCTGGCGGTCGAGCGGCGCGGCGTCACGGCGCGGTGACGTCGACGCCCGGCATGATCGCCTTCAGCCCGGCCGTCATCAGGTCCGGCCCGATGCCGCCCAGGGCGCCATCACGAACGACGCCGTCGGCCCCGATCCAGTAGTGGACGGGCAGCGCGAACGCGCCCCACGCGCCCTGCGCGACACCGTCGACATCGACGCCGACCGGGAGCGTCACGCCGAGGCCGCGCATGTAGGCATCGACTGTCGCCGCATCCTCGCGGACGTCGATCACCAGGACGACCAGCCCATCGTCCGCGTAGCGGGTCGCGTAGCCGGCCATCAACGGAAGCTCGTCGCGGCAGGACGGGCACCAGGTCGCCATGAAGTTGACCCACACCGGCTTCCCCTGCAGCGACGCGAGGCTGATCCGGCCACCCCCGAGCTGCGCCACGTCAAGCGCCGGGGCAGCCTCGCCGACCCCGAATGCCGCTGATGGGCCGGCGGGTGACGCGGACGCGGACGCGGCCGGTGACGACGTCGAGGCGGCCGGTGAGGGCGTGACCGGCACCGGACTCGCCGTGGTGGGCGCCGGGGACTCCTGGACCGGGGGCGGGGGCGCCAGGAGCAGCAGGCCGCCGAGCGCGAGGCCCCCGGCCGCCACACCCGCGATCAGGCCCGCCACGACGATTGCTCTCCCACCCATCGGTGCGAGCGTACCAGTACCACTCGGCCTGGGGCAGGATGGCAGGTCGTCGACTAGGATCACCGCGATGCCTCCACAGGTCGAGATCGTCCGTACCCGGATCCTGCCCGCGCTGCTCACCGCGCTGGGCATCGTCCTGTTGACGGCAGGCCTGCTGTCGTATGCGGATCCGACCACGGCGGGGACCACCCTCGAGGAGTCACCCACCTCGTACGTCATCACGCCGTCGGTGACGCCGAGCGCGACCGGGTCGGCAGCTCCATCGATCGATGCCTCGACCAGCCCATCCGAGAGCCCGAGCGGCAGCCCCACTGAGCGGACATTTGCCACGCGGGTCGTGGTCCCGGCGCTCAAGATCGACCTGCCGGTCGTCGAGGGACCCGCCGGCTACCCGCTGTGCAACGTCGCGATGTACATCCAGGAGCTTGGGCAGCCCGGGGAGGGTCGAGCCACGTACCTGTACGCCCACGCGCGCGACGGGATGTTCGGGCCGATCTACGAGCTGGCCCATGCCGGGCAGCAGCGGAAGATGCTGGGCATGATCGTCCAGGTGTTCACCAGCGACGACAAGCTGTACCTGTACGAGGTGCGCGAGGTGCGCCTCCACCAGCTCGACCTCAACGCGGCGCAGGCGGCGACGACGGAGGAGCTGTGGCTCCAGACGTCCGAGGGGCCGAAGGGAACGCCGGGCAAGACGCAGCTGGTCGCGATGCCGATCTCGGTCGGCGACGCCGACCCTGCGGACGCCCACCCGAAGCCGAAGCCCGTGGCCTGCGGCTGATCGCAGGTCGGGTCAGGCGCCGCCGGTCGCCCCGGCTTCCGGGCGGCGGCGGCGGTCGAGGACGAGCGAGGGCGGCACCGCGATCGCGGTCACGGCACCGGCAACGAGGAAGATCCCGACCATGATCCTGGCGGCCTCGCTGGCCGCCCAGCCCTCGAGGGCCTCGACCACCAGGCCGTCCTGCAGCGGCCGGTCGCGAAGTGAGGCCGGGATGTACTGCCGGTACGAGTCCGGGGTCGCGTACACCTGGTCGTAGAGGCGATCGATCGTCGTCGACCCATACGCGGTGAGGATGGCGAGCCCGACCGCCATCCCGATCATCCGGGCCACGGTCACCGTCGACGAGGCCATGCCATACGCCTCGCGCGCGACGGACTCGACCGCGGCCGTCGAGCGCGGGGTCACGGTCAGCCCGAAGCCGGCCCCGAACAGCGCGAGCGCCGCGGCGGTCTGTTCGATCGTGGTGGCCGGGGTCCACGCGGACATCAGGACGAGTGCGACGATCGATGAACCCAGCCCGGCCAGGGTCACGATCCGGAGCGATAGCACCCGCACCGCGAACCCCGACAGGAGCGCTCCGGCGGCCGTCGCGGCACCAAGCGCACCGAGCGCCAGCCGCTGGTCGTCGGCGCCGCCGTACAGGACGCGATCCACGAACACGGCACCGCCGACGATCGCGGTCGCGAATCCGTAGCCGGTCAGCGCCGACACGAGTGCGGCGGCGGTGAACGGGGCGTGGCGGAACAGCCGCGGGTCGAGGAACGGGTCGCCCGCCCGGAACCCCCGCAGGATGCTCACCGGTCCGGCGACGGCGGCCAGCACCACGAGGACGGTGGCGGCCACGACCGGGTCGATCGACCCGGGGGCAGGATCCGTGCGGCTCCCCAGCAGCGTCAGGGCGCCGAGCGCGCCGACCAGGAACCCGGAGAACAGCAGCGCGCCGACGACATCGACCCTCCCCGCCCGGCGCGGGGTCTCCCAGCCACTGCTCGCAGCCCAGGCGAGGACGAGGGCCACGATCCCGACCGGCACGTTGACGTAGAACACCCAGCGCCACGCAGGCGCCAGCGCATCCGGGAGCGGTGAGCCGGGCGTCATGCCCAGCCGCGACAGCGCTGCATCGGGATGGAAGGCGTCCAGGATCGCCGCCCCGAGGAACGGACCGGCGGCCATGCCCAGGAAGGTGAGCGCGCCGATGATCCCGAGTGCCCGGGGGCGAGCCGGCCCGTCAAACAGGTGAGTGGCGGCGGACGTCGCAACCGGGATCAGCGCGCCGCCGCCGGCCGCCTGCACCATGCGCGCCGCCACCAGCTCCTCGAGCGTCTGGGCGCGGCCCGCGAGCGCCGAGCCGACCGTGAACACCACAAGTGCGGCAAGGAACAGCCGGCGATTGCCCCACAGATCCGCGAGGCGACCCGCCAGCGGCATGGCCACCACGTACACCAGGAGGTAGCCGTTGATGATCCACGACGCCTCGCGGAGCCGGGTCCAGTCGGCGAGGTCGACCACGATCGCGGGGAGCGCGACCGCCGTGATCATCAACTCCAGACCGGCGAGGAACACCCCGGCACCCAGGACGGCAAGGAGAACGAGCGCGTCGCGTCGCGGCATCCGGTCCACGGGCCGAGTGTAGGCCGTCCCGACCGACGGGCGTCCCGTATCGGGCACGCCCGCGATCGATGCTTGACACCCCGGGCCGGCGCCCATAGGATCAACGGCCATTGATATAAATTCTGGTTGATCCGACGAATCCGTTCGCCGTCAGCAGGTGCCCCCGTACCGTGTCGCCATCACCCGCCCGGATCCGCAGCACGCTCGCCTCGGTCGTCGACCAGCCCGACGACCTGCGGGAGCTGCGGCTGTTCCACAAGGTGCTCGCCGACGTGAACCGCCTTCGGATCGTGCGCAGGCTTGCCGTCGGCCCGGCCACCGTGACGCAGCTGATCGACCATGTCGGGCTGTCCCAGCCGCTGGTGTCGTGGCACCTGGGCAAGCTGCGCGAGGTCGGGCTGGTGACCGCACGTCGCCATGGTCGCGAGACCGTCCACACGATCGAGCCCGAGGCCTTCGCCCGGTTCGCCGATCGGCAGGCACGGGTCCTCGGGTTCGGCGCGACCGGCGGGACCGCACCACGGGCGATCTCGTGACCGGATCGCTGGTCACGCCGGGCCTCCGCTCGCGCGTCCGGACCCTGATGGAGCCGATCGCGCTCGGCTTCGGGCGG
Source organism: uncultured Chloroflexia bacterium (assembly GCA_963734895.1). Classification (GTDB taxonomy): domain Bacteria; phylum Chloroflexota; class Limnocylindria; order Limnocylindrales; family CSP1-4; genus CAIXZV01. The sequence goes on along the minus strand of CAVTIN010000003.1, from coordinate 299,211 downwards.
CTCGGGCTGACACCCAACGCCCTCACCGTGATTGGATTCCTGATCGCGTGCGTCGCCGCGGCGGCAGCCGCGTCGCAGGCGTGGCTGGCCGCCGGCCTGCTGGTCGTGTTCGGCGGCGTGTTCGACCTGTTCGACGGCGCGCTGGCGCGCGCAACCGGCAAGGTATCGAAGCTTGGCGCGTTCATGGACTCGACCTTCGACCGGTGGGGCGAGTCCGTGGTCTACGTGGGGATCGTCTGGGGCAGCCTCGCGGCCGGTTTCAACCTTGGCGCGGTGCTCGCGGCCGCGGCCATGGGGTCCGCGTTCATGGTCAGCTACACGCGCGCGAAAGCGGAGAGCCTCGGGTTCACAACCGGCACCCGGATGGCGAACGTGGGATTCGCGCCACGGGAGGTCCGGATTGCCATCCTCACGGTCAGCCTGGTTGCCGCGGGCATGATGGGCGGGGTTGGGATCGCCAGTTACTCGGACGGCGAGCTGTTCAGCCTCGTCGCCCGGCCCGACGGCGCCTACGCCCTGATCCTTGGCCTCGGCGCCATCGCCGTCCTCGCGACCATCACCACCATCCAGCGAATCGTCCACACCATCAACCAGGCATCGAGCCAGGAGCAGGAGTAGCCAACACACATGGAGCAGCAGGTGAGCACGAACGGAACCAACGGGAGCGCCCCCAAGGCCCGCGGCAAGAAGATCCGCGTCGCCATCGTGGGCGTCGGGAACTGCGCCAGCAGCCTCGTCCAGGGTCGCTACTACTACGAGAACGCGAAGGCCGGCGAATTCGTCCCGGGACTGATGCACGTCCAGCTGGGCGACTACCACATCAGCGATGTCGAGTTCGTTGCGGCGTTCGACGTCGACAAGCAGAAGGTCGGCAAGGACATCTCCGAGGCGATCTTCTCGGGCCAGAACAACACGTACAAGTTCATGGACGTCCCGCACATGGGCGTCAGCGTCGACCGGGGAATGACCCACGACGGCCTGGGCAAGTACCTGTCGCAGATCATCGAGAAGGCCCCAGGGCCCACGGCGGACGTGGTCGGGATCCTGCGGGAGCGCGAGGTCGACGTCATGGTGTCCTACCTGCCGGTCGGCAGCGAGGAAGCCACCAAGTGGTACGTCGAGCAGGCGCTCAAGGCCGGGGTTGCGTTCGTCAACGCGATCCCCGTGTTCATCGGCCGCGAGCCCTACTGGCAGCGCCGGTTCGCCGAGGAAGGCCTTCCCGTCATCGGCGATGACATCAAGAGCCAGGTCGGCGCCACGATCACCCACCGGGTTCTCACCCGCCTGTTCATGGATCGCGGCGTCCGCATCGACCGCACGTACCAGCTGAACTTCGGCGGCAACACCGACTTCCTCAACATGCTCGAGCGCGAGCGACTCGAGTCCAAGAAGATCAGCAAGACCAACGCGGTCACCTCGATGATGGACTACGAGCTGGCCGAGGGCGACATCCACGTCGGGCCCTCCGATTACGTGCCCTGGCTCAAGGACCGCAAGTGGTGCCACATCCGGATCGAGGGCACCACGTTCGGCGACGTCCCGCTCAACGCCGAGCTCAAGCTCGAGGTCTGGGACAGCCCGAACAGCGCGGGCGTCATCATCGATGCCATCCGCTGCCTGCGGATCGGCCTCGACCGCGGCCTCAAGGGCACGCTCGTGGCCCCATCGAGCTACTTCATGAAGAGCCCCCCGCTCCAGATCCACGACGACATCGCGTTCAATCGCGTCGAGGCGTTCATCCGGGGCGAGGACAACGAGACGCTGGTCGGCAACGAGGAGTCGAAGAAGGACTCCAAGGCGCTTGCCGGCCAGGCAAAGGCGAAGGCCGCCGCCAACCGGTGACACAGCGTGGCCGCAGGCTCGAAGCGCCGCATCGGCGCCTCGAGCCGCCCTCGCGCCTGCTCGAGCGATCCGCGGTCCTCGCCTATCGGGCCGCGGCCGTCGCGCTCGCGCACCTGCCGCCGCGCCTGTCACGCGCGGTGATCGGAACCGCCGTCCAGGCCAGCTATCTCGCCTGGCCCGCCAAGCGACGGTTCTCCAACGGGAACTTCGGGCATGTGCTCGGGTTGCCGCCCGAGCACCCCAGCGTCCGGCGGCTCGCCCTGCGCGCGTACCGCGAGTACGCGCGCTACATGGTCGAGCTGATGCGGCTCCCGTCGCGGCCGCAGGCGGAGCTCTCGGCGGCTGTCGAGACCGGCGACATCGAGCAGGTCACCGAGCTGTGGCGGACGTCGGGATTGCCCCTGATCGTGGTTGCCGCACACATCGGCAACAACGAGGCGGCGGCAGCAGCGATCGCCGGTCACGGCTACCCCACCAACGTGATCGCGGATGACTCGTCGTTCCCCGAGCTGTTCGACCTGCTGCGCCGCCAGCGCGAGTCTTGGGGTGTCAAGCTCATCCCGTGGCGCAACCTGCGCGACCTGTTCGGCGTCCTGCGCCGCAACGAGATCCTCGCCCTCCTGATCGACTGGGGCTACCGGCCGGACGGGATCCCGGTCCGCGTCTTCGACGCCTGGACGACGCTGCCGGCCGGACCGGCAACCCTGGCCGCGAAGTCGGGCGCGATGATCGTGCCGATCGCCATCCGGCGCGACCCGGTGGGGCGCTTCCATATCGAGTTCGAAGAGCACTTCACGGTGCCCTCCTCGGCGCCGGCCGACCTCCAGGAGGCCACCCAACGGATCGCCGACTTCCTCGAGCGCGTGGTGGCATCGGCCCCTGAGCAGTGGTACAGCTTCAAGCCCCTGTGGCCATCAGACCCTCGCGAGAGCGTCGAGCTCGAGGCTCGAGCCGCGGCGATGCTTGCCGGCGGAGCTCGCGCTGGCGGTCGGCGTGCAGCCGCGGCGGGCGACGCGACCGAGGGCGCTGCCGACGGGGCGTCAGGCGGCTCGTCCGAAGGCTCGGTCCGCGCCGCCGAGGCAGCAGGCTCGTGACCACCGACGTGGCCCCCGTTTCGACCGGTGTCCCCGACGGGCGCGGCGGTGCGACGGAGAGCCGCGGCGGATTGCGTGGAGCGCTGCTCGTCCGATGTGCACGGCTGATCTCACGGCTGCCCGAGGCGCCGCTCGTCGCGGCCGCCGATGCCGCGGGCGAGCTGTGGTACCGGCTGGCGCCGGCGCGCGCCGCCCAGGCGCGCGCGAACCTCGGACGGGTTTGCGAGGGCCTGGCTGCCTCGGATCGCGGAACAGGGCTCGCGCGACGCGCGGCGACCGATCCGGACGCGCTCGAGCGACTGGTGCGGGCCGCGTTCCGGCACGCGGCGCGCTACTACCTGGAGGTCGCCCGGAGCGGAGCCTTCGATCTCGCGCTCGCGCTCGAGCGGATCGACATCGAGACGCCCGTCGAGATCAGGGAGGCCCTTTCCGGTGGCCACCCGATCGTGCTCGTGGGCATGCACTTCGGTTCGATCGAGCTCCCCGTGATCATGGTTTCCCACCTCGTGGGCCACCCGGTCACCGCGCCCATGGAGACGGTGTCGGATCCGGGGCTCCAGCGCTGGTTTGTCGAATCCCGAAGCCGCGTGGGCGTACGGATCGTCCCGATCACCGACGCTCGTCGAACCCTGCTCCGCGCGCTCCGGCGTGGCGAGTCGGTCGGGCTCGTCGCTGACCGGGACCTGACCCACAACGGCCTGCTGGTCCCCCTGTTCGACCACCCGGCGCCGATCCCCGCCGGGCCGGCGCTGCTGGCCATCGAGGCCGGTGTGCCGCTGTATGTCGGGTCTGCGCGCCGGACTGCCGGCGGGCGCGTGCGTGGCCGGCTGCTGGCGGTTCCGGCACCCGTGAACGGGACGCGGCGCGAGCGGGTGACGACCCTGACCGCCAATATCGCGGCGGCATTCGAGTCACTGCTGGCCGACAGCCCCGAACAATGGTGGGGCGCCTTCCACCCGATCTGGCCGGATCTGGTACCCGCCGGCCAAGGGGCCGCAGACGCGACCGCGGAGCGCCCCGCCAGCGACACCGAACCGGAGGCGCGAGCACGATGAGCGAACCACAGGAGCGACCGGGCCGCGCAGACCTGCACATCCACACCATGGCGTCCGACGGCACGGCGTCCGTCGAGGAGATCCTCGACCACGTGGAACGGGTCGGGCTGCTCGACGTCATCGCGATCGCCGACCACGAGCGGATCGACGCGGCCCTCGCGGCTCGCCGCATGGCCGAGGACCGGGGCCTCGGCTTTGCGGTCGTGGTCGGCGAGGAGATCTCGACCCGGGGCGGACATCTCCTGGCGCTGTTCCTCGAGCGGCGAGTGCCACCGCTCCGCGCGCTCAAGTGGTCGATCGAGGCCGTCCATGATCAGGGTGGCCTGGCGATCCCCGCCCACCCGCTGGTGCCGTACCCGCTGTGCGCCCAGGGCTTCCTGCTCCGCCGTCTCCTGGCGAGCGACAACCCGGCGGCACGTCCCGACACCATCGAGACCTTCAACCCCACGGCCCTCGGACGCTACCGCCATGACCACGTGGTCGAGTTCGCCGCTGAGCACGGGCTCGCCCAGATGGGCAACAGCGACGCCCATTCCACCGAGCACATCGGTGCCGGCTGGACGTCGTTCCCGGGCCGGACCCCGGACGACGTACGTGCCGCGATCCTCGCCGGGACCAGCCGCCACCACGGCGACTTCCACGGCACGGTCGGCCAGCTCGGTACGTTCAGCAAGCAGCTGCAGAAGTACGGGCGCGACGCCCGTGCGGAGCTCGGCGGCCGCCTCCGACGAGACGGCACCGGCCGCGAGCACGGCTATCCGGGTGGCAATCTCCGGCCGCCCCGGTACCAGCCCGACGAGCCGCAACGATCATGAAGATCGGCCTCGTCTCCCCGTACGTCTACCCGCTGCCGGGCGGGGTGACGCAGCACGTCCGGTACCTGTACGAGAATCTGCGGCTGCGCGGCCACGATGTCCGGATCCTGACCTCCTCCCATGGCCTCCAGCGCGCGTCCGAGGGAGACGTCATCCGCCTGGGCAAGGGGTTCTCGGTTCCCGCGAACGGGTCGGTCGGCACGATCACTTTGTCGCCCCGGTACATCTCCCAGGTTCGGGACGTCCTGGAACGCGAGCGCTTCGACGTGCTCCACTTCCACGAGCCGTTCGTGCCGTTCCTGTCCCTCGTCCTGCTGCGCGAGTCCCGCAGCGTGAACGTGGCGACGTTCCATGCCTACGGGGGATGGTCGCCGGCCTACGAGTTCGGCAGCCGGGCGCTGCGCGGCTATGCAGAGCGCCTCCACGGCCGGATCGCAGTGTCCGCCGCCGCACGCCATTTCATCGATCGCTACTTCCCCGGCGATTACAAGGTCATCCCCAACGGGGTGGACATCGACCGGTTCCGGCGGGCGGTCCCGCTGGCACGCTGGCAGGACGGAACCCGGAACATCCTGTTCGTCGGACGGTTCGAGCCGCGCAAGGGCGTGCTGGACCTGCTCAAGGCCTATCGGATCCTGCGCAAGACGGGGTGCGAATGCCGGCTGCTGCTGGTCGGTGGCGGGCCGCAGGAGCGCGAGGCACGGCGCTACGTGGCGACGCGCCGCCTGCGCGGAGTCGAGTTCCTGGGTCGCGTCTCGGACGACGAGCGCGACCAGTTGTTCCGGACGGCCGACGTCTACGTCTCTCCTGCCACCGGCCGCGAGTCGTTCGGGATCGTCCTGCTCGAGGCGATGGCGGCCGGGGCGCCGATCGTCGCCTCCGACATCCACGGCTACAAGGGCGTCGTCCGGCGCGGTCGGGAGGGTCTGCTCGTTGCCCCTCGCGCGCCCAAGCAGATCGCGCTGTCGGTCGGCCGCCTGCTGCGCGAGCCGGAGCTCGCCAAGGCGATGTCCGAGGCCGGGGTGCTGCGCGCCGAGGAGTTCAGCTGGCCGCGGGTGACCGCGAAGGTGGACGACTACTACGGCTTCGTCATCCGGAGGCTCGCCGCGGCCGGCGCGCTCCCGGCGCACTTCTCGGCTGATATCCCGTCATCACCGCGAGCGGTCGCCGCGGAAGAGCCGGGCGATGCGACCGCCGCGGAGGACAAGGCTGTGGAACCCGACTGACGCGCCATCCGGTCGCGCGACCGGCTCAGGCAGGGCCCGGCTCGCCGGCCGGTCCGTCGGCCGGTCCGTCGGCTGCCCCACCTGAAGGCTCTTCGGCCAGGGCCTGCCGCCACACCCATGCCGAGTAGGCGACCACCACCGACGCGATCATGATGAACGCCAGCAGCAGTGCGAAGCGCGGGTCCGCGAACGAGATCGATCCGCTGCGGTCGATGGTGTTGACCGAGAACTGGAACGCGTACAGGTAGGTCGGAAGGATCCCCTGGTATGCGTTCACCAGGGTCGCCGGCAGTGGCAGCGCCGAGATGTTCGGGTACAGGATCGCGAACCAGATCGCGGCCGCGGAGACCAGCCCGATCACGAACCTCCGCGCGTCCCGAGCCGTGACGACCTGCGCCGCGACGAGCGCCAGCGGGATGGCGATCACGAGGGCGATCAGCTCCGGCACGATCCCCGGGAAGCTGAGCAGCGGCTCGGTCGACGGAAGCGCTCGCGACAGCGCCAGCAGGGCACCGCCGACGATGGCGGTCACCAGCAACGGGACGAGGTCGCGGCCGTCAAGCGGACGCCCGTCCGCCCGGGGCCGCCCGAGGTCGACAAGCTGCCTGATCAGGACGACCAGCGTGACGATCACGATGATCGCCATCGCGGCCGCAGCCGGGGTGACGACCAGGTTGCCCGGGTTCCCGTGGCACGCGGCCGAGCCCTCGTTGACGGAGTCGACGCCCGCGAACGCGCACAGCGGCAGGCGAAGGAGCCACAGGATCACGGGGCCAAGGAGTGCGGCGGCGGCGGCGATCCGTGCCAGCAGCCAGGTGCGCCGCGACGCACCGTGCCAAACCTCGGCGACGAGGTACGCGAGCGCCATGATCACGAACGGCAGGCTCGTGTAGTAGTGGTACTCGAACGCCGCCCGGTCGATCCGCGCCCAGGAGATCCACTGGCACAGGAACCCGATCATGATCAGGCCCAGCGCAAGGCTCTGGCGGCGGAAGGCCTGGTAGGCGACGAACAGGAGCGCCGGGACGCCCAGCCACCAGATGACGACGTTTCCGGCGTCGTAGATCGATGCCGCGGTCGATTCGGCGAACCCGCCCTGGTAGAACCACACCGGCTTGAGGTTGAGCGGCCATGCCCACCACGGGGAGCTCGCCGGGTGGGCCGCCGTCAGGTTGTTGTGATAGCGATACATCTCGCCGGTGAGGTCGAGCAGCGTCTGGCCGGTGTGTCCGGGCGGCCAGCCCGCCACGATCTGGTGGCCCTCGATCGCGGCCCACGGCAGATACGAGATCACGTAAACGACGACCGGGATCACCAGCAGCGAGCCGAGCATCCACACGATCGGAAGCCCGAGCCCTGAACCGAGGCGCAGCCAGCCCTCCGCGGGCGGGGAAGCGGGCGGGATCCCCGCGACCGCCCCGGTCGCCGGCGCCATCGGGCCGAAGCCGAGGCGCCCGGCCAGCTGGAACGCCCCGTAGGCGAGCAGGCCGGCAACGACGAGCGCGAACCCGGCCGAGATCGGCGTCACGAGCACCGGCCCGACGACAATTTCCGAGTCAGCCCGCCCGAGCGCGATCGCTGCGAGCGCCACCAGGATGCCCAGCGCCGGAGGACCGCCCACGGCGAGCCGGATCTCGTCGTCCGACCACGCGATCGGGTGGTATGCGCTGATCGCGACCGCGGCGAGCGTGAGCCCGATCATGATCAACACGAAGGTGACGTCCCCGCTCGCCCCGCTCCCGGTCGGCACGGCCAGCGCCATCCAGCCCAGCACGCCCGTCAGCCCGATCAATCCAGCGATCAGCAGCAGGCGGCCCAGCGCGGAGCGGATCAGGACCAGGATGCCCAGGGCGCCGATGGCATAGGCCGCAACCCATTTCGAGGCCAGCGCGAGGCCGAGCAGGACGCCGATCGCCGGCATCGCGGCCCAGAACGGCAAGCGCCGCCGGGCCGGCTGGAGCCACAGCCAGGCGAACAGCACGTAGGCCGCGAGGATGAAGAACCCGGTGTAGACGTCGTTCATCGCGATCCGGCTCTGGACGAACAGCATCCCGTCGAGGATCGCGAACAGCCCGGCGAGCACACCCACCTCGCGGCGGCGGAACAGGACGCGAGTCAGCAGGTACAGGAGTCCCGCGGTCAGGGCGCCGAGGATGACACCCGGCAGCCGCCAGGCGAAGGCATAGTCGTCCACGTTGAGCGAACCGGTCGCACCGTCCGCGGAGAACACGAGGAGAGCGCCGTGGCTGTCGGTCGGATAGTCCTTGTTGCTGTCGAGAGCCCACGCGACCGGGACGAACGGGAGCCGGTGGTCGGCGAACACGGTCTTGCCGTGTGGCTCGATCACATACACCGTCGGGCTGCTGCCGTCTGGCGCAACCCCGAGCGCCTCCACCAGCTCGGCCGTCTCGTCATACACGATCCGGAAGACGGCTCCCGGCATCTGCATCGTCGCGGTCATGCGCGGGCCGTCCTTCGCCGAATCACCGGACATCGCGATGATCGCGACCTGCGGCTCGCCGGTCGCCGCATCGGAGGTCGTCGCATACAGCTGCGTGCCGTCCTCGACGCCGCGGACGAGCGCGACAGAGGTCGCCGGTCCATCGAGGGCGATCGCCGCGGCCGAGGTGCCGCGTGCGGTCACCAGGTCCACGCCGCCGGCGTCGGCCACCGCGAGCACCGGTACCTTGTCGATCCGGATCCCGGCGAGGCGGCCGTCGTCGATGGCGGCCTGGAGGCTCGACCGGACATCGGCCGTCAGGGTTCCGGGCAGGACGACGGTGTCGGCGTCCACCTGCGCGAGGCCCGGCGCGTAGTCGGCCGGGTCACCGCCCAGGATGCTCGCCAGCTCGGCGGCCTCGGCCGCCGCATCAGTGACGTTGACGGGCGTCGCGACGACGGCGTCGCTCTGGCCCGCGGCAACCATGTCCGAAGCGCCGGGCAGGACGACCCGACCGTTCTCGGCGCCCGTGCCGCCGTCGACCACGGCGACGGTGTCGCCGGGCAGCAGCGCGGCAATGGCCTGGCCGCCGTCGAACGCGGCCAGGCGGCGGATCGGGCCGTCGAGCGTTGCGACGGGAATGGGCGACACCGGGGGAGACGCCGCGTCGAACCCGCCCAGGTCATCGAGCGATTGCGCATCGAGCGCCAGGACTTTGCCCGAATCCGTGCCCACCAGCAGCTGGAGGCTGTCCGGATCGAAGGCGACGGCGGACGCGCCCGGCACGGACCAGCGCGCGGCGACTGCGCGCGTCCGCAGGTCATAGCCGACGAGCTCGTCCCCGGTGACGACCCATACCCGATCGCCGGCGCGAGAGCCTGTCGCGAGGAGGTCGGGTCGCATCGGCTCGATGGCGGCATCGCGCACCTTGACGTCGAGCTCGCTCGTGGCGTCCACGTCGTGACCCGCAAACAGCACGATCCCCGCCGCGATCGCGTACTTCGCGAGGTGGGGGTGTGTCCATTCGTAGATCGGATGGGAGATCCCGTAGCGCCAGTCCTGGAGGAACTCGGCCGCCGTGCGCGCGTGGTAGACCTCGTCGAAATGCATCCGCGCGGGCTCCGCGAGCCGGAACATGCGCAGGCCCATGGCTGCCGCCACGATCACGACCAGGATCCAGAGGTCCAGCCGATCGAGCCGGCCGCGGCCTTCGTTGCGGAGCCGACGCGACCGGTCGGGGCGGATGGGCGTTTCGTTGATGCGGGCCCGGAACCAGCCGATCAGGCCCAGGTCGGACAGCGAAGGGCGGTCGTACCAGGCCGGCAGCCGGCGCCGCGGCCGGGATTGGTCCGCGACGGGCGGGGCGGCGGCCGGGACGGGGTCTGTGGGCCCGTCGATCGCCGCGAGGTGCGGCAGGGCGGCCGGCCGCGGCGGGACCGGCGCCATGTTGGACATGACCGGCGCAATGTCGGCGGGGGCTGTGGCCACCAATTCCGGTTCGTCGTCGATCGAGCCGCGGACGCGCTCAGCGGCGAGCCTGCGCCGCGCGGCTGGCCGCAGCTGCGCGATGCCCCACAGCAGCACCGCGGTGTGCATCGCGGCGATGATCGCCACGCCCCAGAACGAGCGGATGGCCTCACCGATGCCCAGCCAGTCGGCGATCCCCGGGTTCCCGCGATAGACCGTGGTGAGCACGACGTACATGTTGAGGAACGTCGCGACCCCGGCCACCGCGTAGGCGACCCGCCAGCGCCACGAGAACGCGATCAGGATCCCCGCCAGGCCGAACAGCGGGAACAGGTACCGCTCGTGCACCCGGGTCGGCACCGCGAAGAACGCCAGCGCGAGCACTGAGACGCCGACGAGGATCGTCAGCCGGTCGGGGCGCCGCGCGACGAGGTAGGTGGTCACCCCGATGATCGCCAGGAGCAGCAGGGCCCCGATCAGGGCCGCGGGCAGACCGCCGATCTGCGCCCACGTGGCGGCATCGGGCACTGGCGCATCGGGGATCCACTGCGTCGATCCCGACGACGCCAGGCTCACGCCGTCGACCGGGAACAGCGCCCAGGCGTTGTACGCGTTCACGGTCACGAACGAGTAGGTGGCGGCGGTGCTCAGGACGAGGCGAACCAGCGCCGAGTCCACGAACGGTGCGGTGGTGCTGAACGAGACCACCGACAACCCGAACGGCGCCGACACCAGCACCGCGGTCAGGAAACCGGCCACGGCGGTGGTGAGGATCCGGACCGGGCCGGTCGTCCGGCGCTCCCACGCGGTACCGGACGGCAGCGGCGGCTCGTCATCGCCCCATCCACCGGCCGGCCACACGGCGCGGCGGATCACCACCAGCGCGACGATCGGGACGAGGATGCCCAGCTGCGGCTTGATCAGGGCGGCGACCACGGCGAGGATGGCCGACCGCTCACTGCGGCCCTTCCACAGCTCCCGGACGGCCAGCAGCAGGAACACCGTACCGAAGGAGTCGACCTGGCCCCAGATCGTCGAGTCGAACCAGCTGATGGGGTTGAAGATCACGATCGCGCCCGCGATCGTGGCTCGCCGCTCGGTCGTCCCGAGGTCGAGCGCCATCCGGTACACGACCAGGCCCAGCGCGATGTCGGTCACGATCGCCGGCAGTTTGATCAGGTCGCCGACGCCGCCCACCAGGCCGCCGATGACGCCGACCAGCCACAGTGCGTACAGGTACCCGGGGGTGTAGTCCGCGAAGAATCCTCGATCGTAGAACCCGAACGGTCCCAGCTGGCCGAGGTTGGAGGCCCAGTAGCGGAACAGCTTCAGGTCGGAGTCGAAGCCCGATCCGCGGAGTCCTTCGAGGCCGTATGCCATGATCAACCGGAAGACGAGCCCGATCGCCATCACGATCAGGATCTGCCGGCCGATACCTCGCCACGAGGTGCGGGCCGCGCGCATGTTCCGGTCGGGCGCGCCCGAACCCGAACCGGTCACGGGGAGCCTCCTACACAAGCGTTGAAGGTGAAGCGGAGTATAGCCGAGGGTCGCGTCACGACCCCCTCGCCGGACACTCACGGTCTCAACCCCGCGACGATCGTCGTCGGGGTGTTCATCGCGCTCGCAGCGCTGGCGCTCTACGGGATCTCGAACCCGGTCCATCTGAACCAGTACAACCACTTCGCGTGGCAGGCGGACGCGTTCCTCCACGGACGCGCCTGGTTTCCGTACCCGGTTCCCGACGGCACCGGGCAGCCCGGCAACTGGTACTTCCAGGACGTCTATCCACTGACCGACGCGAGCGGTGTGCCCGACGGGCGCGCGCTGCTCCCGTTTCCGCCGCTCCCCGCTCTCGTGCTCGTGCCGTTTGTGTGGCTGTTCGGCCTGTTCGCGGACCAGGAGGGCGTAGGGATCCTGCTCGCGGCGGCCGGGGTCGGGATCGCCTACTGGATGCTCGGCCGGCTGGCGATCCGGCCGTCGGTCCGGATCCTGACGACCGTCCTGTTCGCGACCGGCACCGTCTGGTGGTGGTCGGCCGCAGTCGGCAGCACCTGGTACTTCGCCCATCTCGTCGCGGTCGACATCGCCCTGCTTGCGGTGGGCGTCTCACTGGGCGCAGACCGGCTGGCGAGCACCGAGGACCCGTGGGACGAGGCGGAGCGCGAGGCCGACCGGCTGGGGCTGGCTGGAGGGCCGGGCCGGAGCCGGATCAGTGAGCTGATCGCCGGGATCTGGCCGCTCGACCGGTCCCAGGTCATCGCCGGGTTCCTGCTCGGGCTCGCGGCGACGGCCCGCCTTCCGCTCGTGTTCGCAGCGCCCTGGCTGATGATGGTCGGTGGTGGTGGATCGTGGCCCCGTCGCACGGCCTCGGCCGCCGTCGGGGGTGTCGGACCGATCGCCGTCCTGCTCCTGTACACGTTCCTCACCACCGGATCCCTGATCCACCCCGGCTACGACTACCAGTACCAGCTCGAGGCGAACGGCTATCCCACGCTCGGCTACCACCCGGACTGGGCCGTCGAGGATGTCCGCTACATCCCGCAGAACCTCGGGGTCATGTTCGGGGCGGTGCCCGTGATCGCCCCCGATCTCAAGCCGGACACCCTGGGATTCGCCGCCCCACACCCCCTGTGCACGACCCCGGGAGCGCAGCGCGGGCTGTTCGACCGCGAGTGCCCGATCGCGCTGCCGATCGACATCGGGACCAGCATCGTCCTCAGCGCCCCCGGTCTGCTCCTTGCCCTGTTCGCGCTGCGCAGGCGACCGCTCGCGCGGCTGACCCTGGGCGCGAGCGTCGCGGTGGTCGCGATCGCGCTGTTCAACCTGGCGCACTTCAGCCAGGGCTGGGTCCAATGGGGCTATCGCTTCTCGCTCGACTTCATCCCGTTCCTGCTCCCGCTCGTGGCGCTGGGTGCCGCGCGCCTCGACGGCCGGCCGCGGATGACCGCGTTCGTGCTCGTGGTTGCCGGCGCGGCGATCAACCTGTGGGGCGTGACCTGGGGCCAGCTCCTTGGCTGGTAGCCGGCTTGCCGGCCGCCTTCACGCCGTCGACCGGACGACGCTGGCGGCTGCCCTGACCGGGATCGCGGCCGCGGCGGTCATCCGCACGACGATGCTGCCCACGATCGGTGCCTGGGACACGGGTGAGGCACAGGTCGTGCTGCCGACGCTGGGCACGATGCATCCGACCGGGTTTCCGGCCTTCGTCGTCCTCGGCTGGCTGTTCTCGATCGTCTTCCAGCCGTTGGGCAGCCCCGCGTTCCTGATGAACCTGATGGCTGTCGTGCTGGTGGGTGCGGCGACCGGCGGTGCGGTCCTCGTGGTCCGGCGCCTCGGTTCGCCGCTCCCTGTCGCGGTCGCGATCGCGGCCGGGTTTGCCGTGACGCCGCTGGTCTGGGGCATCGGGACTGCCGTGGACGTCCACGCGCTGCATCTCGCGCTCGTCGTCGCGGTCGTGCTGGGCCTGATCCGCTGGGCAACGCTGGTCGATCGCTGGCGGGCCAGCCCGGGCGACGACTCGCTTCGGCGCCGGGCGGATCGCGGGATCGTCGTCACCGCAGCGGTGTTCGGCCTGGCGCTCGCGAACCATGGTCTCGCCGTGCTGCTCATCCCGCCAATCGGCCTGTACGTCCTCGTCGTCGACCCACAGGTCCTCAGACGCCCCAGGCTGATCGTCGCGGCCCTGGGGGCCTGCCTGGGCGTTGCAGCGCTGTGCTACCTCGAGCTCCCGCTTCGGGCGGGCATCCTGCGAGCGCCGCTCGTGTACGGCCATCCCGAGACGTGGAACGGCTTCTGGGAGATCGTCCTGGCCCGGCAGTTCCAGGCCGACGTCGTCGGACCCCTTGGCGACCCGCTGGGCAAGGGGCGAGCGCTGCTGGACATCGCGTCAGCCCAGCTCGGGCCGCTGGTCGCGCTGCTCCCGTTCGGAATCCTGGCGACTGCGATCCGCCGTCCCCGGTATGCGCTGCTCTCGATCACCGCGACCGCGATCACCTGCTTCTTCGCCGCCTCCTACGTCAACGCCCGGATCGACCGCTACTACCTGGTGCCGGTGTTCTTCGCGTGGACCTGGATCGGGGTGCTCGCCGATACCGTCGTGAGGCGCCTCCTTGGGTCGCCGGGCGGAGCCTCCGGTGTCACCGGGGAGGAGCCGGGCGGCGACGCACCAGCGCCGCTGACGATCCCGGGCCGGCCGGGGCCGGAGACGATCCTCGCCATCGCCGTGAGCGTGACGCTGCTGGTGCCGACGATGGCTGACCTGTCGACCCGTTGGCACACCCTGGACCGGTCGCGCGAGACCTGGGTGGAGTCGTGGCTCGACCAGGCCTTCACCGCGCTCGAGCCGGACGCGGTGGTGGTCTCCTGGTGGTCGTACTCGACCCCCCTGTGGTACGGCCAGCTGGTCGAGGGCCGGCGCCCCGACGTCTGGGTGGTCGATGATCGCACCCGTCTCGACCTGAACCTCGGGGAGATCGACGACGTGATCGACGCCAATCTGGGTCGACGCCCCGTGTATGTCATGCGCGTGACAGAATCGGACGTGCAGGATCTCGCCAGACGCTACGCGATCGAGCCCGTCGGTCGCCCCGGCAACCTCTATCGTGTGACGGGCCGACTGGAGACCAGCCCGTGACGACACCCGGCGCAACCCCCACGGAGGCGGCACCTGGCAGGGTGCCCCGCCTCTCGTACTTCTTTCCGGCCCACAATGAGGAGGCCAACCTCGAGGGCCTGGTCGAGGAGGCGCTGCTGGCGCTCCCCCTGCTGGCCGAGACGTTCGAGATCATCGCGGTCGACGACGGCTCGCGTGATCGGACGGCCGAGATCGCCGACCGCCTGGCGGCTGCTCACCCGGATGTCGTCCGTGTCGTCCACCATCCGGTCAACCGGGGATATGGCGGCGCGCTCAGGTCGGGGTTCGAGGCGGCGCGCTACGAGCTCCTCGCGTTCACCGACGGCGATCGCCAGTTCCGGGTCGCGGACCTGGGGCTGCTCACCTCCCGCCTCAACGAGCCGGACGCCCCGGACGTCGTCGTCGGCTACCGGATCCGGCGGGCGGACCCCCTGATCCGGATCGTCTACGCCCGCTGCTACAAGCTCGCCAACCGGATCTTCTTCGGTCTCCGGGTCCGTGACGTGGACTGCGCGGCAAAGCTCTTCCGGCGGGCGGCGCTCGACGGCGTCCGGGTCGAATCCGGCGGCGCCTTCTTCTCGGCGGAGCTGCTGATCAAGGTCATTCTCGAGCGCCGGTCGATCGTGGAGGTCGGTGTCCCACACCACCCGCGCACGGCCGGGTCGCCGACCGGAGCGCGCCCGTCCGTGATCTGGCGGGCCGTGAAGGATTTCTGGGGTCTGAGACTGCGGCTGTGGGTAAACCGCGAGCGAACGCTGCGCCGCGGTCGCCCCATCCTCGGCGCCTGACCGTCCACGGGGGCTGTCGCCGGCTGCCGTACCCCCAACCTCAGCTCGATGGGCCGGCTCCGCCGCGCTGATCGCCCTCGGCATCGAGCGAGTTCACGAACTCGCGGAAGATGTCCAGCCGCGTCGGATCGATCTTCTCGCCCGTTGACTCGAGTGCAGCCGCACCGCGCAACGCGGCTCTCTTATCGGATCCGCCTTCATCCGCGTCCTCCGACGAGTCCGCGCCGAGCGCGGCCTGGTCGAGCACGGCTTCGGCGGCGTAGATCGGCACACCCAGCCGGACCGCGAGCGCGATCGCATCGGATGGGCGCGCGTCGACCTCATGGCGGGCGTCCGGCTGGACGAGCACCAGGCGCGCGTGGAACGTCTCGTCCGCGAGTGACGTGATCAGGACCCGGTCCAGGCGCGCGCCGAGCTCGCCCAGCACGCTGGCGAACAGGTCGTGCGTCAGCGGGCGCTCGGGCGTGAGGCCCTGGAGGCGCATCGCGATTGCGCTCGCCTCCCATGGGCCGATCCAGATCGGCAGGTACCGGTCGTGGGCGGCGTCCTTGAGGATGACGACGTGACGGCTCGAGAGCATGTGCACGCGCACGCTCTCCACCACCATCTCGATGTTGCCGGCGATCTCCTCGGCCATGTGTCGATTATCCCACGCCGACGAACGGGCCCGGCCGGGCTACGCCGGGGCTCACCAGCCTCGTCGCGGTCCGCGCAGCCGCAGGGGCACGGCAAGCACGGCGCCCACGATGAACCCCCCGATGTGGGCAAAGAAGGCGACCCCGCCGCCGGCGCCGGTCGTTGCGCCGAGGGAGCCGAGACCGTCCACGACCTGGAGCACGAACCAGAACCCGAGCACGATCACCGCCGGCACCGCGATCAGCTGGTAGAAGAAGCCCAGGAACACGAGTGACTGGACCCGCGCGCGGGGGTACAGGACGAGATAGGCGCCGAGCGCAGCGGAGATCGCGCCGGATGCGCCGATCATCGGCACCTCGGATGTGGGGTCGATCAGGGTCTGTCCGCCCACGGCCACGACCCCGCCGAGCAGGTAGAACACGAGGAACAGCGGGCGGCCCATCCGGTCCTCGACGTTGTTGCCGAAGATCCACAGGTACAGCAGGTTGCCCAGCAGGTGGAGCCAGCCGGCGTGCAGGAACATGCTGGTGAACACGTCGAGCACGGGGCCGGACAGGAGGTCGCCGCGGCCCAGCGCGGCCGACAGCTGGGCGGGCACGACGCCGTGGTCATCGATGAACGCCGCCAGCGCCTCGTCGCCGCCCTGGGCGAGCACGCCCAGCTCCCACGCGAACGCGATCGCACAGACGCCGACGAGCGCGATGGTCACGACCGGCATCCGGCGGGTCGGGTTCGCGTCGCGGAGCGGGATCACCGGCGGGCGGCCCCGCTCACGGCTTGGTGGTGGGCTTCGTGGTCTTCGTCGGCGCCGCAGTCGGTGAAGCTTCCGTGGACGCGGACGGCGACGGCGCGGCGCCCGCATCCTCGAGCGTGGTGGTATGGAGGCCCGTGGCCGAGATCCACCACATCGTCGCGGGAGAGGTGGGGTCGACGCCCGGCAGGACCACCATTCCCAGCAGGTCGGTCCATGGCTCCTCGCCGGCGGCGGGCCGGTATTGCGCGATGTACGACCCGTCTGACTTGCTGAACGCGACGACCCGGTGGTTGATCGCATCGAACGCGTAGATCGCCCCGTCGCGGCGGCTCGACGAGCCGTCGGACCTGCTCGGCGACGACAGCCAGACGTAGCGCGAGCTCGGCCGAAGCAGGGTGTCGTCGGGCGGCTTCGCCTCCCAGCCCGCCGCCGGGATCACCCGGGTGACCGCGCCATTCTCGGCCACGAAGATGTCGCCGTCGATCAGCAGGTCCGTGATGCCATCCACCGGGCGATCGGTGGGCAGTCGCCGTGTCGGCCGCACCGGGTAGCCGGATCCGTCGTTCGCCGGCGACAGGACCATGATGTTCTGCTCCGAGGGGTCGACGATGTAGAGCTTGTAGAAGCCGGCGTCGAAGTTCGCCACGAACGTCGCGATCGCGCGGATGTCGCTGCCCCACGACGCCGAGTCGACGACCGGGATCTTGCGCAGCGTCCCCTTCCCCGAGCTGTTGGTCGGACGCCACCGCCAGAGCACGTTCTTGGAGTCCAGGATCAGGACGTCGAGCCCGCCGACGGCGAGGAACGTCGGGTCCGCGACGGTCACGCCGGACACCTTCTGTCCGGCTCGGGCGACCGCGGCCGCCGTCTTCTTCGCGATGTCGATCCTCCACACCGTCTTCGAGGCTGTGTCGAGGACGTACGGCGCTCCGTCGGACCCGCGGACGATGGCGGACAGCGAGACGGGGGCCTCGTCGGTCGGGAACGAGAACACCGTGGTCGACCGCACGGGGACCACCCCGTACAGCTTGTCCAGGCCGGCGATCGTCCGGGTGCGCAGCGGAGCGATCTCCGCGAGCGGGTACCCGGCGCCCTGGGCCTTGGCCAGCTCGCTGTAGCTGGTGGTCAGCAGGCTGAGGGCCCGACGGGGGTCGTCGGTGATCAGGTCGATCCCCGGGCCGGTGACCTGGCCGAGCGCGGTCTGGGCGGCGTCGAACGCCCGCTGGGCCACGGTGATCGACTTGACGGCCTCGCTGGGCTGCTTCTGGCCGGCGGCGTAGACGCCGAGCCCTAGGGTCGCGGCGATGCCGACGAATGCGAGCAATGCGACCGCCGCGCGGCGCTGGGTCTCCATCCGGCTGGCGGCGGCCGTGACGCGGGTGACCGGCGGGCGCCGGCGCGGCAGGAGATCCTGGAGCCGCCAGACGGCCCGCTGGAAGCCTGTCCCGGCCGCACTCCTGGCCCGGGTCGCGCCGGCGCCGATCGCGGCGGCCCCGGCCGTGACGGAGTCGGCGAGAGGGATCGGAGACCGGTCGGGCACGCCCGCCAGGGGCGCGGCCGGGCGGACGGGCACCAGCGTCCTCGACTTGTACGTCGCCCCGACCTCGGTGGCCTCGAACGCCAGGGCGCCGTCGCTGCCGCGGCCCTCGGCGGCAACGAACCGGGCGTGCAGATGCTCGACGGCCGACTGCGGGTGGAGTGTGACCAGCGCGTCCTTGAGGGGGTCCGTGCCGACCCGGCCGACGACGTTCGCCGACACGAGGCACAGCGAATCGCCGACGGACAGCTCGCCCCGCCAGACATCGGGCTCGATGTCCTCGGCCGGGAGGCCGCGATCGCGATACGGGTCCGGCAGTGTGGAGAGCCTCGCCTGGCGGATCAGGTACGCCTCCGCGGGGCCGACAGTTGCGACGTACAGCTCCCGCCCGCGCACGACCGCGACGGCTACGCCGACCGGGCCGGCTCCATCGGCCTGGTGTCCGAGCCCCAGCCTGTCCCGCTGGTGCGCGAGGCGCTTGTTTGCGACGCCGAGCGCCTTGGTGAGGCATTGGCGGATCCCCGCCGACTCGTCGTAGTAGTACTCGTTGCGGATCGTGTCGGCGATGAGCCGCGTCGCCTCGCGGGCCCGGGCGCCGGACAGGCGGCAGGTCACCAGCAGGTACAGGTTGCCCTTGGTTCGCGAGATCGAACCGATCGACGGCTCCACGACGACGACCGTGTCCGGCGAATCGGGCAGCCGGTCCTGCTCCGTGACGGCACCGAGCTTCAGCTGGAGACGGACGGCCAAGAGCAACCCCTCGTTGGGTGTGGTGGTGCGCCTCGCGGCGCTCGCGTGGCGCAACCGGGGCGCGCCGGCGGGGGAGTCGGATTATACGCGGCCCCCCTGCCGCCCCTCCGGGTCGCCTTCCCGGGTGCCGACGAGCCGCAGCCGCCGGGCCTGCGCACCACCCGGGGCCTCCGCGAATGCAGCCAGCAGCTCGAGCGCGCGCATGCGCAGCTCGGCGGCAACGATCGGCTCATCGACCGCGACGACGACCGCGTCGGCTTCCAGCCGGACGAGGCGGCACGCGCCCGCCGCGGGCGGGACGCGCTCGGCGATCAGGGCCTCCCAGGTCGTGATGGCGCGAGCGAGCCGGAGCTCGTCGCCGAGCCCGAGGCGGCGAGCCGCCTCGGGAAGGAGGTCGCCGAGGCGCTCCGGGCGCTGTCGTCGGCCGCCCGCCCCGGGGCCGTGATCGCTCATTCGCCGCGCTCCAGCCGGGCCGGGCCGTCCGTGGGAGCGGAGACCTGCCAGGCAACGCCCACCGAGCGAAGCGCGGGGTCGAGGTCATCGAGGGTCGTCGTCGTGACGAATGCCTGCGGCAGCGCCGAGATGCGGCGGACGAGGTGTGCGCGCCGGTCCGGGTCCAGCTCCGAGAACACGTCGTCGAGCAACAGCAGCGGGGGATGCCCGTCGAGCGCCGTCAGCAGGTCCAGCTCGGCGAGCTTGAACGCGAGGATCGCCGTCCGCTGCTGGCCCCGGGACGCAAACGACACGAGCGGGCGCCCGTCGAGCTCGAACACGACGTCATCGCGGTGTGGTCCGACGAGGGTGGATCCATTCCAGACTTCCTTGTCGGCCGTCTCCGCCAGGCGGCGCTCGAGGGCGTCTCGTGCGGATTCGCCCGGCTGCAGCGGTGCGTTGGTGGCGTATCTCAGTCCCAGGCGCCCACCTCCGGCCTCGTCCGGGGCGATCTCCGCATGGGCGGCCGCGAGGGGCTGCTCGAGCGCGTCCAGGAGCCGGTGGCGCTCGGCGAGCACGGCGGCCCCGGCGTCGAGCAGGGCCGCGTCCCAGAACCGCAGCTCACCCCGCGTCGCCTGGTCCTCCCGGATGAGGCGCAACAGCCCGTTCCGCTGCTGGAGCGTCCGGCCGTAGGTCGAAAGGTCGCGTGCATAGGCCGGCGACCTCTGGCCGGCAAGGCGGTCGATCGCTTCACGGCGCAGTGACGGCGAACCCGAGACGAGCAGCATCTCCTCGGGCGCGAAGACCACAGTGCGGAGCGCGCCGACGAGGGCCGTGGCGCGGCGAGGCACCCCGTTCACCCGGATCCGCTTTCGGGCTCCGCCGCTCGCGGTTCGCACGAGCACCACCTCGAGAAGCTCGCCATCGTCGGGGCCTGCGTCAGCCGGCACGACCCGCCCCTCGATCCGGGCGAGCTCCTGGTTCCATCGCACCAGCTCCCCGTCGGACGCCGTCCGGTGCGACCGCCCCCAGGCGAGCAGGATGATGGACTCGAGGAGGCTCGTCTTGCCGGCCGCGTTGGGCCCCCAGACCAGCTGTGGGCCCGGCTCGAAGGAGACCTCGAGCGACGCGTATCCGCGCAGGTCCCGGATCGAGAGCCCACGGAGGATCGGGGCGCCGGTGTTCGTCAGGAGGTGGTCCGGACGGGCATCACGACGTGCACGTACGCGTCGTCACCCACCGGGCGGAACACGCCGGGTGACAACGGCCCGTTGAGCTCGAGCGCAAAGCGGTCTGCCTGGACGTTGCTGAGGACGTCGTTGAGATACCTCGCGTTGAACGCGATGGTCGTGGGATCGCCTTCGACCGCTGCCTCCACGTCGCCCGTATAGTCGCCGACCTCGGCCGTCGCGGTGACCACGATGCCCCCGCTGTCCTCGCCGCCGACGGCAAGCTTGACGATGTTCGCGGACGAGCTGGCGATCAGGGCTGCAGGGCGCACGGCCCGCTGCAGCTCCTCGCGGTCGAACTCGGCGCGCGCAGCGTGCGTCGCCGGCAGCACCTGCTGGTAGTTCGGGAACTGGCCGTCGATCAGTCGGGACACCAGGTCGATGCCGTCGAGATGGAACAGGACTTGGTTTCGCGCCTGGGCGAGCACGAGCTCGACCGGATCATCCGTGTCCGCCAGGACGCGGCCCAGCTCGCCCAGGGCCCGGCCGGGAATTACCACGGACGCCGCCTCGACCGGGTCGAGGATGTCGATGGTCCGGACGGCGATCCGGTAGTTGTCGGCGGCCGCGAGCGTCAGCTGGCTGCCCTCGAACTTCGCGAGGACACCGGTCAGGATCGGTCGGGCTTCATCGCTGGCGGCCGCGAACACCGTCTCGTCGAGCGCTCGCTTGAGGACCTTCTGGGAAACCCGGGTGGTTGGGCGCTCACCGGCCGTCTGGATCGTCGGAAACTCGTCGGCGTCGATGCCCTTGACGTGTGTCGCGAAGCGGCCGCAACGCAGGTGAAGTGTGTCTGCGCCCTGGAGCTCGAGGTCGACGCGCTCGGAGGACGGCAGCGACCCGACGAGGTCGGTGAGCAGGCGAGCGGGAACCGTCGTTGCGCCGTCGGTCTCGATCTTGCCGGGCACCCAGTAGGTGATCCCGATCTCGAGGTTTGTCGCGGTCAGCTTGAGGCCGGCGTCCTCGGTTCGGAGCAGCACGTTGGCGAGCACCGGAAGGGTGCTTCGGCTGGAGACTGCCCGCGAGACAACCGACAGGCCGCGTGCGAGGTTCTCCTGCATGACCGAGAGTTTCACGTCGGGTTGTCTCCAAACAAGCTCAGGGCGGTGATCAAGCGTGGTCGCCGCTGTCCCGGCACGACGGCGAGCGAGCCTTGCTCCGCGAGGTGGTCGTTAGGTGGAGTGGTCGTCCCTATCTTCTCATTCCATCATCACCATCATCATGCCGTGGATCCAGTGGATGAGCGAGCGCAATCGTGCGGCGACGGGCGGTGGACGAACGAGCCGGGCCGGTGGACGGCCAGCGAGGAAACCGGGATGCGCCGGGGCAGCGGGCGTGGGCAACCCGGCGGCCGACGCCACACTGTCAACACAGGCGCGGCACCCGGCCGTGTGGTCCGCTGCCGCGTCCCCGGGAGGGCGGCAGCCATCCACACCTGAGCCTGCTTATCCACGAGCTGTCCGCATCTCCGGGCGGCGCGAACGCGCACAGCATGGCGGAGGAGGCATCAGGAACATCGGCGGGGGGCCGGCGTGTCGGCGGCGGCGCAGCCCGCCCTCCGAGCCTTCGCCGGGTCACTCGGAGTAGATCAGCTCCCGGACGGCCGCGACCTCTCGCCGCATCTCGTCGTTGACCTGCATCTCGCGGTTGATCTTGCCGCAGCCGTGAAGGACCGTCGAGTGATCGCGGCCGCCGAGCTCGGCGCCGATCCGGAGCAGGGAGACGTCCGTCTCCTCGCGCATCAGGTACATGGCGATCTGGCGTGGCACCACGATGCTCTTCTCGCGCTTCTGGCCCTGGAGTGCATCCATGCCGATCCCGTAGTAGTCCGAGACAGCCCGGGCGATCCTCTCTGGCGTCACCTGGCGCTTCTTCGGGTTGTACAGGACGTTGGACAGCACGGCCTGGGCCAGCTCGATCGAGACGGGCATCGCCCCCATCGATGCGTAGGCGACGATGCGGTTGAGTGCGCCCTCGAGCTCGCGAATGTTGGACACGACCTTGCGCGCGATGAACTCGATCACGTCGGACGTGATCGGGGTCCCCTGCTCCTCGGCCTTGGCGCGCAGGATCGCGATCCGCGTCTCCAGGTCCGGGGCCGTGAGGTCGGCGATCAGGCCCCACTCGAACCGCGAGCGAAGCCGCTCCTCGAGCGTCAGGATCGCCTTCGGGGGCCGATCCGATGACAGCACGATCTGCTTGCCATCCTCGTGGATGGCATTGAACGTGTGGAAGAACTCCTCCTGCGTCCGCTCCTTGTCCGCGATGAACTGGATGTCGTCGATCAGGAGCAGGTCGATCCGCCGGTAGCGAGCTCGAAACTCGTCGATCTTGCCCTGCTGGATCGACGTGATGAACTCGTTGGTGAACTTCTCGGAGGTTGCGTACACGACTCGCTTGCGCGGGAACTTGCCCACCACGGCGTTGCCGATGGCGTGCATGAGGTGCGTCTTGCCGAGGCCTACGCCGCCGTACAGGAACAGCGGATTGTAGGCGTGCCCCGGGCGCTCCGCGACGGACAGCGATGCGGCGTGGGCAAGCCGGTTGGCGGATCCGACGATGAAGTTCGAGAACGTGTACCGCGCGTTGAGGTAGGTCGCCCCGGCCGCGGCGCCTTCAGACGCACCGACGCGAGTGGGCTCCACGCGGACCGGCTGGCCCGCAGCTTCTGCGGCCTGGACCCTGGACTCGCCGTTGGGTGTCACCACGAACTCGACCTGGACGCTGTAGCCGACGACCCGGGCCAGCGTCTGGGAGATCAGCGACCGGTAACGGGTCTCGAGCCAGTCCTTGGCGAAGCCGTTCGGGACCGCGATCCTGAACCGCTGGTCGTCCACGTCCACCAGGTGTGTGTCGCGAAGCCATGTCTCATAGTTGGCGGGCGACAGGGATACCTGAAGCTCTCCGAGTGCGGCACGCCAGACCTGCTTCGCGTCCATTCCTGCGATCTTGATCCTGGCTGCATGAGGGCTTCGATAGGTAACGCCGACCGCGGAGCCTGGTCAAGGAAGCTGCGCCGCGAACAACCGCGAAACAATCCTGCCGGGGTCGCTGGACCGGCGAGCAGGCTTCCTCTCGGGAGGCGACCCGCGGCGTCCCGGCGCCTGAGGCTCGGGAACCATACACCGCCCCTCGGGGGCGTCGCAAGGCGATTCGCGCATACTCCCTAGGGGTATCATGCGGGGCGGCTCCTCAGGGGCCGTGCGGGCGCGCGCGCCGCCCTCCGGGCCGCTTGGCGTCGGGCGTTTGACACCCCTTCCTGAACGGCCATATGATCGCCCGGACGAACACGCGCCGTCGCGCTTCAGGGCGCTCGGCGCGTTTGCGTGCCTCTAGGGGTCGGAGTTTCCGGGTCCCAGGGCCGGACGGAGAGGATCACGGACAGTCCCGATGGGCAAGCCGACATTTCAGCCCAAGAAGCGACATCGCGCCAAGGAGCACGGGTTCCGCGCCCGCATGCGGACGACCGGCGGGCGGCGCGTGATCGCAACGCGGCGCGCGAGAGGCCGGAAGAAGCTCACGGCCTGACCGGCGAGCGCAGTCACAATTCGCTGCGGCTCGTCATGCTCTCGCACCCGGGCGACTTTGCCCGGCTGGCGGAGGGAGGCGTCGGGAGGACGCACCCGCTGCTCGTCGGACGGTTCGTTCGCACCGGTCTTGATCAGACCAGGATCGGACTGGCAACCGGAAAGCGGCTCGGGGGGGCCGTGGTCCGGAACCACGTCCGGCGCCGGATCCGCGAGGCGCTCAGGGTGATGGCGCCCTCGTTCCAGCCCGGCTGGGACGTCCTCATCATTGCCCGGCCCGCCATCGTCGCGGCTGACCATGACGCAGTGGTCGGCGCACTGCGCCGGGTCCTCCGTTCGGGGGGCGTGCTCGGAGGTCAATCGGAGTCATGAGACGCGTCGGTGTCGCGATCGGAGTGGGGCTAATCCGCCTCTATCGGCTCCTGTTCGCGTGGCTTCCGGCGAGCTGCCGGTTCGACCCCACGTGCTCGCACTACACCGAGCAGGCGATCCAGAGATACGGGCTGCTCCGCGGGAGCTGGATGGGTGCGCGGCGTATCGCCCGCTGCCACCCGTGGAACCCCGGCGGCTATGACCCTGTTCGCTGAGGAGCGAGAACACCGAGTGACCCGCCTCCAGAGCCTGCTAGTCCGGCTGGCGCCGCTGCTGCTGATCATCGGCGTCGCCCTGCTCGTCTCCGCCTGCGTCGCCGCGCCGGGCGGAGCCGGCGGCTCACTCACGCCGTCGCCAACCCTGAGCCAGGGCCCGCTGAATCCATCGAGCCCAGGCGCCAACCCCGTCGACCTCCTGGCCTGGGCGTTCACCCCGATCTTCCAACTGCTGTTCGTCACGCTGGTGATTCTCGACCAGGCGACCGGGAGCATCATCATCGCGATCATCCTGCTGACGATCCTGATCAGGATCGCGGTCATCCCGCTGTACCGCAAGCAGCTTGTCGGCACCCGGCAGATGCAGCTGCTCCAGCCCGAGGTCAAGGAGCTTCAGCGGAAGTACAAGGGCGACCGCGTCAAGTCGCAGGCGGCTGTGCAGGAGTTCTACAAGCAGCGGGGCGTTAATCCGGCACAGGGCTGCCTGCCCATCATCCTGCAGTTCGGGCTCCTGATCCCGATGTACTCGGTGTTCAACCAGGGGCTGACCAATCACGATGTCAACCCCATGCTGAACGTGTTCGGCATCCAGTTGTTCAAGCTCGACTGCGCCCCGCAGGCGCTGTTCAGCGCCGCCGGCCACGTCACCAATCCGTGCCTCAATCCCAACGCGCTGGGAATCAACTGGAGCCTTGCCGAGCCCGTGACCACGGGCCTGGCCGTGGCCGGCTTCGGGATCAGCATCCTCGCGATCCTGTCGTCACTCGTCCAGCTGGTCGCGTCACGGATGACGCTCCCGGTCACGGACGCGAAGAACGACGACCAGAACACGAAGGTCCAGCGGCAGATGGCCTACTTCCTGCCGCTGATCTCGATCGTGTATGGCGGCTTCCTTCCGGCCGGCCTGTTCCTGTACTGGATCACGGCGACGATCATCCAGATCATCCAGCAGTACCTGATCATCGGCTGGGGCGGGATGTTTCCCATCTTCGGCTGGTATCCGGCCTTCGCGCGCGGTCACACGCCGCGGTTCCCGGTTCAGATCCCGACCGCCAAGGCCCCTGCACCCGGTCAATCCACGAGCGCGGCGGAGCGCGCAAAATCTGTCGACCGCGACCTCTCGGCCAAGTCGACGATCCGGCCCAACCGAACGCGGGGCGGCCGACGAGGGAGACGACGCTGATATGAGCGAATACCAGGAGTTCACCGGCAAGTCCGTCGAGGAGGCGATCAAGGGTGCCTGCGAGGCATTCGGTGTCGGGCTCGCGGACCTCGACTTCGAGATCCTGACGCCGGGCAGCCGGGGCGTTCTGGGCATGGGCGCCGAGCCGGCCCGGATTGTTGCGGCGCCGCGCAGCGCCCTCGGCGGAGCGGCCCCCAAACGAGCCGCCGCTGAGGCAACGCCGCTGCCCGGGCCGGCGCCACAGGCTGACCGGGAGTTCGACCGCGAGCGTCCCCCGCGGCGCGATGATCGAGGCGACCGGGGCCCGCGACGCGACGCTGATCGCGCCCCGCGGCGAGATGCAAGCCCCGACGGGGACCGTCCCGACGGAGACCGCCCCGCTGGCGACCGCCCCGCACGCAGCGAGCGTCCCCCGCGGCGCGACGATCGAGGCGGCCGAGGCCCGCGACGCGACGGCGATCGTCCGCCGCGGCGTGACGAGCGCCCCGCGCGCGGGAGCACCGAGCTGACGCCCGCAGAGATGGCCCAGCTCGCCACGTCCCGTGGGTCGCTCGCGATGGAGCGAGCCGAGCTGGAGGCCGCAGAGGCAACCCCCGAGGCACTGGCCGCCGGTCGCGAGATCCTCGAAACCCTCATGGCGCACCTCGGCTTCGAGGGCATCAGCGTCGAGATCCGCGAGGGAGAAACCAGCCGCCTCAACGTGGTCGGCGACGGAGCCGACCGCGATGCGCTCGGGTCGCTGATCGGACGCAAGGGCGAGCGTCTCTCCGCGCTCCAGCACCTCGTCAACCTGATGCTCTCCCGGCGCACCGGTCAGTGGACCCGGGTGCTGGTCGACGTGGAGGACTACCGGGGACGGCGCGAACGCCAGCTTGCGGAGCTTGCGCAGCGCGCCGCCGAACGCGTCCTCGAGACAGGCAAGATGCTCCAGCTCGAGCCGATGCCCGCCCTCGAGCGCCGCTGGGTGCACCTCGCGCTGCGAGATCACGAAGGGGTCGGGACCCAGTCGATCGGCGAGGAGCCGAATCGCCGGGTCGTCGTCCTGCCTCGAAGCGCCTGACCACCGGTCAGGTCCGGGCCAAAGGTCGCCGGCCGAACGGCGCCGAATGGGGGGTCGACAGCAAGTCATGACTGGCGCACGATCCTGGTCGCTCGCGATCCACGCGCCCGCTTGCTACGATCCGCCGGACCAATGACGACCGAATCCGAATCCATGTCTGCCGCCCCGTCCGCTCCCCGCCGCAGGTCGCTCCTGCTTCGCTTCGGCGCGGCGTTCCTGCTCGGTGTCGCCCTTGTCGTGGGCGTGGGCGGCGGCGTGCTGTTCGCGTACGGGCAGCAGTACACGGGCCGTATCCTGCCCGGTGTTCACGTCGGCGACCTGGATCTGTCGGGGCTCTCAGCATCCGCCGCGCGCGGTGCGCTCGCCGACCGGTACGCCACGCTCGCCGCTGGACGTGTGGTCATCGCCGGTCCCAACGGGGACGCCACCATCGGGTACACCCAGATCGCCCGCCGGGCCGATGTCGACAGCATGCTCGCGTCCGCCATGGCCGCGGGCCGTCGCGGCGATGCCATCGGGGACCTGATCGGGGTCCCGCAGGCGGCGCTCCACGGAATCGTGCTCGAGCCGGTCGTGACGTACGACCAGCAGAAGCTGGCCGCCGCCATCGCATCGGTGGCAAGGACCATGGACGTGGACCCGGTCGACGCATCCGTGACCTCAAACCCGGACGGCACGTCCACGCTGTCCCTGGCGCAGGCCGGCCGCATGGTCGATCAGTCGGCGCTGCTCGCGGACATCGAGGCCAAGGTGACCCGCGCGGACGCCCCCGCCGAGATTCATGCCGCGGCGTCCATCGTTTCCCGCAATCCCACGATCGACACTGCCACCGCTATCGCCGCGCAGGCCGCCGGGGAGCGGATGGCCGCAGACCTCGTGCTGACCCGCGGTGAGGAGCACTGGACGATCTCGGCCGTCGACCTGCAGAAGCTCCTGTCCTACACGGCGGGCGCAGACGGGCAGCTCACCCCCACCCTCGACGTTTCGGGGATCGACCCGCTCCTCGAAGCGGTTGCCAAGGATGTCGACCAGGCCCCAAAGAGCGCCACGTTCAAGCTCAGCGGCAGCCATGTTGTCGTCGATACCCCCAGCCTCGAGGGTCGCCAGATGGACGTCCCGGCGACACGGGCCCTGGTGGTCGATGCGCTGATGGCCCGCCAGGCCGGCGAGCCCGACCCGCTGGTCCAGCCCGTGGTATCGGTCACCGCGCCCACGCTGAGCACCGACGAGGCCGACGCGCTGGCTCCCAAGATGCGGGACATCGGGCATCACAAGACGTACTTCCCGGTCTACGAGGGCAACGGCGATGGAGCCAACATCTGGATCCCGTCGAAGCTCATCAATGGGTACGTCCTCGAGCCCGGCGCGACCTTCGACTTCTGGGACGCCATCGGCGAGGTCACCCGCGAGAAGGGGTACAAGGACGGCGGCGCCATCATCAACGGCAAGACCGAGCCGCAGGGCGCCCTGGCGGGGGGCATCTGCTCCTGCTCCACGACGCTGTTCAACGCTGCGCTCAAGGCCGGCATGAAGATGGACGCCCGGCGCAACCACTACTACTACATCTCGCGTTACCCGCTCGGGCTCGACGCCACCGTGTTCATCTCGGCCTCGGGGTCAAAGCAGACGATGAGCTTCACCAATGACACCGAGTACCCGGTGCTCATCCGTGGGATCAACACCCGGGTCGGCAACAGAGGCTACGTTGAATTCGTGCTGTACAGCGTCCCGACCGGTCGGACCGTGCATATCGCTGACGCGATCGTGAAGAACGTGCGCCCGGCCAAGGACACCATCGAGTACACGAGCACCCTGCGCAAGGGCACCTCCAAGCGCGTCGAGTACCCGACGGACGGCAAGGACGTCTGGCGCACGGTCACCGTCAAGGACGCGGCCGGGAAGGTCATCCGAGAGACGACGTACTACTCGCACTACTCGACCGTCAACGGGGTCCTGATGGTCGGCACGGGCGGCAGCGCACCAAAGCCCAGCCCGACCCCAACCCCAAAGCCCAGCTCTGCGCCGACCCCCACCCCGTCTCCCGCCCCGACCCCGTCCCCCTCGTCGACGACCTGAGCCGCTCGCCGCCCGTGGTTCACGCCGCCGCGCCGTGGTGGGTGACGGCCTCGATCTACCAGGTCTACCCACGCTCGTTCCAGGACACCGACGGCGACGGGATCGGCGATCTGCCCGGCATCACCTCGCGCCTGGACTACTTCGCCTGGCTGGGCATCGACGTCGTCTGGATCTCACCGGTGTTCCGCTCGCCGATGCGCGACTTCGGCTACGACGTGTCCGACTACCGCGACGTCGATCCACTGTTCGGAACCCTGGTGGACCTCGACGGCCTCGTGGCGGAGGCGCATCACCTCGGGCTCCGGGTCGTGCTCGACTTCGTTCCCAACCACACGTCCTCGGACCATCCCTGGTTCCGTGCGGCACGCGCAGATCGGCAGGCACTCAACCGCGACTGGTACGTGTGGCGAGCGCCCGCCGACGATGGCGGTCCCCCCAACGACATGCTCGCCCAGTTCGGCGGGCCGGCGTGGACGCTCGACAAGGCCAGCGGCGAGTACTGGTACCACTCGTTCCTGCCGGAGCAGCCCGACCTCGACTGGCGCAACCCGAGGGTGCGGGCGGCGATGCTGGATGTGCTCCGGTTCTGGTTCTCGCGCGGTATCGACGGCTTCCGAATCGACGTCCTGTGGATGATCGCGAAGGACGACTGGCCGTTTCGTGACGGACCGGTCGGCCCCGGTCCTGCAACGGGGAGCGGCGACCCGCGCAACGCGCTCGGACATGGCGACGGCACGGCGATCCAAGGGTACCTCCGCGAGCTTCGGGACGAGGCCGATGCCCATGGCGAGCGGCTGTTGATCGGCGAGCTGTACCTGCCCCCGAAGCAGCTCGCACGCTACTACGGCGACGACGGCCGGGGCGTCCAGCTGCCGTTCAACTTCGCGCTCGTCTCGGCGCCCTGGGACGCGGTTTCGATCGCGACGGCGATCGCCGAATACGAGGCTGCGCTGCCCGACGGCGGGTGGCCGAGCTGGGTGCTGGGCAATCACGACCAGCCGCGGATCGCCAGCCGTGTCGGGTCCCGCCAGGCCCGCGTCGCCGCGATGCTCCTGCTCACGCTGCGGGGGACGCCGACGCTCTACTACGGCGATGAGCTTGGGCTGCCGGATGTTCCGGTTCCACCGGAACGCATCGTTGACGTCGATGGCCGTGACCCGCAGCGCTCCCCGATGCCGTGGGGGCCGGGCCCGAACGCCGGATTCACCACCGGCATGCCATGGCTCCCGATGGCCGCCGACGCCCGAATCCTGAGCGTCGGCGCGCAACGGTCCGACGACCAGTCGATGCTCGCCCTCCACCATCGGCTGCTGCGCCTCCGCCGCAGCGAAACGGCGCTCCGAGAGGGAACGTGGACGCCATGTCCCGCGCCGGACGGAACCCTCGTCTACGACCGCACGCTCGGGGATGCGCGGCTGCGGATCGTGCTCAACCTCACGGGCGAGCCGGTCAGCATCCCGATGCCCGGCGAATGGGCGGTGCGGCTGTCGACGGCGCTCGATCGCGACGGCGAGGTGGTGATCGACGAGCTGCCCGCCCGCGCCGACGAAGGGCTCGTTCTTTCGCCGGGTGTGGCCGCGCCGGCGGACGCCTGATGGACGTCGCGCTGTTCGCGCGCGGGCTGGCGATCGGGTTCGCGATCGCGGCATCTCTGGGTCCGGTGGGCCTGCTGGTGATCCGGCGCACCATCGAGCGCGGCTGGGCCCACGGCCTGATCTCGGGGCTCGGGGTCGCGACCGCCGATGCGACCTACGGTGCGGTCGCGGCGTTCGGCCTGACAGCGGTGACCGAGCTCCTGGTCGGGATCGACCGACCACTCGGGATCGTCGGCGGAGCGGTGCTGCTTATCCTCGCCGCGCGGGCGCTGCGCGCGGCCCGCACGGCGACCGTCGCTGAGCCGGCGTCTCACGAGCCTGGGCGGCTGGACCACCCCGCGGGCGCATGGGCATCCATCGTCGGCCTCAGCCTCACCAACCCCGCCACCATCCTCTCGTTCGCCGCCCTGTTCGCGAGCATCGGCGCCGGCAGCAGCGGCCTCGGCGGCGCCGGCAGCGTGGTTGTCGGCGTGTTCCTCGGCTCGGCTGCCTGGTGGCTGCTCCTCACCGGGCTCGTCTCCGGACTGCGCGCCCGTCTCACGCCTCGGGTGATCCGCGGGCTCAATGCCGGATCGGCGATCATCATCGGCGGTTTCGGTGTGGTCGCGATCATGCTCGGCATCGCCGGCTGATCTCGCCCCCGCCCCGGCTTGCTCCCGGCGAAGTGAGGCGCCGCGGCGGCACCTCGCCTACGATCAGGCGGTGCGATCCCGCCCCCCGCTGCCAATGGCCGTCCTGTTCGACTGGGACGGCACGATCGTCGACACGCTGCCCCTGATCTACCGCGCCAATGTGACGGTGCTGCGCGAGCTCGGCATCAGCATGGACCGCACCTGGTTCCGCGAACGCTACACGCCGGACTGGCGGCGGTCCTATCGCGAGCTCGGCATCCCCGAGGACCTGTGGGACGACGTCGCGGCTCGTTGGGCAGCGGAGATGCAGCGGGGCAGGCCACGCGCGCTGCCGTGGGCACGCGGAGCGCTTCGCCGCCTCCGCCGCCGCGGCGTTCGTCTCGGGCTGGTCACCGCCTCGACACGGGGGGTCGTCGAGCCCAGCATCGAACGACTCGGCCTCGAGGGTGTGTTCGAGGCGATGCGCTTCTCCGATGACGTGACGCATTCCAAGCCCCACCCCGAGGCGCTGCTCAGTGCGCTGCACGAGCTTGGCGTCCCAGCGGCGGACACGGTCTACGTCGGGGACACGACCGTCGACCTCGAGATGGCGCAGGCCGCCGGGGCACCGTTCGTCGCCGTCGGGAGCACGACGAAACGGGAGGCGTTCCTGGCCGCCGGGGTCCCGCGCGTCTGGACCGGCGTCGGCGCGTGGGCGGACGCCCTGCTCGGCTCGAATGGACCGAGGGCGGCGGGTCGCAACAGTCGATGACCCGGACCGTCCGGCTCCCTCGGGCGCCGTCCTGTTCGGCGAGTCGCTGGCGGCAGCCGTCATCGGGGTGATGCTCGCTACGGGTGACTGGCTGGAGCGATTCGCCGCCGGACGCGCCCATCGGGAGCTGTCCGCGCTCGTGTCCCGGGCACCCCGGACGGTGCATCGCCACGAGGACGGCTCGATCACCGACCGGCCGATCGGCGACGTCGAGATCGGAGATCTAATCCTGGTCAAGCCGGGCGAGGTCGTGCCCGTCGACGGGACCGTGGTCGGCGAGACCGCCGTGCTCGACGAGTCCGCGTTGACCGGTGAGGCGCGACTGGCGTCCCGTGAAGCGGGATCGCCGGTCAGCTCGGGGACCGTGAATGCGGGGGCGCCGTTTGACCTGGTCGCGATCGCGACCGCCGAGCGCAGCACGTACGCGGGGATCGTCCGGCTGGTCGAGGCGGCCCAGTCGTCGAAGGCGCCGTTCGTCCGCCTGGCCGACCGCTTCGCGCTGCTGTTCGTCCCGCTGACGCTGGGGATCGCGGGGTTCGCGTGGCTCGTGTCGGGAGACCCCGTGCGGGCGCTCGCGGTCCTGGTGGTCGCGACGCCGTGCCCGTTGTTGCTCGCCGTGCCGATCGCGATCGTGGCCGGGATCAGCCGGGCGGCGAAGCGCGGGATCATCGTCAAGGGCGGCGGTGGGCTCGAGACCATCGCCCGGGCCAGCGTGATGCTGTTCGACAAGACAGGGACCCTCACCGCCGGGCGCCCGCACCTCGCGGACGTCGTGGCAGCGCCGGGGCGCTCGCCCGATGAGGTCCTGGCCCTCGCTGCGTCTCTGGAACAGGTGTCACCGCACGTGCTGGCCGCCTCGATCGTGAGCGGCGCCCGCGAGCGAGGTGTGGCACTGCGCCTCCCCGAGCGAGTGACCGAGGCTCCCGGCCGCGGGATCAGCGGTGTGGTTGCGGGTGCGGCCGTGGTTGCCGGCACGCTCGAGTTCACGTCCCCCGACGCGCCTCTTGCCCCCTGGGCGCGAGACGTCCGCCGGCGGGTGAGCCTCGAGGGCGCGACCAGCGTGTACGTGGCGTCGGACGGCTAGCTCGTCGGCGCGCTCGTGCTCGACGATCCGATCCGGCCGGAGACGCCTCGCGTCATCCGCTCGCTGGGCCTGGCAGGCGTGCGACGTACGGTCATGTGACCGGCGACCACTACGGCGTCGCCGACATGGTCGGCGCCGCAATCGGCGTCGATGCCGTGCTGGCCGAGCGATCGCCGGCGGAGAAGGTGGACGCCGTCGCCGAGGAGCGCGCAGAGCACCCGGGAGTGCTGGTCATGGTCGGCGACGGGATCAACGACGCTCCCGCGCTCGCCGCCGCCGACGTGGGCGTCGCGATGGGGGCTCGCGGCGCGACGGCCAGCTCCGAGGCGGCCGACATCGTGATCACGGTCGATCGGCTGTACCGGCTTCCGGAGGCGATCCGTATCGCCCGCCGATCGCGGATGATCGCGGTCCAGAGCATTGACCAGGGGACCTCACCGACCTGCGGCGCGTGCTCCTTGCCTGGATGCGATCCTGCGGCCCCACATGACCCAGGAGGAGGAGGCTCTGCATGGCCCTGGGCGACGAGCACCCAACCGTGGTGCGGCCGGTGCCGCAGAGCGCGTAGTGCGCGCTCCCGGGCTCAGGTGGTCGCCGCCGTATCGCGAATGGCGCACGTCAGGCGATGCGTTCGCACTGCGTCCTCGTAGGTGCTGAACAGCCTTGACCGGTCTCCGGCCCGGATCGCCTCGACGAACGCACGGTCCTGATCGCGGAACGGGTCGTTGCCGGTCGGGATGAACCGCGTGGCCGTGACACCCCACCGGCGGCTGCCGGTGAACCCGTCGGTCGTGGTCACGGCCTTCGACAACCCGTCCTCGTAGGTCACGCCCTGTTGGCGGATCGTGATCGCCAGTCCGTCACAGAACAGGCGCAGCTCCTGGGCGCTCGTCCCGCCGAGGATGCACGTGGCGGTGAACACTCCGGTCTGGCCGGCGTCGTAGCGCAGCAGGGCCGCGCTCACGTCCGCGACGTCCATCCCGGGATGCTCCGTGTGGTCGTGGCGATCCGCGGTCGAGGCGATGACCGACGCCTCGCCGACGAGGCGCCGCGACAGGTCGACGAGGTGGGTCGCCTGCTCGACCATCTGGCCGCCACTGGTCGCCTGGTCGCGCCACCACGCGACGTCCGGCATGGTGTCGTGCCAGTGCCCGGTCACCATTCGCGCGGGGTTTGTGGCCAGGATCTGGTCGACCTCGCGGAGCGTGTCCATGGCGCGCCAGTGGTACGCGACCCCGGCGATGACGCCCGCGGCGTCAATCGCGTCGCTGATCCGGACCGGCGTCTCGAGGTCGGCGGCGAGGGGCTTCTCGACGAACAGGTGGACCCCGCGCTCGATGAGCGACCGCTCCAGCGTCCCGTGCTGGCTCGGCGGCACGCAGACCCAGACGGCGTCGGGGCGCTCCCCGTCGAGCATCGCGTCAAGGCGGTCGTACGGCCGTCCGCCGAATCGCTGCGCCGCGGGTTCGGCCTGTTCCAGTCGCCGGCCCACGACCCCAACAAGCTCCACGTCCGGCTCGCTGCTCAGTACCTCGAGGTGCCGTTGTGCGATGAACCCGGGCCCGACGACGGCGACCCGCAGGCGATCTGTCACGCTCGACCTCCTCAGCTGCTCGAAAGCAAGCCTACGGTGTTCGCGCGATCATCGAAGCGCCGGAATCCCGGGATGGATCGGGGCCGGACCGGTTCGGCTCAGGCCGGCGTCGTTGCGGGAGCCCGCTTCGGTTGACCCGCCTCGTCGTCGCGCAGCCGGAGGCGGCGCAGCAGCTGGGCGTTGGCCGCGACGATGATCGTGGACGCGCTCATCGCCAGGGCGCCCACGGCCATCGGCAGGTCGAGGCCCCACGGCACGAGCACCCCGGCAGCGACCGGGATCGCGATGAGGTTGTATGCCGTTGCCCAGACCAGGTTCTGGACCATCTTGGCGTACGTCGCCCGCGACAGCCGGATCGCGCCGACGACATCGCGTGGATCGCTTCGGACGAGGATGATCCCGGCCGACTCGACGGCGACGTCCGTGCCGGCCCCGATCGCAATCCCGACATCAGCGGTCGCCAGGGCAGGCGCGTCGTTCACGCCGTCGCCAACCATCGCTACCTTGCGGCCACCGCCCTGGAACCGCCGGACGGCGTCCGCCTTGTCCGCGGGCAGCACCTGGGCTGAGACCTCATCGATGCCGAGCCGATGCGCCACGGCGTCGGCGACGGCCTGCGCATCGCCGGTGATCATCGCGACCTTGATGCCCATCGCGTGGAGCCTGGCAATGGCGTCCGCGGACTCCGGCCGGATCTCGTCCTCGAGCGCGAGCGCGCCGATCACGACCCGATCGGAGATGACGTGGAGGACGGTGCGTCCCTCACCTGCCCACGCTGCAGCCGCCTCGACCTCGGGCAGCGACTGCTCCTCCAGGAGCCGCGGCCCTCCCACGAGGACCTCTCGCCCGTCCACGACGGCCCGGGCACCACGGCCGGCGAGCGCCTCGAACCCGGTCGCCCCGACGGGCTCGATCCCGCGGTCGGTGGCCGCTGCGACGATGGCCCGCGCAAGCGGGTGCTCCGAGTCTGCCTCCACGGAGGCGGCGAGCCGGAGCAGCTCCTTTTCATCGGTTGCAGAGACGGCGGCGACGACGGGCCGGCCCATGGTCAGCGTTCCCGTCTTGTCGAAGATCACGACATCCAGCTCCCGTGCGCGTTCAAGGGCGATCCGGTTCTTGACCAGAAGTCCGTTTCGCGCACCGAGCGACGTCGAGATGGCGATCACGAGCGGGATGGCGAGCCCGAGGGCGTGGGGACAGGCGATCACGAGCACGGTCGCCGTGCGAACGACCGCGCCCGCTGGATCTCCGAGCAGCCACCAGCCGACGAGTGTGACGACCGCGGCGGTCAGTGCGACGTAGAACAGCAGGGCGGCCGCGCGGTCGGCCAGTGCCTGGGTGCGCGATGCCGAGGCCTGTGCCTCCGCGACCAGGCGCATGATCCCGGACAGGGCGGTCTGGTCGCCCGTGGCCGAGACCCGGACGCGGAGCGATCCGCCGGCCGCGACGGTTCCCGCAACGACATGATCTCCGGGCTGCTTTGCGACCGTCTGCGATTCCCCGGTGATCATCGACTCGTCCACGTCAGCCGATCCCTCGGCGACCTCACCGTCGACCGGGACTCGACCACCCGGTCGCACGAGCACGACGTCGCCGACGACGAGCGCGCCCAGGCTCACGGTCTCGGTCCCGCCGTCGATCACCCGCTCCGCGTCGTCCGGCAGCAGCTCGGCCAATGCGGCCAGGGCGCCGCTCGCCTGGGCGATCGAGCGCATCTCGAGCCAGTGTCCGAGCAGCATGATCGTGATCAGGCTGGCGAGCTCCCACCAGATCTCGACCTCGAACAGGCCGAGCGTTCCCGCCCAGCTGGCCACGAACGAGACGAGGATCGCGAGCGAGATCAGCGTCATCATCCCCGGCTGCCGGTCCCGCAGCTCGCCGGCCCCGCCGCGGAGGAAGACGACGCCCCCGTACAGGAACGCGATCGTGCCGAGGACGGGCGCGATCCAGTCGGATCCAATGAAGACCGGGGCCTGGTAGCCGAGCCAATCCTGGGGATCGCGGCTCCAGATCAGTACCGGAAGGGTGATCAGCAGGCTCAGCCAGAACCTGTCGCGGAACATGGCCACGGAGTGGCCTGCATGCTTGTCGTGGCCCGCGGGCTCGTCATGACCAGCATGTCCTTCGTGGCCAGCGTGCTGCGGCTGCGGGCCGTCAAGATGCTCGGGGGGGTGTGCCATCGTGATACTCCCCTCAAGGATTGCGGACCCGTCAAGCGGGCGCGACCGGGACGGCGACGAAGAGGACGGCCCGAGGGACCGCGCTCGTCAGTCGATGACCGAGATCACCCCGTGCATCCCAGCTTCGTAGTGGTTGTCCGCGTGGCAAGCGAAGGCGTACGGGCCCGATCCATCGAAGGTGTAGGTGACCGACTTCGTCTGCATCATCCCGATGTCGGCGATCTCCGGTGTCCCCTCCTGGTCAGTTGCGACGGCGTCCGCGGGACCGACCATGAACTCATGGACCAGCGGACCCACCGTCGTGACCTGGAACGTGACCGTCTCGCCACGGGCGACCTCGATCACTGACGGGCTGAATGAGTAGCCGGGTCCGGCGACCACGGAGACAACCCTCGGCGCGGTGGTGGTTCCGGGCACGAACCCCGGGTCACCTGGCTGTGCGTCACCCGTGACGCCGGGCGCCGCGCCTGCGCCGTAGCCGCCCATCACGCCTCCCCCCGGCCCGGAGGCGTCCCCCCCGCCGCCCATCATGCCGCCGAAGAACCCACCAACGGACGCACGACCCACGAGGGTCGCGGTGAGCGCTGCGGTCGCGATGGCAAGGGCAATTACGGCGATCAGGATGATCAGCCACGACGGGATCGCGTGTCGTGCGGTCGTCTGTGCTTCGTTCACGATGCTCTCCTGAGGAGCCGGCCGATCAGGCCACGGACCTCGCCGGCGGGAATGATTTCGAGTGTCCTGGCGTCGGTCTGGTAGCCGGCCTCGGCCACCGCCAGCGCGAGCTCCGCGTTCGACACCAGCGCGGGCTCGCGACGGACGGTGGTGGTCTCCATGTGCTGGATCACGAATTGAGCAGGCGGCGCGCCCGCTCGAACTCGTGGGCCGTGATCTCACCGCGAGCCAGGCGGCCGCGCAGCACGGCCACCGGATCGTCCGGGCGCGGGCGGTGAGGCTCGCGAACGAGGAGCCAGACCACCAGGACGAGTACCAGGGCCCAGGCTCCCATCCAGAGCCACCCCTCGAGCCCCATCGTCCAGCCGGTCATCATCGTTGACTCCTTGTCCGCCGCCGGTGGGGACGCACCGGCCCTGCGACAAGGCTCGCTCAGGCGTGTATGGGACACGTGGAGGGACCAGCAAGCGTCCCTCAAGATTCGACCAAGGCAGCCCGATCAGGCGCGCGGCAGCTCCAGGACGAACGTCGCGCCACGCCCCGGGCCGGCGCTCTCTGCCCAGGCACGACCGCCCATGGCGATCGACAGCGCGCGCACGATGGCGAGGCCAATCCCCGCACCGCCCGCCGCCCGGCTGCGTGCAGGATCGACCCGGTAGAACCGCTCGAACACGGCCTCGAGCTGCTCGCGTGCGAGGCCCGGGCCCTCGTCGACGACCCGGATCTGGACGCCGGTCGGGGTGGCGTCCACGGTCAGCTGGATCATCGAGCCGTCCGGGGCATGGCGGATGGCATTCGACAGGTAGTTCGAGAGGATCTGGGAGACCCGGTCGCGGTCGGCGGTTGCCACGACGTGGCCCGCGGCGACCTCGATCCTGATCTCGCGTGCCAGCGCCCGCGGTGCGAACTCCTCTGCGACCTCGGCCGCAACCGCTCCTGCGTCGATCGTGTCGATCCGGAGCGGCAGCTGCCGAGCTTCCGCACGCCACAGCTCCGAGAGGTCCGCCACCAGCCGCGTCAGCCGGGCGGTCTCGGTCCGCAGCAGCCGCCATGTTTCCGACGTCGGCTCGATGACGCCGTCCTCGAGGCCCTCCAGGTACCCGTCGAGCGTGGTCAGCGGGGTGCGCAGCTCGTGTGCCACGTCGCCGACCAGCTGGATTCGCCGACGCTCTGTCGCTTCGAGCGAGCTGGCCATCTCGTTGAACGACGTCGCGAGCTCCCCGAGCTCGCCGGGCTCGTTGGTGGGCACGCGGCCGACGTACTGCCCGCGCGCGACGCGACGCGCCGCGGCGGCGAGCGCGCTGACCGGGCGCGCGATCCGGGCGGCGACCGCGAGGCTGACGATGATCGCCGTTGCGACCGCGATGACCGTCGCCGCGATGAGCGCCTGCCGCGTCGCATCGGTGAACGCGATCAGGGTCGCCTCTCCCATCGCCTCTCCCATCGGGTCGCCGGGCATGTGGCCCATCGCCTCCGCGAAATAGCCCGGGCCGACCAGGAGAACAGCGACCTCAACGGTGCCGAGCGCGGCCGCGACGACGGCGAGGAAGGCGAACAGGAGCCGCGCCCGAAGGGAGCTCGGCAGCATCAGCCTGACTCCCGGAGCCGGTAGCCGACGCCGCGAACGGTCTCGACGAACCGTGGCCGGGCGGGGTCGTCGCCGAGCTTGCGCCGCAGATTGGCGATGTGGACATCGACGAGGTGGTCGTCGGCGACGAACTCGCGTCCCCAGACCTGGTCCAGCAACGCCTGGCGACCGATGACCACGCCCGGATCGCGCGCAAGGGCTGCGAGCAGGTTGAACTCGAGGGCGGTGAGATCGAGCACGGACCCGTCCACGCGAACGACGTGGCGTGGCTCGTCGATCTCAAGGCCTGCGGGTACTGGCCGCAGCGGCGGCGGTACCCGGACGTGGGCGACGCAGGAGCGCCTTGACGCGCGCGACGAGCTCACGGGGCGAGAACGGCTTGACCAGGTAGTCGTCCGCACCCACCGTCAGGCCCATGATCCGATCGATCTCCTCGCCCCGTGCGGTCAGCATCAGGACGTAGGCATCGGAGAATGCGCGCAGCCGGCGACAGACCTCGACCCCGTCGAGACCGGGCAGCATCACGTCGAGGATGACGATGTCGGGCGCCGTCGAGCGGATGGTCTCGAGGGCGACGAGGCCGTCGCCGACCGAGGCGACCGCATACCCCTCGCGTGCCAGATAGCCGCTGATCAGCTCGATGATCGGGGGTTCGTCGTCCACGACGAGCACCCGGACCTTTCCCGCGATCATGTCGCCTAGTGTGGCCGAGATGCCAACGGGTGGCACGCGCGGACCAGATCGCCGTCCGGCCGACCCGCCACCATGGATCCCATGACCGAACCGATCGCGAGCCGAGCCCACACCGGCGAGCTGTTCGCGGCGCTCGCCGCCACGGGCTTTGGTTCCGCATACGTCGCCACGGCACTCGCACTTCGATCGTTCTCTCCGATCGCCGTTGCGTTCTACCGCAGCGTGGTGGGGCTGGCGGCGCTCGTCCTCCTGCTCTCGATCCTCCGCTGGGCTCCGCTGCTGACCA
The DNA here is from genome assembly GCA_963734895.1 of uncultured Chloroflexia bacterium. GTDB lineage: Bacteria > Chloroflexota > Limnocylindria > Limnocylindrales > CSP1-4 > CAIXZV01. Next base: position 258,999 of record CAVTIN010000003.1, on the reverse strand, counting down.
CGCGTGCACGTGCGGCGGGCGCCGCGATGCCGGCCACCGGCCACCGCGCCGTGCGCCTGGTCCTGATCGCGCTTTTCGGTGGCCCGATCTTCCTTGCGTCGATGAACCTGGCCGTCTCCCACGTCGGCGCGACGGTCGCCTCGTTCGTTGCCGGTCTGTACGCCGTCCTCGCGGCGGCGCTGGCCCCGTTGCTCCTGCCCGAAGGCCTCACGCGCCGGGTGCTCGGGGGCCTCGTCCTCGCTCTTGCGGGCACAGCGCTGCTCGCCGAGCTCGACCCTGTGTCTGCCGATCGCGCCGGTCTGGCGTGGGGGCTGCTTGCCGCGGTGTCGTTCGCGCTGTATCTCCTGCTCGGTCGACGCTGGTCGCGTTCAAACGGGCTCGAGGGAACCACCATCGCTCTCGCGACGCTTGCCGTGAGCACGGTCTCGCTCGGGACGCTCGTCCTCCTCGGCGACCCGGCGTCGCTCGTCCCGACGCGTCTCGATGTCGTCCCGACCGCAGCGATCGGCTGGCTCGCCGTGGTGGCCGTTGCCGGCCAGCTGCTCACGGTCGCGAGCGTCCGCCTCGTCCCGGCTGCGCGGACGGCCGCCTTCCTGCTGCTCAACCCGATCACCGCGACCGTCCTGGCCGCGATCCTCGTGGGCGAGCGGCCGTCGGCGCCGCAGCTCGTCGGCGGGGGGCTCGTGCTGGCCGGGATCGCGGCGGCGACCGTGCCATTGCCGGGCCGCTCCGGTCCCGGGACGCCGGCGGCCGAGCGCAGCGGGACCTGATGGGACCGAGGCCCGTCCAATCGGCCGTGGGACGGGGTGACCCGGCCCACGCAGACCGGGCCATCGGGCGCTAGGCGAGGCGACCGACCGAACGGCATCCTTCGGCGGCGGACGACCATGCCGGTCGCCTGCGGCCCACCCCGCCCCGAGGATCACATGGACGCCGCTCACCTCATCGCTCTCTGGCTCCACGCGCTCGCCATGGTCGTGGTCCTCGGGTACTACGGGATCATGTCCCGGATCGTCCTTCCCGCGCTCGGGCGCTCGCTCGCCGGACCCACGCTCGCCGGGGTGGTGCAGACAATCGAGCGCCGGGCCCTGCCCATCGTGCTGGCCGGGATCGTCACATTCATCATCACCGGCATCTACCTGCTGGTCAGGGACGGGCGCTACGCGGGGGTTGGCTCATTCGCGTCCACGTGGTCCACGCTGATGCTGGTCAAGCACCTGGTGATCGTCGCCATGGTCGCGCTCGGGGTCGGCATCGACCGGCTGGCAGCCGGCCTCCCGAACACGAGTGAGGCGGGACTGGGACGCACGATCGAGTTCCTCACCCTGGCCATGGACGGGATGGCAGCCCTCGGCGTGCTGGTTCTCCTGCTGACGGCGGCCGCGCAGCTCAGCTGACGCCGCCGGTTGGGGGAACACGGGAGCCCACCCCGCTGCGGCCGCAGTAAGGTTGGCCGACAGTCAGCGCCCGGAGGTTCCCATGTCGTCCCGCCAGCCATCATCCGCCACCGCAGCACGTCTGTCCGCGGCATAACCGGCACGACCCGGGCCGAGGCCGTCCCGCCGGCCCCCATGATCGGACCCGGGTGATCGGTCGAGCTCGCACGCGATGACGACCGCTGACGAGCCCCGGGACCGCGAGTCTTCGTTCGCCCGCGTCTTCCGCCTGGCAGCACCGATCATCGTGTCCAACGTCTCGGTGCCGCTGTTGGGCGCCGTCGACACCGCGGTCGTGGGTCACCTGCCGGACCCCGCCTACCTCGGCGGGGTCGCCGTCGGCTCGACGATCTTCAGCTTCCTGTACTGGGGGTTCGGCTTTCTGCGCATGGGCACGACCGGGTTCGTCGCCCAGGCGCGAGGGGCAGATGACGATGCCGAGATCCGCGCCGTGCTCGGACGGGCCCTGCTCACCGCGGCCGCGCTGGGACTCCTGTTGATTGCGCTCCAGGGACCGATCCGATCGATGGCGCTGGGGCTGGTCGGCGCGAGCCCTGCGGTCGACGACAGCGCCGCCGGCTATGTCGCAGTACGGATCTGGAGTGCGCCGGCCACGCTCGCCAACTACGCGCTGCTGGGCTGGCTCTTCGGCATGCAGCGGCCGAAGACGGCGCTCGTCCTGCTCGTGCTCACGAACGGCCTCAACATCGTGCTCGACCTGTGGTTCGTGGTCGGGCTCGGCTGGGGCGTGCCGGGCGTCGCCGGCGCCTCGGTGATCGCCGACTACGCTGCCAGCGGGCTCGGCCTGTGGCTGATCCTGCGGACCCTGCCCGGCCGGACCGGCTGGGAGCGGAGGCGCCTGTTCGAGCGCGCCCGGCTGTTCGCCCTGGTGCGCGTGAACCGCGACATCTTCCTGCGCACGTTGTGCCTGGTCTTCGCGTTCGCATGGTTCACCGTGCAGGGCGCCAGGCTCGGCGACCTCACCCTCGCGGCCAACGCGGTGCTGCTGAACCTCCAGTCGATCATGGCCTACGGCCTCGACGGGTTCGCGTTCGCCGCCGAGGCACTGGTGGGAGGGGCGGTCGGCGCACGGGACCGGCGGGCGTTCAGCGCCGCGGCGCGCGCCGCGGCGCTGTGGAGTCTCGGCCTGGCCGCGGTGCTGGCGGCCATCTACGCCGCGTTCGGGTCGGCCATCGTTGCTCTGTTCACGGACCTGCCCGAGGTTCGCGCGGCCGCGGCCTTGTACCTGCCCTGGATGGTCGCCTCACCGCTCGTCTCCGTGTGGAGCTACGTCCTCGACGGCATCTATGTCGGGGCGACGAGGACCGCGGAGATGCGCAACGGCATGGCGATCGCCCTCGCCGTGTACCTCCTCGTGGCGGCGTTTGCCGTGCCTGCCTGGGGCAATCACGGCCTGTGGCTGGCGTTCCTGGTCCTGATGGTGATGCGCGCAGCGACGCTGGCCGCCTGGCTGCCCCGGGTGCTCCGCAGCATCGGCTGACGGCCCCCGGCTGGTTCCATCCCTGTGCCGGGACCGCGATCTGCCGCGACCGCGATCCGCCTTGACCTGTCGTGACTTGCGACGCGCCGCGACTCACCGGGTGCGTCAACGGCGACGCCAGGCTCGCGGATCAGGGCCCGAAGGACGCGTTTCGAGCCGCAAGCCCGTTCATGGCGGCCGGCTTGATGCGCCACGTGCGTCGGCGCGAACAGGGCGAGTGGGCGCGAGAGCGCCCGCCCGAGCCTGCCGGGAGGTCGCCGCCATGCCACCCAGCGTTACGTCGCCCGCTCGCGGACGATCCGCCCGAGCTCGAGGTTGCGTACCGCGCGAAGCGCCGGGATCTGCGACAGCAGGCCCGTGACGACGATCGCGAGCGCCGTGAGCAGCAGCGTGGTCGGGCGCACCTGGAGGTCGAACCGGAACATGTCCGACGAGAACGAGGCCATGAACACGGCCGAGACCAGGTACCCGATCAGCAGGCCCGGCACGAGGCCGATCGCCGTCAGCAGCATGTTCTCGCCCGTGATCAGGCGCGAGATCGTGCGGCTGGGCATGCCCAGCGTGCGCAGCACGGCGATCTCGATCGCTCGCTCGGAGATGCTCGCGACGAGCGTGTTGTAGATCAGCGCGAACGCGAGGATCCCGCCCAGGACCACCATCACGCCGATGAACACGTAGAACAGGCCGAGGAACTGGTTCATCAGGTCGAACAGGGCATGGTTGTCGACAACCACCGCGATGCCGTCGAGTGAACGCAGCTGCGACGCGACCGCCGTGGCGTCCGCGCCGGGCGCGTAGCGGACGAGCGCGACGTTCTCGATCGCGGCGGACCCGGGAACCGCGGGACCGACGAGCGCCTCGAGATACGGCAGTGATGCGTACACCGGCGTGCCCAGCGGCTCGTTGACGAACCCGGCGACCACCGCGTTCACGGAGAGCGCGCCGGCACCGGCCCCGGACGAGCCGCCCAGCTCGGCCTGGGTCGCGAGGCTGAGCTGCACGGTTTCGCCTACGGCGACATGCAGCCGATCCCGCAGCGCAGAGCCCAGGAGGACGCCCTGCGAGGGCAGTGAGATCTCGGACCAGCCCTGATCGTAGAAGCCGTGCATCGTGGTTCCCGGCTCGAGCGCCGTGAGCTGGGTGAGGTACGTCCCCGAGCTCGATGCGACGGCGACGCTCCATTCCGCGCCGGGCTCCACCGCGGCCACCCCGTCGACGGCGCCGATGGCGGTGAGTGACTGCTGGGTGACCGGGGAGACGGAGTAGACGGAGGCGTCCTCCCGGGTGATGTCCACGAACTGGCGATGCATCAGGATGTCGATCGTGTCGATCATCCCCCACGACGCGAGGATCAGCGTCGACGCCATCACGACGCCGCCGATGGTCGCGAGGCTTCGCTGGGGATGCCGGCCGATGCCCCGGATGGCGACCCGCCACCGCACCGGCAGCCGGTGGAGCGGCGGAACCACGCGTTCGAGCAGGCTCTCCCGTCCCTGGCCCATGGGTACGAGGCCGCGCATCGCCGCGGCAGGACTGAGTGACGTCGCCCGGCGGGCCGGGATGAACGCGGCCGCCACCGAGGCCAGGATCCCGATCGTGACGCCCTCGAGCACGGTGGTCAGGCGGATGTCGGTGACCCGGCTGGGGATGCCCAGCTCGCCCGTGTAGAGCGTGCTGATCACGCCGGCCAGCAGCGCCCCGAGGAGAGCCCCGATCAGCGCTCCGACCACGCCGACCGCGAGGCCGAAGCTGGTGTAGTGGACGATGATCGTCCTGCGGTCCATGCCGTTGGCCCGCAACGTGCCGATGATCGCCCGTTGCGATGCGATCATCCGGCCGAGCATCACGAACGTGGCGAAGGCGGCCGCACCGAGGAACATCATGGGGAACGCGAGCGACAGCTCGCCGAACCCACTCACGTCCTCCTGCAGCGTGGCGTTGGATGGCTGCTCGGCCTTGGTCATGACGTCCAGCGCGCCCGCGCTGCTCATCGCGGCGCTCGCGGGCTCAGTCGCGCTCCCCGCCTGATCGGCCGGGATGTACGCCAGCGCCTGGCTGTGGACCGTGTCCGGCGCCAGTCCGGCGACGAGCGGCTCGGGCGCGAAGATCACACCGAAGTCGCTGGGCAGGACGAACACCTCCTGGCGGCTCTTGGCCGGCCAGATGTACTCGGGCGAGAAGACGACACCCAGGACCTGGAGCTGCTGCCAGCCCGACGCGCCGAGGATCTGGATCGAGTCGCCCGGCACCAGCTGGAAGTGGTCTGCCATGTGCTTCTCGACCAGGATGCCGTTCGGCACCGCCGGATCGAGGCGTCCGCCGTCGAGCACCAGGACGTCGTCCACGGGGGCGTTGCTGCCGTCGGCGGGGAGGCCGATCGCTCGTCCGAGCAGCTGATGATCACCCACGCGGATGGGCGTGTCCGAGACGGACCGTGTCGTGGTCGCGTCGACGCCGGGGACAGCCGCGGCTGCCGCCGCAACGTCTGTCGGGTTCCCGCCGACGGCCGTGACGGCCGCGAAGTGGGTCTCGGAATACAGCTGCTCGTACGAGGCTGTCAGGTTGAGAAAGGCGTCGTACGAGGCGCCGAACAGGGCGACGCCGAGGACGACCGTAACGACCACGGCCAGAAACGGGCCGCGGCGCGCCCGGATCTCCCGGATCATCGAGCGCCGCAGGAGCTTCACCAGGTCACCTCCTCGGGACGGACCGGGCTTGCCTGGATCACGTCGTCCACGATCTCTCCCGAGCGGAGGCGCAGGACCCGGTCCGCCATCGTCGCGATGATCGAGTTGTGGGTGGCCAGGATCACCGTCCGGCCATCGGTCCGGGCCAGCCGGTGGATGACGCCCAGGACCGAGCGACCAACGTCGGCGTCGAGCGAGCCGGTGGGCTCATCGCACAGCAGGATCTCGGGCGACTTGACGAGCGCCCGGGCGATCGCGACGCGCTGCTGCTCCCCGCCGGAGAGCGCGCTGGCGAAGTGATCCACGCGATCCTTCAGCCCGACCGCGTCGAGGGCGGCACGGGCATCGGTCTCACCCTTGCCGACCAGCTCGGCCACGAGCGCCACGTTCTCGACGGCGGTCAAGGTCGGGACGAGGTTGAAGAACTGGAAGATGAAGCCCACGTCCTCGCGCCGAAAGGTCGTCAGCGCCTCGTCGTCGAGGCCGCCGAGATCCCGGTCGCCGACCCTGACCCGACCGTCGGTCGCGGACTCGATCCCGCCTGCGATGTTCATCAGCGTCGTCTTGCCGGAACCGCTCGGACCCAGCACGACGACGAACTGTCCGGCCGCGATCTCCAGGTCGACCCCGCGCAGCGCGTGGACCGCGACATCGCCCGTCCCGAACGTCTTCGACACGCCCTCGAACCGGACCGTCGCGCCGTCTTGGCCGGTCCGCCCGGCGGGGGTCGCTGCGTCGGCATCATGCGGTCGAGTGTGGCCGGAGTCCCTGGTCATTGCGTGCCTCCTTGGGCGGGATCACGGGGATCTGGGGTCGCGACTGGTTGTGGCGTGGCGACAAGACGGAGCAGGACCTCACGGAACCCCTCGACGTCGGTTGACGGATCGATGATTCGATGCAGCAGGAGGCCGTCGAGCGCAGCGGCGACGAGAACGCCGGTGGCCTCGGGCTGAAGGTCGGCGGGCGATTCCCCGGTGGCCGCAGCACCGCGAACGCGGTTGGCCACCAGCTCCCGGAACTCGCGGACGCTGCCCACGATGATCTCGGCGAGCTGCGGATCACGCATCGCCCGAACCATCGCCTCCATCAGGAGGCTGGCCGCAGGGGTCTGCGGATCGAACGCGCCCACCGCGTCCGCGGCACCGGAAAGGCCCGCCGCCAGCGAGGGAGCATCGACGAAGGGCCGCGCCGCCTGCCCGATCTCCTCGTCCATGGCCGAGACGACCGCACCCCGGAGCAGGGCATCCATCGATCCGAAGTGGTAGTGGACAAGGGCCGGGTTCACGCCGGCCCGGGTCGCGACGGCGCGCGTCGTGACCGCGTCCCAGCCCAATTCCGCGACGAGCTCAACCGCCGCGATCGCGATCTTGCGGCGCGTCATCTGGCCGCGTCCGGGGCCCGCTCCAGGGTCCGAATTGGTCATTTGCCCAATATGGTAGCACCTCGGCGTCGCGGGATTCGCGTGGCCGTGGTGCCCAGTTGCTGACGAGGCGTTTCCGCGGCTCGGGCTAGGCTGGGGCGTCGGACAGAAACCAGGATGGGAGGCAGGCAATGGGCCAACTCGCGCAGGACTGGCAGGACTGGCTCGTGTCGATCGGGGTGCTCGTCCTCGTCGTGATCGCCAGTCTTCTCGTGCATCGGCTCCTCTTTGCTGCCGTCGACCGGGCGACGAAGCGAACCACCAGCGTCATCGATGAGTCGCTCGTCGAGCACGTCCGTCGTCCCGCTCGCGTGCTCGCCCCACTCATCGCGTTGATCCTCGTGCTGCCCCTGGTGCCCCTGCCACTCGACGTCCGGGACCCCCTCCGTCACCTGGCCGGGCTCGGGCTGATCGGAACGGCCGCCTGGGCGATCGTCGCGCTGACCTGGGTCGCCGACGACGTCGTCCTTGCCCGCTACCACCTCGACGAACGCGACAATCTCGAGGCGCGGGCGATCCGGACGCAGATCTCCATCCTGCGAAGGGTGATCGTGGTGATCGTCGCAGTGATCACGGTCGCGATCATGCTGCTGACGTTCCCGGGCGCCGAGGGTCTTGGGGCGAGCCTCCTCGCGTCGGCCGGCGTGGTCGGGATCGTCGTCGGTGTCGCTGCCCGGCCTGTCCTCTCCAACCTGCTGGCCGGGATCCAGATCGCCCTCACCCAGCCGGTCCGGCTCGATGACGTGGTCGTGATCGACGGTGAATGGGGCCGGATCGAGGAGATCACGACCACCTACGTCGTCGTCCGCATCTGGGATCTCCGTCGGCTGATCGTCCCGCTGTCCTCGGTGATCGGCCAGTCGTTCGAAAACTGGACGCGACGAACCGCGAACATCCTGGGCACGGTGTTGATCTATGCCGATTACACGGTCCCGGTCGACGCGGTCCGATCGGAGCTCAAGAGCGTCCTCGATGCGTCCGGACTCTGGGACGGCGCAGCCTGGGGGCTCCAGGTCACCGGCGCGACCGACCGGACCGTCGAGCTTCGTGCGCTCATGAGCGCGGCGGACTCGAGTGCCGCGTGGGATCTGCGATGCATCGTCCGCGAACGCCTCATCGCCTTCATCAGCGCCCAGCACCCGGACGCACTGCCACGCTTCCGGGCCGAACCCGCGAACGCAGCGGGACCGGCGACCGCGAACGTCTGATTCGCTGTGGGTGAAGCTCGGAGCCGCCGTGCCCGGCGGCCTGCCGCCGGGCAGCGGCGCGCGGCGCGTGGCACCGAGATCGGGTAATGGTGGAGATGGGGGAGAGTCGAACTCCCCGTCCAGAACCCTTCGCCAGGACCCACTACGAGCGTGTCCGATGGTTTTCGTCAGCCGGTCGGACGCCCATCGGCAGGCTTCCGTCCGGCCCAGTCACGTGTCCCTAGATCGGGCTTCGCTCCGGCCTACGTGGCGCTCGTCCGGGCTGCACCTTCGCTGAGTGACGCTTCCACGGCCCGCGAAGGGGAGGCCGCTTCCACGCTCACCTTACCGCCTAAGCGGCGAGGGCGAGAGCAGGCTGCTTGTTGGCAGTTACTTCGTTTTGCCGCCGGTTTAACGAGGCCTGGCGGCACCTCGGCTCGCGTTCCCTGGCAGCTAAGCCCTGTCGAGACCACGCATCCCCACGGGACCGAACCACCGTTCGGGGGGCGAATGGTAGCACCGGGCGGCGCCGACGACCGCACGCAGTGTCGCGGCCGGGATGAGGCGAGTGGCCGCGCTCCTGGCTCGCCGAGGCGGCAAGTGCATCCACCCGTACGACACCGGCATCGGTGCCGGAGCGCAGATTCCAGCTCAATCCGGCGATCGCGCGCTGGATCCAAGCTATCCTCGGACCACGTCAGGGGCCGGAGAAGTCGAAGGGAGGTGGCCGTGGGGACGAGTGCGGCCCATCCCGGCCGACCCGGAATCGCGCACGCGAGCGCACACGTAGGCGGACCGAACCCAGCCGGCGATCGCACGCCCATGATGTCGGAGATGGAGGCCGCCGAGCCGATCTGGCCCGGCCGGCCGTATCCGCTCGGCGCCACGTTCGACGGCGCCGGCACGAACTTCACCCTGTTCACCGAGGTTGCAGACCGGGTCGAGCTGTGCCTGTTCGATCCCGATGGCGTGGAGACTCGCTTCGACCTGCCGGAGACAACCGGCCACGTATGGCATGGCTACGTTCCCACGGCCACGCCCGGCCAGCAGTACGGTTTCAGGGTGCATGGTCCCTGGGACCCGGGCCAGGGCAAGCGGTGCAACCCGGCCAAGCTGCTGCTGGACCCGTACGCCAAGGCCATCGAGGGTGGCGTGGACTGGCACGAGGCGGTCTACCCGTACCGTTTCGGGGACCCGGACACGCGCGACGACCGTGACAGCGCCCCCTACGTGCCGCGATCCGTCGTCATCAACCCGTTCTTCGACTGGTCGGAGGACCGCTCCCCGCGCCGCGATCTGTACCAGGTCATGATCTACGAGACGCACGTCCGCGGGTTCACGATGACGCACCCGGGGATCCCCGAGGCCCTGCGCGGAACGTATGCGGGCCTCGCGCACCCCGCCTCCATCCGCCACCTCACGAGCCTCGGCGTTACGGCGGTGGAGCTGATGCCGGTCCACCAGTTCATCCATGACCAGCACCTCGTGGACCGCGGCCTCCGCAACTACTGGGGCTACAACTCGATCGGCTTCCTCGCGCCCCACAACGAGTACGCGAGCACGGGTCAGGCGGGCGACCAGGTGGGCGAGTTCAAGGCGATGGTCCGCACGCTCCACCAGGCCGGGATCGAGGTGATCCTCGACGTCGTCTACAACCACACGGCCGAAGGAAACCATCTGGGGCCGATGCTCGCCTTCAAGGGCATCGACAACGAGGCGTACTACCGCCTGATGAACGACGACCGGCGCCACTACATGGACTACACGGGCACCGGCAACTCGATCAACGTGCGCCATCCTCACGTGTTGCAGCTGATCATGGACAGCCTGCGGTACTGGGTGCTCGAGATGCACGTGGACGGGTTCCGGTTCGACCTCGCGTCCACGCTCGCGCGCGAGCTGCACGAGGTGGACCGGCTGTCCGCGTTCTTCGATCTCATCCACCAGGATCCGGTGATCAGCCAGGTGAAGCTGATCGCCGAGCCGTGGGACGTCGGTGAAGGCGGCTACCAGGTCGGCAACTTCCCGGTCCTGTGGTCCGAGTGGAACGGGCGATATCGCGACACGGCCCGGGACTTCTGGCGTGGCGAGCCGGGCGCGATGGCGGATTTCGCCTATCGCCTGACCGGAAGCTCGGACCTGTACGAAGGGACCGGGCGCCGCCCCCACGCGAGCATCAACTTCGTCACCGCGCACGACGGGTTCACGCTGGCCGACCTGGTCGCCTACAACGAGAAGCACAACCAGGCCAACGGCGAGGACGACCGGGACGGCGAATCCCACAATCGATCGTGGAACTGCGGGGTCGAGGGGCCGACCGATGATCCCGAGATCCTCGCGCTCCGGCACCGCCAGCAGCGGAACCTGCTCGCCACGATGTTCCTCTCGCAGGGTGTCCCGATGCTGCTCGGCGGTGATGAGCTCGGTCGCACACAGGACGGGAACAACAACGCGTACTGCCAGGACCAGCCCGGCTCCTGGTACGACTGGCAGCACGCGGACGAGCGGCTCCTCGAGTTCACGCAACGGTTGACCGCGTTTCGCGCCGACCACCCGGTCTTCCGCCGCCGCCAGTTCTTCCAGGGCCGGCCAATCCACGGCGAGGACCTGGTCGACATCGAGTGGTTCACCACCGACGGCGTAGAGATGGCCGAGGAGCACTGGGGCCGGGACCTCGTGCGGGATCTCGGCGTGCTCCTGTCCGGGGACGCGATCCCCACCCGCGACGAGCGCGGCGAGCCGATTCACGACGACACCTTCTACCTGCTGTTCAACGCCCGGAGCGAGGGCATATCGGCGACGCTGCCGGTCGATCGCGGGCAACGCTGGCAGACGGTCCTCGACACGGCAACCGACGATGGATTCCCGAGCGGCGGCCCGACCTATGGCCCGGGCGACGAGGTCCCGCTTGCCGGACGCTCGGTCGTGGTTCTGGAGCAGGTCGAGTAGGGGTCGGGTGACGAAGAAGACCGACCCCGGCGAGCCGCTCCCCGCCGGCACCGGGCCGCGACGAGTCGAGCCGCGCGCCACCTACCGGATCCAGCTGACCCCGGCCTTCGACTTCGACGATGCCGCGGCGATCGCCCCGTACCTCCAGGCACTCGGCGTGAGCCACGTCTACTCGTCGCCATACCTGCGGGCGATGCCCGGCAGCCTGCACGGCTACGACGTCGTCGACCCGCGCCAGGTGAATCCGGACCTGGGCGGTGAGGCCGGGCATGCCCGGTTCTGCGAGGCGCTTGGGCGGCACGGGCTGGGCCAGGTGCTGGACACGGTTCCGAATCACATGGCCATCGGGCCCCAGAATCCGTGGTGGTGGGACGTCCTGGAGAACGGTCCGGCGAGCCGGTGGGCGATGACCTTCGACGTCGACTGGGCACACCCCGAGCCACATCTTCGAGAGCGCGTGCTGCTGCCCGTGCTCGGCGACCACTATGGCCGCGTGCTCGAGGCCGGTGAGCTGCGGCTCGAGTGGGATGGGAGCCAGTTCACCGTCCGCTATCACGACCAGCGCTTCCCGGTCGCGCCGAGGAGCCTGGATGAGCTGCTGGCGCTCGCCGCCGAGCGCGCCGACTCGGCCGAGCTTGCGTTCCTTGCCGACGCGTTCGGCGCGCTGCCGCCATCCACGGTGGTCGATCCGGCGCTCCGGGAGCGACGGCATCGCGACAAGGAGGTCCTGACCCGCAGGCTTGCCGCCCTCGCAACCGAGCCGCGGGTGGCCGAGGCGATCGAGGCCGTGGTCGCGGCGACCAACGCGGACGTCGACCTGTTCGACCGGATGCTGGAGCGCCAGAACTACCGGCTGTCGTGGTGGCGGTCGGCTCGTCGCGACCTCGGCTACCGCCGCTTCTTCGACGTGACCACGCTCGTCGGCCTGCGGATCGAGGATCCGCGTGTGTTCGCGGAGACCCACGCGCTCGTGCTCGACTGGCTCACGGCCGGTGTCCTCGACGGCCTCCGCATCGACCATCCGGATGGGCTCCTGGACCCGGAGGGCTATATGCGCCGGCTCCGATGGGCAAGTCCGCGCGCCTGGATCGTGGTCGAGAAGATCCTCGAGCCCGGCGAGGAGCTCCGGCGGAGCTGGCCGGTCTCCGGCACGAGCGGCTACGAGTTCCTGCGGCGAGTCAACGGGCTGTTCGTCGATCCGGACGGCGAAGCCGGGCTGACCGATCTTCGCGCGCAGGTCACGGGAGAGGAGCGCCCCTTCGCCGACATCGCGCGCGAGGCCAAGCAGGCGGTGCTGGACGAGGTGCTCGGATCAGAGCTCGGACGCCTGACGGCACTGCTGCTGGACGTCCTGGAACGCCTCCGCCGCCATCGAGACCACACCCGACACGATCTGCACGATGCGCTGCGCGCGCTGCTCGTCGCGTTCCCCGTCTACCGGACCTACGTCCGTGTCGACGAGTCGGAAGATGGCCGACGCCTCCCCGTCGTCGCTGCGGAGGACGAGACGGTCGTCGCGACGGCCGTCGAGGCGGCGAAGGGCCTGCGACCGGACCTTCCCGCGGATCTGTTCGACATCCTTGGCGACCTGCTGCTTCTGCGACGGCCCGGTGATGAGGCCGAGGAGGAGCTGGCGCTCCGGTTCCAGCAGCTGACCGGACCGGTGATGGCCAAGGGCGTCGAGGACACCGCGTTCTACCGGGACCTGCGGCTCGTGTCCCTCAATGAGGTCGGCGGAGATCCAGGGTCGTTCGGGACGTCTGCAGCCGCATTCCACCAGGCCAACCAGCTGGCCCAGGAGCGGTGGCCGCTGGCGATGCTCACGACGTCCACGCACGACACGAAGCGCAGCGAGGACGTGCGAGCCCGGATCAGCGTTCTCTCCGGGATGCCCGACGAATGGACGCGCGTGGTCGGCCTCTGGCGTCGAATGGGGGACCCCTACCGCAGCGACGACGGACCCGACGGTCACGCCGAGTACCTGCTGTACCAGACGCTCGTGGGCGCGTGGCCGATCGGGATGGACCGGCTGGGCCCCTATCTCGTCAAGGGCCTCCGCGAGGCCAAGCTGCGCACCTCGTGGACGAGCGCTGACGAAGCCTACGAGACGGCCGTGATCGCGTTCGCGGAGGGGCTTCTCGGTGACGCCGCCTTCCGGGCATCGCTCGACGACTTCGTGACCGAGATCCTCCGGCCCGGGCGCGTCAATTCGCTGGCCCAGCTCCTGCTCAAGCTCACATCGCCGGGTGTGCCCGACATCTACCAGGGCACGGACCTGTGGGACCTGAGCCTCGTCGATCCGGACAACCGGCGTCCCGTCGATATGCACCTGCGTCGGCGGCTGCTCGCCGACCTGTCGGGAGACCGGCCGCCGACGCCGGAGGAGCTGGCCGCCCGCCTGACTGATCCCGCAGAGCCCGGCAGCCCGAAGCTCGCGGTTCTGCGGGCGGCGCTCGCCGTTCGAGCCCGGCTGGCCGAGGCATTCGGGGCTGACGCGACCTACACGCCGTTGACCGCGACCGGGCCCGAGGCGGACCGCGTCGTCGCGTTCATCCGATCCGGTGCCGTCGCAACCATCGTGCCGCGCTTCGGCACCCGCCGCGGACGGGCTCGGGAGGGAACGCGGATCTCGCTCCCACCCGGACGGTGGCGTGACGAGCTGACCGGCGAGGTGCACGTGGGTGGTCGCACGGGGCACCCGGTCGACCGGCTGCTCGGTCGGTTCCCGGTCGCGTTGCTCGTCAGGGAGCCGGCCGAGTGACGACGTTCCGCGTCTGGGCCCCGCGCCCGGAACGGGTCGAGCTGGTGATCGCGAACGGAGGGGATGGGTCCGGAGGGGAGCGAACAGTCCACCGGATGGAGCGCGATGCCGGCGGCTGGTGGCAGGCGGAGATCGAGGCGCCAAGAGCCGGTGTCGATTACGGCTTCCTGGTCGACGGCGCCGGGCCGTTTCCCGATCCGAGGTCGCCGTCGCAGCCGAACGGCGTTCACGCGCTGTCGCGGACGGTTGACCATCGGTCGTTCACCTGGTCGGACGCAGCCTGGCATGCACCGCACCTCGACGAGGCCGTGATCTACGAGGTTCATGTCGGCACATTCACGTCCGCCGGCACGTTCGATGGCGTGGCCGGCCGGCTCGATGACCTCGTCGAGCTCGGGATCACCCACGTCGAGCTGATGCCCGTCGTCGAGTTCCCGGGCGAGCGGGGCTGGGGCTACGACGGCGTGGACCTGTTCGCGCCGCACCATGCATATGGCGGCCCCGACGGCCTCAAGCGGCTCATCGACGCCTGTCATGCGCACGGACTTGTGGTGCTCGTGGACGTGGTCTGGAACCACCTCGGGCCGGACGGCAACTACCTGACCCGCTTCGGGCCGTACTTCAGCGATCGATACGGGACACCGTGGGGCGAGGCCGTGAACTTCGACGGGCCCGGCTCGGACGAGGTGCGGGCATTCGTGCTGGACAACGCCCGGCTGTGGCTCGAGGACTACCACGCCGACGGACTCCGGATCGACGCCGTGCACGAGATCTTCGATCGATCCGCCGTTCATATCCTCGAGGCCGTCGCGTCATCGGTCCATGCCCTCGGGGAACGGCTCGGCCGCACCCTCGTCGTGACGGCGGAGAGCGACCTCAATGATCCTCGCCTTGTGCGGGACGTCGATCACGGCGGCTACGGCCTCGACGCCCAGTGGAACGACGACTACCGGCACGCGATCCACGTCGCGTTGACCGGGGAGGCTGACGCCTACCATGCCCAGTACAGGGGTGTCGAGGACGTTGCGACTGCCCTGCGGCGGGTGTTCGTGTTCGACGGGCGCTACTCGCCGTTCCGTGGCCGAACCCACGGGCGGCCGGTCGGCGACCTTGGGGCGATGCGATTCATCGGGTTCCTCCAGAACCACGACCAGGTGGGCAACCGCGCGGCCGGTGAGCGGATCGGGCACCTGGTGCCCATCGACGCCGCGAAGGTCGGTGCGGCGCTGGTGCTGCTCGGGCCGTTCGTTCCGTTGCTGTTCGCCGGCGAGGAGTGGGCCGCGTCCGCGCCGTTCCAGTACTTCACCGACCATCAGAACGAGGAGCTGGGGGCGGCCATCCGTGACGGTCGACAGAGCGAGTTCCCAGCCTTCCTGCGAGACGGGATCGAGGTCCCGGATCCGCAGGCCGCCGAGACCTTCGAGCGCTCGCGCCTCGATTGGTCGGAGCGAAGTGCCGAACCACACGCCTCGATGCTCGCGTGGTACCGGCAGCTGATCGCGTTCCGCGCGGCTCACCCTGAGCTGCGGGACGGATCGCGCCCGGACGTCCGGCACGACGCGGCGGCGCGCTGGCTCGTCGCGGGGCGAGGCAACCTGCAGCTCGTCGCGAACATGCGCGCGGAGTCGCAAGCCATCCCGCTTGTGGGATCCGGCCCGTGGCATATCGCGCTCGCATCGAACGACGGTGCCGCGATCGACACCGATGGGGTTCGGCTGCCGGGCTGGTCGATGGTGGTCCTCGAGATCGCGATCTGACGTTCGCTCACCGCCAGGGGCGTTCACGCGTGATAGTGGACTATGGTCCGGTTATATCGTCCCTGATGGCGCGTTGAGGGCGGTTTCCGGCTCAGAGAGCTCGAAATCCACCCAATCGAGCGGCTGGCCAAACGAAAGGAGCGTCCCGATGGCGATCGACGTCCGTACGCGGGAGTCTTGCCGGGCGGACGACGGCTCGCAGTCGACGCAGTGACGAGGTTCCACCGCAGCCGGTGCTACCTGCGGCGCCGATCGCCTACCACAGGTCGCCGACCGTGAACCCCTCCGGGAACGGGTCGGAGGGGTCCACCACGTAGCTCGCAAACCCGGTGATCCACGCCGTGCCCGTGATGGACGGGACGACCGCCGCTCGCTCCCCGACCAGGCGCTCTTCCTCGAGCCGGCCGGTGAACACCGTGTCGAGGATCCCCTCGTGCCGGAAGTCCTCGCCGATGCCGAGGCGGCGCTTGGCATGGAGCACCGCCATCTTGGCGCAGGTACCCGTCCCGCACGGGGATCGGTCGATGACGCCGGTCCAGGTCGAGGGCTTCGACCAGTCGACGACGCCGGTCGAGACCGTGGTCACGTTGCGCCACGAGTTCCGGGGGTCGTGCGGCGGTCCGGAGAGCTGGCCGATGGTGATCCCGGCGAAGCCGGGCTGGTCCGGGTGGACCACCGGAAGCTGCTCGGCCGCCGCCGCCTTGATCATCTCGGTCACCCGCGTGATGTCCCGTCCCTCATCGGGCACCAGCTGGAAGCCCAGCGCCTCCGCATCCGCGATCACGTAGAACATGCCGCCGTACGCGACATCGACGGTGACCGTGCCTAGCTGGGGAACCTCGACCGGCGTGTCGAGGTGGGTCGCGAACGCAGGGACGTTGCGGAAGGTGACACCCGTGACCTTGCCGTTGGCGCACGTCGCCCGGATGCGGATGAGGCCCGCAGGTGCCTCGAGCGTGACCTCGGTGACCGGCTCGCTCATCGCCAGCATCCCGGTCTCGAGCAGGACCGTGGTCACGCAGATCGTGTTCGTGCCGGACATGCCCGGGTACTCGACCTGCTCCATGATCACGTACCCGGCATCGGCCGCGGGATCCGTCGCAGGCAGGATGACGTTCGCGCACAGGGCCGGGTAGCCGCGCGGCTCGCGGAGCATCATCCGGCGCAATCCGTCACCGTGCTCGGCCAGGTGGCGCATCTTCTCGAACATGGTGGCGCCGGGGACGTCGAGCACGCCGCCGACGATCACCCGACCCGGCTCGCCGGCCGCGTGCGCATCGACCGCCTGGATCATCCGCGCAAGCCGCATCAGGTCCTCCGTTATCGCCCCATGATCGACCGCGGGTCCTAGTGCCGCCGGGCGTCGGCCAGCTGGCGCTCCGTGTCGCGCTTCGCGTCCCGCTCCTGGATCTCGCGCCTGCGATCCCAGGTCTGTTTGCCGCGGGCAAGACCGAGCTGGAGCTTCGCCTTGCCCGCATCGTTGATGTAGATCACGAGCGGGACGAGCGTCAGGCCCTTGGCCTTGGTCTTGCCCAGCAGCTCATCGATCTCCGAGCGATGGAGGAGCAGCTTCCGGGCGCGCTTGGGCTCATGGTTGAAGCGCACATCGGCGCTCTCCCACGGGGCGATGTGAAGGCCGATGATCCACGCCTCGTCCTTCTCGATCCGCGCATACGCATCCGCGAGGCTCACCTTGTGAGCCCTCACGCTCTTGATCTCGGTTCCCCGCAGCACGATGCCAGCCTCGAAGGTGTCCTCGACGCTGTACTCGTGGTGCGCTCTGCGGTTGCGGGCGATGGTCTCGCCCATGGATCGGCTCCTCTCGTATCCGGCCGGCGCGCGAAGTGTGCGGAGCCGAAGTGTGCCACGGGCCCGATACGCCGGCGACGGACGCACGAACGCCGGCCCGCATGCGGACCGGCGTTCGAATTGCTACCGACCACCCGTCGGGATCGACTCTAGGCGCCGATCTCCGCCGAGGTGGTGCAGCAACTACGACTATCTATCACTGCACATCACCTCCTTTCGTTCCCCGGCACCGTACCCGATCAGCGCGAGCAGCGCAAGCGTGCATTCAGGCACCGTTGCGAGACCCCGCACCGACGGCACCGGCGCCTGCGCCGAGCACGTTCAGGGCGGCATCGAGGGCCGGGTCGTCGCCCGGCCGCGCGGGTGCTGCCGTAACCACGACGTCGGGCTCGATCCCCGTGCCGTGGATCCAGGTCTTGTTCGGGGTGAGCCACTTGGCGATGGTCAGCCGGAAGCCGCCGTTGTCGCCCTCGAGCTGCGTCCACTGCTGGACCGTGCCCTTGCCGAAGGTCTTGCTGCCCACGAGTGTGGCCCGACCGCGGTCGTGGAGCGCCCCGGCGACGATCTCGGACGCGGATGCCGATCCCCCGTCGACGAGTACGACCAGCCGGATCGACGGGTCGGTCGCGGCGCCGCCCGGCTGTGCGACGGTCTCGGTCAGGGTTCCCGAGGAGTCCTCCTGCCAGAAGATCGTGCCGTCGGCCAGGAACTGGCTGGCGATCTCGCGCGCCGCGGTGATGAACCCGCCCGGGTTGCCGCGCAGGTCGAGGATCAGCCGCGTCTGCCCGTTTGCCACGTCCGCGGCCACGACCCGGTCGAGTTCCTGCGCGGCGTGGTCCGAGAACCCGGACAGCCGGATGTACCCGACCGTGCCGTCGGCAAGGTCCTTCGCCTCGACCTCCTGCTGGACGATCACCGCCCGGATGACCGGGACCTCGAACGCCGGCTGGTCGCCGCGCACGATCGTGAGCCGGACCGTCGTATCCCTGGGTCCCCGCACGCGGTCGCGCGCCTGGTCGATCGTCAGCCCGTCGAGCGAGGTGCCGTCAACCTTGTCGATGACATCGCCGGCGAGGAGCCCGGCCTGCTCCGCCGGCGAGCCGGCCAGGGGCTCGACGACGACGAGCCGGCAGTCGGGTCCGAGCGTCGTGCACGACGATGTCGCGCCGGTCGCGTCAACCGTCCCGATGGTGGCGCCGATTCCCTCGAACTCTCCCGAGATGTCGCGGAGCGACGCCTTGAACTCCTCGGGCGTGAGGTACTGCGAGTAGGGATCTCCAAGCGCCGCGATCATCCCCTTGATCGCGCCCTCGATAACGGCCTTGCGGTCCACCGGCCCGCCGGCATAGCGCTCGGTGACCGCACGGTACGTGTCCCAGAACGGCTGGAAAGCCTGACCTTCGTCCGCCGGCGTGCCAGGGGTGAGCGCGTACTGGCGACCCAGCGTCCAGCCGGAGACGAACAGTGCCGAACCCGCGACGATCGCGATCAGGGTGATCGCGATCAGGAGGGCATTCGACCGCCGCGGCGCGTGGCCCACCGGCGGCGCGGCCGCCCGCGGGGTCGCGTGCTCCTCTGTGGTCATCGCGGCGGTCGTCGGGTCGGGCTCTGGATCGGGTGCGGGCTGGTCCATCGGCATGGGGATCTCGATCGGCAGGTGGGTCGCGGGGTGAGCCGCCAGCGTACCTCCGGTGCCGGCATCGGTCCGGGGGCGACGGATCAGCGGATCAGGTAGGTCCGGACCGACACCCAGGATCCGAGCACGCCCAGCCCGAGCCCCGTCGCGAGCACGATCACCGCCGTGTCCCGGGCGAGTGAGCCCAGCTGGAGCGGCAGGACGTTGAAGAACCCCACCATGGCCTGCGACATCGGCTCGGAGGCCGCGGCGAGCAGCCCCAGGGTGATCAGCGCCCCCAGCAGCCCCACGAGCGCTCCCTCGAACACGAACGGCCAGCGGATGAACGCGTCCGACGCACCGACCAGGCGCATGATCTCGATCTCCTCCGCCCGCGCCACGACCGCGAGGCGAATCGTGTTGACGATGATGAACAGCACGATCAGCCCGACCACCGCGACCATCACCACCCCCGCTGTCCGGACGAACCCGGTCACGGTGGTCACCCGGCCCACGAGCGCGTCGATGTTGAGGACGTTGCGTACGATCGGCTCGTTCTCGGGTTGCAGGGCGTCGCTGACTGCCTGGAGGTCCGATGGCCGGCGAAGCTTGACGTTCACGCTCGCGTACAGGGGGTTGGACTCCAGGTACTTGGTGAGGTCGTCACGACCCTGCGCCGCCTGGGCCTCCTGGAAGCGGCGCAGCGCCTCGTCGCGCGAGATGAACTCGACGGAGGCCACCTCGGGCATCGCCTCCAGCCGGCCGACCAGATCGTCGACCTGCGCCTGGGTCGCGGTGGTCTGGACGTACGCGACCACCTCGACCTTGTCCTCGACGAAGCCGAGGCTGGCCAGCAGCACGTTCTGGAGGATGAAGAATCCCGCCAGCAGCATCAGCATCAGCACCATCGTGAGCGTCGCTGCCAGGCTCATCAGCGCGTTCCGCCAGAAGCCCTGCCATGCCCGGCGCAGCGAGAACGCGACAAAGGTGATCACGGGTCAGTCCTCGCGGTGATAGGCCGCGCTGGCCTCGTCGCGGATGACCCGGCCGTCCTCGAGCGCAACGACTCGCTTGCGAAGTGCGGTGACCACCTCGGCGTCGTGGGTTGCCATCAGGATGGTGACACCGAGCTCGTTGATTCGGAGCAGGAGCTGGATGATCTCCCAGCTGATCACCGGGTCCAGGTTGCCCGTGGGTTCGTCGGCGATGATGATCCGGGGGTCGTGCACGAGCGCGCGCGCGATGGCCGTCCGCTGCTGCTCGCCCCCGGACAGCTGGGTCGGATATTGCGCGGCCTGGGGAGTCAGCCCGACCAGGGCAAGCACGCGATCGACGGCGGGCCTGATCCGGCGCCGCGGCGTCCCGGTCACCTCGAGGGCGAACGCGACGTTCTCCCAGACGGTCTTGCGCGGCAGGAGCTTGAAGTCCTGGAACACGGTTCCGATCTTGCGGCGGACCCGGGGCACCATCCGACGGCGGATCCGGGCCAGGTCGTCTCCATCAACGACGACGATCCCGCGGGTCGCCAGCTCGTCGCGGATCAGCAGCTTCATGATCGTCGACTTGCCCGCGCCGGACGGACCGACCAGGAACACGAAGTCGCCCTCGGGGACGACGAGATCGACGTCCCGCAGGGCCTCCTTGCCGTTCGGGTAGCGCATCGTGACGTCGTGGAGGACGACGACGGCGTGGTCGGATCGGGGTGCGGCCGCCCGACCGGTCAGCCGGTCGAACAGGGACGCAGGCGCGCTCGAGGATTCGGTCGGCGGGGCGACGGTCATCGGCTTGCTCGCTGACGGTTGGTCGAGACGAAGGCCGGTGCCCCGGCCTGGTGATCAACTCCGTCCGCGGGCACGATCGGGGGAGCCACGTGCGGCGAGGCTAGCAGCAACTCCCGAGCCCGGCAAACGGTCGCGGCACCGGGTTGGCCGACGGCCCCACTCCGGGTGCCGGGCGGCCCATCCCTACACCATCGCCAGCGAGATCGGGACGTACCGCTGGAACGGATGATCCGCCGTGGACCAGCAGATCAGGCCGGGCAGCCCGTCGAACCGAAGGCCCGCCTCGAGCAGGGCGCGTGTCGCGATGTCGGCCGTTCCGGGTACCCACATCGCCATCGGGCCCAGGACCGGAATGCTCCGGACCGCGACGCCGATCAGCGGCGGGTGGAGCTCCGGGTCGAGCGCCGCCACGGGACCCATCCGCCCGCCGCCGGACCCATAGGCGTAGCCCAGCGGCCGCCCGGCTCGCTCGCGGACGAGGAACCCGGACCGGCCCTCGCGACGGAGGAACGCGTGGTCGGCACCGTGGGACGCGCCGACGATCTCGTCATCGAGCCCGCCGACGATCGCGGCCAGGCGGCGATGGCCGTCGGGTTCGGCGATGACGACGTCCTCGAACGGGACTGCCTCGAGCGTGCGCGGCAGCGCCGGGAGGGCGGCCCACCGGCGGACCTCGCCGAACAGCCGAAGGATGGGGATGCGAGGGATCATGCCCCGCCGCGCGTACAGCCCGTTCGAGATCGGCTGGCCGGCATCCGTGCACATCCCCCACCGGCGGATCCCCGTCTCGAGGGGCTCGTCGGGGCCCGGAACGGCGGGACCACCCGGGTCGACGTCCCTGCCCGCCTGGGCGCGGTCCATGAGCGCGCGACCCAGGCCACCCGACTGCGCGGCGGGCTCGACGAACAGCATCGCCAGAAACCACAGGTCGCCGCGAACCGACGCGGCTGAGAACCCGATCACCCGATCCGGGATACCGCCATCCGCCTCGCCCTGGGTCGTCGGCCGCTCGGCAACCCAGAAACGCGCGGGGTCCGTAGCCAGCAGGTGGCCCAGCAGCCGCCGCAGCGGCGCGAGGTCCTCGGGCACCGGCGGCTGCCCGAGGCGACCCTGGTAGTCATCGATCGCGGCCTTCCAGATGCGCGTGCACGCCTCGAGGTCCTCGCTGCGACCGGGCCGGAAGGTCGCCCGCCCGGCGTCGCCCACCGGTCAGCCGTCCTGGTCGGCGTCGGCGTCGGCGGAGGGCGGACGGCCGGTCGCGACCCGCTCCAGCTCGGCCTGCATGAACGCATCGAGGTCGCCGTCCAGGACGCCACCGGTGTTCGACGTCTCGTACTCCGAGCGAAGGTCCTTGACCATCTGGTACGGGTGCAGCACGTAGGAGCGGATCTGGTTGCCCCAGCCCGCGGTGACGTGCTCGCCGCGGAGCTTCTGGAGCTCTTCCTCGCGCTTCTCCAGCTCCAGCTCCAGGAGCCGTGACTTGAGGACGCGGATCGCGATCTCGCGGTTCTGGGTCGCCGACCGCTCGTTCTGGCAGGAGACGACGATCCCGGTCGGCACGTGCGTGAGGCGGATCGCGGATTCGGTCTTCTGGACGTGCTGGCCACCGGCGCCGGACGACCGGAACGTGTCGACGCGGATCTCGTCCCAGTTGAGCTCGATCTCGACGTCCTCGTCCGCCTCCGGCATGACCTCGATCAGGGCGAACGTGGTCTGGCGGCGCTTCTGGGCGTCGTACGGGCTGATCCGCACCAGCCGGTGGACCCCGCGTTCGGCACGCAGCCACCCGTATGCGAACCGCCCGTCAACGGTGACCGTCGCGCTCTTGATGCCGGCCTGGTCGCCCTCCTGGGAGTCGACCACGTCGGTCCGGAACCGGTGTCGCTCCGCCCATCGGAGGTACATCCGGAGGAGCATCTCCGCCCAGTCTGTCGCCTCGGTGCCTCCGGCGCCCGCGCTGATCGTGACCACCGCGTTCTTGGCGTCGTAGTCGCCCGAGAACAGCAGCAGTGTCCGCTCCCGCTCGAACTCGGTGCGCAGGCCGTCGGCTTCGCGCTCCACGTCGGCTTCCATCTCGGGATCGGGCGTGTCGGCGAGCAGGCCGAGCAGCTCGACGAGGTCGTCGGCGCGCTTCTCCAGCGATCGCCAGAGGCCGACCTCATCGCGCAGGCCCTGCGCCTCGCGCAGCACCTTCTGGGCGGCCCGCTGGTCGTCCCAGAACGCGGGCTCGCTCGAGCGCCCGTCGAGATCCTGGATCCGGGATTCCTTGGCGGCTAGGTCAAAGACGCCCCGAGGTCGACCGGATCCGCTCCGCCAGGTCGCGCGTGGACGCAGGGTCCACTAGCGGCGCACCTGGAGATCGTGGAGCAGGATCGGACGGAGCTCGATCAGCCGCAAGGCGGTCTTGCTCCGGGCGACGACGGGGTTCACGCAGGGACAGTAGCCGTTGTGGGGGCAGACGCCGCAGTTGCCGTCACAGTCGAGGGCGGCGGCGTAGCTGCAGGTCCGACAGTCGCGTTCGCAAGCGATGAGATCCACGAATTGGGCATCCTCAGCCTGCTTCACACGTCCCTCTCTCTCGTCCTTCGCTGTCGGCCTGGCGTGACGGTTCGGGACAGGGCGCCGCGGGCAATGTGCGGGCGCTGTTGTGGGCGTTGGCGCCGGTCCCTGATGACGAAGAACTGAGCCCGAGTATATGAGAGCGTGTACCGCGCGCCAAGGGGGTGAACCGGGTTTGCGCGAGGAAAAATCGCTCCTGAGCGGGGAATTTCCCGGCTAGCCGCCCGACTGCTCGACCGCCGGGCCGCTGCCGGCGAGGAAGTAGAAGGTCAGGGCACCCAGCTCGTGGGCCGTTGCCCGCAGCTGGAGGACGAGATCCCGCTGGATCGGCGACGTCGTTGTCGGCGAGCCAAAGGCCTCGATGCCCAGGTCGTCCGCGATCCGCAGGACCCGCAGCATGTGTGTCGGGTCCGAGACGAGCACGGCGGACCGCAGTCCGTGGTCATGCATCAGCGCCGCGACGGCCCGCATCGACGACAGCGTGTTGCGACCTTCGTCCTCGCCGAGGATCGACGCCGCGGGCACCCCCATCTCCACGGCGTAGGCTCGGGCCACCGCGGCCTCCGTCGTCCGGTCGCCGGGGATCTTGCCGCCGGTGACGATGAGGGTCGAAGCGATCCCTGCGTCCCACAGTGCGACCGCATGCTCGAGGCGGGCAGCAAACACGGGGGAAGGGCGGCCGTTGTACTGGGCGGCGCCGAGCACCACGATCGCATCTGCCCGCCGCAGCTCGTCCTGGTTGCCCTGCTGCCAGATGCGGACCGAGGTCACGCTCGCGGCCAGCACGACTGCCAGGCTGCCGACCGCCAGCACTTGTACCAGGTCCCTGGTCAGGCTCCGTGGCACTTCTTGTACTTCTGGCCCGAGCCGCACCAGCAGGGATCGTTGCGCCCGATCCGTGTGCCCGACGGGGTGAACCCGGGCCGTCCGGCAGACGCCCCGCCGGCGGCGCCGGGAGCCTCGCGTGCGCCGCGCATCGGATCTGCGGGCAGACCGGCGACGGGCGCGCCGCCGGGATGCCGGAGCGCTCCCTGGCCGGCTGCGAGGGGCTGGGGCGTCGCCGCGGCGGCAACAGCCGCGCCGGCCGCGGGGATCGCAGCGGCTGCGGCTGTCCCCATGCGAGCGGGCTGTCCTGGCCCGGGCAGTGGCATCGCGCCGTCCGGTGCCGGCGTTGGCTGGCGGCTCACGGTCACCCGGAAGATGGACGTCGCCACCTGCCGCCGGATCAGGTCGCGGAGCTCCTGGTAGAGGCGGTACGCCTCCTTCCGGAACTCGTTGAGCGGATCCTGCTGCGCGTATCCGCGCAGGCCGATGCCCCGCCGCATGTCATCCACCTCGGTGAGGTGCTCGACCCACAGGCTGTCGATCGTGCGCAGCAGCACCACCCGCTCGACCTGCGACCAGACCTCGTCGCCGTGCTCCTGCTGCTTGGCGTCGAGCTTGGCGTCCACCAGCTCGAGGATGTGATCGGAGACCGTCTCCCGACTGACCGCGGCCTCATCGAGATCCGCCTCGGTGGTCCCCGGGCCCTCCAGGCCCATCGCATGCAGGGCCGCAGCCAGCCCCTCGAGGTTCCAGTCCGTGGGCGAGTCTCCGCCGACGTAGGTGCTCACCATTGCGTCGACCTCGGCATCGAGGAACTCGCGCACGGTCTCGGTCAGGTCCTCGTTGCGGAGGACCTTGTCCCGCTCGGCGTAGATCGTCTCGCGCTGCTTGTTGATGACGTCGTCGAACTCGACCACGCGCTTGCGGATGTCGAAGTTGAACCCTTCGACCCGGGTCTGGGCGCTCTCGATCGTCCTCGAGACGAGCTTGGACTCGATCGCGACATCGTCCTCGAGCCCCAGCCGCTCCATCAGGCCCGCGACGCGCTCCGAGGCAAACCGCTTCATCAGGTCATCGTCGAGCGACAGGTAGAAGCGCGACGATCCGGGATCCCCCTGACGTGCGGCGCGTCCGCGAAGCTGGTTGTCGATGCGCCGGCTGTCGTGGCGCTCGGTGCCGATGATGTGCAGGCCACCGGCGGCGACGACCCGCTCGTGATCGACCTCGGTGATCGCCTTGGCCTCGGCCAGCGCATCGTCGTAGGTCGCCTTGTCGACCTCGGCCGGGTTGAGGCCACGCCGGTGCAGGATGTCCGAGGCCATGCCCGCCGGGTTGCCGCCCAGCTGGATGTCGGTGCCGCGGCCCGCCATGTTGGTCGCGATGGTGACCGCGCCCGAATGTCCGGCCTGCGCGACGACCGTCGCCTCCTTCTCGTGGAACTTGGCGTTGAGGACCTCGTGCTTCACGCCGCGGCGCTTGAGCAGCGTGCCCAGCACCTCGGACTTCTCGACCGACACGGTGCCCACCAGGACCGGACGGCCGGCGGCGGTCATCTCCTCGATCTCGTCGATCAGCGCGTTGAACTTGCTCGCCTCGTTCTTGAACACGAGGTCCGGGTAGTCGTCGCGGATCATCGGGCGGTGGGTCGGGATCGCCACGACCTCGAGCTCGTAGATCTTGTGGAACTCCTCCGCCTCGGTCAGCGCCGTGCCGGTCATGCCGGCGAGCTTGTCGTACAGGCGGAAGTAGTTCTGGAACGTGATCGTCGCGAGCGTGCGCGACTCGCGCTGGACGCGCAGCCCCTCCTTGGCCTCGACGGCCTGGTGCAGGCCCTCGCTCCAGCGACGACCGGGCATCTTGCGGCCGGTGAACTCGTCGACGATGACGATCTCACCGTCCTCGACGATGTAGTCGCGGTCGCGCTTGTAGAGCGCGTGTGCCTTGAGCGCGGAGTCGAAGTGCCGGGCGAGCCGCGGGTCAGCGTCGTACAGGTTCGCGACGCCAAGCAGCTGCTCGATCTTGTCGATCCCCTCCTCGGTCGGGGAGACCGCCTTGTCCTTGAGGTCGACGAAGTAGTCGCCGCCCTCCTCGTCGCCCTCGGGTCGCGGCTTGAGCCGCGGCACGAGACGGGCGAAGGTGAAGTACAGATCCGCGGACTCCTCGGCCTGACCGGAGATGATCAGCGGTGTCCGCGCCTCGTCGATCAGGATGTTGTCGACCTCGTCGACGATTGCGAAGGCTCGCTCCCGCTGGACCCGCTGGTCAAGCTCCAGGACCATGTTGTCGCGCAGGTAGTCGAACCCGAACTCGTTGTTGGTGCCGTAGGTGATGTCCGCGGCGTAGGCCTCGCGACGCTCGACAGGACGCAGGTTGATGAGGCGCTCGTCGGTCGTCGGGTGGCCGGGCTCGAACAGGTAGGACGTGTCGTGCGTGATCACGCCGACCGACAGCCCCAGGAAGTGGAACACCGGGCCCATCCACTGCGCGTCCCGGCGGGCCAGGTAGTCGTTCACGGTGACCAGGTGGGCGCCGCGCCCGGCGAGACCGTTGAGGAGCAGGGCCAACGTCGGCACCAGCGTTTTGCCCTCGCCGGTCCGCATCTCCGCGATCTTGCCCTGGTGGAGCACGATCGCGCCCATCAGCTGAACATCGAACTGGCGCATGCCCAGCGTCCGCTTCATCGCCTCGCGCGACGCTGCGAATACCTCCGGGATGACGTCGTCCATGGCAGCCCGGATCCGCTCGTTCTCGCGCTTGCGGCGCGCCTTGAGGAGGTCCCGACGGCGCTCGAGGTCCGGGTGGTGGAGCTCGTCCTCAGACGGCTCGTCGGGCTCGGCGGCCTCGAGGATCTCCGCTCGGATCGCATCGATCCGTTCCCGGATCTCGTCGTCCGAGAGGGACTCGTACTCGGGCTCGAGCTCGTTGGTGCGATCGAGGAGGGGCTGGATCCGCGTCAGCTCGCGGTCGTTGTTGTCAAAGAATCTGGAGAGAAAGCGCATGGCCGGCTGAGTATAGGGTGGATTTCCGAGGGTCCCGGACTCGCGTCAGGGCTCCGGATGGCCATTGTGGCCCGGCGACGATGGCCTCGAGCCGGAACCCGCCGGGAGCTCGAGCCGGGAGCTCGACCTGCCCGCTAGCCCCAGAAGCCGGTGCCGTACCCGACCAGGACGACCCCGAAGGTGACCGCCGCAAGGCCGATCCACAGTGCCGCTGCGCGGAGCGTCGAGGTGGGGTTCATCTCCGGGTTCGCGAGCGCCGGCAGCTTGCCACCACGGAGAGACGCACCCCATCGGGTCGATCGGAGCTGGTTCCGCCAGTTCTCGTCCGTGACGGGCCGGACCTCGAGTCCGCCCTTGCCATCGGGGCGGTGCAGCTGCAGGCTCATGCGTCTCCGAGTCTCGTTCCACCTGTGAACCGGAGGATGCGGTTCGTGCTCATGGTACGTCGTCGCCGGCATCGGCCTCGTCGTCCTGCTCGCCCAGCCCGTCCTCCCACAACAGCATCTCCTGGGTGAAGGACACCTCGGAGGAGAACAGGGCGCCGACGGACTCGCCGCGATGGATCCGCTTGATGGCCTCGCCGATCAGCGGCGCGACGGACAGGACCTTGACCCGGGGGATGTGCTTCGCGGCGGGAAGCGGGATCGAATCGGTGATGACGACCTCGAGCAGGCCCGAGTTCGCGATCCGCTCGGTCGCCGGATCCGAGAGGACGCCGTGCGTCGCGCACGCGTAGATCTCGGTCACGCCCTCGCGCTCGAGCGCCCGGGTGATCTCGATCAGCGTTCCCCCGGTGTCGATCTCGTCGTCCACGATGATCGCCCGCCGCCCGCGTACGTCGCCGATGACGTTCATCACCTCGGCCCGATCCTGGTTGCCCTGGCGGCGCTTCTCGACGATGGCCAGCGGGGCGTCGATCAGCTCCGCGAACGCACGCGCCCGCTTGGCGAACCCAAGGTCGGTGACCACCACGCACTCGTCGAGGTGCTTGTCGACGAAGTAGCGCGACAGCATGTGGACCGCGGTCAGCTCGTCCACCGGGATGTTGAAGAACCCCTGGATCTGACCCTGGTGGAGATCCATGGTCAGCATCCGGTCGGCACCCGCGACCGAGATCATGTCCGCGACCAGGCGGGCCGAGATCGGCACCCGCGGCTGGTCCTTCTTGTCCGAGCGGCCGTAGGCGTAGTACGGGACGACCGCCGTGATCCGACCCGCCGACGCCCGCTTGAAGGCGTCGATCATGATCAGCAGCTCCATGATCGACTGGTTGACGGGTCGCGACGTCGGCTGGACCACGAACACGTCCTTCTCGCGGACGTTGTCGAGAATGCGGACGAAGATGTTCTCGTTCGCGAACTGGAAGACCTCGGCCCGCCCCGGCTCGCTCCCCAGCCAGTGCGCGATCTTGCGCGCGAGCTCGGGGTTCGAGTTGCCGTGGTAGATCTCGTACTGGTCCGCGTACACGCCTGCCTCACGTCTGCCGAAGGCGTTCACGACGAGCGATCTTGGCCCGGACCCTCCGATCCGCCGCCGCCGAGCTGGGGATCGTCATTGTCGCCGATGGTCCCGCGCTCCGCCAGCCCCGGCCGGAATGCGGCAATGGCGACGACGCGATCACCGTCTGCCAGCCGCATCACGATCACGCCGCGCGCCGAGGAGGAGTAGCGATTGATCGTGTTGGTCTCGGTCCGGATGACCTGGCCATGCGCCGAGATGAGCAGGAGCTCCTCGTCCTCGGGCGTGACCTGCTGGACGGCGGCCACGAGGCCTGTCTTACGGCCCTCGAGCGCGATCAGCCGGACTCCCTGGCCGCCGCGGTGCTTGAGCCGGAACTCCGAGAGCGCGACGCGCTTGCCGTAGCCCGTCTCCGACAGGACCAGCAGGTCCGACTCCGGCTCGACCACGCTCATCGAGACCACCGCATCGCCCTGGCGGGCCAGCCGGATGCCGATCACGCCGGCCGCGTCGCGGCCCATCGGCCGGACCTCCTGCTCGGAGAAGCGGGCAAGCATGCCCTGGGCGGTCGCGATGATCACGTCGTCCTCGCCGCTCGATACGCCGACCCAGGCGAGCTCGTCGCCGTCGTTGATCGTGATCGCGCGGATACCGGTCGACCGAACGCGCTCGAACTGCTCCATCGGCGTCTTCTTGACGATGCCGTTGCGGGTGGCCATGACGAGATAGTCGCCGGGCTCGAAGTTGGGCAGGCAGATGGTCGCCATCGGCACCTCGCCCGATTCCACCTGGACGCCCGGGAGGTTGATGATCGCCATCCCCTTGGCCTGCCGTGAGGCGTCGGGGATGGCGTGGACCTTCGCCGAGAACACGCGCCCACGGTTGGTGAAGAACAGGGCCCAGTCGTGGGTGTTGGCCGCGAGCAGGTGCTCGATCGCGTCCTCCTCGCGCGCAACGTGGCCGATGATGCCTTTGCCACCGCGATGCTGCCGGCGGTAGGTGGCGACCGGCTGGCGCTTGATGTAGCCGCGGCGGCTGATCGTGACCACGACGTCCTCGTCGGCGATCAGGTCCTCGTCGCTCAGCTCGCGGCTGGAGTCGTCGACGACCCGCGTGCGACGCTCGCCGGCGTACTTCCGCTTGAGCTCGCTCAGCTCGTCCTTGATGATCGCCAGCACCCGACTCGGGTTGGCGAGGATGTCCTCGAGCTCCGCGATCACCTGGATGATCGCGAGGTACTCGTCCTCGATCTTCTGGCGCTCGAGCGCAGCGAGGCGGGCGAGGCGCATGTCGAGGATCGCCTGGGCCTGGAGCTCGGACAGCCCGAAGCGGCTCATCAGGTTGTTGCGCGCGGCCTCGACGTCCGCGGACTCGCGGATCGTCTTGATCACGGCGTCGAGGTTGTCGAGGGCGATCTTGAGGCCCTCGAGGATGTGGGCCCGCGCGCGCGCTTTCTCGAGGTCGAACTCCGTCCTCCGGCGGACGATCTCCCGCCGGTGGTCGATGAAGTGGCTGAGCACGCTCTTGAGCGATAGCGTCTGTGGCTGCCCGTCCACGAGCGCCAGCATGTTGAGGTTGAAGGCAGTCTGGAGTGCCGTGTGCTTGAACAGGTTGTTGAGGACCTTGTGCGGGTTCGAATCCCGCTTGATCTCGATGTAGATCCGCATTCCGTCGCGGTCTGACTCGTCCCGCAGGTCCGCGATCCCGTCGACCCGCTTGTCCTTGACCAGATCGGCGATCTTCTCGAGCAGGGACGACTTGTTGACCTGGTACGGCAGCTCGGTGACGATGATCGCGGTCCGGTCGTTGCGCGTCTCCTCGAACGCCACCTGGGCACGCACCACGACCCGCCCGTGGCCGTGGGCGTACATCTCCCGGATCGCGTCGATCGTCTCCTGTTCGCCGGTGAGCGGGTTGCGGCGGGTCTCGAGCCGGAAGATGGAGGCACCGGTCGGGAAGTCGGGTCCCTTGACGAACTGGCACAGGTCGTCCGTGGTCGCGCTGGGATCGTCGATGAGGGAGATCGCCGCGTCTGCGATCTCGCCCAGGTGATGCGGCGGGATGTTGGTCGCCATGCCGACGGCGATGCCCGACGATCCGTTGATCAGCAGGTTCGGGAGCTTCGCCGGCAGGACCGATGGCTGCTTCTGCGTGCCGTCGTAGTTGTCGACGTAGTCGACGGTGTTCTTGTCGATGTCGGCGAGCATCTCGGCGGAGATCGCCGTCAGCCGAGCCTCCGTATA
Organism: uncultured Chloroflexia bacterium; assembly: GCA_963734895.1. GTDB lineage: Bacteria > Chloroflexota > Limnocylindria > Limnocylindrales > CSP1-4 > CAIXZV01. The sequence continues at coordinate 228,012 of CAVTIN010000003.1, read as the reverse complement.
CCGCATGGCCGCGGCGGAATCGCCGTCGACCGAGCCGAAGTTGCCCTGGCCGTCGACCAGCGGATAGCGCATCGAGAAGTCCTGGGCAAGCCGGACCAGCGCGTCGTACAGCGCCACATCGCCATGTGGGTGGTACTTGCCCATCACCTCGCCGACGATCGCGGCACACTTCCGGTACGAGCTGGTGGCGGACAGCCCCATCTCGCCCATCGTGTACAGGATCCGCCGGTGCACTGGCTTGAGACCGTCGCGTACATCCGGCAGCGCCCGCGCGACGATCACGCTCATGGCGTAATCGAGGTACGAGGTCTGCATCTCGTCCTCGATCCGGATCGCTCGAACGTCGCCCAGGTCGTCGGTCACGTGGTGGCTCTCCTCCGGTCGGTCGGTTCAGGGGTTGTCAGAGTCTCGGTACGATCGGCCGCTCGGCCGGCGGGACGGTCACGCCGAGGCCGGCGAATCCCGCGACGGTGCGCGCGGCCAGGGACGTCGACGGGGAGCCCGGGCGCTTGCGCAGGCCGGCGACGCATGCGCGCAGGTAGCCTGCTTCGCGCGGCGGCAGCTTCTCGAGGGAGTCCCTGATCACCCAGGCACGATGGCCGTCCCCGGTTCGGGCCGCCAGTGTCGCCTCGGTTCGCAGGAACGCGATCGTCGCCTCCTCGTCCACCAGCGTCATCGAGCGCAGAGCCCACGACAGCGCCTTCTGGACGTCGGGTTCGGCGTCGCCGATCAGGTCGCCCACGATGGCGAGGCCCCGGCGCGCGGCCTCGGGCTGACGGCCTGCCGTGCGATCGACATATGGGATGGTGGCGATCGTGGAGCCTGCGAGGCGTCGCTCCCAGCGCGAGGGGCTGTACACGAGCTGCTCGAGCTCGGCCCAGCGGAACGGCTCGGCGAGGATCCCGCGCCCGGCGACGTGGGCGAGCGAGTCGATGGTGATCCAGTCGGCGGCCCGGCCGGCCTCGGCGCGCAGCAGCTGCCAGGCACGCTCGGGATCCGTCCCGATCGAGCGGTCCAGGAGCGGAAGCGCGAGCCAGTGGAGCTCGAGCAGCTCCTCCTGCAGCAGTCGCTCGGCGACGTCGAGCAGCGCTGCCGTGGGATCGTGGCGCATCGCTTGGTGGATGCCCCGGGTCACCTCGGTGAGCAGCGGCCGGCGGACACCGAGGATCGGCCCGATCCCCGGCGCGATCCGGCGCTGGCCCGCGAGGTATGCCTCATCAGCGAGATCAGCGAGGCCCGCTCGCAGCTCGGCCGCCAGGGCCGTTGGATCCGGGGCGAGATCGCCCGCGCGCCGGCCCAGTGCGCCGGCCGACGGCCGGCGCTCCGCAACAAGGACGCGCGCTCGCTCCGTGGTGATACCAACGACGGCCATCGTCAAGACGGCTCCACGTGACCGGGAGTATCGGATCCGTCCGGCATCGCAGGGCCAGCCTCGTCGGGCTCCAGGCGGAACCGGTACCGCGACTTGAGCTCCTCCTTCCGAGCCTCGGGGGCGCCGACATAGGTGGCTTCGGCGCGCGTCAGGAGGGTGCCGTCGGCGGCGTCGAGGATGACGCCCTCCGCGGTGACGAGCCTGCGGCGAACCGCGACGACGCGCCCTTCTGCGCGGATCGGGCGCTCGATCGGCACGGGTCGTCGGAACTCGATGCTCATCCGGGCCGTGACGCCCCACACGTCGTGGTCGACGAGCGCCCACGCCATGACCTCGTCGAGAATCGTGCACAGGATCCCGCCGTGAGCGATGCCCTCCCAGCCCTCGAAGCGCGGGGCGAGCGACAGCTCCGTCCAGCACCGATCGCTGCCCGCATGGAGGTCGAGGTGCATGCCGTGCACGTTGAGCGTGCCGCAGGCGAAGCAGTTATGCGGCGTGAGCACGATCCGACGACCGCCGAGCCGGACGTCGTCGAGAGCGAGGCTCGCGTCAGATGTCAAGGTTCTTCACCCTGCGGGCCTCGGTCTTGATGAAGTCCTTCCGTGGCTCGACTCGCTCGCCCATCAGCATCGTGAAGATGCTGTCAGCGACCGATGCGTCCTCCACCTCGACCTTGAGCAGCGTCCGCGTCTCCGGGTTCATCGTGGTCTCCCAGAGCTGGTCCGCGTTCATCTCCCCCAGGCCCTTGAAGCGCTGGACGCTGACGTTCTTGGTCGTGAACTCCTTCGCGACGCGGTCGAGCTCCTTCTCGGACTTCGCGTACTTGGTGACCTTGCCCGTCGAGACGCGATACAGCGGCGGCTGGGCGACATACAGGAACCCGGACTCGATGACCTCCGGCATGTGCCGGAAGAAGAACGTCAGCAGCAGCGTCCGGATGTGAGCGCCGTCGACGTCAGCGTCGGTCATGATGATGATGCGGTGGTACCGCAGGCGGGCGAGGTCGAAGCTGTCGCCGATGCCGCCCCCGAGCGCGATGATCAGCGGCCTCACGTTCTCTGAGCTGAGGATCTTGTCGAGGCGAGCCTTCTCGACGTTGAGCAGCTTGCCGCGCAGCGGGAGGATCGCCTGGAACCGGCGGTCCCGGCCCTGCTTCGCGGAACCACCGGCCGAGTCGCCCTCGACGATGTACAGCTCGCTCTTGGCCGGGTCGCGTTCCTGGCAGTCGGCAAGCTTGCCGGGGAGGGACAGCCCGTCGAGCGCGCCCTTGCGGATGACGAGGTCCCTCGCTTTGCGGGCGGCCTCGCGTGCACGCGCCGCCGTGAGGCACTTCTCGATGATCCGGCGACCATCAGCCGGGTTCTCCTCGAGGTGCTGGGAGATCGCGTCGGCAAGGGCACCTTCGACCTGGCCGGCGACCTCGGCGTTGCCGAGCTTGGCCTTCGTCTGGCCCTCGAACTGCGGCTCGGTGAGCTTGACGCTGACCACGGCCGTGAGTCCCTCGCGGACGTCGTCGCCGGACAGGTTGCTCTCGGACTCCTTGAGAACGCCCGCCCGCTTCGCCCAGTCATTGAGCGAGCGTGTCAGGGCTCGGCGGAAGCCGGTGATGTGCGTGCCGCCATCGACGGTGGCGATGTTGTTGGCAAATGCCAGGACGTTTTCGGCGTAGGTGTCGTTGTACTGAAGCGCGACCTCGATCGTCGTCGTTCCGTCACGCCGCTCGCAGTAGATCGGGCGGCTGTGAAGCGTCTCCTTGTTCCGGTTCAGGTGCCGGACGAACGAGACGAGCCCGCCCTCGAAGTAGAACGATCGCTCACGGCTGATGCGCTCGTCTGTGAGTGTGATCCAGACACCCTTGGTGAGGTAGGCGGACTCTCGCAGATGCTGCGAAATCGTCTCGAACGAGAAGTCCGTGGTCTCGAACATCTCGGCGTCCGCCTGGAACACTGTGAGCGTCCCCTTGCGCGCTCCCTGCGGCCCGACCTTCTTGACGGGGCCGGTGGGCTTTCCGCGCTGGTACTCCTGCGCCCACACGCCGCCGTCGCGGGCCGACTCGACGCGCATCCAGGACGACAGCGCGTTGACCACCGAGACGCCGACGCCGTGCAGGCCGCCCGATACCTTGTAGCCGCCGCCGCCGAACTTGCCACCCGCGTGCAGGACCGTGTGTACGACCTCGAGCGCGTCCTTGCCGGTCGAGTGCCGCCCGACGGGAACGCCTCGACCGTCGTCCACGACGGTCACGCGCCCGTCCTCGTGGAGCGTCACGAACACCGTGGTGGCGAAGCCGGCCATCGCTTCGTCGATCGAGTTGTCGACCACCTCCCACACGAGGTGGTGCAGGCCGCGACCGTCGGTCGAGCCGATGTACATGCCCGGCCGTCGCCGGACGGCCTCGAGCCCCTCGAGGACCTGGATGCTGGCAGCCGTGTAGTCGCCGCCGGCTGCCTTCGCCTTGCGTCCGCCGGAAGCGCGGCCGTTCCCCGAAGCCGTCCGCTGCCGATCCCCGACGTCTGTCACGCGCTTCCTCCGATCAGGCGCTCGTAGAGCCGCCCGAGCTCTTCGTCGCTGTAGTACTCGATGACGATCCGGCCACCCTTGCGCGACCTGGTGAGGCTCACCTTCGTGCCCAGGCGCTGGCGGAGCTCCTCCTCGACGCGTTCGAGATCCGGATCCAGCCGTGACATGGGCCGGTGTCTCGCGCGGCGCCCGTGGCTCACGGAGACGGCGGACGAGCTCCTCCGTCTGGCGCACCGACAGGCGCTGTGCGAGCACCGTGCCGAGTACGTGTGGCTGACTGTCGATGGGAAGCCCCCCAAGGGCTCGCCCGTGACCTTCGGTCAGCCGTCCGTCGGCGATTGCGGACTGAACATCGGGATGGAGGTCGAGGAGCCGAAGCGTGTTGGCCACGGTCGCCCTGGCTTTGCCAACTCGATCGGCGACGAGTTCCTGGGTCAGCCCGAACTCGTCGATCAGCTGCCGGTAGGCGAGCGCCTCGTCGATCGGATCAAGGTCCGCGCGCTGGACGTTCTCCACGAGAGCGACCTCGAGCTGGTCGCGGTCGGCAAGCTGGCGCACGACGGCGGGGATGCGATCGAGTCCGGCGAGGCGAGCCGCTCGGACGCGCCGCTCCCCGGCGATCAGCTGGTATCCGTCGATCGTCCCCGTTACGAGGACCGGTTGGAGGACGCCGTGCTCACGGATGCTCGCGGCAAGCTCCTCGAGCTCGGCCTCGTCGATGTGGCGCCTGGGCTGGAACGGATTCGGCTCGACCCTGGCAAGCGCGACCTCGACGATCGCGGTCGCCGGCGTTGGTCGCTGAGGGATCAGTGCGTCCAGTCCGCGGCCGAGCGCGGGCGCTGCACGATCAGGTTTGAACGTCACGCGGGCGATCCAGCCAGCACGGACCCGGGTTCACTCGCCGGAGTGATGCGTGGCGTCGCGCCGCTGGACGCCCAAGAGGCGCTCGCCCGGCGCGCGCGCAGCTCACCGGCCAGCGATGCGTAGGCTTCGGCGCCCTTCGAGTCGGGTCGGTAGAGCGCGATCGGCCGGCCGTGGCTCGGAGCCTCCGACAGCCGCACGCTCCGAGGAACGATGGTGTCGAACACGGCACCGTGCAGATGACGGCGCACCTCGGCGGCGACCTCGCCGGACAGCCGGGTCCGCGCGTCATACATGGTCAGCACGACCCCCGAGATCGCGAGGTCGGGGTTGAGGTGATCTCGGACGAGGTTGACCGTCGCGATGAGCTGCGAGAGGCCCTCCAGTGCGTAGTACTCGCATTGGATCGGGATGAGCACCGCGTCGCATCCTGTGAGCGCGTTGATCGTGAGCAGCCCGAGGGAGGGCGGGCAATCGACCAGGATCCAGTCCCAGGAATCGCGCTCCGCTCTGACGGCCCTGCCGAGTCGCCGCTCACGCGCCTCGGCCGTGGCGAGCTCGACCTCGGCGCCCGCGAGCGCAATGGAAGAAGGTACGAGGTGCAGGCGCTCGACAATCGTCGCCACGTGCAGCGACGACAAGGGCACGCCGTCCACGAGAGCGTCGTACGTGGACCCGGTAACGGTCGTTCGGTCGATGCCGAACCCACTGGTCGCGTTGCCCTGTGGATCGAGATCGATGACGAGGACGCGGTCACCGAGGAGTGCCAGATAGGTTGCCAGATTGACCACCGTCGTGGTCTTCCCGACGCCGCCCTTCTGATTCGTGCAGGCGATCGTCTGGCCCACTCAGCCTCCCGTCCCAATCGTGTACATCGGGTCAAATTCTAGCATCGCGGCCCCGCCTTCCCCGCATCGGGTGACCCGCGACGTCATCCTGGGCGAGCGCGCTCATCGGAGGCTTATGCGCTGGCCGGATGGCCGCACTCGATGTTTCACGTGCAACTCGCAACCGGGCACGTGGCCGCGATCGTCCGGACCGGTGCAGACCAGCTGCCTGGGGCTCGTGTTTCACGTGAAACACGGCGGGGTGCCGGTCGGGGTGCGACCCGATTGCCCGATCCGGATGCTCGTGGGATACTGGCCCCGAGGTTGCTGTCACCCCGTCGTCGCGGACGCCATCCGCCTGCGCCCGACCGTCGGCTCGTCAGCCGAGGATCGAAGGCCCCCATGCATCAGACCATCGCCGCGGCGGTTGCCGTGGTGGCTGCGCTTGCGGAATTCACGATTGTGCCGTACCTGAAGGTCGGTGAGGCCACGCCTCACCCCGTCCTCGTCTTCGGCGTCGTCTGGGCGATCGCCGGCGGATTTGAAGCCGGTCTCGCGTGGGCGTTCATCGGCGGCCTCGCGCTCGATATCCTCGGTCAGCGACCGCTGGGCTCGTCGGCGTTCTCGCTGCTCGTCGCGATCGGGATCGCGTCCGTCATGGGAGGCTCCATGGGCCGCGTTCGCATAGCAGCCCCGGTTGCCGCCGCCATTGTTGCCAGCGTGATCTACTCGATGCTCCTCCTTGCTTCAACAACTGCTCTCACGACGGCTCCGCTGACCGGTGCCTCGTTGTCGAGCGTGCTCCCCTCTGCGCTGTATGACACGGTGCTCGCGGCACTCGTCGGGCCATTGGTCATTGCCATCGTCGCGCGCCGTCACGAGACCGAGCGAGCAGACTGGTGATCGACGACTACCTCGGGCCTCGACCTCAGCGCGATCGGCGGCCGCTTCGATTCCTGACCTTCGGCCTCGTGACCATCCTGGTGTTCGGGGTGCTGGCGACGCGGCTGGCCTATCTCCAGATCTCGAGCGGACCGACGTCGCCCGCACAGGCCGACACGAATCGAACGGTCGAAGTTGCCGTGCCGGCTCCACGTGGCCTGATCTATGACAGCCAGGGCCGCCTCCTCGTCAACAACATCGCGTCGTACTCGATCAAGATCACGCCTGCGGAGCTCCCGAACAGCGACCGAGAAGATGTGGCCCGCCAGCTCGCCGGCCTCCTCGGAATGGATGCATCGGACATTCTTGCGACGCTCGACTCGGCACCGGGTTCGCGCTTCGATCCGGTTCGCGTCGCACAGGACGTGCCCGAAGCCACCGCCCATCTCGTCTTCGAATCATCGGATCAGCTGCCCGGCGTTGAGGTGGTGGTCGAGACGCGCCGCGAGTACCTCGACGGCCCGCTCATGGCCCAGATTCTCGGCTACACCGGTGCGATCGATGCGGCCACGCTGGCCAAGCTGAAGCCACAGGGCTACCTGCCGGACGACCTCATCGGCAAGGCCGGCCTCGAGGCGACGTTCGAGTCGACCTTGCGGGGCACCTACGGCATCAATCTCGTGGAGCGCGACGCCACCGGCCGCCAGACGCAGGTGCTGCAAAGCCTGCAGGATCCCGTGCCTGGCGCGTCACTGACGCTGACGATCGACGCAACCGTCCAGGCTGACGCCGAGAAGGCCCTCAAGTGGGGCATGAAGGTTGCCGGGCTCCAGCGTGGCGTGTTCATCGCCATGAACCCGCAGACCGGCGAGGTGCTCGCCCTGGTCAGCCTTCCGACGTACGACGACAACCTGTTCGCGAGGGGCATCTCGACGCAGGAGCTCCAGTCGCTGATCAACAACGTCAACAAGCCGCTGACGAACCACGCCGTCCAGGCCCACTACCCGCCCGGATCGACCTTCAAGCTCGTCACGGGCACCGGGGGCCTCCAGGACAAGAAGATCACACCAACCTCGAAGATTCGCACCAGGGCGTACCTGACGCTCGGCTCCAGCCGGTTCTACGACTGGAACCATCGCGGCTTTGGGCTGTGCGACATCAACTGCGGGTTCGGGCACTCGTCAGACACGTTCTTCTACCAGGTGGCGGGCATGCTGGGTGCGGACCGGCTCGCCTATTGGGCGCGGGAGTTCGGCTTTGGTGCTCCGACCGGCATCGATCTGCCCGGCGAGGTGGCTGGGATCGTTCCATCGAACCAGTGGAAGATGAGCGCCCTCGGTCAGCCGATGTTCCAGGGCGAGGTGTACCAGGCCGGAATTGGTCAGGGATACGACGTCGTCACCCCGATCCAGCTGGTCAACGCCTATGCGGCCCTCGCCAACGGCGGTCGGATCTATCGGCCGCAGCTGGTCAAGGAGGTGGTCGGGGTCGACGGCTCGGTCGTCAAGCCGTTCGAGCCGGACCTGATCCGCAAGATGGACGTCTCACAGGCCACGCTCCGCACGATGCGGCTGGCAGCGCGCAACGTGGTCACCCTCCGGCACACGTACAACCTGGTGGACATGCCCGTCAAGGTCGCGGGCAAGTCCGGTACGGCAGAGTTCGGAACCCGCGACAGCAAGGGCCGTCTCCCGTACCACTCCTGGTTCGTCGGGTTCGTTCCCAAGGACCCGTACAAGGGCGACTTCTCCAAGCCGGATTCAGAGCTCGTGTTCCTGGCGTTCGCCTACGACTCGCGAACCAAGGGGAACGCTGCGACCGAGATCGCCAAGGCATTCCTCCAGTACCACTTCAACATCAAGCACAACTACCTCCTTCCGTACCTGCTCCGGCGCGACAACTTCTACGGCAGCAACTGAGGATGTCGCGATGCGCGTGATGCGGGCCGAGCCCAGCCGCTTCGCCGATATGACCGCACGGTCCGTCGGTGCGGTGTGGCGCGCCTACGACCTCCAGCTCACGACATACGCGGCGCTGCTCGGTGCCGTCGGGCTGGTCATGGCGTACACCAACAGCGTCGAATCCGGGAAGCCGATCCTTGCAAGCGGGAGCGTGTTTCCGCGGGCGCTGATGTGGTCCGGCCTGGCCATGGTCGTGTTCATCGTCGCGACGCTGTTCGACTACCGCTGGCTCAAGACGCTCCGATGGCCGATCTACGGGGCCAATGTCGGGTTGCTCGTGATGACCTGGCTCATCGGCGACGGCGTGGGCAATTCCGCTCGCTGGATCGCCCTCGGCCCCCTGCAGTTCCAGTTCTCGGAGCTGGCGAAGATCCTGATGATCGCCGTGCTCGCCGGGTATCTCGGTGCCCGGGAGAGCCGGCTCGATTCCCTGTGGTCGATCATCGGGGCGTGCCTGCTGATGGCCCCGCCTGTGTTCCTCGTGATGGTCCAGCCGGACCTTGGCTCGTCATTCGTGCTGGCCGCGATCCTGGCCGGGATGCTGTTCATGTCGGGAGCGAGCCTGAAGTGGCTGGTCGCGATCGCGGCAGCCGCGGTCGCGGCGGTTCCCATCGCGTGGACCTACGTGCTTCGTGATTACCAGCAGAACCGGATCCTGTCGTTCCTCAACCCGACCACCGATGCCCAGGGCTCGGGGTTCCAGGTCCTGCAGTCGCAGATCACGGTCAGCTCCGGCGGCCCCTTCGGCACCGGCCTCACCAACGGGGCGCAGCTGCGCGGCCAGTTCCTGCCGGTCCAGGAGAGCGACTTCGTGTTCGCGGTCCTGGCGCAGGAGCTGGGGTTCATCGGTGCGATCGTCGTGTTCCTGCTGTTCGCCGCGCTGATCTGGCGTCTGCTCGCCAGCGCCTGGCGATCGCGGGACCCGTTCGGGACCCTGTTCGGGGCCGGGCTGGCCTCGATGATCCTGTTCCAGGTGTTCGTCAACGTCGGGATGGTGGTCGGCATCCTGCCTGTCACAGGCATCCCGCTGCCATTCATCAGCCACGGCGGAGCCTCTCTGGTCAGCATCGCGATCGGACTTGGCCTCATGCAGAGCGTCAACATCCGGCAGCATCGCGCGGAGTGGTGAACGAGGATCCGGGCACGGCCCGTACACTTGGCGAGTGACAATCTCCGGTTGCGCATGGCGGCACGCCCGACGATGACCGTGTCACCGCGCCCGATTCTGCTGGACCTCACGGCTCGGGGCATGGCGCCGGCTCGCGCCCGGTGCGATCCATGAGCGACCGCGTTCGACTTGCGCGCAAGACACCCGTCTCCGCCTCCCAGGACCTGCTCGCCATCGAGCCCCTGCTCATTCCGCCGGACGCCGACCTGCTCGAGGCGATGCGCCGTTCCGCTCGCCAGCCGTCGACCCGGCTGATCGGGATCGCGGAGCCCGGTGGTCCTGTGCTCGGGATGCTCCCGGTTGGCGTTCTCGCCGAGGCCGTCGTGGCCCATGCCGTGCCCGAGGCGTTCTTTGCCGACCTGCCGGGTGTCGACAAGGTCGGGGACTTCGGACACGCGATGGAAGCGCGAGTCGTGTCCGAGATCATGCTCCCGGCCGTGACCATCGCCCCCGAGGCCACGATCACCGAGGCATTCCGGCTGATGCACCAGCACCAGCTCTCCGGGCTCTACGTCGTCGACGGGGACGGGCGCTGCATCGGCTACCTCGATCTCCAGGAGCTGGCCATGCGGTACGTGGAGGCGCTCGACGAGCCCCTTGACCTGCGGGCACCAGGGACGCCGAGCTCCGGGGAGACCTCGCCGACACCGGAGCCCTGATGGACGCCTGGATCGCGGCGATCCTGTTCGTCGTCACGTACGCGGCCATCGCGACTGATCGCCTCGACAAGACCGTCGCCGCGCTGCTGGGCGGCCTGCTGATGGTGGCGCTGGGCGTGGTCAGCCAGGAGGAGGCGTTCGCTGCAATCGACCTCAACGTGATCTTCCTGCTCGCCGGGATGATGGCGCTGGCCAATGTCCTCGGCCGAACAGGGTTCTTCGCCCTGGTGGGCATCAAGGCGACGAAGCTCGCGGGCGGTCGTCCATACGTGCTGATGGCGATCCTTGCGCTGATCACCGCGGTCCTGTCCGCCTTCCTGGACAACGTGACCACGGTCGTCCTGCTGGCGCCGGTGACACTCTATGTCGCGTCGGTCCTCCAGGTATCGCCCATCCCGTTCCTGATCACGCTGATCTTCTCGTCCAATGTCGGCGGCACGGCCACGCTCATCGGCGATCCGCCGAACATCCTCATCGGATCGGCCGCAGGGCTCGACTTCGGCTCGTTCCTGCTCAACCTGACCCCGATCGTGATCATCGTGTTCGCGGCCCTGCTCGTGGTCATGCGGGTCCTGTTCCGCGGCGACCTCGCGGTCAACGAGCGCGTTCGCGAGGCCGTGATGGACCTTGACGAGTCCGAGGTCATCAGCGACAGCCGCACGATGCGGATTGCCCTCGTCGTCATCTCCGGGACGATGGTGGGGTTCCTCGTGCACGGGGCGCTGGGGCTCGAGGCGGCGACGATCGCGCTCCTGGGTGCGACGGTCCTGTTGCTGGTCGGAAGGATCGAGCCCGGTCCCGTCCTGCGCGAGATCGAGTGGCCCACGCTGTTCTTCTTCGTCGGCCTGTTCATGCTCGTTTCAGGCGTCGTCCACGTCGGAATCATCGACGGGGCCGCGCGCGCCATGCTCGAGGTGACCAGGGGAGACCCCACCATCACCGTGATCGGCCTGCTGTGGCTCAGCGGGTTCGCATCGGGGGTCGTGGACAACATCCCCTACACCGCGACGATGCTGCCCCTTGTCCAGAACATCGGCCAGCACGGGATCCCGCTGGAGCCGAGCTGGTGGGCGCTGGCGCTTGGCGCCGACTTCGGCGGCAACGCGACGCTGGTGGGCGCGTCAGCCAACGTCATCGTCGCCAGTCTCGCCGCGCGAGCCGGCCATCCGATCCGGTTCGCGACGTTCCTGCGCTACGGAGTCGTCGTGACTGTGATGTCGTTGCTGCTGTCCACGGCCTACCTGTGGGTGCGATACCTCCGTTGACGCTCTTCCGACCCCGCCGCCACCTCCTCAGTGCCCTGCCGCTGGCACTTCTGGCCGGCGCCGTGATCGCCGCCGCGTGCGTGCTGCCCGTCGCGGCGGGATCCGTCGCCTCGCCTGGAAGCACGCCGACGCTGTCGGTCGGCGGGAGCGAGGACACCCAGGGGATCCTCCTCGGCCTGTTCATCCTGCTCGCCGGCGCGAAGCTGGGCGAGGAGGTGCTGCGTCGCCTCGGACAACCCGGTGTCGTCGGGGAGCTGCTCGGCGGCCTGATCGTCGGGCCGTTCGGGTTGGGTCTCGTCACGCCCGGGGATACGGCGACCGCGTTCGCGGAGCTCGGGGTCGTCGTGCTCCTGTTCTCGGTCGGGCTCGAGGTTCGCACGGATGACCTGTTCAAGGTCGGCCGGCCGGCGGTGTTGACCGCGCTGATCGCGATGGTGCTGCCGATCCTGGCCGGCTTCGCGCTGGCGACGGCGCTCGGGTCACCTCCCAGCGCGGCGCTGTTCGTCGGCCTCGCCCTGGCAGCGACGAGCATCGGGATCACCAGCAGGGTGCTCAGGGATCTCGGCGTCCTCGACCGCACCTTCGCGCGCATCGTCATCGGGGCGGCGCTCGTCGACGACATCCTCGCGCTGATCCTGATCGGGCTGGGAGTCGGCCTCGCCGAGGGCGACCTCTCGGTCGACGCGGTCGTTGTGGGTGTCGCCGGGATCGGACTGGTCCTGCTGGGTTTCTTCGCGGCCCGGCGCGCCCGCGGGCTGCCCACGTCGGTGTTCACCTGGCCGCACTTCGCCGACACGCCGCTGGTGCCCGCCTTCCTGATCATGCTGGTCGCGGCGCTGCTCGCGGCGGCGATCGGGCTGGCCGCGATCATCGGGGCGTTCGTGGCCGGGCTGATCGTCGCGGAGACCGAGGCGCGAGAGGAGGTCGAGCGGGACATCAAGCCCCTCGCGGCGGTGTTCACGCCGTTCTTCTTTGCCGTGACCGGCGCCCAGCTCGATCTGTCAGTGCTCCAGGACCCTTCGATCGCGCTGCTGGCCGTCACGCTGGCGGTGATCGGCGTCGTCACGAAGGCGCTGGGCGGCGTCATCGGGGCTCGCTCGATCGGCCGCTGGGGGTCCATCGCCGTCGGGTTCGGCATGGTTCCGCGGGGCGAGGTCGGCATCGTCGTTGCCAACCTCGCGCTGCTGACGGGGGTCGTGGACGCTTCGCTGTTCGCGGCGATCCTGGTCGCCGTCGTGTTGACGACGGTCGTCGCGCCGTACCTGCTCGCGTACGCCGTCCCGCGTGCCGAGGCCGAAGCGGCCAGCGCGGCCCGTGCGGCGCCCCCCGGGTCCTGAGGCTCAGCGGCGCCGGAACAGGCCCCGCTTGCCGGTCTTCTCCGGCGGGGCGCTCCGTCGCCGCCCGGCCGTCCGCAGCAGGCCATCGAGCTCCTGCTGGTACATGCGCCCGATCGGTACCCGGTCGAGCCACTCGAGGTACTCGATGTCCCGGCGAGCGATCTCGCCCAGCGACCAGCCCGCGTAGCGGCCGAAGTTGAGCACGCTCCCGGTCGGGTTGCCCGGGGGTGGCCCGGCCGCGCCCTCGCCCTGCGCGTAGCGCATGGTGGACGGATCGTAGGTGCTCCCGGTCGTGGACCTGCCGCTCGTCCAGTCCCGTGACACGGTGTCGTGGGTCGGCGTGTCGGCTTCGCCGTCGGAAGGGTCGCGCATTCCGTCGAAAGGCCACGGCGGTACGGGCTTCGCCGACGATCCTGGTCGCTGCGACGCGGGCGGAGAGGACTCGGGGCCCGATCTCGGCTTGGCCGCCTCCGATCGGGCGCTGGTCCGGGGCTCTCGTTCGACGGTGTCCTCCGCGGCACGTGCACGAGCATCGGCGCTTGCCGCCCTGGCGGCTGATCCCGCGCTGCGGAGGCGTGCGCGATCGACCGCAGCCCTGCTGACGGGATCCCTGAGCAGCTCCCAGGCCCCGTTGATCTGCACCATCCGTGCCTGGGCGTCCGGTCCCGACGCGACATCGGGATGGTACTTGCGCGCCAGCCTCCGATAGGCCGCCTCGATGACCTCCGGCTCGGCTTCGGAATCCACCTGGAGGATCTTGTAAGGGTCGCTGATGCTCACGGGGACGACGGTTCCGCTTCGATCGGGTCGCTGCCGGCCGACGTCGCGTCGATGTCGGCCGGGTCGATCGTCGGCCCCGCTGCAGCCGGGCCGACGGGAGCCGACGCGCTCGCGGCCTCCACCGCGGATCTTCGCACGGTCCTCGGCAGTCGGGGCGAAATCCGGGCCAGGGACTCGTCGACGGACGCCGGCGGATCGCCGACGCGGTGGAATGCGTACCGGAAGATGTCGCGTGCTGCTGCCGCGATCGGCAGCGACACGATGGCGCCGAGGATGCCGGCGATGCTCGCCCCGACCACCAGTGCGAGCATGACCGCCGAGGGATGCAGCTCGACCGCGTCGCCCTGGATCTTGGGTACCAGGAGGTTGTTCTCGAGCAGCTGGATGGCCGCGTACAGGGCGAGCGCGGCCACCAGGCCGGCCGGACCGACGGTGATCCCGATGAGCACCGCCGGGATCGCGGCGATGATCGGCCCGATGAACGGCACCAGCTCCAGGAGGCCGGCGACGAGCGCGAGCAGGACCGCGTACCTGCCGAACACCGGGTCCACGTAGGTCGACAGCGCCATCAGGCCCGCGTACGAGAGGATCCCGACCGTCGCGCCCAGGATCAGCTGACCCCGGACCCAGTTCCCGAACACGCGGTTGGCGATCGCGAACAGGGCGAACACGTCACCACGCCACGTGAGCGGCAGCGCGGTCTCCAGCGAGCCGGCCAGGCGGACCCGATCCTTGAGCACGAAGAACAGCCACGCGGGCAGGATGGCGTAGGCCGTGACCGTGCTCAGGAGGCTCACGATCGAGGTCACGAGGGGTGTGAGGATCCCGCCGATATCGATCCCGCCGAGGCCCGAGCCCGCGTTCTGCAGGGCGTTGTCGATCGCATCACGAACGTCCGGCGCCAGGTTGAGGCTCCCGTAGAAGTCGACGAGCCCCTTGCGCATGTCGGTCGCAATCTGTGGCAGGTCGCTGACGAACAGCTGGACCTGCGCGATGAGCGGCGCCAGCGCGATCGAGGCGAGCGTGACGATCGCCCAGATGACGATCACGAATACGATCAGCACCGCCAGCCCGCGCGGCACATGGAGCGCGACGAGCCGGTCGACCAGCGGTCCCAGCAGGTACACCAGGAGCACGCCGAGCAGGAACGGCTTGATCGCGCCGGCCGCCATGAGGGCCACCAGGACCAGGAGCGCTCCGGCCGCGATCGTGAGGGCGACCCGGGGCGTCGGCGCGGCCAATCGCTTCACGCGGCGCGCCCGTTGATCGATGTCGTGCGCGACGACCGGCTCCATCCCCGGCAGACTAGCAGACGTGACCGGCCATCCAGACACCGCACCCACCCCCGGCGAGCCCGCCCGGACCCCGCGTGTCGCGGTCCAGCGCTGGCGGCTCGTGGTCGCCCGGGCGGCCGGCGATCGCGAAGCCGCTCAACGTTCGCCGCTTGCGGGCTGGGATGAGGCGCTCCGGGCGTGCGACCTGCCGATCGCCGGGCTCGACGCCGGCTCCCGGCCAAAGGTCGCAATCGCCGCACAGCTACCACCGGGGATACCCGGAGAGGCGGAGCTGGTCGATGTGTGGCTCGTGGATCGACTGCCGATCTGGCGCGTTCGGGAGGCCATCGCGGCGTGCCTCCCGCCAGGCTTCACGCTGCTCGATGCCTACGACGTGTGGCCGGGCGAGGCGTCGCTGCCGGGTCAGGTGGTGGCATCCGTGTATCGGGTCGAGCTCGAGCTGGCGCATTCGGATCGCGCCGCCCTGCGTGTCGCCGTCGATGGGATCCTGCATGCGCCATCGCTGCCGAGGGTCCGGCGCAAGGGCGATCGATCCGTCGCCTACGACCTGCGGCCGTTCGTGGCCGCGATCGAGGTCATCGAGGCCGAGTCGGGTGACGTCGCCTCCGTCCGGATGACGCTCCGGCACGACCCGGAGAAGGGGATCGGGCGGCCCGAGGAGCTGGTCGCCGAGATCGGTGATCGGCTCGGCTCCAACATGGTCTCGCGCCTGCTGGTGAGGGAGCGGCTCGTGCTCGCCTCCGACGACGCCCGCGGTGCCGCGGCTGCCATGCGCCCCTCGGCCGTGCCGCGCCGGAGCCCGCGCCGACCCGCATGACGCCGGCGACGGGCGCGTCTTTGACGGGTTCCGCGCTTCCGCCCTACACTCTCCGTTCGCGCCCGCGAACCGCTGGGCGCAATTTCTCCTGTCCACGCTGCGGCCCCACCGCGGCCGCCACCGAACGTTCCGAGGACCCATGTACGCAGTCATCGAGACCGGCGGGAAGCAGTACCGCGTCGAGGTCGGCACCGAGCTCGAGGTGGAGCTGCTCGACGTCGAGGCCGGCCAGTCGATCACCCTTGAGCGCGTGCTCCTCGTCGCCGACGGGGCCGAGGCCGCCGTCGGAACCCCTCTCGTGGCCGATGCGTCGGTCGAGGCGGAGGTTGTCGGCCGGGACCGCGGTGACAAGGTCATCGCCTTCAAGTACCAGCCGAAGGCGCGCCGGCGCGTGAAGAAGGGCCACCGCCAGAACTACACCGTCCTGCGCATCGCGGACATCCGGTTCAACGGCAAGAGCGCCGCCGCCGTTGAAGCGAAGGCGGCGGATACCAGGAAGACAGAGCGCCAGCGGCTCCAGGAGGCCGCGGCTCGTCAGGCGGCCGAGGATGCGGCGCTGGCTGCGAAGCTCGCGGTGGGCGCGGCGTCCGCCGAACCCGCCGCCGAGCCCACAGCCGAATCCGCCCCCAAGCGCTCGCGGGCCAAGGCTTCTGCCGCGAAGTCGGCGGCGGATGCACCGGCGGCGGACGCACCGGCCAAGCGCTCGACCAAGGGCCGCTCCAAGACGGCGGCCAAGGCCGACCCCGCGGCGCCGGCAGAGTCAGCCGATGCAGCCGAGAAGACCGACAAGGCGCCGCGCAAGCGGACCCGCACCAAGAAGGACGAGTAGGCGATGGCGCACAAGAAAGCGGGCTCAAGCTCCAAGAACGGCCGCGACAGCGTCGGCCAGCGGCTGGGCGTGAAGGCCGGCGACGGCCAGCTCGTCACGGCTGGTTCGATCATCGTCCGCCAGCGCGGGATGACGTTCAAGGCCGGCGAGGGCGCGGGGCTGGGTCACGACTACACGGTCTTCGCGACCGTCGACGGACGCGTGCGCTTCGAGCACGAGACCCGTAACAAGAAGCGGATCCGGGTCATCCCGGTCGAGGCCGCGGAGGCGATCCCGGCCGAGGCGTGACGGCACGCGCCGGCCAGCAGCGGCGACCACCGGCGGGCACGTGCCCCGCGCGGACGGCGTCGAAGGAGCACCAGTGAAAACCGATACCCACCCCAAGTACTTCCAGGCGAAGGTCCACTGCGGCTCGTGCGGAACCGAGTTCGAGGTCGGGTCCACCCGGGAGGAGCTGCGCATCGACGTGTGCAGCAACTGCCACCCGTTCTTCACGGGCAAGCAGAACATCATCGACACCGCCGGCCAGGTCGAGCGGTTCCAGCGCCGGATGGAGCGCCAGGCCCGCGCCTGAGGCACCCGGCACACCCGAGTTCGAACGGAGGCCCCGCCGATGGCGGGGCCGTCCTGATTCGGGGCTGCAACCGGCCGTCGGGCTTGCGGGTCTTCCGGCAGGCGCCGTGACGCTACAGCTCGCGACGGCGAAAACCGGCCATCGCCCCCAGCGCCGTCAGGCCGATCAGGACCACTGTTCCGAGGACGGCCGTTCCCAGCCGAGCCGCGTCCAGGCTCGCCGTGGCGCCGGCCGCCAGCTGGATGGCGGGAGAGGACAGGCCGGTCGGGAGGAACCGGTCGAGGACGGGCACGATCGCGGCGATGCTGACCACGATCCAGGAAGCGAAGCCGAATCCCGCCGCCGCCGTCGTCGACGCCGTGGCGGCGGAGGCGAGGAACGTGAGTCCCGCCCAGGCCATCAGCGCGAGCCACGAGAGGGCGGCCATCGCCACCCACCCTCCGACCGGGAGCGGCTCGAACAGGACCGCCGTGTAGATCCAGGCCGCGATGGCCGCGAGTCCGGTGGACATGGCGAGGACCGACCCGATCGCGACGAGCTTGGCCAGGAGGAATGCCGGTCGTGTCGCAGGCTGGGCGAGGATGAGCGCCGCCGTCCCGCGGTCGAGCTCGCCGGACACGCTGTTCATCGCCAGCGCGATCGCGGCAAGGGCGCCAATCTGGGCCAGGTTCTTCTGCAGCTGCGCCAGCGCATCGGCCGCGACCGGCGTTGGCAGGGACACGGGCAGCTGGTCGCCGAGTGTCGCCTTGAGGATCTCGGGCAGGTACTTCGCCGTCAGCGGCGAGATCATGCCCACGGTGACGAACAGGACGGCAAGGACCGGCAGGCGGCGCGTACGCCACGCCTCGATCAGCTCCTTGCGCACCAGGATCCGGAACCCGTTCATGCCACTGCCGCACGTGTCTCGCCGGTCAGGCGAAGGAACACGTCCTCGAGTGTCGGCCGTGCCCGTGCAACCGAGATCACGCTCAGCCCCTGCTCGGCGATCGCGGGCAGGAGCTCGCGGCCAGCTGTGGCCGGGTCTGAGACGGCGACGGTGAGCAGCCCGTGCTCGATTCCTGTGTCGGTGACCCATGCCATGCCGCGCAGCCTGGCGGCGAGCGCCTCGAGCGCTCCCGGCTGGCCCGGTTCCGCCTCGACGCGGTAGACGGGTAGCGCATATCGGTCCAGCAGCTGCGCCAGCGGCCCCTCGACGACGAGGCGGCCGTTGGCAAGGATCCCCACCCGGTCGCAGATCCGCTCGACGTCGGCGAGGACGTGGGTCGAGAACAGGACCGTGACCTCGCCGCGCAGGTCCGAGATCAGGTTGAGGACATCACGGCGCCCCTCCGGGTCGAGCGCGCTCACCGGCTCGTCCAGGATCACGACGGGAGGTCGGTGGACGAGCGCACCGGCAATCCCGAGCCGCTGGCGCATTCCGCCCGAGTACGTCCCGGCACGCCGGTCGGCGGCCGCCGCGAGGTCCACCCGTGCGAGCGCGTCCGCGATCGCACGCTCGAGAGGCGGTCCGTCGAGCCCGTGCAGCCTGCCCAGCAGGCGGACCTGCTCGCGCCCGGTCAGGTAGCCGTACGCCCGGGGATCCTGCTCCAGGTATCCGAGCCTGCGCCGGACGGCGATTCCTTCCGAGGCGACGGGGATGCCGGCGACCGTCGCGCGCCCGCCGGTCGCGCGGGTCATCCCGGCCAGGAGCCGGAGGCAGGTGGTCTTTCCAGCGCCGTTGGGTCCCAGCAGGCCGAAGACCGAGCCGGACGGCACGACCATCGTGAGCGCCTCGAGCGCGAGCACGCCGCCCGGGTAGCGCTTGCTGAGACCGTCGACCTCGATCGCCGGCGGGCTGTCCGGCAGCGGCGTGCTCCGGGGGCGCGCCTGCTCCGTGGAGGTCGCGGTCGAGGTCGCAGAGGAGGCTGCCACGGGCGTGGAGGCGGCCGGAGCCGCGAGACTCGCATTCGCAGCTGCGGCCGGAGCCGAAATCCCGGAATCCACCGTGGTGGTCGGCAGCGCTGTCCCGTCGGGGCGCCTGATCAGCGGGGGGTCGTGCGGGCTACCCCACCCCGGCATCGCGCCCTGTCCGGGCGCCGTGGGCTCGGGAACGCCGTCGACGCGGCCGAACAGGAGATAGACGATCGGGCCGATGAGGTTGACGAACACGATCACGACGGCCCACAAGCCCTTGTTCCCGCCGCGGACCACCCGGTCATCCCGGAGCAGGTCGATCACGGCGAACACGAGCAAGCCCAGCTGCAGAAGCAGCAGCGGGACCAGGAGCAGCAGGAGCTGCGGCGTGAGCATGTCCAGCCCGCCAATGTTCACTCCGCACCTCCGAGCGGTCGCCGGTCCGGATCGTCTCGCCACACACGGTACGAGTACGCGACGGCCGTGACAAGGATCGCGACCACGAACACGAGCATCACGACAACCACGAGCGCCATCTGGCCGGTCACCGCGAGCGGGATCAGCAGCAGGCCTGCCGCGACGAACAGGCGCCCGACGAGCCGGTGCGTTCGGTCCCAGGCGCGGTCGCTCGAGAGTGTCCACGGCGTGCGGACACCGAACATGAAGTTGCTGCGCACGGTGCCGAGGACGTTGCCGATGATCACGAACAGGACGCCGACCGATGCTCCGACGAGGAGCCCCATCGGAACCGGCGTGCCGACGGCCGCCAGGACGACGGCCAGGTGGATAACCACCACCAGCAGCACCAACGCGATCGCCACCGTCCGGTACGCGTCCGCCGAGCGCTGGAGGTTCATCCGGCGTGGCTCGATCCGCGGGACGATCGCGAGCAGCCCAACGACCGCCAGACCGATCAGTGGGGTGATCGCGAAGGCAGCCAGCGCGGAGGCATAGCCGTCGGGATCCCCATTCACATTCCAGTGCACCGGGACGGTTGCGTCGGGGCCGACCTGGATCAGGCCCCACGCGCTGGCGGCGAGCATGATCAGCAGGGCAGCCGCGCTGACGCGGTAGAACGGGCGCATGCTCACGTGTGACGTCCTGACGCGTCGAACCCAAGCGCGTCCAGGAGCGCCATCAGGGCCTCCTGGAGCACGGTCTGGTTCAGGCGGTAGGTGATGGTCGATCCCGTCCGGTCCGTCTGCACGAGGCCTGCCTCCCGCAGCACGGCGAAGTGGCCGGACATCGTCGGCCGGCTGAGCTCGAACTGGCCGGCGAGCTCCCCAGCGGTCATCGGGCGCTCCCTGAGCAATGCGAGGATCCGGCGGCGCGTCGGGTCGCCGAGCGCCCGGTACACGCGGTTCACCGCCTCGCCTCCTGTTTCGTCACATGCCGAATTAGGCAATCGGCAAAATAGCACATCGCGGTTCGAGCGGCGAGGTGCCGCTGGTAGACTCGGACCACCCGACCGTCGCCCCCGCCGGTGGGTTCCCGAGTGACGTCCCGGAGGAGCACCATGACCGACGACCGCGAGCGCTGGGCCCTCATCCTGGGCGCGTCCTCGGGAATGGGCGAGGCAACGGCGCTGGCGCTGGCCGGCGCCGGGTACCGGATCGCCGGCGTGCACCTCGACTTCCGCGCAGCGGTGACGCACATCGAGGAGGTCAAGGCCCGGATCGCCGCCGCGGGCTCCGAGGCCTTGTACATCAACATGAACGCTGCCGACGACGACAAGCGGACTGCGGCCCTCCAGACGTTGCGCGAACGGTTCGATCTTTCGCGCGCCGAAGGGCGCCACCCCTACGTCCGGGTCGTGATGCATTCGCTCGCGTTCGGCTCGCTCGTCCCGTTCCTGGCCCAGGATCCCAAGGCCGGCGTCGATCGCAAGAAGATGGAGATGACCCAGGACGTGATGGCGAACAGCCTCGTGTACTGGGTCCAGGACCTGTGGCGCGGAGGCTTCCTCGAGTCGGGCTCGAAGATCTACGCCATGACATCGGAAGGTTCGACCCGCGTCGTGCCCAGCTACGGGGTCGTTTCGTCGGCGAAGGCCGCCCTTGAATCGCATATCCGCCAGCTGGCAATGGAGCTTGCCCGGCTCGGGACCGGTGTCACGGCAAACGCGATCCGGGCCGGCGTGACGCTGACACCCGCGCTGATGAAGATCCCCGAGAAGGACGCGATCATCGAGGCCGCCACGCGCCGCAACCCCACTGGCCGCATGACCACGCCGCAGGACGTGGCAAGGGCAATCGTGGCGCTGTCGGCCGAGGGGACGGAGTTCATCAACGGCGAGATCATCGGCGTTGACGGCGGCGAGTACATCACGGGATAGCACGGCGAAGGGCGCCGCAGGTAGAGGGAGTCGGGCCCATGAGTGGAAGGGTCCTCATCGTCGGATCGGTCAACGTGGACCTCGTGGTCCAGGGCGAGCGCCTGCCGCTGCCCGGTGAGACGGTGGTCGGTGGGACATTCACGCGGTTCCACGGGGGCAAGGGCGGGAACCAGGCGGTCGCGGCCGCGCGCCTCGGGGTCCCGGTCATGCTGGTCGCCGCCCTCGGCGACGATGCGTTCGGGTCGGAGGCGCGCGCGGCGCTGGCTCGCGAGGGTGTCGGGACGGATGTGCTGGTCACGCTCGACGAGACGGCAACCGGCGTTGCGCTGATCCTCGTCGATGCGAAGGCCGAGAACCAGATCGCGGTCGCGCCGGGCGCGAACGCCGGCCTGACCGCCGCCCACGTTCGCGATGCGCTCAGGCGCCTGGCGCCGCACGAGGGCGATGTGGTGATCGTGACCCACGAGATCACCACGGCCGCCGCCCGCGAGGCACTCCGAATCGGCCGCGAGGGAGGGGCGTGGACGGTGCTCAACCCGGCGCCGGCGGATGGGCTGGATCGGTCCGTGCTGTCGCTTGCGGATGTCCTGACCCCGAACCGTGGCGAGCTCGCCCGCCTCGTGGCCGATGACGCACGGCGATCCGGCGGGCCGACGTCCGCTTCCGACGAGCCGATCCGGGCGGCCAGGACGCTGCTCGAGGCGACGGCCGAGGGTGCCGGCGCCGGCGAGGCGATCCTGGTGTCGCTTGGCCCCCGCGGGGCGGTCCTGGTGCGTCGGGACGGTCCGCCGGTGGACATCAAGGCGCCCAGGGTCAAGGCGGTTGACGCGACCGGTGCCGGGGATGCGCTCAACGGGGCGCTTGCGGCGGCGCTGGCGACCGGCGTGGGCCTCGAGGCCGCCGCACGGCGGGCGGTGATGGCAGCGAGCATCTCCGTGACCCGGGCAGGCGCCCGGGAGGGGATGCCCACGCTGGCCGAGCTCGAGGCCGCCCTGGGTGAGGCGAACCCGAAGCCGGCCGCCCGACCGGTCGTGCCGGGCCCCGATGCGGACGCATCTACGGGAGCCGCGCCAGGTCCGATCGAGGAGTCGCCGGCCTGATCGACCGCCCGGGCGGCAACGGCGAAGTCCAGGCGGCGCTAGCCGAGTCGATCCTCGGCCACCCAGACGCTTCGGACCCGAGCCTCAGGCGTCATGCCCAGGTGGCCGGCGTCATCGACCCACCAGGCCGCGATTCCGCGCGCGCGGGCCTCATCGCCGATCGCGGTTCGGCCGGCCAGGAACAGGGCCTTGCTCCACACCTCGGACCACGCAGGATCGGCGCCGGCGACCGTGACCGCGATGAGGCCGGTCCTGGCGGGCTCGCCCGTCCGAGGATCGACGAGGTGGTGGACGCGTCTGCCGTCCGGCCCGATCCAGTTCCGGACCCTGACCGACGACGTGGCAATCGCGCCGGAATGGAGCGCCACCACCGCGACCGGCGAGTTATCCGGACCCGGGTCCGAGACGGGGTCCTCGATCCCGATCAGCCAGCCCTGTTCGGGCGGAATCCCGTCCGCGACAACATCCCCGCCCGCCTCGAGCATCACGCCGGCACCGTTCGGCAGGGTCGCGGTCGCACGGGCGGCCGCCCATCGGAGCGCGAGCCCCTTGCCCACGCCGCCCATGTCCAGCGCCGCATCCGGGGCGACGACTGCGAACGGCGCATCGATGGTTCCCCCCATCGACGGCCGCGGCGCGGGGACATCAAGCGGCGCGCCGCGCTCCCCGATCCGTTCGAGGGCTGCAAGCACGCGGGCGTCAAAGCGGCCATCCGTCAGCCGGCCGGCTCGATGCACCATGGCCAGCGCCGTGCGCAGCCGTCGCGACACCCGGACAACCTGCCCGCTCCCGGCGAGCCGGTTGAGCGCCATGAGCTCGCTGTCCGCCCGAAATCGGGACAGGGCGATATCCACGGCGTCGAACTCCGACCGCACCGCGTCCCAGGCGGGTGCCGAGCGGACGTCCGCCTCCCCGGCGACGTGGGCGTTCATTCGAACCTGCAGGCGCAACGCCGATCCGAGCGAGCGCGCGGCGAACCGGACGAGTCGATCCGCCTGCTCGTCCTCGGTCGCCGCGGGCGATGCGCTGTTCGTCAGGGCACGCCCGAGGCGCCGGTGGTGGTGCTCGTGCTCGGGGGTCGGCTGCCGGACGAGGTGACCGTCACCCTGGGCAGGCTGATCCGGGTGGGGAGCGCTGCCGCCGATCCCTGCACCTCGGCGACCAGCGCCGCCAGCGCGTCGAGCCGGGCCTCGTAGTCGGATACCGACGCGCCCGTGCTGGCATAGGACGCACCGACGGACCGGAGATCGGCATCCGTTCGGTCGAGCGCCGCCGCGAGGGCATCGTTCGCGGCCCGGGCGCGGGCAAGTGCCGCCACGTACGGTTGGTGCCGGGCCACGAGCTCCGCGTCTCCCTGTGCCTGAAGGCCCGCCACTCCGGCCAGGGTGACGGCATAGATGGCCGCCGATGCGCCGAGCAGCATCCCGGCGCGGGCCGGCGTCGTGAGCCACGCATCCTTGCGAGCGGCCGTCGCCCGGGCGGGCGCACCTGCCCGAGCGGGAGCGCCGGCGCGCGTGGCCGCCCCGTCCGGACGCAGGCGCGTGGGGATCGGCAGGGCGACCGCCGGCCGGATGCGCTCAGTCGTCATCGTGCTCGCCGCCCCCTGATCCGCCGGCCGGGGCTGCGGCGGGAGCCGCTGCGTTGGCGGCGGCCTGCCGCGCCGCCGCCTTGTTGAGCTCGGCGAGTCGCGTCTGTGCGGCCTTGAGCTGCCCCTGGAGCGTCCCGAGCTTGGAGGTCGCCACCGCCAGCTGCTCCCTGAGCTGCGCAGCCGTCTGCGCATCGGTGCTGATGTGATCGCTGGCCTCGAGCAGGGCCGCCTTCAGCGTGGCGATCTGGTCGGCCGCGGAGCCGACCTGATCGGAAAGCACGCCCGCCCTGTCGGTCTCGGCGACCAGCTGGGCATTGATCGTGTCCATCCCGACGGGCGCCACGTCGAGCGGCGCCGAGGCGGCGCGCCAGTCGGCAGCGACCTTGACGGTCCCGACGGCGATGCCGATGACCGCGATGGTGGCCGTCAGGACGATGGCTCGTCGTAGCAGTCGACGCATGAGATCCCCGGACATTACTGATCCTCCCGGATGGCGTTGACCGGCACGGGCCGGATGATCGAGGTCGGTGTTGGCGGCAGAGGGGCGACCGCCGGGCGCTGAGGACGCACCTTCGCGGTCCACCAGCGATGCGCCACGCCCGCGAGGATCGGCAATCCGGTTGCCAGGTACAGGGGTGTCAGCGCACCGCCGTCGGTGCCGGCCAGCACGGCGTGGGTCCAGGCCAGCAGGAACGCCACGGCGGCAAAGCGGTGGATCTTCAGCCACCACCCGGATGGGAGGAGACGGGTCCATTTCGCGGTCACGGCGGTGAAGATCAGGGCGTACAGCGCGACCGATCCGATGGCGACGGCGGGCGGACGGTACTCGGAGAAGCCCGGTACCAGCGCCCCGATCACGCCGACCCTGGCGTATGGATCGACCGCGAGGAGCGCGACGTGGAGCGCCAGGAACGCCCCCGTGAACACCGAGATCATCTCGTGCCACGGGAACGTGGGCTTGGTGAGGCGCCATGTCGACGTGTTCCTGGGGTGGCTGAGCACGAGGCCCGAAGCGACCTCGAGCACGAGGAGCAGGTACGCGGTGACACCCAGGGCCCGGGCCGCGATCCACGGGCGGACCTGGACGACGTGGGGATCCACGGCAGGCAGGACCTGGTCGGTCACGCCCAGCGCGATCAGCGCCGCGATGGCGCCCAGCGAGACGAGCGTCGCCGCGCCTACGCGCATGCGAGCACCCGGGCGCGGGCGCCCGACGGTCGGCGTTCGGGATGAGCGGGACGGTGCGACATGACAGCTCCGAGACGATGGTCCTGTGCCGTTCTGAGGCTGGGCATCGCCCGAAGGTTTCACGGATCGCGAGGCCGATGGTCCTGCGCTGGGCCAGTACGAACGACCGGCCTGCTGCTGGTCGGCGGGGGTCAGCCGGGCGTCAGCGCCGCCAGGATGCGATCGAGGTTGGAGCGCATCATCCCGACGTACGTGTCGGCCGGGGCGTCGCTGACGGTGTCCGTGTACAAGTCCGTCACGACGCTGGCGCCGGTTTCGCCGGCGATCGTCTCCGCCAGCTTGGGGCTGAACTGCGCCTCCGCGAAGATCGCGCGGGCGCCGCTCGAGCGGATCTTGGCGATCAGGTCGGCGAGCGCGCCGGCGCTCGGGTCCTGGCCCGGCGCAGCGACGATCGAGCCCACGACGGTGAGCCCATAGGCGGCCGCGAAGTACGGGAATGCCTCGTGGAATGACACGACGACCCTGCTGGCGGGCGGCAGCGCCTGGATCCGATCGCGGATCTCCGTGTCGAGGGCGTCGAGGACGGCCCGGTAGGCGTCCGCATTCGCCCGGAACTCGGATGCGCGCGCCGGATCGACGCCGGACAGTGCCGACTCGATCCGGTCGACGTACTTCGACACATAGGCGACGTTGAGCCACAGGTGCGGGTTGGGCCCGGCGCCCTCGGTGCCCGCGAGATAGGTCACCCCCGGCAGGTCCTCGGCCAGACGCACGATCGGCGCCGACGCTCCCGCGTCCGAGGCCAGGCTTGTCAGCCAGTCGTCGAGCCCGAGCCCGTTGGCGAAGATCAGGTGTGCGCCGCCGATCTTCTGGACGTCGGTCGGGGTCGGATCGAAGGTGTGGACCTCGCCCCCCTTGGGCACGAGGCTCTCGACGCTGACGGCGGAGCCACCGACCTGTCGAACGAGGTCGGCGAAGATCGTCGTCGTCGTCACGACCTGGAGGGCGTCCGGCGCCGGCGTGGGCCCATCCGCGCCACCGGTGGCCCGGGCGTCGCTCGATGAGGAGCCGCACGCCGAGGCGATCAGGACCGCCGTCAGCAGGAGGATCGAAAGACCGGGCGGCGCGAGGCGGCCCTGCTGCGTGCGTCGCGTCATCGGCTCAGGCACGGCCGACACCGGCGCGACAGGCGCTACAGCGGCCGAAGACCTCGAGCCGGTGCGCGGTCACCTCGAACCCGGACCGCCGGCCGATCGCGGCAAGCACGTCGGCCAGGCCCACGTCCTCGATGTCGAACGACAGGCCGCACCCCGTGCAGATCGCATGGTGGTGGTGGGCAGATTCGCAGGCCACATACGCATGGTCTCCGCCGGGCAGATCGACACGTTCGACCAGCCGCAGCGTCGAGAACAGGTCCAGCGCACGGAATACCGTCGCCCGGCCGATCCCCGGATGGGTGCGCTGCGCATCGGCGACCAGCTCGGCTGCCGTGAAGTGCCCAGACCTGGCGGCCACGAGGCTGGCGACGACCTGCCGCGGAGTGGTCACCCGGACCCGGGCCCGCTGGAGCGTGTCGATCAGGGCCTGCGCGGACCGCGGCGCGCTCGGCGCGACCTTCGCATGCGTCGCGGCCCCCGTCGAAGCGCCGGTCGTCCCGGTCACGCGAGCACCTCGGCGGCAGTATCGATCGTGCGGCGACGCGCGATGAGCCCGCGCGGGCCAACGACCAGAGCGAGCAGGAACAGCCCGGTCTGGACGAGCACGATCGTCGCGCCACTCGCGACGTTCAGCCAGTACGACAGGTACAGCCCGGCCACCGCGCTCGCGATGCCGACCACGGCTGCCAGCAGCATCAGGCGCATGAATTGGACGGTGAGCATCTGGGCCGTCGCCGCCGGGGTGATCAGCATCGCCACAACCAGGATGATTCCGACAGCCTGGAGGCTGACCACGATCGTCAGCGCGACCAGGGCGAGGAACAGGTACTCGAGGCGGTCCACCTTGATCCCGGATGCAGCCGCGCCCAGCGGATCGAAGGTCGCGTACAGGAGCTCCTTCCACATCAGCGCCACGATCCCGATCACGCCGAGCCCGAGGATGACCAGGGCCGTGAGATCCGTGGGGCTGATCGCCAGGACGTTGCCGAACAGGAAGCTGAACAGGTCGGCGACGTAACCTTTGATCGTGCTGAACAGGAAGATGCCGAAGGCAAACGTCCCGGCGAACATCACCCCGATCACGGTGTCCTGCCGGATCCCCGCACGCTTCGTCACCAGGCCGATGGCAAGCGCGGTGCCGACCGCGGCCACGGCGGCGCCGAAGTAGGTCGGGATGCCGAGCATGTACGCTGCGACCACGCCCGGGAACCCGGCATGTGCGATCGCATCGCCGATGAACGCCACCCCGCGGAGCACGACGTAGGTCCCGACGACCGCGCACACGACGCCAACCAGCGCAGATGCGATCAGGGCGCGGACGAAGAAGCCGAATGCCAGCGGTTCGAGCAGAGCGTCCATCAGTGCCCGTCCCCCTCGTGGAAGTGCCGTTCCCCGGGCGATGCATCGTCGTGGTGATGCGCATCGTCGATGACCACGGTCCCGCCCTTGAGCATCAGCAGGTGTCCGCCGTACGCGCGCGCCAGCACGTCCGCGTCGAGCACGATGTTCGACGGGCCGTAGGCGACGACGGTCCGGTTGACCGCGAGCACCTGCTGGAACCGCTGTGCGGCGCAGGCCAGGTCATGCGTCGTGGCGACGACGGTCTTGCCGCGGGCGGCCTGCGCTTCCAGCAGGTCCATCAGCAGCTCCTGCGTCGTGGCATCGATGCCCGTCACCGGTTCATCGAGCAGGAACAGGTCAGGCTCGGCCGCCAGCGCGCGAGCGAGGAACACCCGCCGCCGCTGCCCGCCGGAGAGCCGGCCGATCTGGGTCATCCGGTGATCCGCCATGTTGACCTGATCGAGGGCACCGATCACCGCGCGACGATCGTCGACCCCTGGCCGATGAAGCCGCCCGAGCCGCGGGTATCGGCCCATCATCACCACGTCCTCGACGGTCACCGGAAACGCCCAGTCCACAAGCTCCGCCTGCGGCACGTACGCCACCCGCCGGGCCTCCCGGCCGGCCGGAGCGCCGAGGATCTCGATCCTGCCCGACCACGGCTGGAGCAGCCCGGCCATCAGCTTGAGCAACGT
The DNA here is from genome assembly GCA_963734895.1 of uncultured Chloroflexia bacterium. Taxonomy (GTDB): domain Bacteria; phylum Chloroflexota; class Limnocylindria; order Limnocylindrales; family CSP1-4; genus CAIXZV01. Next base: position 199,568 of record CAVTIN010000003.1, on the reverse strand, counting down.
GCTCTTGCCGGCACCGTTCGGGCCGACCACGGCGAGGAGGCTGCCCGGTTCGACGGCGACGGTGACATGCTCCAGTGCCGTACGCGCGACGTAGCCCGCGGTCACGTCGCTCAGCCACACATCCGCATGCGCGTGCGCGTGCGCAGGCTGAAGCGCGTGCTCCGGCGACGTCGACAGATGGTCGTGAACTGGGGCAGACGTGGACGGGATGGGTGGCTCCATATGAGACAGAGTATCAACTGAGACTCCCCCACGCAAGAGCAGCGGCAGGCTATGGGTGCGCGACCGTGCCCGCGACCGGGTGCGACCGGGCCGCACGGACCCATCGACCGGGACCAAGGTCCCTTCCGCCAGCCACCGGGCGACCGCGAGGCTGTCCGGGCAGATCTGCGCGACAATCGACAGGCCCCGACGATCGACCACGACTGGAGGACTCCCCTGAGCCCCAAGCAGAAGCCGACCCAATCCACCCGCCGCGAGCGCCGCGCCGCGGAGCGCCGCGATCGCTTCGAGGTTGCCCGCGACGAGCGGCGCGCGCGCGCGACGACCCGTGGCGGAAGTGGGTCGACCTTCATGACAACCCGCAACATCACGATCGCGGCCGTCATCGTCGGCGTCCTGATCGTCGCGTTCGTCGCGACCCAGCAGCTTGGCGGGAAGGTGTCGGGGACGCTCCAGGATCCGTCGATCGCGTATCCGGCCTCAATCCAAGACGGCGAAGCACTCGGTCCGGCCGACGCGCCACTAACGCTCGACGTGTACGACGATTACCAGTGTCCGTTCTGCGCCCAGAGCGTTCTCAGTGTCGAGCCGCTGCTGGTCAACCAGTACGTATTGCCTGGCAAGCTACGCATCGTCCACCACGAGGTTCAGTGGGTTGGGACCGGTGCCAACAACGAGTCGCAGCTGGCCATGGCGGGCGCCTATTGCGCGAACAAGCAGGGCAAGTACTGGCCGTTCTCGCTGTGGGTCTACAACAATCAGGACGGCGAGAATCGGGGCGGCTTTCGCATTGAGCGGCTGACCGCAATCGCGGAGGCGGCAGGGCTTGACCTCTCCCCGTGGACGCCTTGTGTCAGTGACCCAGCGACAATTCAGGCTGTCGACGCCATCTCGGCCGCGGACTTGCCGAAGGTCGAGGGCGGCACGCCGTCGTTCTATGTCAATGGCACACAGCAGGGCTCGGGGGTCAAGCAGTTCTCGGCATGGCAGTCGATCCTCGATGCCGAGTTGCTCAAGGTCCAGGGCGCCCCGTCACCGTCCGGGTCGAGCCCGGACGCGTCGGCGAGCGCGGCGCCCTGACGGCGCCCCACTCCGAGCCGGCCCGGCGGGGCCCGTTCGGCCTGCCACTGCTGCTCGTGACCCTGGTGGGTCTCGGCGTGTCCGGCTACCTGGTCGCGGTGCGAGTGCTGGGCGAGGCTCCGACGTGCGGCCCCGTCAGGGGCTGCGAAACGGTCACCACGTCGGAGTACTCGACGATCGCAGGCGTGCCAGTCGCCGTCCTCGGCCTGCTCCTCTCGTTGTGTCTGGTCGCCTGCGCGGCATGGTGGTGGCGGCGGGCGGACCGACGGGTCCTGCTGCTTGCCTACGGCCTACTGCTGCTCGCGACGCTCGCGGTGGCGTATCTCACCTATCTCGAGCTGTTCGTGATCCACGCGATCTGCGTGTGGTGCGTCACGTACGCGGCCACGGTGCTGATCTCGCTGGGAACGACCGGTATCGCCCTGCGACGCGGCTGAGGGAGCGGGTACCGGCGCGCCCCGGACCATCGTTGGGGAGTCGGGCTTGCCCGCGGGTCCTACGATGCCCAAGCCGCCGGGGGCAGACCGGGCGGTCCGTCGCGGCCGGTGACCAGCCGCGGAAGGAGGGAGCGAATGGCGCTCCGGGGCCTCCGATCCGCTCTCAATCGCGGTGACCCCAAGAGCACGGCAGCCGGTGGATCGGCCAACGGTGGGTCAGGCGTCCAGTGGGGCCCGCCGGCCGGCACGCTCGACGCGCTCGCCGGGAAGGCCGTAGCCCAACCGACGCCGCGGAACCAGACGCCGGCATGGACGCCACAGCCCGTGCCTCAGCCGACGGCCTCGCGGCGGGATCGCGTGACGAGCCAGGCCCCAACCCCCGCCGCGACAGCCGACCCGACGCCGGATCCGGCCAGGGAGCCCGCATCTCGAATCTTCGACAGCTTCGGAACCTCGCCTGCTGTCACTGCGCGCGAGGGCGCACCGGCCACGGCCCCCACCGCGCCCGGCGCCCACTGTCCCGCCTGCGGCGTGGCGATTCCCAGGGGCGCGCGCAGGTGCGCGGCATGCGGACGTCGGCTCCTGCTCGACGTTCCGGCCGGCAAGGCATCGATGCTGGTCGGCGCAGGTGTGCTGGCCGGGCTGATCGTCGGGGGGCTGGTCGTCGGGATCGCGCTGCCGAGGGATGCCACGACGGCCGGAGTCGGCCCGGCGGCCAGCAATGTGGGACCGACGCTGGTGCCGGTTTCCGCCAATGCGGCGGCCGCACTGCGAGGCACAACCGCGTTGAACGGCCGGCTTGCATCCGAGGCCGAACCACTGAGCGCGGCGCTTGCCAAGACCTCGTTCCCGGTCCAGGACGTGGTCAAGGTGTTCCGTCGGATGAGCAGCGATGCGCGGGCTGCGACGGCCATGGTCGGGTCGCTCGCCGGCTGGCCCGAGGCCACGAGCCACGAGGCCCAGCTCGCGGACTTCTACGACCAGCTGACGGGTGAGATCAACGCCGGCCTGGCAGCGTCGGTGACGAGTCCCGACTCGTACAAGGCGTCGACCCTTGCGATCCTCGCCACGCTGCGGAGCATCGTGAACCTCGACGCGACGGCGCGCGACCTCGCGACACAGTCGGGGGTCACCCTCCCCGTGATCGTCATCCCGGCCGCTCTTCGCTGAGGTGCGGGAACCGGAACCCGTGCGTCACGGTCCGCCGAAGTAGCCGGTCAGCTCCACGTAGGCCTGGCCGCCAAGCGGCTCACCCGCGCGGGTCGCGGTGACCCGCTGCGATCCCTCCCAGTACACGACGCCCGTCGTCGCCCGCGTGTCCAGCTCCTGCTGGGACACCGTCGGCGACAGGTCGATCCGGAGCTGCTGGCCCGGGATCGAGATGGACCATCCCGCCGGGTACCTCGTCCCCGTGATGGGACTGGTCCAGGTATCCGTGACCCGCACCGAGAAGGCGGACTCGTCCATGGGCGCCGTCGCTCCCGTCCTCGGCACGTAGGTCCCGTAGACCAGCGGGTAGGATCCGTCGGCGGCGCGCACGAGCGACAGCATGATGTCGGTCCCGTCGGCCAGATTGATCGCGAACCAGTCCCATCCGCCCGCCCCGACCGCGATGAAGTCTCCCCACTGGTGGTCGAACCACGCGGTTCCGCTGACGCTCAACGTCCGGTCGCCGACGGAGATCGTCCCGCGCGCGTCCATCGCCGTTCGCGAGACGTAGTAGGACCCGCCGGCCGGCCCGAAGTCGATGTACCCATTGCCGTCGTGAAGCGTCGGCGGTCGAGTCGCATCCAGCGTCAGCGCCAGGCCGAAGCCGGATACCGGATCGCCCGTGACCTCGTCCGTGGCGGCGGCCGCAGCGAGCGCATCGGTGCCGTCCACGCCGGACATCACCCACGGCTCGCGTGCGATGGTCGACGGGACGAACGGGTTGAAACCACGGATCCCGAGGTCAAACTCGGGCGGGCGGCCACCTGCACCACTCGCGCCGGCGCGGTCGAGGTTCACCTGCGGGCCGATCTCGGCGCGCTGCGCGTAGTGGAACGTGCCGCCGCGTTCGTCCGTCAGCGCCAGGTGCGAGGCCCACGAGACGGGGAAGCCGCCACGTTCCGCGCGGAAGATCACGAACTCGAAGCCCCAGCTGCCGCCGGTGTCATCGCGCAGGTGGCCGGTGTAGTACCACCACTCGGTCAGTCGATCGTGGGGCGCGTCGTCAGCCGGCAGGAGGACCGGGCGCGGGTCGGGCGGACCGGGCGTCGCCGTCGGCACCGGCGTGACCAGCGGGTGGGCGGCCGGCGGGTTGGCCGCAACCGGACCGCCGCACGCCGTGACCACGACAAGGATCGCGATCGGCGCCATCCGCCGGAGGGCAGCTCGGAGCGCACCTCGGTTCATCGGGTCGCCGCCTCGGTTTCGGCCTCGCTCGGCGGGAGCACGCCACGCAGCGCCTCCTCGAGGCGTCGCGGCATCCACCAGTTCCAGCGGCCGAGCAGGCGCATGGTTGCCGGGACGAGGAGTGCCCGCACGACCGTGGCATCGAGCGCGACGGCGATCGCCACCCCCAGGCCCAGCGCCTTGATCAGCACGATGTCGGCGAACGCGAACGAGCCGGCCACGACGACGACGACCAGCGCCGCGGAGCTCACGATCCTGCCGCTTCGCTCCAGGCCGCTGGCCACGGCTTCCGTGTTGTCGCCGGTCCGATCCCATACCTCCTTCATCCGGGTCAGGAGGAACACCTCGTAGTCCATCGACAACCCGAACAGGACGCAGAACAGGATCACGGGCTGCGTGGTCTCGACGTACCCGAGCGGCTGGAACCCGAGCAGGGCGGAGAGATTGCCATCCTGGAAGATCCAGACGAGCGCGCCGAAGCTCGCCACGATCGAGAGCGTGTTCATCACCAGGGCCTTGAGCGGCAGTACCACAGAGCGGAGCAGGACGAACAGCACCAGGAAGGTCGTGAGGACGATGAATGCCGCCGTCCTCGGGAAGTCTGCCCAGACGCGTGACACGACGTCGTCCACGTCGGCCGCCCCGCCGCCCACGAGGATCGACATCCCGGCCGGCGGGGCGAGAGCACTGGTCGGGTCGCGCATCTCCCGGACCAGCGCGCGACCCTCCTCGCGGTTGGGGCCGAATGGCGTGACGACGGTGAACGCCGTCAGGTCGCCCCTGGTGGTCGCCTGGAGCGTCGCCCCGACGAAGCGGTCGGGTGGACCGCCCTGGGACGCGTACAGCAGCTGGTACTGGGCGAGCGTCAGGCGTGGATCCACGTCGACGAGACCTGCAACGCGCGTGACCCTGGGATCCGCCGCGAGCCGCCGCGAGTAGGCGTACAGCCGGGCGATGTTGCCGGCGTCCGTCGCGGCCCCAGTGGTCCGCACGGCGACGACGATCGGCGCGAAGTCGCCCTCCCCGAACTCCCGGGCGAGGATGTCGTAGGCCTCACGCGACGGCACGGAGGGAGGCAGGATCGTCGCGTCGGGGGCATTGAACCGGACATGGAGGAACGGGACACCCAGCAGGAGCAGGACACCGAGCGTCGGGAACAGGACCCTCAGGGGCTGGCGCATCACCCGCCGGGCGAGTCGCGCCCAGGGGCCCGTGGTGCCGGGCTGGACGGTGACCCTTCGAACGGCGAGGGCGTCGATCCGCGTGCCGATGATGGCGAGGATCGCCGGCAGCAGCGTAAGCGCCGACGCCACCGCAAGCCCCACCACGATGGCACCGGCGATCCCGACCGAGCGCAGGATCATGAACTCGAACAGGATGAGGCCGAGCAGCCCGAGCAAGACGGTCAGCCCGGAGAAGAACACGGCGCGCCCGGCCGTCGCCACGGTCACCCGGACCGACTCGGCGACGCGGTCCGGTCCCGAGCGCCGCGCCAGCTCCTCCCGGAACCGGCTGGTCATCAGCAGTGAGTAGTCCACGCCCAGGCCCAGGCCCAGGAGCGTCGCCAGGTTGAGCACGAAGATGCTCATCGGCGTGAGCGAGGCGACGACGAAGATGCCGGCCAGCGCCACCAGCACGGCTGCGCCGCCCACCGCGAGCGGGATGCCGGCCGCGATCACCGACCCGAACACCAGCAGCAGCGCAAGCGCGGCGAGGGGGAGGCTGATGAGCTCGCTCCGGCGCAGGTCGGTCTCGGTCACGGCCTGGACGTCGCCATAGAACGCCGGTCCCCCACCGATCCTGACGGTGAGGCCCGGCGTCTCGTGCAGGCGGGCTTCCACCGGGGGGATGGCATCGGGTGAGTCATCCGGTGGGAGGTCCAGGAACACGACGTCGTACGCGGTATGACCGTCCGCGGACACCTGGCTGGGCGTCAGAGCGTGGCTGAGGATCCGGGTGACGTGCGGCGCCGTTGCGATGTCGTGCGTCGCAGCGGCAACCGCCGTGATCCAGGCCGGCGTGCCCGCCGTCAGGGTGTCGGAGGTGTAGACGAGCACGAACGCCGAGGGCTCGGTGCCGAGCTCGTCCTGGAGGACCTGCCGCGCCCGGGCGGACTCGAGATCGTCGAGCGTGAAGCCGCCCGCGGACAGCGCCCCGGGTGCCCGGGGCGCGAATGGCACCGCGAGCAGGATCAGCATCGCCCACGCCGCGACGATCCACCAGCGGCGGCGGACGGTGAAGCGACCGAGGCGATCGAAGGTCATGCGTGATCCGGCCGGGACGGGGGCATGGCGGCACCGGGGGGCGACGACATGGCAGACAACATGCGTCTGCCTAGTAGCATGTTATACGGTGTCGCCCCTGCGTGCGGCGTCCCGCCCGACCACGAGGTTCTCCCACCCCGCGCGTTCTGCTAGCATCCTGAAACCGCCGTTCCGTCCCCCGTGACGCCCATCCGTTCTCCCGTCGAGGACTTCGCGTGACGATCTTCACGATCTGGTTCCAGAACTTCCCGAACAACTTCGTCATCCTGGTGGCCGCGTCCACCATCGCCGCGAGCTTCGTGTTCGTGTTCGCCCGATCTGCCATGGTCGCCGAGGGCGGCCGGCAGGGATGGGTCCGCCGGGTCACGGGACCCAATGCCAAGCTGCTGTTCGCGGCCCTCTCTGTCGTATGGGCGGTGGTGTTCGGCGTCGGCTTGCAGCTCGTGCCGCACGAAGGGGCGAGCTCGCCGTACGGTGGCCTTGGGCTGATTGCGCTGTTCAGCGGCTTCTTCATCATGATGGGGCTGATCTGGAGCGTGATCGGCGACTAGCTCGGCCGCCTGACTCGGGACGCAGAAGGGGAACCCCCGGCCATGTGCCGGGGTTCCGGATTCCGGCCCCGGAATCGGCGAGGCCCGGCGGGGTGTCCCGGCCGGGCCTCGGTCGCGAGCTGATGGGATCAGGGCAGCTTCGCGATAACCGCCTCTGCGACCGTGTCGGTGGCGAACAGGATCTCGAACAGGGTGTCGTTCTTGGCATACACGTAGACCATGAAGCCGGGCACGCCGCCGCGCTGCACCTGCTTGCCCGAGATCGTCACCGTCGTGAGGTCCGCACCCGACGCCGCCACCCCGCCCATCTCGAGGAGCTGGTCCACGGGAAGGTCGCGGACCTGCAGGGCGAAGATGATCGTCGACGCGCCACCTGACGCATCGGCCGGGGTCGCGACCGCCATCCGCACGTCTGCGAGGGTCTTCCCGTTCGCGGTGAGGATGGGGTCGAGCTCGCCGGCGTCCAGGAAGCCCAGCCCGGCGATTGCCGCGCCATCGAAGCTTCCCTTCGTGAACGTCACGCCACCGGCTTCATCCGGAAGCATCGCCTCGAGATCGCTGGCTGATCCCGGTCCACCGTTGCTGCCGTTGTCGGTGGCGGCAGGCTGCTCGGTCGGGGCCGCAGAGGCCTCCGCCGGCGCGGACGCGGCTGGTGGAGTGGTCTCGGACGGCGCGGCCGGCGTCGCCGTGGCAGCCGTGCCACCGCAGGCGGCGACTCCGAAGACGATGCTGAGAACTCCTGCGAGCAGGCGGCGGTCGTGGATCATGTCGTCGTATCCCCTGGCTGGCTATGGCGCGGGGATTGTAGCGATGCCGTGCCTGCCCGGATACCCCCCATCGACCGTCGCCCGCGGATGGCGGCCGAGGGGCTCCTCCTCCAGCTCGACGGGAGCCGGCACGACTGGCTCGAGGGCCGCGGGCCCTGGCTGACCCTGATCGGGGCCATCGACGACGCGACGGGCAAGGTGGTCGCGGCCATCTTCCGCGAGCAGGAGGATGCCGCTGGCTATCTCACCATCCTGCGCGACACGATCGAGGCCTTCGGGGTCCCGTGTGCCATCTACCGGGATCGCCACGGGGCCTTCGCGCCCACGAACCCGCGCGCGGGCCGTCCCGACGCACCGGACGGCCGGGTGTCGCTGAGCCAGGTCGGGCGAGCCCTCGTCGAGCTCGAGGTCGACTCGATCGTCGCCGGATCACCCCAGGCGAAGGGCCGGATCGAGCGCCTGTGGGGGATCTTCCAGGACCGGCTGGTCACCGAGCTCCGGCTGGCCGGTATCAGTGACCTCGCGGCTGCCAACGCCTTCCTGCGCACGTACCTCGGCCGCCACAATGCCCATGGACAATTCTCCCCCAGTGTCCCGCGGCGTCCATGGACGCCCGGACCGTCGTCGGCTATGATCGCGCTCCATTCAGGGTGCATAGGATTTATGCGTCCCGTGGCTTGATCAGTGGCGCCGGGAGCGGCGATCGCGAGTCGGAGGGTTGGGTTGGTGGAGCCGCAGGCACAGACTCCGCGCGCGATGACCGCGCCGGCCGAGACGCCGTTCGTGAACTTGCGCGATCCCGCGCGGCGGCTGGGCCCTGACGGCAAGCCCGCGGTCAGCCCGCGCGCTGCCCGCTGGCAGGACGTGCCTGACGAGAAGTGGAACGACTGGCGCTGGCAGCTGTCGAACCGGGTCAACGATCTCGCCGACATCGAGCAGATCCTGGAGCTGACCGACGAGGAGCGCGAGGGCCTGTCCGCTCCCGACAAGTTCCGGGTCGATGTCACGCCCTACTTCATCAGCCTGATCGACCCCAAGGACCCGGACGACCCCATCCGGCGCCAGATCATCCCGCTCGGGCGGGAGGTCCGTTCGTTCACCGGGATGATGGAGGACAGCCTGGCCGAGGATCGCCATTCGCCGGTCCCGGGCCTCGTCCATCGCTACCCGGACCGCGTCCTGATGCTCATCACCACCCAGTGCGCGAGCTACTGCCGGTACTGCACGCGGAGCCGGATCGTCGGCGACCCGACCCAGAACTTCAACCGCAAGGAGCACGAGGCCCAGCTGGACTACATCCGTCGGACGCCGCAGATCCGCGATGTCCTGATCTCCGGCGGCGATGGCCTCACGCTGGCGCCGAAGCTGCTCGAATCCGCGATCCGCGGCCTGCGCGAGATCCCGCACGTCGAGATCATCCGGATCGGCTCCCGGGTGCCGGTGTTCCTGCCCCAGCGGATCGACGACGAGCTGTGCGAGATGTTCGCCAAGTACCACCCGCTGTGGCTGAACATCCACGTCAACCACCCCAACGAGATCACGCCCGAGGTCGCCCGCGCCTGCGACAAGCTGAGCCGGGCGGGGATCCCGCTGGGCAACCAGTCGGTGCTGCTGGCGGGCATCAACGACTGCGTCCACATCCAGCGCGACCTCGTCCAGCGGCTCGTGGAGAACCGCGTCCGCCCCTACTACATCTACCAGTGCGACCTGGTCGAGGGCGCCGGGCACTTCAGGACGCCGGTCGGCAAGGGCCTGGAGATCATGGAGGGCCTGCGGGGCCACACCTCCGGCTACGCAGTGCCGCAGTACATCATCGACGCGCCGGGCGGCGGCGGGAAGATCCCCGTGATGCCGAACTACATGGTGAGCTACTCGGACCACAAGGTGATCCTGCGCAACTACGAGGGGTACATCACCACGTACGAAGAGCCCGCCGAGTACACCCCGCACGACAGCTCGACCTGCCGCTACTGCCAGAACCCTCGACCCGAGCCCGGCCAGGAGGGCATCACCGCGCTGCTCGATGGCAAGCGGATGTGGATCGAGCCGGCGGGCTTCGAGCAGGTGCACGATCGCGGCGCGACGGATACGCACAGGCTCAAGGACCCCTCGAAGTGGGTGCCGTACGGCGTCGGGGCGATCGAGGGCAGGTCGGCCGAAGGCGAAGCCGGTCTGCCGGTGCTCGATTCGGGCACGCATGGACCCGGCGAGGAGCCGCGTCCCGCCGACGGCGCGCCGACGGCGACCGCAAACCACGAGCTGCTGTAGCCGCTGACCGGGCGGACGCGGCCGAGTGGCCGGAGGCGTGTGCGCGGAGGCGGCGGGCCTCGGGCCTACAATCACGGCCTGATGACGAAGCCGCGGAAGAAGCAGCCACTCGGCCAGACGATCGGCGGGGTTCTGTTCGGCCTTGAGCAGCAGGTGCTCCGCACGATGCCGCCGGCGCAGGCGATGGTCCACCATGCTCGCCCCGATGACCCGCTGCCCGCAGGAGACGGCGGCATCATGACGATCGGGATGCCGACCGACGAGGAACCCGCGCTGCCGTCTGCACCCGGTCTCATCGCGGGGGTCGCACCCGACTCGGTGCCACCCGAGTCGGACCCCGACCCCGGAGTCGATGAACCGTGACCCTCGAGCCCGGTACCGTCGGCAGCCGGCCGGCCCCCGCGGGCCTGCCCGACCCGCACGTCCAGCCGCCCGCCATCGCCGAATTGGGCGATCCGTTCAGCGCGCTGCGTGTCGTGGACCTCGTGGCCCGGATCGACCGTGGACGTCCCGTCCGGATCGACGACCTGGTCGACCGGCTCAACGCCGCATACCTTGACTGGCTGTTCACGCGGCGCGTGGTGGTCGATGCCCTGGTGGCGCTCCAGGCCAACTGGATGGCCGACTACCGCAACGCGTCTGGGATCGTGCTCGAGGACGGCCCGTACGGCCCAACCGTCACCATCGAGGACTCGAGCCGAGTCGACCCGTGGATCGTTCGCCAGGCGAACCGCGTAGCGACGGAGTGCCGTGCGCGCCTGGGCGAGTTCGCGCGACGTGATCGACCGTCCGGGGGTGGCTGAGGTGCCGCCCTGCACGCTGCGCCGCTGCTCGTGGACCGAGTGGGGCTCGATGGTCGGCGTGCCGATCGAGAAGGGCGCCCCAGGGGCGACCGGCTAGAGCATCCCGGGGTTTGGCAGCAGCCGGGCCGGATCCACGAGCCCGGCCTCGCTCGCCATGTACTGGTCGCGATCGTGGATCAGGAACCCGAGATCGAGCAGGACGCGGAGCACCGGACTGGGTCCCTGGACGGCGCACTGGATGGACCCACCGCGAGCGGCCATCCGTAGCGCGGCCAGGGTGGGGGCGACCGGGTCGATGCCGGGCCGGACGAGCAGCCGGTCGACGACGCGGACGCGGGCGGCCTGGCGTGTCCGTGCGTGGAGAATGGCCGCGGGCTCGCCGCCGACGGTAACCACGGCCGACTCCGCCTCCCCCTGTGAGCCCCAGAACTCGTGGTCGACGGATCGGTCGACGCCGGTCCACTCGAGCTCGAGGCGGGCGAGCTCCGCGGGGATGGCGCGCTCGACGTCGATCGAGCCCGGCGGCGCCGGCAGAACGGCGCCGGCGCCCTCCAGGTAGAGGCTCGTCCACAGCGGCGTCATGCCTGCCCGCACGTACAGCGGCAGGGCCCGGGGATCGTCGGAGGCGAAGGTCGTCCGGCGCGTCGCGTCGGCGAACAGGGCGGCCAGCAGCGGCCGGCCGATGCCGCGTCCCATCAGGCCCGTCCGCACGAACAGGTCCGCGAGGTGTGTCGAGACGCCTGCATCGACGACCGCGCCGAACGCGACGACCTCGCCCCCTGCGACGCTCAACATCGCCCGGTGGTGCCGGACCAGGTGGGCCACGTACGGTCCGACGATGTCGACGGTGACGACCGGGCCGTCATTGCCGTGGCCGGCGAGGATGGAGCGGATCGCGGCGATGTCATCCGGCAGCGCAGCACGGATCTCGGGGACGGGCGTCACGCGTCGAGCCTGCCGGCGATGTCGAGCCTGCCGGCGATGTCGAGCCTGCCGGCGATGTCGAGCCTGCCGGCGACCATGCCCTTGACCAATCAGGCCCGGCCCGCCCGCGGGCCGCGGCCGTACCTGGCCATGATGTCCAGCAGCCGATCGTGGTCCAGGGCGTGCGCGATGATCCCGTCGCGCCCGGTCATCGTGCGGGCCGCCAGCAGGGCGTTGACGACGGCCGCCTCGGTGGCCTCGACGGCCGCCTCGAACAGCGGCGTGATCGCGCGATCGACGACCATCCTCGCTTCAACTGTGCGGCGAGGATCGCGCTCTCCGGCCGTGCTCGACAACCCGCGGTTGCCCGTCGCGAACGCGATGAACAGGTCTCCGGAGCCGTGGGAGGCGATGCCGCCCATTCGCGCGATGCCGAGGCCGGCCCGCTGGGCGAGCCGCTCGCACTGGTGCGGGAGCAGCGGGGCGTTGGTCGCAACGACCGCGATGATCGAGCCGCCGCCGGCTCCCGACCTGGACGACGTCGCGCTTGTCTCGCCGGACGCGGCCGCCTCCCGACGTTCCAGCTCATCCCACGCGCTCGGCACGTCCGACGTCGGGATCTCCTCGCCGACGGGCACGCCGTCGATCCGCAGCAGCTCACGCGAGCCGTAGTTCGCCTGCACCAGCGCCCCCACCACCCAGCCGCCGTCCTGCTCCGGGACGAGCCGCGACGCCGTCCCGATCCCGCCCTTGAACTCGTGGCAGATCATGCCGGTGCCGCCGCCGACATTGCCCTCGGCCACCGGCCCGCCCGAAGCGGCCGCCAGGGCGGCGTCGACGTGCCCGGGGCGGACGTGGAAGCCGTTGATGTCGTTGAGGGCGCCGTCGTAGGTCTCGCCGACCACCGGCAGCGACCAGAACACGGATTCGGGCGAGCGATCGCGAGCCGCGTGGCGGATCAGCGCGTCGCGGACCACGCCCACGCTGTGGGTGTTCGTGATTGCGATCACGCCGCCCAGGAACCCGGATTCCCGGACCCACTCGAGACCCGTGAGCTCGCCGTTCCCGTTGAGCCGGTGGCAGCCCGCGAACACCGGCTCGGTCCAGACATCGTCCTCATGGGGAACCACCACCGTCACTCCGGTCCGGACCGGACCCCGGCCGATCTCGAGCGGCCCGTCGCCTTCGATCAGCGTCGTGTGGCCAACGCGGACGCCCGGTACATCGGTGATCGCATCCCGTTCACCGGGGATGAGTCGCCCGATGCGAATGCCCAGCTCGCGTGCGCCCACGACTCCTCCGGCTCCGGTTCGACCCGCCGACCTGCGGTCAACCTATCATCGCCCGGTGCGCACCCTTTCGGAGGTCGGTCTCGCAGCGGTACCCGGGCGATCGGGGACTGACCCGGCGATCCTGCGGGTTCCCTCGCTCGACGCCGTCGGGCCCATTGATGCCGCCGAAGCGTTCCGCGACCTTCCGGGCCTCGCGTTGCTCGAGAGCGCCCGGCCAGGTCGCACGGGGCGCTGGACCTTCCTGACCGCGGACCCGGTCCTCGTCCTCGACGCGCCGGCCGAGGGCGCGGATTTGTTCGCCGAGGCGCGGGCCCTGCTGGGGCGGATGACCGGTGACGCTTCGGCATCGCCCGATGCTCCGCCGTTCTCGGGCGGCCTGGTGGGGTACCTCGCCTACGACCTGGGCCGGCGGTTCGAGCGCATGCCGTCGGTCGCGAGCGTGGACCAGCACCTGCCGCTGCTGCGGCTCGCCCTCCACGACTGGGTGCTCGCGTGGGACCGGCGCTCGGGCGCCGCGTGGTTCGGGGGCCGTCCCGTCGACGGGGACCGGGCGCGCCTCGGCCGCCGCATGCGCGACGTCCTCGCTCGCATCGAGCGGCTCCACCGAGGCGAGATCGCGGCAGCCGATCGTGCGCTCGCCGCGCCGCCGGCCGCGTTCAGGTCCGACACCGACCGGACAACGTGGATCGCCGGCGTGGAGGCGGTTCGCGGCGCAATCGGCCGTGGCGAGATCTACCAGGCGAACGTGGCCCGCCGCCTGACCGCGCCGTTCAGCGGGGATCCGTGGCCGGTGTTCCGTCGGCTGCGCACGGGCGATCCCGCCCTGTTCGCCGCGTACCTCGACCTGGGGCCGTCGCCGGCGACCGGGGCCCCCCGCGCGCTCCTGTCGGCATCTCCCGAACCGTTCCTTGCCATCGACGGAAGCGGCCGGGTCTCCACCGACCCGATCAAGGGCACGCGACCCCGCGGCCAGACGCGCGAGGAGGATCGCGGCCTGGCCCGCGAGCTGATGGCCAGCGGCAAGGACCAGGCCGAGAACATGATGATCGTCGACGTGCTGCGCAACGACCTCGGCCGGGTGTGCGTGCCGGGCACGGTCCGCGTGCCACGGCTGCTGCGGCTCGAGCGAACAGCGGCCGTCCAGCATCTCGTGACCACGGTGACCGGCCGCCTGCGGCCGGGTATCGGGCCATTCGACCTCCTGGCCGCGTCCTTTCCCGGCGGCAGCATCACGGGCGCCCCCAAGATCCGTGCGATGGAGGTCATCGAGCGCCTCGAGCCGGTCCGGCGCGGACCCTACTGCGGCGCGCTGGCCTGGATCGGGCCCGATGGCCGGATGGGCTCGAGCATCGCCATCCGCACCTTCGTCGCGGATGGCGAGCGCCTGACGCTCCACGTCGGCGGCGGCATCACCTGGCGCAGCGAACCCGAGGCCGAGTGGAGCGAGACCGCGGCAAAGGCGAGCGGCCCCCTGTCTTCCATCGGCGCGGTCGAGGTCCCGGCATGACCGATGACACGGAAGCCACACCGATCCCTGCCGCGGCGGAGGCCGGCCCCCGGTTCGTGTGGGTCGACGGCGAGCTCCGGACGTCCTCGGGCGCGCATCTCTCGGTCTTCGATCGTGGCTTCCAGCTGGGCGACGGGATCTTCGAGACGCTGCGTGCACGCGGCGGGCACGTGACCGAGCTGACCGAGCACGTGGCGAGGCTCCGGAGCGCCGCCGATGGGCTCGCGATCGATCTCCCGGCCGATATCGAGCCGCGCATTGCGGGTGGGATCGACGCCCTGCTTGGCGCGGAAGGGCTGGACGCGCCCGACGCCGACGCATCGATCCGGGTCACCGTCTCGCGCGGGACATGGTCGTCGCGGGGCCTGCTGCCTCCGGCGTCCGAGCACCTGTCGGCGACGATCGTGATCCAGGCCTGGCCCGTGACACCGCCCCCACCGGGCCACCTGGACCGCGGCTTGTCGCTGGTCGTGAGCGCCATCCGTCGCGATCCGCTCAACCCGATCGCGACGCTCAAGACCACGTCCCGCGCGGACCACATCTACGCGCGAATCGAGGCTCGTCGCGCCGGCGCCGAGGACGCCGTGTTCCTCACGACGCAGGGATACCTCGCGGAATCGACCACCGCGAACATCTTCCTCATCCGGCGTGGCACCGACGGCCGGGCGGAGCTCGCGACGCCGGCCCTGGACTGCGCGATCCTGCCGGGGACCACCCGGTCGTGGCTGCTCCGATGGGCGGCGACCGTCGGGCTGGCGCCGATCGAGGGCCAGCTGACGCCGGACGAGCTCGCCGCAGCCGACGAAGCGTTCCTGTGCTCGTCGGTCGCCGGGATCCTGCCGGTCACCCGGTTCAACGGGCACTCGATCGGGACCGGGCTGTCCCGGGCGGTGGACGCTCCGGGCGCGGGCCGATCGCGAGGCGTACATCCGCGCGGGCTAGACGGATGTCGGGCAGGCCGGTCCGCCGCCGGTCCGCCGCAGCTCGACGCCGCGTACCGGCGGGCCGCCCTAGACTCGACCGATGACACGTGACGAGCTGATCCTTCGCACCCGCCAGCTGATCGCCGAGGGCGAGCGGCTGGACATGCAGCCGTCGCTCAACGCGCTCCAGACCTGGCTCCAGCTGTCGGACGACCTGTTGTCGACGGCCTGGGGCACCATGGATCGCTACCACCTCGCGTGGCTGATGGTCGGCAAGCCGAAGGGGACCATTCGCGGACGCGGCCTGACCGGGGCCGAGGAGGCCGCATACGTTCGAGAGGTTGCCGCCCAGAAGACGGCCGCGCTCCGGATGAGCCTCGATGCCGTCGAGCGGCAGGGCATGCCGTTTCGCGGCGAGACCGGCGGGGTCGGCGCGGGACAGGGGATGGGCGAGATGCCGGGACCCGGCGCGGCAGCCGCGCCTCCGGCGGACGGCCCCCCGGGCCCTGAGGCCCATGCCCCCGTCGCCGGCGGGTCGGGGCGGGCGATCCCGCTCGACCCCGAGATGCAGCGCCGGCTGGACGAGGTCCGGCGTGAGGCGGCCGAGCACGGCGACCACGCGCCGAGACGAGCACCGCGGCCCGAGCGCCTCCAGCGATGACGACCGGGCGGGTCACCGCGTCCGGCGGTGAGCGAACGGTGCCCGAGCCCGATCCGGTGGCGCGCGACTACCTGCTCCTCGCGCTCCGCCTCGACCAGCACGCGCCGGGGACGGTCGATGGGTACTTCGGGCCCGCGGACCTCAAGGCGCAGGTCGACATGGAGCAGCTCCGCGGACCTGGCACGCCTCGCCGACGACGCTGCATCCATTCGCGCCCGCCTGGACGTCGAGGTCACCGAGCCCGACCGCCGGCACTGGCTCGACGTCCAGTTGATCGCCCTGGAAACGCTCGCCCGCTCGCTGGCGGGCACGACGCTTCCATACCTCGAGCACGTGACCCGCAGCTTCGCGTTTCGTCCGACTCGTCGCCCGGAGGCCGTGTTCGCGGCGGCCGCGCGCGAGCTGGACCAGCTGCTGCCGGGGTCGGGCGCGCTCGGCGAGCGCCTCGCAGCGGAGGATGCGGCCTGGACGGTGCCGCCGGAACGGCTGCCGGTCGTGGTCGAGCAGCTCGTGAGCCGGTTCCGGGAACGCGCCGCGCGACTGTTCGGGCTGCCGCCCGGCGAGGACCTCCGGGTGTCGCTGGTCCGGAACCAGCCGTGGTCCGGGTACAACTGGTACGACGGCGGGTACCGATCCCGTGTCGACCTGAACCTCGACCTGCCGATCCGGCTGCCGGCCCTGATCGGGACCGTCGCGCATGAGACGTACCCCGGGCATCACCTCGAGCACGCGCTCAAGGAGCAGGAGCTCGTCGAGCGACTGGGGCGGCTCGAGGCGAGCGCGCTCCTGATCAACACGCCCGAGTGCCTCATCTCCGAGGGCCTGGCCAACGTGGGGCAGCCGGATCGTCGCGCCGCCCGAAGCCCGGTCGGAGCTGCTGGCGGACCTGGCGCCGGTCGCCGGTCTCGAGCTCGCCGGTGACCGCGACGCGCTGCGCGATGCGGCGGATCGGCAGCTGCGGATCGCCGGACCACGCGCGGTCCTCGACGAGAGCCGGGTGAACGCCGCGCTCATGCTGCACGCGGACGGACGGCCCGGCGACGAGGTCCTCGATTACCTCGTCGAGGTCGGGCGGTTCGCACCGGAGTCCGCGGCCAAGCGGCTCGAGTTCATCGAGCATCCGCTGTGGCGGACGTACGTGTTCGTGTACCCGGAAGGCGAGGCGCTGCTGGGGCGCTGGCTGGAGCTGGTCCCCGAGGAGGCGCGAGCCGCGCGCTTTGGCCGGTTGCTGCGCGAGTCGCTCACGCCGCCGGCGATCGAGGCCGAGATCGAAGCGGCGAGGCGGGCGGAGGGCGTGGCGCCGGGGATGTAGGCCGGAGGGATCAGCGAGCGCGGAGCGCCGCGGCAACCGCCGCAGCCGCGATGACCAGGAGCGCCAGCGGCCCGTACCGCTGATCGAAGTAGGCGATCGGGTCCAGCACGCCGCCCTCGACGCGCGCCCAGCCCCAGTCGATCAGGAAGCCGGCGACGACCGACGCTCCCGCGAGCGTGGCGGCGGTTGCGGTCCGGGTGCCGCGCGTCGGGAAGACGGTCGATCCACCGCCCCACAGCAGCGCGAGGGTCACCGCCCAGCCGACACCGGCCGCCACCGCGATGAGCCCGGCGCCGACGTCCAGCAGGCCGAGACCGAAGATCACCAGCGCGCCGATGGCGCCGACGAGGATCGCGGCCACCAGCGTGTGCACGACGGACCGCGGCGACTGGTCGCCAGGAGGGGGCGCACCCGGAGCTCCGTCTGCGCCTCGTCCGCCCGCGTAGCGCGCGCCGGGGGGGCGCGCGAGGCGCGCGGACTCGCGGCGACGCTCGTGGCCGGGTGCTTGCGCCGGGTCGTCCATGGACCAGATCCTACGCGCTCGCCCGGTGGGGGCGGTATCCTTCGACACCGTGAGCCACCCCACTCTCGGTCTCCCGCCCCGCAGCCTGGTCGCCGGGTATCCGGACGCGGCTGCGCGGCTTCGGGACAACCGTGCCCGGATCGCGACACGCGCCCTCGAGGGGGCCGTTGCCGACGACCCGACCTTCTCCGAACGGTACGACGAGTCGGGTCTCCGCAACCTCCTGCGCGACGCGGAGGTGCTGACCGATCGCCTGGCGCTGTGCGTTGCCGGCAACGACCCCTTCTGGCTCAAGGACTTCGCCGACCAGGCCGCCCCCGTGTTCCGGCGTCGGAAGGTCGCGATGGACGACGTCGTCCGGATCTGCGAGGGGCTTCGGTCAGGTGCTCGCGGGGTCCTCGCCGAAGACGAGATGATCCCCGCCGAGCAGGCGCTCGACGAGGCCGTGGGCGTGTTCCTCTGGTACCGGCGCCTGGCCGGGGATGCACGCAAGCGCAACCGACTTGTCGCCGCGATCTACAGGGGCGCGTAGGGGCCGCGGATGACGATCAAGTGGGTCAAGGTCGACCGCCTGGTGATGAACGGGGAGCCGTTCTGCTACGGCAGCCGTCTGACCGTGCGACAGGTCCTCGAGCAGCGCGCTGCCGGACGGACCGTGGTGGACATCCTCAAAGATCACCCGGAGCTCCGGATCGTCGGGATCGCGGAGGCGTTTGCCTATGCGGCCGGCCACCGCGACCGGTACCCGGACTTCTTCGAGGCCGATGGCTCGCTGGCCGGGCCGGGCCTCACCGATGCCGAGGCGGCCGTGCTCCCGGAACGATTGCGCGTGCCGGGCATCGTGATCGGCGCTCCGCAGCCCGCCTGACACCGCCGGGAGCCCGGGCTGCCAGCGGGAGCCCGGGCGACCAGGACGACGCCTGCCGCATTCCCGTGCATGCGAGGGGCCTCGGGGCAGAGGCTGAACCGGCCGGCAGTCATTTCCGAGTGTAGTGGTAGGATTTCCCGACGATGACCGAGACGCAACCTGCCGCCGCCCCCGACACCAGCCTCGACCCCGCGTTCGACGCGCAGCGCCGCGCGACCGAGCTCGCCATCCTCGACGCGCTGCGCGCCGTCGTCGACCCCGAGATCGGCATGAATGTGGTGGAGCTCGCGCTGATCAGGCAGATCATCCTCGGTCCGGACTCGACCGAGGTGAAGATGATCCTGACGACCCCGTTCTGCCCCTATGCCGGCGCGATGATCCAGCAGGTCAAGGAGCAGGCGGAGAGCGTCGTGGATCACCAGGTCAAGGTGACGCTGCTGGCCGAGCGCTGGGATCCGCGCGACGCCGGACTGATGTGGTGAGCGGCGACCCCTCACCGGATCCAGATCGATGACCCCGCGAACTCTCCCATTCGAATCCGCTGTTGCGACCGGTCGCGGAGACGACGGCACCACCGGGCTGCTGTTCGGCGGTGACCGGATCCGCAAGGACGACCCGCGGACCGAGGCCTACGGCACGCTTGACGAGGCGGTGGCCGCACTGGGCATGGCACGCGCCGAGCTCCGCATGAAAGCCGAGTACGGCGTGTTGTCCCCCAGGTTCGGAGGGCTTGCGGACCTGATCCTGCGGTTCCAGCGGGAGTTGTTCGTCGCCGGCGCGGAGCTCGCGACGAACCCCGAGGCCCGCGCGAAGCAGCGTGACGGTGAGACCCGCGTCTCCGTGGAGATGGTGGACGCTCTCGACGCGACGCTGCGCGAGATGGAGGCGGCGATCGAGCTGCCCCGTGAGTTCGTCGTGCCCGGGGAGACGCGCGTGAGCGCCGCACTCGAGCTGGCGCGGACCCTCGTCCGGCGTGCGGAGCGACGAACCGTGACGCTTGCCTCGGACGACCCGGCCATCGCCGCCAGCCCCGTGATGCCGTACCTCAACCGCCTGGCCGACCTGCTGTGGATCCTCGCGCGCGTGGCCGAGCAGGCCGAGGCCAGGGAGGCAACCGCCGCCCGTCCCGCGGGACGTGGCGCACAAGCTCGAACCCCTTCACCCGAAAGGAGCCAATGATGCTTCGAACCCAGTACAGCCCCACGCAGCTTGGCATCCGCCCGGCGCCGGAGCTGGTGCAGCGCCTGCTCGTCGGTGCGTTCGGCTGGATGTTCGCCGGCCTGCTGATCAGCGCCGGGGTCGCGTTCGTGACCACGACCAGCACAGGGCTCCTCAACACCGTCGCCGACATCTGGTTCCTGATCGTGATCGGGCAGCTCGCCCTCGCGATCGGGATCCAGGCGACGATCAACCGGGTGTCACCGACCGCCAGTCTCGGCCTGTTCTTCGTGTTCGCGGCGTCGATGGGTCTCACGATCGGCTTGGTGGTGAGCGCGTACAACGGCGGTTCCGTCGTGGGCGCCTTCTTCTCGGCCAGCGCCATGTTCGGGGCGGCGGCGCTCTACGGCGCCACCACGAAGCGGGAGCTGGCCGGGATCGGCGGCATCCTGTTCATGGGCCTGATCGGGATCTTCGTCGCGTTGATCGTGAACATGCTGCTCGCCTCGAGCATGATCGGCTGGCTGATCTCGATCGGCGGCGTGGCGCTGTTCACCGTGCTCACCGCGTACGACGTGCAGCGGATCACCCGCGGCGATTACGCCGCGTTCGCCGGCAGCCAGGAGAAGGCGTCGATCATCGCGGCGCTCCACCTGTACCTGGACTTCATCAACCTGTTCCTGTTCATGCTCCGCCTGATGGGCGGCTCGCGGAGCTAGGGCCAGACCTCCAGGTCAGCCGTCGAGGGCGGGCAGGACGACCCGATCGTCCTGGCTCGCGGCGAGCAGGGCTTCCAGCTCCGCGGTGGGTAGCGGACGTGCCGCCATCGATGGCCTTCGCATCCCATTCGGCCCGGGCCGCCGCGATCCTAGTTGCCGCTCGGTCCGCCCATCCGGCTCTCCAGCCCGACAGTCGCGAGCCGGACACTGGCGGCGCGGGTACGCCTGATGGCGAGGCCGTCAAGGGCAGGAGATGGATCATGAAGGTGCTCGTCAGTGCGGCCTCACGACACGGCGCCACGACCGAAGTGGCCAAGGCGATCGCCGCGGCGCTCTCGGCGGCGGGGATGGACGCCGACGTCATCTCCCCGGCGGAGGTCACCAGCCTGGACGGCTTCGACGCCGCGGTCATCGGGTCCGCCGTGTATGTCGGCCGCTGGCTGGAGCCTGCGAGGGACCTGGTGGAGCGCCACCGCGACGCCTTCACCTCGATCCCGGTCTGGTTGTTCTCGAGTGGCCCGATCGGGGACCCGCCCAAGCCGATCGAGGACCCCATCGATGCGCCGGCCCTGCGGGCACTGGTCGCGGCCCGGGAGCATCGCGTGTTCCCGGGGGAGATCGACAAGAAGCGCCTCGGCCTCGGCGAACGGGCGATCCTCGCGGCGGTGCGCGCCCCCGCGGGGGACTTCCGCCCGTGGGCGGAGATCGAGGCCTGGGCGCTCGAGATCGCCACGGCGCTGAGCGAGGTCAGGCGACCGGTCGCGGCCCGCTGACCGCAGGCGCCGGCGCTGGACCGCCGGCCGCAAGCCCGAGCCTCAGGCGGGCGAGACCTCGCGCTCCACCATCCGCGGCTCGATCGGGATCTCGTAGGTGCCGTCGAGCGGCGGCTCCATCACCGGGATGCCATCGACCGCGGGAACGCTCGTCGCGTGCGTCGAGAACGTGCCCGGGACCACCGCGGCCAGGTGGAGGCGCAGGTACCGCCAGCCCATTCGATCGAACGGCGCGGCGACTGCCGGCAGGAACATCCCGGTCTCGATCACCGGGATCAGCTCCGGCTGGTCCAGCTCGTAGAGCATCTCGTGGAACTGCATCCGGGCGTGCCCGGCCGTCTGGACGTTTCGCGCCCACTGCGAGCCGACACCCAGCGGCGCCGGGATCAGGACCGTCGTTTCGTTGATCGTCGGGTGAACCGGCGTGAAGTAGGTGGTGCCGGACGTTCGCCCGACGTGCTCCAGGGTCGCGATTTCGGCATGGGCACTGCCCGGCAGGCCACGCTCGATGAGCCACGGGTTCAACGTGGTGTTCATCCGCTGCCTGAGCCAGGGGAATTGCTCGGCGGGCGGGCGCCGCAGCTCCGCCCGGACCCGCGCGACGACGATCCCGATCGCGACCCCCGTCGCGAGCAGGCGCAGTGTCTTGAACATCGTCGACATCCTCCGTACGTGCCCGCGATCGTGGCCCGCAACGACGATGAGGCCAAGTGCCGAAGCGCCGGTCAACGACACGCGGGCCCACCCCACCCGCACGGCTCTGCAAGTAACCAGATGGTCACATGGCGGCGGCGATGGACGAGGTGTTCCGAGCCCTGACCGATCCGACCCGAAGGCGACTGCTCGACGAGCTGTTCCGTGAGGACGGGCAATCGCTGACGGCGCCCGGATCGCGGTTCGGGATGTCGCGCTTCGGCGTCATGAAGCACCTGAGGATCAGCCGATAGGACGTCTGTTCATGCTCGGAACAGAGGTACCGATTCGCCCCGTACTTCCGGCCGATTTTCCCGACGACCAAATCGCGGTTGTCTTGTGGAGTCAGGTACGGACCGACCCCGTACGAACAGGGCAGTCGGTACTAGGACAGTCCATGCGTCTGGGACGTCAGCGTGTCCCCAATGGCGGCCAAGCGCTCTCACATTTCCGCAGGAGTGCCCCCGGTGGAATGGAGCCAAGCGTCATCGTCCTTACTCGTTGCTGCCGCCGCACCGCGGCGCCGGCCTGATCCCGTCCTCCGCGCAAGGTCGCCCGCCGGCCTGAGGCTGATCCATCTCGCATCGCGCGAGCGCCTTGCCCTCTGGGTCGCGGTCCAGGTCCTCGCCGCGACCGGCATGTTCGCGATCGTGCTCGCGAACATCTCCCTCAGGGGCGAGATCGCCCTGCCCTGGCCGGGCCTCGCTCCCGACACCGCCCTGATGGCGGGGATCGTGTTCTGGCTCGTGTTCGGCCTGCTCGGCGGCGTGCGGGCGCACGCGAGGCCCGGTGGTGGGGTCATGACCTTCAGCATGCCCTTCATCGTCGCCGGCACGATCCTCGGCGGACCGCTCGCCGGCGGCCTGATGGCCCTCGTCTCGGAGCTCGAGGCTCGCGAGCTGCGGACGCAACCGTGGTACGGGATCCTCGCCAACCACTCCGTGTCGATCATCGCGGCGATCGCCGCCGCCTGGGCCGCCGACCTCGCGCGGTCCGTGTTCACGCCGGCGCTTCCGGCGCAGCAGCCGCTCGTGTTCTTCGTGGTTGCGATGGTGACGGCGGCCGTGTTCGCCGTGGTCAGCTTCGTCCTCGTCGTCCCGACCCTCGCCATACGGGGCGAGCTCAGCCTGGCGGAAGCCAGCCGTTCGGCGGACGCCACGTTTCGAGCCACCTCGGTCGGCGAGGGCATCCTGGCCTGGCTGATGGCCGCGACCTACCCCCTGATCGGCTGGTGGGCACCGATTGCCTGCGTCGTCCTCATCCTGATCACCTGGCAGGCGCACGATCGATCGGAGGCGCTGCGCCACGACGACAAGACCGGGCTGTTCAATGACGCCGGGTTCAATCCCCGGCTCAGCGCTGCGGTCGAGACGGCCCGCAAGGGCCATCGTTCGGCCGCGTTCGTGCTGCTCGATCTCGACCGGTTCAAGGCGGTCAACGACATCTGGTTCTACGAGGCCGGCGACGAGGTCCTGCGGGCGACGGCGCTCCGGATGCTCGCCGGCGTCCGCGCGACCGATTGCGTCGCGCGCATGAACCGCGCCGGCGACGAGTTCGCGGTCCTGCTGGACGACATCCGCGATGTTGCGATGGCCCAGCGGCTCGCCGAGCGACTGCAGTCCAGGATCCGCGAGCCGATCCGGCTGCGGAGCCGCGACGGCGTTGTCGACGTCGACGCGTCGATCGGCGTCGTGTTCCTCGAGTGCGGCACGTCCCTCACGGCAGCCGATGTCGTGCGGATCGCCGACGCGCGGATGCAGCGAGGCAAGTCTCTCGGCTCGGGCATCGTCGTTGACGGCGACGACGACGAAGCCGCGTTTGCGGAGCGCCTGGCGCGGGTGCCGTCACGCGTCTGAGCGCCCATCCCTGCAACCAGTGCTCTGGACACATGTTGGGAGGTTCATCGCATGCCGTTCGTGAGGGTCGGGCCCAGCCAGTACCTGCTGGTCGGTCGTGGAGGGAAGGTCGAGAACCGAGGGTCGGCGGTGCAGGCGTTCCTGCTTCCGGGGGCCGTCTACGTGGTGGTGCCGGCCTCCAAGCAGGAGGCGGCGTTCGAGTTCACGCAGGAGACAAGGGACGGGATCCCGCTCCGGTTCAAGGGGATCATCATCTACCGGATCACAGACCCGGTCGCCGCTGCCCGCCTGTTCGACTTCGGTGATCGCTCGGGCATCTCGCAGATCACGACGCTGCTCACGGATGTCTGCCTCGGCGAGCTGCGCCACGCGGTCTCGCACATGAACATGGTGGAATGCATCGAGCAGCGCAAGACGACGCTCAGCGCGGTCGCCGAGTCTGCCCTGCAGGCGACGATCCACGGGGAACAGGGCCAGGCGGACGACTGGGGCATCACCCTGGAGGTCGCCCAGCTGGCGCAAGTCTTCATCGTTGACAGGGAGCTCCGCCAGCAGCTTGAGGCGGAGGTCCGGAACGAGATCAAGCTCAAGAGCGAGCAGTCCAACATCCGGACGCAGGAGGAGAACCGGCTCACGGAGATGGCCTCCGAGGGCCGGGTCGAGGAACGGAAGCTGGCCAGCGACCAGGAGAGCCTCCGTCGCGAGGAAGCGCTGGAGATGGCGCAGCTGGCTCGCCGGCGCCGGATGCAGGCAGAGGCCGTGGCCACAGAACGCCGGGCCTTCGAGCTCGAGCAGGAGCGGTTCGAGGCCGAGATGGCACGGGACCAGGCCGCGGTGGAGATCGAAACCCCGGTTCGCCTCCTGCGTGTCGCCAGGGAGGCGGAGGTGCTGCGCGAGGAGCTGAAGATGCGCAAGCTCCAGAACCAGGTGAAGGCGCTCGATGTCGAGCACGAGCTGCTCCTCCCGCGCGCCCAGCAGGAGCTGCGGCTCGAGATGCTGCCCGTCGAACAGGCGCCGCAGATCGTCGAGTCGGCGTCACGGGTGCTGCACGGCACCAACCTCTCGATCTACGGCGAGAACGCCCAGCTCATCGGCCAGCTCGCGCCGGTGTTCGAGATCCTGGCCCGTGGCATCAAGGAGGCGATCCCCGGCAACCCATCGGCGTAGGGTTCAGGCGGGGCCCGGCTGGTCGGATGATCCAGTCGGGCCTCGAGACCTGGCTCGGGACCGGCGAGCTGATGACGACACCGTCGACCCGCCGATTGACGGACGGCCGAATAGACTCGGACGATGAACGCCAGTCCGCAGCTCCCCTCGACCCCGCGCCGCCCCGTCGTCGACACCTATCACGGCGTCGAGGTGGTCGATGACTACCGGTGGCTCGAGGATCGCGCCGATCCGGAGGTCCGTGCGTGGAGCGATGCGCAGAACCGCGCGGCGCGCGCGCACCTGGATTCGCTGCCCTCGCACCCGATCCTTCGCAAGCGGGTCGGCGAGCTCCTCGGGACGTCGGTCCGCCACGTGCCGATCGGCTCGCGCGACTGTCGCCTGTTCGCCTACAAGCTGCAGCCACCGCTCCAGCAGATGCTCCTGGTCGCCATCAGCGATCTGGACGACCTGTCGACGGAGCAGGTCGTCGTCGATCCCAACGCCCTGGATCCGACCGGGTCCACCGCGATCGACTGGGCCGTCCCGTCGCTCGACGGCGCCCTCGTCGCCGTGTCGCTCTCGGTGGGCGGCAGCGAAGACGGCACGCTCCATGTGTTCGACGTCCGGACTGCGCAGCAGGTCGGCGAGCGGATCCCGCGCGTCCAGTACGGGACGGCCAGCGGCAGCGTCGCCTGGCTGGAGGGATCGCGCTCCCTGCTCTACACGCGCTATCCGAGCGAGGGCGAGCGGGACGCGGCTGACCTGCACTTCTACCAGCAGGTCTGGCGCCACGAGCTCGGCACGCCGGTCGAGGCGGATGCGTACGAGGTGGGCGGCGACTTCCCGCGGATCGCCGAGGTGTCGATGGTGTCCTCGGAGGACGGGCGGCGCGTGTTCGCCCGCGTCGCGAACGGCGACGGCGGCGACGCCGAGGTATGGCTGCGGGACCCGGACGGCCGCTGGCGGGCCCTGTTCACGTTCGAGGACCAGGTCGTGGGCGGGGTATTCGTGCCCGATGCGCTGTGGCTCCGCAGCCTCGCCGATGCGCCGAACGGGAAGCTCATCCGCCTTTCGTTGGACGGCGATCTTGCGTCGGCGACGACCGTCATCCCCGAGACGAGCGGGTCGATCGCGACGTGGGCCGTCACTCGAGATCGTGTCTTCGTGGTGCGTCGCGAAGGTGGCCCGTCGCGGCTCGAGACTTTCGACATGGACGGGCGGCTGGTCGAGACGGCGCCCGGTCCCGAGGTGTCCGCGATCCGATCGCTCATCCGGCTCGATGACGACGAGGTGCTGTTCAGCCGGGTCACCTACACCGAGCCCGAGGCGTTCTTCCGCTGGACGGGTGTGGGCGAGCCACGGCCAACGGCCCTGCGGGTCACCTCGAACGCCGACTTCTCGGGGGTCGAGGTCATCCGAGACGAGGCGGTGGCCAAGGACGGGACGAGGATCCCGATCAGCATCCTGCGCCGGCGTGGGATCGCGCTCGACGGCTCCAACCCGACGCTCCTGTACGGATACGGCGGATACGGGCTCAGCCTGGAGCCTTCGTTCGACCCCGTCCTCCTCGCGTGGCTCGAGCAGGGCGCGGTCTACGCGGTCGCGCACATCCGCGGCGGCGGCGAGTTCGGCGACGCGTGGCATCGGGCGGGCAACCTGGCCCGGAAGCAAACGGTGTTCGACGACTTCATCGCGTGCGCCGAGCGGCTCATCGAGCTCGGCTACACCACAAAGCAGCGGCTGGCGATCATGGGCGCGTCAAACGGCGGCCTCCTGATGGGCGCGGTGCTGACCCAGCGTCCGGACCTGTTCCGGGCGGTCGCCGCGAACGTAGGCGTGCTCGATGCGCTGCGGGTGGAGCAGGACGACAACGGCGTGTTCAACACCACCGAGTTCGGCACCGTCACGGACCCCGACCAGTTCCGGAGGATCCTCGCGTACTCGCCCACCGCGAACGTGTGCGACGGCGTGGCGTATCCGGCTGTCCTTCTGTCGACCGGGGCGAATGACCCGCGGGTGGACCCGTATCACTCCCGGAAGATGGCGGCGCGCCTCCAGGCCGCGACGTCCTCGGGTCACCCGATCCTGCTGCGGACCACGGACAAGGCCGGCCACGGGATGGGGTCGGGCCTCGACGAGACCATTGCGCTCAGGTCCGACCAGTACGCGTTCCTGCTCGATCAGCTCGGCGCGGAGGTCAGCCAGCGGGGCTGAAGCGTTCCGCGGCTTCGTGGGACTGAGGGCCGGTCGGCGTCGCAGGCTGCTGGACCCGAGCGTCAGTGCGATATGAAAGCGACGAGGATCCGGAGACGCGCGCTGTTCGCCGGTGTCGCGGTGGTCGTCGCGATCGCAGCCGGTGCCGCGATCGCCGATCCGTCCCTCTGGCCCCGGCTGGTCGCCCACCTCCGCCAGCCATCACCAGCGTTCGCGCTGCCGTCGCAACCCGCCGTCGACGCGACCACGATCCCCAGCGCGGCGCTCGAGCGGCCAATGGCGATCGAGGTGTGGATCCCGGCCGGGACCGGGCCAGGCGACCGGCTCCCTGTCCTGTACCTGTTCCACGGCGCCGGGGGTGACGCCTCATCGTGGTTCGCCGGGTCTGGCGGCGACGGCGTGGGGGTGGCGGGAGTTGCGCGTGACCTCGTCGCGGCAGGACGGGTCCGACCGGTCGTGATCGTCTCGGCCGACATCGACAACAGCTATGGCGTCGATTCACCGCCGGCGGCCGACGGCTACGACCACGGCGCGTACGAGACCTACCTGCGCGACGAGCTGATCGCGGCCGTCGAGTCCCGGTACCCGGTGTCCCGGGCCGCCGCGGACCGCTACGTCGGCGGGCTCTCGATGGGGGCGTTCGCCGCAGCCCACCTCGCGCTCCGGGATCCCGGCGCGTTCGCCGGTGTCGGCCTGCTGAGCCCGGCGATCTTCCTGGACCTCCCGGCGGATCGCGCCTGGGAGTACGGCAGCGATCCCGCTGCCAACGACCCGCTGCGACTGGCCGAAGACGCGGATGTACGCGCCTGGCGAGCCTTCGTCGGCGTGGGGAGGGACGACTACGGCTGGATTCGGGCGTCGGCCCCCGTGCTGGCCCAGCGACTGCGCGACGGCGGTGCGGTGACGGAGGAGCAGGCGGTTCCCGGCGGCCACGAGGTCGCCACCTGGCGGGCGCTCGCGGCGCCGATGCTGGAGTGGCTGCTTGGGGCAGGCGGCACTCCGTGAGCGCCGTCGGAGGTTGCCGCCGGCCGTGGATTGTGGCGTCTCTGGCGCCGTGCTAGGTTCCGCGACAGGTTCACGAACGCGTTTGTCAACCTCGGTACCGCACCCGATGTGGTGGGAGGCGCTCGGGGGGATCGCCTCCATGCCGGGCTAGCCGGCCATCGCCCCTTGGGGCGTCGACGGCGCGGACGTACCCGGCGGACGTACCCGGGAGTCGGTGTGATCGGACCAGCGCGCCGTCATGCCCCGTAGCGTGCGGGCGGGGGACTCCATATCAGTTGGCCGTTTGGGCCATCCGCACATCCTCATCGCCGGTTAGTACGCGCGAGCGAACACCGCCGTCTCGGTCGCCGGCGCGCCACAGCGGGCACACGCGGTGGCGGGTTCAAGCTCCTCGAGCTCACCCTCGAATGGGAGGACGCGCAGCGTGGCGCCGGTTGTGCCCTGGACCTCGCGTTCGCAGGCGGCCGAACCGCACCAGCCGGTGACGATGAAGCCGCCCTGCGCGGCGTTCACGGCAACCAGGTCCTCCCAGCCGGAAACCGGGTGCGTGTTGGCGCGCTGGAACGTGACCGCCCGCTCCAGGAGGCGCGCCTGAAACCGTTCGAGCCTCACCGCGACGTCGGCAGAGAGGTGATCGACGGAGACCGACTCCTTCGCGCTCGTGCCGTCCGTCGCCGGCAATCGCTCGGCCACCACGATCGTGCCCGCCGTGACATCTCGTGGCCCGACCTCCAGCCGGATCGGGACGCCGCGCAGCTCCCAATCGTTGAACTTGTATCCGGGCGTCACGTCGTCGCGCCGATCGACCCGCACCCTGATGCGTTGGTCGCCGAAGACGGCCTGTGCCCGCAGCCGCGCTTCGACCGGGGCGATTGCCGCTTCCACAGCCGCCCGCTCTTCGGCCGTTCGCCAGATCGGCACAACCACGACCTGGATCGGCGCAATCCGTGGTGGCAGGACGAGGCCGCGCTCATCGCCGTGGACCATGATCACCGCGCCGATCGTCCGCCACGAGAACCCCCACGACGTCCCGAACGGGTAACGCCGCTCGTTGTCGCGATCGAGGAAGCGGATGTCGAACGCCCGGGCGAAGTTCGAGCCGAGGTCGTGGCTGGTGCCCATCTGCAGCGCGCGCCGGTCGCCCATCAGCGCCTCGCCCGTCAACGTCACCTCGGCGCCTGGGAACTTCTCGGCCTCGCTCTTGCGGCCTCGGATTGTCGGGATCGCGAGCCAGTCGTGCCAGATCTCGCGGTACACGCCGAGCATCCGCTCCGCTTCCTCGCGGGCCTCGGCCGCGCTGGCATGGAACGTGTGGCCTTCCTGCCACAGGAATTCGGCTGTGCGCAGGAACGGCCGCGTGCGGAGCTCCCAGCGGACCACGTTCGCCCACTGGTTCACGAGCACGGGCAGGTCGCGATAGCTCTGGATCAGGTCGCGGTAGACGGCGCCGACCATCGCCTCAGAGGTGGGCCGGATCGCGAGGCGCTCGGCGAGCTTGTCAGCGCCGCCGTGGGTGACCCAGGCGACCTGCGGGCTGAACCCTTCGACATGCTCCGCCTCGGTCTCAAGGAGGCTCTCGGGCACGAGCAGCGGCAGGTAGATGTTCTCGTGGCCCGTCTCCTTGATCCGCCGGTCGAGCGCGTCGCGCACGTGCTCCCACAGCGCGAAGCCGTACGGGCGGACGACGATGCAACCCCGGACGGGCGCATACGACGCGAGCTCGGCGTCGCGGACGACGTCGAGGTACCACTGGCCGAAGTCGGCCGATCGGGATGCAGGGGAAGGCTTGGATGCAGGCGCGGGCATCGGGAGAGCTCCTCGAGTCTGGGCGATCGTTGCCAGCGGCTCTAGCCGTGTCGGCGGTGCCGACCCTGTTCGGCTAGAGCCCGATCGGGATTCGGAGGAGTCTCGGACGGCGCATCGTCCCGGGATCGTAGCGCATCCGGATGGGCCGGCCCGTCGCCCAGCGACTCTCGCTTCAGCGGCAGAGCGGCAACTCTCTGACCCTCTAACTACTATCCCGACCCGTCGTTGACGCTCCGCGGGTGGGGGTCTAGACTCAATCCCGACGAAATCGGTCGGATTTCCCCGGCGCGGCGGCCTCCTCGCCGCGGGCGTCCCCCCGGGGAACCTCCGACCGGACCCGAGAGGATCGAACCCTGACCACACGCGTGAGCTTTCACGGATCCGGCGCCGTTGCCTTCAGCACGAAGGGCGAATACGGCGTGCGGCTGATGGTCCAGCTTGGCCGCCGGTATGGCACCGGCCCGGCCAGCCTGGCCGAGATCGCGCTGGACGAGGACCTGCCGCGCGCATACCTCGAGCAGCTCGTCACGAGCCTCCGGGACGCCGGCCTGGTCGTGTCCACCCGCGGCGCCCGTGGTGGCTACGAGCTGGGCGCGGCACCGGACCAGATCCGGATGAGTGACGTCCTGCGCGCGCTGGAGGGCCCGATCGCCCCGATGATCTGCGCGTCCGACGAGCACGAGCACACCACCTGCGACCGTTCGGCCAAGTGCACGGTCAACGTCCTGTGGGTGGCGGTCCGCGACGCGATCTCGGGCACGCTCGACGCCATGACGCTTGCCGATCTCGTTCCCGCGCGACACATCACCCTCGACCCCCGCGACCCGGCCGCGTCCCCGGCCGTGGTCGCGCCGGGGTCGACCCCCAGCATCGCAACCCTCCAGGGAGCCTCTTCGTGACCGATACCAACGACCGCGAGCTCGTCATCTCGGACCTCCGCGTCGCCCCCGCTGCACACCCGGAGATCGAGATCCTCCAGGGGATCAACCTCACGATCCGCAAGGGCGAGACCCACGCGATCATGGGCCCCAACGGCTCCGGCAAGACGACCCTCGCCTACGCCCTGATGGGCCACCCCGCGTACATCGTCAAGAGCGGTGAGGTCACCTGGAAGGGTCACAACCTGCTCAAGCTGTCCCCGGACAAGCGCTCGCGGCTGGGCCTGTTCCTCGCCTTCCAGTACCCGACCGCGATCCCCGGCCTGAGCGTCGCGAGCTTCGTCCGCAGCGCGCTCAACGCCAAGCTCCAGGGGATCGACAAGAACCCGGACATCGATCCCACCGACAGCATCAAGGGCGGGGTCTCGATGCTCGAGTTCCGGCGCAAGATGCGCGAGAAGATGGCGCTCCTCAAGATGGAGGACGCTTTCGCCAGCCGATACGTCAACGACGGCTTCTCGGGTGGCGAGAAGAAGCGGCTCGAGATGCTCCAGATGGCGATGCTGGAGCCCGAGTTCGCCGTCCTCGACGAGACGGACTCAGGGCTGGACATCGATGCCCTGCGGATCGTGGCCGAAGGCGTCAACGCGATGCTCAACCCGGAGATGGGCGTGCTGCTGATCACGCACTACCAGCGGCTGCTCAACTACATCACCCCGGACTATGTCCACGTGCTGGCGGCCGGCCGGATCGTGACCTCGGGCGGCAAGGACCTCGCGATCCGCCTCGAGGACGAGGGCTACGGCCCGATCCTTCGCGAGAACGGCCTGGACATCGGGGTCCCGGACGAGGCTCTGGTGGTCCCGGTCGAGCCCGAGGTGGCCGGCGCAAGCCGGTAGCCGTCCGATGACCACCGAGGCGCGCCCGCACACGACCGCTGACGGCGAGGTCCCCGCTCCGGCCCCGTCGGCCGGCCCGCTCGATGCCGAGCGGATCCGGCTTGACTTCCCGATCCTCGATCAGCAGATCCACGGGCATCGATTCGCGTACCTGGATTCGGCTGCCACCTCGCAGAAGCCACTCGCGGTGATCGAGGCAGTGGACGCCTACTACCGCGAGTACAACGCGAACGTCCATCGCGGGATCTACACGATCGGCGAGCGGGCGACGGCCGCCTACGAGGCGGCGCGGGTCAAGGTTGCGAAGCTCATCGGGGCACCGGACGCGAACGAGATCGTGAACGTCCGCAATGCGACCGAGGCGATCAACCTCGTCGCGTACTCGTGGGGGCGGAAGAACATCGGCCGCGGCGACGTGATCGTGCTGACCGAGATGGAGCACCACGCGAACCTCGTGCCGTGGCAGCTGCTGGCCCAGGAGAAGGACGCCGACCTCGAGTTCATCCCGATCACCGACGACGGCCTGCTCCGCCAGGACGTGTTCGAGGTGCTGCTCCGCCTCAAGCCCAAGCTGGTCGCCTTCGCCCACGTGTCAAACACGCTGGGCACGATCAACCCGGTCGCGGAGATGACGCGCCGCGCACACGAGGCCGGTGCGCTGGTCCTGATCGATGGCGCCCAGGCCGTGCCACACGTGCCCGTGGACGTCGCCGCGATCGGGTGCGACTTCTACGTGTTCAGCGGGCACAAGGCGCTCGCGCCCATGGGATCCGGCGCACTGTGGGCCCGTCGCGAGCTGCTCGAGGCGATGCCGCCGTTCCTGGGTGGCGGCGAGATGATCCGCGAGGTCCATCTCCGCCACTCGGAGTGGAACACGGTCCCGCACAAGTTCGAGGCCGGAACGCCGGACGTCTCCGCTGCCGTGGGTCTCGGGATCGCGGTGGACTACCTCATGGCGCTGGGCATGGACAACGTGTTCGCGCACGAGCAGGCGCTTGCCGCATACGCGCTTGAGGCCCTGGAGCGCGAAGTTCCGGGCATCGTGCTGTACGGACCGCCCGCCCCCCTGCGGGTCGGCGTCGTGTCCTTCAACATCCCGGGCGTCCACCCGCATGACGTGGCTCAGGTGCTTGACCGCTTCGGGGTCGCCGTCCGCGCCGGGCACCACTGCACGATGCCGCTCCACGAGCGGCTGGATCTCGCGGCGACGGCGCGGGCCTCGTTCCAGGTCTACACGACGAAGGACGACATCGATGCGCTCGTCCACGGCCTTCGCGAGGTGGTCAAGCTCTTCGGCGACGCACCCTCGCTATCCTGAGCACGCCATGGACGACCTGTACCGCGACTACATCCTCGAGCACTACCGGCGGCCCCACAACTTCCGGGTCCTGGAGGAGCCGTCAGCCACGCACGAGGGGGCGAACCCGTTGTGCGGCGACCGGATCACGATGCAGCTGACCGTTCGCGACGGCGTCGTCGAGGACATCGGGTTCACCGGGCGAGGCTGCGCGATCAGCCAGGCCTCCGCCTCCCTGCTGACCGACGAGGTCAAGGGCAAGCCCGTTGCCGACGCGGCCGCCTTCGGGGCCGCGGACCTGCTGGACCTGCTCGGGATCGACATCAGCCCGGCCAGGCTCAAGTGCGCGATGCTCAGC
Source organism: uncultured Chloroflexia bacterium (assembly GCA_963734895.1). GTDB lineage: Bacteria > Chloroflexota > Limnocylindria > Limnocylindrales > CSP1-4 > CAIXZV01. The sequence continues at coordinate 165,967 of CAVTIN010000003.1, read as the reverse complement.
TTCGATTCCCTGCAGCACCTGCTCGACGAGATCGGCGCCAAGCCGCTCGCAAAGGAGCAGGGATGATGCGCCGCTGCTCGTGTCGCCGGCCGGCCTGACGCCGGCACGTCCCGGGCACCCGGCGGCGCATCTCCCGCGATTCTGATCCCGGAGCCCCCGACCCATCGTCCCCGCCCCGCCATTCCACCGGCGGCCCGTCGTCCATCGGAGCACCACCTCTCCAATGCCCAAGACCTATGCCGAGCTACTCCGCGAGGCCCGCAGCGAGATCCGCGAGGTCACGCCGGCCGAGACGGACGCGCTCCGTCAGCGCGGCGGCGTCGCGCTGATCGACGTCCGCGAGGCGTCCGAGTGGGAGCAGGGCCACCTGCCCGGTGCGACCCACGTTTCCAAGAGCTATCTCGAGCAGGACATCGAAGCGGTCGTTCCCCGCCGGGACACGCCGGTGGTCCTCTATTGCGCGGGCGGCGTCCGCTCGCTGTTCGCCGGCCAGACGCTCGCCGCGATGGGCTACACGGACGTCGCCTCGATGAGCGGAGGCTTCCAGGCCTGGAAGGGCCAGGGCCTCGACTGGACGCAGCCGGTCGTGCTCAGCGACCAGCAGAAGCTGCGGTACAGCCGCCACCTGCTCATCCCCGAGGTGGGGTCGGCTGGCCAGGCGAAGCTGCTGGGCTCGAAGGCGCTGCTGATCGGCGCCGGCGGGCTCGGCTCGCCCGCATCGCTGTACCTCGCAGCCGCCGGCGTTGGCACGATCGGCATCGTGGACTTCGACGTCGTCGACCTGTCGAACCTCCAGCGCCAGATCGTCCACACCACCGACCGCGTCGGCGAGAAGAAGGTCGAGTCCGCGCGCAAGACGCTCACCGCGCTCAACCCGGACGTGAACGTGGTCGCCCACGAGGAGATGCTGGTCGCGGACAACGTCGAGCGGATCATCACCGGCTACGACGTGATCCTCGACGGCACGGACACCTTCGAGACCCGGTACATCCTCAACGATGCTGCCGTGGCGGCCGGGATCCCGGTCGTCCACGCGTCGGTGTTCCGATTCGAGGGTCAGCTCACGACGTTCGTCCCGTACGAGGGTCCGTGCTACCGCTGCCTGTACCCGACGCCGCCGCCGCCCGAGCTGGCGCCCGGTTGTTCCGTGGCTGGCGTGCTGGGGGTGGTGCCCGGGATCATGGGTCTGCTGCAGGCGAACGAGGTCCTCAAGCTGCTGCTGGGGATCGGCGAGACGCTGGCCGGCCGGCTGCTGCTGTTCGATGCTCTCGAGACCGAGTTCACGGAGCTCAAGCTGCGGCGCGACCCGGCCTGCCCGGTGTGCTCGGACGAGGCGCGGGCCGCCCGCGAGGCCGGCACGCCGCTGGCCGTTCCCGCCTTCAGTGATGGCGTGTTCACGCTGGGAGCCTCGCTGTGAGCACGGTGAAGTTTCCCGCGGTCCTGCGTGCGAACGTGGGCGGGGCGCGCGAGGTCGATGCGGCCGGCTCCACGATCGGGGCGGTCCTGGATGCGCTCGTCGGGACCTATCCCGCCCTGCGCGACCAGCTGTTCACCGAGGACGGCGAGTTGAACCGGTTCGTCAACGTATACCTCAACGGGCAGGACGTGCGGTACCTCGACGGCCGGGGCACGGTGGTCGCCGCGTCGGACGAGGTCCGCCTCCTGCCCGCGATGGCCGGCGGTGCCGGCGATGCGGGGTAGCGCCGCGCGAGGTGGGGTGACCGCGGGCGACGACCTCCACGCACAGGCGCACGACGTTGTTGGGCGCCACAGCGGACGGCACGAGTCGATCCTCGATGCCATCGGCCATACGCCGCTGGTCGCGATCCCGCGGATGAGCCCGAACCCCCGCGTCCGGCTGTACGCGAAGCTCGAGATGTACAACCCGACTGGATCCGTCAAGGACCGGGTCGCCAGGTACCTCGTCGAGGACCTCGAGCGGCGCGGGCTGCTCCAGGCCGGCTCGATCATCCTCGAGCCCACATCGGGCAACACGGGGATCGCCCTGGCCATGATCGGGCGGCGGAAGGGGTACCGGGTGGCGCTCGTCATGCCCGACAACGTGACCATGGAGCGACGCCAGGTGGCCGCGCTGTTCGGCGCCGAGATCATCGACTCACCCGGTCGCCTTGGGTCCAACGGCGCGATCGCGATGGCCAAGGAGCTGTGCGCCAGCGATCCCCGGTTCGTGATGCCGTACCAGTACGGCAACCCGGCCAACCCGCTGGCGCATTACGAGACGACCGGACCCGAGATCCTCGCCGACTGCCCGGAGATCGACGTGTTCGTGGCGGGGCTGGGGACCTCCGGAACGCTGATGGGCACCGGGCGGTATCTGCGCGAGCGCAAGCCGGGGGTGCGGATCGTCGCCGCAGAGCCGCTCCCCGGAGAGAACGTGCAGGGCCTGCGGTCGCTCGAGGAGGGATTCGTGCCCGAGATCCTCGACCCCGAGATGCTCGATGCGAAGTACCTCGTCTCGAACCGGGACGCGGTCGCCGCGCTCCGCGACCTCGTGTTCAAGGAAGGCGTGTTTGCCGGCCCGTCGTGTGGGGCGGTGCTCGTCGCCGCGGCGCGCGAGGCCCGCACGATGGAGTCCGGGACGATCGTGGCGCTCCTGCCGGACGGAGGCTGGAAGTACCTCTCGGCAGGCACGTTCGAACGCGAGCTGGACGAGATGGAGGACGACTTCGAGGGCGGGGTGAACTGGTGGTGAGCGAGGCGCCGCATCCGGGCCCGGTCGTCGCCCGCCTCCCGCGTGCGATTGCCGAGGCGATCGTGGACCAGGCGCGAGCCGAGTACCCGAACGAGGCGTGTGGGCTGGTCGTCGGGTCCGGCGCGGCGTCCGATAACGGGACTGCGGTCCGGTATAAAGCCTGCCGGAACAAGGCTGCGTCACCGTACCGCTACGAGATCCACCCCGACGACCTGCTCCGGATCTCCGTCGCGACCGACGATGCGGACCAGGTGTTCTGGGCCATCGTCCACTCGCACGTGAAGTCGCCGGCGGTGCCGTCCGCGACCGACGTCGGGCTCGCGTTCTACCCCGACGCGCTGTACATCCTCGTGTCGCTGGCCGACGACCATGCCGATCCGGAGACGGGGGCCCCATCCCTCCGCGCTTGGCGGATCGTTGAGGGCGCAACGTACGAGGTCCGGCTGGAGATCGCATGAGCCTCGACGAAGAAGGGTCGCTCCCGCAGCTGCCCACGGGGATCCAGAACATCCAGGGCGTCCGAGTGCGGCTGGTCCCGGCGGCGGACGAGCACCTGCCAGCGTTCACGGCCCTGTTCTCGGACCCGAGCGTCAGCTGCTGGTGGCCCGCGCCCGATCCCGTGGCCGAGGCCCGCGACCACGTGTCGCCGGAGGCGCGTCGTGCAGTCTGGGCGATCGAGGTGGAGGGGGCGATCGTGGGCATCATCCAGGCCTGGGAGGAGACTGAGCCCGACTACCGTCATGCCGGGATCGATCTCTCGTTGCTCGGGTCGGCGCAAGGGCAGGGCCTCGGCGCGGACGCCATCCGCACCGTTGCCCGATGGCTGTTCGAGGTCCGCGACCACCACCGGATCACGATCGATCCCAGCGCGGCGAACGACCGTGCGATCCGGGCGTACACCAGGGTCGGGTTCCGCCCGGTCGGCGTGATGCGTAACTACGAGCGCGGTCCCGACGGCACCTGGCACGACGGGCTCCTGATGGACCTGCTCCCGAGCGACCTGACCAGTGGCTGAACCGCTGGACCGCGGCCGCCTTGCGTGGCTGGCGTTCGGGTTCCTCGCGTTCGGCGGCGGGACGTTGCTCGGCTGGAATGCGTCACTGCTCGAGGCGCTCGCCACCCCGCCCGCCCTGATCCGGGCCGCCCTCGTTGGCGCGAGCGTCGTGATCGGGCTGGCCCTGCTCGGGCGCGCCGTGCGGGCGTTGGAGACCGGCCGCGGCCGGGCCACCGCCGAGCTCGGCGCCCGTGACCTCGCCACCCTCGTTCGCGGCGCGCGCTACGTGTTCCTCGCGGTTGCCGTGTTCGCGGCCGCCATCGGCTGGCTCCTTGGGCACCCGCTTCCGTTTGTCGTCGCCCTGGTCATCGCCGGCGTCGACGTGCTCGAGACATCGTTCCTGATGCTGGTCGTCACCCTGCGTCGCGAGGGGTGACTCGCGGCTGACCGCAGCCACCGCAGCCACCGTGGCCACCGCGGCTGACCGCAGCGCGCCACGCTCCGCGCCCCATGTCACCCAGTCCTGTGCTGAGACTCGCCGCATCATCACGCTGGCACCAGGGTGCATCACCGTATGGGCCAATCCAACACCGCATGGCGCCGTGGAACGCGTCCGAATGCATTACCCAGCGGCTCGGCGCCGAGGTCAATTGCGCAGACGAGCTCAATCCGGGCCGGCCAACCCGTCGACGAGATCGCCGACGTCGTCCTCCAGAACCTGCCGGCGACGCATCTGCACGGGTGGTGGCGGCATCGAGCCCATCGGACCCTGGTCACAGAGTTCGTCCAGTGTCATCACCAGCCGCGCAAGACGCCGTGAGCCGACGGCCTCCAGGCCACGCTCGACGCGCGACAGTCCACCCTGGTCGACGCCCGCTCGCCATGCGAGCGACCGCTGGGAGATACCCGCCTGGCGGCGCCATCGCGCGAGCCAGTCTCCAAGCACGCCCAGGGCGGTGGAGTCGTCAGGTTTCCACATCGACACATCAGACCAGGTGCCGCTTATGCGCCAATTGCTGCCCTCCAGGTGATGCGCGGAGCCTCATCACAGACGGGAGTGACTTCCAGCGAGGGCAAGATCACAGACGGGAGTGACTTCCAGCGAGGGCAAGCACCGGCCCACGGGGCCACGGCGGGCCGCACCTGGACGGGGGGACGGGCGCCACACCTGACGGCCGCACCTGGACGGGCGGACGGGCGCGACGACGGGCGACGACGGGCGGCGACAGGCGACGACGGCCGCGACGAGCGTGATGAACACACCCCGGGGGTAGGCTAGGCCGTGGACCACATCGAACCGGAGGACAGGCATGAGCGCCGGTGACGCCCGAACGAATTCCACCGCGGCCGGACCCCTTTCCGAGGACGAGCTGCTCCGCATCGACGCGTACTGGCGCGCGGCCAACTACCTGTCGGTCGGCCAGATCTACCTGCTGGACAACCCGCTGCTGCGCGAGCCGCTGGGACCCCAGCACGTCAAGCCGAGGCTGCTCGGCCACTGGGGCACGACACCCGGCCTGAACTTCATCTACGCGCACATGAACCGGGTGATCCGAAACTGGGACCTGGACGCGATCTACATCATCGGACCCGGACACGGTGGCCCTGCGATCGTGGCCAATGCCTACCTCGAGGGGACGTACAGCGAGGTCTACCCCAGCATCACCCGCGACGAGGACGGAATGCGAAAGCTGTTCCGCCAGTTCTCGTTCCCCGGCGGGATCCCCAGTCACGTCGCCCCGGAGACCCCCGGCTCGATCCACGAGGGCGGCGAGCTCGGCTATGCGCTCTCGCACGCCTACGGCGCCGCGTTCGACAATCCGGATCTCGTCGTGTGTGCCGTGGTGGGCGACGGCGAGGCCGAGACGGGGCCGCTGGCCACGAGCTGGCACTCCAACAAGTTCATCAACCCGGCCCGCGACGGCGCGGTGCTGCCGATCCTCCACCTCAACGGCTACAAGATCGCGAACCCCACGGTGCTCGCGAGGATCCCGGAAGCGGAGCTTCGAGCCCTGATGGAAGGCTACGGCCACAAGCCGTACTTCGTCGAAGGCGACGATCCGGCCACGGTCCACCAGCAGCTGGCTGCAGTGATGGACACGGTGATCGAGGAGATCCACGCAATCCAGAAGGCGGCTCGCGAGGGCGGCGTCACGGAGCGGCCCACCTGGCCGATGATCGTGCTCAAGACGCCCAAAGGCTGGACAGGGCCCAAGGAGATCGACGGCAAGCCCGTCGAGGGGACGTGGCGAGCGCACCAGGTCCCGATGGGCGAGGTACGCACGAATCCCGAGCACCGCGCGATCCTCGAGACCTGGATGCGGAGCTATCGGCCGGAAGAGCTGTTCGACGACAACGGAGCCCTGATCCCGGAGCTGGCGTCGCTCCCACCCAAGGCCTATCGCCGGATGAGCGCCAACCCCGTCGCCAACGGCGGCGAGCTCCTGCGCGACCTGATCCTGCCCGACTTCCGCGACTACGCCGTTGACGTGCCCGCCCCGGGCGCGACGAACGCCGAGGCGACCCGCGTGCTCGGAACGTATCTTCGCGACGTCATCGATCGCAACCGTGACACGTTCCGCCTGTTCGGGCCCGACGAAACGCAGTCAAACCGCCTCGGGGCGGTGTTCGAGGTGACGGACCGCCAGTTCGACGCCCAGATCCTGCCGACCGACGAGTTCCAGGCCCCGGAAGGCCGCGTCATGGAGGTCCTCTCCGAGCACCAGTGCCAGGGCTGGCTGGAGGGCTACCTGCTCACCGGCCGGCACGGCCTGTTCAACTGCTACGAAGCGTTCATCCACATCATCGACTCGATGTTCAACCAGCACGCCAAGTGGCTCAAGGTCACCGGGGACATTTCCTGGCGGCGCCCGATCGCGTCGCTCAACTACGTCCTCAGCTCGCTGGTCTGGCGCCAGGACCACAACGGGTTCTCACACCAGGACCCGGGCTTCATCGACCATGTCGTGAACAAGAAGGCGGACGTGATCCGGGTGTACCTGCCACCGGACGCGAACACCCTGCTGTCGGTCGGGGATCACTGCCTGCGCAGCCGTCACTACGTCAACGTGATCGTCGCCGGCAAGCAGCCCGCGCCGAACTGGCTGCCGATGGACCAGGCGGTCCTCCACTGCACCCGGGGGATCGGGATCTGGGACTGGGCGAGCAACGACCAGGGCGGCGAGCCAGACGTCGTCATCGCCAGCGCCGGTGATATCCCGACGCTCGAGGCGCTGGCCGCGGTGGACCTGATCCGGCAGCACCTGCCCGAGCTCAGGATCCGGTTCATCAATGTGGTGGACCTGATGCGGCTCCAGGACGAGAAGGAGCATCCCCACGGCATGTCGGCCGCGGAGTTCGACGCGCTGTTCACGACCGGCAAGCCCGTCGTGTTCGCCTTCCACGGCTACCCCTCGCTGATCCACCGCCTCACCTACCGCCGGACGAACCACGCCAACCTGCACGTCCGTGGCTACAAGGAGGAGGGGACCACGACCACGCCGTTCGACATGGTGATGCTCAACGACCTCGACCGGTTCCACCTGGTGATCGACGTGATCGATCGGGTTCCGGGCCTTGGCCCCAAGGCGGGTCACGTTCGCCAGCTGATGGTGGACAAGCGGATCGAGGCCCGCGCGTACACGCGGCTCGAGGGCGAGGACGCACCCGAGATCGCGGACTGGGCCTGGCCGCAGCCGGTCGCCTGAATGGCCTCTGCGAGCCGGCCCGGCGGCGGTCACATCCTGGTCGTCAACGCGGGCTCGAGCAGCCTCAAGCTGCGGGTCCTCGACGACGGCGACGCGCTCGTCGGGTCTGCCGACCTGCCGGCACCGCGAGGTACGACGGACGCCTCGGCGGTCGAATCGGCGATCCGCGACTTCGGCGAGATCGCCGCCGTGGGCCACCGGATCGTGCACGGTGGCACCGTGTTCTTGAGCCCGGTCCGGATCGACGATCGGGTGATCGCCCGGCTCGACGCCCTCACGGACCTCGCCCCGCTCCATCAGCCGAAGTCGCTCGCAGCACTGGCGGCGGTGAGCGCGGTGATCCCCGACGTGCCGGCTGTCGCATGCTTCGACACCGCGTTCCACGCCACGCTGCCGGACGCGGCAGCCACGTATGCGTTGCCGCGCGAGTGGCGCAAGCGCTGGGATCTGCGCCGGTACGGGTTCCACGGCCTGTCGCACGCCTACGCGACGCGCCGCGCCGCCGAGCTCCTCGGGCGCCCGGCCGCCGACCTGCGGCTGGTCACCTGTCACCTGGGCGCGGGCGCATCGCTGGCGGCGGTCGCCGGCGGCCGGTCGGTCGACACCACGATGGGGTTCACGCCACTCGAGGGGCTGGTCATGGCGACCCGCTCCGGATCCGTCGACCCCGGCCTCGTGCTGTGGCTTGCGGAGCACGTCGGGATGCCGCCCGCCGAGGTCGCCGCGACGCTCGAGCGACGCTCGGGCCTCCTTGGCCTCGCCGGGACGGCCGACATGCGGGTGATCATCGATGACGCCGCGGCCGGGGCGGCCGACGCGCGCCTCGGACTCGACGTCTACATCCACCGGCTCCGCGCGCTGATCGCGGCGATGACCGCCTCGCTGGGCGGGATCGACGGGCTCGTGTTCACCGGTGGCGTCGGCGAACGGGCGCCCGTCATCCGCGCGATGGCGGCCGAGGGGCTCGCGTTCCTGGGCGTCTCCCTCGACGCGTCACGCAACGAGCACGGCTCCGAGGATCGCGAGATCTCACCCGACGGCGCGGAGGTCCGGGTTCTGGTCCTCGAGGCACGCGAAGACCTGGAGATCGCGCACGAGGTTCGCGACGTGCTCGGCGGCGAGGGTTAGCGGCCGCTCAGGCGCCCTTCCGTTCGCGAACGACGAGCACGGAGCACGGGGCGTGGATCAGCACGTTGCGGGCGACGCTGCCGAGCAGCAGCCTCGCGAGCCCGGTATGGCCGCGGGTACCCATCACGAGCGTGCCGATCCCTCGCTCAGTGGCGAACCGCACGATCTCGCCCGCGGCATCGCCCTCCAGCACGACCGGCTGCGCGTCCATGCCCAGGCCACCCAGGCGTCCGGCCGCGGTGTCGGCCTCGATCCGGACCTGCTCGCGGGCCTCATCGACGGAGTGCGTGTACGACGCGAGCACCTGATCGTAGAGGCCGGGCGTGAACCCCGCCGCGACGGGCACGGCGGTCTCGGCCACCGTCAGCACGGTCACCGGGAGGTGGGCGAAGATCGGCCAGCCGGCCAGCACCCCCTCGGCGGTGCGGGCCGAGTTGGAGCCGTCGTCGGCGAACGCGATGGTGCCCAATGCGTTGCCTCGGGCGACGAGCACGGGGCACGGGGCATGGTCCACGACCTCCGACGCCGTGCTGCCGAGGACCATCGTCGCGATCGTGCTGTGCCCGCGGCTGCCGACCACGACCAGGTCGGCCTGCATCGACCTCGCCTCGTCCACGATCGCGCTCGCCGGGCGGCCACGGAGCAGGAACCCCTCCACCTTGGCGCCGGTTCGGTCGAGCGTCCGCTCGGCGTGATCGATGGCCTCGCGGTGATGCCGGGTGTCGGCCTCCTCCTCGGTCTCGCGTGGGCCGGGTCCGGGGGCGGATGCCCACGCGAGCGCCAGGACGTCGGTATACGGCCGCTGGACGCAGACCACGCGGACGAGCGAACCTGCGGGAAGCGCAGAGGAAGCGACGAGCTCGGTCGCCCGGTCGCTGGAAACTGAACCGTCAACGGCAAGCAGGATGCGCATCGGGAACCTCCGATCCACGTCAATCGTGGTGCCGCCCGCCGTGGCCCGGATCGGCCGAACGGCCCGATCGCTGAGCCCGTTGTGCCCGCTCGGGACGAAACCCGGGGAGCCGGACGGCTCACGCGAGGCTCGACGACCCGCGCCTTGAGCCTCCTGTCCGTGGCTCAGGACCGCCCGAGTGCCGCGAGCAGGGCCGATTCCGTGGCGGTGGCTCCCAGCCCCAACCGCTCGCCGAGCCGTGCCGCGAGCGGGGGCTCGAGGAAGGTCGACGCGAGGGCGCCGGCGTGCTCGGCACAGAACACGACTTCCGGCGCCCCGTCGAGGATCACCCGCCCCGAGCGCATCACGACGACCCGCTCGAAGGACTCGGCCACGAACCGCATGTCGTGGCTGATCGTGATCACCGTCCGGCCGCTCGACGCCAGGTCGGCAACGATCCGCTGGATCTGCCTCACGCCGCGGGCGTCCTGCCCGGTCGTCGGCTCGTCGAGGATGACGACGGGCGTCTCCATCGCAAGGATCGACGCCAGCGCGAGCAGCTTTCGCCGCGAGTAGCCGAGATCGTACGGGTTGGTCCCCGCCTCGCCGGTCAACCCGACCGCCTCGATGGCGGCCGCGACTGCGCGATCGAGATCGGCGGCGCGGCGCCCCAGGTTCCGCGCTCCGAACGAGACCTCGGCGCGAACCGAGCCGGCGAAGATCTGGCGATCGGGGTCCTGGAACACGAGGCCCGCGGTCGCGGCCAGCTGGGCGACCCGGCGGTTGCGGATGTCCTCGCCGTCGAGGAAGACACGTCCCTCCGTCGGACGGAGCAGGCCGTTGAGATGGCGAGCGAGCGTCGACTTGCCGCTGCCGTTGCGCCCCACGATCGCGACGCGCTGGCCGTCGGCAATGTCCAGGTCCACGCCATCGAGGGCACGGGTGGAACCGTCGTACACGTGGACGAGGCCCACCGTCGAGATCCGGGTCACGGTGCGTCCAACGTGCCATCGGGCAGCGCAACGCGGCCCGTGTCCTCGGCCACCAGCGCCGCCAGCGCCTCGAGCACGCGTGGATCGCGCGGCGCTCCGCCGCTCGCGACCGCACCGGCCCGTGCGCCGCTGCCGGCACCCGCGAGCGCGCGCTCGATCCGGACCCGCGAAGGAGGCTCGACCCCCAGCCCGGACAGCTCGGGCATCGCGAGCACCTCGCCCGCCGCCCCGGCTCGCACGACGCGGCCGGCGTCCAGCACGACGACCCGGTCACACAGCCCGTCGAGCAGGTCCGTCTTGTGCTCCGCGATCAGGAGCGCGGTGCCGCTCGCGGCGAGGCGTCCCAGCGCCTCGCCGACCAGCCGGCTTCCCTCCGGATCCAGCTGGGCGGTCGGCTCGTCGAGCACGAGGTGGCGTGGCCGCATCGCGAGGATCGACGCGATCGCAACCAGCTGCGCCTGGCCGCCGGACAGGCGCCCGGGGTCGCGCAGCGCGAGGTCCTCGATCCGCAGCGCCGCCAGCGCCTCACGGGTCCGGGCGAGGCTCTCGACGATCTCCAGTCCCAGGTTCACCGGGCCCATGGCGACCTCCTCGAACACGGTGGCGGTGGTGCCCGAGCGCTGCGTGTTGGGGTTCTGGAACACGAGACCGACGAGCGTGGCCAGCTCGTGCGTCCGACGCCCGGTCGTCGGTTCGCCGTCGATCCGGACCTCGCCGCGCAGGGTGCCGCCGATCGAGGCCGGCGCCAGCCCCGACGCGACCAGGCACACGGTGGACTTGCCCGCCTCGTTGGGGCCCACCAGCCCCACGATCTCGCCGGCCTCGATCCGGAGGTCGACATCCTGCAGGACCTCGCGCGCGTAGCCCGGGTAGCGGTAGCCGACCGCGATCAGCTCGAGCATCAGGCGATCGGGGGGACCAGGCCGGCGGCCCGTCCGACGATGAACACGAGGAAGCCGACGCCGAGGACCCAGCGGACGACCTGCTGTGGGCGGCTGTCGGGCAGGGACCACAGCAAGTGCCGCCGACCGGGTCGTCCGAACGCCCGCACCTCGAGGGCCAGGCTGCGCTCCTCGACCTCGGTCAGCGACGACAGGATGACCGGCCCGACCAGCGGCATCACGCCGCGCAGCCGCGCACGGACGCTGCCCTCCGTGTCGAGCCCCCGGGCCCGCTGGGCGGCCTGGATCGCGGAGGCTCGCTCGATCAGCAGCGGGATCGTCTCGAGCGTCGCGGCGGCAGCGAACGCCAGCCGTGGCGGGAGCCCGCGCCGCTCGATATCGGTGACCAGGGCCCGCGGATCCGTGGTCAGGCCGAACAGACCGAGGGCCATGGCGGCGACGAACAGGCGGACCATGATCTGTCCGGCGAAATCGACGCCCTCCGCCGTGGCGTCGAACGGACCGATCGTGAACAGGACGGTCTGACCCGCGCGCGTGAAGATCGAGACGAGGGCCACCGAGATCGCGATCGGCAGGCTGACGGCGACGGCGACGCGCAGCAGCCGCGGCAGCAGGCGCGCGGCGATCGCGCAGGGGACCACGATCCCCAGCAGCAGGGCCAGCGGCAGCAGGTAGCCGCCGGCGAAGAACGCCGTGAGCGTCACCGTGGCGGCCGCGACGGCCTTGGTCAGCGGGTTCAGCCGGTGGTATGCCGACGGCATCGCCGGCACCAGTGATGCGAGGAACGCCCGATCCTCGGAGCTCAGGCTCCGGGTGCCGGGTGGCTCGACATCGGCAGGCGCGTTGCCCGAGACGATGGGCTCAGCCCTCGATCGTGCCGATGGCCCGCTCGCCCTGCGGGAAGCGTGCCACGAAGCGGCGCGACAGCGACTGGAGCAGGACGAACACGATGATGTACGTGATGGTCTTGTCGATCGGGTCCGAGATCAGGCCCTGCTGGAGGACCGAATTGGTAAGCGACGACCCGGCCTGCTGGAACGCTGCCACCAGCACGTCCGTGCCGCCGCCAGTGACCCCGCCGAAGCCGTAGGCCGAGATCGGCGCCGACAGGATCGCGGATATGACCCCGCAGATCGCGCCGCCGACCACGATGTAGGCCACCCCGAGGTTGCGTCGCAGGAACAGCTGGAGCAACAGCGCGACCATGGCCACGACCAGGATCGCGGCGATGAGCCAGGCGACGACGATGAAGATCGGGTCCACCGAGGACGTGTCGCCGAAGAACGTCACGCCGTTGGTGTAGGCCGGCAGGATGCCCCAGATCGCCAGCGCGGCAAGCACGCCGACCGCGACCACGGCACCGATCACCAGCTCACGTGTGGGCGTGTTGGGGCGGCTGCGGAAGAAACCCAGGTAGCCGAACACGCCGGCCAGCAGGCCGATCTCGGCCGCGACGATCGCATACGGCCACGCGTACGGGCTGCTGAACGGCGTCCCGGCGAGCACGAATGTCCAGATCAGGTTCGCGAACAGCCCCGTCAGGAGCCCCGGGATCGGTCCGGCGAGCGCGCCGACGAGGATCGTGCCGATCGAGTCGAGATAGATCGGCACCTTGAGCGCCTGGCCCACGGTCTGGCCGAGCACGATGTTGATCGCAATGGCGATCGGGATCAACACGATCGTGCGGGTGTCGAACTGGCGGGAGATGGATTCGATCCCGCCCGTCTGCGCGTACTCGGCGACGGCGTAGACGACCAGCCCCACCAGCAGGGCGATCGCGATCACCAGGGCGATCGTGTTGGCGCCCGCGACCAGGCCCGTGTTGGGGTCCGCGGTGACATCGAGGTTTCCGGTGATGCTGACCCCGACCACGACCGCCACGATCGCGGCGATGACCCCCGCGAACACGCGGATCCAGAACTTGGACATGCCGTGCCTCCATCCTCCGCCCGGGCGAGCTCCGGGCCCGTCTAGCGTGCCACGTCCGTGCGCCCCGCGGCCAGCATTCCGACACGTTCCACCCAGCGCCGCAGGAACTCCGCCGAATTGGTCTCGACGGCAACGTCCGCGTTGGGCGTCCGCTCCCACAGGTGCCGCCAGTCGGCGACCGTCAGGCCGTCAGCGATGCCGCCCGACGCATCGACGTCCACGGCCACTGCCCGCGTCTTGACGAGACGCTCGTCGAGCGCGGCGGCCACCGCCATCGGGTCGTGGACGAAGGCGCCGTAGAATCCGTCGTACCGGGCGTGGAACTCCATGTAGAAGCGCAGCGCATCGGCCACGTACCGGACGACCGGGTTGCTGGCCACGGAGCGTCGCTCGGGTTCGCCGGGCTCGCGGCCCGGATCGAGCGTGTCATCGGGGGTGCTGCCGGCCCGCCGCGCGAGCTCGACCACGTGGTCCGGCGTCATCCGGGCGGTCTCCGTGACGTCGAGGCCGAGGGCGAGCGCCCGCGGGATCGCCGGATCGCCGTCGATGGCCGACTGCCAGGCGGCAAACGCGATCCTGGCCGCCTCGGGGTCGCAGTGGACGTTCCACTCGGTGGTCGGCGTGGTGTTGCCCGGAACGCGGTAGCTGCCACCCATCAGGACCCAGCGCCGCAGGAGCCGTGGCAGGCGTGGCTCCTGGAGGACGGCGATCGCGAGGTTGGTGATCGGGCCGAGCGTGACCAGGGTAATCTCGCCCGGCCGTCGACGCGCCTCGGCGACGATCAGGTCGGGCGCGTAGCGATCGGACAGAGGCGCGGCCGGCTCGGGCAGCTCCGCGTACCCGATCCCGTGCAGCCCGTGCGTATCCGGAGCGATGTCCAGCGGCCTGAGCAGCGGCTGCTCGCGACCCAGCGCCACCTCGACATCACCTCGGCCGGCGAGCTCCAGGACCTGGCGTGTGTTCCGCTCGACGTCACGTGCCGTGACATTGCCCGACACGCAGGTGACCGCAAGCAGCTCGGCATCCGGGCTGGCACATGCGTACAGGATTGCGAGCGAGTCGTCGATCCCGGTATCGACGTCGAGGATCAGGGGCGTCCGGTCGCTTGTGGTCACGCTCCGATGCTACTCGCCAAGCGACAGGACGGCGCGATCGATCGCGCCGGATCGCGCGGAGTTGACGGAGCCCAAGTACTGGACTAGGGTCCGGTTCATGAGCGCACAGGAGCCCACTCCCCCGCAGCGCCGGCCCGAGCGCGCCGACGCTTCCCGCAACCGGACCATGCTGCTCGTCGCCGCGGCGCGACTGTTCGCGCTCCATGGCGTGGCGGCGGTCTCCATGGACGATGTCGCGGCGGCCGCCGGCGTCGGCAAGGGCACCCTGTATCGCCGCTTCGGCGACAAGTCCGGGCTGGCGATGGCCGTGCTCGATGCGCGCGACCGGGCGCTCCGCGAGGCGATCATCTCGGGGCCGGCGCCGCTCGGACCCGGCGCGGGCCCCAAGACCCGTCTGCGAGCGTTCGTTGCCGCATACGCCGACTACCTCGAGCGCAACCTGAACCTGCTGACGCTCGCGGAGACTGCGTCGCCCGGCGCCCGCTACCGCAGCGACGCCTACGCGATGTGGCTTCGCCACGTGGAGGCGCTGCTCGAGGCCGAGGGCACGACCGAGCCCGATGTCACCGCGGAGCTGGTTCTCGCGCTGCTGGACGCGGACCTGTACGCGTACCTGCGCATCGCCCACGGCTGGCCACCGGCGAAGATCGCGGAATCGATGGTCGGGGCTGCCGACGCGATGGCACGCCGCCGTCGCTGAGGCCGTCCGGGGCGGCGAGCCGGCCCGAGGCCCGGTCACGACGCAGGTTCGAGTCCAGCCAGCGGGTTGCCGGGGCTCTCAGCGCGCCTTCGGGTTCACCATGCGGCAGCGATCCCGGACGGGGCACAGGTCGTGCTTCGGGTTCTGGGCGCCGCAGATCACCCGGCCATGGTGGATCAGGAGCACGTGCGCCGCGTACATCTGGTCGGGCTCCAGCAGCCCCAGGAACAGGTCGTGGGCCTGGTCGGCGGTGACCTTCTCCGGGATCAGCCCGATCCGCTTGGAGACGCGCTCCACGTGCCGGTCCACCGCCATCACCGGGGCGCCGAAGCAGAACGCGAGCACGATCGAGGCCGTCTTCTTGCCGATGCCGTCGATGGCGGTCAGCCAGTCGCGCGCCTCGAGCGCCGGCATCTCCCCCAGGAAGTCCAGGCGGTAGTCGCCGCGCTGCTCGCGGATGTACTGGAGCGTGGCCTGGATCCGCGGCGCCTTCTGCGGGGCCAGGCCGCCGGGCCGGATCACGTCCACGAGCTCCGGCTGCGGCGCGTGCTCGAGCAGCGACCAGTCGGGCGGCGCCGCGGTCGACAGGCCGCTGCCACCCCAGCCGATGCCGGGGCGGTGTTCCTCCGGCGCGCGGTCGCTGGGGTATTTCGCGCGCAGCGCCTCGAACGCCTTCTCCGCGTTCACGTCAGCGGTGTTCTGGGTCAGGATCGTGAGGATCAGCTCGCTGGTCGGATCCAGGCGCGGTTCCCAGACCTGCGCGCCATACGTCTCCGTCAGGCGATCGAGCACGAAGCCGGCCAGCCCCGGCCGATAGCGGCGGAGGTACCCCGCCCAGGCTCTGACCGGGTCGGAGGGCTTCCGTGATCGCCGCGCCGGCGTGGTTGAGCGGCGCCGGGTGGCTGGGGACGACGCGCGCGGGCTCACGGCTCGCCAGCCTCGTCTCGATCGTGCGCTCCGAGCGACACCAGGCGGGCGACCCGCTCCCCGCACCGCTCGAGCGGCGCCGGCCCGGCGGCCATGGCCATCTCGATGCTCTGTGGCGCTTCCGCGACGGAGACGACGACGGCGTCCATTGTCGCGAGCGCTGCGATCCCGCCGGGCGTGACGCCGCCTCCGACCACGATGCACGGCTTGCCGGCGGCGCGGGCTCGCCGGGCAACGCCGAACGCGGTCTTCCCGAACGCGGTCTGATCGTCGACGCGCCCCTCACCGGTGATCACGACATCGGCCTCGGCCAGCGCGTCATCGAACCCGGCCTGTTCCATGACCAGGTCCACGCCAGGCCGGAGGAGCAGCGACGCGAATCGGTCCGCGAGGCACAGCAGCCCGAACCCGACCCCGCCCGCCGCGCCGGCGCCGGGCGTGTCACGCTCGGACCGGCCGGTCGCCGCTTCGAGCGCATCCGCGAACCGGGCAAGCCGCGCGTCCAGGATGGGCACCAGGTCGGCGGACGCGCCCTTCTGCGGCCCATACGTCGCCGCCGCACCAGCGGGTCCGAGCAGCGGGTTCGCGACATCGCACGCGATCAGCAGCCGCGTCTCGGCGAGTCGCAGGTCCAGCCGGGAGAGGTCGACCGCAGTCAGGTCATCGTCCACGGTCGCTCCCAGGGCGCGGAGGATCCCAGCACCGCCGTCGCTGGTCGCGCTGCCTCCGATCCCCAGCGCGATGTCCCGGATCCCGGCGTCGAGCACGGCTTGCAGCAGGTCGCCGGTGCCATCGCTCGTGGCGCGCGTCGCATCGCGCGCGTCGGGCGCGACCAGCGACAGGCCGGAGGCCGTGGCCATCTCGACGAACGCGGCGGCACCATCGTCGCGTGCGAGCCATCGGGCGCGGATCGGCCTTCCCAGTGGATCCACCGCATCCGCCTCGCGCCACGCCCATCCACCGGATGCCTCGATCGCGACCAGGGTGCCCTCGCCGCCGTCCGCCAGCGGCGCCAGCCTGACCGTGTCGTCCGGTCGGGCACGCCGCCAGCCCCCGGCCAGGGCGCGGGCAACCTCGACGCTCGTGAGCGACCCCTTGAATGAGTCGGGAGCGACCAGGACGTGCAGCGACCCGCCCGCCGGCGTCACCGGCCGTCCTCGACCCGGCTCCGTGCGTCCACGTCAGGAAGCGTCGTCGTCGGCCGTCGGATGCCGCTTCTCGAGGTACTCGGGGATCCGGATCATCGGCGGCCGCTCGTGATCGGCGAGCTCCATCACCTCCAGCGAGAGCCGTCCCCGGCCGGAGCGCGGCAGCTTCATCGTCGAACCGAGCTCGGCGAACAGCCGTGCCCGACGACGCTCCTCGAGCCGCTTCATCACGGCCTGGAGGATCACGAACGACATCCGGGACAGCCCCTCGAGCTCCTGGTTCCGGTGCACGCGGCGTTCCAGGTCGACCTGCCCCAGGCCCTCGATCCCGGCTCGCTCGGCCGCGTCGATCAGGTGGCCGATCTCAACGGCGTAGCCGGTGAAGAACGGCAGCTGTTCAAGCAGTGACCGCCGGCCCGCGTACTCGCCGCTGAGCGGCTGGATCATGCCCGACAGCTCCGGAAAGAACAGGTTGATCAGCGGCCGTGCGACGAGCTCGGTGACCCGGCCGCCGCCACCCTCCTTGAGCACGCCGCCCTCGACGATCGGGCGCTTGTAGTAGCCCTTCACGTACTGGAGGCGCGGCTCGACCAGCAGCGGTCCGAGCGTGCCGTAGACCATCCGCTGGTGCCAGTTCCTGACGTCGGTGTCCGCCCACACGATGATGTCGCCCGATGTCTCGTACAGCGACTTCCAGAGCGCCTCGCCCTTGCCGGTGTAGGAACCGTAGCGGGTCAGCACGTCGGGGTGCTGGACCACGCGCGCCCCTTCGGCCTCGGCAATCGACCGCGTGTCATCCGTGGACGCGGAGTCGATGACCAGCAGCTCGTCCACGAGCTTGAACCGCTCCTGCAGCTCTCGGACGGCGCGTCGCACGATCGGCCCGATCGTGTCGGCCTCATTGAGCGTCGGCAGGACCAGGCTGACGCTGACGCCCAGCTTCTCCTTGAGCGCGGTCATCCGGGCCAGGTCGGCGAACTCCGAGTGGTGGAAGTTTGCCTCGGCGAACCAGCGCTCGACGCGGGCCGGGATGGCCCGCGACTCTTCTGCCGCACGATCCGCGGCGGCGAGCGTCTCCGCGCGCTGCGCGAGCTGCTCGAAGGTCTGGCGGCCGATCGGCTCCCGCGTCTTGACAACGATCACCGTTGGCTTCGCTCGCTGGGCGATCGCCTCCGGAAGCGCGCCGAACAGCGAGCTCCCCGCGTCGCCGGGCGGCGCCGAGGCTCCCATCACCACCAGGTCCGCCCGCTCGGCCTCCCGCAGGATGGCCGTTCGGACGTTCTGAGTCTCGCGCAGGACGGGCTCGGAGCGCGCCGTCAGGTGCTGGCGGACGAACGCGGCGAGTGCGTGCTCTGCCTGGGCGCGGACCGCCTCCGTGACACCGGTCGGGACGACGTGCATGACCACGACCGTGGCGTCCAGCCGGTGGGCGAGCGCGTCGGCAAACCGCAGCGCGAGCTCCGCATGGGGCCCGCCGCGGACCGGGACCAGGATCCGCCGGATGTCGCGCGCGCCCCGTTGCTTGACCACGGCGATGTCGCACGGTGCTTCCCGGACGACCTCGTCGATCGTGGGCGAGATCGCCGAGGCCCCGGGCTCGCGCCGCGGCCCGGACTTGCCGCCCCAGCCGAAGATGAGCAGGTCTGCCTCCTGCTCGGCGGCGGCTTCCACGATGCCGGCGGCCGCGTGCCTGCCGATGCGGACGAGCGGGTGGATGGTGGTGCCCTCGGGGACGTAGTCCAGCACCTTCTGGAGCAGCCGTCGTGCCTGGCGGGCTCGCGTCGCGCCCTCGCTCAGCGGCATGCCCTCGGGCACCTCGACGATCCCAAGCGCGGCCAGCTCGCCGGTACGCGGGTCCAGCAGCGCGGCGCCGATCCGGATCAGCTCCCCTGCAGTAAGTGGGTTCGCGACCGGGATCAGGATGCGTGACGGAAGCGGCTCGCCGTTCATCGGGACGCGTCCCCGGCGTTGGCTGCCTGGGGGTCCGCGGCGCCGAGCTCGCGCAACAGCGCCTCCCAGCGCTCGACAAGGTACGGCTTGAGCAGCTCGAACTCGCGCGCCTGCCGCTCCACGCCCTCCTCGGCGTCGGCCGTCGTGAGGTGGCGGTTCTCGATGATGAAGCTGCCGACGCGCCCGAAGTAGATCGGGACGAGGGCCGCGACCAGCCGGGCGGTCTCCACGGTGCCGCGGCGGGTCGCGACCACGAGGTCGTAGATCACCCGGGCCCACAGGTCATCGGGGAAGTGGAATCCGGCCAGGACGTCGGCCATCTCGAGCGTCGTCGGGTGCTCGGTGTCCGTCTCGCCTCCGATCCCGAGCCGCAGCTGTGCCGCATCCGCCAGGCGTCCGGCCTCCGTCGCCAGCGTCAGCACCATGTCCAGGTTGGCCGGATCGAGCGTTGCCCGCCAGGTGTCCACGACGCCGAGCGACCCTGCGTGGAACTCGGACAGCAGCCGGATCGAGTTCACCTCGAGGGGCGGCGGGTCGATGATCCGCTCGAAGCCGTATGCGGGAACGTCGTGGCTTCCCCGGATGTCGAGCCACGCGTCCGGGTGCTGGACCGCGAGGCTGAAGATCGTGCCCACGACCTGTCGGAACATCGGGCCCAGGTCGGCGCCGGGATCCTTGGGATCGTGGACCTTGGCGCCGAGCCGCGTCTGGCACACCGCGTAACCGCCCGATACCGCAGAGGTGGTCATCCAGATATCGATGCCGAACCTGCTGATGTCCTCGGTCCAGTCGTCGAGCTCGAGGTAGTGACGGACCAGATCGCCGCTGACCCCGAAGTCGCCGCCGATCGGCTGGCGGATCCGGTGGCCGTAGAGCGCCCTCGTCAGCGGGTAGGTGACCGTGTTGGTGATCGTCCCGTCGTACTTGTAGCGCGAGTACAGCGGGGCGACGAAGTCGTAGCCGCCCTTGAGGATCGGCCCGGCGAGCAGCTCGATCCACTCGGGGACGATGCTGCGCAGGTCGCTGTCGACGACGACCAGTGCCTGGACCTCGAGCGCAGCCGCGATCTCGAAGATCGTGCGCAGCGCCGCGCCCTTGCCGCCTACGCCGTCGATCTCCGGGTAGGTCAGGGTCACCCGGTCGAGGCGGTTGGTCGGCCGGACGAGCAGGATCGATTCCACGTAGTCGGGTGGCTCGGTCTCGACGACGACGCGCTGGGTCCCGTCGGAGCTGCCGGCGTCCGAGTTCACCAGCACCGGCTTGAGCTCGGGGAAGTACTGGACCAGTCCGGCGTGCGCCGCGCGCACGACGTAGCCGATCGTCGCGGCGTTCTTGAAGCTCGGGATGCCGACCATGATGTCGGCGCGGCCGAGGCGAGCGATCTCTTCGCGGATCGCGGGCGTCAGGGTCGTCGCGGGCACGGGCCCACCCTACCACCGGGTGGAGCGGACCGGGAGACCCGCCCGGCAGACCCGGGCCCGCACCCGGCAGACCCGGGTCTGCGCTGGCGTTGGTTCTGTCGCGAGTCCGGGGACGCAGCGGCGCAATCTGCCATCAGGCCGCGGACTATGATCCTGCCACCCTGCGACCGTCCCCCGAGCCAACCCGCGAGGCGCCCATGTCGGCCCCATCCGTCCCCGCGGCCGTGCCCACGGCTGCCAGCGCGCGTGACCCGAACCTCCGGCCCGTGGCCCAGGCATCGTGGGTCCTGTACGACTTCGCGAACACCATCTTCTCGTTCGCGATCGTGTCCGGTGCGATCGGCCTGTGGCTGACCGACGACGCCCGTTTCGGCGCGGCGAGCGGGCAGCTCGTCCTGAGCGTCGCGATTGCCGTCAGCGTCGGGTTCAACGCGATCGTGTCGCCTGTCCTCGGTGCGCTGTCCGATCGCGGTGGTCGCCGGCTGCCGTTCCTGCTCGCGTTCACGGCGCTGTGCATCGGGCCGACGGCGATCATCGGGTTGAGCGGCCCGCTCGTGGGGGTGCTGCTGTTCGTGCTCGCCAACTTCGGCTACCAGGCCGCGCTCATCTACTACGACGCGTCGATCAAGCTGGTGAGCACGCCCGGCACGCGTGGGCGGCTGAGCGGCATCGGCACCGGCGTCGGGTATTGCGGCACGGTGTTCGTCGGTCTCGCGATCTTCCTGTTCGATGTGCCGGTCGAGGCCCGCTTCCCGCTCTCGGCCGCGCTGTTCGCGCTGTTCGCGATCCCGGTGTTCGTGGTCGTCCGCGAGCACCGCGACCCGTCCGTCCCGCGGCTGACGGTCGCCGACGTGGTCACGTCGTGGCGACAGCTCGAGACGACGATCGCCCACGCTCGTGAAGTGCCGGGGCTTCCGCGGTTCCTTGTCGGTCGGTTCTTCTACTCCGATGCGGTCAACACCGTGATCGTGGTCATGACCGTCGTCTCCGTCGAGGCCGTCGGGCTGACGGCTGCACAGGCGAACCTGATCCTGCTGTCCCTGACGCTCGTCGCGATCGTGATGTCGTTCGTGTGGGGCTGGCTGAGCGATCGGGCAGGGCCCCGGCGAACGCTGATCACCGTGCTCCTGAGCTGGGCCGTGGGTCTCGTGCTGGGGGCGCTGTCCCTGTCGCTCAACGGCACGGACCCCCTCACTGGCGGACCCACGCCGTCGACGGCCGGCCTGGCGTTGTTCCTGGTCGCCGGGGCGATCCTTGGCTCCGGCCTGGGCGGCGTGCAGGTTGCGGACCGCGTGTTCATGGTCCGGCTCTCGCCCCCCAACCGCGTCGGCGAGTTCTTCGGGGTCTATGGGCTGGTCGGCAAGGCGTCCCAGGTCATCGGACAGCTGCTGTACGGCGCGATCGTGTTCCTGCTCCTCGATTCGCTCGGGATCGCCGCGTACCAGGTCGCCATCCTGAGCCTGATCGTCACGATGCTCATCGGTCTGTGGCTGGTCTGGCCGGTGAGCGATCGCTGGACCGGGTCGGGTGAGGTCCCGCCGGATGGCGCCGATGCCCCGCCGCCCCGGCTCGCGCCGGACCACGCACCGCTCGAGGACCGCCGCTGACCGTGCGGGCGTGGCGGGACCGGCACGTCAGTCCCCGTAGCCCTCCGGGTGCTCCCGCCGCCACGCCCAGGCTGACCCGATCATCGCGTCCAGCATCGAGCGCCCCCCGGTCCAGCCCAGCATCCGCCGGGCCCGGTCGTTCGACGCCACCAGGACCGGTGGGTCGCCTGCGCGCCGGGGACCGACGGTGTGCGGGATGGGCGCTCCGACGACGGCCTCGGCCGCTCGCATCACCTCGCGAACGGAGAACCCGGTCGACGTCCCGAGGTTCGCGATCAGCGGCGCTGAAGGACCGGACGCGGGTCCGGTGTTCGGGTCCTCGGGGGACGTGGCCTCAAGGGCGGCGAGGTGTGCATCCGCCAGGTCGGCGACGTGGATGTAGTCGCGGATCGGTGTCCCGTCGGGCGTAGCGTAGTCGTCCCCGAACAGCGTGAGCGGCGGTCCTCCCTCGGCGGCAAGCAGCAGGTTCGGGATCAGGTGCGTCTCCGGTCGATGGACCTCCCCGAGCCGGTCCGTGGCGCCGGCCACGTTGAAGTAGCGGAGGATCACGCTCCGGATTCCATACGCCTGCCCGTACCAGTGCAGCGCACCCTCGAAGGTCCGCTTGGTCTCGCCGTAGGTGTTGATGGGGCGGAGTGCCGCGTCCTCGGAGATGGGCGTCGCGTCCGGCACGCCGTAGACGGCGGCTGTCGACGAGAACACGATCCGGCGCACCCCGGCCGCGCGGGCCGCCTCGACTAGCGCGATGCCGCCGGCGACGTTGTCGCGGTAGTACTTCGCCGGGTCCAGGACGCTCTCGCCGACCAGTGACCGGGCAGCGCAGTGGAGGATGGCATCGACGCCCTCCGACTCGAGCAGCGCCCGCGTGGAGGGCTCGTCCCCGTAGGAGCCGACGACGGTTCGGGCGTCGGGGTGGACGCTTGCCGCGTGCCCGGTCGTCAGGTCGTCGAGGACGACCACGTCGTGACCCGCGGCGAGGATCGTGTCCACGGATACCCCGCCGACGTAGCCGGCACCACCGGTGACCAGGACCTTCATGTGCGATTCCTCCGGAGGATCCAGTCGAGCAGGGAACGCCGGCGGGCCGGCGCCGGTGGCTCGACCTCGGAATCGGCGACGGCCCACGGTCGCCGGGTGATGGGCGCCTCGACGCCGCGGGCTCGCGGCCGGCTCGCGGCTCGGGTTCGGCTGTCGGCTCGGGCGCGGGTGCCGGTCGGGCGCGAGCGTCGGGCTCCGGCCCCCGTGCCGGCTGAGGTTCGGGTGGCGGCGCTGGCTGAGGTTCGGGTGCTGGCTCAGGTTCAGGTGCCGGCGCGGGCCCGGGCGCTGGCTCAGGTTCGGGTTCGGCTTCGGGCGGCGCCGGCGGGTACACGGCGGGAGCCGGCGCGGGCTCGGGCGGCGCCGGCGGGTACACGGCGGGAGCCGGCGCAGGCTCGGGCGGCGCTGGCGGGTACACGGCGGGAGCCGGCGAGCTCGGGGAAACCGCCGCGGCCGCGGCGGGCGTTTCCGGATTGCCGCGCTGCGCGTGGACCTCCTCGAGCCGGCGCGCGAGGCGGTTCGCCGCGACGTTCTCCGGATCGATCTGAAGGGCCTGCCGCGCACGCCGGTAGGCCTCGGCGTCGTCCGAATGCTCGAGCGCGACACGGGCCAGTCCGACCACGGCGATCGAGTTGCGCGGGTCGGCGGCGATGGCCTGGCGGTACAGGCGCTCCGCCTGGTCCACCAGCCCGACGGCGAGCGCCCGCTCGGCCTGGAGCAGCAGCTCGATCACGATTCACCCATATCGGCAAGCATGCCCTGCGCGAGCAGCATGAGTGTCGCGCGATCGTTGAGCCCCGGATCGGCGATGACCCGGTCGAGCAGGGTCTCGAGGACGCGACCCAGCCGCGGCCCCGGATCCAGCCCCAGCTCTCGCATGAGGTCGCCGCCGTCGATCGCGAGGGCATGTCGATCGAGCACGACCTCGGCCGCAATCTCCGCATCGATGCGGGCCCGGAACGCGACGAGGTCGGGATCGTCCGCGGTCAGGCCGCTGCCGATGTCGTCGGCGCGGCGGAGTGCGAACAGGGCGTCGATCCTGTCACGACCGATGCGCTTGATGAACCGACGGACCGCGTAGTCGGATGCCTCGGGGTCGACCGTGAACATGTGATGGAGGATGAGATGGGTCACCTCGTCCGTGGCCGCGCGGGGAACCCGAAGCTTCCGGAGCAGGCCGCCCGCCAGCCGCGCGCCCACCGCATCGTGGTGGTGGAAATGCCCCTCGGCGAGCGTGGCGGGCTTGCCGATGTCGTGGAGCAGGGCCGCGAGCCGGACGATCGGGCGATCCGCGGGGGCGGCATCGACTGCCCGGAGGGTGTGGTCCCAGAGGTCCTCGCCGGGGATCTTGTTCTGGGCGATGCCGCGCTGGCGCGCGAGCTCGGTCGAGATGACGGCGAGCAGGCCGGTGTCGAGCAGGAGGCGAAGCCCGATCGACGGAGTCGGGGTGGCGAGCAGCTTGCCCAGCTCCGCGCCGACGCGCTCGCCGGACAGGTATGCCACGAGGCCGGCGTTGGCTCGGAGGGCCGAAAGCGTGCTGGGCTCGACCTCGAAGCCGAGCGACGCCGCGAGCCGGACGGCCCGGATCATCCGCAGTGCGTCCTCGCGGAACCGCGCTTCAGGGTCGCCGACGGCGCGCAGCGCACGCGCGGCCAGGTCTGCTCGACCCTGGAACGGGTCGACGAGCCGGCCCGGCCCCGGGTCCGCCGGTCCGCGGCCCCAGGCGAGCGCGTTGACCGTGAAGTCGCGACGACCGAGATCGACCTCGATGTCATCGCCGAACTCCACCCGGTGGGGCCGCCGGAAGTCGGCATAGTCGTGCTCGGTGCGGAACGTCGTGATCTCGTACACGTCATCGTCGCGCCGGACCGCGACCGTGCCGAACCGGTTCTCGTACACCGCCCCAGGGAACAGGTCGACGATCTGCTCCGGACGGGCATCCGTGGCGAGGTCCCAGTCCGCGGGAGGCCGCCCGAGCAGCGCGTCGCGCAACGACCCGCCGACGACGTACGCGGCGTGTCCCGCTGCGTGCAGGTCCCCGACGATCCCGGTGACCCCGGGCGGCACGGCCCTCGCGAGCCGCTCGCCGGCGTCGTCCGGTGCGGTCACCGGAACCCTCAGCTGCGGCCGAGGAAGAGGTACGTCCGCCAGGCCTCGTTCCGATCGTCGTCGAGATACGGCGTGAACAGCGAGTAAAGGTCGCTGCGCGGCTCGAACGGCGATCGGATGAGCTTGAGCCGGGCCTCCTCCGGCGTCTGCGCGCCCTTGCGGTGGTTGCAGCTCTTGCAGGCGGCGACGAGGTTCTCCCACGAATGGGCGCCGCCGCGGTGGCGGGGCATCACGTGGTCCAGGGTCAGGTCGTGCGCCTGGCGGCCACAGTACTGGCATGTGTGCCGGTCACGCGAGAAGATCTCGCGCCGGGTCAGCTTGACCCGCGGCCGGGGCCGGCGGATATGGTGCTGGAGCCGGATGACCGACGGTGCCTTGTAGACCTCGCGCACGGTCCGGATCTCGGCATGGTTGTACTCGATGACCTCGGCCTTGAAGCCGAAGAGGAGCCGGAATGCCCGCGGGATGTTGCAGACATTCAGCGGCTCGTAGTTCTGGTTCAGCACGAGCACGACGCCGTCCATCGGCCGAACGATAGCAGGACGGTCGGGTGAGGCAGCGGGGCTCGAAATCGAGGTCTTGGCGGCTGCCTCCTCGTCAACTCCTGGGCGGGTTCATCGCGCGCTCGATGCGCGCGATCTCGACCTCGATCCGAGCCACGTCGGCGCTCGCCGCGGCCCAGTCAGGACCGCCGAGCGCGGCGCGATTCCTGCGCGCGCGGGCCTCGGCATGCTGCTCGAGGAGCTGTTCCCGTGTCGTGGCCGGGGCGGGGTCGCCGGCGTTCGCGGTGTTGGCCATCGTTCCTCCGGAATTGCTGGCCGAAGCGTAGCGCGACATGGCCGGTCGTGGTGCGCACGCAGCGGAGCGACGGTCAGTGCGGCTCAGCGGCGCCGGCCGTGCGGCTCAGCGGCGCCGGCCGTGCGGCTCAGCGGCGCCGGCCGTGCGGCTCAGCGGCGCCGGCCGTGCATACCACGCATGCATTTCTGCCCGAACCGTCGTCGTGCTGCATGTCACGCACGGAAGTGCGTCGCTGAGGCCGTCAACGCGTCGATTCGCTGCGGTTGATGTGCATATGGCGCACAGGTGCAGCAACTGACCTCGGAATCCGTGCGTCCGGCGCACGGCCGGGCTTCGCCGGGCTTCACGTGGCGCGAGTGGCGCGAGTGGCGCGAGTGGCGCAAAGGGGCTCACGTCGCCGGGTCGAGGGGGCCAGGCGCTCCTTTCGACGGCCGTGGAAATCGGCTATCCTGCAGGCGCATGTTTTCGAAGCGGAGTAGGATGCCGACGTGACCGACGCCGCTCCCAAGCTCGATCTCGACCGTCCCCCCGCCTCACCCATGGCCGAGGAGATCAGGCTCCGTCTGGCGGACGCATGGGGCGAGATGGGAGCTGCCTGGGGTGTCGCACCCGCGATCGCGCGAGTCCACGCGTACCTCATGGCGCGGGGCGGGCCGCTGACCGAGCGCGAAGTGCGTGAAGCGCTCAATCTCAGCCATCGCGCCGCCAGCCTGGCCCTCGCAGAGGCCGAGGCCTGGGGACTCGTCGAGCGCGTTCCTGAGCTCCGGCGGGTCGGCAGGCGCGGCCCCGCGGGCACCGCCTACATGGCGATCGGCGATCACTGGCGGTGGTTCGGTCGCGTTGTTGCCGAACGCAAGGTCCGCGAGGGCGACCCGATCATCGTGGTCCTCGAGGCCACGCTTGCCGACGCGGCCGTTGCCCTGGTGCAGCACCCCGGCGATCCGGACCTGATGCGCCTTCGAGATTGGCTATCGACCTTCCTCGTGTTCGTCCGGCTGTTCGACCGTGCGGTGGGCCTGGTGTCGCGCCTCGAGCCCACCGAGCTGGAGCGAGCCCTGCGCCTGCTGGGCGAGGTGCCCGACGACACGGTGATGCGCCTGGTGAAGCTGCTCGACGGTCTTCCGGACGACGACGTGCTGGGGCTGGTCGAGGCGCTCAGCCGGCTGTCGCCCTCGTCCGCGAAGCGAGCGACCACGCTGATGTCGGGCGTGGTCCGGACGCTGGTTCGCTAGGGTATTCCCGGTCCTCATGCGATAATCCGGCGGTGACGTCGGGCCGGACCTCCTCGAACGGGCGACGACCCCGGGGCAAGCTGGCCGGCCGACCACTCACGCGTCCTCTCGGAGCCCAAACCTCATGACCGAAACCTCCACCTGGGCCACCCGGAAAGGCCTCGCCCAGATGCTCAAGGGCGGCGTCATCATGGACGTCGTCACCCCGGAGCAGGCCAAGATCGCCGAGGAAGCCGGCGCCGTCGCGGTGATGGCACTGGAGCGTGTCCCGGCGGACATTCGCGCCGCCGGCGGCGTCGCGCGGATGTCGGATCCCGAGATGATCGTCGGGATCATGGACGCGGTCACGATCCCGGTCATGGCCAAGGCCCGGATCGGCCACTTCGTCGAGGCACAGGTGCTCGAGGCGCTCGGTGTCGACTACATCGACGAGTCCGAGGTCCTCACCCCCGCCGACGAGACCAACCACATCGACAAGCACGCCTTCAAGGTCCCGTTCGTTTGCGGCTGCCGCAACCTCGGCGAGGCCCTGCGCCGGATCAACGAGGGCGCGGCGATGATGCGCACCAAGGGCGAGGCCGGAACCGGCAACATCGTCGAGGCGGTGCGCCAGCTCCGGGACGTGCTGGCCGCGATCCGCCGCCTCCAGGGCATGCGCGAGGACGAGCTGTTCGTCGCTGCCAAGGAGCTCCAGGCGCCGTACGAGCTCGTACGGCAGGTCGCCGCGGATGGCAAGCTGCCGGTCGTCAACTTCGTCGCCGGCGGAATCAGCACGCCGTCGGACGCCGCGCTGGTCATGCAGCTCGGGGCGGAGGGAGTGTTCGTGGGGTCCGGGATCTTCAAGAGCGAGGATCCGGCCCGGATGGCCAACGCCATCGTCCAGGCGACGACCCACTACCAGGACCCGAAGATCATCGCCGAGGTCTCCAAGGGCCTCGGGGCGCCGATGCGCGGGCTCGCCATGGAAGCCATTCCGGAGCAGGAGCGGCTCGCGGTCCGCGGTTGGTAGGGGGACCGGTCGGCCGGGAGCCGAGCCGATGAGGATCGGGGTGCTCGCCCTCCAGGGGGCGTTCGCCGAGCATGTCGCGGTGCTGCGGGCGATCGGCGTGGAGCCGGTCGAGGTGCGCCTGCCTGCGCAGCTCAACGACATCGACGGCCTGATCATCCCGGGCGGCGAGAGCACGACCATGCGCCGGCTCATCGATCGCTGGGGCCTGCGCCAGCCGATCCTCGACCTTGCTGCGAGCGGGGTTCCGGTGTTCGGCACCTGCGCCGGCATGATCGTCCTCGCGCGCGACATTGACGGCGGCGAGCCTGCCGTGCTCCCGCTGCTTGACGTCACCGTCCGGCGCAACGCCTTCGGCCGCCAGCTCGACTCGTTCGAGGCAGAGCTCGACGTGCCGCTGCTCGGCTCGCAGCCCGTCCACGGAGTGTTCATCCGGGCGCCCGTCATCGAGCGCGTCGGCGAGGGCGTGGACGTGATCGCCCGGCTCGACGATGGCCGGGTCGTCGCGGTCCGCGAGCACAACGTGATCGCGACCTCGTTCCATCCGGAGCTGGCCGGCGAGACACGGTTTCACCGGCTCCTTGCAACGATGGCGTCCGAGCACGCGGAGCCCGGCGAAGGTGCGGGCCGCCGGCACCATCCGACCCGTCGAACCTCGCAGGCCAGGTGACGGTGCGATGGCACGAAACACGGGCAAGGTTCGGGCGGCAAGGCTGACGGATCTCGCCGCGCTGGGGGAGCTGTCCCGGCTCGCCCAGGCCGATGGCGATGGGACGCGGTCGCTGGGCCTCCCCGTGTCCGGCCCCCCGATCGGCGTGTTCAGCCTGTTCCGCCTGCCGTTGGGCGCGTTTCGCCCGCACGACGTGCTGTACGTGTTCGACCGCAGCGGCCACATCGCTGGGCTCCTGCGCGTGGAGCGGGAGAGTCACCGCGACGAGTGGACGGTCGTCGAGCTCGACGCGGTCGGCGACCTGGACGCAGGCGATGTCCGCTTCCGGCTCGTCCAGCACCTGCTGCGCGACGGTGCGAAGCGGGGTGCGGTCCGGTTCCACGTCGCGTGCGCCGAGGCCGACGACAACGTGGAGCTGTTCATGCAGGCCGGCTTCATGCGCTACGGCGATGAGCGTGTCCTGTACCGCGCGCCGGATCGGGAGCTGCCGGTCCCGTGGAGCGACGAGGAGGCGCGCGCCTGCCGCATTCGACCGGCGGCGCCGCTCGATGCGCTGCCACTGGCCCGCCTGTACGCGTCGGTGACGCCGGCACCGGTCCAGCGCCTCGAGGCGCTCCGCCTTGCCGACTGGGAGCGCCAGGGACGCGAGTGGCGTGTACCCCGAAGCTCGCTCGCGCCGATCCTGCGGTTCGCCGACGTCGACGCCTTCGTGGTCGACGCCCCGGGCGGTGGCGTGGACGGGACGCAGCTCGACGGGTTCATCCAGGTCGGTGTCGCGAAGGAGGACCAGCCGCACTACCTCAAGCTGCTGGCCCGGCCCGGCGCGGATGTCGTGCCGCTGCTCCGGTACGCGCTGGGCGTCATCGCGGCCCGGTCCGAGCCCAACCGCCGCAGCAGCCAGGGGATCCTGGCGCCCGTCCGCACCTACGAGCTGCCGCTCGACCGGCGACTCGAGGAGGAGGGCTTCGACACCATCGCGACCGTCACGCTCCTGATGAAGGAAACCCTGGTCCGTGTCGCCGAGCCGCGCCTCATGCCGGCCGGGATCAGCTAGCGGACGAACGGAGGATTGACCAGCGTGGGATCCGAGGATCGGCAGCGCGAGACGATGGATGATCTGGACGTGCTCCTTGCGGCGCTGCCGCCGGAGATCGTGGCTGCGATCCACGCCCTGCCCGATCCCGAGACGCTGATCGAGGTCGTTCTCGACCTGGGCCGCCGGCCCGAGGCGCGCTACCCCAACAGCGAGGTTGCGCTGCTCGAGCGCGAGATCAGCGAAGCCGACATCCAGTACGTCGTCGAGCACATCGGGACGTTCGGCGACGACAACCGCGCCGGCATCGAGCGCACCCTTCACCGGATCAGCGCAATCCGAAACCGCAACGGCAAGGTCGTGGGCCTCACCTGCCGGATCGGGCGGGCCGTGTATGGGACGATCGAGATCATCACCGACTTCGTCGAGAGCGGGAAGTCGATCCTGATCATGGGCCGCCCGGGCATCGGCAAGACGACGATGCTGCGCGAGGCCGCCCGGGTGCTGGCCGACGAACAGGGCAAGCGCGTGGTCGTGGTGGACACCTCGAACGAGATCGCGGGCGACGGCGACATCCCGCACCCGGCGATCGGCAAGGCGCGCCGGATGCAGGTCCGCACGCCCAGCCTGCAGCACGAGGTCATGATCGAGGCGGTCGAGAACCACATGCCCCAGGTCATCGTGATCGACGAGATCGGGACGGAGCTCGAGGCGCAGGCGGCCCGCACCATCGCCGAGCGTGGCGTCCAGCTGATCGGCACGGCGCATGGCAACAACCTCGACAACCTGATGCTCAACCCGACGCTGTCGGACCTGATCGGCGGCATCCAGAGCGTGACCCTGGGTGACGAGGAGGCTCGTCGGCGCCGGACCCAGAAGAGCGTGCTCGAGCGCAAGGCGCCCCCGACCTTCGACGTGATCGTCGAGATCCAGGATCGGGAGCGCGTGATGGTCCACGCGGACGTCGCGGCGACGGTCGATTCGATGCTCCTCGGGGACCTGGTGTCACCCGAGCTGCGGTGGCGGGACGAAGAGGGTGTCCATCGCTCCCAGTCGCGCCCCAAGCCGTCGGCCCGGGAGGCCGGCTCCGGCGACCGGTTCAACGGGCTCACGGGTTCGGGCGCGGGTGCCTGGGGACGCGAGCCCGGCTGGCGCGGCACGTCCACCTACCGGACCGGCGGGTATGCGGGCGAGGACCGGATGCCGGCGCGTCCGGGGTTCCGACCCGGGCAGGGCGGGGGCTGGCGCAACGCGCGAGGTGGCGGTGAGCGCGGGAGCGAGCGTGGGGCGCGCACCCCGGAGGGCGACCGACCGGCGTCGCTGAGCACGCTGCCCGGCGAGCGGTTCGCGGTGCCGCCCGGGTCACCGTTCGTCGTCGGAGACATCGCCGATCGGGGACCGCTGGAACGCGCCGAGGCGGCTGCGGCCGCCGAGATCCGCGCCCGCGACGCCCGTGAGCTGCAGCGCCAGAAGGCGTGGCGGGATGAGGCGGCTCGAGCGCTCAACGCCCTTCGCGAGGACGAGGGCACGCGGCCGGTCAACGCCGCGGAGCTGGAGGCAGAGGAGGAGCGCCGCATTGCGCTGCTGGTCCCCGGCGAGTCTGGCTCGGTTGGAACCGACGGTGCCGAGGACGACGAGGCGGCGTTCGGAGCCGCCGCGCTCGAGGTCGAGGGAGGCACTTTGCCGACGCTGCGCGTGTTCCCGCACGGGATCAGCCGCAAGCGGCTGGAGCAGGCGATCCGGGATCTTCAGCTTCCCGTGATCGTCGCCAGGGACGTGGACGAGGCCGACGTCGCGATGACCCTGCGCAGCGAGTACCGTCAGAAACCGCCGGCGATCCGCGAGGCGGAGGATCGGGCGATCCCGGTCTACGTCCTCAAGTCCAACACGATCGTCCAGATGCAGGCGTCGCTGACCTCGATCTTCGCGCTCGAGGTGGATCCGCGGGAGGCGGCGCTGCGCGAGACGGAGCAGGCGATCGGGATGGTCGTCAAGGAGCAGGAACCGGTGGAGCTGGCGCCACAGAACGCCTACATCCGCCGCCTGCAGCACCAGATGGCGGAGCGAGCGAACCTCGTCTCTCGATCGCGCGGGCGGGAGCCGTACAGGCGCGTGCGCCTGTACCCGGACGCCGCCCGGACGGCCTGGCGCTAGGCACCCCACCCGGCGGGTACCCTGCTCAAGACGCTCCGGCAGCGCGCGCGGAGCCTTCAGGGAGAATCCATGAGGGGAACATCGGGAGCTCAAACGGGGCGTGAACGACCCCGACGGCCATACACGATCCGCGACCAGGTCGCGCTTCGCCGGCTCGGCGATGTCGCGGTGTCGCCCGATGGCAGCTTCTCGGTGCTGGTCATCTCCCGCTTGGTGCCCGGCAAGAACCGGCTCGACGCGCACCTGTGGACGATCCGTGCGGACGGCACCGGGTTGCGCCGGCTGACTCGATCAGGGGGCGGTCGCGACGCCAATCCGGTGGTCTCCCCGGACGGCCGGGGCGTGTTCTACCTCGCCGGCGCCCGCTCCGCGAACCGCCAGGTGATGAGGATCGGGCTCGATGGCCGCGATCCGACAGCCGTGACACGGTCCCCGATCGACATCGAATCATTCGTCCTGTCCCGTGACGGCACGAAGATCGCGTTCTCGGCGGCCGTGTTCCCGGGCGCCGCGACCGATACGCTCGCCACAACGGCCGAGCGCCTCGAGCGCGACGCGCACCGGCTGACAAGCGGCCTGATCCACGATCGCCTGTTCGTCCGCCACTGGGACGAATGGAAGACCGGCCGGCGCCGCCACGTGTTCGTCCAGGCCTTGAGCGGTGGGCCTGCGGTGGACGTGATGCCGGCGATGGACGCCGACGCGCCGAGCCCGCCGTTTGGGGGCAGTGAGGGGTACACGTTCACGCCCGACGGATCGTCGGTCGTGTTCACGGCGCGGGATGTCGGCACCGAGGAGGCCTGGAGCACCGACCTGGACCTGTTCGTCGCCCCGATCGATGGCAGCGCGGCACCCCGCAAGCTCACGACCGACAATCGCGCCACGGACACCAACCCGATCTTCAGCCCTGATGGCACCTTGCTCGCGTACCTCGCGATGGATCGGCCGGGCTACGAGGCGGACAAGCAGACCGTGAAGGTCATGCACTGGCCGGACGGAGAGACGCGGTCGCTGACCGCCGACTGGGACCGCAGCGCAGACGCCCTCGAGTGGTCGTCCGATGGGCGCACCCTGTTCGTGACCGCGGACGACACGGGCCAGCACGGCCTGTTCGGCGTCGACGTCGCGACGGGCTCGGTCGCCTCGCTCGTGAGCCGGGGTCACGTGTCCCACCCACGGTCCGTGGCCGGAGCCCTGTTCCATGTCCGTGACTCACTGGAGGCGCCGGCCGACCTGTGGAGGCTCGCCGATGGGGCGGAGCACCAGGTCACCCACCTCAATGCGGCTATCCTGCGCGAGGTCGCGCTCGGGCGGACCGAGCAGTTCTCCTTCCCGGGCTGGAACGGCGAGACCGTGCATGGCTACCTGGTCGAGCCCGCGGAGTGCGACCCGGGGCGCAGCTATCCGATCGCGTTCCTGATCCACGGTGGACCGCAGGGGAGCTTCGGCAACGACTGGCACTACCGCTGGAACCCGCAGGTCTACGCCGGCGCCGGCTATGCGGCCGTCATGATCGACTTCCATGGCTCCACGGGCTATGGCCAGGGATTCACCGATTCGATCCGGGGGGACTGGGGCGGCAAGCCGTTGGAGGACCTCCGGAAGGGGCTGTCGGCCGCGCTGGACCGGTTCCCGTTCCTCGACGGCACGAGGGCGAGCGCGCTCGGCGGAAGCTATGGCGGCTGGATGGTCAACTACATCGCGGGTGTGTGGAACGAGCCCTGGCGATGCCTCGTGTCACACGACGGAAACCTCGATGAGCGATTCGCCTACTTCGCCACGGAGGAGCTGTGGTTCCCTGAGTGGGAGCACGGGGGTACGCCGTGGGAGAACCCGGCCGGCTACGAGCGCCACAATCCCGTGGATCACGTTGCCTCGTGGCGGGTTCCGATGCTCGTGATCCATGGGGCGCTCGACTACCGCGTCAGCGAGATCGAGGGGCTGGCCGTGTTCACGGCGCTCCAGCGTCGGGGGGTGCCGTCACGCCTGCTCCACTTCCCCGACGAGAATCACTGGGTTCTCAAGCCGGAGAACTCCGTGATGTGGCACGAGACCGTCCTCGACTGGCTGGGCCGCTGGAGCGCCGACGAGGCGCCTGACAAGCTCGCGCCCGGGGAGATCGCGCGCTAGCGGTCCTACCGGCAGCCGTGTCCCGGAAGGAGCACCCATGTCGCTGCGCGTGACCGAGGTCGTCATGGACTGCGCCGACCACGGCGCGGTCGTCGACTTCTGGGCTGCCGCGCTCGGCTACGAGCGGCGCGCGGTCAACGACCAGTACGTCGCGCTGGCGCCACCGTCGCCAGCCGAGCCCGGCCGACCGCCGATCCTGTTCCAGAAGGTGCCGGAGTCGAAGATCGTCAAGAACCGGGTTCACCTCGACTTCCGCGCCGAGGTCATGGACGACGAGGTGGCCCGGCTCGTCGACCTCGGGGCGCGCGTCGTCGGGACGGGTTCCCTGGGCACGTTCCGGTGGACCGTCATGGCCGATCCCGAGGGCAACGAGTTCTGCGTGTCGGGCGACGCCTGACCGGGGCACAGCACCGGCCGGGCCGACTCACCGGGGGCGGAGCACCGGCCGGGCCGACTCACCGGGCGCATCAACTCGGCGTCTAAGCACGGGGTTCGGCTCGAATTGGCGCGTTCAGGCTCGGCAGCCGCCAGGCTGGCCTTGCTCTTGATGCGTCCGGCGCGTCACGGCAGGTTTGGTCCGATGGCACACCGTGCGTCAAGGCGGTCGGGGTGCGATGACCCGGTTCCGGCGGCATGCGTCTGCAGGCCCTCAGTAGCCGACGAACCCGAGCGCCCACACCGTCCAGAGCGCATACATGTTGACCGCGATGCCGGCCACGATCGCCGCCCGCATCCCCAGCGTCAGCCCGCGGTTGACGGCGACCCACGCCAGCAGCCACCACAGGATCGGCAGCACGTCGCAGATGAAGCGGTATCCGAACTGCGCGAATCCCGGGGCGCCGTGGAGCAGGTCCGGCACCAGGACGAGGCCCGCGACCAGCCAGGGAACCACGAGCACCTTTGCCCGCGCCCGGTGCAGCCAGGCGAGCACAGGCATCGTCAGCAGCACGGATGCACCCGTCCAGTTGGGGCGGAACCACGGCGGGTCGGACACGATATCGAACGTCCGGAGCAGCATCGTGTGCAGCCCTCGCGGGAGGTAGTCGATCGCGATGATCCCGTGGTTGTACCAGGGCTCGTCGAGGACCGAGGTCGGTGGATCGCCGCCCATGATCCGCGCCAGCCCGAAATCCAGCGGGTTGCCGAAGCGGGCGGTGTTGTAGAACACGAACAGCGCCCCGATCGGCGCGGCGGCGAGTACGAACCGCCCGATCTGGCGTCGGTACAGCCACACGAACAGCGGCAGCGCGAGCCCGACGGGGACGCGGCAGGTCACGGCGAATGCCCACAGGAGCCCGGCTGCCGCCGGGGCGCGACCCGCGATCGCCAGGCGGAGGCTTGCCAGCAGGCACGCCATCGCCAGCGTGTGCTCGACGTTGTGCGGGCCACCCGAGGTCGCGACCCAGGTCAGCTCGGAGCCGAAGGCGAGCGCGACCGTGAGCCAGGCGGCCTGCCGCGCGGTCCCGCCGATCTGGCGCACCAGGCCCCACGCGAGCCAGACCGCCACGGCCGCCGAGATCGCCGACAGCAGGCTGGTGTCCACGACGTGCGGCCCGACCAGGGCGACGACCGGGAGCAGGACCACGGCGGGTCCCGGAGCGAGCGGCACGTACCAGCCGTCCGGTGCCGGCACGCTCTCGAGCCAGGGCATCGGGTCCGGGATCGACAGCCGCCCCTGCAGGAGCGCGGCAGCCAGCGGGTTGAACGGGTCGTTGTCGCCCTGTCCGGGGCCGAGCAGCCAGTAGAAGATTGCGGCGCCGATCGCGAGCAGCGCCCGCGCCATCGCCTCGACCGTGATGGAACGGCCGAGGACGCGGATCTCATCCCGGGAGCGGCTGGTGGTGGTCATCGCGGATCAGCGCAGTCTGCCATCGCGGCGCCCGCGAGCGCGCCGATTCCGGAGGCCGCCTGTCCTGAGTCAGGTTCGGTGCAGCACCGCTCGCGCCGCGTGCAGACCGCCCATCCCGTGGACCCCGCCGCCAGGCGGCGTCGAGGACGAGCACAGGAACAGCCCCGGGTCGGGAGTCGTGTACGGGTTCCAGCGCAGGACCGGTCGGAACAGCAGTTGGCGAACGTCCTGGATCCCGCCGTTGATGTCGCCGCCGATGTAGTTCGCGTCGTACGCCTCCATCGCCGGCGCGTTCTTCACGCTCCGGGCGAGGACGAGGTCGCGGAACCCCGGCGCGAACCGCTCGACCTGGCGCTCGATCGCGTCGGTCATGTCCACGTCGGAACCGTGGGGCACGTGGCAGTAGGCCCACGCGATGTGCTTGCCCTCCGGCGCTCGCGACGGATCCGCCATCGTCGGCTGGACCAGCAGCACGAATGGGCGATCCGACGGAGTTCCACGATCCACCGCGTCCTCCGATGCTGCGACCTCGGTCATCGTCCCGCCGACATGCACCGTTCCGGCTCTGGCCGTGGCCGGATCAGCCCACGGGATCGGGCCGTCGAGTGCCCAGTCGACCTTGAACGCCCCCGGTCCGTAGCGGTACCGCTCCAGCTGGCCCCGGTATCCGGACGGAAGCCGGTTGCCGGCGATCTCCACGACCTGGCGCGGTGTGAGGTCGAGGATCACGGCCCGGGCGTCCGGCAGCGCCGCGAGCGCATCGACCCGGTGGCCAATGACGATCTCGACGCCCAGCGAGCGGGCCTCCGCTTCGAGCGCCGCCGCGATCCGGCCGCTGCCGCCGCGTGCCACCGGCCAGCCCACGGCGTGGGCGAGCATCCCCAGCACCAGCCCGAAGGACGCGGTCAGCGGGCGGCCCAACCGGAGCATTGAATGGCCGGCCATGCCCGCGAACAGCGCCCGCGCGGCGGGCTCTCGGAACGCGATCCGGGCGAGCGATGTCGCCGGGAGCACCGCCGGCAGGCCGAAGCGGGCCAGGAGCAGCGGATGGCGAGGCGGCCGGACCACCGGTCCGAGCAGCGTCGGGGCGAGGCGCTCCCACTCGCGGGCGAGCGGTCCGAACAGGCGGACCCATGCGTCTCCGTCACGGCCCACGTTCCGGCGCGTGGCTTCGAGATCGCGTTCCAGGACAACGCTCCTGCCGGGAGCCAGCGCGTGCGCGAGGGGTGCCTGGGGCTGGACCCACTCGAGCCCGTGACGGGCCAGGTCGAGCGTACCGAAGAAGGTCGACGCCACGCCCAGCGGGTGAACCGCGGAGCAGACGTCGTGGATGAAGCCTGGGAGCGTCAGCTCCGCGGACCGGGACCCGCCGCCGACCTCGTCGGCGGCTTCGTAGATCCTGACCTGCCGCCCGGCGCGCGCGAGCTCGATGGCTGCGGCAAGTCCGTTGGGACCCGCGCCGACGACGATGGCGTCCAGCCCGTCACCGCGGCGACGCATGGGCGTCACCGCGGGCTCCGCGACGGACGTGCCGCGATCAGCCTGCGACCCGGCGGCGCCGCACCCAGCGGACGGGAGCCGTGACCGTGCCCACCGCCATGTTGACCGCGGCGCTGCGGCGCAGGTTGCGGACGTACCGCCATTGTCGATGCTTGTCCACGCACACCTTCTGCGCTTCGACGACCGGAGCCTCGACACCCAGCGAGGCCGCCAGGTTCTCCAACGTCCGTTCCCAGAACCGGTCGTTCGCCCGGTTCGCGCCGAACATGTAGGTCAGCTCGATGAACGGGTCGCTCGTCCGCTCGAGCGCCTGGGCCTGGGCGACCGTCGTGTCGCCGTCGCGGAAGGCGGAGAAGGTGATCCATGCGGACAGCGCGTGACCCTCTGGTGTCATGAACGTGAACGATTCACGGTCAGCGTAGATGACCATGACCCCGGTCGACATCTTGACCGGTGAGCCCGGGACCGGCGCAACCTCCAGCAGGGCGACCTCGCCGGGGGCGATCCCCGCCAGCGGGGCGTAGAACGCTGCGCCCTTGGGCCAGAAGGTGGGGAACCCGGCCTTCCAGTGCGCGACGACGGCCTCCGGGTCGAGGTCGACGCCGTCGAGCCTCACCTTGAACGTCTTCTGCCACATCTGGCCGAAGCCCTGGATGGGGCCGGAGACGCGCTTGCCGGTGACGGTGTCCATGCCACCGGTCTTCGCGGTCGTGGACAGCCGGTCCACGGGGCGGGCCCAGGATTCCTTATCGCGGGGGGTGCGAGGCTCGGTGGTCATGGGAGTGCTCCGTTCAGGCGGACGCGGCTGCGGCCAGGGCCGAAGGCTCGTCGTCGTGGATTGAGATCGCCTCGTCGAGACGGGTCAGCGCCAGGATCTGGCGGTAGTGCTCGGTCAGGCCAACGGCGAGCAGCTTCTGGCCGGCCCGCTTCGTGCGCACGAGGAGCGTCACCAGCAGCCCGATCCCACCGCTGTTCATGTACTCGAGATCGCCGAAGTCCAGCACGATGGATCGCGCGTCGCCGGCCTGGCCGTAGGCGCCCATCAGTGCGGGCTCGCTGCCGCCGGTGATCTCACCGTGGACGTGGAGGATCGCGGCATCGCCATGCTGGCTGACGTCGATCGTGGTGTCGGTCATCGGTTGCCCTCCTCTGGAACGCTGCCTGCCGAGACGCCGTCGGCGATGGTGAGGTAATCGGACAGCCGGGTGATCCGGAAGATCTCCCGGTAGTGGTCGGTGAGCCCCTCGGCAATCACCTCTCGGTGATCGCGGCGGGCCTCTGCGAGCAGCCGGACGATCAGCGCAATGCCGGTCGAGTTGATGTAGTCGACGCTCCTGAAGTCGAGGACCACGCGCGTGGCGCCCCCTGCCGCCGCGGTCGCGTACGCGGTGGCAAGCGCCTCGTCCGCCGCGATGTCCACGTCGCCGCGCATCGCGAGCCGGGCCTCGCCGGCGGTCGATGTGACGACCTCGATGTCGAGCCGCTGCTCGTTCATGGCTGCCTCCATCGGTCAGCGCCCGTCCCGGGCGAGGGTGAGGGTGACGGTCTGCAGGCCATCGGCGACGTGCACGTCCATGCCGTCGACCATGTGGCGGATCAGGAACAGGCCCCAGCCACGGGGCTTCTGGAGACCCTCGAGCTTGGCGTTCAGGTCAGGCATCTCGACGTCGGGCACCGGTCCGGACAGGGCCCGGTCCGTGACCCGGATGCGGATCGCCGCGTCATCGGCGTCCACGCGCACGTCCACGGGAACCTCAGGATCGCCCTGCGATCCGTACTCGATCGCGTTCATCACGGTCTCGGCGACGGCGGTCTTGAGGCGCTCGAGTCGCGCAGGCTCCAGCCCCAGCGGCGCGACCACGTCGGCCACCCGTTGCATGGCCGCGCGCTCGTTGCCGATCGCGCCCTGGATCGTGAACGTGAGCAGGGGCTCTGCAGCGAGGACCTCGGACGGCTCGTCGTCACGGGTGACCTCGACCTCGGGGCGAACCTCGGACCACGCCCCCTCGGTCACACCCGCCGACCGTCGGAGGGTGACGAGCGTGATGTCGTCTTCCTGCTCCACTTCCGAACCCTGGAACGCCTTCAGCTCCTCGAGCAGCCGGTCCAGGAGCTCGCTCCCGGCATCGGCACCTTCCATCGCGCTGCGCAGGCGCGGGAAGCCGTACATCTCGCGGCCCGGCCCGTGCTGCTCTACGAGGCCATCCGAGTAGAGCAGCATCGCATCGCCCTGGCCCACGGAGCCCTCGGTCTCCTCGTACTCGATGCCCGGCATGAGGCCGAGCGGCAGGCCGGTTGCCCGAAGCTCGATGACGCCATCCGGTGTCCGGACGTAGGGCAGGTTGTGGCCAGCGTTCGCGAACACGAAGCGGCCGGTCGCGGGCTCCAGGACGCCGTAAAGGCAGGTCACGAACATGCGGGCCGGCATCTCCGGCACCAGCAGCTCGTTGGCGCGAGCGAGCACCTTGCCGGGCTCGACCAGGCGCGGCGCCTCGGCGCGCAGAATGGAGTGGGTTCGGGCCATGACCAGCGCCGCCGGCACGCCCTTGTCGGTCACGTCGCCGACCACGACGCCGATCCTGCCGTCCCCGAGGTCGATGAAGTCGTAGAAGTCGCCGCCGACAACACGCGCCGGGCCGTAGTACGCGGCGATCTGCCACTCGGGCAAGTTGGGCAGCTCGCGCGGCAGAAACTGCTGCTGGATCAGCTGCGCGACCTTGAGCTCCTGCTGGTACCGCTCGCGCTCCGCGGCCTCGGCGGCCTGCTCGCGTACGAGCTGGGCGACGCGGATGGCGGGCGCGGCCTGGGCGGCGAGCGTGGCCAGGAGCCGGCGGTCGTCTGTGGAGTATTCCTGCTCGGACAGCCGTGGTCCGAGGTTGAGGGTGCCGATCAGCTCACCCTGGGTCACCAGCGGCACGACAAGCGCCACGCCGGCCTCGCGGAGCTCGGTGAGGGCCGGCGACGCCAGCTCCAGGCGCAAGAGATCCACCGGGCCCGGGTGCCGACTGCAGGTAGGCGAACAGCGGGTCGGTCTCCGGGATGTCGATGGACACGCCGGGCTGCTCGGCAGGCATTCGGCGGGCGGCGCGACGGCGAAGCCGGCGGCCGTCTGGCGCGGGCCGGCGAAGGAGGCGCCGGAATGGACGAGTCAGTGCTGTCATGACCTGATCCTCAAGCTGGAAGCGTCCGGATATCGTTACGAACAATGGTGACGCTCCGATATCGTCACGTAACACCACGTCATCCATGATCGGTTCTGTCAGGCACGACCCCGTCGAACGTAGGCGGCCAGGGCGCGGGTCTCGCGGGCGAGCAGCTTGGTGTACTGGCCGGCGAGCAGCTTGTACCCGCGCTCGAGCGGACCCGCGACCGTGAACACGTGGCGGATCCGGGCTCCGTCGGCGATTGGCTCGACCTCGTACGACTGCACGATCCGCACGCCGACGGGCCTCACCTCGCAGACCACGCGCCGACCCGGATCAACCTCGAGGACGCGGACCGCATACGTCCACGGGTAGCGGCGGACCTTGACGTCCACGATCGCACCCTCTTCCACCAGCGTCCGGGCCTGCGCGCCGCTCGTGTTGTGGCCCCAGAGGTGCCAGGTGGACGCGTCGGTGTAGCAGGCATAGATCGCTGCTGCGTCGCCACCGGGGCATCGTACGTATCCTCGATCGTGAATGACATTGCGCTCTCTCCAGGCGGCCGACTCTGATCTAGGGGGCTTGGTCGCCGGCGCGCCGAAGCCACATGCCGACGTGTGTCGGCCGCATGGTCGAGTGCACTGTCTGATGGATGTCTCCGTGGATCTCGCCGAGCTCCACTTGATCGCGCAGCCGCTCGGCAAACGCATCAACGGTGCGCTGCCCGTCGTACCGCGCCCGGTCGAACCGCCGATCGACCGCAACCTGGACCCGCCGTCGCAGCGGCTGGAACAGGGCGAATGCGACCAGCGTGGACGCGGCCACCGCGAGCGTCTCACCCTGGGTGAAGCTCGAGAGCAGCGCCTGGAGGCCGATCACGACACCCACGAACACGGCAGCCAGGATCCCGGTCACCAGCGCCCACCCGATCGTGCGGCTGACCAGCCGGTCGATGTCGTACAGCCGGTAGCGGAGGACGGCGATGCCGATGGCGATGGGCAGGAACGCGAGGGAGAGCAGCATGAGCGCCCACCCCCACTCGTTGTGCGTTGCTGCCAGCACGAGCATCGACGCGGCGAGCAGCGCGACCGCCGCCAGAAACCACTTCACCTGCTGGCGCTCCGCCCCATGCGTGCGCCGGAAGCGCACGATGAGCGCGACGAGGGCGGCCGCGATCAATCCCCCTGCGATCGGGCTGATCGCCTCCCCCACGAGCTCGGGCGCCGGCACCAGCGTCAGCGCGACGGCAGCGACCGTGTAGATCGTGGCGATCGCGCCCACGACCCGCCAACGCGGCCCTGGCAGCCGCCCATCCGGAAACAGGAGCGGAAGCCAGACGGTCAGGAGTGGGATGGCGAGTGACGCGAACAAGGGCGACAAGGTCTCCAGGAGCCGGTAACCGGGAAGGGGTTCGACCACGGTGCTGCGCTCCACGTAGCTCGTCGTGAAATCGCTGAGCATCAAGGTCGCGCCCCCGACCAGCAAGACCCAGCCGATGGGGTTGCGTGGACGAAGCGCCGCCAGCACGCACCCGACGCCGGCAAGCGAAAGGACCGCCGCCAATGACGCGAGGATCGGGATGACGTCCAGCCCCTCCTCCACCGCGGTCGACAGGCGCTCGTGCCCGGGGAGCATGGCCGAGGCGAACATGAAGCCCACCATGCCCAGGGCGATGGCCAGCAGGACGAGGGCGAGCCAGGTGGTCGGCCGGCGGCGGGCCGGCACGGCAGGTTCGGGGCGGGTGACGCGGGCTGCCGTCACCGGCCTGCTCCCTGGCGCTCGCGCAGCCACATCCCGACATGGGTCGGGCGCACGGCATCGTCGATCACGCGATGGATGTCCCGATCGATCTCGGCGAACTCCACCTCGTCCCGCAGCCGCTCCGCAAACGCATCGACCGTGAGCTGCCCGTCGTACCGGGCCCGGTCGAACCGCCGATCGACCGCAACCTGGATCCGCCGCCGCAGCGGCTGGAACAGCGCGAACGCGGCCAGCGTGGATGCCGCGACCGCGAGGGTCTCGCCCTGGGTGAACCCGGCCAACAGCGACTGGAGGGCGAGCACGACGCCCACGAACACGGCGGCCAGGATCCCGGTCACCAGCGCCCAGCCGATGGTGCGGCTGATCAGGCGGTCGATGTCGTACAGCCGGTATCGCAGGATCGCGATCCCGATGGCGATGGGGATCGCGATCATCCCGAGCATGAAGAGGTAGAAGGCCAGCTCATTGCCGGTCCCTCCGGCGATGGGGAGCACGATCGCCATGTAGCCGGCGGCCGCCAGGAACCACTTGAGCTGCTGGCGCTCGGGACCGCGGGATCGCCGGTAACGAACGATCACTGCCGCGATCGCCACGAGGACCCCGACGAGGAAGAAGACGCCCAGCGCCTTGAGGGCATCGGTCACGGGACCGTCGGCGGCAATCGGGTTGGGCAGGATCCCGTTGGTCGTCAGCGCCTCGACCGCGACCTGACTGGCGGTACCGATGGCGGCCACCCAGGCGACAGGGCGCCAGTGCGAGCCTGGCAGGTGACCATCCGGGAACAACATAGGGACCCAGATCACGGCCAGCCCGACTGCAGCGGTGATCGACCAGGAAGCAACCCAGTCGACCAGGCGATAGCCGGGCAGGTCGGCACCCAGCCCGACGCTCCGACCGACATACCCCCAGGAGAAGACGTAGATGGAGAAGCCGAACCCGATCAGGAGGAACAGCCAGCCGATCGGGTTGGATGGCTGGCGAACAGCGAGGATCGCGCCAACGGCAGGCGACGTGAGGAGCACGCCCAGCACGACCGGGGCACTGACCGGCCCGAGCGGGTTAGTCTCGCCAGGTCGACCGGCCAGCTGCTCGGTACCTGGCAGGACCGCGAGGACGAACGCGAAGCACACCATTCCGACGGTGCTCGCCAGCAGGACGCCGGCAGCCCAGACCCCAGGCCGTCGCCACGTTGTCCCGGAGAGACCGCCGGTCATCGTCGGCTGCGGTTGAGCCGCTGCTTCGGCTGGCGCGCCACAGGCGCCTCGTTCATTGGCATCGGTGGACCTCCTGCGCGGATGCCTCGCGCGTCTCCTGATCACCATGGTCGGCCGCTGGGGCAACCCTGACGGCCGCTGGGGACGCGGCCAGGCCCTCGTCCCCCGGGGGGAGGGCCTGGCCCGTTGCCAATCGCCGCTGCGAAGTCCCTACTCGTGAGGAGCGAGGGCCGCCATGTAGATCTGGACCGCCGCGGGGAACCAGTCACCGAGATGGTCGACCCCCCGGCCATCAGCCGCGTGCTTGGCCATGGCCGGCGTGCCTTCGGCAATGGTGTGGTTGCCGATGAAGATCGAGAACTCGTTCGGCATACCCGCCGCCCTCGCCTCGCCGACAGCCCACGCGAGCTGGCTGTCCGACAGGGGTGGAAGGCCGGTATCGTCGGCCAGGAGCCCAAACAGCTCAGACAGGCTCCCGATGTAGACCCACGCGCGCGAGTGCGTGCCTGCGGTCACATTGCCGGTGTCCGACCGGCTGGCGATGAAGCACTCGTGTCCGAGCGCGGTTCCGGCGCCGATGGTGGCGATCAGCGTTCCGGCGAGGATCGAGCGGGCGAGAATGCGACGCATCGGTGGCCTCCAACTGCGGCAGCTCCAGGGGGCGGGCTGCGTGGCCAAATTCAACCGGTCGCGCGTCCCGAAATCGTTACGGAGGCCACGGTCGTGCGTCGTCGGAGGCCGCGATGATGCTTCGGTGACCGCCCGCCAACCTCCACGTTGGGCTCGCGACGCTGTCCCGGTCGACTTCGTCCGGTGAGTAGTGGTCGAGCGTCGGACATCGTTACGGAACCTCGGCAACCTGCGATGTCGAAACGTTGCGCAGCCACAGCGAGGTGCTGGCCGGCCGCATGGCCGCACGGGTCGTCGCCACGAGGGAGTCGTGCAGGGTCGCGAGGTCCAGCTCGTCGCGCAGGTGCTCGGCAAAGGCGTCCACCGTCGTCTGGGCGTCGACGCGCGCTCGGTCGAACCGGCGGTCGACCACCAGCTGGACTCGCCGTCGCAGCGGCTGGAACAGCGCAAACGCGGCCAGCGTGGAAGCTGCCACGGCAAGGGTGCCGCCCTGGGTGATGCCCGACAGCAGTGCTTGCAGCGCGACCACCAGGCCACCGAACACGGCCGCCAGGAGCCCGGTGACCGCGAGGTACGAGACGGACCGGCTGA
The DNA here is from genome assembly GCA_963734895.1 of uncultured Chloroflexia bacterium. Lineage (GTDB taxonomy): Bacteria > Chloroflexota > Limnocylindria > Limnocylindrales > CSP1-4 > CAIXZV01. The sequence continues at coordinate 120,987 of CAVTIN010000003.1, read as the reverse complement.
CGATCCGGTCGATGTCGTATAGGTGATAGCGGCGGATCGCGATCCCGATCGCGGCCGGGATGGTCGGGTAGGCGAGCACTGCCGGCCACCACATCCAAGTGCCGTTGGCGTCGACAAGGACGATCACGGCGAACGCGAAGATCACTGCCGCCAGGGTCGCCGCGAGCGCGGCGAGCAGCCACTTGTACTGCTCGCGCTCCGGGCCGCGCGTCCGCCGGAACCGGACGATCAGAGTCCCGACGGCGATGACCAGCGCCGCGAGAACGCCGATGTAGACGAGGTTGTCCAGCACCGGCCAGCCGGGCCAGTCGGGCATGACCGCGAACGGCAGGAGCACCCGCGCCGTCGACCCGTCGGTGAAGGTCATCTGCCAGCTCGGTGCGAACGCCAGAACGGCGCTGAAGCCGAGCGGGATGGCCACCGCGATCCGCCCTGCCAGGCCGACCCGCCCCGCCGAGAACCGCCCGCTCGGGAACAGCGTCGCCAGCGCGACGAACTCGCCGAAGAAGAGGCTCGCGCTCCACGCGCTCAACCAGGCGTAGATGGTGACTCCCGTGTCAGCGTGGCCGTCGACGACCTGGGACGCGGAGCCCGGGAGACTGACCCCGAGCGCGGAGAAGGCGACCGCGATGCCCAGGAGGAGCCAGCCGACGACCTCTCGTGGCCGCTGCCAGAGCAGGACCAGGCCCACGGCTGCGAACGAGCCCACGATCAACCAGCCACTCCAGTCCTGACCAGCCCAGACGGAGGGCGCAAGGACGAGCGCTGCCAGGATGAGATACGGGATGACCCGCCACCGCCCGAGCCTCATCAAGTCCCTCCTCGAGTTGGCCGGATCCAGACCACAGCTCCGTTCGGGCCCAAGGCATGGGCGACCGTCCCGGCTGCCACAACGGCGATCTCTGAGATCTGCCAGTCCCGTCCGGCCACAACGGCGATCTCTGAGATGATCGCCATCCGGGCAGTCCAAGGGCGCGACACCGTCAACGGACGGAACGCCCTCATCGCGCGGTCCCTCCCTCGCGGGTCCAGACGGCGACCGACCGGGGCTGCATCGAGCGTGCGACGACCGTCTCGAGGTGTGCGCTGAGGGTGTCGAGGGCCGCATCGTCGCGCAGCCCGGCCGCAAACGCGTCAAGGACGCGCTGGGCATCGATGTGCGCCCGATTGAACCTGCGGTCGACCGCCGCCTGGACGCGATGGCGCAACGGCTGGAACAGGGTGAAGGCGACCAGGGTCGCCGCGGCGACCGAGACCGTGCTCTGGCCCGTCAGCGGGCTCAACACCTCCTGCAGCCCGACAACGGTCACCGCGAACATGATCGCGAGCACGGCGCTGATGATCAGGTAGCTGATGGTGCGGCTGACGATCCGGTCGATATCCCACAGCCGGTAGCGGAGGACCGCGACACCGGCCGAGATCGGGATGCCCAGGATGCCCGCCGTGACCACGATCTCGGTGAGCTTGGCGCCGCCCGGTGGAAGGGCGCCGAGCTTGCCCAGTGGGACGGCCCAGAACACAAGGCCGCAGACCGCGACGCTGAACGCAAGCCACTTGAGCTGCTGGCGGCTCTCCCCGGTCGACCGGCGGAACCGGAGCACGAGGGCGCTGGCGCCGATGAAGATGGCGACGATGAGCGGCAGGTAGGCGATCCACCGCAGCTCGGGCCGGATGCCGATGTCGACGGAGAATGGATTGGACAGATAGGCGGCGTTGTCGAGTGGTCCCGGCAGCACGGCGGCACCCAGTGTCGCGAGCGCCACCACCCCGCCATCGAGCCAAACGATCGGACGCCAACGCGAGTTCAGCAGGCGGCCGTCCGGGAACACCAGCGGCAGGAACACGGTCACCAGCGCGATGGCCGGGATCCAGATCCAGCCGGCGACCCAGGCTGCGACCTCTCCTCCGGCATGGGCGCCCGGCTCGGCGATGAGGGCCAGCGTCGCGTACTGATCGCAGGCGCCCTCGATCGCCGACAGGATTGCGGCGGCCAGGAACAGCCACCCGATCGGGTTTCCCTGCACCCGGACCACGACGATGGCCCCGATTGCCACGCAGGTGCCCGCGATCGCGATCGGAAATCCGCGGACGGACCACGTGCCCGGGACCTCCACCGACCATGTGGCCGCGAGCAGGCCAAGGGCGATCACGCACAGCGTGCCCGTGAACACGATGCTGGCTGCAGCGACCAGCCTGGGTCGGGGGGAGCGCGCCACGCCCGAGATCACGGTGTCCCCCGTCCGGAACGAAGCCACAGCGCGACACCCGAGGGCTCAATCACCTGCGCAACCGTCGCGAGGGTGCTCTTCGATACGGCGCCCAGATCGACCTGCTCGCGCAACCCGGCACCGAACGCGTCGGCACCGCACGACGTGATGACCCAGGCAAGGTTCGGGACCAGCAGGTCCCGGGCCAGCGCGCCGCCCGCCCACGCACCACCCAGGAGGAGCATGAGCACCGCGACCGGTGCCACGTAGACGATGACGGCCACCGCTCGGGGCAGCGTCTCGTGCGCCGTCGCGCCTATGCCGAGCTCCTTGCGCACCGGCCCGGTGGTGGTCGCCATCATTCGGCCTCCCGGCGAAGCCACAGGCCGGCGCCGGCCGGGTGAACCGCGGTGCGAGCGGTTGCGATGACGGCGCCGTGCAGCCGGTCCAGGTCGATCTCGTCGCGGAGGCGATCGGAGAACTCCGCCACCGTCCGCTCTGCGTCGATCCGTGAGCGGTTGAAGCGCCGGTCGACGGCATGCTGGACTCGAGCGCGCAGCGGCTGGAACAGGGCAGCGGCGAGCAGGGTCGATGCCGCGACCGCCAGCGTGTCGCCCTGCGTCGCCCCGGCAAGAAGCGCCTGGAGGCCGACGACCACGATCGCAAACAGCCCCACCAGGATCGCCGTCACGAGGGCCCAGGCCAGGGTTCGGCTGATCAGGCGGTCGATCTCGTACAGGCGATACCGCAGGACCGCGATCCCGATGGCGACGGGAAAGAGGCCGAGCGACAGGCCCACGGCGAAGTCGCCGGCATCCGAATAGTCGCTGGGGCCCGCTCCGGCGCCGTAGCCGATCATCGCGGCAGCCGCCAGCGTCGCGGCCCCCGCCACCCACTTGAGCTGGGCGCGCTCAACGAGGTCACCGCGTCGCCAGCGCCCGACGAGCGAAAGCGCCGCCGCAGCGACACCCACGACCGTCAACCCGTAGGTGAGCTCCCAGACCTCGGTCAGGACCGTCATCGGCGGGTTGAACGGGTTCTCGAGCCACGTATAGAACGGGTAGCGACCGGGCCGCAGCAACGCGCCCAGGAAGACGGCCGCGGCCATCGCGCCATCGAGGGCGACCAGGGTCCGCCAGCGGCTGCTCGGCAGGTGGCCGTCCGGAAACGCCAGGAACAGCATCGCCACCAGGAAGAACATCGGGCCGTCGGTCAGGCTCACGACGAGCGCGGCATGTGCGGCGGCCAAGGCGCCCGCGGGCTGGCGGATGTAGGCATCGAGGGTCACGTACCCGACCAGCAGCAGCCCGAGCGCCAGGACGAGCGGCCCGACCGCGTTGCCCTGCCGTCGCTCCACGATCAGTGCGCCCACGACCAGGTAGCTGAGCGATGTGGCGAGGAACACGAGGGACAGGTGCCAGCCCGTCGGATCGCCCGACAAGCGGGCGACCGTGCCGCCCACGGCGAGCAGACCGGCGATTGCGACGGTAACCCGTATCCAGGGGCTTCCTGGAGCGGCCCTGGAGACCAGGCGGCCGCGGCCGGGCAGTTGCTGGGACGCGATCATGGCACCGCATGCTGGGACGAAACCGTTCCCGAAACGTTACGAGATCCCGTGACGCCGCGGTACCGTTACGCGTGATGTCCCGACCCGCCGCTCCGCCCCCTCCCCAGGCCGCGCAGGGCGACACGCTCGAGATCCGCGTGCTCGGACCGCTCGAGGTGCGGGTGGATGGCGCGCCGCTCGTCGTGGACACGCGCAAGGCCCTCGCGATCCTTGCGCTGCTGGCTACCGAGCGCCGGCCGTTCGCCCGCGAGGCGCTGGCCGCCATGCTCTGGCCCGAGTCCGACGACGAGTCCGCCCGCGGGGCGCTCCGGCGCACCTTGTCCGTGCTGCGGTCGGCGCTCGGTGACCGATGGCTGCGGGTGGACCGGTCCACGGTCGCGCTCGATGCCACCGGGACGTGGATGGACCTCGCGATCGTTGAGGCAGCGGACGCCGAAACGTCGAGCGCCCCCCTCCGTGAGGCGTCCTCGGCCGCTCGGGGCCCGTTCCTGTCCGGGTTCTCCCTCCGCGACAGCCCGGATTTCGATGACTGGCGGGCGACGCGGGCGGTTGCGGTGGAACGGACCGTTGCCCGCGTGCTGGACCGGCTCGCCAGCTCCGCCGAGGCGGAGGGCGACCTCCCGGCGGCCGTGGCCGCGGCGACCCGGCGACTGGAGCTCGACTCGCTCGACGAACCTGCACAGCGCCGGCTGATGCTTCTCCTCGCCCGATCCGGGGACCGGGCCGGCGCCATCCGCCAATACCGTGCGTGCGTCGCGGGTCTGGAGCGCGAGCTGGGCGTCACGCCGCTCGCCGAGACGACAGCGCTGTACGAGGCGATCCGCGACGAGCGTGTCCGGACCGCCGCCCGGACCGGCGACCCGGGCGAGCTCCCGCCGCCCGTGGGCGCGCGCCTCGTGCCCGCGCCGTCGGCCCCGGGCCGCCTGCCACTGGTCGGGCGAGCCCGCGAGATGACCGTGCTGCGCGATACGCACCGCGACGCCGCCCCCGATGGGCGGGTCGCATACGTCACCGGTGAGGCAGGCATCGGCAAGTCGAGGCTCGCCGAAGATCTCGGCGCCGAGGTGAGCGCGGCACGGCGGCGCGGTGATCGTGGCGCGATCGTTCGCCTCCGAGACGGGCATCGCCTACGGCGTGATCGTCGGGCTGCTCCGTGTCGGGCTCAGCCATCCGGATGCGATCGAACGTCTTCGACGGCTGCCGCCCAACACCCTCGACGAGCTCGGGCGTCTGGTGCCACTGCCGGCCGAGCTCTCTGATCCGCGAGGTGCAGGGGACGTCCGGGGTGTGGCGGAGGACGGGCCGGCCGCACGCGCTCGCCTTCTCGAGGCGATCGCCGGCGCGCTGGCCGCCCTGGTGGCGGGTCCGGTGGTGGGCCTGATCACGGTGGAGGACATCCAGTGGGCGGACGACGCGTCGCGCGAGGCGCTCGCCTGGCTCGCTCGCCGTCTCGAGGATCGCGGTCACTGCTGCTCCTGCTCACGTGGCGGCCCGAGGATCTCGACGATCTTGCCTCGGCGTTCGCGGCGACCGTCGACGCCCTGCCGTCGGCGGTTTCCGTCCCCCTCCGGCGGCTCGATGGCGACGACGTCGAGCGGCTGGTTGCCGCGGCGTCGACGATGGGCGGGCCATCGATGGCGGCGGACGCGTTGCTCGAGGAGAGCGAGGGCCTGCCGCTGTTCGTCGTGGAAGCGCTCGCTGCCGGCACGAGCACCGTTGAAGGTCCCACCCGAAGCGTGAGGGCGCTGTTGCGGGAGCGCCTCGCAACGGTCAGCGAGACGGCCGGACAGGTGCTGTCGGCCGCCGCCGTGATCGGCCGCTCGTTCGACCTGCCGCTCGTCCGAGGAGCGAGCGGACGCTCCGAGGACGAGACCGTGACGGCGCTCGAGGAGCTGGTCCGGCGCGGCATCGTCCGCGAGGTTCCCGGCGGCTCCGGAGGTCGCCTTCGACTTCGCGCACGCCAAGCTCCGCGACGCCGCGTACGACGCGACCAGCCTCGCCCGTCGCCGCCTGCTCCATCGTCGGACCGCCGAGCTCCTCCGGGCCGAGGGCGGGGGCCGGGACGACCCCGGCCGCCTTGTCCAGGTCGCGATCCACGAGCGTGCGGCGGGCCGGGAGGCGGAGGCGGCTGATGCCTTCCGCCAGGCCGGCGTCCAGGCCCGTGTCGCTGTTCGCCAACCGCGAGGCTGCCGCCCACCTTGAGACCGCGATCGCACTGGGGCACCCCGAGGTCGCCGAGATCCAGCTCCTGCTCGGCGAGGTGCGAATGGCGCTGGGTGACTACGCGGGCGCCATCGCGGCGCTCGAGGCCGCCGCAGCGGCGACGTCCGACGACGAGCTTCCGAGGGTCGAGCTCCGGCTCGGGAGGGTTCACGCTCGCCGAGGCGATCTCGCGACGGCGGCCAGCCACCTGGACGCGGCGGTCGCGACGCTCGAGCTTGGCGCGACGGCGACCGGCGCCCATCTTCTCGCGCGGGCGCTCGTCGAGCGGGCTGTCGTGGCCCACCGCGCGGGCGAGCTCGACCTTGCCCACCTCGCCGCGTCGCGCGCGCTCGGCATCGCCGAGGCGGTCGGGGACGGTCCGGGTGCCGGCGCCGCCCACCGGATTCTGGGGCTGGTTGCTCGTGAGACCGGCGATCTGGACGCCGCGCGGGTGTCCCTGGGGCAGAGTCTCGCCCTGGCGGAGGCGGATCCGGATGCAGGGGCGGCGATCGCGGCCCGCAATGCCCTGGCCCTGGTCGAGGCAGCCGCCGGCGATCGGGCTGCCGCGATCGCGCTGCTCGAGGCCGCCCTCGAGGAGTGCCGCCGAACGGGCGAGCGCCACCTCGAGGCGGCCGTCGAGAACAGCCTCGCGGACCAGCTTCACGCCGTGGGTAGGACCGACGAAGCGATGGCGCACCTCAAGCAGGCGGTGGCGATCTTCGCCGAGGTCGGTGGGAACCCCGGCGAGCTGGAGCCGGAGATCTGGAAGCTTGTCGCCTGGTAGGGCGCTCCCTCGGCAGTGCGTCCGGGCTCGTCACGGGATCGAAAGGATGGACGCCCCAGAGTCCGGGGCGTGGATCGCAACCCTGCGTCCCGCAGACCCGGCAGCTGCCGGCCGGACCTCGAAGGAACCATCCATGACCCGAGACGACGAGATCCTGGCGCCCTTCGCGCCTGCCGAAGAAGGGACGTCAAATGGCCCCACCATGGCGCCATCCGGTAGGTCCGTGACGCCCGGCCCCGGCCGCCGGCGAAACCTCAGGTTCGCCGCGATCGGGACGATCGTCGCCGGCGGCCTTGCCGCGGCCGCGCTCGTCGGACCGCTCGCGGCCGACGCCGCGTCGCCCAGTCCTGCCACACCAAACGCGCCGACGGCAAGCGGTAATCCGCCGGCCGATGGCGACGCGGGCGGTCCCGGTGGCGATCACCGCGGACCCGGCCGCGATCACCGCGGACCCGACGGTCCTGACCGTGGCCCCGGCGGCTTCGGCCACGACGAAGCCGTGAGCGATGCCTCGGTCGTCGCCAGGGCGATCGGGATCACCGAGGCCGACCTCAACACCGCGCTCCAGAATGGCCAGACGATCGCCGACGTGGCGAAGGCCAACAACGTCGACACGCAGAAGGTCATCGACGCCCTCGTCCAGGACGGGCTCGACGAGCTCGCCGCCAAGGTCACCGCCGGGACCATCACCCAGGCCCAGGCCGATGCGATGAAGGACCAGGTGACCCAGCGGGCAACCGACCAGGTCAACGGCACGTTCATGAGCGGCCGCCACTGACGCGTCCACCCATGCCGGGGACGCCCGGGTATCCCTCCCTCAATCATCGCGACCGGCTCGCCACAGGTCGCCGGTCGCGATGCCGTTCCTGCCTGTTACGTGGTCAGCCTGGGGCACCCCGACTGGGCGAACGCGGCCCGCCCTACTCCCCGGGCCCGCCGGCGCGCGTCCAGACGCCGACGACCCGCGGCTGGACCGTCGCCCGGATCGTGTCCTCGAGGCGGGCATGGACCGCGTCCAGGGCCGTCACGTCGCGCAGCCCGCTGCCGAACGCGTCGAGGGCCCGCTGCGCATCCACCCGGGTCCGGTTGAACCGACGGTCCACGGTCGCCTGGATGCCGCGATGCACGCGCCCGAACAGGGCCGCCGCGATGAGCGTCGAGAGCGCGACCGCGAGGGTGCTCTCGCTCGTGTACGGCGCGAGCGCCGCCTGCAGACCAACGATCAGGCCGCCGAAGGCCGCCGCCACGACGATCGTGGTGACGGTCCAACCGAGCGTCCGGCTGATGATCCGGTCGATCTCGTACAGCCGGTAGCGCATGATCGCGACGCCCACCGCGATGGGAACTGACGCGAAGGCCAGCATCGCAGGGATCCAGATGAAGCCCGTTGAGCTCAGGTCCGGGAAGATCCCGCCGAGTGCCAGGCCGCCGAGCACGGCGAGCACGACGAAGCCGAGCGCGGCGGCGACCCATCGAAGCTGCTGGCGCTCGATCCCACTGGTCCCACCGAATTGGTTCGCGAGCGAGATGGCAGCGATCGCCATGACGGCGATCTGGACGATGAAGCTCAGCTCGTATGGGATCCCGTTCCAGATCGCGGCCCCGGGCGTGATCGCGAACGGGTTGGCGACGGACACGCTCGTCTGGTTGCCCTGAAAGCCCACATTGATCCTCGGCGCGAGCGCCGAGACCAGGACTGTCGCCGACGCGATGGCGAGCAGCGCGGGCGCCAGGAAGCGCCATCGGCCCCCCGGGTAGCGCCCGGAGGGAAAGGTGAACATCAGCGTCGCAAAGAGCACGAACCCTGCGGACCCGGCGGTGGCGATGAGCCAGCCCGCGACCGCTGTCAGCGGTGTCAGGGAGCCACCTGAGAACTGGGCCGGCGTCATATCGAGCGTGGCGGACGCGAGCGGGAACATCCATCCCAGCACGAGCAGGATCCAGCCGATCGCGTGTCGTGGTCTCCGGACGATCAGGATCGTCGCCACGGCCCCGTACGGGACCGCCCACAGCAGCCCGACACCGCTGGGTGCGCCGACGACGACGGCGCCCGCGGCCACCAGCACAACGATGATCCGGCCGGGTAGGGGAAGCGAACGACCTGTCTCCGCGGCCGTCGGGAAAGCTGGCGTCGTCGAGCGGTTTCGAACGGAGCTGGTCATCGATTCCGCATTCTGGACCCGTTCCGTTCGGAGAACGTTACGAGGCGCGCCGTGACCGCCGCGACCCGCGGCGCCCCGGCGTGCGGCCGACGTCTCAGCCGCCGACGGCGCCCCGATCGAACCAGATCCGCTCGCCGCGGAACAGCCTGGTGGCCGGATCCCACGGGAACAGGATCAGCACGCCCAGGCTGACCGGCAGGCCGGAGGCCGGTACGCCCGCCCACGGGCCGAGGTTGGTGCCCGTCAGCTGCGCGGCCTCGAACACGCCCTGCGGACCGACCACGATGTCGGTCAGCCCGAACCGGTTGTCCGGGAACGCCGCGAACAGCTCCGTGTAGAACGCCCGCGCCCCCTCGTGCCCCTCCCAGCGCTGGCCCGTCGGCACCATCTCGTAGACGCAATCGGGGGCCAGCGTCGCGATCAGCCCATCGATGTCCCGGGCATCCTCCGCGATCGAGTGCCGGATCCACAGGCGCTTGATGGCCCGCAGCTCGACGGGATCGAAGCGCCGGGCAAGGCGCGAGCGGATGCTGCCTTCGGCGCCATGTCAGCGGTCCTCGCGGATCACCTGGAGCCCACGCGCATGGGCGAGGGCGAGCACGTACGACGCGGCCCCCACCGCGGGGTCGCTCTCGCGGTCGGGCGGCTCATCTCCGTCATCGGCCCGATCGGGGGCACCCAGCAGCCGCAGCGTGCCCCCGTCGGCTGCGAGGCGGTCCAGGATCCGCTCAAGATCTTCGTTGCCCACCGGCACGAACCGCGACCCGACATCGACGGTGATCGAGGCATCCGTGTCGACGAACACCGTCAGGTCCGCCGCTCGTGCGTCGCCGATGCCCATCCGGCTCCCTATCCCTCGGCCGTCGCGCCGGTGAACGAGAACGACGACAGCCGGAGCGAGGGCACGACGCTGCCGCCGAGCATGCCGCGCAGGCACCGGCGCTCGCGTCCCACAGCCTCCACGTTGGCCAGGGCGTCGAGATACGACATCGTGAACCGCAGGTTCCGGACCGCACCGACGAGCTTGCCGTCCTCGACCAGGAAGGTGCCGTCGCGGGTCATGCCCGTGATCACGACGCGCTTCGGGTAGACGGGGTTCGTGTAGTGGAACCGGGTCACGAGCAGGCCGCGATCGATCCCTCCGACGAGATCGTCGAAGCCGGCGTCCCCCGCGGCCATCACCATGTTGGTCGGAAACGGGCCGTACGGGTTGGGGGCCGGAAGCCCATGGCCCGTCGACGATCGGCCGGCGCGCGCGGCGGTCTGCTGGTCGAACGCGAGGTCACGGCACACGCCCGCATCGAGGAGCGCGAGCCGCTGCTTGGGCACGCCTTCGGCATCGAACCCGGCCGGCAGGCCCGCCGGGTCGCGCCCGTCATCGGTGATCGTCACCAGCTTCGACCCGACCTGCTCGCCAGCCTTGAAGAACGATCGGTCTTCCTGGACGGCAAGCGCGGAGAAGCCCAGGTACCCGAGCATGTCCAGCAGGTCCACGACCGCATAGTGGTGCAGGACGACCGGGTAGTCGCCGGGGTCAAGGGCGATCGGGTTCGCGCTCGCCCGTGCCCGCTCGGCGGCCTCGCGCCCGATCGCGGCCGCATCGATCGCGCCGGCGTCGACCGAGCACTGCTCCGCGTACCCCGTGCCGTTGTCGGGCCCCATCGTCACCGTGAGCAGCTGGGAGCTGGTCCGGCGCTCCGCGGCGCGGATCCCCCGCGAGCTGGCGACCGCGATCGCCTCGATGTCGGTCGAGAACGACCCGAAGGCCGTGACACCGGCATGGTCCGCGGCGGCGATCACCTCCCTGGCCCCGGCGGCGCGGAGCTCCGGCGTGGCGTCTGCCGTGCCGTCCGACCAGGCGATGTCGAGCGGCAGCACGCTCCCGCCATCGGGGAGACCGGCCCAGTCCTCGAGCTCGGCGACGTTGGTGGCGATGGCCGTCGCTCGCTCCACGAGGGCGTGCAGCCCCTCGGAATCGGTCCGTCCCGTCGACGCCACGCCAACGCGACGTCCGCGCACGAAGCGCAGGTTGACGAGGACCTCGTCGCTGCTGACGTTCTGGTGGATCTCCGAGTTGGCGAACCGGGTGAGCGAGGACTCGCCCGACGCGACCAGCGCCTCGGCCTCGGTCGCTCCGGCCTTCGATGACATCTCGACCACGAGCTCCGCCAGGCGAAGCGCCTCGGCAGCGTCGCCGCCGATCCCGTGCCGCTCGCTCATCCCATCACCCCCACCCGCACGTTGCGGAACCGCGCGCCTGAGACGCCGTGGCCGACGTGGCCGGTCTGTGGCGGCTCGCCCTTGCCGCAGTTGGGGGTGCCCCACATCCGCCAGGAGCTGGCGTCGCCGACGGCGTCCATCGACCGCCACAGCTCGTAGGTGATGCCGGTGTAGGTGCCGTTGCGGTACAGCCGGCCCGGCTTGCCGCCCTTGATCTCGCGGCAGACCTCGGTGCCGAACTGGAAGTTGAGACGGCGATCGTCGATCGACCAGCTGCGGTTCGTCTCGAACATGATCCCGTCGTCGGTATCCGCGACGATGTCCTCGAAGCTCATCCCCGGCTTGGGCAGCAGGTTGACGTTGGTCATCCGGATGAGCGGGATCCGGTTCCATCCGTCGGCCCGCATGGCACCACCGGACTGGCGTCCGATTCGTGGAGCGGTCTCACGGGAGCTGAGATATCCGACGAACATGCCCTCCTTGATCAGCGGCACCTGCTGGGCGACGACGCCTTCGTCGTCCCATCCGAACGTGCCCAGGCCGCCGGGAACGGTGGCGTCGGCGACGATGTCGCACAGGTCGGAGCCGTAGCGGAAGCTGCCCAGGAGGTCCGGCGTCAGGAAGCTCGTCCCGGCGTAGCTGGCCTCGGTGCCGAATGCCCGGTCGAGCTCGGTCGGATGGCCGCAGCTCTCGTGGACCTGCATGTACAGCTGGCTGGGGTGGAGCAGGATCGTCCGCGTCCCGGCCGGCAGCGGCGGCGCGCTCAGCAGCTCGACGGCCTCGCTAGCGACGCGCTCGGCGTTCGCCTCGAGGTCCATCGCGCGGATGAACTCGTAGCCCGCGGACCCCCACAGGCCGCCGTTGTCCGGATAGCTGCGGCGCTGGTGTTCGTCGCCCGCGATGGCGTTCGCTTCGAGGCCGCTGCCGATGTGGGTGATGACCTGCTCGGTGTAGCTGCCGTCGGAGGCGGCGAAGGTCTTCCACTCGCGCTGCGCCGCGTACATCGAGTCGGTGAACGCGATCCCCTTGACCGCGCTCATGGCCCGATCGGCAGCCAGGAGGTGTCCGATCTTCTCATCCAGGGGAACCGCGAACGGGTCCTCCTGCACCTGTGTCTCGAAGCTCCCGCGGGCCGGGGGGCGATCGTCCAGACGGACCGGGTTCCGGATGGCGGTCGCGCTCGCCCTGGCGATCCGGACGGCTGCCGTCGCGACCCGATCCGCTTCACCCGTGCTCAGGTGGTGGCTGGCAGCGAAGCCCCACGCGCCGTCCACGATGACGCGGACCCCGAATCCCTCGCTCTCGCCCGAGGACACGCCCTCCACGCGAGCCGACTTGACGTTGATCGACTCCTCGAGGCGCCGGACCACGCGCACGTCGGCGTACGTCGCGCCCAGGGTGGTCGCCGTGTCGAGGGCACGGCCTGTGAGATCGCGCATCGGGCCGAGGGTACCGCGTGGACCTGTCGCGCGCCGCCAGGTCACTCGGCCTGCCGCGGACGGGCCCGGAGCCGCCGGCACCAAGGGCCCGCGACGGATTGGAGGCTGCGGGACGTTCGGCCCGTGTACGGCGTCCCGATCGGCCCTGTGTCATGGGCCGTTAGGTCCCGATTGTCTCCCCATCCGGCGACCACCGGCGCGGCGATCTGAGGGCGACCGCCTGCCTTGTGCCGCCGGGCACGGTCGGTGGCGCGGGCGAGCGTCCGTCCTGATCGAGCAGCGCCGGGAGGAGAGACGACCATGGGCGATGTCGGCGGGTTCCAGGTGAGCCCGGCCCCCCGAGCGAGCGAGGACCCCACGCCGCCCCGCGTGGCCAGCAAGTCGGACGGCTGGCTTGCGACGGCGCTTGCAGACCGCGGGATCAGCCGCCGCCGATTCCTCGGCTTCGCATCGGCGATGACGGCGCTGCTGGCGCTCCCGTCGACGATGACGCCCAGGATCGTCAAGGCGCTCGAGACCCAGCGCAAGCCGGTCGTGGTGTGGCTCGAGTTCCAGGACTGCGCCGGCAACACGGAATCGATGCTGCGCAGCAGCCACCCCGCGGTCGCAGACGTCGTCCTCGACGTGCTCTCGTGGGAGTACCACGAGACGATCATGGCCGGCGCCGGGCACCAGGCCGAGGCCGTCCTCCAACGGGTCAAGAACGGGTCAGACCCGTACGTGCTCATCGTCGAGGGCTCGATCCCCACGGCGGAGAACGGGATCTACTGCACCATCGGCGGCCGCACGGCGATCGACATCCTGCGTGACATGGCGACCAACGCGGCGCTCGTGATCGCGGTCGGGGCGTGTGCCTGGGACGGCGGCTTCCCGCGCCTCGGTCCGACCGGTGCCGTGGGCGTCGGCGAGATCATCGGCGACAAGCCGCTGATCAACCTCGGCGGCTGCCCCCACAACGTGGCGAACACGGCGGCGACCATCGTCCACTACCTGACCTTCGGTGCCCCGCCCGCGCTCGACTCGTACAAGCGTCCCCTGTTCGCCTACGGGCACCTGATCCACGACCAGTGCGAGCGACGTGCGCACTTCGATGCAGGGCGGTTCGTCGAGGCCTGGGGAGACGAGGGACATCGCAACGGCTGGTGCCTGTACAAGATGGGCTGCAAAGGCCCGCAGGCCACCTACAACTGTCCGATCGTCCGCTGGAACGACGGCACGAACTGGCCCATCGGCGCCGGGCACGGCTGCATTGCGTGTGCCTCGCCCCGGTTCTGGGAGGCGATGAGCCCGTTCTACGAGCGCCTGCCCGGCGTCAAGATGCTGGGCGTCGACGTGGATGCTCAGACCATCGGACTGGCCGCCGTCGGATTCGTTGCTGTCGGGACGGCCGTCCACGCGGGGGGCGTCATCGCCCGTCGCGCCCGCGAGGGCCGGCGCGCGACCGTCGGCCCGGACGGCACCGTGCTACCCGAGCCCCCGCCCACCCCCGCCGCGCCCTCCGATGGCGACGGCCTGAGCGCCTGAGGAGAGGACGATGGCCGACCGAATCGTCATCGATCCCGTCACGCGGATCGAGGGACACCTTCGCATCGAAGCCCAGGTCGACAACGGCGCCGTCACGGCCGCCTACTCGTCCGGGACGATGTTTCGCGGGATGGAGCTGATCCTCCAGGGCCGCGACCCGCGCGAGGCCTGGATCTGGGCACAGCGCATCTGCGGCGTGTGCACGACCGTCCATGCGCACGCGTCCGTGTACGCAGTCGAGGACGCGCTGGGGATCGAGATCCCGCCCAATGCACGCCTCATCCGGAACCTGATCGCCGGCGCCCAGCACATCCAGGATCACGTCATCCACTTCTACCACCTGCATGCCCTCGACTGGGTGGACGTCACCGGTGCGCTGACGGCCGACCCTGCGGCGACCTCGAAGCTCGCGCAGTCGATCTCGCCCTGGGGCAAGAGCTCCGAGCAGTACTTCGCGGGGATCAAGGCCCGGGTGCAGAAGCTGGTCGACTCCGGGCAGCTGAGCCTGTTTGCCAGCGGGTACTGGGGACACCCCGCGTACCGACTCCCGCCGGAGGCGGACCTCCTGGCGGTCGCGCACTATCTCGAGGCCCTCGAGTGGCAGCGCGAGGTCATCCAGATCCACGCGGTCCTCGGTGGGAAGAACCCCCACCTGCAGACCTACCTCGTGGGCGGGATGGCGGCGGCCGTCGACCCGAATTCGCCCAACGTCGTCAACTTCGAGCGCATCGGGTTCATCGCGGAGCGCATCAAGCAGATGCGCGACTTCGTGGAGCAGGTGTACGTCCCGGACGTCAAGGCCGTGGCCAGCTTCTACCCCGAATGGTGGAGCCTGGGTGCCGGGCACATGAACTACCTGTCCTACGGCGGCCTCCAGGGTGGAGATCGGACCGAGCAGGCCAAGTTCGGGTTCAATCGCGGGATCGTCATGGGCGGCGACCTGGGCACCCTGATGCCGCTGGACCAGAACAAGATCACGGAAGCGATCGCCCACTCCTACTACGAGTACGGCGAGGGTGACTCCGCCGCGCTGCACCCGTGGTCGGGCGAGACGAATCCCAAGTACACCGGGCCGCAGCCACCGTACGACTCCCTGGACGTCGAAGCGAAGTATTCGTGGCTGAAGTCACCGCGCTATGACGGCCAGGTGATGGAGGTTGGGCCACTTGCCCGGATGCTGGTCGGCTATGCCGCCGGCAACGCGCGAATCCAGGAGATCGTCAACGGGGCGCTGACCGAGCTCAAGCTCCAGCCGGCAGCGCTGTTCTCGACGCTCGGCCGGGTCGCCGCCCGGGCGCTCGAGACCGTGTACCTGCTGGACATGATGGACGGCTGGCTCGACGAGCTGTCCCACAACATGGACTCCGGCGACCTCCGCATCCACGAAGGCGCGAAGTGGGATCCCTCCACATGGCCGGCTGAGGCAGAGGGCTGGGGCTTCCACGAGGCACCGCGCGGGGCGCTGGGCCACTGGATCAAGATCAAGGACAAGAAGATCGAGAACTACCAGGCGGTCGTTCCGTCCACTTGGAACGCCGGACCCCGCGATGCGCAGGGCCAGGCCGGGCCGTATGAGGCCTCGCTGGAAGGGACACCCGTCGCGGACCCGGAGCAGCCGCTGGAGCTGCTCCGCACGATCCACTCGTTCGATCCGTGCCTCGCCTGCGCGGTCCATGTCGTGGACGCGACCGGCAAGGAGCGGGTGCGCGTGGAGGTGCGGTGATGGCCGCGATCCCGCAGCACCGTGACATCGACTCGCCGGCCGCCAAGGAAGACCTGAGCCACATCGGGTCGCAGCCGATCTACGTGTGGGAGGTGCCCGTCAGGGTGACCCACTGGCTGATCGTGACCTCGATCGTGGCCCTCGCCGCGACCGGGCTGTACATCCACGCGCCGTTCCTCGTCCCGTCCAAGCCGGTGGAAGCCTCGACCGTGATGGCCAGCGTCCGGTGGTGGCACGAGATCTTCGCGATCGTGTTCTCGCTGTCGATCGGCGTTCGCTTCTACTGGGGCTTCGCCGGGAACAGCTTCTCGAGCTGGCGCCAGATCGTGCCCCACCGGCGTGAGCAGTTCTACTGGCTCGGACAGATGTTCCGGTACTACACGTTCCGGAGACGCCATCCGGTCCCGTACACGGGTCACAACCACCTCGCGGGCCTCGCGTACACCGTCGTGTCGGTGGGCCTGTTCGGGCAGATCCTCACGGGGCTGCTGCTGTTCGGCTGGATCATGCCTTCCGGACCCATCCACCTCCTGTTCGGGTGGGGCGGCGCGGTTCCCGGCGGGATCCAGACGGTGAGAGTGCTTCACTACATCGTCACCTTCCTGTTCGGGGCATTCGCGATCCACCATGTCTACAGCGCGATCCTGGTCGACATCGAGGAACGCAACGGGGTCGTGTCCTCGATCTTCAGCGGCTACAAGAACATCCGGACCGAGCAGACCGTCGAGGCGCTGGGTCTCGCCGGAATGTCCCCGGAGGAGTCGGCGCGCTCCAAAGATCGGGATCGCGCCGATGCATGAAGCCGGCCTGCTCGCAGCGGCGGTGGGCGATGCCATCGCCGCGGCCGGCCCGGACCTCCGACATCCATCTGCCATCCAGATCCGGATCCACGATCCGATCCATCTCGCGCCCGAGGCGGCTCGCCTGCATGCCGAGCTGGCCCTCCGGGCGCACGGCTTCACGGACGTCGCGATCGAGGTGACGGCCGATCCGGTCGAGTGCCTCGCCTGTGGCGTCTCGAACGAGGCCCATGCGGACCACCCGTTCTGTGCCGAGTGTGGGTGGCCGCTTCCGGACCGGGGTGGCCACGCGGTGGACGCAACGCTGCAATGGGCACCCACGACGACGTCCGGTGACCCCGCGCCGACGACAGCCCGGGTGATGGGATGAGCCGCTATGCCGTGCTGGGGCTCGGCAACCGGCTCGAGGCGGACGAGGCGCTGGGCGCCATCGTCATCGAGCGTCTCCAGACCGAGCCCGAGCTCCTGTCCGTCCTGTCGGACCCGTCCGCCGTCGAGCTGATCGACGGCGGAACCGTCGGGCTCGGCCTGCTGCCCTACCTCACGGGACTGGACGGGCTCGTGGTCGTCGATGCGATCCACGCGAACCGCGAGCCCGGGACGCTGCTCGACCTCGAGGGGGCATCGCTCATTCGCCACGAGCAGGTGATGAGCGTTCATGACCTCGGAGCGGGAGAGCTGCTAGGCGCGCTCCACGTGATGGAGTCGTGGCCCAGGCGCGTCCGGGTGATCGGCGTCGAGCCCCTTGCGATCGAGCTCGGCCTCGAGCTCACACCTCCCGTTGCCGCGGGCGTCCCCGGTGTCCTCGCGGCCATCGCCGCCCACCTCTCGGCCTGGCAGCGAGCGGACGCGCTGACGTCCACGCCCGTAGGCCTGCCGGCCTGACCGAGCGGGCCGCAGACACGATCGATCCGGACCGCTCGGCCCGCAGGCAGCCATTCCACGCCTTGGGCCGCCGGGTGTTGACTGGCGGGCCACGAAATCGCCCCTCGCAGGTCGCGGTCGCCCTTGCAGCCGACTTCCGTGGCGTCAGAGGCAACGGTTCGGGGCTGGGGCACCGCCTGGCGCGTGGCCGGCCCGGTTTCGTGGTCTGGCAGTCAACGGGCGGCCGAGGCCCGGCACGGCGTCGGCGCGGTCCGCGCCCAGCGACGATGCCCGGCCCGGAACGGCCCGGTTTCGTCGTCTGGCAGTCAACGCGCGGCCGAGGCCCGGCACGGCGTCGGCGCGGTCCGCGCCCAGCGACGATGCCCGGCCCGGAACGGCCCGGCACATCGCCTACACTCGCGTTCGTGGAATCAGGTGCCGCACACGTCGGACGAGGCGTGTTCATCACGCTCGAAGGTCCGGATGGATCGGGAAAGTCCAGCCTCATGCCTCGGCTCGCAGACGCGCTGCGGGTTGGGGGCTGCGAGGTCGTCACGACGCGCGAGCCGGGGTCGACTCCCCTGGGCGAGCAGATCCGGCGCCTGGTGCTCGACACCGAGCCCAGGATCGACCGCACCGGTCTTGCGGACGCCCTGCTGTTCGCAGCCGCCCGGGCGCAGCACGTCACGGAGGTGATCCGCCCGGCGCTCGAGCGCGGGGCCGTGGTGGTGTGCGACCGGTATGCCGACTCGTCGCTGGCCTACCAGGGTCAGGGATCCGGCGTCCCGATGCGCGAGCTCGAGGCCGTCCAGCGACTCGCGACCGGCGGGCTGGCGCCCGATCTCACGATCCTGCTCGACATTCCCGTGGAGCTCGGCCTCGGCCGCAAGTCGGCCGAGGTGACGCGCTTCGAGGCGTTCCAGGACCTCGAGTACCACGGGCGGGTCCGGGCTGCCTTCCTGGGGTTTGCCGCCGCCGAGCCCGGACGCTACGCGATCGTCGATGCGACAGGCGATGAGGCCGCGGTGCTCGCCGGGGCCATCTCGGCCGTCGGCAGGGTCGTCGACCGGATGCCGTGCCTGCAGGATGCGGTCGCCAAGGTGGAGATCGAGGCCTGACGCCTCGCCCGCCGATGCGAGCTCCACGAGACCGGTGGGCTACGCGCCGGCGGTGCCCGCCGCCTCCGAGATCGAAGCCGCTCCGGCGCCGCTCGCGAGGGCTGCACGCGCCGCGCCGATCAGCGCTTCGGCGTCTCCACCATCCTGCGGGAACCTGGCCACTCCGGCGGAGACGGTGACCGGGAGGTTCTCCACGGCCTCCAGCGTCGCGATCCCATCCAGCACGCGGTGGGCGACGGTCACACCGGCCGATCCCGGCGCCACGAGCACGAACTCGTCGCCGCCCGTGCGGGCGATCGTGTCGACCAGGCGGACATTCTCGGCGAGCACGGCGGCGACCTGGCGCAGGACCTGGTCGCCGGCTCGCGAGCCGACCGACGTGTTGAGCTCGGTGAACCCGTCGACGTCGAACACCGCGACGGACACCTCGCTGCGCTGGCGCTGGGCGCGCGCCACCTCGAGCTCCAGGATGCGCGTCAGCGTGCGCGCGTTCGAGAGACCGGTCAGCGGATCCGTGTGTGCGACGCGCTCGAACCACTCGGCCCGCTCTGCAGCGAGCGAGGCCGTGCGGAACGTCCCGATCGCCGCTGCCGCCAGATCGGCGATGGCGACCAGGGTGGTCTCCTCGGCGACGCCGACCTCGTGGACTCCCGGCCAGCCGAAGCTCAGCACGCCCAGCCCTTCCTCGACGCCGCCGCTGGCGACGACGAGCGGCAGGTCCACGACCGTCATCGGGGCCCCGTCCGGCATCTCGCTGGTTCGCCCGAGCGATCCGGTGCGGTCGACCGCGGCGCGGTGGATCGGGTGCTCGGGATTGCCCGACACGTCCGCCGCGAAGCCATCGACGGTGTGCTCCGGCATGCCCAGCGTCAACAGCAGCTCCAGACCGCTGCCGTCCGCGCCGGGCGTGAACACGGCGGCAGTCGCCGCGCCGACCGCGGTCGCGCCCGCTTCGACGATCGCCGATAGCGCGGTATCCAGGTCGTCGGCGCGCGCGAGTGCGGCCGCGCCCGCAGACAGGATGGTGAGCGGGCCGTCGCCGGCGCCGATGGAGTCCGACACGTGTGCCTCCGCGTGCTGCCGGATCGGGGCGGGCTCCCGGGTCGCTGGGCGGCGCCCTCGCGCCCGATCGAGGCGAGTCGGCATCGTACACCCGCTGATCGTGCGTTTGGCCCATTCCGGCAACATCGACCGTCTCCGGGTGGGCTATCCTCGGATTCAATGAAGCTCGTCGTCGCCATCGTGCACAACGAAGATGCCGGCGCCCTCGTGGACGCCCTGCTCGAGCGCGAGCATCGCGCCACGCGGCTGCACTCCTCGGGCGGGTTCCTCAAGCAGTCGAACGCGACCGTCATCGTGGGCGTCGAGGAGCCGCAGGTCGATGAGGTGCTCGCGATCGTGCGCGATAACTGCCACGCGCGGACGCAGATCGTGAACCCGATGCCGCCGATCATGGAGCCCGGCGAGTTCTTCATGCCCTACCCGCTCGAGGTCGAGGTCGGAGGAGCCACGGTGTTCGTGCTGCCGGTGGAGCGCTTCGAACGACTGTGAACCGGGTGCTCCGCAGGATCCTTCTGTGGTTCGCGCGCAACCCCTGGATGCGCGAGCGGCTGCCCAAACTTCCGTTCATGCGCCGCGCCGTCCGACGGTTCATGCCCGGCGAGGAGATCGACGACGCGCTGGGTGCGGCGTTCGAGCTGCACGTGCTGGGGATCGGGACCCTGTACACCGAGCTGGGCGAGAACCTGACCGAGATCGAGCAGGCGCAGGTGGTCGCGGACCACTACCAGGAGCTGCTGGCCCGGATCAAGGCCGCCGAGATCGACGGCGAGATCAGCGTCAAGCTGACGCAGCTGGGACTGGACATCGATGAGGACGTCTGTTTCGGTCACCTGCGAGTGCTCGCGGCTGCGGCCGAGGCGCAGGGCTCGTACCTGTGGATCGACATGGAGGACAGCACCTACGTCGAGCGGACGCTCAACCTGTATCAGCGGCTTCGGGCGTCCCATCCGCGGACGGGGATCTGCCTCCAGGCCTACCTTCGACGCACGACCAAGGACGTGGAGCGGCTGCTGCCGATGAACCCGGCGATCCGCCTGGTCAAGGGCGCCTACGACGAGCCGCGCGACGTCGCCTTCCGCTCGAAGCGGGAGGTCGATGCCAACTACCTGGCCGTCGCGGTGACCCTGCTCCGGGAGAGCCGGACCCGCGACATCCGGCTGGGCCTTGGCACGCACGACGTGGAGCTCGTGGAGCAGATCGCCGGCCACGCCGCTGCCGCAGGCGTTCAGAAGGACGCCTTCGAGGTCCAGATGCTCTACGGCATCCGGGCCAAGGAGCAGCGCCGTCTTGCCCGTTCCGGCTTCAGGGTCCAGACGCTGATCGCCTACGGCGCCGCGTGGTACCCGTGGTACATGCGCCGCCTCGCCGAGCGGCCCGCGAACGTGCTGTTCGCGCTGCGTCAGCTCCTGCCGGGCTGAGGCCGGTCAGCGGCCCGGCAGCCCGCCACCCGCCGATGCCCACCCGGATCGACGCCCTCGGGCCCGCAGCCCCCGACATCGTGCGTGCGTGGCGAGGCATCGACCAGGGCGCGTTCATCTCCGTCCGCCGCGAGGTCCGTCGCGGCGCGGGATCCGGCAGCGCCCCGCGCATCGCCGTCCAGTTGACGGCGGTGGCGACAGCGCTGGTCTCCGTCGTCGAGACGCTGGCGGACGATGCGTTCTCGATGCCCGGCGGCGAAGGCGACTGGAACGTTGCCCAGGCGCTCGGACACACCGCCGACGCACGGTCGGGCCTCGCCATCGCCGGGTCGCTCGCGGCGAAGGGGCGCTGGCCGGCTGAGGCGCCGTCCGTGATCCCCGGAATCCCCGGCGCGGCAGACGCCACGCGCGATCAGCTGCTTCGCCGGATCGCCACCAGCCAGCGGATCGTGGAGCGGGCATCCCGCGCCATCGAGGGTCACGAGACCGAGCCCTGCCCGCTGGACCACCCACTGGTCGGCCGCCTGCGATGCGGCGAATGGCTGTTGTTCGCGGGCGTTCACGACCTGATGCACCTGGAGCAGCTGGAGCGGCTCGAGCTTCAGCTGGCGGCGACGTGAGCCTTCGCCCCGACCTCGTGGACTGCTGGATGTTCCGGGTGCGGGCGGCCGGCGCCGAGATCCTGCTCGTCCGGCGGGCGCCGGGCCGGATCCTGGCCGGCCTGTGGCAGTGCGTGTCGGGCGGGCTCGAGCCGGGGGAGCGGGTCACGGCCGGGGCCCTGCGCGAGCTGGCCGAGGAGACGGGCTTCGGGCCGTCGGAGATCGAGGTCTTCTACGACCTCGACCTGGTCAACCAGTTCCACGAGCCGTCGGCCGACGCCGTGCTGACCGCCGCCGTGTTCGCGGTCCGCGTGCGCTCCGATGCGGAGCCGGTCCTGTCGCACGAGCACGACGACGCGCGCTGGCTGCCGCTCGGGACGGCCCACCGCGAAATCGTGTGGCCCGGGTACCGGACCGCGATCGAACGGATCCGCGACGACGTGCTCGACCCGGCGCGTGCGCCGTGGTTCGAGCTCGACCTCGACGGCGCGCGCGTCCTCGGCTGAGCGTCACCCCCGGGCTGAGCGTCCACCCCCGGGGCTGCAACTCGCCGCGGGCTGCGCCTCGCCCGGACACCCGATGGCTTCCGGTGGTCAGTACCGCTCGGGGACGAACGTCTGCTCGTCCATCGGCGGCCGGACGTAGCCGCGATCCGGCTCGCGTGGCGGCAGCGCGATCGGCTCCGGGGTGAGGTCGTCGTACGGGATCAGCGACAGGAAGTGGCTGATCACGTTGAGGCGAGCCCGCTTCTTGTCATCGCCGCTGACCACGTACCAGGGGGCCTGCTTGATGTCGGTGTGGCGGAACATCTCATCCTTGGCGATCGAGTAGTCGACCCAGCGCGTCCGCGACATCAGGTCCATCGGGCTGAGCTTCCAGCGCTTGGTCGGGTCGTCGATGCGGCCCTGGAACCGCTTCTCCTGCTCGGCGTCGCTGACCGAGAACCAGTACTTGATCAGGGTGATGCCGGACCGCACGAGCATCCGCTCGAACTCGGGGCAGGACCGATAGAACTCCTCGACCTCGGCGGCCGTCGCGAACCCCATCACCCGTTCGACGCCGGCGCGGTTGTACCAGCTGCGATCGAGCAGCACGATCTCACCGGCCGCGGGGAGGTGTGGCACGTAGCGCTGGAAATACCACTGCGAGCGCTCCCGCTCGGTCGGGGCCGGCAACGCGACGACGCGCGCTACGCGCGGGTTGAGCGCCATTGTCAGCGTCTTGATCGCGCCGCCCTTGCCCGCGGCGTCACGGCCCTCGAAGATCACGACCACCTTGAGGCCGCGCGCCTTGACCCACTCCTGGAGCTTGGCCAGCTCGATCTGGAGCTTCGCGAGCTCTGCGAGGTACACCTTGCCGGACATCTTGGGAGCCCTGGGGCGCCCGCCCTCGGTGGCACCAGCTTCGCCGTCGATGCCCGTCTCCGTGGCCTTCCGAGCCTGTCGGGACCTGTCCTTTGCCATCACGCGCCCCTTCCTGTATCCGTCCGGGTACGTCCCGAATTATGGCCCTCCCTGTTCCCGCTAGACTCTGCCCAGGCGATGGAGGCGGCCCGATTGCGCGAGAGGACGGCGGAATGACCGAGACGTTGGCGAACCGGCGGGTCTTCCGCTCCAAGGTCGATGCGATCCGGCCCACGTACGGGTTCGAGGATGTCTCGCTTGCCCCGGGCACCGATACCGTCGATCCCGCCGACGTGGTCCTTGCGCAGGAGTTCTGCGGTCTGCCTCTCGTGATCCCCGTGCTGGCCGCCGCGATGGATGCCGTCGCCGACGTGCGACTGTCCGGCGAGCTCGCCCGCCTCGGTGGTCTGTCCGTGCTCAACCTCGAGGGCGTGCAGACGCGATACGACGACCCATCGGTAGTGCTCGACCGGATCGTGGACGCGCCCGACGACCGGGTTCAGGACGTGCTTGCGGAGGCGTACGCGGCGCCGATCCGCGAGGACCTGATCGCGCGGCGGATCGACGAGCTGCACGCCGCCGGGTCGAAGGCGGCGGTATCTGCCACACCCGGCGTCGCGCGCCGGTTCGGGCCGTTCTGCGCGGAACACGGCGCCGACCTGTTCCTCGTCCAGTCGCAGGTCTCCTCGGCCCGGCATCTGGCGTCCGGCTACGAGCCGCTCGCCCTGGATGACTTCACCCGGTTCATGCCGATCCCGGTCGCGGTGGGCAACACCACCAACGCGGACGCCGCCTACCAGCTGATGGAGCAGGGCGCCGCCGCGATCTTCGTCGGCGTCGGGCCCGGGGCTGCGTGCACCACGCGGGAGGTGCTCGGCATCGGCATCCCGCAGGTGAGCGCGATCGCGGACGTGGCGGCGGCGCGTGACCTTTACCACGCGGAGACCGGGCAGTACGTCCCGGTGGTTGCGGACGGCGGGATGAGGCGCGGCGGCGATCTCGCGAAGGCGCTGGCGGCCGGCGCGGACGTCGTCATGCTCGGCTCGCCGCTCGCCCGTGCCGCCGAAGCGCCCGGCCGGGGCACGAACTGGGGCATGGCGGCCCCGTCGCCGGTCCTGCCGCGGGGCACGCGGATCAGGGTTGGCACGGTCGGGCCGCTGGACCAGATCCTCAACGGTCCGTCACACGTGACCGACGGGACGCAGAACCTGATGGGTGCGCTCCGCCAGTCGATGGCCGCGCTTGGCGCCCGGACGATCGCCGACATGCATGACGTCGAGATCGTCTACGCGCCGTCGGTCGTCACCGAGGGCAAGTCCTGGCAGCTGCGCGGGAAGTAGGGGCAGCGCCTCCGGGAAGCTCGGAGCGCCGTAGCGGAAGCAGAGGTCGTTATCACGCCCTGTGGCGTCGCCATCCGCGACCAGGCGATTTCCAGGGCTGTAGCGGCCGGACCGAGGGCAGCGGCGGCCAAGGCTCGGTCATTGGGCGCTATTCCTGCCACATACCGCCGCAGGTGGTGCTATCTGCCTGGAGCGCCGGAATTCCCGTCACTCACCGCGAGGTGCGGTGGTAGTCCCACCCATTGGCCTCGAGCGGGCGTGATCGGGCCACCGGCCCGCGAATTCGTGCGGGAAGCTGGCTTCGGCGCGTCTGCTCGCCCAACCACAGGTGGCAGAAGCCGGACTACCACCGCGCCACGTGGTAGGTGACAGAACTGGTCCGTCGATCGCGGCGTTAGGTCACGCAGTGCGACCATAGCCGGCCCCGGCAACGCGGACGGAGGCCGGCCGCGGCGTCGAACTACGATCCACGCCCGTCCTCGCCGGGTATTCCGCGCTCGGTGAGGGCGGCCGCGAAGCCCTCCACGTCCTCGACACCGACGTAGAACGCCGGGACGCGGAGGAAGGTCCAGCGGACGGGCGTCCGGAGGTCGAGCCTCACGCCGCCGCGCGGGCTGCCGGCGAACGAGACGTCGCCGCCGCGGATGCTCCTGCGGACGCCGATCGCCGTGATCCAGCGCCAGGGACCCTCGATCCGCCAACCGGAGATGTTCGATACGGCGACGCGGAGCTCGAACCGGCCGAACCTGGCTACGACCTCCTCGTCGGTGACCATGGCCCAGGCGCGCTCGGGCGTCACGCCGAACACGATCCGGAGCAGGCCTGCCGACCGGTCACCGATCCGGATCGGGTAGCGGGGGTGGTCCGACGAGTCGGTCTTCTGGCGTGTCATCTGCAGCAGCCCCCCTGGCATCTGGCGATGTCGATCATCCGGCGCGGGCCCAGGACCGAGGCAGGGCAACCCTCGCGGGCGCCTCGGCCGGTAGACTCTGCGCACACGATCGCACACTGCCACGGGAGGGGTCATTGGCCGAGCCGGAGGAGCCATCGCAGCCCATCGCCGAGGACGGCGAGCGGCGCGGCAAGACCGTCCACGGGGAGGCGGCCAACGCAGGCCACCGCGTCCTCGCCCCGGACGACGCAGAGGTCGAGGCATATCTCGAGGTCGCGCTCGACGCACCGGCGCCGGCCCGGACACCTGAGGACCGCCCCCCGGCAACGGCCATCCCGGAGCCAGGCAGCGTCGCCGTCCTCGATTTCGGCAGCCAGTTTGCCCAGCTGATCGCGCGCCGCGTGCGCGAGCTTCACGTCTACTCGGAGCTGCTGCCCCACGACACACCCCTGGCGGAGCTCGAGCGTCGCGGCGTGCGCGCGATCATCCTGTCGGGCGGTCCCAACTCGGTATACGACGATGCCGCGCCAAAGGCGCACGCCTCGATCTGGAGCGGCCGGATCCCGGTCCTCGGCATCTGCTACGGCGCCCAGCTGATGGCGCTGGAGCTGGGTGGCGACGTCCTGCCCGCGACACGGCGCGAATACGGGCCGGCAACCGTGCAGCTCACCCGGGACGATGGCCTGTTCGACGGCATCGACCGCGAACAGCCCGTGTGGATGAGCCACGGCGACTCGATCACCCGGCTGCCCGAGGGGTTCCACGCCACGGCCCAGACCGATTCGACGCCCTACGCCGGGCTCGCCGCGCCCGATCGCGGCCTGTACGGCATCCAGTTCCACCCGGAGGTCGTCCACACCCCGCGGGGGCGAGACGTCCTGCGCAACTTCGTGACCGGGATCGCGGCCATCGAGCCAAGCTGGACCCCGGCAAACTTCGCCGAGACCACGATCGCCGCGATCCGCGAGCGCGTCGACCGCCACGCCAGCGCGACGGGCTCCCAGGGTCAGGTCATCTGCGCCCTTTCGGGAGGCGTCGACAGCGCCGTGGCCGCCGCGCTCGTCCATCGGGCGGTCGGGGACCGCCTGACCTGCATCTACGTCGATCACGGGCTGATGCGCAAGAAGGAGTCGGAGCTCCTGCGGGTCACGTTCGAGGCGAACCTCGGCATGCGCCTGGTGATGGTCGATGCGCGCGAGCGCTTCCTCGCTCGCCTCGCCGGCGTCACGGACCCGGAGCAGAAGCGGCGGATCATCGGCAGCGAGTTCATTCGCGTGTTCGAGGAGGAGGCGGCGAAGCTGGGCCGGATCGACTTCCTGACCCAGGGCACGCTCTATCCGGACGTGATCGAGTCCACCACCCCGGAGACGAAGACCGCCCAGAAGATCAAGACCCACCACAACGTCGGAGGCCTGCCGGCCGATCTCCGGTTCCAGCTCATCGAGCCGCTGCGCTACCTGTTCAAGGACGAGGTGCGGCTGGTTGGCCTCGAGCTCGGGCTGCCGGACGCGATGGTCCATCGCCAGCCGTTCCCCGGTCCGGGCCTCGCGATCCGGATCATCGGCGAGGTCACCGCGGAGCGGCTCGACACGCTGCGTGACGCCGACTGGATCGTGATCGACGAGATCAAGGCCGCCGGCCTGTACCGCAACGTCTGGCAGTCGTTTGCCATCCTGACCCCGGTGCGGTCGGTCGGCGTCATGGGCGATGGTCGGACGTACGCGAACGTGGTCGCGATCCGGGCCGTCACCTCCGAGGACGGCATGACCGCCGATTGGGCCAAGCTGCCCTATGACGTCCTTGGCAGGATCTCCTCCCGGATCGTGAACGAGGTCCCCGGGGTCAACCGGGTCGTCTACGACATCAGCAGCAAGCCGCCGGCCACGATCGAATGGGAGTAATGGATAGCCTGAACGGGGGATATCGGTACCCCTCCGGTGGTCTACAGTGCGCACATGGCCGATCTGACGAGCGGTCCGGTCACCACCTGCCAGTGGTGCTCGGCCGAGCTTCCCGCCCCTGACGTTGAGCGCTGCCCGTCCTGCGGAGCGACGCTCACGAGCGCGACGGGAACCGAGCCCGAGCTCCCCGGCTTGACCGCTCTCGATCCGCATGCCATTACCGGAGCCCGCTCCGGGGCACGACCCCGGAGTCGGATCCTCTCGTTCCTCACCGGCGACATGCCGCCCGATTCCGGTGGGCCGCTTGACCCGTCGTCGGTCGCGCCGCCGTCGGATGCGGTGCGCCGCGAGATGCTCCGCCTCCAGATCGATGCGGAGCGGGCAGACCTCGAGGCCGAGGCCATCGCGCTCAAGTCGGATGCGCTGTCGCACCGCGGCATCACGCTCGCGGAGCTCAACGCCGCCGACGCGCCTGCGGGCGATGCGCCCGGCGCCGATGTCGCGTCCGGCGCCGATGTCGACGCGGGCGCCGATGACGACGCCGTCGCCGTCGACGCGCCCTCGGTCCCCGCAGCGCCGCCGGCGCCGGGAGCCACGCCGGGCACCTGACGCCCACTCGCCGGGTATCCTCGGCCGCGTGCCAGACCGACTGCCGCATCCGGGTCCTTCCTTTCTGCGCGAGCAGGTCGTCCGTGTCGGGGATCGGCGCCTCCAGGCCGGCATGGCCAAGCCCGTCGATGGTCCGGACGACTGGTGGCTTGCGGTCCTGTGGGTTGCCGACGACGAGGGCGTCGTGAGCTTCCGGGAGGTGGGCCCCGCCGCCGGACCGCCGCCGGAGCCGCCGCTCCTCCACCTGGGTCCGTTGTTTGCCGGATCCTTGTCCGGGATGATCCGTGAGGAGGACGGACGGCTTGCGATCAAGCTCGCCCCCCTCGTTCCGCCCGACGACGACACCCGCCCATGGCACGCACCGCTGGCCATCCGGGCGGCCTTCCGCTGGGAGCCGGCGCTGATGGTCACGCTGCGGGCCAATCAGCTCGCGGAGCAGGTCCTGGCGGGATTCCGGCGATCGGTCGAGTCGCTGTCCCGACCCTGATCGGCCACGAGACCAGCGACGATGAGGATGGCTTCTGGTTCGCCGGGAAGGCCGGAGTCACATAGACTCATCCGGAATGACTGACCTGTTCGATGAGTTCATGCGCGAGCTGGAGCGCCGGCGGGCTGAGGCGGAGGGCCGAGCGCCTCGGTCCGACGGCGATGACGGCCACTCCGAGGACGAGGGCGAGGATGAGGGCGGGGACGCCCCCGATGACGAGGTCTCGGACTCAGACGCCGCGAGCGATGCCGACGACACGGCATCGGGCGAATTGGATGACCGGCCCAGCCCCGAACCCATCCCGCTCCGCCGGCGTCGTCGGCGCGCGGGCGGACCACCGCGAGGCCCCCGGTCCCCGCGGCCCGTAGGCGGCCCGAACGACGGCGCACAGCCCCCCTCGATCGGCGCGATCCTGCGCCGGATGGGCGCCGCGCTCGTCATCGCCGCGGTGCTGTTCATCGTGATCCTGGCCGGCACCACGGTCGACATCTGGACCGATGCCATCTGGTACAAGAGCGTCGGGTTCGACGCAGTGTTCTGGACCCGCCTCGGGGCGCAGGTCGGCCTGTTCGCTGTCGCGCTCGTGGTTGCGCTCGCGGTCCTGCTCGGCAACCTGTTGGTGGCTGGACGCCTCGCGCCGCCCCCGGACCCGGAGCGGCCGGGCCGGCTCCGTGCGATCGCCAGCCGCCTGGGTGAGGCGCAGCGCCAGGCCGAGCGGAGCGCGAGGGCCAGCGGCCAGCTCCGCGGACCGTTCGGCGGTGCCACCGGCGGCGGCGGTGGTCGGGACGAGGGAACGTTCGTGTTCGAGCCCGAGGACCTGCCGGATATCGTCCCGCTCGCGCGGTGGGTGATCGCCGGGTTTGCGATCCTCCTGGCGCTGGGCGTTGCCGGGACCGTCTCGGGCGCATGGGACACGCTGCTGATGTGGGCAAACCGGGTGCCGTTCTCGCCCACGTCGTCGGTCACCGACCCCGTGTTCGGCAAGGACATCAGCTTCTTCCTGTTCGAGCTGCCGTTCTTCCGGCTCGCCCAGACGCTCGTCAACGGACTCCTGCTCGCCTCGCTCGCCGTCGCCGGCGCCCGCTACCTGGTCGCCGCCTCGCGTGGCGGCGAGGTGTTCATCACGCGCGTCCGCGTCCACCTCGCGGTACTGGCGGGGCTGTACCTGCTGTCGGTCGCGTTCGGCTACCAGCTCGACAAGTACGAGCTCGTCTACAGCAGCTCCGGCGTCTCGATCGGCGTGTCGTTCACCGACGCCAACGCGCGGTTCATGGCCTACGACGTGCTCACGTTCCTCTCGGGCCTGGCCGGCGCCCTCCTGGTCGCCGGCGCGTTCACCCGCTGGCTGTGGCCGCTCGGGATGATCGTCATCGTGTGGTTCAGCGCCTCGATCGTGCTCGGGCAGCTGTACCCGGAGGCGATCCAGCGGTTCACCGTCGACCCCAACACCTATGCCCAGGAGGAGCAGTACATCGGGAACAACATCGCGATGACGCGGCTCGCGTTCGGGCTCGACAAATGGACGTCCCAGCCGTACAGCGGTGACCAACCGCTCACGCAGACAGCGATCGACAACGAGGCGGACACGTTCACGAATGCCCGCCTTTGGGACTACCGGCCCCTGCAGACCACGCTCGACCAGCTGCAGACCGTTCGCCAGTACTACGACTTCATCGACGTGGACACCGACCGCTACATGATCGGTGGGAAGCTCCGCCAGGTGATGCTTTCGGCGCGCGAGCTCGCGATCCAGAAGAACCCGGCGGCGACCAGCTGGGTCAACGAGCGGATCATCTACACCCACGGAGTGGGTCTGGCCATGGTGCCGGTCAATGAGGTCACCCCGGAGGGCCAGCCGCGCCTGTGGATCCGCGACCTCCCGCCCGTCTCGAACAGCGATGCGCCGACCGTGACGCAGCCGCGGATCTACTTCGGCGAGGGCGACGACCACTACGTCGTCGTCGGGGCACGCCAGGCCGAGTTCGACTACCCGCGCGATACCAGCGCCGGCAGCAGTGACGAGAAGACAACCTGGACCGGCGACACGGGGATCAAGCTCGATTCGACACTCACCAGGCTGCTGTACGCGCTCCGGTTCCGCGACCTTGACCTCCTGATCTCCGACCAGATCCAGGCGGACAGCCAGCTCCTGTTCCACCGCACGCTCAGCGACCGGCTGGGGATGATCGCCCCGTTCCTGCGCTACGACAAGGACCCGTATCTGGTCGTCGACGACGCGGGGCGCCTCGTCTACGTCCAGGACGCCTACACGGTCAGCGACCGGTTCCCGCACGCCACCTGGTTCAACCCATCGGACCTCGGCGGGACCACCGGTCTCGGTGCCGGCCAGTTCAACTACATCCGCAACAGCATCAAGATCACGATGGACGCCTACGACGGCACGATGCACCTGTACGTGGCCGATCCGACCGATCCGCTTATCCGCACCTGGCAGAAGATCTTCCCGACCCTGTTCACGAGCATCGACCAGATTCCGGCCGGGATCGCGTCCCACCTTCGAGTTCCCGAGGAGCTGTTCAACGTCCAGGCACGGGTGTTCGGGCGCTACCACGTGACGCAGCCGCTCGTGTTCTTCTCGAACAACGACCGCTGGACGGTGCCCGATGTGCAGACCAACGAGCAGACGCTCGCGACCGAGGCGTACTACGTCGTGATGCGACTGCCGGGCGAGAGCGCGGCAGAGTTCCTGCTGATCCAGCCGATGATCGCCGCCAGCCGGCCGAACATGATCAGCTGGGTCGCGGCCCGCAATGACGCACCCAACTACGGGACGGTGCAGGTCTTCCAGTTCCCGGCGGACACGACCATCTTCGGGCCCGCGCAGATCGAGGCCCGCATCGACCAGGACTCGACGATCAGCGGCCAGATCACGCTCTGGAACCAGAGCGGGAGCCGCGTCATTCGCGGCAACCTGATCGTCGTCCCGGTGGGGGACTCGCTGGTCTACCTCCAGCCCGTATACCTGCAGTCGACCTCGGCCAAGTTCCCGGAGTTCCGCAAGATCGTGGTGGGCAGCCCGACCACGATCGTCTGGGGTGACACCCTGGCCGATGCGCTCAAGCAGCTGCTCGCGGCCCAGGGCGGCAGCCCGGGGTCATCCCCGACACCCGGGCCCAGCCCGACGCCAGGTGCGTCTGCCACCCCGCGCCCGACGCTGCCGCCGGGCAGCGACCTGCCGTCCGACGTCGATGGCCTCGTCGCCTACGCCAATCAGCACTTCGAGCTTGCCCAGCAGGCCCTGCGTGACGGCGATTTCGCAACGTACGGTACCGAGATCCAGCGCGTCCAGGATGCGCTGCAGCGGCTGGGCGAGCTGACCGCATCGCCCGGAGCCAGCCAGCAGCCGTGACCCAGGCCGCCGCGACCCGGCCGGGCGCGGATCGGGGCAGGTTGGCCGGAGCGGGACTCCCGTGGCGGACGGCCGTCACCGCCGCGTTCGTCACGACGCTGATCCGGCCCGCATCGTGGGCCTTCGGCTTGCTCGGGTTTCTCGCCGGCGGGGGCATCGTCCTCGTGGCGTGGCCGATCCTCGTCCTGCCGACGCCGACCGGGCTCCAGAACGACCTCGGTGGGCCGGCAAACCGGCTCGTTCTGGGGACGCCGTCGGCCGAGCTGGTGCTGCTTGTCGCTGCCGGGGTGATGCTCGGCGTCGCGATCGTGGTCATCGCGTGTGCCGTCGGCGCGTGGGCGGAGCGGCAGGGGATCCTGATTGCGCTCGACGCCGCGACGGGCGAGGGCCTGGCGGTGCAGGCCGGCGACCTTGCCGGCGCGCCAGGCGTGAGCCGGATCACGCTGATCCGGCTGATGGCACTGGTGCCCGTGCTCGTCGCCTTCGTCCTGGCCTGGGGCCCACTGTACGACGCTGCGTACCACGAGCTGGTCCTGCCCGATGACCTCGTGACGCCGCTCCCGCTGCGCGTCGTGCGCGACGTCCCGGGTCTGCTCGCGGGCGTCGGGGCGGCCTGGCTCCTGTCTGACGCGGCCGGCTCGATCGCCGTCCGCCACCTTGTCCTCGGTCGGCGATCCGTCGCTCGCGCCTGGCTGCTCGGCTGGGCGGACGTGGCGCGCCGGCCGCATCGCGCGCTGGCCACCTCGATCACCGGCCTCGTCACGGTCCTGCTGATGCTCGGTCCGGCGCTCCTCGCGTCTGGGGTCGGGTGGACGCGGGTCCGGGACCTGATGATCGGTGGAGCCGATCCCGTCAACGCGCTCGCTGCGGTTGCCATCTGGGTCGCGGTGTGGCTTGGGGGCCTCGTCCTGGCAGGGCTCGCCGCGGCCATTCGGGCAGCGACATGGACCTTCGCGACCGTTCGCCTCCGTCACGAGGACGCCGTCCCCGGCGTCTGAGCGCGGGCGCGCCGGGGAGCCTTGGTGAGCCCCTGTTACACTGCCGAACGCCGCGTGCCCTCGGGCCGCGCCTCGCGCCCGCTGGGAGGCCCCACGCCGCCGCATGCAAGAGATCCTCGACACGATCGGCAGCACGATCGGCGGGTTCTTCGACAACCCGATCGTGCAGCTCACGTTCCAGGCGTTCGTCGCCTATTTCATCATCCTGTGGCTCGCGGCCGCCTATTGGGCGTTCCGCGACATGCAGCTCCGGACTGACAACCCCGTCCTGCCGTACGTGGCGGCGGCCCTGATCGTGCTGTTCACGCCGATCCTGTTCCCGTTCGGGATCATCGTGTACCGGATCCTGCGGCCCCAGGAGAAGATCGGCGAGATCTACGAGCGCAACCTCGCAGAGGAGGCGCTCCTGGCCGAGGTGGAGACGATCCGCACCTGCCCCACCTGCGCCCGCCGGGTCCACGAGGAGTGGATCATCTGCCCGACCTGCCGGACGCGCCTCAACCGGGTTTGCGCCAACTGCGGCCGGCTGGTCGGCCTCGACTGGTCGCTGTGCGCCTGGTGCGGGCGCGACTTCGAGCGCACCGATCTCGCCGCCCTCGAGCCCATCACCGGCGGCCTTGCCGGGCCCGATCGTCTCGAGGCGACCAGCCGCACGCCGCTGCATCCGCCGACCCGGTCCGCCTCGCTGCGGCAGACGCCGCGCTCGGTGTCTCCGCCGCGCAAGGCGCAGGGGCCGATCTCGGAGCCTTGACCGAACCGTCGGAGCCCCGCTCCGAACCGTCGGCAGCCCCTCCCGTCCCCGGTGCCTCGATCTTCAGCCTCGAGGGTCGCGCGGCCCCCGCCCTGTACCTGATCGGCTGGCTCGGCGCGCTCATGGGCCTCGCGACCGTGACGGTCTCGTTCCTGGCGTCGGGCAGCGGAGCGGCGCCCTGGCTGTTCCTCGGCGGCCTGATCGTGCTCGCCTTGGGGCTCGTTTCCGCCGCAGGCTCCCAGGCGGTCGAGCGCGGACGCGACCTGACCCTGGACTACCGCGGGCCATCTCCGGTGCTCACGTTCCTCGCCGTGATCGCGCTGACCCTGGTGGCGATCGTCGTCGTCCTCGCGCCGCTCTCGGCACTGGGTGTGAGCGCCGAGTCACCGCTGGCCACCACCGTGTCCCTGGTGCTCACGACCCTCATGTACCTCGCCGTCGTGCGACTGCTCGTCGTCGGCCCCGGCGCGCTCGCGTGGAAGGACATGGGGCTCCATCACCGTCCGGCCGAGGCGGTACGCGACCTGCTCGTCGGCGCCCTGATCGCGGTCCCGGTGCTGGGGTTCACGCTCATCCTGGGCGGCCTGCTCGCCGGGTTCCTGGAGCCAGCCCCGAGCCCGCTTCCCAAGGCGGGCGACGCGCTTGCTCTCGTCGCCAACCTGGTCTCGGCGGCCGTGCTTGCGCCGATCGGCGAGGAGCTGTTCTTCCGCGGGTTCGCGACCACCGCGTGGGCCCGCGTCCGGGGTGCCAGGCCGGCGATCATCCGGGGAGCGGCGTTCTTTGCCCTCGCGCACGTGATCACGTTGTTCGACGCATCGTTCGGCACGGGCGCCCAGCACGCGCTGTTCTCCTTCATCGCGCTGCTGCCAGTTGGCATCGCGCTTGGCTGGGTGTTCCTGTCGCGGCGGTCGCTGTACGCCGCGATCGGCCTGCATGCGGCGTTCAATGCGCTTCAGGTCATCGCCCTGTTCGCCGCGGGCGCTGCCGGCGGCTGAGCCGCGTCGCCAAACCCGCGGCGAAGTCGGCGATGAGCCCGCGGTAAGCATCGCTCGGTAGGCTGCGCCACGTTCCCGGGTCCGGATGGCGGGGGAAATCGGCGGGCTTCCGTCGTCTGGACCCGGGGACGACCGGCGTCCTTGTCCCCCAGCCCAGCACACGCCGCCCAACGGGAGGTGGTTCGTGACCGATCTCGACGCCCGGGTGGCAACCGCCCCGGTCCATCGAGCCGCGTCCAGGTCGGTCCGGGATCTGCCCGCCGCCGAGCGTCCACGAGAGCGGCTCGCCCTGCGCGGGCCCGGTGGGTTGTCGGCGGCGGAGCTGATCGCCGTGGTCTGGGGGACGGGATCCGGCGGTCGAAGCGCGGTCGAGCTGGCCGAGGAGGCCCTTGCCCGCCATGCCAGCGTGGCGGCGCTCGCAAGGGCGTCGGACACGGAGCTGGCCGTGATCCCCGGCATCGGCGCTGCCAAGGCGGCACGCCTCGCCGCAGCCTTCGAGCTCGGACGGCGCTCCATCGCGGACCGGCCGGCCGCCCGGTGGACGATCCGCTCACCGCGCGACGTCGCCGATCGCCTGCTCGTGGACATGGGCCGGCTGGAGCGCGAGGAGCTGCGGGTGCTCAGCCTGAATGCCAAGAACGTGGTCCAGCGCGTGTCGTCGGTCTACGTGGGCAACGTCTCGGCGTCGCTGGTGCGCGTCGGCGAGCTGTTCCGGGACGCCGTCCGGCTCGACGCCTCGGGCGTGATCCTGGTTCACAACCATCCCAGCGGAGATCCGACGCCGTCGCCCGACGATCTGCACCTGACCGCAGAGGCGATCGCGGCCGGCCGCCTGCTCGATGTCGACGTGCTGGACCACGTCGTGATCGGCCAGGACGCGTGGATCTCACTGCGGGATCGCGGCGTGACCTTCGACCGGGTCGGGCCGGCGCAGCCGCGAGGATGAGCTGCGGCGGCAGCCGCGGGCGCGAAGGCCACGACCGCCCCGTCGTCGCGATCAGATCGCCGTCGAAACCCGCAACCCCTCGAGCACCGCCTCTTCGACGGTCCGCGGCGCCAGGCAGTCGCCCACGCCGTGGATCTCGATCGGGCGGCCGGATGCGGACCTGAGGTCCGCGCGGGCCGCAAGCGCCTCCAGCAGCGTCGATTCCGGCAGGTGCCCGTGGGCGAGGACGAGCGCTGCAACATCCTCGACGATGACAGCGTCCTCGGTGAGCGTGTGCTGGAGGAACACCGCCGACCCGTCGTACCCGAACGGCCGGGTGAGCGGCAGGATCGTCACGTGCGCCCGGGTCAGCGCGGCGATCGTCGCATCGCGAACGTACTGCTGGATGCGGAACCCGGGCGTATAGCCGTTCACCGCCAGGGTCACCGGGTGGCCCGCCGCGGCGAGCAGCAGCGCAACGCCCGGCCCGATCCAGTCGCACCGCCAGTCGACCACCACGACGCGGCCCGACGGGACGTCGGCTCCGCGGATCACCTGCCAGGCGTCGAGCACAGGCGGGTCGTTGGCGAGCTCGAGGGGCGGACGATAGGGCCGCGCGCCGGTCGCGACGATCACCGCGTCGGGCGCCTCCCGCTCCACCACGCCGGCGTCGACCGGCGAGCCGGTGACGATACGCACGCCGGCCCGCTCCGCCTCACCGCGGAGGTTGGTCACGACACCGCCGAACTCGGCGCGGCCGGGCAGCAGCTGGGCCAGCAGCACCTGGCCCCCCACCCAGCGCCCGGCCTCGTGGAGCGTGACCTCATGGCCGCGCTCCGCGGCAACCGCCGCGGCCTTGAGGCCGGCCGGACCACCGCCGACGACCATCACCCGTCGCCGCTCGCCGGGCTTGACCGCGACACGAGCCCCGAACTCGAGCTCGCGGCCGCTCTCCGGGTACTGGATGCACGAGATCGGGTAGCCGGCGTGGAAGTGCCCGATGCACGCCTGGTTGCAGCCGACGCAGGCGCGGATCTCGTCCAGTTGGCCGGCGGCGGCCTTGGCGGGGAGCCGCGGATCCGAGATCAGGGCGCGCGTCATCGCGACCGCGTCGGCCTGGCCGAGCTCCAGGATGTGCTCCGCCTCCTGCGGCTGGTTGACGCGTCCGGCGACCAGGACGGGAACATGGACGACGGCCCGAGTCGCGGCGGCGAGCGGAGCCGTGTACGCGTTGGCCATCGTCATCGGCGGCACGATGTGGTCGGAGCCGGCGAGGGTTGCCGAGGTGCCCGCGACGACGCTGATGTAGTCCGGTCCACCGTCGGCATCGAGCGCGGCCAGGGCCTCGAGGGTCTCGTCGCGCTGCAGCCCCTCGGCGGAGCGCTCGTCGATCGAGATGCGGAGACCAACGACGGCCTCAACGTCCAGCGCGGCCCGCACCGCCGCGATCACCTCGCGCAGGAACCGCAGCCGGTTGTCGAGCGGGCCTCCGTACGCATCGGTTCGCAGGTTCACGCGCGGGCTCAGGAACTGGGCCGGCAGGTATCCGTGGCTGGCGACGATCTCGACGCCGTCGAGGCCGGCCGCGCGGAGACGGGCCGCGGAGGCCGCGTACCCCTCGACGATCTCGCGGATGAGCTGGACCGGCATCGACCGGGGCATCGTGTGGAACCGCTCGCTGGGAACGGAGGACGGGGCCAGCGGGACGGGGAGCGTGCCGTCGTCGGAGTCCATGATCTCGCGGCCGCCGTGGAAGATCTGGCCGACGATGCCGGCCCCCTCGGCGTGGACGACCTCGGCCAGCCGTCGGAAGCCCGGGATGCACGCGTCGTCCCAGGCGCCCAGGGTGTGGGACGTGTACTCCGCGGTCGGGTGCACGGCCGCCACCTGGACCACGATGAGCCCGACGCCGCCCGCGGCCCGCGCCTGCTGATAGGCGATCAGCTGATCCGAGATGAGCCCCTGCCTGGCCATCACGGTGTCGTGGCCCGACGAGAAGATCCGATTGCGGACCCGCAGCGAGCCCAGCTGCAGCGGCGAGAACAGGCGCGGGAAGGGCGTCGAGCCGGGCTCGATCGGCCCGGCGGCATCGAGCGGTTGGGTCATGGCGCCGCGATCCTAGCCGAGCCGTCGATCGACGCGCCGCGCCGTTCCCGGATCGGCTCGGGTCACTGGGCGCAGGCGCGGCCGCGGGTATACTGCTCGGGCTCTCGCGCCGATCTCGTGCGCGAGTCCCGACCCCGCAGTTTTCGCGGCCATTCCGGCCGCCGCGCCGGCGCCGACGCAGGCGCCCGAATCCACGCAGCAAGGATCAGCCAGCCAGCATGCTCGACCGTATCCTCGGCCTGTTCTCCCGCGATATCGGGATCGACCTCGGCACGGCCAACACGCTCGTGCACGTGCGCGATCGCGGGATCGTGATCTCCGAGCCGTCCGTAGTGGCCATCGACGCCAGGACCAAGCGCGTGCTCGCGATCGGCGCCGAGGCCAAGCGCATGGTCGGCCGCACCCCCGCTTCGATCATCGCGGTCCGTCCCCTGCGTGATGGCGTCATCTCGGACTTCGACGTCACCGAGCAGATGATCAAGTACTTCGTGAACAAGGTGCACGACCGGGTGGGCCTGATCCCGCGGCCGCGGATGCTGCTGGGGATCCCGTCGGGTGTCACCGAGGTCGAGAAGCGCGCCGTCCGCGACGCCGCGATGAACGCGGGTGCCCGATGGGCTCGGCTCATCGAGGAGCCGATGGCGGCGGCGATCGGCGCGGGCCTGCCGGTGAGCGAGCCGTCCGGGTCGCTGATCGTCGACATCGGCGGCGGCACGACCGAGGTCGCGGTCATCTCGCTGGGCGGGATCGTCGTCAGCCGCTCGATCCGGATCGGCGGCGACGAGATGGACCAGGACATCGTGTCGTTCGCCCGACGCGAGTACAACCTGTTCCTGGGCGAGCGGACCGCCGAGGACATCAAGGTCGCGATCGGCTCCGCCTACCCGGGCGAGTGGGATTTGCAGCGCGTCACCCTTCGCGGGCGCGACCTGCTGACCGGGCTGCCGCGCTCGGTCGAGGTCGGCGCCGACCAGATCCGCGAGGCGATCGAGGTCTCGGTCGCCCAGATCGTGGACACGATCAAGGACACCATCGAGGAGACGCCGCCGGAGCTCGTGGCGGACATCATGGACCAGGGCGTCGTGCTTGCCGGCGGTGGTGCCCTGCTCGTCGGCCTGGACCGGCGCGTCGCCGAGGCGACCCAGATGCCGGTGCACGTCGCCGACGACCCGCTGACCTGCGTCGCGCGTGGCACGGGCGTCGTGCTCCAGGAGCTGGCCAGCCCGTCCATGGAGCGCGTCCTCGTCACCGAGACCTACAGCCGCCCGCCGCGCTGATCACCGCACAGCCCGCCCCGGCGGATCGGGGCCGGCCCCCGGAGCTCGCGCCATGACCACACGCATCGCCGCCAGTCGCCAGGCCCGCCGTCGCGGCATCACGTTCACGATCCTGCTCGCCGTGACGCTGCTGATGATGGCCTTCTCCGCGAACCCGTACGTCCAGGACTTCCAGAGTGGGATGTCGTTCGCGCTGCGTCCGCTCCAGGGCGCGATCGCCGGGGCTGCCGACGGCGTCGCGGGTGTCGCACGCGCGATCGGCGAGATCGACCAGCTGCGGACCGACAACTCGGCGCTACGCGACGAGAACGAGCGCCTGACCAACGAGAACGCGCGGCTGGAGGTGGTCAAGCGCGAGAACGATCAGCTGACGGCTCTGCTGCAGCTCCAGAGCGGGTTCGACCACGCCACCGTCGCGTCGCGCGTCATCGGCCGGGAGTCGCTGGACACGCGACGCCTGGTGATCCTCGACAAGGGCACCGATGACGGAATCGCCGAGGGCGATGCGGTCGTCGTCCAGGGCGGCGCGCTGGCTGGTCGCGTCACGGACGTCGGCCCGAACTTCGCCAAGGTGACGTTGATCAGCGACCCGTCTTCGACCGTGGTCGGCATGCTGCTGGGCTCCGGGGCGGCGGGCGAGGTCGGTGGCCAGGCCGGCGGCGTCCTCGTCATGCGCAACATCGATTCCTCGGTGCAGATCGCGCCCGAGGAGGAGGTGTTCACCGCCGGGATCGAGCTGGCGGGAGGCCTCCGGTCCCCGTACCCTAAGGGCCTGGTGCTGGGCAGCGTCGTCGACGTGCAGCGCGACGTGAACGACGTGGTCCAGACGGCGTTCCTGGCGCCCGCGGCGAACCTCGATTCGTTCGAGATGGCACTGATCATCACGGACTACCAGGGCGGGCTGCCGCCGGTCGACCAGCAGCCCGTCCCGTGCGGGACCGACGGTGTCGTGCCCGATGGCGAGGTGCCCTGCTACACGCCTTCGCCCGAACCGACGAGCTCCTCCCGACCCTGATCCACGGCGCGACCCGGGGCGTGACCCTGCC
Source organism: uncultured Chloroflexia bacterium (assembly GCA_963734895.1). Taxonomy (GTDB): domain Bacteria; phylum Chloroflexota; class Limnocylindria; order Limnocylindrales; family CSP1-4; genus CAIXZV01. The sequence goes on along the minus strand of CAVTIN010000003.1, from coordinate 81,198 downwards.
AGCCGGGGTGGCGAAATCGCCGCGCCCGGTTGCGCGACCCCGGTGACCATCGCCGGCCGCGGCCCTGCTAGGCTGTCGCCGATGAAGGGCCTCGTCCTCGCCGGTGGCACCGCGAGCCGGCTGTTCCCGCTCACCATTGTCACCAACAAGCATCTGCTGCCGATCTACGACCGGCCGATGATCTACTACCCGCTCGAAACGCTGGCCGGGATGGGGATCCGCGAGGTGATGGTGATCGTCGGCGGCAAGAGCGTCGGGGACATCGTGGAGCTCCTCGGCGATGGCCGGCATCTCGGCCTCGACCTGACGTACCGGTATCAGCGCGGCGCGCTCGGCATCGCCCACGCGATCGGGCTCGCGCGGGACTTCATCGGCGCCGACTCGTTCTGCGTGGTCCTGGGCGACAACATCCTCCGGGGTCCCTCGCTGGCGGCCACTGCCCTGGCGTTCGACGACGGTGCATGGGGCGCCGGGACCCTGCTCTATCGGGTCCCGGACCCGGAGCGCTTCGGTGTCGCGGAGCTGGACGCGGAGGGACGCGTGCTGGGCTTCGAGGAGAAGCCCGCTCATCCCAAGAGCGACCTGATCCCGATCGGGGTGTACTTCCTCCGTCCCGACGCCTTCGATGTCATCGAGACGCTGGCGCCCTCCGGCCGTGGTGAGTTCGAGATCACCGACGTCCTCAACCGATACATCCCGTCAGGGGGCCTGTTCACCGCGGTCTATGACGGCCAGTGGACGGACGCCGGCACCGTCGCGTCGCTGCTCCAGGCGGCCGAGCTTGCGAGCGCGGATGACGAGGCCGGTCAGCTCCTACCGCCGCCGGCCCACCCGATCGAACCATGACGACCAGCTCTCACCTCCCGGACCAGGCGCACCTCCTGGTCACCGGCGGCGCCGGGTTCATCGGCAGCCAGCTCGTGCGCGACGTGCTCGGTCGCCGTGATGGCACCCGGATCACCGTCCTCGACAAGCTCACCTACGCCGGCAACCGGGCCAACCTGGCCCAGGTGGAGGCTGACCCGGAGCAGGCGGCGCGCTTTGCGTTCGTCCACGGCGACATCGCCGACCCGGCGGTCGTCGGGCCGCTGGCCGCCGAGGCGGACGCCATCGTCAACGTCGCCGCCGAGACGCACGTCGACCGGTCGATCCTCGATCCCGAGGCGTTCCTGCGTACCGGCGTGATCGGCGTCCACGTCCTGCTGGAGGCGGCACGAAACGAGACCGAGCGCGCCCGTGACGGCGCGCGACCGGTCGCTCCGCGCTTCCTCCAGGTGAGCACCGACGAGGTCTACGGCTCGATCCCGACCGGGCGCAGCGTCGAGACCGACGTGCTCGCGCCGCGCAGCCCGTATGCGGCGGCGAAGGCGGCGGGCGAGCTGCTCGTACGCGCCTACCACGTCACGTACGGCATCGACACGGTGGTGACCCGGGGCTCGAACACGTACGGGCCATACCAGCATCCGGAGAAGCTGGTCCCCTTGTTCATCACCAACGCGCTGGCCGGCGAGCCGCTGCCGATGTACGGCGACGGGATGCAGGTTCGCGACTGGCTCCACGTGGCCGACCATGCCGCCGCGATCGACTTCGTGCTGCGGCACGCGGACTCGGGCGACGTCCTCAACGTCGCTGGCGGCAAAGAGCTGCCGAACCGGGACGTGATCGGTCGTCTGCTGGCCGCCTGTGACCGCGACTGGTCACTGGTGCGGACGGTCCCGGACCGGCCGGGGCACGACCGCCGGTACGCCATGGACGGCGATCGCCTGGCGACGCTCGGCTGGCGGCCGGGCGTCGCGTTCGACGAGGGCCTGGCGGCGACCGTGACCTGGTACCGAGAGCATCGCGACTGGGTCGCCCAGTCGCGAACCGCCGACTGGGATGCCTACTACGCCCGCCAGTACGCCGAGCGGCTGGAGAACGGCGTCGCCGTGGACGAGGTTCCCTGACCGGTGCGCGTGGCCGTCACCGGTGCACGCGGCCGGCTCGGCAGCGCCCTCGTCGAGGCCCTCGGTGCGGCCCCGTTCACGGGCCCCATGGGCCCGATCGCGTGGAGCCGGCCGGAGCTCGACCTGGACACGCTCACCGAGGCGTCCGCGACCGCGCTCATCGATCGCGATCGGCCGGAGGTGGTGATCCATGCCGCAGCCTGGACCGACGTCGACGGCTGCGCCCGGGATCCGCAGCTCGCGCTGCAACGCAACGCAACGGCAACGCGGGCGCTCGCCGATGCCTGCGTTGGTAGCGGGGTCGACCTGATCCTGATCTCGACCAACGAGGTCTTCGATGGGCGGCGCACGGACGGTGCCGGGTACGCACCAGACGACGTGTTCGACCCGATCAACGCGTACGGCGCAAGCAAGGCCGAGGCGGAGCGCCTGGCTCGCGAAGCGATCGGGAGTGGTGCCGGGGCCGGGCCCCGCCTCGCCGTGGTCAGGACATCGTGGCTCCACGGACCGCCGGGCAACGACTTCCCCGCCAAGATCGCGGCAGCGGCGATCCGGGCCCGCGGTGCCGGGGAGTCCTTGCGCGTGGTCGGCGACGAGATCGGCAGCCCCACCTATGCCCCCGACGTCGCCGAGGCGCTGTGCGAGCTCCTCGCCGAAGACGCCTATGGACCGGCCGGATCGAACGGACCGCGGTCCACCACCTGGTCAACGAGGGTCGCGCCTCGCGCGCGGGCTGGGCGCGCGAGGTTCTCCGCGCCGCCGCGATCGATGTCGACGTGCTCGACATCCCGGGCGCCGATTGGCCCCGGGCGTCGACGCCCCCGCGCTGGGCTGTGCTCGAGCCCACGCCGCTGCCGTCGGGGGAGCCGATGCGCGGCTGGCGCGAGGCATTCGCGGATGCCGTGCCCGCGCTGCGGCGGACGCTTCGAGGCCACTGACCGGCCGCCTCGATCACCGGGCGCCGCGCCCGCGACACGCCCGACACACTGCCCCGGTCCGCACCTGTGTGCTGCGCTCCGAACCAGCACCGGGTCGAAAGGGCCACGCGCGCCATGACCATCCCGCGATTGGCTCCGAACCCGCGCGCGACGACGCTTGCAGGGCACTGATCCCTGCCCGGTCTATTGCCGGGCGCCCGCAAATGACCGGAGCCTCATCCCTTGCGCAAGCTGGCCCTCGCTCTCATCGCTGTGTTCCTCGTGGGTGTCGGCACGTTTGCCCCGGCGACCGTATCTCGCGCCTCCGCGGCCACGGGCCCCAAGGTCGCGATCATCGTCGGCGCCACGCACAGCGCGACCTCGACCTACCGGTCGTACGCGGACCAGATCTACGCCGAGGCGATTGCGTACACCAGCAACGTGGTCAGGGTCTACAGCCCGAACGCGACGTGGTCGAATGTCAAGGCGGCCGTGAATGGCGCATCGATCGTCGTCTATCTCGGACATGGCAATGGCTGGCCGAGCCCGTACACCTACGACCCCCTGTTCACGACGAAGGACGGCTTCGGGCTCAATGTCGACGGCGACCGCTCGGACTATGTGAACAAGTACTACGGCGAGCCGTCCATCAGGACGCTGACGCCTGCGCCGAACGCCGTGGTCCTGCTGTTCCACCTGTGCTACGCCTCCGGCAATTCCGAGCCCGGCAACGCCGAGCCGACGCTGAGCGTCGCGCAGCAGCGAGTCGACAACTACGCGTCGGCGTTCCTCAAGGCGGGCGCCGGCGCGGTCATCGCCGACGGGCACAGTCACAGCGGCTACATCACCCGGCTGTTCACGACTCGGCAGACCATCGATCAGCTGTGGCGCGGGATGCCGTACGCAAACGGCCACGTGGCGTCATACCCGTCCGTGCGCACTCCCGGCAAGACCTACCAGCTTGATCCCGAGAACTCGACCAGCCGCTACTACCGCGCCATGACCGGATCGATGACGCTGACGACCGCGGACGTCACGGGCGCGGGCTTCGCATCGACCGACACCGACCCGACCGACTTCCAGGCGCCCGGCGCCGCGAGCGTTGCCGTGGACGATGCTCCTGTGTATGCAACCGAGGCAGACGCCGCTGCTGCGCACGCCGCCGCCGGAAGCGCCGGCGACACTGCAGCCGAGCCGTCCTCGCCGACGCCAATCACGACGCTGCCGATGAACGACAAGCTGCGCGTGTCGGACATCACCTCGACCACGGACGGCGCAGAGCTGCTCGATGTCGAGACCCTCGATGGATCGAGCAGCGGCTGGATGATCGGCGATACCGCCACGCCGCGCGACAGCCAGTCTCCGAGAGTTTGGTCGGTCAGCGACGGCAACGCCCTGTTCACGCCGAACGGCGACGGCGATCGGGACACGTACCAGCTGACCGTGGAAATCTCGGAGACGGCGTCATGGACGCTGTCAATCGAGGACGGCAAGGGCTCATCGCTCGCGACCCGCAGCGGAACCGGTGATACGGCTGCAATCACCTGGGACGGGATCGTCGGTGGCTCGCTTGCCCCCGACGGCACGTACCGGTGGCGCCTCACAGCGGACGACGCGTGGGCCAATCCGACGCTGGCCTCGACCGCGACATTCGTGCTCAACCACGATCCGATCGTCGTCACCCGCCTGTTCGGCCAGACCCTGTACGACACCTCGGCCGCGATCAGCGCCGCGAGCTTCGGCTCGAACGTGCCGGTCGCGTACATCGCCACCGGCACCCAGTTCCCCGACGCGCTCACCGGCGCTCCCGTGGCCGGCAAGGACGGGGCCCCGCTGCTGCTCACCGACCCCAAGGCCCTGCCGCCGGCGATCGCCGCCGAGCTCACCCGGCTCAAGCCCGCCAAGATCGTCATCCTGGGCGGCCCGGGCGCGGTGAGCGACGCGGTGCTGAGCGCGCTGCGCCACTACGCGGGCACGGTCACCCGCCTGTTCGGCCAGACCCTGTACGACACCTCGGCCGCGATCAGCGCCGCGAGCTTCGGCTCGAACGTGCCGGTCGCGTACATCGCCACCGGCACCCAGTTCCCCGACGCGCTCACCGGCGCTCCCGTGGCCGGCAAGGACGGGGCCCCGCTGCTGCTCACCGACCCCAAGGCCCTGCCGCCGGCGATCGCCGCCGAGCTCACCCGGCTCAAGCCCGCCAAGATCGTCATCCTGGGCGGCCCGGGCGCGGTGAGCGACGCGGTGCTGAGCGCGCTGCGCCACTACGCGGGCACGGTCACCCGCCTGTTCGGCCAGACCCTGTACGACACCTCGGCCGCGATCAGCGCCGCGAGCTTCGGCTCGAACGTGCCGGTCGCGTACATCGCCACCGGCACCCAGTTCCCCGACGCGCTCACCGGCGCTCCCGTGGCCGGCAAGGACGGGGCCCCGCTGCTGCTCACCGACCCCAAGGCCCTGCCGCCGGCGATCGCCGCCGAGCTCACCCGGCTCAAGCCCGCCAAGATCGTCATCCTGGGCGGCCCGGGCGCGGTGAGCGACGCGGTGCTGAGCGCGCTGGCTGCCTACTGAGCCGGCCCGGTAGTCCCCGCCATCACGACGGGCGGATCGACGCGTCGGACCAACCGAACCGGAGTGTCCCCAACCACACCGTACTGGTTGACATAGGGACGATGGTCAGGTTGTACCCGCCCACACGGCGGGTGGACGATACTGGCTCGAGCACCGAGACTCTTTCGGTGGGCGTCCCGCCAGGCACGTCGCGGTCAGGCGACGCGTCCGTGCAAGGTTTGCCAAGAGGACGGCCGTGACCCGACCCCGCTTCGCGCTCCGCGGCCGCCCCGTCGCGACGGTCCTCCTCGTCGCAATGCTCGTGGTCGGCATCGTGCCCGTTCCGGCGATCGCCGCGACGCCCACCGCCCCGCCGGCCGCCCGTACGTCCGCGCCCGACGCTGAGCCGGCGCCCACCGAATCGGCGGCGGATCGCGCTGCGATCACGGAGGTCGGCCGGCCACAACCGTCGGTGCCGTATGAGGAGGCGATGGCCCACGCCTCTGACAAGATCGCGTTCACGCCCGGCGCGCGTGTCGACACGCCGTTCACGCCGCGGTCCACGGATCGCTGGCCGGTGGATGGGCGGGCGCCAACAGCGCTTCCCGCCGGTCGAGCGAGCGGCCGCGACATGGCGCGCAGCCCGCAGGGCAGCAGCTGGTCCACCTCGGCGTCCGGCGGCGTCCCGGTCACCCTGGACGTGGCCGCGCCGTCAACCGACCCCGCACCCGTCGACTCCAACGGCGGCGGCGTGTCCGGCGATGCGGCCGGCGCCACCTGGACCGCCCCCGTCACGGCCACGTCCGAAACGACCGCCGCCTCCGGCCTGCGGCGGCAGGTGTTCGGCTTCCTGCCGTACTGGGAGGTGTCCGGATCGGCGTCGACGCTCAACTACGACGATCTGTCGACGATCGCGTACTTCTCCGTGGGTGCGAACAGTGCGGGCAACCTGCTCAAGAAGAACAGCGACGGCTCGACGACCACCGGGTGGGGCGGCTGGACGAGCTCGAGCCTCACCTCGGTCATCAACGCCGCCCACAGCCACGGGACGCGGGTCGTGCTCACCCTCTCGGTGTTCGCATGGTCGACGACCCAGGCAAACGTCCAGGCAGCGCTGCTCGGCAGCAGCGCTGCCCGGCTCAACCTCGCGCAGCAGGCCGTTGCGGCCGTCCGGGACCGGGGAGCGGACGGTATCAACCTCGACTTCGAGCCGGTCGTCAGCGGCCACGAGGACGACTTCGTCGCGCTGCTGCGGACGATGCGCACGGAGCTCGACAAGGTGGCCCCCGGGTACCAGCTGACGTACGACACCACGGGCTGGATCGGCAACTACCCGATCGAGGCCTCCGTCGCCGCGGGCGCGGCCGACGCCATCTTCGTGATGGGCTACGACTATCGGACCTCATCGTCATCCTACGTTGGCTCGATCGATCCGCTGTCGGGTCCCGCCTACGACCTGACGGACACCATTCGCTCCTACACGGCCCGGGTCAGCCCGTCGAAGGTGATCCTGGGCCTCCCGTGGTACGGGCGGGCGTGGTCGACGGCGACCGATGCGGTGAACGCGGCCAGCCAGAGTGGTGCCAAGTACGGGTACAGCGCCGCCGTGAACTACGGGAACGTGGTCGACCTGGTGGCCCAGTACGGGCGCCGCTGGGACAGCCGCGAGCAGACGCCGTGGTTCGCCTACCAGCGGACGAACTGCACGACCACCTACGGCTGCGTACAGACCTGGCGGCAGGTCTACTACGACGACGCAGAGTCGATGAGGCTTCGCTACGAGCTCGTGAACACGTACGGCCTGCGCGGCGCCGGAATCTGGGCGCTCGGCTACGACGGCGGCCACCCGGAGCTGTACCGGGCCATCTCGGACGCGTTCCTGACCGACGTGACCGGCCCCGTCACCGGCGTCCGGATGCTCGGCACGACCCAGCGGGACGAGGGGTTCACGGTCTCCTGGGCGGGCTCGGACACGTCCGGGGTTGCCTCGTACGACGTCCAGGTCTCGAAAGACGGCGGTCCGTGGACGGCCTGGCTCTCCGGCACCACGGCGGAGTCCGACACCTGGCTTGGCCAGTCCGGCCATGGCTATGCGTTCCGCACCCGCGCACGGGACACGAAGGGCAACGTGTCCGCGTGGGACATCACCTCGACCTGGAGCCCCAGCCCGTCGCTGGCGGTCGGTGGCTTCGGCCAGGTGCGGACCGATGGCCTGTCGTACCGAACCGGCCCAGACACGTCGGCGGCGAAGCTGGGCACCGTCGACACCGGCACGATCGTCGCCGTGACCGGCGGTCCGGTCACGGCCGACGGCTACGTCTGGTGGCAGGTCACGCAACCGGTCCTCGAATGGGGCACGGTGACGTTTGCGGAGGTCGGCGTGTGGATGGCGTCGGGTCCCGTGGCGACACCCTCCGGCTATATCGGCGCGTATCGGGCACCCAACTCCACGACGGTTGACGCAGGGATACGCAGCCTCGGCTTCAACGGTCTCGGGGCCGCCAGCCTGGGTGTCGCGAACGCCGGGAGCCGGTTCGTGTCGCCCAACGGCGACGGTGATCACGATACGGTGCAGCTCGACTGGCAGACGACCGTTGCTCTGAGCACCCTCCAGCTGCGCGTGTACCGCTCCGACGGCACGCTCGTGGACACGCGCACGTTGACCGCGGGAGCCGCGGGCGCCCGCCACTACGCTTGGGATGCGAAGGTCGCCGGGGTGCCTGTCGCCGACGGAACGTACATGCTCCAGTTGGTGGGGAAGTCCGGATCGGTCACCTACACGGCGCCGTCGGTCAGCCCGGTGTCCCCCGCCCAGGTGGCCGCATTCGGGGTGACCGTCCAGCACCTCGTCGTCACCCGCCTGTTCGGCCAGACCCTGTACGACACCTCGGCCGCGATCAGCGCCGCGAGCTTCGGCTCGAACGTGCCGGTCGCGTACATCGCCACCGGCACCCAGTTCCCCGACGCGCTCACCGGCGCTCCCGTGGCCGGCAAGGACGGGGCCCCGCTGCTGCTCACCGACCCCAAGGCCCTGCCGCCGGCGATCGCCGCCGAGCTCACCCGGCTCAAGCCCGCCAAGATCGTCATCCTGGGCGGCCCGGGCGCGGTGAGCGACGCGGTGCTGAGCGCGCTGCGCCACTACGCGGGCACGGTCACCCGCCTGTTCGGCCAGACCCTGTACGACACCTCGGCCGCGATCAGCGCCGCGAGCTTCGGCTCGAACGTGCCGGTCGCGTACATCGCCACCGGCACCCAGTTCCCCGACGCGCTCACCGGCGCTCCCGTGGCCGGCAAGGACGGGGCCCCGCTGCTGCTCACCGACCCCAAGGCCCTGCCGCCGGCGATCGCCGCCGAGCTCACCCGGCTCAAGCCCGCCAAGATCGTCATCCTGGGCGGCCCGGGCGCGGTGAGCGACGCGGTGCTGAGCGCGCTGCGCCACTACGCGGGCACGGTCACCCGCCTGTTCGGCCAGACCCTGTACGACACCTCGGCCGCGATCAGCGCCGCGAGCTTCGGCTCGAACGTGCCGGTCGCGTACATCGCCACCGGCACCCAGTTCCCCGACGCGCTCACCGGCGCTCCCGTGGCCGGCAAGGACGGGGCCCCGCTGCTGCTCACCGACCCCAAGGCCCTGCCGCCGGCGATCGCCGCCGAGCTCACCCGGCTCAAGCCCGCCAAGATCGTCATCCTGGGCGGCCCGGGCGCGGTGAGCGACGCGGTGCTGAGCGCGCTGCGGGCCCTCCCGTAGGCCTGTTGCGCGAGTGACGGGCCCATCCGGCGGCTACACTCGCCTGCGATGAGCCTCGACCCGAGCCCCCTCGATCGGAGCGCCGCCGACGCCTCGGGCGCCGGTACCTGGATCTGCCTGCCGACCTACGACGAGGCGGATAACCTCCCCGGCATCTCGGCGGCAATCCTGGAGGCGCTCCCGGGAGCGACGCTGCTCGTGATCGACGACAGCTCGCCGGACGGGACCGGTGAGCTCGCCGAGCGGCTCGCCACCGACGATCAGCGGATCCGCGTCCGGCACCGGCCGGGAAAGCAGGGGCTTGGCCGCGCGTACCTGGACGGCTTCCGCGACGCCCTCGCGGGCGGGGCGCAGGTTGTCGTGCAGATGGACGCGGACTGGTCCCACGATCCCTTGGCCCTGCCGGCCCTCATCGAGCCGGTCCTCGCCGGGCGAAGCGATCTCGTGATCGGCTCGCGCTACGTTCGCGGCGGCGGGGTGATGGACTGGGGGCTGTTCCGGCGCATCATCTCCCGCGGCGGCTCGGTGTTCGCACGGATCATGCTCGGCCTCGGTCCCCACGACCTGACCGGGGGGTTCAAGGCATGGCGGGCGTCGACGCTCGCGGAGGTCCCCTTCGACGGCGTGCGGGCTGGTGGCTACGTGTTCCAGATCGAGATGACCTACCGCGCGTCGCGCTTCGGGGCCCGGATCGCCGAGGTGCCGATCACGTTCCGCGATCGTCGGGCAGGCGCGTCCAAGATGAGCCGGCGGATCATCGTGGAGGCGCTGTTCGTCGTGGTCGGGCTGCGCTGGGACGAGCTCCGCGGGCGCGCTCCGGCACGACGGACCCCGTGACCGGACCCGCTCGGCCGGGGTGGCGGCCGGGCGCCTCCGAAGCCCCCGCAGCGACACTTCCCGGGGTCCGCGTGGTCATGGACGTGCGTCCACTCCAGGACCCGGAGCGCGCCCCGCTGACCGCCGCGTACCTCGACGGCCTCCTGGGAGCGCTTGCGGCCGACCCGATGCCCGGCGAATCCTTCTCGTTCCTGCTCGCCTCGGACCTCGATGACCCAACCGCCCGCTGGCCGGGATTGCCGGTGATCGGGCACCGACTGCTGCCGCCCACTCGCCTCCTGCGATCCGGTGCGCTCACGGTCGACCCCGTCATGCTCCGCGGTGCGTCGGTGGGTGCCGGCTGGCGTGCTGAGCGCTCAGGGGCCACGGGCGCCGTGTATCACGCGGCCGCCGGTGCGCTGCCGATCGCGTCGCGAATCCCGATCGTCGCGACGCTGCTCGACCTCGCCCCGTGGGAGCTCCCGCATGCGTACCAGCGCGGCGTGGCCGCACGCTTCGGGCAACGCCTTCGTGCCCGGCTCCTGCGCGATGCCGCGGCGGTGATCGTCCCGGCGCGCGAGACCGCCGCCCAGGCTCGTCTCCTCCTCCGCGTCCGGGCAGCGCGTCTGCGCGTCGTCCCGCTCGCCGCCCGTCCCGCCTACGCAATCGGCGCGATCGAGGGAGCGGCGCGCGAGCGGGAACGCCTGGGCCTCGGCGATCGCTACGCGGTCTACGCCGGTCGCTACGATGCGCGCCAGGACCTGCCGACGCTGCTGGCCGCGCTCACGGCGCTTGCCGCCGAGCCGGCCCCGAACGGCGTTCCCTGGCCGCCCAGGGTGTGCCTCATCGGGGCCTCCCCGGCGGACCGCGCGGCGCTGTCCCGGGCCGCATCACGGGAGGGCATCTCGGAGCTGCTCGCCTATGCCCCGCGGCTGCCGGAGCCGCGCCTTGCCGCGCTCGTCGCGGGGGCCCGGTTCCTCGTGCTGCCGGTTCGCTCGGAAGCGGCCTCGTTCTCCGCTCTTGACGCGCTGGCCGCGGGCGTGCCGGTCGTGGCTTCGGCGGTCGGCTCGCTCAAGGAGATCGTGGGGCGGGCCGGGATCCTGGTGGAGCCGGGCGATGCCACCCGGCTGGCCGCGGCCCTGCGGGCCGCCTGGTCGGACGACGATCTCCATGCCGGCCTGGTGGCGGCAACGGCCGAACGGCCGGAACGCGACCGGACCTGGGCGGACGTGGCGCGTGAAACCCGGGCGGTCTGGGCGGAGGTCGCCCGGCGCGCACCCCTGCTCTGAGGCGCCCGGTCAGAGCTCGAGCAGCTGGTCCAGGTGGGGCACTGTCGGAACCGGTGCCGCACCGTCCTTGATCGTGATCCCGGTGCCCGTCTTCACCACCTGCACGAACGTCTGCCCGACGGTCAGCGTCACCTGCCTGCCGTCCGGCCCGTAGAACAGGGTTGGCGCTGTGGTCGACTTCTTGCGCCAGGTGCCCTTGACCGTGGTGCCGTTGGTCGCGATCCATGCCGTGCCGCTGCCGATCTGCTGTGCCTCGAGACGGTGCTTGTGCGACCCGTCGTTGAGGGGCCCGAACTTGACGACCATGATGACGATGTTGGTGGGTGCCACTCGCACGTCGGCTGCCGCGTCGAACTGCTTGCCCTCCCCGGTGACGGTCCTGGGGTAGGTGTTCGTCACCCGGTCGTACGAGTATGTGATCTTGTTGGCGTCGTACGGGACGACGATCGTGCCCCCATTGGGCCGATGGACCAGGTTCAGGGCCGGTGCGAACTTCCACAGCGGTGCCTGGTTGGGGACCGCCTTGGCGCCGACGAGCTTGGTCAGGGCCCGAAGATGCGCGCCGTCCGTGTAGACGTTGTGCGGCGCGTTCCGCTGCTTGATGCGCCACAGGTACTTGCCACCGTAGCGAAACTCGTCGGCGTCATACACGAGGCCGCCGCGACCCTGGGACGAGTGGAGCGTGGCCAGCGCCTGTGGCGAGCCGCCGACGTGGACGTACACGGCCTTCCACTCCGATGCCCAGACGATGAAGTACTGGCGCGAGCTGCGGACCGGACCAACCGCCGCCGGATCGCCGTCCTGGAACAGCATCATGTAGCGCGGGATGCCGCCCTCCGCGGGGGCCTGCCACACGATGCCGGCGCTGGAGAACCCCGATTGAGGTCGAGCATCGGTCTGGTCGTCGACCATCACGGCGACGACGTGGCGCGAGGCGACAGACTCGGTCACCGGAAGGCCGGTCAATGGATCGGGGACCAGCACCGGCGTGGGCGACGGGGTCGGAGTCGGGACCGGGGTCGGTGTCGGCGCCGGCGTGGCGGTGGGCGTTGGCTCCGGCACGGTCGGCGACGGGCTCGTCGTCGGGGCCGGGGACGCGGTCGGTGACGCCAGCGCTGTCCGCGACGGGCCCGGGGCCGCGAGCAATCCGCCTGCCAGGGCGCCGACCAGGACGCCGACGGCGAGTGTGGCGGCGACGAGCATGGCGGCGGCGGTCCGCGTCACGACGCCACCGGCTGACCGTGGCGGCCGATGTTCATCCTGCGGCTCCAGCTGAAGCGGTTCGCGGTCGGCGGGAAGTGCCGCCCGATCCGGCGTCAGCAACCCGCGGGCAGGATAGCGGGAAGCCGGAAACGGGGCACTCTGACCCTGGGTACGGCCCCCACCATGCGGTAGGCTCGACCACACAGTCAGCCTGTCAGATCAACCCGAGGCATCCGATGACCGAGCCCAAGCCCGCCGCCCCCAAGCGTCCCCGCCGCCGGGCCGCCGCGAAGCCGGCGCCCGACGTCGCCTCCACGACCAGGGCCAAGGCCGCTGATGTCGAGGCGGTGCCGTCCAAGGTCCACGCGCCGGCCGTCCCAGAGCCCGATCCCGCCTCGACCGCCCCGGCGACGGTGATCCGGGTCGAGCGTGGCGGGATCGCCGAGGCAACGGCCGGCGCCGTCGATGTCCGCATGGGCGGGATCGGGCGCCTCGACGCCGAGGAGGTCTTCGTCCAGTGGGGTGGCATCGGCGCCGCCCGCGCCGACCGCGCCGCCGTCGAGCTCGGCAGCCTGGGCGCAGCGCTCGCGGGCGAGATCCGGGTCACCCAGGGGATCGCCGGGACGGTCGCCGCCCGGAACGCGACGATCGACCAGAGTCTCGTCCGAACGCTGATCGCCCAGCGCGTGACCATCAACCGGCCGACGGGCGTGCTGGTGATGATCGCCCAGCACGTGTCGGGCGACGTCCGGCCCGTGCTCGACTGGCGAGGCGCCCTTGCGGCCGGTGCCGCCTTCGGCCTGGTGAGCACCGTGATCCGCGCCCTGCGCCGTCGGGGCTGATCGGGACGGCGGCTATACTCAGCGACGGTCCCGGGAGCGCGGCAGATCGCTGCGGTGGCCCGGTTCCGCGGCGCTCGCGTGAGCCGCGACCAGGCAGGGAGCCCACCAGACCCGTGATCGACGCGACCGCGCGCATCCACCCGACCTCGGACCTCGAATCCGATGTGGCGATCGGGCGTGGCACCAGCGTCTGGCACCGGGCCCAGATCCGCGTCGGTGCGCGTATCGGGGCGGAGTGCATCATCGGGCGCGACGCCTTCATCGATGAGGGCGTGTCGATCGGCGACCGCGTCAAGATCCAGAACGCGGCGCTCGTGTACCACGGGGTGACGGTCGAGGACGGCGTGTTCATCGGTCCCAACGCGATCCTCACCAACGACCGCTTCCCGCGGGCGATCACGGCCACCGGCGAGCTGGCTCGCGCGGACGACTGGGTGGTCAGCCCGATCGTCCTGCGAACCGGGTCCGCGATCGGCGCCGGCGCCGTCGTGGTTGCGGGCACGGACGTGGGCCGGTTCGCGACCGTCGGCGCCGGGTCCGTGGTGACCCGCAACGTTCCCGACCACGGGCTGGTGGCGGGCAACCCGGCCCGCCGGATCGGCTGGGTCTGCTTCTGCGGCCAGCGCCTCGTCGACGCCAGCGGCAGTCGGGTCGACGCAACCTACGACGGATCGGCTTCATGCCCTCGGTGCGGCACCCGGTTCGTGATCAGCGGCGATGCGTGCGCCGCCACCGAAATGGAGAAATCCAGATGATTCCGATCTCGAGACCGGACATCGGGGCGGCCGAAGAGGAAGCCGTCCTCGAGGTCCTTCGCTCCGGCATGCTCGCCATGGGCAGGAAGACCGCCGCATTCGAGGAGGCCTGGGCCGCGTACTGCGGGGTCGGGCACGCGATCCTGATGAGCAATGGGACGGTGGCCCAGGAGGCGGTCCTCCACGCCCTGGGGATCGGGCCGGGTGACGAGGTCATCACCGTCTCGTTCAGCTTCAACGCCACCGCCAGCGTGATCCTGCGGTCCGGCGCCACGCCCGTGTTCGTGGATATCCGCGAGGACGATTTCTGCATGGATCCGGCCCAGGTCGAGGCCGCGATCACCCCCCGGACGAAGGCGATCATGCCGGTTCATCTCTACGGCCTCATGGCCGACATGGACCCGCTGGTGGAGATCGCCACGCGCCACGGCCTGTGGATCGTCGAGGACGCGGCGCAGGCGCACGGCGCCACCTATCACGGCCAGCGAGCCGGACGGTTTGGTCCGGCGATGTTCAGCCTCTACGCGACCAAGAACCTGACGACCGGCGAGGGTGGCTTCGCCACCACGGACGACGACGATGTCGCCGACCGGATCCGGATGTTCCGCAACCATGGGATGCGCGTCCGCTACTACCACGAGTCCCTGGGCACGAACTACAAGCCCAGTGACCTCGCAGCCGCCATCGGCCTGGCGCAGCTCGGCCGGCTCGACGAACGGACCGAGAAGCGCCGCCGGAACGCGGCCTTCCTGACCGAGCAGCTCGGCGGCGACTTCCTGACGCCCGCGGTGCCGGCGGGCCGGGAGCACGTGTGGCACCAGTACGTGATGCGGTTCCCGGGCGAGCGCCAGCGGGTGATCGACGGGTTCACGGAACGCGGCATCGGCACCCTCATCTACTACCCCGTCCCGATCCACAAGCAGGCGTATCTCGAGGCGTTCGTCCCGGGCGCCGCGGACCTCGACCTGCCGGTGACCATGCAGCTATCGGACGAGGTCCTCGCGATCCCGGTCCACCCGCGGCTCACCGACGAGGACCTGTCCGCGATCGTGACTGCCATCCGTGACGTCGCCACGCCGGTGCGTCGGTGAGCGCGGACGAGAGGCTGCGGGTCGGGTTGGCCGGCCTTGGCTCGATGGGTCGGAACCACCTGCGGGTGATCGGGACGAACCCGGCCACGACGCTGGTGGCAATCGCCGACCCGGAGGCGGACGCATTGGCGGCCGCGACGGCTTCGAGCGGTGCCGAGGGCTGGTCGGACCCGCTCGCGATGATCGGGGAGGCGGCGCTGGACGCCGTCGTCGTCGCCGCTCCCACGACTGCCCACGTGCCGCTCGCCCTGGCCGCGATCGAACGGGGCGTGCCGGTCCTGGTCGAGAAGCCGCTGGCGGCGACGAACGACGAGGCCGCCCGGATTGTCGACGCCGGTCGTGCCGCCGGCGTTCCCGTGCAGGTCGGCCATGTCGAGCGATACAACCCGGCGGTGCTGCGCCTCGGCGAGCTGCTGCGCGAGGGCTGGCTCACCACGATCTACGCGATCGTCAGCCGGCGCGCCGGACCGTTCCCGGCCCGGATCCGGGACGTCGGGGTGACCGTGGACCTGGCCACGCATGACGCCGACATGCTGTCCTGGATCGCCGGCGAGCGCCCCACGCGCGTGTACGCGGAGCTCGCCCAGCGAAAGCACGCGTCGCACGAGGACCTCCTGTTCGGCCTGCTCCACTTCCCGTCGGGAGCCTCGGGCATGCTCGACGTGAACTGGCTCACCCCGGCCAAGCGACGACAGCTGACGGTCATCGGTGAGGAGGGCATGTTCGAGCTCGACTACCTGACCCAGCGGCTCACGTTCACGAAGTCAGATCTCGCGCACCCACAGCTGATCGCGGGCTATGCACCGACGTTCGCCGGTGATGTCCTTGACATCGAGGTCGACACGCACGAGCCGCTCCAGGCCCAGCTCGACGCGTTCGTGCGGGCGATCCGCGATGGTTCGCGCCCGTACGTGGACGGCGAGGACGGTGCCTGGGCGGTCCGAATCGCCAACGCCCTGCTCGAGGCCGCGTCGTCCGCCCGGCCGGTCTCGCTGGTGGATCCGGCCACGACCGCGGAGAACCCGGCATGACGATCGTGCGCCGCCCGTCCGTCGGCGCGTCGATGCTCGGCGGCTCGATCACCGTGCCCGCGCGCCCGTGCACGCACGCCCCGGCCCGGTCCGTCAGCCCCTGGGCCGGCGAGGACGGCACGGCGGGGACGGTCGCGGTCGTCGGTGCGGGCAAGATGGGCCTGCCGCTGGCCGCCCAGTTCGCCACCCATGGCTGGACCGTGATCGCCGTGGATGTCAACCCGGCGGTCGTGGAGACGATCAACGCCGGTCGCTCGCACGTGGGCGAGGAGCCGGGGCTCGCCGAGATGGTCGCCTCGGTGCATGCGGCCGGCCGGCTCCGGGCGACGCTCGATGCCGCTGCCGCTGCCCGCGAGGCCGACGTCGTCGTGCTCATCGTGCCGGTCATGCTGGACGCCGACCACCAGCCCGATTACCGCTACATGGACCCGGCCGTCGCATCGATCGCGCCCGGTGTCCACGCAGGCAGCACCGTGATCTTCGAGACCACGCTGCCCATCGGCGATACGCGCAACCGGTTCGCGCCGCTCCTCGAGCAGGTGTCGGGGCTCGTCCCGGATCGCGACTTCTTCGTTGCGTTCTCGCCGGAGCGCCTGTTCTCGGGTGCCGTGCTGGCCAACCTCGCCGCCTATCCCAAGCTCGTCGGCGGGATCGGCCCCGCATCGACCGCTCGCGCGGCGCGGTTCTACGCGTCCGTGCTCGACGCCGAGGTCGTGGCCATGTCCTCGTCCGAGGCAGCCGAGTTCAGCAAGCTCGCCGACACGACGTACCGCGACGTGAACATCGCGCTGGCCAACGAGTTCGCGCACGCGGCGGACGCGCTGGGCATCGACGCCCAGGAAGTCATCGCGGCGGCGAACAGCCAGCCGTACAGCCACATCCACCAGCCGGGGATCGGCGTCGGCGGCCACTGCATCCCCGTGTACCCGCACCTGCTCCTGTCGCGCGCGCCCGGCCTGCGCCTGGTCGAGACAGCCCGCGAGGTCAACGATGGCCAGTCAGACCGCGCGGTCGCCGTTGTCGATGCGGCTGTCGGCGGTCTCGCGGGAGCCCCGGTGCTGGTGCTCGGGCTGACCTACCGCGAGGGCGTCAAGGAGCTGGCCTACAGCCGTGCGATCCCGCTGATCGAGGCGCTCACGGCCGCCGGCGCCGAGGTGTGGGCATTCGATCCGCTCATGGACGATGCCGAGGTCGCGGCACTCGGTGCCAGGCCGTGGTCATGGGCGACGCCCGGCCCGTTCCGGGCGGTGATCACGCAGACCGGCGACCGGCAGTTCGAGACGCTCGATCCGGGCTGGTTCCCGGACCTCGCGATCGTGTTCGACGGGCGCAACAGCCTGCGCGCGCTGGCCCTGCCGGACGGCGTCTCCTACGTGGGCGTTGGCGTGCAGGCGGCGACCCGCGCCGCAGGCGCGTAACCGCGTCGGGCGGGCCGAGGTGCGGATCACCAACGTCATCGGGACCCGGCCGCAGCTGATCAAGGCAGCGGCGCTGCTGCCCACCCTGCGCGAACGGCACGAGGTAGTCCTCGTCGACACCGGCCAGCACTACGACGAGGCCATGGCGGGATCCTTCTTCGCCGAGCTCGACCTGCCGGCGCCGGACCACTCGCTCGGTGTCGGCGGTGGCACGCACGCGGAGCAGACGGCCAGGATGCTCGAGCGCCTGGAGCCGATCCTCGTCGCGGACCGGCCGGACGCTCTGCTCGTGTACGGCGACACGAACTCGACGCTCGCGGGCGCCCTCGTTGCCGCGAAGCTGGGGATCCCCGTTGCGCACGTCGAGGCCGGGCTGCGCTCGTTCGACCGGCGCATGCCCGAGGAGATCAACCGGGTCGTCGCCGATCACCTGAGCCGGTGGCTGTTCGCGCCGACGCCGACGGCCGTCGCGAACCTCGCGGCCGAGGGCATCACGGAGGGGGTGGTCGAGGTCGGCGACCTGATGCAGGACCTCGCGGCGCGGGTCTCGCGAGAGGTCCGCAGCCCGGATGCGGTGCGGGCGGTCGGGACCCGCCTGGGCGTTCCGTTGGAGTCCGGGCGATACCTGTTCGCGACCGTTCATCGCGCGGAGAATCGCGAGCCTGCGGCCATGGTGGCCTGGTCGAATCTCCTCGCGGACGCCGCTTCTCCGGAGCGGCCGGTGATCCTCGCGCTCCATCCGGGAACGCGCGCCGCTCTCGACGCAGCCGGGATCGGGCTGTCGCTCGGCATCCGGGTCGTCGAGCCGCAGGGGTATCGCACGACGCTGACCCTGCAGCTGCACGCCGCTGCCGTGCTCACCGACTCCGGCGGTGTCCAGCGGGAGGCCGCGTGGCTCCGCGTCCCTTGCCTCGTGCTCCGGGGAACCACGGAGTGGGTCGAGGCGGTCGAGGCGAGCGAAGGACGGATGGTGGTGGTGGGCCTGGATTGCGACCTTGCCGGTCACGAGCTGCGCCGTCTGGCGCCACCGGAGCGTGCCCCGGCGCTTGCCGCCGAACGCGCAGGGACCTTGGACCTGCACCCCGCGGGGGCCGCCGCAGCGATCAGCGCGGCCATCGCGGTGGGCGGCTCGTGACCACCCCCGGCGGCCACCCGAGCGGCATGTCGTTCGAGGACCCGCCCGCGTGAGCCGGGTCGTGATGTTCGTCTACAACAGCGTGCTGAACGATGCACGCGTTCTCCGGGAGGCCGCGAGCCTCGCCGAGGCCGGCCACGAGGTCACGATCATCGGCCGCCCGGTCGACGTCACCTCCTTGAGCGGGGGCATCGAGCACCGGGATCGAGTCACGATCCAGCGCGTGCCGATCCCGGGCAGTTGGCGCATCGCGCTCACGTTCCTGCGGTCCCCGTGGCGCCTCCACGACTGGATCGGTGACCGGTTGCGTCGCGGAGCAGGGCGGCTTCCGGTGGGCCTGGCCGAGGTCGCCCTTGCACTGGCCGTCGCGGCCGGGGCGGCCGCATGGACCCTTGTACGACTTCCCCTGCACGTGATCGGTGAGGCACGAGGACGCAGGCCACCGCCCGGCGGATCAACCCTCGACTGGCTGATTCGCTGGCGATGGGGAACGCTCGGGTGGGCGGCTGCCGCGGCCGCGGCCGCGCCGGCGGCAGACGTCTACCACGGCCACGACCTGACGGGCCTGCCGGCGGCGGTGCGAGCTCGCGACCGCAACGGCGGCCTGGTCATCTACGACAGCCATGAATACTTCATCGAGTCCGGTTCCAATGCGCGCCGCCCTGCATGGGCGAAGCGGATGTTCCGGCGTCTGGAGCGCCGTTGGTCGTCATCGGCAGTTGCCCTGGTGACCGTAAACCGTACGCTCGGCGAGCTCCTGGGGCGAGATCTGGGGATCGAGGAGGTCGTGGTCGTGCACAATGCCCCGCCTCGCTGGACGCCACCTGCGGAACCCTCAGATCCGTTGCGCTCCGCCGCCGGCATTTCGCGCGACGCGCCGGTTGCCCTGTACCACGGCGGGTTCACCGCCGATCGCGGGCTGCTGGAACTCGTCGAGGCCTGGCGTGTACTCCGCCACGAACGTGCGCATCTGGTTTTCATGGGCTACGGCCCGCTCCAGTCCGTCCTGAAGGCTCGGGCCGCAGAGCCAGTGTTCGACGGTCGGGTCCACGTGCTCCCTGCGGTGCCGCCGGATGAGCTCGCCGGGTGGGTCGCGTCGGCCGACGTCGGCCTGATGCCTAATCAGCCACGTACCCTCAACGAGCGCCTGTCCACACCAAACAAGCTGTTCGAGGGCCTTGCCGTCGGCCTGCCGGTCGTCTCGAGCGACTTCCCCGAGCGCCGCCGAATTATCATTGACGACCCGGATGGCCCGCTCGGCACCGTCTGCGATCCGACCGATACGCGCGCTCTCGCGGAGGCGATCAGATCGATCCTGGACCTCGATCCGGATGCGCGCGCAGACCTCCGTGCACGCTGTTTGCGCGCCGCACACGCCCGGTGGAACTGGGAGACGGAGTCGGCAGGCCTGCTCTCACTGTACGAGAAGCTCGCTGCGGGTCAGGGATCCGAGTGAGCACCGTTCCGGTCCCACAGCGCGTCACCCTGGTCCTGCCATCGACGGCCGAGTTCGACTCGAGGACCTACCGGATCGCAGGATCGCTCGCAGGACGCGGCCACGACGTGACGGTGCTGGCGCGTCTGGGCCCGGGCTTGGCGGCCGCCGAGACCCACCCGGCCGGGTACCGGATCGTTCGTGTTCCCGTCGACGCCATTGACGGGCTCCCGCTCCCGGCGACGGTGCGCCGTGTCCTCCGCAGGGGGCGCCCCGGACGGCCGGCTCCCGCCACCGTCGCCCGGTCCGAGGGCGGTCCGGCACAGGGTCTGGTGGCTCCCGCGCGGGATGCGGCTCGGGTGCAGCGCCTGGTTTCGCGGACGCGACGGCTGGCCGCCGGCATCTGGCGGATCGCGGCCATCGCCCTCGTCGTTCGCTCGCAGGAGCGCGCAAGCCGGGCCGTGGACGCGGGGTCGGAGGTCTACCACGGAATGGCGTACATGGGGGTGCCGGTCGCGCTCAGCCTCGCCGGGCGGCATGCCGGCGCCCGCACGATCTACGACGCGCGCGACGTCTACGTCGACGCACGCAACCTGGCCAGACTCCCCGCTCCGCTCAGGTACCTGGTTGCCAGGGTCGAGCGTCGATGGGCGCGTCGTGTGGACCAAGTCGTGACGGTCAACAAGTCCTATGCGGAGGTCATGGCACACCGGTGGTCAATTGGCACCCCGCTCGTGGTCATGAACTGCTCGTATCGCTTCGAACCGCCGTCACCCAGGGGGCGGCAGTTTCACGACCTCCTGGGCCTTGATCTCGGGGACCGTGTGGTCCTCTACCAGGGCGGGTTCTCGCCGGATCGCGGGATCGAGCAGCTGCTCGAGGCGATCGTCGGCATCGACCGCGCGGTGCTGGTCCTCATGGGCTACGGTCCGCTCAGGGCGGCCCTGCAGGAACGGGTGACCGGATCGGAGCTTCGCGGCCGCGCCTACGTCATCGACGCGGTGCCGCCGACCGAGCTTCTCGACTGGGTCGCCTGCGCTGATGTCGTCGCCATCCCGATCCAGCCGTCCACCCTCAACCACCGGCTCACAACGCCCAACAAGCTCCTCGAGGCGCTCGCCGCGGGGGTCCCGGTCGTCGCGAGCGATCTCCCGGGCATGGCCGGGATCGTGCGCGAGTCGGCGAGCGGTGCTCTGTGCGATCCGGCCGACCCCGCCGCGATCGCCGCGGCGATCCGCGGCATCCTCGACCTCCCGGCGCCCGAGCGCGCGGCTCTTGCGGACCGGGCCCTCGCTGCGGCGCACGATCGCTACAACTGGGAGACGCAGATGGAGCGGCTGCTCGAGGCCTACGGGCGGCTCACCGGCCGCCCATGGTGAGTGCTCGCGCGCCCCGGCCACGCGCCGTCCTGCTCATCGCCAACGCCGCCGCTCCGTACTCGCGGGGGCTCCGGGTCGCGCGCAGCCTTGCCGAGGCGGGTTTCGACGTCGAGATCGCTGCCGTCGATGACGGCCGGCAACCTGTGGAGGAGCGTGACGGCGACGTCCTGATCCGCCGCTACCGGCCCCGCGGGGTGTGGAAGCGCTGGGCGACCGAGGCCGCACGGCCAACTCGCACGGGGGCCACGGGGCGGCTTCGACGGATCGGTGATGCCGTGATCAAGCTGGGTGCCTGGCCCGTCCATGTTCGCGGCTGGTGGGCCGCCCTCCGGGCGGATCTGCCGCCGGCAGATCTCTACCACGCGTTCGGCATCCTGACCATCCCGGTCGCCGTGGACCTGGGGGCCGCGGCCAGGCACGCTGGTCGTGCCGGACGGGTGGTGTACGACGTGATCGACGTCATCCTGGAGTCGAACAATGTGGCTCGAGTGCCCCGGCCTGCGGTGGCCGTATGGCGGTACCGCGAGCGCCGCTGGGTGGCGCGCGCCGACGCGGTGGTGACGGTCAATGACCCCATCGCCGACCACCTGGCAAGTTCGTGGAGCCTGTCGCGGCGGCCCACCGTGCTGTTGAACTGTCAACCACGGTGGCAGCCCCCGGACCAGCGCCCGAACCTCATCAGGGAGGCATCCGGGATCCCGCCGGAGCGTCGAATCGTGCTGTTCATGGGCCGGCTGGGCCGGGAGCGCGGCCTGGACGCCGCGGCAGAGGCTGTCCTCGCCGTGGACGACGCCGCGCTGGTCCTGCTGGGGTTCGGCGCGTGGGAGGACCGCCAGCGGTCGCGCGATGATGACCCGCGGTTCAAGGGACGTCACGTCACGCTCCCCGCGGTGCACCCCGATTCCGTCCGCGCCTGGGCGGCGTCAGCGGACGTCACGGTCATCGCCGTTCCCGCGAACTCGCTCAACCAGCGGCTTTCGACGCCCAACAAGTTCTGGGAGTCGATGACCGCGGGAACCCCGATCGTCGTAGGCCGCGACCTCGAGGTCATGCGGGCCATCGTCGAGACAGAAGGCATCGGCGCCACGGCCGACCCGGATGATCCTGCCGACCTCGCGCGCGCATTCCGCGAGGTCCTCGACCTCGCCCCTGCCGCGCAGGCGGCGATGCGGGCGCGCTGTCTGCGGCTTGCTCGCGAGCGCTACAACTGGGAGACCGCCGTCGTGCTGTACCTGGAGCTGGTGAGCGGGTTGCTGGGTCGGGACCGGGGTACGGGCCGCTAGGCCGAGGCGATCAGCGTGCGCCGGCAGCCAGCAGCGCCGCGGCCTTTGCGGCTCGGTCGCGCTCGCTGTGCTCCTCGTGGATCGCGACCACGTCTGCCGGGTCGCCCTCCGCGACGACGTGCCCGCGCTCCAGGAGGATCGCCCGGTTGCAGAACTCGCTGACCCAGTGCATGTCGTGCGTGACCAGGACGACGGCCTTGGCCGCCGCAGCGATCTCGAGGACCCGGGCCTTGCTCTTGGCCCGGAATGCCTGGTCACCCGTCGCGAGGACCTCGTCCAGGAGAAGCACGTCCGGATCGACCGAGGTCGCGATGCTGAAGCCCAGGCGGGCCCGCATGCCCGTCGAGTACGTCTTGATCGGCGCGTCGATGAACTGACCGATGTCGGCGAACTCGATGATGCCGGGGAGGCGGCGCGCCATGTCCTTCGACTCGATGCCCAGGAACGCGCCCGCGAGAAGGATGTTCTGGCGCCCGTTGAGCTCCTGGTCGAACCCGGCCCCCAGGGTCAGGAGGCTGGAAACCTGGCCTCGCACCACCACCGAGCCGGCCGACGGCAGGATGATCCCGGCAAGGAGCTGCAGCAGGGTGCTCTTGCCTGCGCCGTTCGGTCCGATGACCGCGAGCGACTCGCCGTGGACGAGGTTGAACGAGACGTCCCTGAGTGCCCAGAAGTCACGCTCGCCCTCGTGTCGCGAGGTGAGGCTGCGGAAGCTCGTGCGCAGCGTGTTCTTGCGCGTCAGCCGCAGGTTGTACTTGACCCCCACGGCGTGGGCCTCGATGGCGGGCAGCTGGTCGGCCCGCAGGGGCGGCAGGCTCTTGCTCACAGGACCTTCGCGAACGTCGGCTCGATCCGCTTGAAGAAGATCGTCGCCAGCAGGACGAGCCCCAGCGAGACGACGAGCAGGATCCCAAGGCTGGCCCAGTCGGGAGCACCCGGTGGGGTTGAGCCGCCGTTGGCCGTCTCCGCCCCGTAGATCACCTGGCGGTAGGCCGTGAACAGGGCGTAGAACGGATTGATCTCCATCAGCTTGAACAGCTGTGGATGCCTGTCGGCGAGGTCCTTGATCGTGACCGGCCCGTACAGGGCAGGAGACAGATAGAACCACAGCCGGAGCACGTGTCGGCTGACGTTCCCGACGTCGCGGTAGAAGACGTTCACCGCCGCAACGACGAACCCGAGCGCCGCCGTGAACACCAGCTGCACCACGGCGATCAGGGGGATGAAGGCGAGGGTCAGCGACAGCTTGTGCGGGTAGAGGAGCACCATGATGGTGAGCAGCGGGATGAACCCGAACGCGAAGTTCGCGATCCCCGCGGTCATGGCGGCGGTCGGCAGCACGATCTTGGGAAAGTGGACCTGTTTGATCAGGCGGTCCTGGGCCGACACGGATGTGATCGCATCGCCGATCGCGCTCGTAAACCACTTCCACGGCAGGATCGCCGCGAAGATGAACAGCGGGTAGGCTTCCTGCTGGCGCTGGAAGATGACCGTGACCAGGACGACATACACCAGCATCTGCAGCAGCGGGTCGATGACCCACCACAGGTTCCCCAGGAGGCTGTCGGCACCCTTCTTCTTGAGGTCCGCCTGGACCAGGTACCGGACGAGCTGTCGACGGGACCAGAGCTCCCCGACCGCTTCAAGGATGAGGCCCACAGGACCCGGCCGGACGGCGCTGCTGCTGAACGTGGGCGTGGCCCCGCGGGCGGTCTCCATAACCGGGGTACGGTAGCACGCGGTCCCCGTCCCGGCGGCGGCGCTCGAGCCCGGTTCCGGCGCCGGCCGTGGGAGGTCACGGAACCCATCGGGGGTGCGGGACGCACACGCTAGGATGCCCAGGTGGAGCATGCTCGCGTCGCAGGGACAACCGCTCTCGCTCGCCGCGGTGCTGAGGCGTCCGACCTGCACGTGCTCGTGGTCAGCCGGTGGTATCCGGCATTCGACAATCCCGGGCGCGGGATCTTCGTCGCCGACCAGGTTGCCGCGCTCGCTGGCACCGGGATGGGGGTTCGGGTCGCGTCATGGGAGACCGCCTACCTGCGCGGATCGCACGGCGGCACGATCGACGGCCCGGCCGGAGCTCGCATCCCGGGTCCGTGGCTTGATGCCATCGCCGACCGATCGCCGGGGTGGGCTCCCGGACGCTGGGGCGCACCCGGCATCGAGGTGACCCGCCTGCCCGCGACCACGCCGGTCGGGCGCGACGGCTCCGTCGACCAGCTCGTCGTTGCGCAGCGGCAGGCCGAGGCGCTCCTGGTGTTCGGTGCGGAGCTTGCTGCGCGCTGGCGCATCGATGTGATGCACGCGCATACCGGCGTGCCGGATGGCCTCGCTGCGATCGCGCTCGCAGATCGGCTCGAGGTTCCGCTGATCGTGACCGAGCACGACAGCACGATCCGCAGCAAGCTCGCCGACGACGAGATCCGAGCCGCCTATCACCGGCTGCTCGGCTCGCGACGCCGCCTGTTGACCGTCAGCGATGCCCTCCGATCACGGCTGGCCGATCTGCTCGATGTGGATGAGCGGCTGATCGAGGTCGTGCCCAACGTCGTCGATATCGATGCGTTCGCGGGTGGGGGGCTCATCGACCGAGACCCGGACGAGCTGCTGTGGGTCGGCGGCAGGAGCATCAACAAGGGCACCGACGTGCTGCTCGCCGCGTTCCGCCTGCTCCACGACGAGCGCCCCGAGCTGCATCTGAGACTGATCGGGCGCGCCCCGAGCATCGAGGTGGAGTTGGAGCTGCAGGCCATGGCGACCGAGCTCGGAATCGCGGCCGCCGTGTCCTTCGAGCCACCGACGGACCGCGTCGGCATCTCGGCTGCGATGGCCAGGGCCGCCGTCCTCGTCCACCCCAGCCCGTTCGAGACGTTCGGCCTTGTCGCGGCCGAGGCCCTGGCCTCGGGACTTCCTGTCGCAGCGACCCCGTCCGGCGGGGTTGAAGGCATCGTCGGCCACGACGGCACGTGCGGGGTTGTGGCCCCCGGCCTCGATGCGCCCGCCCTCGCCGCTGCGGTCAGCGAGGTGCTGGCCCGGCTCCCGAGCTTCGATCCGGAGCACCTCCGGGCGCGCGTGCGGACCCGGTTCGCTCCCGACGTCGTCGCGTCCCGGCTGGTCGGCGTGTATCGCGAGGAGATCGGAAAGGTGCGTCCCGGCACGACCGGGATCGTGCCGGCGGACGTTGCCCCCGCACGCGGCTCCGCGCCTGTCGGACACGCGCCAGCGCCCCTGGTTGGATCGCGCGATCCCTGGCGGATGCCGCTCGTCGTCGGGCTGCGTCGGTCGAGCGCCGCCACCCGCGCGGCAGCGCTGCCGGCGAGCCTCTCCGCCGGGCTGACGATCGTCACCGGGGCGAGCAGCAACCCCGAGGTGCTGCCGGCCGGTCCGGAATGGATCGAGATCGACTACGAGCGGGCATTCCGCGAGGCCCAGGCGGCGCTCGGCGGCGTTCGCCCATTGGGGTCAGGCGCTGGCCGGCTGGCCCGGGTCGCACGCCATCCGCTTCGCACGGTGCGTCGCCGTCGCCTCGCTTCGCGCCGCGACGAGCTGGCGGTCGAGGCGATCCACGCGGGTCTGCGCGAGGCGGTGGACCGGTACGTTGCCCGGCTCGGTGGCGGCGACGGGCAAGTCCTCCTCCTCCCGCTCGACGCCGACGACGTCGCGCTGTCACTCCCGCTGCTGGACGCTCGGGTCAGGCTGTACCCATCGACGCTGCGCGGGCTCGCGGACGAGTGGGACGCTCGCGCGAGCGGTCAGTTTGCGTCGCCTGTCGAGGCCGATTACCCCTGACAGGTGGGCGTGACGGACGAGCAGCGAGCGTCCCTCCGTCGGGCTGTAGACTCGCGACGTGAGCGACCGGAAGCCTGCCGCGAGCATGGCCATCGCCGGCCGAGCGCCGTCTGACGTCGAATGGACCGATGGGGGCGCCGCGTGACCCGGCCCCGCCCCGTCGCCATGCTCGTCCACGCCTACTACGAGGAGGACCCGCGCGTCCGGCGCGAGGCCGAGGCGGTCGCGGCGTCCGGGCGCGAGGTCGACGTGTTCGCGTTGCGCCGCGAGGGCAGCGAGCCCGAGGGCACGCTCGAAGGTGTCCGAATCCGCCGGCTCGATGTCCAGCGTCACCAGGGCGCCGGGATCGGCACGTACCTGCTCGAGTATGGCGAGTTCCTGGTGCGGGCCATGGTCGCCCTGGCCTCCGCACACCGCCGCCGCCATTACGCGCTCGTCCAGGTGCACACGATCCCGGACGCGCTGGTGTTCGCGGCGCTCCCGGAGCGGCTCGTCGGGGTGCCGGTCGTCATCGATCTCCACGAGGCGATGCCCGAGTTCTTCCGGATGCGCTTCCCGACGGCGTCGAACCCCGTCGTGCACGCCGCCCTGGTCGCCCAGGAGAAGCTGTCGATCGTGATGGCAACCGCGGCCGTCACCGTCAACGAGGCGCTCGGCGACCGGCTCGTCGCGATGGGCGTGCCGGCGTCCAAGGTCACCATCGTCCGCAACAGCCCCGCCCTGACCCGGTTCGACCCGGCAGCGCACCCGGTCCGCCCGTTTATGGCGGACGGCACGCTCCGCCTGGTATATGCGGGTGCGCTGTCGCAGGTGTACGAGCTTGACGTCGTGCTCGGTGCGCTTGCCGAGATCGGCCGGCAACGCCCGGGCCTTCCGGTCACTCTCGACCTCTACGGACGTGACTTCGCGGAGGTCCCGCTCCATGACCAGGTGTCCGCGCTCGGCCTCGATGACCGGGTGACGTTCCACGGGCGGATCCCGATCGAGGCCGTGCCCGCCGCGCTGGCAGCGGCCGACGTCGGCCTCGCCCCGACCCGCCGCACGGAGTTCACCGATTTCAGCCTGTCGACCAAGATCTACGAGTACGCGGCGATGGGCAAGCCGGTGGTCGCGTCGAGGCTGCCGATGGTCGAGCGCACGTTCGGCGAGGGAACCGTGACGCCCTACATGCCGGGTGACGCGCCCGACCTTGCGGCGGCGCTCCTCGCCCTCGTCGACGACCCGGCGGACCGCGAGGCGCGGATCGAGGCGACCCGCGGGATCGTCGAGGCGCTCGCGTGGGAGCATGAATCCCGTCGATACCTGGCGCTCGTCGAGCGGCTCGCGCACGACGGCCGCCGGCTCGAGCCATTGCCCGGCTGATCCGCAGGCATGGTGGAGCGGCCACTGCCACACGGCTGAATTGCCTCGCAGTCCGGATCGCGCGCACGCATGGGGTACCATTGCCCGCCGCGCCGTCCGCACAACCATCACGTCGCTGTGACGGCTGCCACACCGAGGATCCACCGACCCCATGACGTTCCGCGCTCGTCCGGGCTCGAACCGGCCGCGCTCCTGGGATGACCGGGACCGTCGCAATCTCTACTACAACCTGGGCTTCGGCCTCATCGTCATCATCGCGCTGCTGCTGCTCGCCGTCGCCGTGGGCAGCGCCTGGTACGGGGATCACCTGGCTGCCGCGGCAACGGTCAACGGCCAGACGATCACGAAGGACGACTACCAGAAGCAGCTCGCGATCGACGCGTTCCGGGTCCAGTACCAGAGTCGCCGGATCCGCACCCTGCTCACCGCCGGCCGGATCCGCACCGCCGACGCGCAGACGCGCCAGTCCATCCTCGACCAACGCACGCAGCAGGCAGGCCCGATCGCGCTCGAGCAGCTGATCGACGGGACGGTGATGGCCAAGCTTGCCGCCGACCAGGGGGTCACCGTCACCGACGCCGACGTGGACGCGAAGATGACAGACGAGGCGACCACGCCGGAGCTTCGGCACGCATGGATGATCGCGATCCAGCCGACGCTCGCTCCCGGCGAAGCGGTCGCCAGCGACGCGGAGAAGATCGCGGCGCAGGCTGCGGCCGGCAAGGCCCTGGCGGACCTGCGGGGCGGCGCCTCGTGGGACGACGTGGCCAAAGCCACGTCCACGGATCCGACCAAGGACCAGGCCGGCGACATCGGCTTCATCGACAGCAACGCGGCGCTTGACCCGGCGTTCGTGGCCGCGCTCGAGGCCGTGGCCAAGGACACCCCGACCGAGGTGATCGAGGGGTCGGACGGCACCTTCCGCATCGGCCGGGTCACGGAGATCGTTGCGCCGGTCGTGGATGCCACGCTCCAGGAGCAGGTCCAGAACGACGGGATCGCCATCGGGGACTTCCGCGCCGCACTTCGACTCGAGGTGATCCGCCAGAAGCTGAGCGACGCGATCCTGGCCCAGTACCTCGCGCCGGGTCCGCAGCGTCAGGTCCAGGAGATCTACATGCAGGAGGGCCAGAGCGAGACCGGGCCGTCTGCGATCCGCGTGCGCCACATCCTCTATTCCCCGAACGGCGACCCCAACACGGCGCAGACGCTCGCCCCTGAGGACCCGGCGTGGACGGCGGCGCAGGCCCTGGCCGACGCGACCTACGAGAAGCTCAAGGCCAATCCGGACCTGTTCGACTCGATCGCGCGCGCCGAGAGCGACGAGAGCGCGGCGGTGACCACTGGCGGCAAGCTGCCGTACTTCTCGACCGACGACGCGATCGATTCGTCGTTTGCCGCCGCGATCTTTGCCCCGGGCCTCCAGCCCGGCCAGCTGTTGCCGCCGGTGCGGTCGGTGTTCGGCTGGCACGTCATCCAGGTGATGCACGGGCCGACCGACCTGGAATGGGCCACCAAGCTCAAGGCGGAGGCCGAGGCGGGTGCGGACTTCGGAGCGCTGGCTCGCGACAACTCGGACAAGGTCGAGGCGGAGAAGGGTGGCGACATCGGCTGGATCGGCAAGGGCCAGCTCCAGCAGGAGCTCGAGGACGCGATCTTCGCGACCAAGGTCGGTGGGATCAGCGACCCGGTCCAGATCGCGGGCGACGGGACCTACCTGTTCAAGGTGAACAAGGAGGAGACGCGCGCACCGGACGCCGAGCAGAAGCAGAGCCTCGAGACATCGGCGTTCTCGACCTGGTACTCGAAGCAGAAGGCCGGGTTCGACATCACGCGTGACCCCGCCATCACCACCGCCACGAACTGACGCATCGCGGTCGCTCGGACGATGCTCGATGCGCTGCTCGCCGAGGCCCGACTCCGCTGGCGGCTCGATCCGACCGACGGCCTGTCGGTGGTCGTCGCGGAGCGCCTGATCGAAACGCCGATCGAGCCCGCGCGGCCGGTGCTCATCGTGCCGGCGGCCCGGCTCCGGGCCGGCGTCGATGCCGAGGTGTCGCCGCTGCCCGGGCGTCACGGTCCCCGGGGTGGTGACCCGCTTGCTGTTCTCCGGCGCCTGTACCCGCTTGACCACCCGGTCGGCCGGTTCGGCCTCGCCGATGCCACGACGGTCGGCGCGCTCGTAGCCGATGACCTGGACGAGCCGTTGTATCTCGCCCCGGTCCCGCCGGTGGCGGCCGTCGCCTCGCCCTGGGGGATGCCCTGGATCTCGGACCGGCTCCGAGCGCCGGACGGCTGCCCCTGGGATCGCGAGCAGACCCACGAGACGCTGCGCAACCACCTGCTCGAGGAGGCGTACGAGGTCTACGACGCCCTCGAGCAGGGGGCGACGCCGGAGCTCGCGTCGGAGCTCGGCGACCTGCTGCTCCAGGTCGTGCTCCACGCACAGCTTGCCGCCGAGGCGGGCGTGTTCGACATGACCGACGTCTGGACGGCCATCGCGACCAAGATCGTGCGCCGCCACCCCCACGTATTCGGAGAGGCGGAGGCGCGTACCGCGGGCGATGTCAACCGCCAGTGGGAGCGGATCAAGGCGGCGGAGCGCGCCGACGCGGCCGGAGAGTCCGGTGCCGACGCGCCGGCCAGCGCGCTCGACGGCATCAGCCGCTCGCTTCCCGCCCTGGCGGCCAGCCAGGAGATGCAGGAGCGGGCCGCCAACCTCGGCTATGACTGGCCGTCGATCGACGGCGTGCTGGACAAGGTGCGCGAGGAGGTCGGTGAGCTGGTCGAGGCACCGGATGCCGCGTCGCGGGCCGAGGAGCTGGGCGACCTGCTGTTCGTGCTGGTCAACGTCGGCCGCAAGACCGGCATCGAGGTCGAAGCGGCGCTGCGCTCGGCCAACGACAAGTTCCGCCGGCGGTTCCGGCATGTGGAGCGGTCCGCGGCGTCGCGGGGCGTCGCGCTCCGCGATCTCTCCTTCGAAGAGCTGGATGCGCTCTGGGACGCCGCGAAGGCGCACGAGCGCGGGGAGGCAATGACATGAGCATCGGAAACAAGCCCGGGGGCGTGCGAGCGGACGGACGTGCACCGGCGACCTGCGCAAGGTCGAGATCAAGCTGGGCGTCCAGAAGTGGGCCGAGGGTTCGTGCCTGGTCCGCTTCGGTGACACCCAGGTCCTGTGCGCGGCGACGATCGAGGATCGCGTCCCGCCCCACCTGCGCGGGAAGGGCACCGGCTGGGTGACCGGCACCTACGAGATGCTGCCGCGGGCGACGGCCGAGCGCTCCGAGCGGGAGTCGGCGCGCGGGCGTGTCGGCGGGCGCACCCACGAGATTCAGCGGCTCGTCGGCCGCTCGCTGCGGGGCGTGGTCGACCTGGCCCACCTCGGCGAGCGCACGGTGACCGTGGATTGCGACGTCATCGTGGCCGACGGCGGGACCCGGACGGCATCGATCACCGGCGGCTACGTCGCGCTGGCCGCGGCGCTGATCACCTACGGGATGGGCCGGCACCTGGTCGGGCACGTGGCCGCCGTCAGCGTCGGGATCATCGACGGCATGAAGTACCTGGACCTCGACTACTCCGAGGATTCGCGGGCGGAGGTCGACTTCAACGTCGTCGGCACCGACGCGGGCGCCTACGTGGAGCTCCAGGGCACGGCCGAGGGCAAGCCGTTCGACCGGGCGTCGCTCGACGAGCTGCTGGACCTGGCGAACGTGGGGCTGGGCCGGCTGTTCGAGGCGCAGACCGCGGCTTTGGCCACGGTCCGACGCTAGGGCCGGGGTCCGTGGCGCATCACCCGCGCCGGCTGCTCGTCGCGACCAGGTCGCGGCACAAGCTTCGGGAGCTGCAACAGCTCCTCGACCTCCCCGCGGACGTCGAGCTCGTCTCGCCCGACGACGTCGGCATCCCGGATGAGCCCGAGGAGACCGGCGAGACGTTCGAGACGAACGCGCGGCTCAAGGCGCGCTTCTATGCGCGGCGCTCCGGCCTGCCCACCCTTGCCGACGACTCCGGGCTGGAGGTCGACGCGCTCGGTGGCGGGCCGGGCGTCAGGACCCGGCGCTACTCGGGACCCGACGCCACCGACGAGTCCAACAACGCGAAGCTGCTGCGGGAGCTCGCGGGACGGCCACCGGCCGAGCGCGGGGCCCGCTACGTGTGCGTCCTCGCGCTCGTCCTCCCGGACGACGCCGGGCCTCGCGGTGGGCTGGGTACGGTTACCCGGCGCGGCACCTGTCGCGGCCGGATCGCGACCTCGCCAAGCGGGACGGGGGGCTTCGGCTACGACCCGATCTTCGAGCCATGGTCGGAGCCGCCGGGCGGTCAGACCCTGGGCCAGTGGTCCGCGGTGGCGAAGAACGCGATCTCCCACCGCGCCCGGGCCGCGGCTCGGATGGCACCCGTTCTCCGGGCGCCCGGAACCCTCGATTGAGCGATCGCTCAACGTTCCGCGCGGACCTCGAGGGCCTGCGCGCGGTCGCCGTGATGCTCGTGCTCGCGTACCACGCGCGGGTGCCCGGGATCCGCGGCGGCTACACGGGCGTCGACGTGTTCTTCGTCCTGTCCGGCTTCCTGATCACCGGCCTGCTGATCCGCGAGCTCTCATCAAGCGGCCGGGTCAATCTCCCGGCCTTCTACGCGCGGCGGGCGCGTCGCCTGTTGCCGGCGGCGGCGCTCACCCTGCTGGTCACCATGGCCGCATCGATGCTGGTCATGCCGCCGCTGCGCGTGCCGGACATCGCGGGGGACATCGAGGCCGCGGCGCTCTACGTCTCCAACCTCCGGTTCGCAGTCCAGGCGACCGACTACCTCGCGTCAAGCCTGGCGCCGTCACCGGTGCTCCACTTCTGGTCGCTCGGCGTCGAGGAGCAGTTCTACCTGTTCTGGCCGGCCCTCCTTGCCCTCGCGTCAGGGGCAGCGTTCGCCGGGGGCAGGGCCCGGAACGGCCTGCGCCGGGTGTCCGTGGTGCTCGCTGTCGTGTTCGGCGGATCCCTCGCGCTGTCGCTGTGGCTCACGGACGCCGCACAGCCATGGGCGTTCTTCTCGCTGCCGGCTCGAGCCTGGGAGCTCGCCCTGGGCGGCCTGCTCGCGCTCCCGGCTGCCGGGAGGCTGGTGCCCGAGAGGCTCGCACCGCTCCTCGGCTGGATCGGGCTGGGCATGATCGTGGCCGCCGGCGTGATGCTCGACGACGCGACCCTGTTCCCGGGCACCGCCGCCCTGCTTCCGACGGTTGGTGCGGCGCTGGTGATCGCCTCCGGGCTGCGACCGCAGGCGGCGGCAGTGACCGGTGAACCCTCGGAGACCAGGTGGAGGGTACGTCTGCGCGGGCGCCTCACCGCGGCGTGGCTCATCCCCGGGACGATCCTGTCGCTCGCACCCCTCCGATTTCTGGGGCGGATCTCCTACTCGCTCTACCTCTGGCATTGGCCGATCCTCGTGCTGCCGGCGGTCGCCGTCGGGCACAGCCTGTCGGGCCTCCAGCGGGTGGCCCTCGCGCTGCTGTCGATCGTGATCGCGACCGCCAGCCAGCGGTGGGTTGAGGATCCGATCCGCCGTGGCCGGATCGTCGGGCTGGCGACCCGTCGATCGCTTGCCGTTGCGGGGGTCGCGTCGCTGGTGGTTGCGATCTCAGCCATGTCGATGTCGGCCGTCGCGACCGCGCGGCTTGGGGCGGCGCCCGGGCCCGATGTCGCCGGCTCGATCCTCGACGTTCCGCTCCCGCCTGATCCGACCTCGACGGCACCGTCGCTGGTGCCCGGTGCCTCCGAGACGCCCCCGAGTGCCCAGCCGCCCGCAACCGCACTGGCCACGCTCCCGGCCACACCCGTCCCGGCGAACCTCGTCCCGAGCCTCGCAGACGCCCGGAACGACCTCCCGGTGCTCTACGCGGATGGCTGTCACCTTGATGCAGCGACGACCCGCCCCGGGACGTGCGTCTTCGGCGACCCGGCCTCGTCGACGACGGTGGTGCTGTTCGGCGACTCGCACGCCGCGCAATGGTTCCCGGCCCTGGAGCGCCTGTCGCGTGAACAGGGCTGGAGGTTGATCGCGCTCACCAAGTCCGCGTGCAGCTCGGCGGACCTGACGGTGTGGAGCGGCTTGTTCAAGCGTGCCTACACGGAGTGCGACACATGGCGCGAGGCAGCGTTCGCACGCATCGCGGCGGAGCATCCGGCGCTGGTGATCACGTCCAACTCGGGGCGCTACCAGCCCATCGTGGACGGCGCTCCGGTCGCCGTCGGTGCCCGCAACGACCTCTGGTTCGCCGCCCTGGGCCGAACGCTCACGCGTCTCAGCCAGACGTCGAACGCCGTCCTCCTGATCGGCGAGACGCCGCGCTCAAGCACCGATCCGCCGGTTTGCCTGTCCGCCCACCTCGATGACGCGACCGCCTGTGCGACGCCATACGCCAAGGCCGTCGACGCGACGCTGCTGCAGGGGGACGCGCGCGTCGCGGCGAGCGCGGGTGTGGGCTTCGTGGACCCCACCGCGCTGGTCTGCCGATCGGACCCGTGTCCCGTCGTGATCGGGCGCCTGCTCATCTACCGCGACGAGCACCATCTCACGGCAACCTACGTGCGGGCGCTGGCCACCCGCCTGCTGCCGATGCTCCCGGCGCTCGGTCCCTGAGTGGAGCCGCACCGGGACGCGGTTGGTCCATCGGTGGGCGCCTTGGCGCTATGAGGAAGCCGGGGACGTCGCGGGTGACGCGCTGGGGCTCGGGGTCGCGGTGGGCGACGGGGACGGACGTGGGCTCGGAGTCACGGCGGGGGATGGTGATTGCGACGCAGACGTGCTCGCGGAGGCCGACGGCGATGGCGCAGGCGAAGCTGATGACGACGGCGATGGCGATGACGAGCCGCTCGGCGCCGGGCTCCCGGATGGAGAGGCTGACGGCGA
This sequence comes from uncultured Chloroflexia bacterium, assembly GCA_963734895.1. Classification (GTDB taxonomy): domain Bacteria; phylum Chloroflexota; class Limnocylindria; order Limnocylindrales; family CSP1-4; genus CAIXZV01. The sequence continues at coordinate 46,303 of CAVTIN010000003.1, read as the reverse complement.
GACCGATCCCGACGGCGAAGCGTCCACGGACGGCGACGGCTCGAGCGATGGCGAGGGCGAGGGTGGCGGAACCGTTCCGAGCAGCGCCGCGATGTCGGCCTGGATCTTCGTGATCTCGCTCGGCGTGAGCCACGCGGGATAGCGCGACGGGACGATCCGCAGCTGCCTGACGGTGGCATGTGCGGCCTTGTCGAACAGCTCGACCAGGCTGGGCAGCGAGCTGCGCGGCAGGTCCGTCCAGGCGAATCCCTTGGCCGCGGAGAACAGGGCGGGGGCGTTGAGGATGGTGGCCGGACCGATCTGCTTCCGGAGGGCGAGCAGGAAGGTCTGCTGGCGGGCCATCCGCCCATAGTCGGAGTCCTGGTGGCGGCTGCGCGCATAGGCCAGCGCCGTGCGGCCGTCCATGTGCTGCTGGCCGGCCTTGATGTTGAGCACGATCGATCCCCAGACCGGGTCGGGGTAGTTGTCGTCGTGGACCGGGGATGGAACGTAGATGTCGATCCCACCCATCGCGTCCACCACCTTGATCACGCCCCACAGGTCCGCCACGAGGACGGCGTCGATGGGGCGCCCGGTGAGCTCGGACACCACGGACCGGACGGCTCCGATCCCCTTGACCGCACCGCTCCCCGGCCAGCGCGAGGGGTGGCCGGACGTGGCCTCGACATACAGCGCGTTGAGGAGGTTCGTGAAGCAGCCGCAGCCGACCGCGTCGCGCGCCGCGCCGGGCGGGAACGGGGCATTCACCAGGTTGCGCGGGAGCCCGATCATCGCGACCTTGCCGGTGGCCACGTCGATCTCGACCAGGAGCATGACGTCCATCCGGCGGCTCCAGCGATCCGTCCCGGCATCCGACCCCAGGAGCAGCAGGTCGAACCGGCCGTCGTCGCCCCACGGGATCGCACCCGGTCGCGGCCACGGGATGGACGCGTTGAGCGATGGCAGGGTCCCGATCCCGCTGGTGAACGGCCCCTGGGGCTTGGGGGTTCGGGCGGGTCCGCTTGCGGCCGCTGACGGCTCGGTCAACGCTGATTCGCTCGGGCCGAGGTCCAGGGACGCGAACGGGTTGTCATCGATCGTCGCGGTCGGCGTCGCGTCCGCCGTGAGCAGCGGATCGGTCGAATCATCAGGTTGCGAGGCAAACATCGAATTGAGGAAGTTGCTGGTCGACGAGATGTACTGGCCCGCGATGGCCTGGGGCAGGAGCACGAGCACGACCAGGCCGACCGCGAGCGACCCTGCCACGAGCCGCGTCCGCTCCACGCGCCGGGCGGCATCGACGCCGGCAAGGATCCGCCACGCGGCCAGCGCCACGTTGAGGACGAACAGGGCGGGCAGGACGCCGGGCGTGACGACGATCGCCAGCAGCCCGACGAACCCCCGCGTTACCACGATGAACACCAGCCCCAGGATGAGCAGCAGCACGGGCGCCGCGAACAGCGCCGCCAGCCGGCGTCGACCGAGATACAGATGGCCCGCTCCGGGCAGGATCAACCCGAGCAGGCCAGCGAAGGCGGCACGCATGGTGGAACTGTGGTGCGGCGAGCACGATTCGGTCAAATGGCCAGGGGGTTGAGCCAACCATCAGGGCGCGGCCCTCGCCCGCCACACCCGAGCTGTTTCCGCTGGAAGTAGGCTAGGCTTCTGGTCGGCGTTCGCGAAGCTCGGGCGTCGCGGCCGCGGATCGATCGGGGTGTGGCGCAATCGGCGGCGCACGTGCTTTGGGAGCCCCCGAGGCCGGAGCGGTGAAGCCAGGGCACCGCTGAACTCAAGCCCGTGAGCGGTGAAGGCCTCGATTATCGTGCGCTTCGCGAACGGGGGACTTCAGCACCGACCGTTTCCTCGGGTAGCTGCTGGCGCGCCCGACAGGAGTTGAGCGTGCAGACGCCACAAATATCCCGGTACCGATCGAGGGAGCGGACGGCTGCTTGATGGCCGCGGGCGCGGGCGCTTGATTGGGAGGCAGGTTCCCCTTGGGCCGTCTGTCAAATCGCCAGCGCCTCGATAGCGTCGGCTCATTGTCATTCGGCCCAACGCGGCCACCAGGACGTTGAGGTCGGAGGTGCAAGCGGAGTTGCGCCGCCGATGGTCAGGTCATCGCGCGCGGCGTCGACGGAACTCCCATCGTGAGACGCGCGAACGTCTCGTGATTATCCCGAGCGATCGCGTCACCGCAACGCGGTGACGATGCTCGTCGGTATATCAGCCGGGGCACGCTGGGCGGGAACGGTCACCCGGTCAGGAGTGAAATTCGCGTCGAGCCGTCATAGCAATTCCGAGCAGAAGAGCCGAGAGCACGGCGATCCAGGCGAAGGCATCGCCGGCCGGCATCAGCGGCCACACCCACCATCGAGGATGACCGGATGAGTCGCCACCGATGAGAGCGACAACCATCACGACGAACGGCGCAACCAGGCTCCCGGCCCGGGCACCAACCAGCGGTGTCGCGACCATCAAGAGGCCGACGTATCCGAGGGCATTACGACCCGCTGCGCCGGCGTACGGGGAGGCCGCCAGCACGCCGACCACGAGCCCGAACATGCACGCGAGCACAGCCGGCCCTACCGTCAGTAGGACGTCGAATAGCAGGATTGGTCGGGTACTTACCTGCTCAAGCCGTGCATCGCCCGATGTGAGGCCCCAGGCGACAACAGTCGAGATTGACAAAGGTCCAAGAAGCACCACCGGCACGGAGAGACCGTATGAGGCCAGCAACGGTGGCATCGCGAGGGCGACATCACCCGCGAGAAGCGTCAGGACGGCGAACCCGCCGAGCGCAATGACGATGGCCTTCGCCCGCCGGACGCGCAGCCAGAGGATCAATGCGGTAGAGCGAGCCCGGCGACCGGCCCGCACGAGTTCACTGCCTCGAAGGCACGCTTGAGCCAGGCTGCCTGCACGACCCGCGACTGGCCGCGCAGAGATCTCACGACGACGAGCGGCGCATCCTCATCGGGACCAACCGACGCATCGAAGCGGCGCTCGAGTTCGCCATTCGAGAGCCCACCGACCGCCAAGTACCAAGCGTAGATGTCCTCGCGTACCGAGTCTGCGGGGTATGGGCCCGACGCCGCACATGCGGGCGGTGGAGGAAGAAGTCCGTACGCCAGTGCGGCGACAATGTCAGCTTCGCTCGACTTCCTCGTGAGCCCGAATGAAGCGCCGTCGCGACCAACCACCGCGCCCTCAGTGAACCGTGGGACCGTGGGGAACCCGGTTGACTGCCACGCTGCAACGGACCGCGACGCAACCTCGATGGTCTCGGCCAGCTTGGATTCGTGCTCTGGCCACAAACACACTGTGACGTTTTGCCCCGTGCCACAGGAGAGCTCAGCTTCATCGCGTGGAACGGACGGATCCGGTCCAAGCGAGCCTGCCACCTGAGCGGCAACTGCGAGGGCAAGGGTGATCGGAAGCAGGGCGACGAGGCCACGAGCAGGATCGAATTGGGACGTGGTGATCATGAGAAGCGCCGCGGCAGCCAACCCGGATGCGACGGTCAGCGCGGCGAAGACCGCGCCCGGCGCGAGCTCGTCCTGAAGGAGACAACAGGTCGCCAAGCTGCCGTTGAGGTGCCTGAGCCACAGAGGATCCGTGGCTGCCGGGAATGCCATCCAAAGAAACGACGCCATCAATGCCGCGGGCGCACCGAGCACAACTGGAACGAAGAGGCCCAAGGCGAACCCAACCAGCACGTGGGATGCGATCACGGCTGCGGCGACTGTGGCCAGGCGAGCATCAGGGACGATGTTGCCGCCTCCGAGGCCGGCGACGGCCAACTTCACCGCGATTGCGCCAACGCACGCGAACGACCCAGCGACGATTACCGGTGCAACGGCGGCGAACGCGATCACCGCGCGCGGCCTCGCGTGGGGGGGTTCCCACCAACGTGCGCGGCGGAAGCGAGCGCCCTCCCATGTCCCAAGGGCGGCGCAGATGGGGGCGACGAGTACGAGCGACACCATGGCGGACGATGCGATTGCGATCGGATACGGGTCGGACGCCGCGGGAACATAGCCCATCGCGAAGGCTGCGGCGATCACGAGAAGCGGGATTGCCATCCACGAGCCCGAGTTCACCCGAAGGACCGACGTGAGCGGCATTCAGGCAGCCCCCGACACCAGGCGGCCGTACGCTATCTCCGCTGGCCGAGCCGCGTCGCGAGGAGCGAGCGCAAGGAATTCATCCACCGAGCTCACGTGCAGCAGCCGGCCGTGATCGAGTATGGCGACGTTCTCGAACAACTCCGACAGATCATCGACCTGATGCGTGGACACAAGGACGGTTCGGGCCTGTGGGAGCGCCGCCAGAAGGTCTCGAAAGGCCGAGCGCTGGGCGGGGTCGAGCCCAACCGTGGGTTCGTCGAGGAGGAGCACCTCTGCGTCGTGTGCAAGCACCTGCGCTAGCCCTACCCGTCGGAGCTCACCCCCGGACAACTGCGTCGATAGACGGTCTTCTAGTTCGCTGAGGCCCACTTGGCGGACCGCCTCCGCTGCACGCTCCCACGCCCGCGCTCGCGAGGCTCCTTTGAGCCAAGCCGCGTACGCGACCTGTTCCCGGACCGTGAGACCCGGGACAGCGCGGACCTGCTGAGGCATCCAGCCAACCGCGCGCCGGTATGTCCCTCGATCGCGCCGCCGACTCCCCCGAAGTCGGCCCACAGCCACAGTCCCCGTCTGGGCGCGCAACGCATCGGCGGCAAGCGACAAGAGCGTTGTCTTTCCCGCTCCATTTGGCCCAAGCAGTACGGTCTTCCCAGGCGGGACGGCCCAGCTGAAGTCCGTGATTACGGGGGCCGCCCGCCGGTGATATCGAAAGGTGATCCCCGAGAAGACCAGATCCATGACCTCTCCGGCGGCCGAGCGCCGCAGTCCCCTTGATGCCCGGCTCGCCGGGAGACCGTTTCAACGGGACGCTTCGAGGCTGAGGTCAGCCTCGACGAGAGGCGATCTAGTACCAGACCTTCAACGAACCGACGTCAAAGTCGTTCCAGGAGTCAGTGCCGCCGCTGTAATCGTCGAGCTGGAATTGGTAGTCTGATGCTGGCTGGTCGCCCCACACATCGGAGTCGGTGACGTAGCAGTTCAGAGTGCGTTGCCCGCGAAACTCGGCCGGTAGCCACCCGCGCATACGCTGCAGAGAGACCTTTGCCCATGTATTTCCTCACATGAGCCTCCAATTACGTAGCGGAGGGGACTGCCCTGCGAACGGTGGGGCCGTGCCCAGACGGTGGCAAGTAGGCGAAACCCTCACCACTCGGCACGGTCCTCGTCGCCCGCCTCGGGATCTGGTCGCCTCGCGCGCCGGGGCCGTAGTGACGGGCCCGCCGCGACGCGCCATCGCGCACTCCTCGCATGCTTCGCGCCGCCTGACCCCATCAGAGGAGGTCAACTCGTTCCCAAGATTCCACCAGAGCGGACGGCGAGAACGCGTCGGCGGCGCGCCGGCTGGCGGGACGTCGCGCTTCGTCGGCTTCGCGTCGGCGGTGCGCCGATCAGGCCGCTTCGCCATCGATTGTCGCGCCGGGCAACCTCCGGATTTCGCTCGACCTCGTCTTCCGGCACAAGTTGGTCCAGGGCGCGGTCGAAGATTCCGCCACGCAGCCATGGCCGCGGGAGCCCGTCGCTAACGCCGGTAGACGCTGCTGAAGGCCTTGTCAAGGTTGGCCGGCAGGTACGGCATCGTCACATTGCAGCAAAAGTCCTGCCCTGTACCCGACGCGTACCAGTCCGTCCAGAAGGTGCCCTGGCCGTAGTTCTGGCCCCGATAGGACCGAATCCGATCGTTCCAGCCGACAAAGAAGAGTGCCGAGTAGTCTTGCGAGATGTACATGTAGGATCCGGAGTACCCGGTCCCGGAGAACACCAGTACGTAGTCGCTTGCGGAAGCGGCCGCGACACCCATATCAGCCGCGTCGGTGCGAAGGGCGGCCTCAAGAGCACCCGCGCTGCTGAAGCACTTGATCAGGGGGAAGTTGTGATCGTGACAATAGTAGTTCGAGACGAGCATCGGACGGATGGGTCGGCCATCGAGGACTGCCTGGATGGAGACGGCGTCGTCCGCGGGATCGGCCGCGCGAACTGGCAGCGCAGAGGCTGCCGAGAGAACCGTGACCAGGGCAACGATGAACAGAGATCTCCGCATGGGAAGCCCTCGCGTGACGTGGTCGTGACGGGGACGCCTCGTCGACGCTAGGCGTGCGTACGGGCTCGAGGCAGGGAGTGAGACCCTCCTCTTCGCCGAGGGTTTCGCCTACTTCACGGTCGCTGCTTCGGTGTCGAGGATGAGGCTGTCTCTCACCGCCGGGTTCGCCTTGCTCGCACTCGCGCTGTGCCTGTTTGCTCTGAGTGCGTCGGTCACCGGGGAGGTTGACGTCGGTGTGGTCCCAGAAGACCCAGGTGGACTCGTCCAGCGGGTTGATGTTGGCCTTGCCGCGTGGAACGCGGGCATCCGGGTTGGGCAGCGCGTCGTGGAGCTCACCCCAGCGAGTGGCCGAGGCGGCTGGGCCCTCGAGACAACAGATGGCATTAGCCGCTTCCGGGTCAGCAGCGAGTCGGCAAACGCGCCTCTGCGCATCACGATCGCGACATCTGCACTCGCCGTGCTCCTTGCCCTTGTTTCAATCCAGTCGGTGCGAACGCGCAGACGCAGGTCCGAGGCAACAGCCGTTCTCGCCATCGTCCTCGCCGCCTCGCCATTTGTCGTGTGGCATGGGTCCCCGGCAGGCGGCCTTGTGGTGGCGGCATCAGCTCTGGTCCCGCCGCTGTCGCTGTACCACCGGCAGGGACTCCGGCGGAGCACGGCGCTCACCTGGTGCGTGGGGGCTATCGCCCTCATCGTCGGTTGGCAAGCCTCCCTCGGTCAGGACGGGATGCTGCCGGGCCTGTTGTCTGCAGGATGGGGTGCATTGCTCGTCGCAGGAGCAGCCCTCGTCCTCGTTCGGTGGACGGGCATGACGTCGGCGCGCTTCCTCCAACTCGTGTCGTCGATACGGTTCCTTGACGGGCTTGCCTTGACCGCTGGTGTTGTCGGTATCCTCTCGCTGCTCGTGGCCGGGGTGCCCGCCGGGGTGGCCCTCGGCGTCCCGTTGATCCTCGTGTTCGCTTACACGCGAACGAGGCATGCAATCGCGTCAGCGATCGACCGAATCCTTCTTGCGGAGCTCCGAGAGCAAACGCGGATCCGTGCCACCGAAGCCGAGCGCGCCCGCGTGTCGCGCGAGCTACACGACGATCCGCTCCAGGCAATCGCGGGGGTGATCCAGCAACTTGAAGATGCCGCGCCTGACACCGCTTCGGCTCGCCGATCGCTCCGCGATGTTGCCGTGAGACTCCGCGGAGTCGCGACCGAGCTCTATCCACCGGTGCTGGACGACCTGGGCCTCGCGCCGGCGATCGAGGACGCGGCAAGTCACGCAGGTGGTGAAATCCCCATCGCTGTTCTGATCTCAAACGAGGTTGGCTACGCTCGTGCCGACCGGCCGCCGAGCGAGGTCGAGCTCGCAGCGTTCAGGATCGTGCAGGAGGCCATCTCGAACGCCGTGCGTCACTCGCAGGGAACGCGAGTCGAGGTCGTCGGACAGGTGCGGGCCAAGTCGATCACGTTGGACGTGGCAGACGACGGGATCGGGATCAGCGCTGCCCGAATACGAGATTCGATGCGCGAGGGGCACTTGGGGGTTGGATCGATGCGCCGGAGAGCCGACGCGATCGACGCAACCCTGGAAGTGTCCCGCGAGGGCGGCAGGGGGACGCGAGTAAGCCTGCGGTGGAGCGCATGACTGTCCGCCTGGTCCTCGTGGAGGACCATCCAATCGTGGCGAATGGCCTTCGGGCAGCATTCCGTTACCGCGAAGGGATTGAGGTAGTTGGTCAGGCGGCGACGCTCAACGAGGGTCGCGAACTGTTGGAGAGCACGCCATGTGACGTCGTGCTCCTCGATCTGCGGTTGCCGGACGGCTCAGGGATCGAACTCCTGCGCGAGGCCCTCGATCTCGATGATCCACCCGCCTTCCTCGTGCTTTCGAGCTTCCTAACGCCGTCCTATGTCTCGGCGGCGATCGCGCTCGGCGCGAGCGGCTTTCTCCTCAAGACCTCTCCGGTTGAGGACATCCTCGCGGCAGTCGATCAAATCATCGTGGGTGGCCTGGCCTTCTCGCCCGAACAACTTCGCGCGAGCCGCGCCGCCGCATGGGCACCCTTGACACGCCGAGAGCGCGCGATCCTCGATGCCATCATCCGCGGGCGATCAAACGACGAGATCGCGATGGATATCGGGATCGCGAAGAAGACCGTCGAGGGCTACATCACGAGGATGCTGGCTAGGTACGGGCTGATGACGCGGACGGAACTCGCGGTCCACGCCGAGCGAGGGCAGTTGCTGGACCTCCCGGTCCGAGATTCTGGACGTGGCGGTCAATGACGGTGCCGACCGGATAGGTACCTGTCAGACAAGCATTGGGACATCCATCACGATCTGCCAGAGCTGCGGCATTTCGGCGAGGTGACTCGAGAAGGTCCCAGGTTGGCCGGACCGCCAATTCGCGGCCCGCGACGCGGCTGCCGGCGACCGACTTCGCGTCCGCAATGAGCATAACCGAGCCTCAGCCTAGGCGGCAGGGCAGGCCGACTGTCCGGACGCAACCGAGGGTTCCACCCCATACCCGAGCCCGCCCAACGCGGGGACGCTATGCCGAGCTGACCGAGATCGTCGCTTACCTGCGCTCGCTGCCCGCCCTGTGGGCGGACTCTGGGCCTGATGGCCGTCTGTCAATGGCCACGTAGAAGTCCCCACTGATGGCCACGAAAAGTCCCCACCCCTGGACGGATGGTCAGGTGACCGATAGGCGGCCTCCTCCTCTGGCCAACGCTTCGCGCATCCGGAAGCTCTCGCCGTCGGTCACGACGACCGTGGCGTGGTGGAGCAGCCGATCGAGGAGTGATACCGCGGCGGTGTGCTCGGGGATGAAGCGGCCCCACTGCTCGAACGGCCAGTGGCTGGCGATCCCCAGGCTGCGCCGCTCGTACGCCGCGGCGACGAACCGGAACAGCGCCGACGGGGCCACAGCGGTCGAGTACATCCGGAACTTCGCGGCCAGTTGGGCGAAGGCCAAGCCACCAACGAAGGCGGCGATGATCCAGTCGCTCTACCAGGAGGTCGTCGTTCGGGGAGAGGAGTTCGTCAGCGTTCGCCTCACGCCAGAGGCATATGCCCACGGGCTCGCGCTCGCCCTCCCGGAAGAGGTGGTGGTTCCCGCCCTTCCGACCTGGGGCGGCCCACGGCGCGGATCAAATATGGCGTTGGCGCGCCCGACAGGATTCGGGCCGTCGGGCACCCACTCGGGTTTCCGCCTCATCTCGGTCGAGGGTGCCGAGGACTGGGAGGCCGGCTGCCTGCGATCGGCCTAGCGAGACTTGCCTGCCCGCGCCGGCGTGACGCTCCTAGCGATGGCGTCGCAGCACATGACCCCGACGGGATCGCAGAGAGTATGACCTCAAGGGTTATTGAGAAGCGACATGGCAACGTCTGGCACTTGACATTCTGGGTAGATAATCGCTCCACGGCGAGAGACGAGACACACGAGGTTGAGATGAGCGAGTCGACCGGGAGACCCCTTCTCACGAGACGAGCCGCTCTGAAGGCTGGCGTGCTCGGCGGCGCCGCGCTGGCGGGTTCTCCATTCATCGGCCGTGTTGTCGCGGCGTCAGGTCCACTGACCTCGTTTGATCCCGGCGGAGAAGCTCAGGTCGATGGTGTCGGAACGGTCGAGGTGGTCCAAGGCGAGTCGCTGACCGCCCGCACAGGCCGGGGACGGGTAGTGTCCGCGACCCTTGTTGGATTCCCTAGGGGGTTCGCGCCGAGGGCGGGCGACCTCGTAGCGATCGACAGGAGCCATAATCTGCGCCCATTGTGCGCTCCTGTCGGTGGCGCACCCAACGTCGCGGGTGTCGCCAGGGAGTCGACGGCTACTGCTCACCCACTATGTCGGTGGGCGACCGGCATTCCCTCGCTGAAAGGAGGGGCGGTCTTCATGGGCTCGATCCGGCTGGTACCCACGCCGGCGCTCGTCGAAACCGCCACCCAAGGCGTGAGAGTCAACGTTTGTACGCTAGATTCCACGCTGCCTGACCGCCAAGTGCTCGCTGTCCGCACCGCGTAGGCGCGGCCATGTTCTCGGACCCGCAGTTGGTGTCGCTGACGGCGCTGAGCGTCCAATGCGTCGTCGCGGCATTGCTCATTGAAGCCGGCATTGGGAAGATCGCCCAACCTGCACCGATTCGGGCGACATCGTGAAAGGGTCTTCCGGGGCCGGCCGATCACCCGGCTACCAATTCGCCATAGCTCTGGTCATCGCGTACGTCACTGCGGCGACTCTTGTTGTGTTGGCGCTCGCCGGAGCCGAGGATCTGATCCGTCGATGGGTTCCAGTTAGCCTGCGGCTCTGGGGGTTGGTGGTGGCATGTGGCTTCGGCATCCTGGTTGACATCGCCGCGCTCAGGGCGCACCGGCTGTCGCTTGGCCCAAGTCGTCAGACGTCGAAACAGCTGCTCTACCTCGGCGAGCACGCTTGGATCACGCCCTACTCTTGGGGCCTAGATGCCGGACTGATCTGGTCCACCTACCGAGTGTCGTTTACGTCGTGGATCCTACTGATTGCCGCAGTGAGTGGTGCTGCCCCTCCGTTCGCAGGAGCCATGTACGGCCTCGCCTTCTCTGGTCCCCTCCTCGTAATGCTCTTCGTGTCTGGTGATCGCTTGTCTCGGTCTCGCCTGCTTTCGATGGGTGCCGCTCAGCGTGTAGGGATCGCCACGATGATGGTCATGATGGCGCTGGCAGCCCGGCTGACCGGCCATGTCGCCTAGGCGACAGGCCGGCATCATCCTTATCTTGTCCGTCGCCTCGTCGATCGCGACGGGCGGCTGTGGGAGTGCTCTGCCGATGGCCTCAAGCCCCGACCCGGGTCTCGCTTCGAATTCCAGCAGTCCGTGCGACGATCGCGTGGACGGGTCGGGGCAGGCCTCGCCGCCCATCCCCCCGTCCGGCGACAGCGTCCTCATAGGTGCCGGCGACGTCTTCTTCATCGGGACGCGGGGGAGGAGGTGGGGTGAGAACGTCGAAGCGTACGGGGGCGCCTATCAGATGAAGGTCGGCATCATGGTGTTGGGTGCCCAGGCTCCAGAGGTATCGGTCACCCGACGCGAAGGAGCGGTCACGGGAACGGCTCAATTCGCGCCTACCGGCGCAGGTCTGCCGGGACCCCTCCCGACCGCAGTCACCTTTCCCACGGCTGGTTGCTGGATCGTGACCGCGCGAGGCGTCAATGGCGCGGCAAGCATCCTGGTGAGTATCGGAAGCTCGGCGCCCGCTGGTTGACGCTCATCGTGACGAGTTGCGTCAACCAGCCTCCGACGGGGCTTGTGCATTCACGGCGCGCACTCAGATCAACCGCCTAGGTTTGGTACGCGGACCCAAAGACAGGAGCCGAGTCGCGGCGTCGACGGTCGTGTCCCCAGACTGGCATAACAGCGGAACGGTGCTCCCGAGCGGGGGGCTACCCTGTCGGGCGTTAGCGGCGGCTGGCTGGTCTGGGTCGACGGTCGGCCGGAGCCCCAGACTGTGTCGGCGCGCCGGACGGTCGGTCGGCCTGCCGTGCCCAGCCGCGAAGCGTTGGTCCGCGGGTTCTGGCAGCCGCCTGTAATTAGAACAAGTGTTCTGGCGCGCCCGACAGGTGTTGGGCGCGCGTTAGCAACCTACGAGATCCCGATCGAGGGCGGCGATGAGTGGCTCGCGGCGACGAGGCGGCTGGCGTGAGGACCCGAACGCGGGCTCGTCGAGGCTGGGCCGAACGCGCGACCGACCGCGAGATCGCGGTGGTGGCCGCTGTCGTGACCGCTGGCTCCGAGAAGGCCGCCGCCCACCGCCTCGGGTCGTCGCACTCGACCGTGAAGCACCACCTGGCCCACGCGCGCTCCAAGGTGGGAGTCGCGACCACGGCGCAGCTCGTGTGGATCCTCGGGCGCGGCTGCCCGAGCCCAGTCACCCGGCGCAGTCGGACGAGTAGCGGCCGGGTGATCGCGTCAACCCCTGCGCTCATCTATCCGGGGGACATCCTCCGCGAGACGCAAGCGAAGGCGCCAAAGGGAGCGGCCGGCGGGCTACCGGGTACCAGAACCACACTTCGGGAGCGCGGCTCGCCTCGTGCCGTTGACGTCGGGCCCTTGCGGGGACCACGATGTGAGCCCGCATTCGAGGAGCGTTTCGCGCTCGCGAAGCTCCGCCGATTGGCGCGACGTTTGAGGCATCCCGATGGCTTCCCCGGCTCTGCCCGACCGGCCGCTCCGGTTCGGCCTCCTGTACCTGCAGTCTGCGCCGTGGGCGGATCTCCTCGGCCGGATCCACCGCGGCGAGGAGATGGACTTCGACAGCCTGTGGGTCGCCGACCATATGACCGGGCAGTACCCCGGCCTGATCTCATTCGAGGCGTGGACGCTGCTGGCGACGATGGCCGTCACCACGTCCCGGGTGCGGATCGGAGCCCTCGTGACCCCGATCGCCTTTCGCCATCCGGCGCTCCTCGCCATGTCGGCGACGACCGTGGACCATGCCTCTGGCGGCAGGCTCGAGATCGGGCTCGGCATCGGTGGCGCGCCCGTCGACGACTCGATCGTCGGGCTGGCGGATCAGTCGGGCGCGGAGCGAGTCGCCCGCCTGGAGGAGCAGGTCGACCTGCTCGATCGCCTGCTTCGGGGAGAGACCGTCCGCGATCACACCGGCTTCTATCCGACGTCTGGGGCGATGGTCGAGCCCCCAGTCCAGCGGCCGCGACCGCCAATCGTCATCGCAGCGGATGGGCCACGGCTCATCGACCTCGCGGCTCGGCGCGCCGACGCCTGGAACACGCTCGGCGGCCAGCCGATGAGGGGCACGAACGCCGGTGGCGCCTCGCTGGAGGACGCGGTGGAGGCAACGCGCCGGCGAGTGGCTCTCCTCGAGGAGGCCTGCGAACGCGCCGGTCGCGACCCGAGCAGCCTCCGCCGGACGCTGCTCGCGTACCGCGTCGACCCGGAGCTCTTCCTGTCGGCCGATGCCTTCAGCGACTACGTCGGGCGGTACCGCGAGCTCGGCATCGACGAGTTCGTCTTCTACTGGCCGTTCCACCAGCAGACGTTCGCGCGGGTGCCCGCGTTCGAGGACGGGCTCGAACGGATCGCGGCGACCGTGCTCCCGTCGATCCGACGAACGCCTGCCCCTCGCTGACCGCCCGAGACTCGCTTGGGCACCGGCCGGAGCCCGGTCAAGAAGCGCAGGGGTACGGGTAGCGGAGCGCTGGACGGGGACCCCGTTGAGCGCATTCGCGCTGACTTGACCGGCTGTTGGTACCCCCGCGGCCTGCCAGCAGGTCATCAGGGCGCTCATGCGCCTAGGTGGCTGGTGTGAAAGGCGCGTTCTGACGGGCTGACGGGCGGGCACGGGCGCAGCTACGATTCTTCCGGCAGGAGCTGCCCGAGCTGATCGCCAGGAGCACACCCGATGTCGCAGGGATCCGCACCCCGCCAGGCTGACCTGTTCCGCGACACGAGCTCGTTCGTCGAACCGTTGGTGCGTCCGGACTCGATCCATGCCCTGCTCCACCGGGACTGCCACGAGCTCTTCCCCGACACGCTGTTCGCCGACCTGTTCGCGGATGTCGGCCGGCGCTCGGTGCCGCCGCTGGTGGTCGCGGTGGTGATGGTCCTCCAGCGCCTGGAGGGCCTGTCGGACCGCGAGGCGGTCGAGCGGTTCACGTTCGACGCCCGCTGGAAGTACGCCTGTGGCGGCCTGCCGTTCGATGCCCCGGGCTTCGCCCACACCGTGCTCGTCGACATGCGGGCGCGGCTCGCCCGCTCGGAGCGCCCCAACCGGATCTTCGAGCGCACGCTCGAGATCGCCCGTGCGGCCGGGCTGGTGGGGGTCCGACGGGTGCTCGACTCCACGCCGCTGTACGACGCGGTCGCGACGATGGACACGGTCACCCTGGTTCGCTCCGCCATCCGGGGCGTGCTCGCGGTCTCAGGCGAGCAGGAGCCCTCGCTCCGCTCCCGGCTCCGCCGCGACGACGACTACCGTCAGGGCGGCAAGCCCGCGGCCGACTGGGACGACGCGTTGGCCCGCGCGGCCCTGGTCGACGCGCTCGCCCGGGATGGCGAGGCCGTGCTCGAGAGCCTCGAGGGCGAGTCCGTGCCGCCTCAGCTCGCCGAGGCCGCCACCCTGCTCGCGACCGTGCTCGGCCAGGACCTCGAGGACGGACCGGACGGCCGGATCCGGATCGCCCGCCGGGTCGCCCGCGACCGGGTGATCAGTACGGTCGATCCCGAGACCCGCCACGGCCACAAGAACGAAGCCCGCGGCTTCGACGGGTACAAGGGCCACGTCGCGCTCGACCCCGATGCCGAGCTCGTCACCGCCACGGCCGTCACGCCGGGCAACGCCGGCGACGCCTCGGCCGCCCCCGAACTACTCACCGGCGACCTCACGCAGGCAGTGCCGGCCGCTCCGCCGGTCGTGTACGGCGACGCGGCGTACGGCGCGGGCGAGGTGCTCGAGGCGCTCGACGCCGCCGGTGCCGTCAGCCGGGTCAAGGTCCAGCCGGCGGGCGGGGTCCCGGGGTTGTTCACCAAGGACGACTTCACGATCGACCTCGACGCCCGCACGGTCACCTGCCCGGCTGGCCGGGTTGCCGGGCTGACCCGGCACACGCGCGGCGGCCTCCAGGCCCGGTTCCGGTCCGCCTGTGCCACGTGCCTGCTGGCCGCCCGATGTACGACGTCGCGGGGTGGACGCAGGATCGGGATCGGGCCGCACGAGGCGCTCCTCGCCGCCGGGCGTGCCGCCACCCGCGATCCCGCCTGGCTCGCCGACTACCGGGCGACCCGGCCCAAGGTCGAGCGCAAGCTGGCGCACCTCGTGCGGCGGAGACACGGCGGGCGACGGGCACGCGTCCGGGGCCGGCTCAAGGTCGGCGCCGACTTCTCGCTCCTCGCGGCCGCGGTCAACCTGGCACGCCTGGCGCGGCTCGGCGTCACCGGATCCGGCGGGACCTGGGCGGTCCGGACAGCCTGAGCCGGCAGCCGTCCACCCCAACGGAGCCGGGGGAGGCGGCCGAAGGCAGGCTTCCAAGCGGGTATCGGGGCACAGATGCCTGTCGCCTGCGCGGCTCGCACAACCTGCGCCCGGGCCCGTTCGTCAGCCCGTCAGAACGCGCGTTTCACACCAGCCACCTAGACCCTCGGCTCCGCTTGCGGCTCGGCCCCGCCCCAGTAGCGCCACTGCCAGGTCGTTCCGTCGTGGACGAACACCCCCGTGGTCCAGTAGGGGACCGACTCCTCCACGCCATCGCGCCGCGTGATCACATGCCCGAGGATCTGGGCCCAGGCCACGTTCCCCTCCTGCCAGATCCTCGTTTCGTCGGATGCCCATCTGAAGCCCCAGCCGGCGATGGCTCGCGAGACCTGGCCCACGACCTCCGGCCCATACATCAACTCGTCCTGCCCCGACCCGGCCACGGTCATGTCGGGATGCGCAAAGAGCTCACCGGGATCTGCCCCGGGCGTCGACATCCTCCTGTAGGTCTCGGCGACCAGGCCCTCGATGGCGGCCACTGTGTCCTCGTCTGCGCGCATAGGACCGCCTCCTGCTTCGACTCGGTGCAATCGTACCGGGCGTGCTCACCAGCACGTACCGGCGTGGGCACGGGCTCGACGTCCAGCGAACGGGGCCGACACCGCACCACCCGTCAGCGCTGCGCGACTGTGCATGCACCGCCGCTTCGGCGCCACCATCCCCGGCGGGTTCGGTCGTCGTCGGTCGGGGGCCGGCCGGGCGTCAGGTGCGGAGCGGCACCGCCCGGACCACGACGTACCCGGCCTGCGACGTGACCCGCCCGACCTCGGCGAAGCCGTGGTCGGCGAGCATCGCTCCGAGCCCGCGTGCGGGCCACGAGGCGCCTGTCCCCGGGCGACCGGGGAGCTTGCTCTCCTGGTAGCAGTAGAGAAGGTCGCAGCCGTAGATGATCGGCGAGGTCGGATCGGCCGCATCCGTCGTGGGATCGCCCGCCACGGCGGACTCGGCGAGCAGCAGGGAACCGCCCGGACGCAGCGCGGCGCGCATCCCCTCGAGAACTCCGGACGGATCGGTCACGTGGTGGAAGGCGTCGAACATGCAGACGAGGTCGAAGGCGGCACGGGGCATGGCGCCGCCATCGACAGCCTCGAAGCGCAGGTTGGCGAGGCCCTCGGCCGTCGCGGCCGCAGCTGCCTCCCGGACCGTCGCGACATCCACGTCGTAGCCGACGAAGCGCGACGCGGGGAATGCGCGGGCGAGGATCCGCAGCGCGGTGCCGCTGCCCGGCCCGACTTCGGCGACGTCGATCCCGCGCTCGAGGGCCGTCCTCAGTTCCGGATGGCCGGCGATCCACTCGTCGAGCAGGAAGGCGCGGTACATCGGGGCGTTGACCAGCTCCGACGTCATGCCGAGCGCGGCCTGGAACTCCGCGGACCCGATGCCGCCCCCGTCGCGGATCGCGACCACGACGCGCGGCAGGAGCGACCCGAGCGGCACGAGCAGCTCGACGACCGCGCGGACGTCGATCGGGACACCGCCGCGCAGCAGCCCGATCGTCTCCTCACGCGGCTCGAAGCGTCCATCCGCCACCGTCGCATAGCCGGCGACGACCATCGCATCCGCCCAGCGGGCGGCGTTGTCGGGATCGACCCCGGCCGCGGCGGCGAGTTCAGCGGCGCTCCCGCCAGCGGCGAGAAGGGGGTCGATCAAGCCCGTCCGTATCCCGACCGCGAGCGTCGTCACTGCGTACCAGCGGGCGACATCCTCGAAGAGCTGCGGCAGGTCGCTCATAGCCCATCCTCTCCTCGTCATGGCGACCGGATCAGATGACCCGGCGTGCCACCGCGCACGTCCGGCCGCTGTCCGTGGACTACGTCACGCCGGTCGTATCGCGCACGGCTGAGAGTACTGGTCCGGCACACCCGAAGAAGGCGGCCATCACCTCGACCTGGGGACGACGCCTGCAGACGGAGGCAATCCTCGAGAAGGTCGAGGTCCTGGGGGTCCAGTCGGTCACGATCCACCCGACGCCGGAGGCCGATGCTCACGGCTGGTCGCATGCGTTCGGCACCCTGCCGCTGCTACTAAACGCGGGAAGGGCGTTTAGTACGGATGGTCGAGGCGAGAGGAGTCGCGCCGATACCATACGGGTGATCGTGCGCTTCGCGGCGCGGCACCCTCAGCGGGTGGATACTGAGGCGCGTTGATCGTCGCCGATCGGGTGACTCGACGGATTTGAGGCTGGCCAGACCCGTCCCGATGGGCGATGAGGCGATCAACCCCACAACGTCGAGATCGGGACGGCCAGCAGGCGATCGCCCAACCGGTACACCCGCGGTCCCGTGTGAAGGACGACCCCGGCCAGGAACGCCTCCGGGTACCGATCGCGGAGCGTAGCGAGATGCCGCGCGCTGTCGGCGGTCGGGGCCGCGTCCGCCTTGATCTCCAGGCCGATCAGCCGACCACCGGCCAGTTCAGCGAGGAGATCCACCTCGAACCGGCCTTGCTGCTGACGCACATGATGCAGGCGCGGTCGCGAGGCGGTGATCGCGAGCTCGGCGCGGAGCTGGGCGACGACGAACGTGTCGAGGAGTCGCCCGAGGAGGTCGCCGTTGCGCATCACGAGGTCGACGTCGAGGCCTAGCACGGCCGCGGCAAGCCCCGGGTCGACGACATAGCGCTTCGGTGACAGGACCAGCCGCTTGAGACGGTTCGACGTCCAGGCGGGGATCGCTTCGACCACGAGCAGATTGCGGAGCAGACGCTCGTAGGCGAGCGCCGTCTTGCGATTGATCCCCGCTGCCTCGAACAGCGTTTGGTCTTCCACGGTCCCGGCCGTGTTGAGCGCGAACGCCTCGAGATAGCGGCGCAGGCGGACGGGGTCCCGGCCGCCCTCGACCTGCTCCGCGTCACGGGTCAGCAGGTGTTCGACGTAGCTCTCCAGCCAGCGACGGCGGGCAGCGATGCCGAGGTGCAGGGCGGGCTCCGGAAAGCCACTTCGCAGGAGCCACTCGACATAGCCGCGCAGGTCCGGCGTGTCATCGGCTGGCTCCAGATCGCCGGTTGCCACCCGGTCGAAGAACGGTACGAACGACCCGAGCCCGAGCTGTTCGCGCACGGTCATCCCGAACAGCGGGATACGTGTGAGGCGACCGGTCCCGGGCCAGACCTCGCCCTCGAGATCCCCGCTAACCGACCCAGCCACGAGGAATCGACCCGGATCCGGGCGAGCATCCACGGCGCGTTTCACGGCGCCCAGGACGCCCGGAACGACCTGCCATTCGTCGATCAGGGTCGGTTCGGGCAGGCCGCGCATCGCCGCATCGGGGTCGGCTCGGAATGCGACCGCCTCCGCCTCTCGGTCGAGACGGACGATGCTCTTCGCCAGCCGGGCTGCCGTCGTCGTCTTTCCCGTCGCGCGTGGACCGGTGATGAAGAGTGCTGGCAACTCGGCCAACAAGGCTGTCAGCAGCCCGTCCACGAGACGCGGTCGGTACGTGGCCATGAGCTCAGACTACCACTCTCCCGCGACATGCGATACCGCTCTGCCGCACGTGTTGATACCGTTCTGCCGCCTAACGTGGACCGAGTTCCTGCGGGCCCAAGCGGACGGCGTCATCGCCTGTGACTTCTTCACCGTGGAGACCCCCTGGCTCCGGACGCCCTACGTCCTCGTGTTCATCGCGCTCGGCAGCCGGCGGATCCACGTGAGCCCGTCAACGGCGCACCCGGACTCGGCGTGGGTGACCCAGCAGGCCCGGAACCTCGCCATTGACCTCGATGGCCGCTCACCGGCGATCCGGTTCCTCATCCGCGACCGGGACACGAAGTTCAGCCGGTCCTTCGACACGGTGCCGCGGTCGGAGGGGATGCGGATCATCCGTACCCCGGTCCAGGCACCGAACGCCAAGGCTTATGCAACTGACTGCACCTCGTGGGCCGTGTCGGGTGTCGAATTGTCACGCGCGGCGGCGCGCTTGCGGCTCTGGTACGCCTTCTGCGCGCAGGACATGCTGCACCACTTCTTGCCGCTCCGGAGGGCGGGTCGGGCCGGGATCGGGCTGCCGCACCAGCCGCAGAGCCGGTGCAGGTCGGCCGGGATCGGGAAGAGGCGGACGCCGTTGTCTCTGGCCAGCTCGGACGGGATGCGGCCCTTGCGCGCCCAGACCTTGACGGTGTCCGGATCGGCACCGAGCAACTCGCTGATCTCCGGCAGGGTCAGCAGCCCGCGGGCGGATGACCAGGCCGGCGCGGGCGGGGTTTCGACGCCGGTTCGAGCGCGAGGTCGACCCCGAGGGCCTGCTGCGACCCGCGGAGCGATCCGCGCGGGTGGATGCCGCCATCCGTGCACATATGCTCCGGCTCGCAGAGCAAAGCGCCTGCGCCCGGGCGGAGCGACGGGCAACCGCCGGGTCCAGGGCCAGGCGGTCAGGTGCCACGATTCGCTGACCCCGGAGGCGGATACCCGGTACCCCTACCCGCCGCCTGAGATCCGGTCGACCGGCGACAGCTTCCGCGCTGCCGCGAGCGCACGCTCCTGCCGAGTCGAGGCAGCGTAGCGCCGGACCATCTCAGTCGTTCGCCAGCCCGCGATCGCCATCAGGTCCGACTCCTGGCCGCCCGCGGACAGCCAGTGATGTGCGTAGGCGTGGCGAAAGTCATGCGGGTGGATCCGGCGGCTGAACCCGGCCTCCTCGCCGCGCAGATGAATTAGATCGCCGAGCCCCGACTCGCGCAGCTGACGGTCGCGACCCAGCCACAGCCATGGCAGGTCGGCCGCCTTGTGCCTCCCGCGCAGCCGCAGGTACCTGTCGAGCGCACGTACGGTCAGGTCGCCGATCGCGACGTCGCGCGTGCGCGACCCCTTGCCGGTCACGCGCAACACCGCAAGCTCGAGGTCGACGTCGGCGAGGCGCAGCCCCAGCAGCTCGCTGCGCCGGATGCCGGTGTCGGCGAGCGTGCGGATGATCGCCTCGTCACGGCGCCCGACGAATGAGCGGTCGCGCTCGCAGGCGGCGAACAACTCTCGGAGCTCGGCCTCCCGGAGCACCGGCGGCGGAGCCTCGGGGAGGCGGGGTGGCTTCATCCGCGCCATCGGGCTTGTGTCGATCTCGCCCTCCTCGGCCAGCCAGCCGAAGAATGTGTGAGCGGCCCGGTACCGATTATGCGCGGTGGCCGGCTTCCAGCGCTCGAGCAGCTCGGTGATCCAACTCTCGACGTGCTCGCGCCGGATCGCCGTCACCGCGGTGGGCATGCCGTTGGCGCGCAGGAAGCCGGTCAGCTGGCGCACCGCGGTGGTGTACGTGAGCAGGGTGGCCGGGCTCATCCGCTGGGCGCGCAGGTGTCGGCGCCACGACGCGACCAGCGTGTCGAGTTCGTCTGTGTCGGGGGCCGACGTATCATGGGCCGTTGTTGGGACTTCCGACATGGCCACGCTACCTGCGAGATTCGAAGGGGTCAGGCGGCGTAGCATATGCGCTTCAAGCGGTGGAGGCAAGTACTAACGACCCGAATGACGAAGCATATGCGCTTCGTGATCGGGGGACCTGTCGGGGTGTGGCGCAACGGTGGCGCACGTGCTTTGGGAGCACGAGGATGTGGGTTCGAATCCCACCGCCCCGACCAACTCTCCCTGCTGCTGCTGCTGATAGATGCTCGCGATGGTTGTGCCGCCGATACCTGAGCCCTTGCGGAGCCCGAAGACTTGACCTATCTCGCGATCTCGATCGGTGCCGTCCTCGGCGCGAACCTCAGATTCATCCTCGGCGGCTGGATCGCCGAGCGGTCGAGCGCCTCGTTCCCGTGGGCGACGCTGGTCATCAATGCCAGCGGATCGCTGATGATCGGACTCGTGCTGACGCTCGTGACCGAACGGATCGCCGCGCCGCCGTGGGTTCGACCCATGATCGCGATCGGATTCCTGGGCTCGTACACGACGTTCTCGACGTTCTCCTGGGAAACGCTGGCACTCGCCCGGGATGGAGCGTGGCTCGCGGCCGGGGCGAATGTCGCCCTCAGCATCTCGGCGTGCCTGGTGGGCGTGTACGCGGGCACGCTGCTCGGACGGGCGATCTGATGGAGGGAGCCAGATGAAGGGCCAGGCGCGAGGCGTTCGCGTCCAGGTGTTCCTGGGTGAGAGCGAGCAGGAGGGCCACCGGCCGAGATACCAGGCACTGCTCGAGTACCTGCGGCGCGAGGGCGCCGCCGGTGCAACGGTGACGCGCGGGATCGCCGGGTTCGGCGTCAACAGCAAGATCAAGACCTCGACCATCCTGCGGCTGTCGCTCGACCTGCCGGTCGTGCTCACCTGGATCGACGCCCCGGAGCGTGTGGAGCGGCTGCTCCCGGGTCTCCGCGAGCTGAGCGGCTCCGGCATCATCACGGTCGAGGACGTCGCGATCGCCGGCTATGGCGGCCGGCGCCTGGAGCAGCTCCGTTTCGACCTCCCGGTCCGCGATGTGATGCGCCGCGACGTGATCTCGGTCCGGGATGACGCGCAAGTGCGGGAGGCGGTTCGCCTGCTCGTCGGGCGAGAGTTCCGAGCGCTGCCCGTCGTCGACCGCGATCGGCGGCTGGTCGGGATCGTTGCCAACACCGACCTCCTGGCATGGGGCATGCCGATCCGCATGGAGCTGCTGTCGGCGATGCCCGACCACGCCCGCGCAGGCGCGATCGACGCGTTGCCGGACGGCGGTGTCCGAGATGTCATGCGACCGGAACCGGCCACGCTTCCTCTCGACGCGTCGCTCGCGCAGGCCACGCGCCGGATGGCGGAGGAGCGCCTCAAGCGGCTGCCGGTCGTCGACGGCGAAGGACGGCTCGTCGGGATCATGTCGCGTGCAGATGTCCTTCACGCCGTTGCCGAAGCCTTTCCCCGTCTGGTGGCTGAGGCTCCGGCACACCTCGCCGCGCGAACGGCGGGCGACGTGATGCGCGCGGACGCCCCTGTGATCCGCGCCGATGCGACGCTGGACGAGGTCGTTGCCGCCGTCGCGTCCACACGGCTCAACCGGGTTGTGGTCGTGGATCCGGATGGCCGGGTGGTGGGCGTGATCACCGATGCCGATGTCCTCCGCTCGGTGGAGCCGGCGTCGCGGCCGGGGGTTCTCGGCGCGCTGATGCGGGCCGGTGGTGCCGCATCGGGGAGCGCGACGGCCGGCGACCTCATGCACGCCGATGCGCCGGTCGTGACGCGATCGGCGACGCTGGCCGAAGCAGCCCAGGAGATGGTCGCGCACGGTCGCAAGGTGCTGCCGGTCGTTGACGACGACGGACACCTGCTCGGGATCATCGACCGTGCGGACCTCCTGCGCGCAGCCTCGGGGGCCTTGGCCGACCTCGCCCGGCTCGACGTCGAGGAGACCGAGTGAGCGTGGTCGCCGCGGCGATGGGCCCGGCCGTCGCAGGTGGCAGGGGACCGGTCAGGGGACGTCCGGGACGTTCGGCACTGTGTCTGCGAGCCGCGTCGGCCGGAGCCTGTGCCTCGTGACGACAACCTTCGCGCGCCTCCGGCGTATCCACCCGGGCTGGATCCTCGCCGCGCTCGACGTCATCGGCCTCGCCATCGCGATCTACCTCTCCGTCGTCGAGCTTGGCGGCGGCGTTCCGTACTGCGGTCCGCTTCACGGCTGCGAGACCGTGGCCCAGAGCAAGTACGCGCGGATCGCCGGAGTCCCGGTCGCGGTCTACGGCGTCGCCCTGTCGCTGGTGCTCCTGGCGCTCGCCATCGCCTGGATCCGGTCCGATCGTTCGGGCCTGCTCGACGCCCACTACGGACTGTCGCTGATCGGCGTGATCTTCGAGATCTACTTCCTGACCCTGCAGGTGTTCGTCATCCACGCGGTGTGCGTGTGGTGCACGACCTACGGGCTCTCGCTGATCGCACGGTTCCTGGTGGCGATGGTGATCTGGATCCGGCGCGGGAGGCTTGCCGCCCACCTCGGGCGTTAGTGCGGGGTCACTGCGCCCGCGCGATGCGGCGCCGTCACCCGGTCCCGGGCGGCCCGGCCTCGATGCGATCCCGGAGTCTGCGCTCGGAGGTATCGGCCCAGTCGGCTTCGACCCACCAGGTGGCGCCGGCCTCCTCCTGGGCGCGCACGATCGCGGCCGCCGCGGCCGCGTCTCCGGCCGGCGTCACGCCATCGACGACGATCTCGAAGGGTCGATCGCGGAGCTCCACTGGGCGTTCTCGATCCACCCAGTCGACCACGTCCCGCAGCGTGCTCGGGTCGGTTGCGGTGCCCTCGCCCTTCTGCGCCTGGACGACGATCCCGTCCCACCGGACCGTCCGCCGCATCGAGCGAACATGCGGCCACGCCCCGATCACCCAGACCGGGATTCGCGGTCGCTGGACCGGGGTCGGGCGGAGCGTCATCGGCCCGAAGCGGTAGTGCTCGCCCGCAAACGCGAACGGCTCACCGCTGCCCAGCCCGTCGAGGATCGCGAGCGTCTCGTCCAGGAGCTCTGCCCGGGCCTTCGCGCTCGTTGCCTCGCCGACATTGCCGAAGCCCATGTCGTCGCGGGCGCCGATGCCGACCGGCAGGACGAGGCGCCCGTTCGAGAGGATGTCGATCGACACGGCCTCCTTGGCCAGCTTCCAGGGGCGTCGCCGCGAGGGGGCGAAGACCATCGCGCCCAGCGTCACGCGGCTGGTCCGCATGGCCATCGCCGCAAGCGTGACCCACGGGTCGTACAGCAGGTCGTCGCCGACCGCGATCGCGTCGTAGGTGAACACGCCGTCCCAGCCCGCGGCTTCGGCTTCGGCTGCGCGTTCCGCGACGGTCCTCGGATCGCCGGAGGTGATGATGATCCCGTACTTCACCTGTCGATTCTGACGGTTCGTGGGTGCGATCGTCGCCGCGGTCGCGGTCGGTCAGTCGGGGAGCGGTCGGCCGGCCGCGGAGCCATCGCCGTGGACGTGCCGCAGAGCGCCGGCGAGTCCCCGCCCCTCGCATGCGTACCACGCATCGCGGGCGTCAGAACCGGCGTCGGACGACCACCAGGAGCCGGGATATGCGTGACGGGCATGTGACGCGCCCTCGGGGCCGCCTTTCGTGTGGTTCGGCGCGAAGCGAGGTTTCCTACGCATGGTACGCATACGTCGGGGGCGAACCCGCGCACGGATGCGGGATGGCGCATGCGGGATGGCGCCGGCGAGTGGCGCCGGCGAGAAGCGCCGAGCGCCCCTGGGAGCACGCCTTGGCGAGCGCCCATGGGAGCACGCCCCGCCGACCACCGCTGCCGAGCGCCATGCCGACCGGCCCGACACTTCGGGACCTCCCGCCGATTGCAGCCGAGCGCCGTGCTGCGAGGCTCCGCCGTGACCCATCGTGGGTCGGCGTCCCGGTGTGCCGCGGCTCCGCGGAACATGGGACCGCCCCAATGCGTCCCCGCATGCTCAGCTGCCCGTGCGGCGGCGAACGGCATGCAGCTCGTCCGGAGGCCCAGATGTCGACGCGCCCCGCCGCGTTGCTCCTCGTGTTCGTGGCCACCGCGTTGATCGCGGCGTGCTCGTCCGGCCCCGGCGGCCCCGGCGCCACCGGCGATGGCAGCGGCACCGGGACGCTGACCGTGACCGACGCCTGGGCCCGGCCATCCACAGGCCTCGACGTGCCCAGTGCTGCGTACCTCACCATCACGAACGGCACCGCTGAGAACGATGCGCTCCTCCGCGTGTCAACGCCGGCGGCGCGCAACCCGGAGATGCACCAGACGTCCGCCCAGGACAGCGGGATGATGGCGATGCACCCCGTGGATCGGATCGAGGTCCCGGCCGGCCAGACGGTGAAGCTCCAGCCCGGTGGCTACCACATCATGCTCGTCGACCTGACGGCCGAGCTGGCCCTCGGCTCGACGATCGACCTTACGCTCACCTTCGAGAACGCGGGCGATGTCCACGTCACGGCCGCGGTTCGCGCCCCCTGAGATGACGCAGCGTCCCGCCAGCCCGACCCCGGCGCCGGCCCCTGTCGATCGCCGTGCCGCGACCGCCGGCGCCGTCGCGCTGCTCCTGCTCGGGGTGCTCGCCGCCGGTCTGGTCGCGCTGGTCGTCCTGGCCCGTGACGGTGCGCTGCCGGCCGATGACGCGACGGGTGCGAACGCGGCCGGATTCGCGTACCGGGACGTCGCCGACGCACCGCCGCTCGAGCTTATCGACCAGGATGGGCGCCCCTTCGCGCTCACCTCGTTGCGCAGCCGTCCCGTGCTCGTGTTCTTTGGCTACACGCACTGCCCCGACGTCTGCCCGGCTACGGTCGGGGTGATCAACGAGGCGCTTGCAGCCCTGCCCGAGGGACCGCGCGCAGTGTTCGTGTCGATCGATCCGCAGCGTGATGACTCGGCGGCGATGAAGTCGTACCTGCGCTACCTGCCATCCGCGTACATCGGGCTGAGCGGCCAGCCCGACGCCATCCGGCGCAACGCCGACGCGTGGGACGTGCACTACGCGAAGGTCGAGACGGGATCCGCGGGCGGGTATTCGATGGCGCACACGGCCGATGTCTACCTGGTGGACGCACAGGGTCGCCTGCGCGCGCACTTCCCGTTCGGCGTGAAGCCGGACGACATCGCAACCTCGCTGCGGACGCTCCTGGCCGAGACCCCGCCGCCGTTGGACACGGCGGCTACCCCAATTCCCGCGTCCGCGGCTCCCACCGCGACGCCCGGCACAACAGCGACCAGCCCGGCACCCGGTTCCCAGACACCCGTCGCCGGCGTCCTCAGGGCAACGGTCGTGTCGACCTCGGTCTGGGCTGGCGGGGAGAGCCCGGTGATCCTCAGCATCCGCGATGAAGCCGGCGTCCCGCTCGACGGCACCACGGCCGTCCGCGTGCAGGTCGTCTCCACGGTCGATGGCTCGCCGTCCGGCGCCGATGTCGCGGCCGTGGCGATCCGGCCGTCGGGTGAAAGCGCGGTCTCGTACGTGGCCACCGTGGACATCCCGTCCCCAGGTCCGTGGCAGCTGCGGATGACCGCCGCCGATGGCCGCTCCGGCGTGGTCGACGTATTCGCGATGGACCCGGGCTCGACGGCGAAGCTCGGCGACGCGGCCCCGAACGTCGCGACGCCCACTCTCGATGACGTCGGCGGGCTCGCGCTGGCGATCACGACCGTGTCCCAGCCGGACCTGCGCTTCTCACGAACATCGACCACGCAGGCCACCGCCGCCGGCAAGCCGTACGTGCTGGTCGTGGATTCCGCACGCTTCAAGGTCACGATCGCGTGCGGACGCGCGCTCGGGATGGTTCAGTACCAGCTGGATCGCTGGACCGACGTTGTGTTCATCCACCTCGAGCCGTTCCAGTACACGATCATCACCAGCGAGCCCGTGCTCAGCGGCGACGCGTCGCGCCCGCCGATCAACCGCTGGGCGGAGGCGTGGGGACTGGGCGACGCGACATGGCCGTCGACGGCGATGCCCTGGATCTTCGTCGTCGACGGGTCCGGCATCGTCCGTGCCAAGTACACAGGGGTTGCGGGCAGTGCCGACGTGGACGTGATCCTCAGCCTAATCATGGGCGAGGGTGTGATCGGGGGGTCCTGACGACTCAGGCTGGGCGCCGGTACGGAACCTCCGCAACCAGCACGTTGCGGAGGCCGAGGAGAGCGTTCCGGATCGGGCGGCCATGGCCGTGGTACAGCACCCGCTCCCACCAGCGCACCGGCACGTATTCAGGCAGCAGGACGACCACGACTTCGTCGGCAGTCTGCGCGGCTCGCTCCTCGAGGAACCGGATGAGCGGTCGCACCAGCTCACGGTACGGTGACTCGACGACGATCAAGGGCACGCCCGGGAGCTGCTCGGCGAACCGCAGCCGGAGCGCCTCGGCCCGCTCGGCATCATCGGTCACGTGGATGGCCTGGACGTCGCTCGACATCGTGCGTGCGAGCTTGACCGCGTGCACGACATCGCGCGTGATGTCGTGCACGGGCACGTACACCCGCTGGTGACGCCGCGGCGGCCCCACCACGGCACCTGCACCCACCAGGACGTCCTGCCGCCGGCGGTGGTAGATGCGCTCCAGGGTCAGCATCGAAAGCACCAGGACGGGGATCACGACGACGATCAGCCAGGCGCCGAGCGCGAACTTGGCGATCGCGAAGATCACGGCGACGATCCCGGTGGCGATCGCGCCGGCGCCGTTGACCGCCACGCTCCGCCGCCAGCCGGGCTCACGGGTACGGCGCCAGTGGATCACCATCCCGGCCTGGGACAGGGTGATCGACGTGAACACGCCCACCGCGTATAGCGGGATGAGCGCCTCCACGCGCCCGCCGAACGCGGCCAGGACTGCGATGGCGAGGATCGCCAGGGCGATGATCCCGGTGCTGAATGCAAGGCGCTCGCCACGAAACGCAAAGCGAGCGGGCATGAGCCCATCGCGCGCAAGCAATGACGACAGGCGCGGGAAGTCCGCGAACGCGGTGTTGGCCGCCAGCACGAGGATTCCCATGGTGGACAGCTGGAGCGCATAGTAGACCGGTCCGGTTCCGAACGTCGCTCGACCCAGCTGCGACACGATCGTCTCGTGCTCGTCCGGGGCCGCCCCGGCAATCAGCGCGAGGAGGCTGGTGCCAAGGAACAGGGCGGCGACCAGGAACCCCATCGCCGTCAGCGTGGTCCGGGCGTTGCGCCATTCGGGCGCCCGGAATGCCGGGACCCCGTTGGAGACCGCCTCCACCCCCGTGATCGCACTGCACCCGTCGGCGAAGGTGCGCATCAGCAGCAGCAGGCTGATCGGCTCCGCGGCGGCCATGATCGGGCTGGGGGCGATTGCGTGCGGGACGTCGCCCAGGGCAACCCGCACCAGGCCGACGCCGATGAGCGCCAGCATCGATGCCAGGAACACGTAGGTTGGCACCGCGAAGATCGTCGCGCTGTCACGCACGCCGCGCAGGTTGACGAGGGTCACCGCGGCGATGAGCAGCGCGGCCACCGGAACCTGGGCGCCGCCGATCAAGCCTGGAAACGCCGACGTGACCGCGGCCACGCCAGCGGCGACGCTCACCGAGACCGTGAGCACATAGTCCGTGAGCAGCGCACCGGCCGCGATGACTCCGGCCATCACGCCCAGGTTCTCTCGGGCGACGATGTAGCTGCCGCCGCCACCGGGATAGCCCCGGATCGTCTGCCGGTACGACACGACGATGATGCCGAGCACCGTGACGATCAGGGCGCTGATCGGCAGCACGAGCCAGAAGGCGCTGCGCCCCGCGATGAGGAGCGTGAACAGGATCGCCTCCGTTGCGTAGGCGACCGAAGACAGGTTGTCGCTGGAGAAGACGGCCAGCGCCTTGACCTTCGACAACCGCTCGCCGTGCTCTTCCAGCGTCGCGAGCGGTCGGCCCAGAGCGATTCGACGGGCGCGGTCGACCCCTCGCTGCAGCGGGTGCCGGGACTCGATCGCGGCCGGCCGTGCAACCAGCATGCCCGGGGCAGTGCTGCGGAAGTAGGGTGAGCCGCTTCCGCGCACCCTCGCCCGGCGATCGCCAGGGCGCCGGCCACGGAGGAGATCCAGACGATCGCCCGGATCTCGCCTGGAACCCGCGCGATGTGCTTCCGCGTCCCCGCCGGGCGTCACGTCCGGGGACGACCCGCGGTCACGCGCGTTCGCCCGTCCGGGAGCCGATCGAGGTGGATCCTGACCCCGCGGACCTCGCAATCATCCGGCACCGACGAGTCGACCGCGGCGTTTGCCAGCAGGACGCGCCGTGCGAGACCGCGGCGGATCAGCTCTGCCGCCGCGAGGAGCTGATGGTCCCCGATCCGGATCTGCCGGCGCACGCGCGGCAGCAGCGGCAGTGCACTGCCGTCGACCTCGAATGTCGATCGCCTCGACGAGCCGTCCTCCGCCCGCAGGCGGGCATCATCCCGGACCGCGACCGTGATCGAGAGCGGTGCCGAGACTGCACCCGCGCTGACGTTGGCACCACCCACATCGGGTGTGACGAATGCCGGCGCGTTGAGATCCACGTCCATGTCCACGCCTCAAACGTACGAACCGCCTCCAAGCGAAGACGGCCGACATGGACCTCGCGCCGCTCAACAGGCGCTCAAGAACCGACCTCGCCCCCGATCCGATACCCGACACCCGGCTCGGCCACGATCAGCCCACTCGCTTCGCCGGATGGGTCCGCGGCGTCCAGCTTGCGCCGGAGACGGCTCACGTAGACGTGGACGTAGTGCGCCTCGTCGCTGTACGCGGTGCCCCACACCGCACGCAGCAGGCGCCCACGGGTCAGCAGGCGCCCGCGGAACGAGAGCATCGTCTTGAGCAGCTCGTACTCGCGAGGCGTGAGGTCGAGCGCGTGCGCGTTGCAGGTCACGGTCCGCTTCGCGGGATCCAGCGTGAGTGGCCCGACCCTGACCAGGCCGGCGACGTCGGCATCCGGCCCACCTGCCCGCCGAAGGAGCGCGGCGATCCTCGCCCGCAGCTCGGCGAGCCCGAACGGCTTGGTGACGTAGTCGTCGGCGCCCTGCTCGAGGGCGGCGACCTTGTCGCGCTCCTCGCCGCGGGCCGAGATCACGAGGATCGGGACGGTCGACTCGCGGCGAACGCGCCGGATCACCACCGTGCCGTCGGCGTCGGGGAGCCCGAGATCGAGCAGGATCACGTCCGCGCGCTCAGCCTCCCACGCTGCGAGCCCGTCACGGGCGGTCGCCGCAGCCGACACCCGGAAGCCATGTGCGCGGAGGCTGGACGACGTCGCCTCGCGAACCGTGGCGTCGTCCTCGACATACAGCAGGTGCGGGCCCGTGCTCACGCGGCGGTCCCATCGTCGGCGGGCAGCGGCATGGCCGGCAGGATCACGTGCACGGCGAGGCCGCCGTTCACGCCGCGCCGCGCCGACACCGTGCCACCCATGGCCTCCGTCAGGCCGCGAACGATCGACAGCCCGATGCCCATCCCATCACCAGCACGGCCCGGCCGGCCGGCTCGGTAGAAGCGATCGAACAGGTGCCGCGCCACGTCGGGTTCGACGCCCGGACCTTCGTCTTCGACAACCAGCTCGACGCAGCCCGTTGAATTCGCCCGTGCCCTGACCGCGAGCGCCGTCGCCGGCGGCGTGTGGCGGATCACGTTCTCGATGAGGTTGGCCAGGCACTGGTCCATGAACACAGCGTCGCCGGCCAGCGGCGGCAGGTCGTCGGGAATGCTCACCTCCACCCGCCGATCGCCCAGCAACGGTGCCAGCCGCTCCAGGACCGGCCGGACGACGCCCTCGACGTCGAGTGCCTCCAGGTTCGGCGTGATCGCGCCGGCCTGGATACGGGAGAGATCAAGCAGCCCTCCGACCAGCCGATCCAGCCGCTGCGTCTCGGCCTCGATCACCGCGGCGGTCCCGCGAACGTCCTCGGGAGAACGGATCTGCTCGGGGTCGAGGAGGGTTCCTGCGGCGGCCCGAATCCCCGCCAGCGGCGTTCGCAGGTCGTGGGATACTGAGTCGACGAGGGCGCTCTTGAGGGCGTCATCCCGCCGGGCGACCTCGGCCGCAACCGCCTGCTCCCGGAGCCGCTCGCGTCCGATCGCGAGCCCCAGCTGGTCGGCGGCGAGCGCAAGCAGGCGGGTCTCCGTCCGCGACGGGTCGGGACGATCGGCGGTGCGCGTTGCCCACAGCGAACCGATCGGGTGCCTGTCCGCCTCCAGGCGGATCCGATACCGGTTCATGGTCGCGGCGCGGCGATCCTCACCTCGTTGCCCCGGGCCCCGCGCCGCATGCGTCCGACGCCAGGTCGGTTCCCCGCCGCCTGGAGTGAGCGACCGTACGAGCGCGGAGGCTGGCCCAGGATCGCCGTGGCCGGTGTCGGCGACGACCCGTTCCAGCCCATCTATGTCGATTGCGCACCAGACCCGCTCCATCGAGGCGTCGTCGAGCAGCCGGCGGACGACGATCGGGAGCGCATCGTCCAGGGTCATCGTCGCAAGGGTCCGGGTGATCCCGTACAGGGCAGCCGCCTCCTGGGCACGGGTCTCGGCCTCGTCGGCACGGTCGGCTCCGGCTCCGGCAAGGCGCCCGATGGCGACCGCCACGAACAGGAACAGGACGAGGTTGAGCCATTCCCGCGCGTCTGCCACCACCAGGGTGAAGCGCGGGTCGGTGAACAGCAGGTTGTACAGCCCGAACGATGCCAGCGCCGTCGCGATCCCCGCTGCCGTGCGATGGCGAGTCGCGATCACGACCACGACGACGAGATAGAGGGGCGCGCCGTCCAGGTCCCCAGCCGACCAACTCTCGACGACTGCCACGACGCCGGTTGCGATCGCCAGCAGCAGCGCGGCGAGCGCGGCGGCTCCGAGGGGCCGGTCGACGCGGCTCGGCGATAGCAATGGGGGTCGCGACCGGGTAGGCACGGCCGCATCGTAGTCTGACGATGCGCTAGCGTGGCGGCATGATCCCTCGACGAACCGCCCGCCCCCTCGGGGTCGGCATCCAGCTGCCGGAGGTCGAGCGCGAGGTCCGGTGGCCCGAGCTGCGCGCGATCGCACGCACGGCCGAACAGGCCGGCTTCGACTCGATCTGGGTCGGCGACCACCTGCTGTACCGGTACGCGACGGGCGAGACCCGCGGGCCGTGGGAAGCCTGGACCACGCTTGCGGGTCTGGCGGAGGCTACCGAGCGGGTCTCGATCGGGCCGCTCGTGGCGGCGAGCGCGTTCCACGCGCCGTTCATGCTGGCGAAGCTCGCCGCGACCGTGGATGAGATCTCGGGTGGGCGGCTGGTGCTCGGACTCGGCGCCGGCTGGAACGCGACGGAGTTCGATGCGCTCGGGGCTCCGTTCGACAATCGGATCGCGCGGTTCGAGGAGGCGTTCACGATCGTGCGCACGCTCCTTGCCGCCGGCGCGATCGACTTCCGGGGCGAATTCTTCGAGGCACGCGCCGCGGAGCTCAGCCCGCGTCCGCAGCGACCGGGCGGACCGCCGATTTTGATCGGGTCGAGCGGACCGCGGATGCTCGCCGCGACGCTCCCGTACGTCCAGGCGTGGAATGCGTGGTACGCGGACACGAACAACAGTCCCGCAGGCGTCGCGCCGCTGCGGGACCGCGTCGATGCGGCGGCCCGCGCCGCCGGCCGAAACCCGGCGGACATCGAGCGAACGGTCGCCGTCCAGCTGCGGATCGCCGGCGGGCATGGTCGGGTGATGGGCGATACGGATCCCCGCCAGGAGGTCCCGCCGCTGGAGGGCTCGCCGGACGCCATCGCGGAGGCGCTGCGGGCCTATGCGCGCGAGGGGATCGGCCATGTCCAGCTGGTGATCGACCCGATCACGGAGGCGTCGGTGGCCGCGCTGGCCCCGGTGCTCGAGGCCCTGGACGGCGGCTGACGAGCATCGCCCGCGGTGTCGCGGAGGGCGGACGGGGGGCTCGTCCACGCTCCAATGGCGTGCTAGCATCCCGCCCCAACCAGCGAATCCACGACGGAGCGCGATCTCGCTCATGAGCCTCGAGACGACTACCCCGCGGCCGGTCGGCATCGCCGACCCGCGCGCATGAGCGAGTCAAAGGGACGCGCCGGCAACAGTCGCAACGTGGAGGTCTCCGACCTCGACAAGCGGATCATCGAGCACCTCCAGGAGGATGGACGGCGCCCGTTCACGCAGATCGCGGCCGATCTCGGCGTCTCCGAGGCTGCCGTCCGCGCCCGCACGAACCGCCTGATCGAGCGGGGGATCCTCCAGGTCGTCGGGGTCACGGATCCACTCAAGCTCGGCTTCCAGCAGTGGGCGATGATCGGGGTCAAGTGCGAGGCCGCCCGCCTGCTCGAGGTCGCCGAAGAGATCGCCGCGTTCCCGGAGACCGACTACGTGGTGGTCACGGCCGGGAGCTACGACATCCTCGTGGAGGCCGTCGCCGAGGACAACGAGGCGCTGCTCCGGTTCCTGTCGGAGAAGCTGCGCAAGATCCCCGGCGTTCGCGAGACGGAGACGTTCGTCTACCTCCGGCTGATGAAGCAGAGCTACCAATGGGGGACCCGCTAGGGCCCTGGGCGCGTGGGCGGTCCGGCGAAGGCCGCGATTGCGCACCGGCGGGGTGCGGCGAGGGGCCCGATGACGCCCCGGGTGGGGTCCGGCGCCTCCCGGTGTAGCATCGGCCGGTGAGCGACGAGCGACCCCGGCCGGGCTTTTCCACACGTGCCATCCGAGCCGCGTCGCACGTCCCGACCGCCACCGCGCTGGGGATCGCACGTGCCGCCGGCGCCGGGACGGGCGCCCGAGCCGCCACGCGCGCCTAGGAGGGCCGGCCGATCGCCACCATCGCGGCCCGCCGGCCGACAGCCGGACCGATCCCGGGGGTGCTCGCCCGCATCGCCGACGGCCTGTGGGGGCTGCTGACGTCCGTCAACTTCGCGGTGGTCCAGATCATCGTGCTCGCCCTGTTCGGCGTGGTCGGCATGACGCTGCGCCAGCTGCCCGGGTTCGCGTTCCGCTCGCCGACCGACTACGCCAACGAGATGGCCCGGCTCCACGGCATCTACGACCCGACGCTGGGGAGTGGCGTGGTGGACGCGCTCGAGCGCCTCCAGCTGTTCCAGGTGTTCAGCTCGGCCTGGTTCAGCGTCGGGCTGGTCGTGCTGATCATCTCGATCGTCGCCTGCACGATCGACCGCACGCCTCGCCTGTGGCGGCAGAGCGCCGACATCCGCGTCGTCCAGCCAGGGCCGTTCTACGACCCGGCCCTGCCCGACAGGGCGATGGTGACCGGGTTGTCGACGCCCGCGGTCGCCGATGCGCTCCGGCGCCGTCGGTTCGTGGTGCGGGAGCACGTCCTCGACGGGGTCACGTACCTGTACGGGGACCGCAACCGGTGGACGAAGATGGCGACCCTGCTCACGCACGCAGGACTGGTCACGTTCCTGGTCGCGGCCGCCGTGACCACGCGGCTGGGGGACGAGCAGGGTCTCGTCGTGGCGGAGGGCGAGTCGCTCACGGTCCAGCCGATCGGCACCCCCGGGCTGCTGCTCGTGCGCAACCTCGGCTTTGACGCGCCGGGCTCCGACACCGGGCACCCCACGGACTTCACCACCCGGCTGGCCGTGTACCAGGATGGCCGGCAGATCGCCGAGAAGGTGATCCGGGTCAACGACCCCCTGACCGTCGGTGGCTACACGTTCCACCAGAACGGCTTCGGGCCCGCGCCGGACATGGTCATCCGCGACGCGGCCGGCAAGCCCCTGTGGACGGGCCCGGTCCCCATGACCGACGAGGCCGCCGGCTTTCCGACCACCCAGTTCGCGGTCCCGGGCCGCGACGTGGCGCTCCAGCTCGTGCTCCAGCGCCAGGCCGACGGGACGGGCGTGGTGCTGGTGCTGCCGTACCGCGCGGACGGCACGAACGCGGATGGCTCGCCGAACATCGTGGGGCTCGAGCCAATCGTGCTGGCGCAGGGTGAGGCGGCAACCCCCCTTGGCACGGACTTCTCGATCGAGCTCCGGGGGTTCTCCGACTACACGCTGTTGATCGCCAAGCGGGATCCCGGCCAGGGCCTCGTCTGGATGGCGTTCGGGTTCCTGATCACCGGGCTGCTGATCACGTTCTGGATGCCGCGCCGCCGCTTCTGGGGCCGGCTCGACGCGTCCGGCCGGCTGTCGATGGTCTTCGGGGCGGACCGGTACGTCGATGTCGGCCGGGAGTTCGGCGCCCTGCTCGACGACCTCGTGCGCGGGCGGCGTACCGGCGACCCCGCGGAGCCGCCGTCCGGCACCCGATGACGCGTCGCGCGGCGGCCTCGGCGGGCGTCCCGATGCGGGGCCTCGGGGCCGTGACTTGCGAAACGGATTCACTCGCAATGCGGCAGAGTGCAGATTGTCCTGCCATCCTCGACACTGCCGCGCCCGTGCGCTAGGTTCACTGCGGCCCAGCCTCTCGCCACGGCCACGGTTCACGCGTGCCCGGTTGGTCCTCGGCGCGGGTGGGCGGCCACGAACAAGCCAGCGGCCGGCGCAGGCCGCCACGTCGGCAGGAGCCCAGATGACCGCCCGCGCCTCCGCCATCGCAACCATCGCCAACCACACTGTCGCCTCGACGGAGGACTACCTCGAGCACGCCGGCGAGGATATCTACGGCGAGTACGTGTTCCACGAGGGGGCCCAGCGGCAGTACCTGGCCAAGCCGATCTTCCAGCGGCTGCGTCGCACGATCGACGGCCTCGAACCCTTCGACCCGATCATCGCGGATGCGGTCGCGCATGGCGTCAAGGAGTGGGCGATGGCACACGGCGCCACCCATTACACGCACTGGTTCGTGCCCATGACCGGGTCCACGGCCGAGAAGCACGACTCGTTCCTGAGCCCGACCGGCGACGGCCAGACGATCGCCGAGTTCTCGGGCAAGAACCTGCTCCAGGGCGAGCCGGACGCCTCGTCGTTCCCGTCGGGCGGCATCCGGGCCACGTTCGAGGCCCGCGGCTACACGGCGTGGGACGTCACCAGCCCGATCTTCCTTCAGGTCGAGGCCAACGGCGTCACGCTGACCATCCCCACCGCCTACGTCTCGTTCACGGGCGAAGCGCTGGACCACAAGATCCCGCTGCTGCGGTCGCAGGAGGCGCTGGGCACGCAGGCGCTGCGCGTGCTGCGCTGGTTCGGCAACACGACCACCTCGCGCATCTCGACCTTCATCGGGCCCGAGCAGGAGTACTTCCTCGTCGACCGTCGCCTGGCCGAGCAGCGCCCGGACCTCGTGCTCACCGGTCGCACCCTGTTCGGGGCCCCGTCGCCCAAGGGCCAGGAGCTGGAGGACCAGTACTTCGGCCCGATCCGCGAGCGGGTCCTCGCGTTCATGATGGATCTCGACCGCGAGCTGTGGCGGCTCGGCATCCCGGCCAAGACCCGCCACAACGAGGTCGCCCCGGGCCAGTTCGAGATGGCGCCGGTGTACGAGGCGACCTCCGTCGGATCCGACCACAACATGATCGTGATGAGCACGATGCGCCGGCTGGCGCCGCAGCACGGGCTCATGTTCCTGATCCACGAGAAGCCGTTCGCCGGGATCAACGGGTCCGGCAAGCACAACAACTGGTCGATGGGCACCGACGACGGGGAGAACCTGCTCGATCCCGGCAACGACCCGCATGCGAACGCCCAGTTCCTGGCCTTCCTGCTGGCGGTCATCCGAGGCGTCAACGTTCACGCGGACCTGCTCCGCGCGAGCATCGCGGATGCGGGCCAGGATCACCGGCTGGGCGCCAACGAGGCGCCGCCGGCGATCATGTCGATCTTCCTCGGCTCGCAGCTCGAGGACGTCATCGCACAGATGGAGCAGGGCGCGGCGTCGAACTCCAAGAAGGGTGGCACCGTCGCCCTGGGCGTGACCTCGCTGCCGGAGCTGCCCAAGGACGCCACCGACCGCAACCGGACCTCGCCGTTCGCGTTCACCGGCAACAAGTTCGAGTTCCGCGCCGTGGGCTCGTCCGCCCCGATCTACTGGCCGCAGACGGTCCTCAACACCGCGGTGGCGGACTCGCTCAAGCAGCTCGCCGACGAGCTGGCCAAGCTGACGCCCGGCGACTTCGAGGGCTCTGACGCTCATCCTGTCCGGGATCGCCCGCGCCAACAAGCAGGTGCTGTTCGAGGGCAACGGCTACTCGGAGGAGTGGCACGCGGAAGCCGCCCGCCGCGGGCTGCCCAACAACCGGACCACCGTCGATGCGCTGCCGTCGCTGACCACCGACAAGGCGAAGGCCCTGTTCTCCTCGTTCGGGGTGCTTTCCGAGCGAGAGCTGAACTCGCGGGTCGGGATCTACTGGGAGCGGTACGTCAAGGTCGGCAGCATCGAGGCGAGCTGCGCGCTGGACATCGCGAAGACGATGATCCTGCCCGCGGCCGCGCGGTACCTGGGCGAGCTCTCCGGGGGCGCCTCGAGCGGGTCGCGGGGCATCGCCAGCGTTGCCGAGAAGGTTGCGAGCCTGGCCGACGGTCTCGTAGATGGGATCCACGCGCTGGAACACGCGCTCCACGAGGCGCACGAGGCAGGATCCGTGGAGGCCGAGGCTCGCGTCTACGTGGACGTGGTGATCCCGACCCAGAACGCGCTGCGCGAGGTCGCCGACGAGCTCGAGACGCTGGTCGCCGACGAGCTCTGGCCGCTCCCGAAGTACCGGGAGCTGCTGTTCCAGTACTGAGGTTCCGCCAGCGGAGGTTCCGAATACTGCAGGTCCCAAGCCGGCTGCGGATCAGCAGCCGGGACCGGGGGGAGGCGCGCCGGATGCGGGATCCGCATCCGGCGCGTTCCTCTTCGCGCACGTTCCGCGCGAGCGGGCGAGCTGTGCGGCCGCCGCGCTCCGCGCTCCGCGAACCGCGCGGCGTATTCGCACATCCGCGAACCGCGCATGCGCGAACCGCGCGGCGCGCGCGGCGTATGCGTACCACGCGTAGCGCGCCCCAGGTCGGGACCGAGCCCTGGTCGCCTTTCGGACATCTCGCGCCGCGTCGCGCTCGACGTCGTTCTTATGCGCATGACGCATGCCGCCGTCCTGGGGGCGACCTCTTGGGGGCCGGCCGGACAGGCGCCCTGATAAGGCTCTGCGAAGTACGGCCGGGTAAATGTGGTGCGCATGCAGACACGGAACGACGCGCCACTCTTGCTCCGCACGAGCCATCCGCGGACCACATCTTCGCGCGTGCGCCGCAGCACATCGGCTCGCAGGCGCGCTCGGGCACGGGTTGAGTACGTTGCGCGGAGGATCGGGACGGGTCTGCGCGACGCCCGACTTGCGCAGGGGCTCCGCCAGATCGACGTCGCGAAGTCGGCGGGCATCACCCAGCCGTTCTACAGCCGGATCGAACGGGGATTGGAGCTGAGCGTCGCGCTTCTCACGCTTGCGGCGTGTGCGGCGGCGGTCAACGTCCAACTCGCCGCGTTCATCGAAGCCCTTCCCGGCGCGAACCTCCCGCGCGACATCGAGCACATGGGCAGGCAGAGCCTGCTCGTTGCGATCGCGGCACGGGGCGGCTGGCACGCCACTCCGGAGGCTGTCTTGGCACATGACGGGACTCGGCCGCGATCAATCGATGTTCTCCTGACGCGTGACGAGACTCGGGAAGCGGCGGTCGTGGAGATCTGGGACCTGTTGGTCGATGGGGGCGAAGCGATGCGCGGTCTCGAGGCGAAGGTCATCGCGATCTCGGCCAGCCTCGGGTCGGGCTGGCAGGTCCGGGGGCTGCTCCTGCTTCGGCGGACCTCGCGCAACCGCGCGCTGGTTCGCGATCTCGCACCGCTTGTGGCGGCGCGCTACCCGGCATCGTCGTCGGCATGGCTGCGAGCCCTCTCGCTGCCGGGTGCGGCGCTCCCGTCGGCCGCCGGCTTCGCGTGGACGACCGTGCGCGGAGATCGGCTCGTCGCGGCCAGGCTGCCGCATCGACGATGATCGTCGTTGATCGTGGCCGCGACGAGGCCCGCATGGGACACCCGGCATTCGATCGTTCAGGGGTGATGCGCTATCATCGCCCGGCCCCTCAGCGGGCACTTTCGGTCGGGGCGTGGCGCAGCTTGGTAGCGCGCATCGTTCGGGACGATGAGGTCGGAGGTTCAAATCCTCTCGCCCCGACCATTGTCTTGAGTCGCGACATAGGCGACACATGAGTCGCGACATCGGTGACACATGTGATCAGCCGGTCGCTTGGGACCCCGGCCATCGGCCGGGGTCTCGTCGTTGGTTGCGCCAGTACCCTTTCTCGGGTTCGATGCGGTGGACCGAAAGGAGCTCGCCCGTGTCGAGGGCGACCACCGTGACCTCCAGCTCGTCGACGATCGCCAGCACGCGCCGGCGGGCGTGAGCGGTGCCCACCTTGAGGTGGTGCATGCGGCCAGCCCTCCGCAGGGTCATGGCACCCTTGCTGTCGGTGACGTCGTACCGGAGACGGAAGTGGCCGGGCGCACCGCGGCCGGCGGGATGGATCTTGGGCTGCGCCGCATAGGCCGCTGCCGGCGTGCGGCGCCCGATCGCCCGGTGGGGTCGCTGCTCGTTGTAGAGCACACGGAAGGTGTCGAGCTGGGCCTGCAGCCCCGGGAGGTCGACGGCGGCCGGCCGCCGTTCCAGCCAGCGCTTGAGGGTCTGCTGGAAGCGCTCGATCTTGCCCTGGGTCTGGGGGTGCCCCGGCGTGCCATTCTTCTGGCGGATGCCGAGGTACGCGAGCAGGTACTCGAAGCTGTTGCGGCCTCCGGTGAAGCGCGACGTGTAGACCGCCCCGTTGTCGGTGAGCGTGGCGGCGGGCCAGCCGTGGGCGTCGCCGGCTGCGGTGAACGTGGCCACCACGTCGTCGCCGGCGACCCGCCGGAAGACGGTGCACCCGAGCAGGTACCGGGAGTGGTCGTCGAGCCAGGAGCAGATCTCGACCTCGCTCCCGTCGGCCAAGCGCCAGTGGGTGAAGTCGGACTGCCACAGCTCGTTGGGCGCCGAGGCCTCGAAGCGGTGCCAGGAGCTGCGTGGGCGCTTGCGCGGCTCGGGCACCACCAGCCCCGCGGCGTGGAGGACGCGCCGGATGGTTGACGTCGACGGGACCGGCAGGCCCTCTCGCTCGAGGTGCCAGGCGATGGTGACGGGACCCGCGTCGAGGCCGCCCGCCCTGAGCTCGCCACGCAGGGCGGTGATCCGGTCACGGACGATACCTGACGTCCCCTGCGGGCTCGTGTGCGGCCGGCGGGACCGCGGCTCGAGGTCGTCGAGACCACCCTCCCGGTACCGCGCGAGGAGACGGTGCAGGTGCTGGCGGCTGATGCCGCACTCCACTGCTGCGGCGGTGACGGACAGCTGCGCTGAAACGACCTTGAGGACGGCCACCCGGTACTTCGACATGGCCGGGACTGTCACCTATGTCCCGACTCACCTGTCGCCTATCAGGTGTCTCCTATGTCGTGGACTCAGACACTTTCTCGCCCCGCCATGTCTTGAGTCGCGACATAGGCGACACATGAGTCGCGACATCGGCGACACCTGTGATCAGTCGGTCGCTTGAGACCCCGGCCATCGGCCGGGGTCTCGTCGTTGGTTGCGCCAGTACCCCCGGTCAGGCTCGATCAGGTGACTCGAGAGGATCTCGCCGGTGTCGAGGGCGACGACGGTGACCTCCTGCTCGTCGGCGATCGCCAACACGCGCTGGCGGGCGTGCGCAGTGCCCACCTTGAGGTGGTACAGGCGCCCCGCGCGCCGGAGGGTCATGGCACCCTTGCCGTCGGTGATGTCGTACCGGAGCCGGAAGTGGCCCCGGGCGCCCAAGCTCGAGGGCAGTGCTCTGGGCGTTGCCCGGTACGCCTCGCCGGGCGTGGCCCGGCCGATCGCCCGATGCGGCCGCTGCTCGTTGTACGTGAGCCGGAAGGCGTCGAGCTGGGCCTGCAGCTCGACGAGGTCGGTGGCCAGCGGCCCCTGCCCGAGCCAGCGCTTGAGGGTCTGGTGGAACCGCTCGATCTTGCCCTGGGTCTGGGGGTGGCCGGGCGAGCCGTTCTTCTGGCGGACGCCGAGGTACGCGAGCAGGTACTCGAAGCTGTTGCGGCCTCCGGTGAAGCGCGACGTGTAGACCGCCCCGTTGTCGGTGAGCGTGGCGGCGGGCCAGCCGTGGGCGTCGCCGGCTGCGGTGAACGTGGCCACCACGTCGTCGCCCGCGACGCGCCCGAAGACGGTGCACCCGAGCAGGTAGCGGGAATGGTCGTCGAGCCAGGAGCAGATCTCGACCTCGCTCCCGTCGGCCAAGCGCCAGTGGGTGAAGTCGGACTGCCACACCTCGTTGGGCGCTGACGCCTCGAAGCGGCGCCAGGAGCTGCGTGGGCGCTTGCGCGGCTCGGGCACCACCAGCCCCGCGGCGTGGAGGATGCGCCGGATGGTTGAGGTCGACGGGACCGGCAGGCCCTCGCGCTCGAGGTGCCAGGCGATCGTGACCGGCCCAGCGTCCAGGCCTCGGGCGGTGAGTTCCGTGCGCAGCGCGATCATCCGCTTACGCACGGCGTCAGGGATGCGACCGGGGTTGGTGAATGGCCGCCGCGACCGTGGCTCGATCGCCTCGAGACCGTCGTCCCGATAGCGGCGGAGGAGCCGGTGCAGATGCCCGCGGCTGATGCCGCATTCCACGGCCGCAGCGGTGACGGACAGCTGCGAAGAAACGACCTTGAGGACGGCCACCCGGTGCTTTGACATGGCCGGGACTGTCGCCGATGTCCCGACTCACCTGTCGCCTATCAGGTGTCGCCCATGTCGTGGACTCAGACACTCTCGCCCCGACCATTTACGAGTATTCGCAGCTCCGCCGGTAGCGCCACCGCCAGGCCGTGTCGCACGGCGTGAGCGCTGAGGTGGACCGTCGCCTCCCGGATGCCCAAGACCTCGATGCGACTGAACAGCGCGCTCGCGAGGAGCTGGCGGCCGGATCCGCCCTCGGCCTTGCGCCAGGTCTCGGGCAGCTCCCGGACGTAGCGGACCGCGACCTCGCCCGGGATGGCCTCGGTGGGCGTGGGCTTGGCCGCCGCCGACTCCTCGCGATCAAGGCCGGCCATGGTTCGCTCCAGGTCCGCGGCGTCACGATCGCGCAGGTACCGGGTCATCGCGCGCTCGCGCTCACGGGCGATCCGGTCGCGCACCGTCCGATCGGGCGCCGGGGCGGCTCGACCCAGGTCGCCGACCACGCCCGCGATCGCCTCGGCGCCGATCGAGGCTTCGGCCAGGAGCTCCTCCACGATCTGCTCGTAGAGCTCGCGGCGGTAGGCGTGGCCCGGGGACTGGCCGCGACCGTGGTGCTCGGGTCGGGCGGCCACGAAGGATGGGCACGGCTCGCAACACACACCGACTTCGCCTACGACGCCGCAGGGGTGAACCTGCTCTCGACCACGACGCGCTTCACGGACCCTGACACCGGCACGAAGACCGCCGTCACGAAATACGAGTACGGCGACGCCGCCAACCCGGGGCTCGTGACCCGGATCATCCCGCCGCGAGGCAACACGGGCCCGACGCCCGACTACACCTACGCCACGACCCTCACCTACAACTCGACCGGCTCACAGGCGGGCCTCCCCAAGGACGCCACCGATCCGCTCGGCAACAAGAGCTCATACACGTACGACGCCGTCGGCCGTCTCGTCTCGAGCGTCGATGCCCTCGGCAACGCCGCGGGAGGCGTGCCCGCCGAGCACACCACCCAGTTCAGCTACGACCGCGAGGATCGGCTTCGCTTCGAGACGAGCCCGGCGCCGGCTCCGGGCGGCAGCCCGATCGTGCACGAGACCCGCTACGACGCGGTGGGCAGGCCGATCGTCCGCATCGCTCCCAACGGCCAGGTCACCACCTACGGCTATGACGAGCGCAACAGCCTGTTCCAGGTCACGGAGAGCGCGCTCACCTGGACGGACCCCGCCAACCCGCCTGCGGCCGTGATCACGACCGAATACGCTCATGACGCTGGCGGCAACGTGACGCGGGTCACCCGCGCCAAGGGCGACGGAACCTACGAGCGGGCGACCGACTCCGCCTACGACGGGCGCGGCCTCCTCCGCACCGAGACGCAATACTCGTCCTGGCCCTCGACGAGCGGCCCGCTGGTGACGGCGACGACGTTCGATCCGGCGGGCAGCCCGCTCACCGTCGTCGATCCGCTGGGACAGCGCACGACCTATGGCTACGACGCCCTCGGTCAGCCCACCTCGGTCGACTATGCCGATCCGGGTACTGCGGACGTTGGCTACGCCTACGACGCGGACGGCAACCGGACCTCGATGACCGACGGCACGGGCACGACGACCTACGTCTACGACGAGGCCGACCGCCTCATCTCCGTTACCAGCCCGGGCCCGAAGGTGCTCGGCTACCGCTATGACCTCGACGGCAACCGCACGAAGCTCATCTACCCGGCCGGCACCGCCGTCACCTACGCCTTCGACAAGGCTGACCGGATGGGCTCGCTCGCCGATTGGGCCTCCCGGTCGGTCGTCTACACCTACTGGGCCGACGGCCAGGTGAAGACGGCCACCAACCCCAACGCCACGGTCACCTCGTATGCCTACGACAACGATCGCCGCCTCGTCGAGATCCGTCACGGCGGCACGGCCGGCCAGGTGCTCGACCGCCTGACCTACACACTGGATCCCGCCGGCAACGTGACCGGTATCGCGAACGGCAGCTTCGCCGCGCAGCTTGCCCGGCCCGACGGTCTGGCGGGCTCGAACGGCACCTGGAGCGGGACGTTCGCTGCCATCAACGAGGTCACCCCCAACGACGCGACGTTCCTCGCCTCGCCCGCGGGTCCGACGACCACCAACTACTACGAGGTCAGCCTCGGTGACGTCGATCCCCCTGGCAATCGGACCGGGATCACCGTGCGCTACCGCTACGCCAAGAGCGGCAACGACGCGGGCCAGACGATCAACCTCACCGTCGAGCTCCGCCAGGGCGCAACGGTCATCGCCTCGGCAGCCCACGCGAATATCCCGGGCGCCGCGGGCACCGGCTGGCAGACCGGCAGCTTCGTCCTCACGACCGCCCAGGCGAACGCCATCACCAACTTCGGTGACCTGCGCCTCCGGTTCCGGCCGTCGGCCTCTGGCAGCGGCCAGAAGCGCACCGCCCAGGTCAGCTGGGCCGAGCTGCAGGTCCCGGGGCCGGGCGACCCGGCGAGCCAGATCACCTATACCTACGACCGTCTCGAGCGCCTCACCGGCACCACCGGCGCCTCTGGTACCCGGGGCTACACGTATGACCCGGCCGGGAACCGCCTCTCAAAGGTCGAAGGCGCCACCACGACCTCGGTGTACGACGGGGCTGACCGGCTGACCGCGGTAGGCGCGACGGCCATCACCGTGGACGCTTCAGGCAACCTCGTCGCGAAGGGGGCCGACACGTTCGCCTTCGACGCGGCGAACCGGCTAACGCACGCGACAGTCGCGGGCACGACCGAGACCTACGCCTATGACGGGGACGGCACACGCGTCAGCCGCCAGGTCGGGGCGGGACCGGTCACTCGCTACGTCACCGATGTGAACGCACCGCTTCCGATCGTCGTCGACGACGGCACCCGCACCTACATCTACGGCCAGGGTCTCGCGTATGCCGTCACCGCGGGCGGCATCGAGGTCTACCACACGGACCGCCTGGGCTCGGTTCGCGAGCTCACGAACGGCGCCGGCACCGTGACCGACACCTATCGCTCCGACGAGTGGGGGAGCCCGATCTCGTCGACCGGGAGCTCGTCCCAGCCCTTCGGCTACACCGGTGAGCCGCGCGACGGGACGGGCCTCACCTACCTCCGAGCCCGCTACTACGACCCGTCCATCGGGCGGTTCACGAGCCGCGACACCTGGCCGGGGTCGCCGGGGTCGCCGGGGACCCTCAACCGCTACGCCTATGTCGGCAACAACCCGGCGACGAGCACGGACCACAGCGGTCGCTTCGTCGACACGATCATCGACCTCGGCTTCATCATCATCGACTTCGGCTCGCTGGCCTTCGGGCCGCCCAAGGACTTCGAGACCAACAGCCAGGCACTCGGTGCCGACCTTCTCTGCATTGGCATCCCGTTCGCCACAGGCGGAGGCCTCGCGGTCCGGGCGTCGTCTGTGGCTCGCAAGGCGTGGGATCTGCCAAGCTGGGCGCGGTTGACCGTCCTGTGGGATGAGCACATCATCTCGCGTCACATGCCGGGAGGAGCGCTCTCCGCCGGCAAGACTGTGTTCCCGAATATGTCCCTCGAGGCGGTAAAGGCAGCTGTCGAAGACGCATATCGACACGGCCGAAAGGTGA
This sequence comes from uncultured Chloroflexia bacterium, assembly GCA_963734895.1. GTDB lineage: Bacteria > Chloroflexota > Limnocylindria > Limnocylindrales > CSP1-4 > CAIXZV01. Next base: position 1,487 of record CAVTIN010000003.1, on the reverse strand, counting down.
GTGTCCAGGGGGACAGGGTTCTCGTGGAGGGGACTTCGCAGGGAATTACGATCCAGATGTGGGTCAACAAGGTGACGCTAACGATCGAAACCGCCTACCCCGTGCCATGACCGGCATGGCGGCAGTCCAAGTCGACGTTTCCCGGGTGGAGCGGACATCGGCTGGCCTCGTTGATGCTGGCATTCATGTTCGGATGGACGATGTCGCCTTTCCTCACGAGGCGTGGACCGACTTCGCCGTCGTCGTCATCGGGTGGTGGACCGAGGCCCTTATCAAGCTTCTTGATGGCGATCTCTCGACGCAGGAGGTTCGTTTCATGGACGGGCCGTACCTCGTCCGGATCGCTCCTGCCGACGGGGACCGTTGGCAGCTGCAATTCGTGGAGGCCCTTCGGGTGCCCCGCGTCCGGCACCATGGAGTCGTCGACCCCGTGCATCTCGTGGAGAGCGTGGTGGCGGCCGCGGATGCTCTCCTCGAGCTTTGCCGAGCGCGGGGCTGGGGATCGAGAGACTCGGAGCACCTGGCGGCACTGGTATCGCGACTGCGCGAGAGATAGGGGACAAATCCATCCAACGTCTGGAGATCCCGGTGCGGGGGTCCGCCATTCGGCGACACGGTCATCTCCAGTGTCAGATGGCCGGCGTTCTCTCGGAGCTGAGCGCCCTGCATCGGGAGACCGGCGAGTCAGTCCTCCTGCGCCTCCTCGATCTGGCTGTGCGCGCTGTCATGTTCGGCCGCCTGCTTGGCTCGCTTTGTCGGCGCCAACCGACTTTCCGATGACCAGGAGCCGCGCGCTTGCCGAGCCCCTCAAGCGCGCCCAGGAGGACGAAGCGACCGCCGATGACGCCGCGACGGCTGCAGCCCTCCTGCCGACGCTGGAGGATCCAATCGGTCGCTATGACGCCCTGTTCGTCATCGGCAAGGCCGGCGACACCCGTCACGAGGACCTCGTCGCCTCGTATCTGGACAGCCCGGACGATGCGATGCTCGCGAGGCTGGCCATCCAGATCCTCGGCCACTGGTGGGGCCTCGGCGCACGCTACGCATCTCGCATACGGGAGTTCGTCGTCGGCGTGCCATGGGACCTTGAGTCGGGTGGCTACGCGAGGCAGACCGCGATCTCGAGCGCGGGCCTCATCCTGCGTGACCTTGTCGATCCCCGCCTCCTCGCCGCCCTGCTGGCCGTCTTCGACGCGGACGAGTCGGACGACATGCGGCGGCAGGCGTACACGGCCCTTCTTCGAGCAGCTGGCAAGGACTGGAGCGCGATACCGGGCACTGCCAGTGACGCCTGGCGAACGGATCCCGATCAAGCGGTGCTCGACGCCCTCAGGGGACAAGCGATCTGACGTTCGAGGTCAATAGACGCGTCGGCATCGATGCCGATCATAGGATCGGTCCATGTGGCTCAGCCGGCCCAGGCAATGCGCCGATCGCTGCCTCCCGACATGACGCGGACGATCACCTGAATAGAGTCGTCGCTACTC
>CAVTIN010000002.1:0-134178 GCA_963734895.1 uncultured Chloroflexia bacterium | reverse complement strand
CTCGGGCGTGCTTGGCCGCGCACTGCTGCCCCTCCTCCTGGGGCACCACGTGGTCGGCACGACGCGGTCGCGGCCCGATGTCGTGCGCGCGCTCGGTGCCGAGCCCATCGTCCTCGACGCCTACGATCGTGGATGCGTGCTCGAGACGGTCGAAGCGGCGCGGCCGGAAGTCGTCGTGGACCTGCTCACCGATCTGCAAGGACGTGACTTCGCGGCGAACGACCGCATCCGGCGCGAGGCGACACCGATCCTCGTCGAGGCGGCGGTCGCAGCACGCGTGCGCCGGCTGGTCATCGAAAGCATCGCCTTCGATGTTGCAGCCGAGACGGCCGCGGCCCGCGACAAGATGGAGGGGACCGCCCACGCCTCGGGGCTGGAGGTTGCCGTCGTGCGTCTCGGTCGACTGTGGGGGCCGGGCACATGGAGCCCAGTGCCTGGCGACGATGGGAACTGGGTGAGCGTGGAACAAGCCGCAGATCTCCTGCGCGACGCGACCCTGAGCTAGGGGAAACGCGGTTGGGCCTCTCGCGCGGGCCACCTCCACGTCGACCGCATCCGGGGCCGTCTCGAGGACCCACCCACCGCATCGCCGCAGCCACCTGCTTGATGTCGGTCTCCGAGGGCCGGACGCCGTCGAACACCCGAGCGAGCTGCTTCTCGTCCAGCTCGGCCGCGTATGACGGCCCGTCATGACTCGGCGGTCCGGCGGCAGGAAACTCGGGTGCCGCCGGCCGGCGACCGATCGGTCACGCGGTCAATGCGGTGCCGGGATTCGGATCGCAGCCACGACGTCGGTCGCAGCCACGCCGGCTTGACATGCCTCTTCGGAATCGTCTTGGACGCCTGGCACGGCTCACGACCCTACCCGAGACACGCAGCCTCATCGTCGCGACTGTCCGCTCGCCGACCCTTCGCATGATCGCGCGCCGTACCGTCGAGGATCGAGCCGGGCTGCGTCGAAACCTGGCCAATCCGGCGAACGTTCGGCATCTCGCTCGCAGAGCCATAAGACACCCGGCCGTCACTGAGCTTGCGAATGCCGGCCTGGCCTTCCTGCCCGGTCGGTACCTGCCGCTTGGCTGGGCGGCATCGTGGGCGACACGCCGGGTGCTCCGGCGGTACCTCGATCCGCCGGACGAGGTGCGCGAGGGCACCCTGATCCAGGCCGGCCCGCCACCGATGATCGTGACACCCGAGGGATCGGACGCCGAGCGGAGACAGGAGGGCCCACGATGACGAAGATCTGGAGCGAGCTGCCGGTCGCACGGATGAAGGAACAGGTCGCGGACGTCGCCACGCTCGTGTGGACGGTGTTCTGGGGATCCCTCGCCTGGCGACTGTTCTAGTTCCTGGCCAGCTTCGCCGAGGCCGGGCGCAACTCCGCGATGGGGGCCGGACCATGGTTCAGAGCGGGCGCGACCTGGGCGACTCACTGGCCGGCCGGCCGCTCGTCGGCTCGCAGGTCCGCGACATCGCCCGTGACGCATTCGGCGGCGCCGGCCGGCCGCTCTCCGACTTCGGCACGCAGCTGGAGCAGTTCATCTTCGTGGTCGCGCTCGTGCTCGCCCTGATTCTCGCGCTGGTGACGCTGGAGCCATGGCTCACCCGCTACGTCCCCTGGCGCTGGGAGCGGCTGCGGCATGTCCGGGCCGGCCACCGCGCCGTCCGCACGGCGCCTCACCTCGAAGCCGCCACCATCGAGCGCGTCCTCGCGATGCGTGCGGTCACCCGGCTCGACTACGCCACCCTCCTCGAATACACGCCGGACCCGCTCGGTGACTGGGCCGGCGGCCGCCATGACCGGCTGGCCCGGGCGGAGCTCGCCAGCGTGGGGCTGCGGCCGTGACCGCGATCCCGGCGCCGGGCGTTCGCGATCCATCCGGGGGCATGCGGCGCTTGAGCCAGAGGCTCATCGCATACGGAATGGTCGGCCTCGTCGTGGCAGCGATCGGGTTCGGAGCGATGGTCTGGGTGAACGGTCGGATCAGCACCCTCCGGGCGGACGCCGAGGCGAGCGTTGCCCAGGCGGCGACCACGATGGAGCTCGCCGCGACGGTGCTCCGCGGGGCGTCGACGACGGCCCAGTCCTTCAGCGGGACCGCCGATCAGGCACGTCAGGCCGTGTCGGCCGCGGTCGTCACGATTTCGGAGGTGCGGCCGGACCTTTCGGGCCTCGAGGCGCAGCTCCGGTCGGTGAGCATCCTCGGGACGACGCCGCTTGCGCCGTCGGCGGACGCGGTCGGGCGGATCGTTGCGAGCATGGATGGCCTCGAGTCACAGATCCCCGTCGTCGCGGACAGTCTCGAGGGCAACCGGGACGCGCTGGCCCGCAACGCGGCCGCGCTCAATGGCCTCGCCGACAGCACCGCGGCGCTCGCCCAGCGTCTTGGGTCCGGCGTCGGTCAGGACTCATTCGGCGATGTGCAGCAGGCCATCGCCATCACGTTGCTCATGTTCGCGGCATGGTCGTGCGTTCCCGCGATCGGCGCGCTCGGTCTGGGCGCGTGGCTTCGGGGCGAGCTCGCCAGATCGCGCTCGGCCTGAGCGGAGCGACCGCCACTGGCGACGGTCGTGGTGATCGCTTCGTCGGGCCACCGTCGGCTCGGGTGGAGCGTTCGGCTTCGGCCTGGGATCCTCGCGGCCGCGGGAATACCTCGTGCAGCTGGCCGACGGCGTCCGCGCCGCTGCTATGCCCGCGCTGACTTGTCGTCGGCCTTTCGGGCGGCGTCCTGAGCGTCTCCGACGCGCTGCTGCCCGGAGCCCTGGATCTGCCTGGCTTTGCCGTGGAGCTCCTGGCCCTTGTTGCCAGTCACCTTGCCGGCCACTTCTTCGGCCGTGCCCTCGATCTTGCTCACGGTTCCCTTGGCATGCTGATCGGCCATCTCGGGGTCCTTCCGGAGGTGCATGGCGTCGGGGGTGTTGCGGCGCAAGTGCCGACGACGGCCAGTCGGAGTGTTTCCCGGTGGCATGGCAGTGTCATGACGACGCGTCATCCTCCTTTCCGGCGATCCTCCTGTCGGCCGTGGCCGGCACGGCATGACCGACCGTAATGACGCCCGGGCGGCTCGACGAGACACTCCCATCGCCAAGGCGCCCTCGCAACGAGGGACCCTCGCTCAGGAGTGCAATCCGCTCCCGACGCGACGGCTCAACGGCCCTGGCATCACCAAACGGGAGATCGAGATGAACAGAGGCGGCGGCGTCGGGATCCTTGGCGTGATCGTCATCGTCGTGGTGATCCTCTTCCTTGTCGGCGTCATCAAGCTGTAGCGCCGGGATCGTCAGGCTGTGGTTCCGGGAGGCGGCCCGGCGGCGTCCTGACCCGCCGTGAGCGTGTCACCCCCGGGAGGCTCCTCAGATGTCGTTCAAACCGGGCGCGAAGCTCGATCCATCACAGGTCGAGGACGTCCGCGGCTCGAGGATCGGCGGACGCGGCCTGATGGTCGGCGGCGGCGGCGGGATCGGGATCGTCATCGCCCTCGTTTGGGTCCTCCTGGGCGGCAGCCCGCAGACTGGCGAGACGGTCGGCGGCCTCGTCGGCCAGACGATCGGCGGTGGCGTCGAGCAGCCGGGGCCCGCCAGCAGCGCCCTGGCGGCCGAGTGCCAGACCGGGGCCGACGCAAACACCATCGAGGACTGCCGGATCGTCGGCTACGTGAACAGCATCCAGGCCTACTGGACCGACGAGTTCGCCGCCTCGGGGCAGGAATACGTCCTTGCCAGGACCCGCTTCTTCACCGACCAGATCAGCACGGGCTGCGGCGTTGCGTCGTCGGCCAGCGGCCCGTTCTACTGCCCCAGCGACACGTACGTCTACATCGATCTCGGGTTCTTCGACGAGCTCCGCTCGACGTTCGGCGCCCAGGGGGGGCCGTTTGCCCAGGCGTACATCCTCGCCCACGAATACGGGCACCATGTCCAGGATCTCGTTGGAACGCTGTCGAGCGGGACGAGCCAGGAGGGAGCGACCGGGCAGTCGGTCCGGACCGAGCTCCAGGCCGACTGCTTCGCGGGCGTCTGGGCGGGCAACGCGGCGGCGACAGGGTTCCTCGTGCCGCTCACCGACGCCCAGATTGCCGACGCCCTCGATGCCGCGTCTGCCGTTGGCGACGACCGGATCCAGCAGGAGATGCAGGGCCAGGTCAATCCCGAAACCTGGACCCACGGCTCGTCCGCCCAGCGCCAGAAGTGGTTCAGGGCCGGCTACCAGGCGGCGTCGCCGGACGGTTGCGACACGTTCAGCGGCAACCCCTGAGGCCGGGGCGGAAGCAGCTCCCGAGTCGGCGCTCCGGGCGAGGTCGTCGGCGTCCGCACTGAATGCCAACGCGAGATGACGGTCCGTAATGACCGGGTGGGCTCTCGACCACAGACTCGCACCACGTCTCGGAGTCCGCATGGACAAGAGGTCGAGCTTCGCTCGAACCCTGAAGCCGGCGACGCACGAGGAGACAGTCATGACCATCGACGAGGTCGATCCAACGGTCGTTACCAAGACACCCGCCCCGGTCACCACCACCGACGCGACGCCGCCGGCGCCCCCGGTCGGCGAGACGGTGCGCACGGACAGCCGGCAGACCACGCGATCAGGCCCCAGCGGCCAGGAGATGACCCGCCGGATCATCGTCCTCGTGTTCGGGCTCATCCAGATCGTGATCGGGCTACGGATCGTCCTGCTCCTGCTCGATGCCCGCACCGGCAACGCGCTGGTTTCAGGGATCCTCGATATCAGCAAGATCTTCGTCGCGCCGTTCGAGGGCATCCTCAACACCAACGCCATCTCGTCGGGCGGCTCGATCCTTGATGTCGCCGCCGTGGTGGCCTTCGTGGGCTGGACGATCCTCGAGCTGATCGTGATCTGGTCCATCGGGATCTTCCGGCGCGAGCCGGCCTGACCCGGGGGATACCTGACCGGGTCGCGGTCCCTCGGCGGACGGGGTCTCGTCCGCGGCCAGCGTCGGGCCCGTGGTGGGCCGCGTGACAGCTTGAAGGAACACCTGCCATGGGCTTCATCGCCTGGATCGTCGTCGGCGCCATCGCCGGCTTTCTCGCCAACGCGGTCATGGGCTCCAGCGAGGGGCTCGTGATGATGGTCGTCCTGGGCATCGTCGGCGGCCTCGTGGGCGGGTTCGTCGCCACGAGCCTGCTCAACATCGGCTCGGTCGACGGCATCAACGTCGAGAGCATCGTCATCGCCACCCTGGGCGCCATCGCGGTCGTCATCGTCTGGGGATTTGCAAAGGGTTCGCGTGGTCTCAGCCGTCGCTGATACCGCCCACTCCCGATACGGAGCCAAAGGGGGCACCATGAAAGTCTTGGGAACGATCGGGATGGCGGCGGTCCTGGCCGCCGCCCTCGCCGGCACGACTCTCGCTGCGGCGTCGGCGGTAGACCTCGGGACGGCGGAGAGCTTTGCGGTGCTCGCCGGCTCGACGATCACGAACACGGGGACGACCACGATCACCGGCGATCTCGGGCTAGACCCGTCAGACGCGCCGTCGGATCCATCCTCCGCCGTGACGGGCTTCCCTCCGGGGACCCTGATTGGGAGCCAGCACGCCGCCGATGCTGCGTCGCTCCAGGCGAAGACCGACCTCACCACCGCCTACAACGCCGCTGCCGGCCAGACGCCCGACGCCGTGGTGTCCGCGGATCTCGCTGGTCAAACGCTCACGGCGGGCGTCTACCAGTCGGACACCTCGCTTGGGCTGGACGGGACGCTGACGCTCGACGCCGAGGGCAATCCCGATGCCGTGTTCATCTTCCAGGCCGGGACCACGCTGATCACCGAGACCGATAGCAGCGTGGAGCTCATCGGCGAGGCGTCCGCGTGTAACGTCTATTGGCAGGTCGGCAGCTCCGCGACGCTTGGCACGCGCACGAGCTTCAAGGGAACGATCCTCGCACTGACGTCCATCACGCTCAACACCAACGCGACCATCGACGGCCGGGCGCTGGCGCGCAACGGCGCGGTGACGATGGATACCAACGTCATCGACAGCTCCGTGTGTGGTGCGTCCGCCCCGGGCGCCACCGCGACCCCGGGCGCCACCGCGACCCCGGGCGCCACTGCGACCCCGGGCGCCACCGCCACCCCGCCTCTGGCAGCGACGATCCCGCCGACCGACACGCTCCGCTCGACGCACGCCGCGGTCACCGATCCGGTCCCGACGGCCGTCCTTGTCCTGCTGGCCCTGGGGGCGTTCGGCTTCCTGGCGGCCATTCGCCTGGTGGCCTCGCGGTCCCGCCCGCGCACCTGACCACCCCCAAGCATCCCCATGCGTGCCGGCGCCCGGCTGGCCCTCCCGCCGGGCGCCGCTCACGTTGCCACGCGAGATGACGAGCCGTCATGACACGGCTTCGCCGAGACCTGAGACTGGCGGCCGTATCACGCGTTTCCTCTCGCGCCTGCGCTCGATCGGGAACGGCCCGATCGGCGGTCGAACGGCCCGACGTCCTGGCACAGGAGATCTCGATGACGGCCTCGGCGACCCCCGAGCGCGGCGGACCTCAGCCCAGCGCTGCAGAGCGCCCGGCCGGGCTCAAGAGCAGCCGTCGCGGAGACCTTGAAGCCCTCGCATTCCTGATCGGAATGTTCGGCACCATCCTCGTGGTCGTGGTGACGATCGGCTCGACCCTGCCATTCGGACCCTGACCGGGATAAACGTCTGGCCCGAGCGGCCACTGGTCGCTCCGGACTACCCGCCGATGGCGATGACCATCGGGCTGAAGTACGGCACCAACCAGATCGTCCAGACGGCCACGCTGAACCTGTGGAAGCTGCGGATCATCGGTTCGTCGTGCCTCACGAGAACGAGCGTGGCCCAGGCCGCGTGGACGAGCATCAACAGGATCGCAACCAGCCCGGTCACGCCGTGGATGTCGAACGTCAGACCGCCGGCCATCTCCATCATCAGGCCCGTTCCGACGGTGTCGCAGACGAGCCCGAGCCAGAAGAACGCGAGGTGCCAGGGCTTCAGGCGGCCGGCGAACCGCTCGCTCCAGACGCCGATGGAGTAGAAGGCGAGGGCGAGCGTGATGATGATCGTCGCGGGTCCGCTCATGCCGCAACGGTAGCCTGCGCAGCCAGCCGCCGGAACGTCCGGCTCGTGACGACGCTGCGGGGCGATTTCAGCGGACCCAGGCGGTGCCTGAGCGAAGCGCCCGAAGCGTCCCGGTGGTCACGACGAGCCAGAACAGGACGAGGGCAACGAACAGGACCACGGCAAGTCCTTCGAGCAGCGGCGAATTCCAGGCGCGGGCGAGCGCAAGAGTGGACGCGGCGTAGGCGCCGAGCGGGAAGGTGAACGCCCACCAGCCGATGCCGAACGGCAGATGGCCGCGGCGCACGTACCCGGCCAGCAGCAGGGCCGCGGCGGCCAGCCACCACAGCCCGAAGCCCCACAGCGCCGTCGCCGAGATGGTCGACAGGGTGGCGACAGCTGCCCCGGATGGGCCCCAGATCGTCGACCCGGCCTGGGCCAGCCGCAGCAGCACCAGGGCACCGACGCCCACCGGCCCAAGCCCGATCCACAGGGACGGAGCCAGCGGCGCCGCGGGTAGCGGGTGGAAGACGAGCCGGTCGTAGAGGAGCGAGGCAACGAGCAGGAACAGCAGCAGGCCCATCCCGAAGAACGCGTAGCCGGCGGCGATGAGCGTCGTGGCATCGGCCGCCCCCAGCTGGGGGACGAGCGGCAGCACCACGAGCGGCACGATGATGTTGACCACCGGCGGGATGAACCAGCCGCCGTTGACGCTCTGCGGACCGACGTCCGGAGACACGAACAGCAGGTAGGCGAAGAGCACGCTGACCCCGAACGCAAGGGCGATCCCGGGCACGGCGAGGACGGTCACGACGGTGGCGATCGTGGCCTGCGACGCGATCGAGGGTCCCACCGTCGCAATCGCGACGGCCAGGACGAGAATGCCGCCCGGGAAGGTCGCGTACAGCGCGCCCGTGACCGGGTGGCGCAGGTCGGCAGCAGCAGGCCCGGGGTGGCGCAGCCAACGGCCCACATACGGCACCCCGAGGACGAACGCCAGGGCGGTGGCCAGGCCGACCATCGCGACGCCGGCCGCGTGCGCAGCGTCGGCGAGCGCCGCGCCGTTGCCGGGGTTCTGGTACGCGATGACCCCGATGATCGCGGTGCCCATGACCGCGCCGAACCAGCCGGGGTGAAACCCGTGCAGACGCCCGAGCGGTGTCGCCGCGGCGCGCGACGACGTTGATCCGACCGCCATGGAGACCTCCTGATCTGCCTGGAACGAGCTGCGCCCGGTCATCGCAGCACCTCGCCGATGTCGGCGCGGACTTTGGCGATGGCAGCCCCGTCGCGCTCGTAGTAGAGGAACCGGGCATTTTCCTCGTGCCGGCTGGCCACGACCAGGCCCGCCTCCCGAAGCCGGCCGAGGTGGTTGCTGACATTGTTCTCGCGCGCTCCAAGGGCAGCGGCGAGCTCGCACACGCAATGCGGCCCGTCGCCCAGCATCCGCAGGATCGCGGCTCGGATCGGATCGGCGAGGAGGGCAGCCGCACCGACGGCGTCCGCGACATCCGGTGCTTCGAGGTCGAGGCGCGGCTGGCCGATGACCGGCAGGTCGACGTTCATGCCACTGACCCTCCGGTGACGGGCAGTGCCCGCGCCCCGAACAGCCGCGCTGCGAGACGCATCGCTGCCCACACCAGGAGCAGCAGGCCGAGCATGACGAACGGCGCCACGAGGTCGTTGGCAATGAGCACGACGCCGAGCTGGCGGGGTGAGCGGAAGGCGTCGCCCACTTCGCCCAGCGTGCCGTCTGTCATCGCCGGGTACATCAGCATGCGCTGAACATCTCATCATATGCTGAGATGTACACGTGCCGGTGGTCATGAACCGACAGTGTCGGAGGGCGCGCAACCTCAGCTCGGCTTCATGTCAGGCGCGAGGAGCCATCCAGCCGCGGTTCCCGCGTAGGTTCCGCGGGGCAAGCTCCTCTCGACCCGCACCGCGTCTGCGGGCGTCAGTCTCGTTCGGTGCGATCGGCCTCCTCGAAGAGGACCTGGCGCGGACGTTCCCGGCGAACGGTCAGCGCGAACACGTCGGGTCGGCTGTAGTGGCCCGCCGCATCGAGGGTCCGGTGGGCGCGATCCGCAGTGGCGGGGTCGCAGTCCGCATAGAGGATCCCGTGCTCCTGGTGGAGCGGTCCCGCCACCACCTTGCCGCCCGGCTCGACGATCACGGAGTCACCCGGGTTCAGCCACTCGTCCGGGTCGGGATACAGCCGGTCTCGCTCGGGGAACGAGTCCGGGAGGTCGCGAGCCTGCCATGAGCACCCCGCGCCAAGGACCCAGCAGCGCCCCTCCGCGGCGATGTGGCGCATCGTGGCGACCCACGTGTCGCCCTCATCCCAGGTTGGCGCAACGTACAGCTGGACCCCCTGGGCGTACAGGGCGAACCGTGCCAGTGGCATGTAGTTCTCCCAGCACACGAGGCCGCCCAGGCGGCCAAGTGGGGTATCGACGACCCGCAGGCCGTTCGCGTCGCCGGGGGCCCAGACCATTCGCTCCGGATTCGTTGGCACCAGCTTGCGGTGGACGTTGAGGACGATCCCGTCCGGCCCGATCGTGACCATCGTGTTGTAGAGGGTGGCGCGCGAGTACGTTCCGTCGCGCTCGTGGATGCCGATCACGACGACGATGCTCCGCTCTCGGGCGGCTTCCCGGACCGCGGAGAGGCCGTCCGCAGCGAGGTCAACGGAGGCGGCAAGCAATCGTGCGTGCAGCTCCTGGGCCAGGGCAAAGTCGTCGCCCGGTCGAAGTCGCCAGACGTATTCCGGGTATCCGGGAACGTAGGTCTCAGGGAACACGACGAGGCCGGCACCCGCGTCGGCGGCCTCGTGCAGGCCCGCCACGACCCGTTCGATGGTCGCCGCGCGGTCAAGCGCGACGGGCGGGCGCTGGACCACCGCGACGCGGTATCGGCTCGTCTCGATGTCGGGCATGCTCGGCGCCTCTTGTAGCGATGGCTGGACCGTACGCGGGTGGGCGGCTGCGCTCGTTCCGAGGTTTCATCTTGCCACTGGACCATGCCATCGTCGCCTCTTCGCGCCCGTCACCAGGTGGTTCAGACGATCTGGCGCAGGATGAGCATCGCGGCGGAGCCGGCGGACACGATGAGGATCAGCCGGCGGAGGAGATGCTGTTTGACTGCGCCCGACGTACGGCGTGACGCGTGATACCCGATCAGCACGCCGGGAACGAGCTCTATCGAATCGAGGATCTCGGTCCAACCGTAGTGACCCCCGATGGCGAGACCCGTGAGGGACAGCGCGCCGCCGACGAGGAAGTACATGGACAGCGTCGCGCGAATGCTTGGCCCCGATTCGCGCTGATAGAGGAGCGCGATCGGCGGACCGCCGACCGAGCTGGTCGTCCCGAAGAACCCGGAGATTGCGCCGGCTCCGACAAGGTTCCGTGGCCTTAGCTGGACGGGGACGCCGTACGCGCTCATCGCCACGGCGCACAGGATCAGGCCTCCCAGCAGCAGGTCCGTGCCGGCCGGCGTGACGCGGCCGAGCACCAGCACGGCCGCCACGATCCCGACGATACGGCCACCGAGCGCCCAGCCCAGGTCCGGACGCCTGACCGAATCCCACTCACGCCGGGTCATGAGCAGCGTCAGGACCATCCCCGATGCGATAAGTGGTCCGGGTACCAGTCGATGGTCCATGAGGGCCAGGATCGGCGCCGAGAAGAGGCCCATCCCAAAGCCGATGGTTCCCTGCACCAGCGCTCCCACGCCAATGATCGTCGCGGCGACGAGAGCGGTGAGCCAGGTCATCCGCGAGCCGGTCGTGCGCGCGGGGTCGCTTGATCGCGACGCGATGTCGGGGCGGGGCGGGCATTGTCGAGCGTTCGCATCCAGGCTGAGGATACGAACTCATCCGTCGGCCCGCGCCACCGTTCGAACACGGGCCACCCTCGCCACCAGTGCCGATCGTGCCCTCAGCCGGTCGGGACCGCGGAGCCTGGCGCATCGGCAGCCCCACGGCGCGTTGACATCGGTCTCACGATGGTGGCATGGGGGTGCATCCCGTTCTTCCGGTGGTGATGGCGTCGGCCTTGACCGGGCACGTGACCGATTCGGATCGGGTGGGGCAGAGCGCATGACTGGGCGTCGGATCCGTCATCCTGGCCAGGTCATCGCGCTCGGGATCCTGGTCGGGTCGCTCATCTCCGCCTCGCTCCTCGCTGTCCCGGCGACGGTGCGGGCGTCCAGCGACCCGGTCATCGCCCTCAAGCCGGTGGTCGGCGGGCTTGATCACCCGGTACTGGTGACGAATGCGGGTGATGCTCGCCTGTTCGTCGTCGAGCAGGCCGGTCGGATACGGATCGTCAGCGGCGGCAGCCTGCTCGGCACGCCGTTCCTGAACCTGTCGAGCCAGATCTCGACCGGCGGCGAGCGCGGTCTGCTCGGGCTGGCATTCCATCCCGACTTCGCGACAAACGGTCGCTTCTTCGTCTACTACACCCGGACTGGCGGCGACATCCAGGTGTCCGAGTTCGTGCGCTCCGCCGGCGACGCCAACGTGGCGGACGCCAGCTCGGAGCGGCCGATCCTCCGGATCGGTCATTCCACCTACAGCAACCACAACGGCGGGATGCTCGCGTTCGGACCAGACGGGTACCTGTACATCGGGACCGGCGATGGCGGTGGCGGTGGCGACCCGCTGGGCAGTGGCCAGAACCGCGACAGCCGCCTGGGCAAGCTCCTTCGCATCGACATCGACACGGCGAGCCCGTCGCTCCCATACGACGTCCCGCCGACAAACCCGTTCGTGGGCACGACCGGCGACGACCTGGTCTGGTCGTACGGGTTGCGTAACCCGTGGCGCTTCTCGTTTGATCGGGTCACCGACGACCTGTGGATCGGAGACGTGGGTCAGGGTGCCTGGGAAGAGGTCGATGTGGCTCGCAGCTCGGCCGGCGGCGGCCGCGGGCTCAACTTCGGCTGGAACGTTCTCGAGGGCGACCACTGTTACAACGCCACGACGTGCGTGCGGACGGGCAAGACGGCGCCGGTCGCCGAGTACCCCCATGGAACCGGGGATTGCGCGATCACTGGCGGGTTTGTGTATCGCGGTTCCGTGAATCCGCTGTTGATCGGTCGCTACCTGTTCGGCGACTACTGCAGCGGCCGTATCTGGAGCTTGCAGGCATCCGGTCCGACTCCCCAGACCGAGGTCCTGCTCGCGGACACGACCCTCCAGATCAGCTCGTTCGGCGAGGACGCGGCGGGCGAGATCTACGTCGTCGCGCTGGCCGGGACCATCTACCGGGTCGTCGAGACGCAGGTTTCCCGCCTCGGTGGGTTCGACCGCTACGGGACCGCAGCCGCGATCAGCGAAGCGGTGTTCGACCCGGGCGTGCCGGTGGTCTACGTGGCGACGGGCCAGAACTATCCCGACGCGATCGCGGGCGGTCCGGCCGCCGCGGCCGAGGGCGGCCCGGTCCTGCTCGTCCGACGCGACGTGATCCCGACGGAGACCGCGGCCGAGCTGACCCGCCTCAAGCCCGGCCGGATCGTCGTCGTGGGCGGCACCGCGGTCGTCTCGGCCGGCGTGGCGAGCGCGCTCGCGGGCTACACCGGCGGGACCGTTTCCCGCCTCGGTGGGTTCGACCGCTACGGGACCGCAGCCGCGATCAGCGAAGCGGTGTTCGACCCGGGCGTGCCGGTGGTCTACGTGGCGACGGGCCAGAACTATCCCGACGCGATCGCGGGCGGTCCGGCCGCCGCGGCCGAGGGCGGCCCGGTCCTGCTCGTCCGACGCGACGTGATCCCGACGGAGACCGCGGCCGAGCTGACCCGCCTCAAGCCCGGCCGGATCGTCGTCGTGGGCGGCACCGCGGTCGTCTCGGCCGGCGTGGCGAGCGCGCTCGCGGGCTACACCGGCGGGACCGTTTCCCGCCTCGGTGGGTTCGACCGCTACGGGACCGCAGCCGCGATCAGCGAAGCGGTGTTCGACCCGGGCGTGCCGGTGGTCTACGTGGCGACGGGCCAGAACTATCCCGACGCGATCGCGGGCGGTCCGGCCGCCGCGGCCGAGGGCGGCCCGGTCCTGCTCGTCCGACGCGACGTGATCCCGACGGAGACCGCGGCCGAGCTGACCCGCCTCAAGCCCGGCCGGATCGTCGTCGTGGGCGGCACCGCGGTCGTCTCGGCCGGCGTGGCGAGCGCGCTCGCGGGCTACACCGGCGGGACCTGATTGACCAGGTCGTGGAGCTACCCAGGTGGCCCGACGATGGATAATGTCGAGGCCAGGGCGAGGACCGACCAGGCGACCTATGACACCAGCACGGGCCACGGCCGCAACCAGGGCACGGGCATCAACCCCAACATCGACGCGGTGACGAAGGTCCCCTGAGCCCGAAGATCACCGGCGTCGGGGCTGACGCCGAAGGGCCCCAACCGAGCTGGGCCAGCGGCATCAGTGGTTCGCAACCGCGAGTCGGACCTGCCGCCCGAGGTAGCTTCCGTAGGCATCTGCGGCAGCCTCAAGACCATCGAGAGCCAGGCGTGGCAGCGGCGCGAACGGCGACGCGTCGATCTGCACCGTGCGTGCGGCGACACGCCGGCTCCAGGTCCCGACAACCTCGCCGTCGACCACGATCGTCGACTTGAACATCCCGTTGCCGCCCGGGACGATGGCGTCGCCGCGTTCGGGCGCCAGCACTGCCGACCGGTCCCGATAGCCGAGCACGTACTCGTCGAACCCGGGGAGCAGCAGGACGCATGACGCCAGGTCGGCTGCGCGCAGGACCTCCGGCTCGAGGTGGTAGGTGGTGCCCTCGACCTCGATCGTGGCGAGCTCGCCGGCAGCGACATCCCGGCCCCGTCTGACCTCGCGCAGCGTCAGGCCGGACCAGCGCGCCAGGTCGTCGACCGTGGCCGGCCCATGACTCTGGAAGTACCTTCGCGCGAGCTCTCCCAACGCCGCATCACGTTCGAGCCGCCGCGGGTTGGGGATCCAGGCATCGAGCCGCGCGAACGCCTGCCGGCTGCCGTCGGACGGTCCCATGAGGAGTGTCCCCGTCTGGGCCAGGTACCAGAGGAGGTGGTAGCCACGCTGTCCGGCGGTGCTCACGCCGCCGGCTTCGATCGCCGCAAGCAGGGCGGCCCGTCCCAGCGCCCGTCGGCCGGGAAGCGCATCGACCACGACCGCCTGGGCTCGCTCCACGTCGGCATCGCTGATCCCGAGGGCCGCGCGCCGTTGGACACCCGAAGCAAGGGAACGCTCCGCGGTGAGCGCGAGCATCCACGGCAGGTCAACGGCGAGGACCAGGTGGAGCGTGCCGCGAAGGGGCCACGACCGCACGATCTCACCGGCATCGAACGCGGCCTCGACATCGGACGCGCGGACGTCGCTGGCGCGCACGCCGACTGCCCACTTCACACCCGGCAGATCCTGGCCCTGCATCGCGAGCATCCGGCCCACGGTCTCAGCGGGGGTGGTTGAGCCTGCCGCGCCATTCAGCCGTTGCGCAGCGAGCCGGAGCGCCGCCAGGCGACGCTGGCCGGTGGTGAACGCGGGTCGCGATGGCACGCAAGAAGTATCGATGATCAGCGCGCGTCGGGTCCTTGCGGCCCGATGATCCAGGTGGCCCATCTCCGACCCGGCCCGGAGGCCGCCAGCTTCAACGTACCATCGGGACGATGAGCCAGGACCCAGTCGACGCCGGCCGGCACCGCGACGCCCGCCTGTGGCTGCCGCACCAGCACGGTGCCTGGGCCATGCTCGCGCTGCCGCTCCTCATCGGGATCGCCGCCAGCCGGTTCGTGCCGGGCCAGCTGCTTCTGGCCGTTGCCGCCGTTGCCGCCTACCTGGCCTCCGCGACCCTCCAGGCGTGGCTCCGGGCTCGGCGCCGGCCGTCGTTCGTCCCGTCAATCGTCGCGTACGCGGCCGCGGCCGCCTTCTGCACGATCCCGCTCATCGTCCTTGAGCCGCGGCTGGTGCTGGCGGTCGTGGTGCTCGCACCCGCGGGCGCATTGACGCTCGCCGCAGCACGGCCAGGGATGCCTCGGGAGGTGGTGCTGAGTCTCGCCCACGTCGCCCAGGCGTCGATGCTGACTCCGGCGGCGATGCTGCTCGCGGGCGGGGCGAGCGCCCAGGTGCTTGCTGCCGCGACCGCGATCGCCGCTGCCGAGATGGCCGGCTCCGTGTTCGTGGTGCGCTCGGTCATCCGGGAGCGCGACAATGCGGGCTTCGCCGCCCGCTCGGTCGGGTACCACGTCGCGATCACGCTGGCGGCAGCGGCAACCCTGCCCATCGCCTACGCGGCGCTCGCCGGCTTCCTCACCGCCCGCGCGGCTGCGCTGCCGGTCGTGCGCCGCCGGCTCGCCACGACGCACCGCGGGCTCCGTCCGGTCCACGTCGGGCTGGTCGAGACCGTCGCGTCGATCGCCACGGTGGTCATCGCGCTGGCCGTCCCGCTCACGGGCGCTCTCGGCTGACGAATGACGCCCGGCGGGGGCGCCGCGGTCATCCCCAGTGGCCGGGTCGGCGCATGTCCGGAGGCAGGACGGTCGCCTGATCCCCGCGAGCTGATTCGAGCTGGGCCTGGACCAGGAACAGGGTGCTGCCGAGGTCCGCCTCGCCAAGGTCGGCACCCCGGAAATCCGCACCCGTCACGTCGGCCAGGGCAAGGTCGGCGCCGCGCAGATCGGCGCCGATCAGGTGCGCACCGCGCAGCTCGGCGCCCCGGAGGTCGATGGCCCGCAGGTCCGCCCCGATGAGGTCCGCCCCCCGCCGGTCGAGCCGGGGCCCCCGTGAGGCCACCCGGGCCAGGGTGCTCGCACTTCGCAGCAGGGTGTTCACGCGAAGGCGGTGGCCCGCCACGTCCAACGAGCCCAGCGCATCCACGCTGCCCCCTGCGAGGCGTTCGGTCTCGGCGCGGCGTGCCTCCAGCTGGGCATGAAGCAGGCCCGCAGCCGGAAGAGCAAGCGCGGCCGTCAGGTACCAGAGCAGCTCATGGAGCTGGCGCACGACCAGGAACGTCGCGAACATGCCCGCCGCGATGTCGGGATCGGCCTGCCAGTCCGCCCCCCCGAAGGTCTCCTGTGTGACCCGCTGCCCGGCGCCGAAGCAGTCGTACGCGGCACAGCCCGGGAACCCCAGGCCCCGCAGGCTCGCGTGGATGCCGCAGCGGAAGTCGGCCGCCAGGTTCGGGCACGGGCTCCCGGCCGGCTTGTCGATCGCGAAGTCCGCAGACGCGGCGAAGGCGGACGCAACGCAGCACAGCCCAACGCATCGATCGCACTCGGCGCGCAGAACCGACCGGTGACGCTCAAGAGGGGACGTGTTGCCGGCGCTCCCGTCCGGCACGGGATCGCCTCCGGCCATTCGGTCCCTCACGCAATCCGGGATTGGGTGTCGCGAAGCGCAGCCGTGACTGCCGGGATGACGGTGGAGCCGTAGGCGTCCAGCTGCGCCTCCTCGTCCCCGCTCATGAGGTAGAGGTTGAACTGGTCGACGCCGGCGTCGCGGAGCTCCACCAGCCGCCGCACGTGCTCCTCGGGCGGTCCCACGATGGTGAACCGGTCCACGACATCGTCGCCGACGAACGCGGTGTCCGACGTCTCGAACTCGGCGTGGCGTACATGGTCATCCGCGCGATCGCGGAGGTAGCCGCTCAGCGACTCCGGCAGCTGATCGCTCGGGTACCTGTTCACCAGGTCCACGATGTGGTCGATGACGAGCGCCGGGAACCAGCGCACGTGCTCCCGGCACGCCTCGATCGCCCCGACGTGCGCGGGTGCCGCGGCCTGGACCCTGATCGAGGCGGGGTCGCGGCCGGCATTCTCTGCCGACGCGCGCATGAGGCCGGCCATCCAGCGGATCAGGTCGGGATCCGCAAGCTGCAGGATCAGCCCATCGGCGATTCGACCGGTCATCGCGAGCGCCATCGGACCATAGCCGGCGATCCAGACGGGCAGCTTCCACCTGCCCGTCCACGACAGGTCGAGCTCAGCCCCCTCGAACCTGGTCGCGCGGCCCTCGACGAGGTCCCGGATGAGCGTCGCCGCCTGCTCAAGCGTGTTCATCGTCGTCGGCGGCTTGCCGAGCACGCGGACCGAGCTGTCGCCGCGCCCGATGCCGAGGTCCATCCGACCACCGGAGATCTCGTCCAGCGTCGCAAGCGCGCTCGCTGTCACGCTCGGCTCGCGCGTGGCCGGGTTCGTCACGCAGGTGCCGAGGCGCATGTGCGTCGTGTTGAGGGCCATCAGCGTCAGGAGGGGGTAGGGCTCCCTGAACGGCACATGCGCGTCGAACACCCAGCCGTAGCCGAACCCGGCCGCCTCCGCCCGCCTGGTGAGTGCGACCATCCGCTCCACGCTGTCCGCAGGCTTGAGCGTGAACCCAAAGTCCATGGCGTGCAGCCTACACCGCGCATTCCGGCATTCGGCCCGAGCCGCCGAACTGCCGGGTGCTCCGGCGAGGCGGTCGCGGGGGCCATTGCACTGTTACCCTCCATCCGATGCACGCACCGATCGACCGTACCGACGCGTTCCGCGCCCTCCACCAAGCGGGCTGCTTCGTGATGCCGAACCCCTGGGACATCGGCAGCGCCAGCCTGCTGGCGGGCCTCGGCTTCAAGGCCCTCGCGACCACGAGCTCCGGGTTCGCATGGACGATTGGCAGATCCGACAATCGGGTGACCCTCGACCAGGCGCTCGAGCACCTTCGGGCGGTCGCCGGATCGGTCGCCATCCCGGTCAACGCGGACTTCGAGGGAGGGTTCGCGGTCGAGCCCGAGGGGGTCGCCGCGAATGTGGCCCGCGCGGTTGGGACCGGCATCGCGGGCCTGTCGATCGAGGACTCGAGCGGCGACCCGAACGACCCACTGTTCGACTTCGAGCTGTCCGTCGCCCGCATCCGTGGCGCCCGGAGGGCGATCGATGATCAGGGCGGTCGGGTGCTGCTCACGGGTCGATCAGAGGGGTTCGTCGTCGGACGGCCGGACCTGGCCGACACGATCCGTCGACTGCGCGCGTACGCGGACGCCGGCGCCGATTGCCTGTACGCGCCGCGCATCGGGTCCGTTGATGACATCGCCGCGATCGTTGGGGCTGTGTCCCCGAAGCCGGTCAACGTCCTCGTCGGCAGCGATTTCACGACCGTGGCCGCACTCGCGGACCTCGGCGTCCGGCGGATCAGCGTGGGTGGGGGTCTCGCCCGCGTCGCCTGGGGCGCGTTCCTCGAGGCCGCAACGGAGATCTCCGAGCACGGAACGTTCGCGGGGCTCACCCGGGGGATCCCATTCGGCGAGCTCGACGGAGCCTTCGCCGGGGAGGCCGATCCCGGCACCTGACCGATCAGTGGCCCGTCGAGGTGGATTCGACCGCATCGCCGATACACTCAGGGGAGCCGCACTCGTCCAGCGCCACCGACCGAGGAACTCATGACCCAGCCATTCCAGACCGGCTCCGTGTCGGGGCCCCTGCTGCTGGCCGACATCTCGGGCTACACGAGCTTCTTCCAGATCGTCGCCGAGACGCACAGCGACGATGCCTTCTTCAGTGGTGGGCGGGTGCCCGACGCGTACGGCCTCGTGTCGTCGCTCCTCGATGGAATCGTCGAGCGGATCGTCCCGCCCCTCACGTTCTCGAAGCTCGAGGGTGACGCCGTGTTCGCCTTCGCAACCGACGATTCGGACGTCCCTCGGGGTGCGGCGCTCCTGGACTGGCTGACCGACTGCTACACGTCGTTCCGCGACCGGCTGGCCGGCGCCGGAGAGATCTGGAGTTGCCAGTGCGACGTCTGCTCGCGGTCGGGGGGCGTCGATCTCAAGGGCCTCGACCTCAAGTTCGTGCTCCATGCCGGCAACTACGTCGTACAGTCGATCGCCGGCAGCCGCGAGCTCGTCGGCCCCGAGGTGGTGATGGCTCATCGCCTCCTCAAGAACCATGCCGCCGAGCTCGTCGGGCCGGCATACGCGCTGGTGACCGATGCGGCGGCCGAACGCCTGGCCATTCCGCTGGGTGCGGCGCGCCAGCTCACGGAATTGTACGAGCACTACCCGCCCATCGACGTGCGCGTCTACGCCCTGCGGTAGTCGCAGCTCCCTGCATCCGGGCGCGGGCCTGGGCGGGCGACATCGGTTTCCGCGCCGCAGCGTCATAATCCGCCAATGCAGGCCGAGGTGACGTCCACCGACCAGAGCGCGCTCCTTCGGGCGACCGACGGCGGTGCGCTCGACCCCCTCGTCGGACCCCAATGCTCGCTCGCCGTCCAGCTGCGCCGTGCGACCGGCGCCGTGATCGGACGGAGCGCCGAGCTCGAGGCGATCTCGCAGGTCCTGCACGAGGCAACCGGCCGCCTCGCCGCGGTCACCCTCGAAGGCGAGCCGGGGATCGGCAAGACGCGCCTGCTGCTCGAGGCCGCCGAGCTCGCCGCGGCAAACGGGTTCACCTGCGTCGCGATCACCGCCGACGAGGAGATCCGCGGACCGTTCCTCCTCGCGCGCAGCCTGTTCGCATCGAGCGCCATCCGCGATACGGCGGCGGAGACGCCGGCGGAGGCCGCGGTCAGCCGCGTGGTCGAGGCGATCTCCGGGCGTGACGAGCGCGGGTTCGAGTCGCTGTCGCCGGACGCGAAGCTCCTTCGGGCCTTCGACCTCGGGGGCGTGGCGATCTCGGCGCTCGCGGGAGTCCGCCCGATCGCGCTGCTGATCGATGACGTCCAGTGGGCCGACGACGACACCCTTCGGCTGCTCAGGTACGTCGTCCGCAGCGATGCTGACCGGCCGATCTTCCTGTTCCTGACGATCCGGCCCGACGAGTTCGCCACGGTCACCGAGGCCGTCAACTTCGTCGCCGACATGGAACGGATGGGCCTCGTACGGCGCCTGCGACCGGGGCGGTTCGGCTCGGTCGAGACGGCTGAGCTCCTCAAGCGGGTCCTCGGCGGTCGTGTCGAGGCCGTGTCGGCGGCCGCGATGCACGCCCAGTCCGAGGGGGTGCCGTTCATCGTCGAGGAGCTGGCCAGGACGCACCGCGAGGCCGGCACGCTCCAGCAGATCGACGGCGAATGGCGGCTCGGTCGCAATGCGGCGCGGCTCGTGCCATCGGCCGTCCGGACGCTGATCGATCGCCGCGCCGCACGTCTCCCCGGCCGGACGCGAGCCGCGCTCGGCGACGCTGCGATCCTCGGCCGCAGCTTCAGCCTGCGCGACCTCCGCGCGATCCGCTCACGGATCGGCGAGGGCGATGTCGGCCAACAGGGTGCCGCCGGTGCCGCGGGTGAACCTGCCGGTTCCGGCGACAGTGCGGATCCGCTCGCCGACGACCTTGCCCCGGCCGTCCGCGCGGGCCTGCTGCTCCAGCAGGCGCAGGACGAGCCGGCCGATTACACGTTCACCCACGAGCAGGTCCGGCAGTTCGCCGCCAACCAGCGATCCGCCGCACGTCGGCGGCAGGTTCATGCCGCGGTCGTCGACCTGCTGCTCGAGGGTGGCGATCCCGCGCCGGCCGGCCTGCCGATGCTTGCCCGGCACGCGCTCGCCGCCGGCGACACCGGGCGAGCCGCGCGGTTCTCGATTGACGCCGCCGCGTCCGCCCTGGCATCGAACGCCCCGGAGGAGGCGCTGCGGCTGGTCGAGCAGGCGCTCCCGGTCGTCTCGACGCCGGCCGATCGGCGCGTCCTGCTCGCGACCCGCGACGATGCGTTTGCCGCGCTCCGGCGCACCGGCGAGCGGCTTGACGGGCTGACCGAGCTGGCGGCGCTCGCGGAGGCGATGCGCGATCCGGCCGTCGAGCTCGACGTCCAGCTCCGGCGTGCCTCGGCGCTGCGGATGGACCACGATGAGGATGCTGCCGCCGAGCTTGCCGGCCGCGTTCGAGCCCGCGCTGCGGAGCGGGGAGACGCGGCCATGGAGCTGCGCGCAACCCTCGAGCTTGGCCAGGCGATCCAGCGGAGCCCGGTCGGCGAGTCGTTCGGCGGCGCGGCGGTCGAGATCGACCTGGATGCGGCCGAGGAGGCCTACCGGCATGCCATCGAGCTGGCGGAGCAGCTCCACGACGATCGCAGCCTGGCGGCCGCCCTGCGCGAGATCGGCACGATCGACTTTGCCCGTGGGCGTGGCTGGTTTGCCGCTGAGGTCCGGGCCGGTCGAGCGAACGAGCTGCTCGCGATGCTGTCGGCGGGCGCCAGCATCGAGGAGATGATTCTGGCGTCACCGATCGGGGCGCTGTTCGTCGAGGCGGGCCAGGTCCTCGAGCGGGCGCTGGGCATCTTCGAGCGGCTCGGGGACCGAACCGGCGTGATGTCGACGGTCATCGCGATGGCCTACACCCAGTACGGGATCGTCATGCACCTGTCATCGTCGGCGCGCCACCTCGAGGAGATCCGGCGCGTGACGAGCCGCATGTCCGAGCTTGTCACCGAGAGCGAACGCGCTCGACTCGACCTCCAGATGCTGTATGGCGTGCATGTGTACTCGCGCGCCAAGGTCGTGCCCGACCTCGCGCTGACTCGAGGCGAGGACGCCCACCGCGCGGCGAAGCTCCAGGGCGACCGGTCCGTCGAATTTCTTGCGGCGGGTGGCGTGGCGCTCAGCCTGCTCGACCTCGGCGATATCGACGGGGCGGAGCGGTGGCTCGGCACGGCTGCCTCGGTCGCGTCGATGGTGCCCTCTCGGACTCGGGCACGCCAGCTCGAGATGTGGCGCGGGATGGTCCGTGCCGGCGCCCGCGACGGCGACGGCATGCGCCGGCACCTCGAGCGCGCGGTGGAGATGGCGACCGAGGGCGGGAGGGCTGCCGCACGGTGCGAGGCCCTGGCTCGCCTGGCCCTCGAGGCGGCCGCACTTGTTGCACTGTCGCTGCCCGATGAATCGGATGACGCGGCTCATGGCGGCCCGGAACCGGCGTTGCTCGAGCTCATCGACCAGGCTGCTTCGCAGGTCAAGGAGCTGCTGCCGCTGCTGCCGGGGCACGCGGCGTGGGGTGCCCAGGCCGACGCGGCGCTGGCGACCGTGGCGCTCGCGCGAGGTGACGTTCCGGCGGCCGTGATGGCTGCCGGAGCGGCCCTCGGTGCCCTCCAGGCCGGGCTCCACGAGGACGCCAACCTGGAGATCATGGTCCCGGCTGCCCGGGCCCTGTTCGCCGGGGCTCCACCCGAGATCCAGGCGTCGGTCCGGGGCTTCCTTCAGTCGACGCTGTCGAGGATCGCCCAGGGGACGGCGGACGAGGGGATCCGCGTCCGATGGCTAACCGGACCGACAGGGCGCGAGCTCGCGAAGCTGGTCGGCCCACTCGATGCACCGGCTCCACCGACCGAGGCGTCGGGATCGGCGATGCCCGACGGCGCACCCGTTCTGGACGATGCCGAGCGGCGCCTGCTGCAACTGCTGACCGAAGGCCGGACGAACGCAGAGATCGCGACGGAGCTTGCCGTCGAGGAAGACGATGTGGCCCAGCGGCTCGCGCGACTGCAGGCGCGTTTGGGAACCTCGAGCCGCGCCGAGGCGACCTCGCTGGCATTCCGCGGGCTCGCATCTGTGGGATCGCGCTGATGGCGATCCGCGCGAGGGTCGATCGCCACAAGTGCGTGGGCGCGGGAAACTGCATCACGCTCGCCCCGACGGCCTTCGACTGGCTCGCGGGTGACTACGGCAAGAGCGAAGTCGTGGGCGCCGACAGCATCGATGAGGAAGTCCTGCGGGCGGCGGCGTTCTCATGCCCGACGGCTGCGATCGTGCTCGATGACGTCGCGGAGCTGCTGCCCTGGCAGCTGCGGGGCAAGACGGGCCCGGCCCGGCGGGTCCTGAAGACCTTCATGTTCACGGACATCGTTGGTTCGACGAACCTGGTCGAGGCACTCGGCGACGAGGCCTGGGAGACGATGCTCCGGTGGCACAACACCGCGCTTCGCGAGGTGTTCTCGGCGCACGAGGGCGAGGAGATCTCGACCACCGGGGACGGCTTCTTCGTCAGCTTCGACTCGCCGGACCTCGCCGTCGCGGCCGCGATCGCGATCCAGCGCCGGCTCGCGGAGCATCGCTCGACGCAGGGCTTCGCGCCGCAGGTGCGGATCGGGCTTCACGCCTCCGATGCCACGCAGGTCGGCGGTGACTTCCACGGCAAGGGCGTCCACGAGGCCGCGCGGATCGCGGCGCTGGGCGGTGCCGGCGAGATCGTGGCGAGCGTCGCGACAGTCGGGGATTCGCAGCAGGCGTCCAATCCACGAAGCGCGACGCTCAAGGGCCTTTCCGAACCGATCGAGGTCGTGAACGTCGACTGGCGCTAGCCTGAGCCGTCCCCTCCAGAACATCTGGATCCGCGATGTCCAGGCCACCGGTGTCTCCGTCTCGAACATGATCGCCGACACGATCATGAACGTGCGCGACCCCGCGAAACAGACGAGGCAGGGGTATGGCGACCGATCGGCGACCCGTCGTGCGGCCAGTGGCCGACCGGCGCTACTTCTCGCGCAGCGCCGGCGTGCAGACGAGTCACCTGTTCGGCCCGCGCGACGGCGCAGGTGATTGGATTTTCGGGACGACGGAGCTCGATGTCGGCGGCGGAGTTCCCCTTCACTCGCACAACTGCGAGGAGACGGTGATGGTCCTCGAAGGCGAGGCTCTGTTCGAGGCGGCTGGTCAGCGGCACGCGCTCGTTGCCGGCGACGCGACGTGGACGCCGGCCGGCGTTGATCACCGGTTCTCCAATCGCGGCGACGGCTGGCTGCGCATCCTGTGGATCTACGGACGCGCCGACGCCACCCGGACCGTGGTGTCATCGGGCAAGACGACCCGGATCGATGACGAGCGCCCGTGTGATGCCGTCCGGTAGCCGGGCTGCGGCGCCGCCTACTGCGTGACGAGCCGCCCGATCAGGACACCGGCCAGCGCGGCGGCGCCGGCGATGTCCATCGCCTGGAGGGCCGTCCTCCAGATCGACTCGTGGCGCCCGTTCGCGGGCTACGCCGAGGACGGCCATGAGCGCCGCGGTGACGACAAGCGACACGATGCGAGCGGTCTCGATGTCGAACACGGCGAAGGGCACGACCGGGACGCTCGCGGCGACGAGGTCGGCGATGAACATCCAGACCGCGTGGGTCCAGGGTGACGCCCCGATCCTGCCTGGCACGCCCAGCTCGACCGCGGCCACATAGTCGAGCAGCGCCTTGGGGTGCCGCTGGAACGACGCCGCTGTCTCGCGGGCCTCGGCCTCGCTGGAGCCGGTGGCGCGGAGCTGCGCCGCGACGCGATCGACTGCCGACGCCGGGTTCCTGGCGATCTGGCCACGCGCGCTCGGCGAGGGCGGTTGCGCGACTCCGCTCCGAATGCACGTCAAGATAGGTGCCGGCCATCATCGAAACCGCGCCCGCGATGGCCCCGGTCGCGCCAGCGAGGAGGACGATCTGGCCGTCGTTCGTGCTCGCCGCGACGCCGAACACCAGGCCGCGACCGAGACTGCGCCGTCCTCCATCCCGAACGCGATGTCCTCGATCGAGGACAGCAGCGATGCGCGCCCGCGTTGGAGGAACGAGCGCACGAGCGAGAGCCGCCTCCCTGATGAGGGGACGGCCCAGTCTGTCGGCGGTCAGGGGCGGGCTTCTCGCGAACGTCTTGCGAATGACCGGTCAGCCTATCTCGCGTGCCGGAGCGAGATCGTCAGGTTGAAGGTCATCACCGCGACGATGCCGATGAAGAACAGCAGGCCCACGGCGTCGACCGGGACCTCCGCCTTCACCAGGAGGGCGCAGACCACCAGCACGACGATGGGTCCGATGAACAGCTCCCATTGATCGCCGACCAGGAAGTCGTACAGGAAGGCAAAGAAGGAGCGGACGTACTTCATGCTCAGTCCTTGTCTGCGGTCGCGAGCGCCGCTTCGAGCTGACCGCCGGATGACGCATCGTCGCTGGCGCGACGCGCGGCCAGCATCCGCCGGGCAAGCTGGATCGCCGCGACGCCGACGGCGGCGTAGGCGACGGCCAGCACCAGCAGGATCGCGTCGCTGGCGGGCCAATCGATGCCGATGCCCTCGCCTGCCCAGAACGTGCCGAAGGTGACCAGCATCACCCCCACGACGTACTTCAGCCCGTTCTCGGGAACCTGGCTGAGCGGCTTGTGCACGACGATGCCGACTGCGACCACTGCGAGGATGGCGAGGATGGCCCCGAGCGCCGCCGCGCCGATGTGGTTCGCGCCGCCGGAGCTTGCCCCGAACGTGATGACGATGAACGCGACCTCGAGACCTTCGAGCAGCACGCCCTTGAAGGACACGGTGAACGAGATGCCATCGAGCCCGGTCGCCGGCACCGGAGCCTCCTCGCGGAGCCGCTTGACCTCGTTGGCGTAGATCAGCTCTTCGTCGTGCTTCGCCTTCGCGCCCGAAGCCCGCAGGATCGCCTTGCAGATCCACTGGAGCCCGAAGATGAGCAGCAGGCCGCCGATCAACACGCGCAGTCCGTCGAGCGGGATGAACAGGACGATCGCCGTCCCGAACACCGCGATGATCACCACGAGCACCGCGAGTCCCGCAAACGCGCCGTACAGCGCGGATCGCCACTGGCGGGTCACACCGACGGCGAGAATGATGGTCAGCGCCTCGACGGCCTCGACGAGGGACGCCAGGAATGCGGGGAGCGCGGCGACGAGCAGGTCCATCGATCCCTCATGAGGCGATCCACAGGGCGGCGGCTGCCGCGCGGCCAGTATGGCCGATGACTGCGGTCCCCTGCATCATCGAGCACGGCAGCGGAGGCTCGCTCCTGAAGTCGTCGCCGTCATGTCTGGGCAACGCCGGCCGTCCGAACCACGTTGCCGCGAGGTTGACTACGGGCGCCCCGGGCGCGGTCCGTTGGTCAGACCGGACCCAGGCTGATCCCGGCCGCCCGGCAGTCCTCTGCGAAGCCGGCCTGCGCGTCGGTCGTCGGCTCCCGGCGGGTCGGGAAGCACACGATCCGGTCCAGGCCGGTCTCGCCGTATGCGCCGAGGTGGTCGACGCGGGCCTGACCCTTCTCGCGCATCTCAGTGTCGTTCGCGTACAGCGAGTACCGGAGCGTCGCGGGGTCCCGGTCCGCGGCCTCGCACAGTGCGCGCACCTCGTCGATCCGGACCCTGATCTCCGAAGCGTCCAGGAACACGAAGTTGAGCTCATCGGCGAACTTCACGGCCAGGCCCGCTGTCTTTCGACGCCCGTTGCCGCCCACGATGAGCGGGATGTGGGCCTGGATCCCCTTCGGGATGTTGATCGCCTCCTGAACCTGGCCGTGATCGCCGGCGAAGGTGGCGCGGCCGGGCGCGAGCATGCGCGTGATGATCTCGAGGTGATCGGAGAGCTGCGCCAGCCGCTCGGCGATGGGCGGGAACCCGTACCCGTACGCCAGCCACTCCTCCTCTTTCCAGCCGGCGCCGATGCCGAGCTCGAAGCGGCCATCCGAGATGACGTCGATCGTCGAGGTGAGCTTCGCCGTGAGGCCGGGGTTGCGGAAGCCCGTGCACACGACCATGTGACCGAGGCGGACGCGCTTCGTCGCCATCGCCAGGGCGGCCAGCATGGTGAACGACTCGAAGGTGATCTCGTCGGTGGGCTCGGGGACCGTATGGAAGTGGTCGAACACCCACAGTGACTCGAACCCCAGCCCCTCGGCCTGCGCCGCGAGCTCAAGGGTTCGCGTCCAGGCGGCCCCCGCCTGCCACCCGTCGTATTCGCCCTTCCAGCCCTGGGGCGCCATCAGACCGACCTTCATCGCATCTCCCGTGCCTGCACGAGCATCGCCAGCTCGCCCACGAAGGTACCTCGCCGTGGATGGCCGCGTCGCCAACAGCACTCGACTGCGTTGACGGGTGCGGCGGCGGGACACCCCTGCCTCATCGACCGGGTACAGTCGGCTCGTGCCCCCGGCAGACGCGCGACGCGCTCTCGTTCTCATCTGCGCCTTTGCGGTCGCCGTGTCGACGAGCTACACCAATCATGGCCCCGTCCTCGGCCTGATCAGTGGTGAGTTCGCGCTCGACGCCGCGAGCGCGGGCGCGATCGCGACGTCGTTCTTTCTCGGCGCGGCAGCGCTGATGCTGTTCGGGGGTGCGGTCGCGGACCGCTATGGCTCGCGTCCGGCGGTGACCGTCGGGTTCCTCGTCGCGTGCCTCGCCACCCTCGGCTGCGGCCTGCTGACACCCGGCTACATCGACCTCCTGGCATGGCGCTTCGTGGGCGGACTCGGCGGTGGCTTCGCGTTTGCCGCAGGTGCCGCCTATACCCGTGGCGTCTTTGCCGGACGGGGTCAGCACCTCGCCCAGGGTCTGTACGGCGCCTCATTCCTCGCGGGATCGGCGAGCACGCTCATCTACATGCCCATCCTGGCCGGCGGGGACGGCGACTGGAGGCGTGCGTACCTCGTCTCCGGGTTGGTCGTGCTCGGTCTCTGGGTTGCCTGGTGGAGGCTTGCTCCGGCCGGTAGCCGGCCGATCGCGAGGGTTGGCGGTCTCGGCCTCGGGGCAGCCGTTCGAGCGCGCAACAGCTGGTTGCTGGCGCTGTGCCACATGTGCGGCTTCGGCCTCGCCATGGTCCTCGGGACATGGGTGGTCACCTACGTCACGAGCGCGTTCGGACTCTCCCTCGTGGTCGGCGGGGCGCTGGGCTCGCTGGTCCTCGTCACCGGGATTGCGGCCCGGTCGGGTGGCGGCCTGATCCTCGAGCGCGGCATGCCACCGATCTACCTGATCCGGCTGGGACTCGCGCTGGCCGCGGCCGGGCTGGCCACGATGGCGCTGGCCGGCGACCTGGCACTCGCGATCGGCGGGCTGCTTGCAACCGGGGTGGGCGTCGGCCTGCCGTACGCAGCCGTCTTCAACGGCGCTGCGGCGAGCGTGCCGTCGAGCCCGGCCTCGGCCCAGGGGTTCGTGGGATGGGGCGGCGTGATGACCGCGATCGTCGGCCCGCCCCTGGTGGGAGCGCTGCTCGACATCACCGGGGGGTTCGCGATCGGGTTCCTGGTCATCGCGGCATTCGCCCTGGTGGTGCTCGTGACGACGCTGGCGCTCCAGCCGTTCTCGTTCGCGGCCGAAGGAGCCGCAGGAGCTCGATGACGGCGCATCCCGGCTGGCCGGCGCAGCTCGTGGGCCGCGTTCAGTCGCGAGCCTGCTGACCGGACCCGCGCACCAGGCTGGTCACGATCCCGATACCGCAGATCGCAGCCGCGACCACGAACGCGTCGTGAATCGCGCCGCCCAGCGCCTCACGCTGGAGCGCGTCCCCGGATGCGCTGCCCGCCAGGTCCCCCATGTGGACGGGCAGGCGCGTCGCGACGATGGCGGCGCTCAGCGCGATCCCGAGTGCCTGCCCCGTGACGCGCATCTGGGCCAGCGTCCCCGATGCCGTTCCGATCCGTCGCCGGGGCACGGACCCGAGGACTGCGCTGCTGTTGGGGCTCATGAACAGGCCCTGGCCGACGCCCAGGACCACCAGCCGCCAGACAAGGTCGGGCAGCGCGAAGTCCGTCGGGAGCTGGGTGAGGCTCAGCAGTCCCAGCGCCATGACCGCCATGCCCGTGCTCGCCAGCGCACGGGGACCGAATCGGTCGGATGCCGCGCCGCTGAACGGCGCGACGATGGCCATCGAGATCGGGACGGGCGTGAGCAGCAGGCCGGTCTCGATGGGTGAGAATCCCGAACCCTGCTGGAGGAAGAACGGCAACAGGAACGTCGCGGTGAACAGGCCGGCGAACGCCACGACCACGCTCGCCAGGCCGGCCGCAAACGGCCGGATGCGGAACAGCGCGAGGTCGATCATCGGCTGGATCGACGCCCGTTCGACGAAGATGAAGGTGACGCCAAGGACGAGGAAGATGGCCAGCAGCCCGAGCGATTCCGGGCTGGTCCAGCCCCATGACTGGCCCTCGCTCAGCGCGAGGAGCAGCGCGAACAGGGCCGTTCCGGAAAGCGCCGCCCCACGCACGTCGAATGACTGGCCGTGTCCCGGTGTCTCGGCGGGCAGAACGCGGGCAGCCCACACGACCGCAAGCAGCCCGATCGGCGCGTTGATCAGGAAGATCGCTCGCCAGGTGGCCAGCTCGGTCAGGAGGCCGCCCAGCGCCGGCCCGAGGCTGAGGCCGATCGAGACGCTGACCCCGTTGAGCCCGAGGGCTCGTCCGCGTTCGCTGGCCGGGAACGTCCGGGCAACGATGGCGGGGCCCATGGCCATGATCATCGCGGCACCGATGGCCTGGACAGCCCGGAATGCGATCAGCACCGCCTCGCTCGGTGCTGCGCCGCAGCAGATGCTCGCGATCGTGAACACGCCGAACCCGACGAGATACACCCGCTTGAAGGTGAGCACCTCGCCCAGCCGGCCGACGGGCAGCAGCAGCGAGCCGACGACCAGCAGGTAGGCGACGACCACCCATTCCACGGTCGTCAGGCCGATCCCGAAGTCCGCCTGGATCCGGGGCATGGCGACGTTGACGATGCTGCCGTCGAGGGTCGCCATCAGCGAGCCCAGCGAGACGGTCGAAAGGATGAGCCACTTGCGTTCCATCGGATGCCCTGTTGTCGCCGGTGCCGACCCGAAACGATGCGCGGACGATTCGGTTGCAGACTGTGCGGGATGGATCGACCTCGGAGCAGCCTACCCCGCGACCTCGGCGCGCGCCGAGGGCGGGTCGCGGCGTGGTGGGCGACCCGCCCTGCTGCCACCACTAGAATGGCAATGGGCGCGTCCCCCGATCCCGTCCGCAGCGATTGCGGCCGGGATGGTGCCCGGCAGCCGTACATGGCATCCGCCGTGGCTGGCCACGGCGCATGCGAACGAAAGGGTCACCTCGATGATCGATCCGGAGCTTCAGGCGGAGCATGACGGGCTTAACCGGTACCCGGTCCCGTTCCTCCAGAACCTGATCGACAACGGCGAGGGCTGGCAGTCGGAAGGCGCCCTGAGCAAGGCGGTCGTGGACGCCCTCGAGGACGGCACCTGCGTCCTCGGTCTGGTCGCGCATCACGACTACCAGGGCCACGTCGTCCCCGCTCGCGGGGATGTCGAGCCAGGCGCCAAGGGCACCCTTGCCTACGCGAACCGGCTTCGTGCCGAGCGGGGCGACCCGCTGCTCGTCGAAGGCACCGACGGCCGGGTCACCGAGGCCGACGGGCCGGCTTAGGGTCGGCGCCTAGCGTCCGGCGTCTCGCGCCGCGCCGGTCCCGATCACGTCCGCGAGCGCAGCGCGCAGCTCCGCGTACGCCTCGAGGCACAGGTCCATCGGATCCGTTGCCCGGAGCTGGACGCACACGTGGTCCGCGCCCGCATCCAGGTGTTCGCGCACCCGGCCGGCGATCGCGCCGGCATCTCCCTGCGGGACGACCGCGTCGAGCAACCGGTCGCTGCCGCCGCCTGCCAGGTCGTCATCCCCCCAGCCGAGCCGGCGCAGGTTGTTCGCATAGTTCTCGAGGCCGAGGTAGCGGCTCCCAAAGGCACGCGCCACGGTCCGGGCTCGTGCACGGTCGGTGTCGATGACGGCCGCGATCTCGACCGCCAGCACCGGGTCCGGCCCCAGCCTCTCGCGTGCCATCCTCGTGTGCTCGACCGGCACGAAGTACGGATGGGCTCCGTCCGCGCGCTCGGCAGCCAGCTCGAGCATCCGCGGTCCGAGGGCCGCCAGCACGACCGGGGGCCGTTCGCGAAGCGCAGGCCCCGTGTAGTCGGCCGCCTCCATGGCGTCCAGGTAGGTCGTCATCGTCGCGATCGGCGGGCCGTAGGTTCCACCGCGGACCGCCACCGAGGGCGCGTGGCTGACGCCGATCCCGAGCACGAACCGTCCCGGATACGCGTCGCACAGGGTGCGCGCGCCGTTGATCATCGCGGCGGGATCGCGCGCGTAGATGTTGGCGATCCCGGTGCCAACGGCGATTCGCGGGCTGCCCGCGAGGAGGACGGCCGCATGCGTCAGCGCCTCCCGGCTGCCGAGGCTCTCGGGGAACCAGACGGCCGAGTAACCCATCCCCTCGTAGCTCGAGACGTTGGCCTGGGCTTCGGCGACGCTCCGCGTTTGCAGCGCGAAGCTCCAGATCCCAACGCGGCCCAGCGTGGCGCGCAGTGCGTCGTGTCGTTCAGTCATGAGCGGAGTCTAGCGATGAAGGTCCCTGTCGTCGCCCGCATCGCACGCCGCACCGGCTCGGGCGACAATGGCCCCCTGACCTGCGTCCGCTCGCCGGAGAACCACCCATGACCTACGCTCCCGCGCCGGGCCGCTACGACGGCATGACATACCGCGCCTGTGGCCACAGCGGCCTCCAGCTGCCCGTCCTCTCGCTGGGCCTGTGGCACAACTTCGGCGACACGACACCGACGTCCACGTCGCGCGAGATCGTGCGTACTGCGTTCGACCTGGGCATCACGCACTTCGACCTCGCCAACAACTACGGTCCGCCCTATGGCAGCGCCGAGGTCAACTTCGGCCGCATTCTGCACGAGGACCTCGCGGCACATCGCGACGAGCTGATCATCTCGAGCAAGGCCGGCTGGGACATGTGGCCGGGCCCGTATGGTCAGGGCGGTGGGTCGCGCAAGTACGTGCTCGCAAGCCTCGACCAGAGCCTGCGTCGGGTCGGCGTCGACTACTTCGACATCTTCTACTCCCACCGCTTCGACCTCGACACGCCGCTCGAGGAGACGATGGGCGCCCTGGCGACCGCGGTCCGGCAGGGCAAGGCGCTGTATGTGGGTATCTCGTCCTATTCGGCGACCAAGACCCGCGAGGCCGCCGCGATCCTGCGCGCCGAGGGTGTGCCGCTGCTCATCCACCAGCCGTCGTACAACCTCCTCAACCGCTGGGTTGAACCCGACCTGCTCGATGCGCTCGGCGACCTTGGTACCGGCATGATCGCGTTCACGGCGCTGGCCCAGGGCCTGCTGACCGACAAGTACCTCGACGGGATCCCGGCCAACGCCCGGGTCAATCGCCCGGGTGGCGATTCCTTCCCCCGCGACGTCCTCACGGAGCAGACCCTCGCCCGGGTCCGGGCCCTCGACGAGATCGCGAAGCGACGCGGCCAGAGCCTGGCCCAGATGGCGTATGCGTGGGTGCTGCGCGATCCGCGGGTCACGAGCACGCTCATCGGCGCGAGCTCGCCGGCGCAGGTCGTCGAGAACGTGGGCGCGCTGCAGAACCTCGAGTTCTCGCCCGAGGAGCTGACAGAGATCGACCGCCACGCCGTCGACTGCGGCGTCAACCTGTGGGCGAAGCCGAGCACGGACCAGCGCGTCTGAGGATGTGCGGGGGATGACGGCGGGGCTGCGCGCAGGCAGCCCCGCGCGCCGGCCGGGGCGCTAGGCTGCGCCTCGATGATCGCCCGCGACCGCTCCATCGCCGCCATCGTGGACGCGTTCGTCCCCGCGGCGGAGGGGCTTCCGTCCGCGAGTGAGCTTGGCGTCCACCGGCGCCTGCTCGAGGAGGTGGAGGCACTGGGCCGGCCGTCGCTCCGGCTCCAGCTCGACCTGCTGCTCCGCGCCGCCGACATGCGCGTCGGGGGCCTCGCCATCGGCGGCCGGCCGGTGCGGTTCGCGGACCTCGACCAGGAGGGTCGGGAGCGCTACCTGCGTCGGATGGCCGCCAGCCCGATCGCCGTCAAGCGGACGGCGTTCCAGGACCTCAAGCGGCTGACGCTCCTCATCGCGTACGGGATCGAGGATTCGCCGTGGCGTGCCCGGACCGGGTTCGTGCCGCCGCCGCCCGACAGCCCCAGCCCCAGCCTCGTGAACGTCCGGACCCCGCGGGCAGGGGAGGTCGTCGACGCCGACGCCATCGTCATCGGGTCGGGCGCCGGCGGCGGTGTCGCCGCCGCGATCCTGGCAGCCGCTGGCCGGAAGGTGGTGATCCTCGAGCGGGCGGCGATGGTCACCGAGGCGGGCTTCGGCGGCCCCGAGCTGGCCGGGCTCGGGGCCCTGTTCCTGGACCGTGGCCTGACCGCGACGTCGGATCGATGGATCTCGATCCGTGCCGGGAGCGCCGTCGGCGGTGGCACGGTCGTCAACTGGAGCTCATCGCTGCGTGCCCCGGCGGCCGTGCTCGAGGAATGGCGTGCCGCCGGCATCGACGACCTCGACGAGCACTACTCGGCGATCGAGGATGAGATGCACGTCACGTCCGGCGAGAGCCAGCTCAACGGGCCGAACGGTCGCCTCGCCGCCGGACTCGATGCCCTGGAGCTGGCGAGGCACACGATCCCGCGCAACGTGCGCGGCTGCGGAGACTGCGGTCCATGCACCGTGGGCTGCCGGCGTGGCGCCAAGCAGTCGACCCTCCGGGTCTCGCTCGCCTCGGCCTGTGCCAATGGAGCCGAGATCCTCGATCGATCGGAGGCGCGCAGGATCCTCGTGGATGGCGGCCGCGTCACCGGCGTGACGGCGCGCGTCCCCGGCGGAGAGGTCACCGTCAGGGCACCCCTGGTCGCGCTCGCGGGGGGAAGCATCCTGTCGCCGGCCGTCCTCCTCCGATCGGGGATCGCGTCGCAGACGGCGGGTCGCGGCCTGCACATCCATCCGGTTGCCGCGCTGGGAGGGGTCTACCCGGAATCGCTCTCACCCTGGTCCGGCGTGCCCCAGAGCGTGATGAGCGACGCGTCCGCCGAGATCGACGGCCCCTGGGGCTTCCGTCTCGAGGCAGCACCCACGCATCCCGGCCTGATCGCCACCGGCTTCCCGTGGTGGAGCAGCCGCGATCACCGTGAGCTCATGACGCAGTGCGACCATGTCGCGGCCTTCCTCGCCATCGTCCGCGACCGGACCGCCGGACGCGTGACGCTCGCCCGCGATGGCGGGGTGGCGATCCGGTACGCGCCGGATGCGGCCGACCGGGAGCTGCTGCGCCTGGGGTCCCTCGAGCTGGCGCGGGTTCATCGGGCGGCGGGCGCCCGACGGATCATCCCGCTGCTGACGCCGCCGCTCGACTGGCACGACGGCGAACCCTTCGACGCATGGCTCGACGCGCTGGCGCGGCGCCCGATCGAGGCGAACCGGATCCTGCTGTTCTCGGCGCACCAGATGTCCAGCTGCCGGATCGGGACCAGCCCGCGCGACAGCGTCGCGGACCCGGACGGCCAGGTCTATGGCGTCCGTGGGCTGTACGTGACCGACGCGAGCGCGATGCCGACGGCCTCGGGCGTCAACCCGATGCTGTCGTTGATGGCGATCGCCCGGCGGACGGCGTTGCGGATGGCGGCTGCGAGCTAGGCGGCTCGCCCGCTGGTGCGCGACACTCTAGGTCCACGGTTCCGACGTGGTGAGCGAGGAGGTCTCCCGTGTTCGTGCCCCTTTCCGTCCTCGAGTTCCGCGACCGGGCGGCCGCCTACTTCGGCGACAAGATCGGCGTCGTCGATGGCGACACCTCGCTGACCTACCAGGCATGGGCCGAGCGGACGCATCGGCTTGCCAACGCGCTCGTCGGCCTCGGGGTGGAGCCCGGCGACCGGGTCTCGTTCATCACCTACAACACCCACCACCTGCTCGAGGCCTACTTCGGCGTCCTCGAAGCCGGTGCGGTGCTGAACCCGGTCAACATCCGCCTGGCGCCCCACGAGATCGCGTACATCCTCGATCACGCAGGCTCGAGGGTCGTGTTCTTCCACCGGGACTTCACGCCACTGGTCGAGGCGATCGCGCCCCAGCTTTCGACGCGACCGCGCTTCGTGGTGCTTGAGGGAGAGCCGGGCGGCGTCGCGGGCAACGAGTACGAGGCGCTGCTGTCGGGCGGCTCGTCTGAGCCGCGGCATCCGCAGATCGACGAGAACGCGATCGCCGAGCTGTTCTACACGAGCGGTACGACGGGTCTGCCGAAGGGTGTCGCACTCAGCCAGCGCGCGCTGTACCTCCACTCGCTCAACGCCCAGCTCTCGCTCCGGTACGACGAGGATGACGTGGTCCTCCACGTCGTCCCGATGTTCCACGTCAACGGCTGGGGCGTGCCCCACTTCGTGACCATGATCGGCGGCCGCCACGTGATGCTCCGCAAGTTCGACCCGGTCGC
The DNA here is from genome assembly GCA_963734895.1 of uncultured Chloroflexia bacterium. GTDB lineage: Bacteria > Chloroflexota > Limnocylindria > Limnocylindrales > CSP1-4 > CAIXZV01. Next base: position 99,180 of record CAVTIN010000002.1, on the reverse strand, counting down.
GCTGATGGAGCAGGTCGAGCGCCACGGCGTCACGCGTCTGCTGGGCGTGCCGGCGATCTTCAACGCCGTCCTCCACCATCACGATCGCCCGAACCACGACCTGTCGAGCCTCAAGCAGCTGATCATCGGCGGGTCGCCCGCCTCTCCGGCCCTGGTCGGCGCGCTGGAGGAGCAGCTCGGCGTTCAGGCGATCGTCGGGTACGGCCTGAGCGAGACGAGCCCCATCGTCACCATCGCGCAGCCGCGGCGAATGCTCGGGGAGACCGAGCCGCCCGACTGGCGGCCCGAGCGCCAGGCGATGACGGGCTGGCCGATCCCCGGCGTCTCCGTGCGGGTCGTCGATTCGGCAGGCGGCGACGTCCGGCCGGACGCCGAGCAGATCGGCGAGATCGTCGTGCGTGGCAACACCGTGATGCTGGGCTACTACCGCGATCCCGATGGGACCGCCGCGGCCATCCACGACGGCTGGTTCCACACGGGCGACATGGCGACGCTCGACGAGGCGGGCTATGTCGTGATCAAGGACCGTTCCAAGGACGTGATCATCCGCGGCGGCGAGAACATCTCGTCGGTCGACGTGGAGAACGCGCTCGCGGCGCACCCGGCGGTGCTCGAGTGCGCGGTGGTCGCGGCGCCGGACGAGAAGTTCGGCGAGGCGCCGGTGGCGATCGTCGTGCTCAAGCCGGGCGCAACCGCCACCGCGCCCGAGCTCAAGGCGCACTGCCGCGCGAACCTCGCCCGGTTCAAGGTTCCCCGGGAGATCCACTTCCACGATGCCTTGCCCAAGGGAGGCACCGGCAAGATCCTGAAAGCCGAGCTCCGCGAGCCGTTCTGGAAAGGCCTCGAGTCCCGGGTCCACTAGCCCCGCGCAGGGCGTGCGGACCGCGGTGCGCGGCGCCCGCTAGCGCATCGCGTAGACGCGGGCGTTGATCGCCTCGTAGTGGTCGTAGTGCTCGATCAGCTCCACGCCGTCCCCGGCCGGGACCGCAAGGCTCGTTGCCGCGGCATCCGTGATCAGCGCGTACGCCGGGCTCCCGACCAGCTCGGCGGCGCGGTTCTTGAGCAGGCGGTGGGCCATCACGACCTGCGGGCCTGCCAGCTCCCGATTGCCCCCGATCGACTGAATGACGTAGCTGCCGGCGTGGAGCACGAACTTGAGGTCGAGGCGGCCGGCCCGGGCGCACGCGTCGCAGCGACAGGTCCAGACCTGTTCGGCGCTCGCAAGGCGTTCGCGGAACCCCTGGTAGCAGGCGGTCACGCAGGCGAGCAGCGCCGCCCCGCGTGGCACCTCGTCGGTGTCGTCCGCGAACGCGAACACCGCGTCGCCCTCGATCTTCGAGAGCGTGAACGGCGGCACGATGCGCTCGATGATCCCGTCGAGCAGCGACGACATCAGGCCATACGCGTCGGGGATGTGCCCGTCCGCAAAGGCATCGTCACGGTGTGCGGTGGCGACGGCCTGGAGGAAGCTCGTGTAGCCCGAGATGTCCGCCAGCAGCAGCGGCCCTGATGTCGATCCCGTGCGCAGGGGTTGGACCATGTCTCCCTCACCGCGGCGCCGGGACGTCGTTGGATACGGGGCCGCAGGTGGGCCTCAGGTCTCCGATCGTCGCGCTGAGATCACGTATACGCGACGCAGCCCGCGCTGTCCATGTCGGGTGCGCGTCAGGCGGTGGTGGGGCTCGTCATCGTACGGCCGCGCTTTGACGCGGCTGCCTCGCGGCGGTGCTTCACCACCAGCACGGACTTGCCCTCGGCGGCCTTGACGTCGATCGTCTTGCCGTCGAGCAGGTCCGCCGCGCTCGGCGCGACGAGCGTGGACATGCGTCCACCATCGACGAGCCGGTCACCTTCCTCCGGGGAACGGACGAAGGTGAGCGCCAGGCGCCCGGATCGCCGGATGAACCGGGGGAGCTCGCTCGCATCGATCCCGCGCTGTCCGCGGACCCGGTGCAGGTGATCGATGGCCTGGGTGGTGAGTCGAAGCATTGGCGACCTCCGTCTGCGTGGGCCGGACCGCGAAGGTTGCCGACCGGCCATGGGCTGGCGCGTACGCGCCAACATCCCGCCTGTCCGTTGAATGGTAGCCCATGGGCTAGTATCTGGCCAGCCCAAAGCGGGTCAGCCAGCCCGTCCGGGTGGCGTCATCACGCACGAGCCGCTTGCCGCCCGACCCACTCCTCCCGGCTGAGGCACGATGTGGGCATGCATCCGGATGCTCTCAGCCCGCTGTTGGCCGATCGCGGCGCCGTCGTGATCGACGGCGGTCTCGCGACGCAGCTCGAGGCGCAGGGCCAGGACCTGTCCGACCGGCTGTGGTCCGCGAGGCTGCTCGAGACCGCGCCGGATGCGATCGTCGAGGCGCATCTCGCGTACTTCCGCGCCGGTGCCCGCGTCGCGACGACGGCCAGCTACCAGGCCACGTTCGAAGGGTTCGCCCGACGCGGAATCGACCACGACCACGCGGTCGAGCTCATGCGTCGCAGCGTGAGCCTCGCGGCCCAAGCGCGCGACCTGTTCCGTGCCGAGCTGGCCGCCCGCGGCGCCCCCGACCCCGGGCTGCTGCTGGTCGCCGCCTCGATCGGCCCGTACGGGGCGATGCTCGCCGACGGCTCCGAGTACCGCGGCCGGTACGGGCTCGCGATCGGGGAGCTGATGGCGTTCCACCGGGAGCGCCTGCGGGTCCTGGCTGCGACGGCTGCCGACCTGCTCGCGATCGAGACGATCCCGGAGCTTGACGAGGCCGTGGCCATCACCCGCCTCCTGGACGAGGTCCCCGGGACCCCCGCCTGGATCAGCTTCTCGTGTGCCGACGGTTCCCACCTTCGCAGCGGCGAGCTGTTCGAGGCGGCCGTCGCGGCTGTGGCAGGGTCACCGGCCGTTGTCGCAGTCGGCGTGAACTGCACCGCGCCCGAGCACGTGACGTCGCTGGTCCGCCTCGCTCGCGGCGTCACCGCCAAGCCGATCGTCGCCTACCCCAACAGCGGCGAAGGCTGGAACGCCGCGGGACGCCGGTGGTCGGGCCCGTCGTCGTCGCGGGTCGACGGCGCCGCCGCGAACCGATGGCGCGAGGCGGGGGCCGCGTTGATCGGTGGCTGCTGCCGGGTGACGCCGGACCAGATAGCGATCGTCGCAGAGTCGCTCGCGCCGCTGTCGCCCGGTGCGAGCGCCACGCGGGGCCGCGCATTGTCGCAGACGTGACCGCGGCTGCAGACGTGACCGCCCGCACCGAAAACATGACCAGTGTCACGAGGGCGGACGGCAGTGACCGGGCTAGGCTGGGGCATCGTCTGTAGGGTCCAGGGCCGAGCCAAGGAGATCGATGGTGCACCGCCGCGTCCTCGCGGTCGCGATGACCCTGTTCGTCGCCGCCTGCGGTTCAAGCTCTCCGCCCGCTGCCACCGGGCCGGTGTCGTCCTCGCTTCCCGCCGGAACCTACACGTCCGTCGCGTTCCAGCCCCCGGCCACGTTCACGGTGCCGGACGGCTGGGAGCTCGCGACGGACACGGCCGGGTACCTCCTGCTGCGCCCGGCCGGATCGGACGTGGCCGGCATCCACCTGTTCCGCGACGTCGTAGCGGCATCGCAGGATCCGGCCTGTCCCACGGCGGCCGAGCCGGGGATCGGGACCACGTCCACGGACCTGGTCCTGTGGATCCGTGGCCTCGCCGGGCTGACGGTCAGCACGCCCGCCATGGTGACCGTGGGCGGTCTGCGGGGCACGTCTCTCGATATCGGGATCGCCGCCGGGTGGACCAGCTCCTGCCCGTTCGCGAACGGGCTGCCGACGGTCGCGCTGCTCGTCGGTCAGGCAAGTGATCTGCGCTGGGTGGTCGCGGGCAGCGAGCGGCTCCGCCTCTACATCCTGGACATGCCCGAAGGTGGCACCGTCATCGTCGACGTCGACGCGTTCGACGGGACCCTGATGGACAGCCTGCTGAGCAACGCCGCACCGATCGTCAAGAGCCTGTCGTTCCAGACCGGCTGATCGCCCCATCGTCGCGCGCGGATAATCCGCCGATGACGAGGTCGCCCGCGAACTGGGATATCGACGGCCCCATCCAGCCCGAGGTGTCCGTGGTGTGGTTCCAGGCCGGCGTTCTCGAGCTCGCCGGACCTCCCGTTGGCCCGGACGGCGCCGTGGCCGCGTGACGGTCGCGGTGCCGCGGATCCTCGCGCTGATCCCAGCTCACGACGAGGGGCCACGCGTCGGTGCCGTGGTCGAGGCTGCGCGACGCCACCTGCCGGTCCTGGTCGTGGACGACGGTTCGGGCGACGACACGGCAGCCGCCGCTGAGGCGGCCGGTGCCATCGTCCTCCGCCAGCAGCCGAACCAGGGCAAGGGCGCTGCCCTCCGCGCCGGGTTCCGGCGGGCGCTCGACGACGGCTGGGACGCGGTCGTCACTCTCGACGCCGACGGTCAGCACGACCCGGCCGAGATCCCGCGGCTCGTCGCGAGATATTCGGTGCCGGGCGCCGCCGGACCGCGGCCGGAGCTGATCGTCGGGCGGCGGGATTTCGGGCGGATGCCGCCCGTGCGACGCCTGTCGAACACGCTCGGCACCGCCCTGTTCTCGTGGGCCGTCGGCCGGAACGTCCCCGACAACCAGTCCGGCTACCGGCTGCTCGGACGGCGGCTGATGGCCGCGATGCTCGACAGCCGCGAGGCCGGCTTCGAGCTCGAGGTCGAGATGATCGCCGTCTGCCTTCGCCGGGGCTGGACGCTGGACTGGGTCCCGATCTCGACGATCTACGCGGGCGGTCCGAGCCACGTGCGCCCGCTGGCTCACCTCCGGCACTTCGTACGGGCCACTCGGGCGGCGCGCCGGACGATGCGCGATGGCCCCGGCGCGGCCGATCGGTAAGGCAACTTCACCGCACGTCCACCCGTAATGAAGGCCGACCCGTCATGCTGGATCTCGCGCACCCTGCCCTCGTGTGCCCCACGCACCCTGACGGACCAGAATGACCGACACCGACGCCAGCTCCCACCAGGACCCGATTCCCGACGACCAGATCCCCGGCGGAGGGGAGGATGCCCCTGTCCTCGGCGACGCCGCGGCTCCGCCGGCAGCACCGCAAGCTGCACAGCCCGCAACACCGATGCCCACGCCGCCGGCCGCGCCATTGGCCGCGCAGCCTGCGTTGCCGCCGCCGTTCGTGGCCCCGGGTGGGCTACGCACGCAACGGACATCCGCGTGGATCGCCGCCTTCCTGGCGCCGGTCCTGGCCGTTGCGCTGTTCCTCGGCGGCGCCGCGGCAGACCGGTCCGGCTGGTTCGGCGGCTCCGGTGCCGCCGCGGCCACGGCGGCACCGTCCGGTGGCGCGGCCGACCTCGCGCTGATCGAGGAGGCGTGGCGCGACCTCCACGAGCACTACGTGGACGCCAAGAACCTCGACGACCAGGCGCTCGCCTACGGCGCAATCAGCGGGATGACGCAGGCGGTCGGTGACGTTGGCCACACGTCGTTCCTCACCGCCGCCCAGTCAAAGGCGGTGGACCAGTCGCTCTCGGGCACGTTCGTCGGGATCGGGGTCCGGGTGACCGGGGAGGCCAACGCCGTCGTCATCGCGTCGATCATCCCGGGGACGCCGGCTGCCGACTCGGGCCTCAGGCGTGGCGATCAGATCGTGGCCGTGGACGGGACGGCGACCACCGGGGAGACGGTCGACCAGGTCGTGGCACGCGTCCGGGGTCCCGAGGGCGAGGACGTCACGCTCACGATCGCGCGCGCCGGCCAGCCGAACTTCGACCTGACGATCACGCGCCGCAAGTTCGACCTCCCGCTGGTCAGCTGGGCCATGGCCCCCGGGAGGACGGTCGCCGTCATCCGGCTTGACCAGTTCGCCACCGGCGCGACCAAGGCGATCCAGGACGCGATCACGGGCGCCAAGGCCGCGGGTGCCACCGCGCTGATCCTCGACCTGCGCGGCAACCCGGGCGGCTACGTCAACGAGGCGATCGGGGTCACCAGCCAGTTCGTGGGCGACGGGATCGTCTACCGGGCGATCGACGCGAGCGGGAAAGAGACGGACTCACCGGTCGAGCCGGGTGGTCTCGCCACCCATATCCCGATGGTGGTGCTGACCGATGGCGGAACGGCCAGCTCGGCCGAGATCGTGACCGGGGCGATCCAGGATGCTGGCCGGGGCAAGGTCGTGGGCGAGAAGACCTTCGGGACGGGCACCGTCCTGGGTCGGTTCGACCTCGCGGATGGCTCGTCGCTGCGGATCGGCGTCGAGCGCTGGCTGACCCGGGCGGGCCGACCGATCTGGCACGAGGGGCTGCTGCCGGACGTGACGGTCGCGCTCGCGGCCGATGCCCAGCCGGTCGGGCCGGACGAGCTCCGCGACATGACGGTCGCGCAGCTCGCCGCATCGAGTGACGCACAGCTGCTCAAGGCGCTCCAGCTGCTCGCGGGCCAGGGCTGACGCCTCGCTGAATCGAAACGACCGCCGGAATGATCCGGCGGTCGTCGTCGTTTGACGCGGGTTCGGGGTGCGCTGCCGACGAGTCAGCCGCGCTCGAGCCGGGACGCCGCGACGTGGCGGCTCCAGTCACTGGTCCGTCCATCGGGTGATTGCGAGCTCCCGACCCAGCCGCAGACACAGGTGACTTCCTGGCTGCGATGGCGATACTCGGCGATCACATGCTTGCGCTCATCGGCCGGCGGCGCCGGTCGGCGAGGAGGCAGCCCCGTGGCGGGACGCGTGACATCGGCCATGAAGCTCAGGCCCGGCGCTGTGCGAAGCAGGAGCTGCAGTAGACCGGCTTGCCCGAGGTCGGCCGGAACGGCACCTCGGTCTCCTGCCCGCAGGACGAGCAGGTTGCCGGGAACATCTCGCGCGGGCCGCGGCTGCCGCCACCGCCACCGTAGCCGCCACCGCCACCGGAGCTGTAGCCGCCACCGGAGCTGTAGCCGCCACCGGCGCTGTAGCCGCCACCGGCGCTGTAGCCGCCACCGTCCGCGTTGCGGGCAGCCTTGCGGCTGGCGCGACAGGACGGGCAGCGACGCGGCTCGGTGAAGCCACGCTCGGCATAGAAATCCTGCTCGCTGGCAGTAAACGTAAAGGCCTGGCCGCAATCAGCACAGGTGAGCGTCTTATCGACGTTCATCGAGATCCACATCCTCGTGGTTTGCGACGGTTTCCGCGATCTTCCTCGGCGGAATCCGGGAGGGAGTGGATCGAGTCGGCCGTACTAGGCTCGCCCTACGGTGGGGCGTCGAACGAGCATACGCCATAAATGGCCCCCCGCCAAGGTATGGATTTCCGATTCGCATCGTTCGGAGCGAGGCCCGGTGGGAGCGTCAGCGCTTGGCGGGCAGGGACGCCGCGAATGCGATCGCCCGCTCGATCCAGGCGTCGAGCGCATCGTCGTCGGCGACGACGTCCGGTGGCAGCGTCGCGTAGCCCTGCATCGTGCGGCCGGGCATGGGCGAGAACGGCGCCGCGCCCGGCAGCCCCAGCATCTCCTCGAGGTCCGCGGCCGCGAGGCGCACCGTCCAGGTGTTCGCGAAGAGCCCCGTGGCGAGGTGCCCGCCCACGAACAGGGAGGGGTAGCCGAACATCTTCCTGCGCTGCGCATTGCCGAACCGGCGGGCCACGTCGTCGAAGCGGGCGACGAGCTCGGGCGGTGACTTCTCGAACGACGGCATGGCCGTTGCCTCCTTCGCGGAGGTCGGGTCCGCGACCTACGCACGGTCGACGGAGGATACGCGTCCGACCCGTCCGGTCGCGGGTCAGCCGACCCGCTCGTCGGCCAGGTTCTGTCCCAGCCAGCGAGCCGCCTCGTCGACCGCCATGCCGGCGCGGCGGGCGTAGTCCTCGAGCTGGTCGTGGCCGATCCGTCCGATGCCGAAGTAGCGGCTCTCGGGATGCCACAGGTAGATGCCCGAGACGGCTGCCGCCGGCAGCATCGCGTACGACTCCGTCAGCCGGATGCCCGCGCGCTCCTCGGCCTCGAGCAGCGCGAACAGCGTTCGCTTCGCCGTGTGGTCCGGAGTGGCCGGATAGCCTGGCGCGGGCCGGATCCCCTGGTACCGCTGCGCGATCAGCCCATCGTTGTCGAGCGCCTCCTCCGGTGCGTATCCCCACAGCTCCCGGCGGACGCGCTCGTGCAGCCGCTCGGCAAACGCCTCGGCAAGGCGGTCAGCGAGCGCCTTGGCCATGATCGCGCTGTAGTCGTCGTGGGCGGCTTCGTGCTCCCGGACGATGTCGTCGAGCCCGTGCCCGGCCGTCACCGCGAAGGCCCCCAGGTGGTCAGCCACGCCGGCCGGACCGACGAAGTCCGCGACCGACAGGTTGGGACGGTCGTCCGATCTGGCCATCTGCTGGCGGAGCGCGTGGAGCCGAGCGAGCTCGGTCGTCCGCGTCTCGTCCGCCCACACGACGATCTCGTCCTCGGGGGTCGAGTTGGCCGCCCAGAAGCCCACCGCGGCGGACGCCGAGAGCCGGCCCTCGTCGACGATCCTGCCCAGCATGGCCGTCGCGTCCTCGTGGAGCGAGCGCGCCGCGGCACCGAACCGGGGGTCGTCGAGGATCGCGGGATGGGCGCCGCGCAGCTCCCAGGTGGCGAAGAACGGGGTCCAGTCGATCCGCTCGACGAGCTCCGCGAGCGGGTAATGGTCGAGCGTACGGATCCCGAGGAACGACGGCCGGGGCGGTGGCGTCGACCAGTCGGCCTGCAGCCGGTTGGCACGGGCCTCGGCGAGCGACAGGCGGGTCTCCCGTGCGCGGCGCCCTTCGCGCTCGCGGCGAACGGTCTCGTACTCCTCGCGGACGCCCGCGGCATACGCCTCCCGCCGTGCCGGGTCCATGAGGGCGCCGGCGACCCCGACCGCACGCGAGGCATCGACGACATGGACGACGGGCGCGGAGTATCCGGGCTCTACCTTGACCGCGGTATGGACTCGCGACGTGGTGGCACCGCCGATAAGGAGCGGAGTGCGCATGCCCTCGCGCTCCATCATCGACGCCACGTGGACCATCTCGTCCAGCGACGGCGTGATCAGCCCCGACAGACCGATCAGGTCCGCCCCGACCTCGCGGGCGGTCTCGAGGATCCGCGCGGCGGGAACCATGACGCCGAGGTCGATGACCTCGTAGTCGTTGCAGCCGAGCACGACGCCCACGATGTTCTTGCCGATGTCGTGGACATCACCCTTGACGGTGGCCATCACGATCGTGCCCGCGCGCCGACCCGTGCCCTCGCGCTCGGCCTCGAGGTACGGGATGAGATGCGCCACGGCCTTCTTCATCACGCGCGCGCTCTTGACGACCTGGGGCAGGAACATCCGCCCGGCGCCGAACCGGTCGCCGACGATGTTCATGCCCGCCATCAGCGGGCCTTCGATGACGTCGAGCGGCCGGCTGGTCAGCAGGCGCGCCTCCTCGGTGTCCTCGACGATGAACGCATCGATCCCCTCGACCAGCGCATGGGTGAGGCGCTCGTTGACCGACAGCTCGCGCCACTCCAGGTTGTCCGCGATGCGGGCCTGCCCGCCGGCGGCCGCGTACCGGGGGGCGATCTCCAGCAGCCGCTCGGTGGCATCGGGCCGCCGGTCCTGGACCACGTCCTCCACCCGCTCCAGCAGGTCCGGGTCGATGTCGTCGTACAGCGGCAGCGCGCCGGCATTGACGATCCCCATGTCCATCCCCGCGCGGATGGCGTGGTACAGGAACACGGCGTGGATCGCCTCGCGCACACGGTCGTTGCCACGGAACGCGAAGGACACGTTGGACACGCCGCCGCTGATCCGCACGTGGGAGAGCGAAGCCTTGATCCGGCGGACCGCCTCGAAGTAGGCGACGGCGTAGCGCGCGTGCTCCTCGATCCCCGTCGCAATGGCGAAGATGTTGGGGTCGAGGATGATGTCCTCAGGGGCAAACCCGGCCCGCTCCGTGAGCAGGCGATAGGCGCGGGTCAGGATCTCGACCTTGCGCTCGGTGGTATCCCCCTGGCCCTGCTCGTCGAAGGCCATGACGATCACGGCGGCGCCGTACCGGCGGCACAGCGACGCCTGGCGCAGGAACTCGGCCTCGCCCTCCTTGAGCGAGATGGAGTTGACCACGCCCTTGCCCTGGAGCTGACGCAATCCGGCCTCGATGATCGACCAGCGCGAGCTGTCGACCATCACGGGGACGGCGGCGATGTCGGGCTCGCTGCCCAGCCGGCGGAGGAAGCGGGTCATGGCGGCGACGCCGTCGAGCATCGCCTCGTCCATGTTGACGTCGAGGATCACGGCACCGTTGGCGACCTGGTCCCGCGCGATCGCAACGGCCTCGTCCTCCGCCTCCCGACCGGCGGCCATGAGCCGCGCGAACTTGCGGGATCCGGTGACGTTGGTCCGCTCGCCGACGTTGACGAACACGCCGCCGGGCATCGGGATCGTCAGCGGCTCGAGACCGGCGAGCCGGGTCTCGTGCGTCCGTTCGGGGATGACCCTGGGTGGCACACCGGCGACTGCAGCGGCGATCGCTGCCACGTGCTCCGGCGTGGTTCCGCAGCAGCCACCGGCGACGTTGAGCAGCCCGGCTCGAGCCCATGCGCCCAGCTCGGCCGCCGTCTGGTCCGGCGTCTCGTCGTAGCCACCCAGCTCGTTCGGGAGGCCGGCGTTGGGGTACGCGGACAGCGCGACCGGCGCCAGCCGTCCCAGCTCCTCGACGTGCTCCCGGAGCTGCCGTGCGCCCAGCGCGCAGTTGAGGCCCACCAGGAGCGGGTCGGCGTGGCGCACGCTGTTCCAGAACGCGGCGACGGTCTGTCCAGACAGCGTCCTGCCCGACGCGTCGACGATCGTTCCCGAGATCACGACCGGGAGTCGCAGCGCCAGCGTCTCGAACACGGTCTCGATCGCGAAGATGGCGGCCTTCGCGTTGAGCGTGTCGAAGATGGTCTCGACGAGCAGCAGGTCTGCCCCGCCGGCGATCAGGCCCTCGGCCGATTCCTGGTACGCGGCCGCCAGCTCCTCGAACGCGACGTTGCGGGCCGCCGGGTCGTTGACATCGGGCGAGATGGATGCGGTCCGGTTGGTCGGGCCGAGCGATCCGGCGACGTACCGCGGGCGGCCGTCGCGAGCCTCGGCCGCATCGGCTGCCGCTCGCGCCAGCCGGGCGGCAGCCTCGTTCATCTCGCGGGCGACGTCCTCCAGCCCGTAGTCGGCCTGCGCGATCCGCGTCGCGGTGAAGGTATTGGTGCTGATGATGTCGGAACCGGCATCCAGGTACGCGGCATGGACCGTCTGTACCGCGTCGGGCAGCGTGAGCGACAGCAGGTCGTTGTCCCCGCGCACGTCGCGCGGATGGCTCGCAAGCCGCGCGCCGCGGAAATCCTCCTCCGAGAGCTGGAGTCGCTGGAGCATCGTGCCCATGGCGCCGTCCAGCACGAGGATCCGATCGCGCAGGATCCCCGGGAGCAGCTCCAGACGGGTTGCGCGAGTGAGCGGCGGCGGGGTTGCGATGGGGCCTGACATCCAGCCACCAATCTACCGCCCCCGGGCGCGAACTTCACCGGCCGTCCGGCAGGCGTCCCCGGCGTTCCATGCGCCGCGCCGGCGCGACGCGACCACCCGACGGCTGACATCATGATCGGAGACGACGCGAGCGCCTGTGTGCCGCGCCGGTGGGCGCCCGATCCCGTCCCGACGGCGTCTCACTCGCGAAGGAGATCGAGACATGCGGATCCTGGTGATCGGAGCCGGCGGCGTGGGCAGTGCCGCCGTCGGTATCGCTGCCCGGCGTGGGTTCTTCGAGCACATGGTGGTCGCGGACTACGATCCCGCCCGGGTCGAGCACGCGTTGACCCAGGTCGCGGGCGACGCACGCTTCTCCGGCGCGCAGGTCGACGCCTCGGACGTGGAGGCGATGGTCGCCCTGATCCGCGAGAACCGGATCAGCCACGTGCTCAACGCCGTGGATCCGCGCTTCGTGATGCCGATCTTCGACGCCAGCTTCGCCGCGGGCATCGACTACATGGACATGGCGATGTCCCTGTCGCGCCCGCACCCCGATCGCCCACACGCGGAGAGCGGCGAGAAGCTGGGCGACGCGCAGTTCGCGAAGGCCCCCGAGTGGGAGGCGGCGGGCCGGCTCGCCTTCGTTGGGATGGGGGTCGAGCCCGGCCTGTCCGACGTGTTCGCGCGCTACGCCGCGGATCACCTGTTCTCGGAGATCGACGAGGTGGGCATCCGCGACGGTGCCAACCTCACCGTGGACGGCTACGAGTTCGCGCCGTCGTTCTCGATCTGGACCACGATCGAGGAGTGCCTCAACCCGCCGGTGATCTGGGAGGCGGATCGTGGCTGGTATACGACGCCGCCCTTCAGCGAGCCGGAGGTGTTCGAGTTCCCGGAGGGGATCGGCCCGGTCGAATGCGTGAACGTCGAGCACGAGGAGGTCCTGCTCGTCCCCCGCTGGGTCAAGGCCCGGCGCGTGACCTTCAAGTACGGGCTGGGCGACGAGTTCATCGAGGTCCTCCGGGTGCTCCACAAGCTGGGCCTGGACAGCACGAAGCCGGTCCGGGTCAAGGGAGCCGAGATCTCACCGCGGGACGTCGTTGCCGCATGCCTCCCGGATCCCGCCGGGCTGGGCGACCGGATGCATGGCAAGACGTGCGCCGGCACATGGGTGACGGGTCGTGGCAGGGACGGACAGCCACGCGCGGTGTACCTCTACCACGTGGTCGACAACGGCTGGTCGATGCACGAGTACGGGTCGCAGGCCGTGGTCTGGCAGACCGCGATCAACCCGATCGTCGCGCTGGAGCTGCTCGAGCGCGGGACGTGGACCGGAGCGGGCGTGCTCGGGCCGGAGGCGTTTGACGCGATGCCGTTCCTGGATCTGCTGACGGAGTACGGCTCACCCTGGGGCATGCGCGAAGAGACGGCGCCGGCCGGCTGACTCCGGGTCCCGCCTCAGATCTGGTCGATCCGCCGCGTCGATAGCCGGGGGCCGTAGCGCGGCGCGCGGACCCCCGACAGCTCGAGCAGCCGGAGCACTCGACCCCGCTGCCCGCGGTACGGCCCGAGCAGCTCGAGCATTCGCTCATCCGTGCCTCGGGGCTCGTGTGCCAGCGCCCAGGCGACGAGGTTGGGCAGGTGGAAGTCGCCGACGCTGACGGCGTCCGGGTCGCCAAGCGCCCGGATGCCCACCTCGGCTGCCGTCCACGGACCGATGCCCTTGAACGTCCGCAGGGCCTCGTACAGTCGCGCCGGCTCGCCGCCCGGACCGGATGCCTCCACGGCCAGCTGCTCGAGCCGGGCGGCTTCGCGGGCGACTGCCCGGATCAGCTCCGCTCGCCGGCGCTCGACGCCGAGCGGGTGATACGCGTGATAGGGCAGGGCGGCCAGCGTCCGGGCTGAGGGCTGCAGCCGCAGCCCCGCGGCACCGGGTGCATCCTGCCCATGAATCCGGACCAGGGCCCGGTACGCGTGCCGGGCCTCCGCACCCGTGATCTTCTGCTCCAGGATGGCGGGGACGAGCGCCTCGAGGACGCCACCGGTGCGGCCGATGCGCAGCCCGCGCAGGCGACGGGCCGCCTCCGCGACGACGGGATGCTGCGGAACGAGCGCCGATGGCTCGTCGTCGAGGCCGATCAGGGTGCCCGCTTCGTCGACCGCCCGTGTTGCCCCCGGTCCCCACGCGCGGGCGAGCAGGCCGTCAACGGCCGGCTCGAGGAGCAGCGTCGCCGGCCCGTCACCGGTTCGGGTCGCACGCCACACACGCCCGCCGGGCTCGAACCGCCAGGCGGGATCGCCCACGCCTCGAATGTGAAGCCCGAGCGTCAGTCGCAGGTGGACCGGGACGTCGAACCGCACGTGGCGCTCGGAGTACGGTGCCGGGGTGGCGGCTGCCGGTTCGCCGTCGACCTCGACGGGTTCGCCGTCGCTGCTCTCGATCGTCACCCGCGCAGCCTAGCGCGCGGTCCAGGGTGCCGGTGCGTGACCCGCGCCGCCCATCCGATGGTCCCGAACGGGGCTTGTCCGATGGTCCAGCGGTGGTTCCCTGTGGCACCAGACGGCCCGCCGCGTGCACGAGTTGACAGCTCCGGGTAGGCTGCGTCCAGATCGTGCGCACCAGGCTCATCGTCGCGATCGCGGCCCTCATGGCCGTGTCCGCCCTGGTCGCCCTACCTGAACCCGCGGGCTCGAGTGCCCCGAGCTCCGCCCGGACGGTTGATCCGGCGTTGTTGCGCCGTGTGTCGATCGTGCTGCCCGCCGGTTCTCCGGCGACGGCGATTCCATCACTCGACACAGCGTCTCGCTCGGCCGGATGGCTCGGGCCTGATTCGACGTTCGTCGAGCCGGGTCGAGCCGTGACCGCCACACCCACCAGGCCTACGATCGCGCAGCCCGCCGCCCGGGTGGGCACCTACCTCAAGAACTACTGGCGCTTCGACGGCAACATCAGCTGGTACGGGCCCGGCTTCTACGGAAGGCGCACCGCGTGCGGTCTCGCCTACACGCAGACGCTGATCGGCGTGGCGCACCGCACGCTGCCCTGCGGCACGCTGGTGACCTTCCGCAACCCGGCCAACGGGCGGTCGATCACGGTTCCCGTCATCGACCGGGGACCGTACGTCACGGGCCGCCAGTGGGACATGTCCGCGGGCCTGTGCCTGTACCTCAATCATTGCTACACGGGCTCGATCGAGTGGCGGTGGGGGAGCCGGTCGGGCGGCTGAGACGGGCGGCTGAGAAGCGCCCGTGGCGGGGCGGAACCGACGGGGATGCGGGTACGTCCTCCCGCCACGGCAACATCGCCGCGTCCCATCGAGGGCAACGTCCGTGTCCAGGCTGTATCCCCGTCAGCGCCGCATGGGCCGAGTGCTCGTCGGGCTGATGCTCGTCCTGCAGCTCGCCGCCTGCGGATCCGGATCGGTCGCCCCGATCCCGACCGGAGCGCCGCCGTCGGGTCCCGCGGGATCCGCCGCACCATCCGCGGCGCCGTCGACCGAGCCGGCGCCAGCGCTGCTGCTCGAGGTCGCCAGCGAGGGCGGCTTCATCAACCCCTCGGCCAATATCGGGGCGCTGCCGATGGTGGTGGTCGATTCGGATGGCCGCATCTACACGCCGGGCAACCCCGCCTCCGACGCAACGGCCCCGCTCGTTGCGCCCGTCGACGTGCGGGATGTCGGAGCTGACGGCGCGGCGGCGATCCTCGACGCGATCCGGGCAGCCGGCCTGGACCGGGAGGGCGGCGGCGGTGGGATCGTCGCGGACACCGGATCGATGGTGTTCACCGTCGTGATCGACGGCAACACGATCGTGAGCCGGTTCGCGAACGGCGGCGCCCCGGGGCTCCCGGGCGGCGCGGGTGGCCCGGGCGCACCCGGAGGTGACAGTTCGGGAGCCGCCGCCTTCGACCTGCTCGCCCAGCTGACGGATCCGACCAAGACATGGGGATCGGCGGCCGCGCCCGCCGTCCCGTATGCGCCGGCCGGGTACCGGATCTACGAGGCGCCCGGAGCGCCGCGTGCCGAGCCCGGCGGTCCGTCCGTCCCGTGGCCCCTGCCGACCGGTCCGGCGGACTTCGGTGTGCCCGCCGTGCCGGACCTGGGAGTTCCCGGTCTGCGATCCGGCATCGTCATCGGCGACGCCGCGGCGGCCCTGGCGCCGCTGCTGGCATCGGCATCGGCATCGGCCACGACGGTCTTCGTCTCGTCGGGACAGTCGTTTTCGCTGTGGGTGCGGCCGCTGTTCCCCGACGAGCTCGGCAGCTGATCGACCTCGCCCGTCGATCGTAGATGTGAAAACCCTCATCGAGCCCACAGGCACGGGCCAATGACGGACCGCACGATAGGCGACGGGATGCCGGATCCGGTCGACATCCCGTATACGGAGGATTTCGTGCACGTGCGTTCCCCAAGGTCACGGCGTTGAGCCGCCGCAGTCGCGGGGTGCGCCGTGCCCGCTCAAGGCCGCCCGTCGAGGCACAATCGGCGTCGTGGCATGAGGTTCCCCGTTCGGGTGCGGCTCCCGAACCCTCGCTTCGGGAGCGACTGGAGAGCGCGAGCGTTCCTGCTCGCGCGCTCCTGCCCGCCCGCCTGTTCTTCGGCGTCACGTTCGTCTATGCGGGCGTCGACAAGCTCCTGGACCCGACGTTCTTCGACGCGGCGAGCCCGGGCTCGATCAACGGACAGCTCGCAGAGTTCGCGCGCGTCTCCCCGCTGGCTCCGCTGGTTCGTCTGACCGAGCCGTTCGCCCTCGAGCTCGGGATCCTGATCGCGCTGGCGGAGATCGCGATCGGGATGGGGGCGCTCACCGGGCTCGCGTTCCGGCTCTCGGCCATCGGCGGTGTGCTCCTGTCGCTGATGTTCTGGCTGACGGCGTCGTGGACCACCACCCCCTATTACTTCGGCCCGGACCTCCCATACGCGTTCGGCTGGCTCGCGCTCGCGCTCGCCGGTGACGGCGGGCTGTTCGTTCCCAGGGCGGTTCGCGAGATCGGGCGGCGCGTCGAGGAGGACTGGCCCCTGAGCATCCGCGCCGCGGGCCGGCGGATGCGTGACCCGTGGTACGCCGACGATGAGGAGGACGTCTCACCGGCCCGGCGCCAGGTGCTTCAGACCGGCGCCCTCGCCGCCATTGCCCTCGGGGTTGCGTCCCTGGCTGTCCCCCTTCGGATACTCAGGCCGCGGAGCCTGGACGACGCCCAGGCGGCCGGCTCGGGTGGCGACGCCAGCTTCGGGACGGGCGATCTCAACAGCCCCACGCCCACCGGCACAACCCCGCCGACGCCGACCGGCACCGGTGCGACGGCGCCAACGGATGCCGCGGTGCCGACTGCGACCCCCAACGCGTCGCTGGCCATCGCCAAGATCAGCGATGTCAACGCTAAGGGCGCGAGCCGGTTCCGGGTTCCGACCTCGGCGCCATCACCGCTTCCCGCCGGCGATCCCGGGATCATCGTCAAGCTCGCCGACGGCACCTTCGCGGCCTACGACGCGACGTGCACCCACCAGGGGTGTCGGGTGGGCTGGAACGCGCAGTACGGCGTCCTTCTGTGCCCGTGTCACGGCGCCGCGTTCGATCCGACCAATCACGGCGAGGTGCTGGGCGGACCCACCAACCGGCCCCTGCTCGAGCTCCCGCTCGTCGTCGACACCCAGTCCGGGACGATCAGCCTCAAGGCGTAGTCGCCGCGGGGTTGACCTTCCGCTTGCTCCTCGTGGGCGGCCCGTGGGAACCTCATCTACAGTCCCCCGGTGGACCTGTCGATGCCTGACGTGCACGCCCCGCCGCGGGGAACGATGTCCGGCGACGATCCGTCCGGTAACGACCCGCCCGGCCCCCTGCGGTTGTCGCGCCGCAACCTCCTGGGCGCCGGCCTCGCCGGTGGCGCCGCCCTGTTGCTCGCCGCGTGCGGACCGGGGTCATCGCCGACGCCACCGCCATCCCGACCGGCTCCGTCACCCTCCCCGGTGGCGAGCCCGACTTCCGACTTGCCGTCGGCATCCCCGTCAAGCCCGCCCGCAAGTCCTTCACCGACCTCGGCCCGCGACCTGCGCCGCAAGATCGCCGGGCTGCTCGTGGTCGGGTTCCGCGGGCTCACCCTCGATGACGCGCCATGGGTCGGGGACGCGCTGGCCGGCGGTCTCGGCGGCGTGATCCTGTTCGATCGCGATCAGCTGACGGGTGAGTCTCGGAACGTCGGCTCACCGGCGCAGGTCGCCCACCTGACCCGGGCGCTGCGGACGGCGGCGGGAGATCGGGCCATCACGATCGCCGTGGACCAGGAAGGCGGCCGGGTCACGCGACTGGGTCCGGCGCACGGTTTCCCGGCTGTCGCCTCCCAGGCGACGATCGGGTCGGGAACGGTCGCCGCGGCCAGGCCGTGGGCCGCAGGCATGGCCGCCACCCTCGCCGCCGCCGGCATCGACCTCAACTTCGCGCCCGTCGTGGATCTCGACGTCAATCCGACCAGCCCGGCGATCGGGGCGCTGGGCCGCTCGTTCTCGGCGGACCCCGACGTCGTCGTCAGGATGGCGACGATCGAGATCGCAGCCCACCGGGCCGCCGGTGTCCGGACGACGCTCAAGCACTTCCCGGGGATCGGCAGCTCCATCGCGAACACCGACGTGGCGTTCGTGGACGTCACGAAGACGTGGACCCGGATCGAGCTCGAGCCGTTTCAGCGGCTGGTCGCGGCCGGATCGGCCGATCTCGTCATGGTCGGGCACGTCCTCAACGGCCAGCTTGATCCGGACCAGCCGGCCTCGATGTCCCCCGGGGTGGTCACCGGGCTGTTGCGTGGTTCGATCGGTTGGGACGGCGTGGTCGTGACGGACGACCTCCAGGCAACGGCCGTTCTGGACACATACGGGCTGGAGGAGGCCGCGCTGCTCGCCCTCGACGCGGGGGATGACCTCCTGCTGATCGCGAACCAGCAGGCCTACGAGCCGGACATCGTCGAGCGGGTCGTCGGTGCCATCGCGGACGCGATCGGGCAGGGGCGTCTGGCCGAGTCGCGCATCGACGCCTCATTGGCTCGCATCGAACGGCTCCACGCCGGGACCCGATAGTGCGTCGGGCGACGACGGAGCGGCGCCGGGCGACGACGGAGCCGTGCTACCCGATCGGCGCGAACCTCGCGGTGAAGTGGCGCAGCTGCGCCGGCTGGCTGACGATCCGATAGCCACGCAGCGACGATGCCCGCCGGGCGACATCGGTCGCCACCTCGATCACGTAGTCGATGTGGCTCTGGGTGTACGTCCGGCGTGGGATTGCGAGCCGCACGAGGTCCATCGCCGCGGGCGCCTCGGTGCCGTCGGGGCGGAGCCCGAACATCACGGTGCCGATCTCGCAGCCGCGGATCCCACCGGCGCGGTACAGCTCGACCGCGAGCGCCTGTCCCGGGTACTCGAGTGCCGGGATGTGGGGCAGGAGGGCGCGGGCATCGAGGTACACGGCGTGCCCGCCGATGGGCTTGACGAGCGGGATCCCGGCCGCGTCGAGCGCATCGCCCAGGTACGCGGTCGACCGGATCCGGTAGCGCAGGTAATCCTCGTCCACGACCTCCCGAAGGCCCTGGGCGATCGCCTCCAGGTCTCGCCCCGCCAGGCCACCGTAGGTCACGAACCCTTCGGTCAGGATCAGGAGGTTCCGGCAGCGCTCGGCCAGCCCGTCGTCGTTCATCGCGAGCCAGCCACCGATGTTGGCCAGCCCATCCTTCTTGGCCGACATGGTCATCCCGTCGGCCAGCGAGCCGATCTCGCGCACGATGTCGACCACGGGTCGATCCGCGTGCCCCGGTTCGCGCGCCTTGATGAACCACGCGTTCTCCGCGAACCGACAGCCGTCGAGGAACAGCGGCTTGGCGAACCGGTCGCAGACCGCGCGTACCGCGCGCAGGTTCTCGAGGCTCACCGGCTGGCCGCCGCCCGAGTTGTTGGTGATCGTCACGAACACCACCGGCACGTCATCGCCTCGAGCCGTGAGGAGCGCCTCGAGCGCCGCCACGTCCATGTTTCCCTTGAACGGGTGGATCGTGGCCGGCTCACGACCCTCGGGGATCACCAGGTCGACCGCCTCGGCCCCGGTGAACTCGACGTTCGCGCGCGTCGTGTCGAAATGGGTGTTGTTGGGGACGACCTTGCCGTGGCCGCCGATCGCGCTGAACAGGATCTTCTCGGCCGCGCGCCCCTGGTGGGTGGGGATGACGTGCCGGAACGGGAACAGGGCCTGAACCGCGTCGAGGAACGTGTACCAGCTGGGGCTGCCGGCGTAGCTCTCGTCGCCGTGCTGGATCGCCGCCCACTGGTCGCGGCTCATGGCGCCCGTCCCGGAATCGGTCAGCAGGTCGACCAGCACGTCCTCCGCGTGGACGTTGAACAGGTTCCAGCCGGCGGACTCGAGTGCCCGCTCCCGCTCGTCCTCCGTCGTGAGCCGGATCGGCTCAACCGCGTGGATCCGGAACGGCTCGATGATCGTCTGCCAGCGGTCCATCACCGGCGAGGATACGCGCCGCGTCAGGGGATCGGGGCGAGATCCAGCAGCGTGCTGCGCAGCGGCGGGTCGCCGGCCGCGCGCCCGGCGTTGAATACGGCCACGAACACATCACCCGACACCTTCTTCGTGCCCGCGGATCCGACCAGGGTGACGCTGATCAGGCGGCCCGAGACGCCGCGATCGCGGAGATCGAGCCCGCTCAACGTCCCCACGCTGGTCCGGGCGTCGGCGTTGAAGATCGCGGTCAGGGTCGCGGCGGCGTAGGCGCTGGTCTGCCAGGTCGCGTATGGGGCAGCGGCGTCGTAGGCAGCGCCGGTCGGGTCCCGGTCCGGGGATCCGCGGAGATACGACACGGCGCCGGCGACCTTCGCGCCAGACGACGACACGAACACGTTCTCGTTGTTCTCCGTGGCGCCGCCGCCGGTGGAGTGGAACAGCGCATTGGCGATCGACGAGCCGCTTCGCAGGACCTGTGATGCGGTCGATGCGACCGCCGCGTCGGACGCGGCGCTTTCGCGGCGCGCGCCCTGGTAGACCTGCGAGCGCGTGTCGTCGTAGACGTCGAACGTGGACACGCCCGGGCGCAGCCGGTAGGCCGCGTACGATCTGGCGGCGATCGTCTGGGCCAGTCGCGCCTCGAGTGGCCACGACGTCGGCATCTCGGCCGGGACGACCCCACGAAGGTAGTCCTCGAGGTCGAGCTCGTTGATCACGTCTGCCGTCGTCGATCCGAGGATCGCGCGCAGCGTCCCGCGGTAGAGGTCGTAGCTCGACGGCTTCGAGTACAGCTGGAGGGTCGTGGCCGCCTCGCGCGGCTCGATGGTCAGGTCGGGCGCCGCCGGGGCGTCAGCGAGGAGCGCACCGGTGGGGTCGTCCACGATCATCCGCCACTGGGCGCCCGCGCCTGCAGCCGCCGGCATGAGCCGGAGCCGGGCGTCTGCGGGGAACACCGTCTCATCACCGCTGATGCCCCAACCGCCACCACGGCCGTAGACGGTCAGCGGGACGGCCTGGCTGGACGCGAAGTTGTCGAGCACGAGCACGCGGATCGACGTGTCCGACGGGAGCGTCCCGATGGTCGTCCCTGCGTAGTAGTGGGCGAGGATCTCCGACGCGGTCTCACCGGCGAGGGCGCGGCCGCGAGCGCCGTACTGGGAGAGGCCCACGCCATGGCCGTAGCCGCGCCCGTAGAAGGTGGTGCTGCTGCCGATCGGCGACATGCCCGGAGATCCATCCGGCGAGCTGGCCGGCACCGGTGCGGACTTGAGCACCCCGGTGGCCCCGTACAGGTAGCTCACCCCGAACAGGGTGCGCACGCTGGTGCCGTTGACCGCGCTGATCCGGTACCAGCTCGAGCCTGACCTGGACGTGGGGCAGACCGCGCTCCAGTGGCTGCCGCTGACCGTGGCCACGACGGTGACCGTGTCCGACGGCGTGAGCCGGGTCTTGATCGACGCGCTGAGCGACGCGCTGGTGCGGATGTTGACCGCGCTGCAGGCGGGCAGATACAGGTTCGCGGCGGGCGCAGGCGTGGGTGTTGGTGCCGGCGCAGGGGTCGGTGTGGGTGCCGGTGTGGGTGCCGGTGTGGGCGTGGGATCCGGCGAGCTGGCCGGCACCGGTGCGGACTTGAGCACCCCGGTGGCCCCGTACAGGTAGCTCACCCCGAACAGGGTGCGCACGCTGGTGCCGTTGACCGCGCTGATCCGGTACCAGCTCGAGCCTGACCTGGACGTGGGGCAGACCGCGCTCCAGTGGCTGCCGCTGACCGTGGCCACGACGGTGACCGTGTCCGACGGCGTGAGCCGGGTCTTGATCGACGCGCTGAGCGACGCGCTGGTGCGGATGTTGACCGCGCTGCAGGCGGGCAGATACAGGTTCGCGGCGGGCGCAGGCGTGGGTGTTGGTGCCGGCGCAGGGGTCGGTGTGGGTGCCGGTGTGGGTGCCGGTGTGGGCGTGGGATCCGGCGAGCTGGCCGGCACCGGTGCGGACTTGAGCACCCCGGTGGCCCCGTACAGGTAGCTCACCCCGAACAGGGTGCGCACGCTGGTGCCGTTGACCGCGCTGATCCGGTACCAGCTCGAGCCTGACCTGGACGTGGGGCAGACCGCGCTCCAGTGGCTGCCGCTGACCGTGGCCACGACGGTGACCGTGTCCGACGGCGTGAGCCGGGTCTTGATCGACGCGCTGAGCGACGCGCTGGTGCGGATGTTGACCGCGCTGCAGGCGGGCAGATAGGTGCCGGTTGCCGCCCTCGCCGCGGGCGGGCTGACGACGAGCACCGCAAGCACGGTGGCGACGAGCAGTGCGGCCAGCCGCGGGAGGTGCCGACCGGGACGAGCGCGCCTGACGCGGTCTGCGGTCGCAGGGTGGTTCATGACCCCACAAGGCTGCACCCCGGCGCACCACGCAACCACGGGCCGAAGGGCCCAGTTACCAACCCGGTCACATGGGACCATTGGCTGGTCACGCTCGCGCTCGCGATGTCCGCGCGGCCCGATCCCTCGCCGCAACGGCGTCGAAGCGCCCCCGGGGGCAGTACGCTGCACCGCATGTGTCGCAGCATTCGCCAGCTCCGGCGCGCCGACGATGCCGGCGCCGCCACCACGGGCGAGGCCCGGGCCGCCGCCCTCCAGTACGTGCGCAAGATCAGCGGGTTCCGGACGCCCTCGGCCCGGAACGAGGAGGCGTTCCGGGCCGCCATCGACGAGATCGCCGCAGCCACCCAGCGACTGCTCACCGCGGTCGGGACACCCGTCGCCGAGGGCCCGGACCCGTTCGCGGACCCCGTGACCCGCCGGGCCATTCTGGCCGCGCGCCCCAAACGGGCCAGCGACGCGCGCCGTTGACAGGCGCCGGCGCGGAACCGTTCCTCTTGCCCGCGCCCACCTGGTGGCGGCGCCCGGGCCTCGATGTGTGCGACGGCCGGCTGTCGCTCAATGGCGCGGACCTCGAGGCGCTCCTCCGCGAGCACGGCACGCCGCTCTTCGCGTATGACCTGGAGCGTCCGCGAGAGAACGTCCGCGCGCTCCAGGCCGCCCTGCGCGCAACCGGCTTCCGCCATGTCGTCCGGTTCGCGCTCAAGGCCAACCCCGACCCGCGGATCCTTGCCGTCCTTCGCGGCCTCGGTGAGCCGGGCTCGATGGACAGCATCGGCATCGATGCCTGCTCCCCCGGCGAGGTCCTTCACGCCCTGGCGAACGGCTGGGCGCCCGAGGAGATCAGCCACACGGGGACCAACGTCTCGGAGCGAGACCTCGATGTCCTGCTCGCGTATCCGATCCGGCTCAACCTGGACGGTGTCAGCCAGCTCGACCGCGTCGGCCGGCGAGCGCCCGGCCGGACCGTCGGCATCCGCGTCAATCCAGGCGCGGGCGCCGGGTACACCGAGCACCTGTCATATGCCGGCGACCGGCCCACGAAGTTCGGTGTCACGGCGGATCGCCTGGATGATGCGATCGCCGTCGTCCGGCGCCATGGCCTGGTCGTCGACACGCTGCATTTCCACGCCGGATCCGGGTGGCTGGGCGACCAGCTCGAGGGCTTCGAGCTGGCGCTGCGGGGGGCCACCGGCTTCCTGGACCAGCTGCTCGACGCGGGGTTCCCGATCCGCGAGGTCAACGTCGGCGGCGGTCTTGGCCGCATCGCGCGCGCCGGCGAGCGCGAGGTGGACCTTCACGCCTATGCGCAGGTCGTCGCCCGGCACCTCGGACCGTACGGCGTCACGGCGGCGTTCGAGCCCGGTGACCTGGTGATGAAGGACGCCGGCATCCTGCTGGGCGAGGTCGTCAGCGTCGAGCGACGCGGTGCGACGACGTTCGTCGGGCTGGACATCGGCTGGAACGTAAACTGCGCCTACTTCATCTACCGGTATGCGCAGGAGATCGTGCCCGTGCGCGACCCGTTGCGAGACCGGACGCAGCTGGTGACCGTGGCCGGGCACATCAACGAGGCGGGCGACGTGTTCGCCGAGGACTATTCGTTCCCGGACGTATCCGAGGGAGAGCCCGTGGCCATCCTCAACGCCGGCGGCTATCTCCAGGCGATGTCGATGACGCACTGCCTGCGCCCGACGGGCAGCGCGGTATACCTCGAGCGGGCGACGAGCCGGTGAACAACTTCGATGGGTTCGTGCCGGTGCCCGGCGGCCGCATCTGGGCCCAGGCGACCGGGACGGGATCGGCAGTCGTGCTGCTCCACGCCGGGATCGCCGATGCGCGGATGTGGAACCCGCAGTGGGATTCACTGGCCGCCGGCTATCGCGTCGTCCGGTACGAGACGCGCGGCTTCGGGCGAACGGACACCGAGGCCGTCGAGTTCTCCGACCGCGCCGACCTCGTTGCCGTGATGGACGCCACCGGGGTCGAGCGCGCGACGGTCGTCGGCTGCTCCCGGGGGGGCGCGATCGCGCTGGACGCGACGATCGAGTACCCGGACCGGTTCAGCGGTCTGGTCTGGGTATGCGGCGGGCTGAGCGGGCTGGAGATCGAGGACACGCCCGAGGAGCAGGCACTCGGCGAGCGCGACGAGGCATTGTGCGAGGCGCGTGACTGGGCCGGAGTGGCGGACCTCGATGTGGAGATCTGGGTCGACGGGATCGGCCAGCCAGCGGGTCGCGCCCCGGAGAGCGTCCGCCGCCTGGTGCGCCAGATGTGCCTGGACACCTATCTCCAGGAGAAGGTCGAAGGTCGCCCGATCCCCCTGGAGCCACCGGCGGTTGGGCGGCTGGACGAGATCCATGTGCCGTTGCTGGCCATCGTCGGGGAGCTTGACCTCCGAGGCCCCTCCGTGGCAGCCGACGCCCTGGTCAAGGGGGTCGCCGGCGCCCGGCGGATCGACGTCCCGGGCGTCGCCCACCTGCCCAACCTCGAGCGGCCGGACTGGTTCAACGCGACACTGCTGGCGTTCCTCGCCGAAGTGGCCTGACGCTCACGCTCCGGGGTCGAGCCGGCCCCAGCTCGACGCCCGCGTGACCAGGATCCTGATGAGCGGCCGCGCATCGAGTCGGTGCCTCTGGTACTGCGGGTACTTGACGCGCAATGCCCGGATGGCGGCGTCGCGCTCATCAGCCGCCGACCCGTCGGGATCCAGGATCCGCGCGCGACCCTGCAGACGTACCCAGCCCAGACGCGACCAGTCCTCGTCCCAGCGATCGACCAGCAGCTCGACGCGGTCACGCGCCAGGAGGTCACGGACGCGGGCCAGGGCGTGGGGATCGGCGACCCGCTTGGGCTTCTCGTCCAGCGGCGTGTACAGGCGGGCTGGTGACGGGACCTCCTCCTGGGCGGAGCCAAGGAGGACGAAGCACACCGGCACGAGTCGCGGCCGGCCCTCCGGGTCGACGGTCGCCAGCGTGGCACGCCGCGATGTGGCCACGAACGACCAGGCATCACCGGTCAGGATCTCCACCGGATCGGGCATTCCCGCAGTATGGTCCCGCGCGGGTAGGATGCCGGTGTGACCGGTCCCGCCCAGCCCACCCCGCGCGAGGCCGCGCGAATCCGGATGACCGCGTATCGCGGCGGTCGCGTCGAGGTTCGTGACGATCGCCTCGCTGGCGAGGAGCCGATGGCGATCCGGGCCTGCGGCCCCGGTCAGCCCCCGGTGGACGTCGCGGTCACGATGCGGACCCCGGGCCACGAGGCAGAGCTTGCCGTCGGGTTCCTGCGCACGGAGGGGCTCATCGACGATGTGGCCAGCATCGTGCGGGTCACGACGGGCGACCCTGCCATCCACGCGCAGCCGGACGACGAGCAGACCGTCCACCTGGCCCGCGCCTTCGACGCCGGCCGCGTCGCGGAGCGCCACTTCGTGGCCACCGCCTCCTGCGGAATCTGTGGCAAGGCGTCGCTGGACGAGGTGGAGGTGCGCTGCGCACCGATCCCGGACGGGCCGGTCATCGACCCCGCCGCGCTGCTCGCCCTGCCTCCCGCGCTGCGCAAGGCACAGTCGGTGTTCGAGGCAACGGGCGGTCTGCACGCTGCGGGCCTGTTCGAGCCGAATGGTGCCCTGGTGGCGATGCGCGAGGACGTGGGTCGCCACAACGCCCTGGACAAGCTCATCGGGAGCCAGCTCCTGGCCGGGACGCCCTCGCTTGACGGACGGATCGTCCTCGTGTCGGGCCGGCTCAGCTTCGAGCTCGTGCAGAAGGCCGCCGTCGCCGGCGTCCCGATCCTTGCGGCGGTCTCGGCGCCCACGGATCTCGCGGTCGAGGCCGCCGAGCGGCTGGGCGTGACGCTGGTCGGGTTCCTCCGGGGCGACGCCTTCAACGTGTACGCCCGCCCGGACCGGGTATCGGTCGGGCGGGCGTAACGCTCCTCCCTCGGGTGGGGAATCGTCCGGGGGGATTCGGCTGGATCAGCGGTGCTCGAGCTCGCGGTCGAACTGGCGCTTGAGGAGCACGAGGAACACGATCCCCGTCAGGATGAGCGCGAGCACGATCACCATCGCCTGGCGGCGGAAGACGCTCTCGTCGATCTTGGCCGTGGCCAGCGCCTGCGCCGCCTCCGCCCGCGACTTTGCGTCCGTCGAGAGCTCCGCCACGAGCTTGAGCTTGGTGGTGTGCACGGATGCCTGTGCCTGGATCAGGCTGGTTTTCGCCCCCACCAGCCCAACCTCGGCATCCGAGGTGATCATGCCCAGCCGGGCCGCCTCCTCGATCTTCGCGCTGGCGTCGTCGTAGGCCGTCTCGGCCGAGGTGACGGCGGTCGAGATCCCCTGGATCTGTGCATAGATCTGCGAATCGGGATGGTGGCAGGTGTCGCATCGACGATCGGGTTCGGCCGCGAACCGGTTGAGCTCGAGCCGCAGCTTGTGGCTCACCAGGTCGTGGCAGGTCGAGCACTCGTAGTCCGGCGGCGAGGGATGGAAGAACAGCTGCGAGCTGGGCTGTGACACGTCGTGCGTCCCGTGGCATGTCCAGCACTGCGGCGCTGCCGCCTGCAGCTCGGAGTGGCGGCTCTGCTGGTACAGCTCCTCGGTCGCCGTGTGGCATTTGCCGCACACCTGGACGACCGTCGCCGACGTCGGCGGCTTGGCATCGTGCGAGCCGTGGCAGGAGGCGCAGCTCGGCGCGCGGACGTCCTTGTTCTCGAGCAGCGCCACGCCGTGGACGCTCTTGGAGTAGATGGCGTACTGGTCCGTCGGGATGCCGTACGGCTGCATCCGCGCCGGGTCAGCGTGGCAGCTCGAACACAGGTCCGGGACGTTGAGGGCGTAGACCTTCGCGGTCGGGTCCGAGACCTTCTTCACGTCGTGCGATCCGTGGCAGTCGGTGCAGATCGCCACCCGTGTGTCGTCCGCGATCGCGAGCCGCTGGCCGTGGACGCTTGACCAGTACTTCGCGTACTGGTCGGTCGACAGGCCCGTGCCCCGCATCCGTTCGACGTTCGCGTGGCAGCTGGCACACACGCCGACCGAGCCCATGCGATCCGGTGCTCCGACGAACCCGTTCGACGCGTCCATTGCGACCGTGATCTGGTCGGACCCCGGGTCCCCGCCATGACAGTCGGCACAGGTCACGCCCGCGGCCGCGTGAGCGCTCGTCTGCCACGCGGTGGCGATTGCCGCCTGCTTGTCGTTGACCGCGCTGTGGCAGTCGTAGCAGCCGTTGGCGCCGCCCCCGTCAGCGTGCGCGATGATCGCCGGAACGGGCGGCGGCGAGATCAACGGGAGCTCGGATGGCTCCGGCGTGGCCTCGAACAAGGGGTTGAGGGTTGCGGATGCGGCCGGGGCCGGAGTGGCGGCGTCCGACGACGACGGGCTGGGGCTCTCGGCCGACGCCGACCAGGCCAGCGCGAACCACAGGATCACGATCGCACCGACGGCCGGCACGATCCGCAGCATCCGCCGGATCGACGTGGTCCGTGCGGGGTTCTGCTGGGTGGGCGATTCAGCCGACATAGCCACGCACCGTCAATGCAATGAGGGCGACAAGGACCAGGGTTGCCCCGCCGACGACCATCTTCCGGCGCCGGATCAGGACCTCTGGGCTGCGGTCCAGGAACGGCCAGACCACAAGGACCCCGATGCCCACGATCGGGATCATGATCCCGACGATCCGGGGCACGAGCTTGAGCAGCTCGTACACGCCGAGGTAGTACCACTCGGGCTTGATGCCCTCCGGGGTCTGCAGCGCGTTGGCCTGCGCCTCGAGCCCGGCCGGGAACAGCGACGCGAGGACCACGAGCACCGCGAGCAGGACGTACCAGGCCACGAACTCGTCGACCATGTAGTGCGGGAAGAACGGCCGCAGCGGCTCGCGCGCCATCTCCGGCGTCGGCACCCGCGGCTCCGGGCGCTTGGGGTTGGCAAGGCCCAGCTGGTGCACCAGGAGCAGGTGCACGCCCAGGAGGCCGGCCAGCGCGATCGGCAGCACCAGGACGTGGATCCCGAAGAACCGGCTCATGGTGTCGCCGGTGACATCCGCACCACCGCGCAGGAGCAGCAGCAGCGCATCGCCGACGAGGGGCACGTTGCCCGCGATCTCGGTGCCAACCACGGTTGCCCAGTACGCGCGCTGGTCCCACGGGAGCAGGTACCCGGTGAAGCCGAAGCCCAGGGTCACGATGAACAGTCCCGTGCCGATCACCCAGGTGATCTCGCGCGGGTACTTGTAGGCGGCCTGGGCGAACACCCGGATCAGGTGCAGGACCACGAACAGGATCATGAGGTTCGCAGCCCAGTGGTGGATGCTCCGGATCAGCCAGCCGAAGCTCACGTCGCTGGTCACGTACTGGACGCTCTTGTAGGCCGCCTCCGGCGTCGCCTTGTAGTACAGCGCCAGCAGGGTGCCGGTCACGGCCTGGATCCCGAACAGGAACAGGGCGATGCCGCCGAAGTAGTAGGTGCGGGCAGTCATCGGAATGCGAACGTGCAGGCTGGCCTGGATCAGCGGCGCCAGGCGGGTGCGCTCCTCCAGCCAGCTGGCGCGCCGCGGGACGACGGGCTCGCTGCTCAGGTCGGCTGGGGTGTTGGTCGCCATCTCAGGATTCCGTCAGGTAGATCTGGTCACCCTCGACCGACACCGTGACGGGTGGCAGGGGCGCCGGCGGCGGACCCGACACGACCGCTCCGGTCGCAGGGTTGAAGTGACCGTCGTGGCACGGGCACTGGATCACGCCGATCAGGTTGTTCCAGGCGACGACACAGCCGAGGTGCGTGCAGATGGCGGAGTACGCCTTCACGCCCTGGTCGGTGTTGATCACGATCGCGGGCTGGCTGCCCACCGCGACGACCTTGCCGTCGCCCGGCGGGATGTCCGCGGTCGTCCCGACCAAGGTCTTGCCACCGCCGGCCGCCCGTCCGCCGCTCGACGGCACCAGGAAGCCGACGATCGGCGTCAGGATCATCGCCGCGGTTGAGACCACCGTGAGCCCGCCCAGCCAACGCAGGAACGCCCGCCGCGTGTGCCCACCTGCGTTCGCCGGCGCCGTTCCGCTGGTCCCAGGCTCCACCGCTACCCTCCCAGACGGGCCATCCGGCCCGCGCGACCTTGACCGATGGCCCGAATTGTGTGGGCAATGTCGTGCCCCAACCAAGGTGCGGATGGATATAGAAAAGGCACAGATGGCTGCCCGAAATCGGTCGCGGAGCGCGTGAGGGCGCCCCGGTCAGCACAGCCCGCGTCGAACTGGCCGGGGCAGAGTTGCGCGGGGCCCGCCGCGCGAGGCCCGCCGCGCGCAGGTGCGCTGGGCCGGCCTCGGCTGAGGGTCAGCCCTCCCGGGCGTCGGTCAGGAGGCCGGCGGCAGCGGTGTGTCGGTCCCCGGGCCAACGGTGCCGAATGTCGCGTCCACCGTCGCGCGCACCTGGATCATGGTGCTGCCGTCCTGGAGCATCTGCTGGGCGAGGTTGGCGGTCTTCACGCACACGTCGCAATACGATGCGTGCTCTTCGTAGACGTAGCTGCCCGGTGTCTCCCGCCCCTGGAAGAAGCAGTCGAGGTTGCTCCGATGGTCTATGGCCACGCAGCCGCAGTGGCAGGGCAGCCACTGGAGGACGTCTGGGCGCGCCAGCGCGTAGGCGTAGGCGCTCTGCCAGTCGCCCGGCAACGCCTTCACGTAGTCGGGTCGTGCCTGCCAGGTGGCGGTGACCTCGTCTGCGGTCGGCATGTGCATGTCGCCCAGCGACACGGGCACGCTCGCGGTGTGACTCGCCGGCATCGACGTGGCGGTCATCTCCGGGTCCGCTGACGAGCAGCCGGCCATCGCACCCCCAAGGGCGAGCACCAGGATCAGCAGGGGTCCGCCGAGCGCGCCCGCGCGGCGCAGCTGGGACGGGCGGGCGCTTGCGTTCTCAGTCATGGCGCTGTGCTCCCATTCGTTCTCAGAATCTGGCCGTGAGCGGCCACGAGACGCCCTCCGGGGCGCTCAGCCCCGTCGCCGGCGCGGGCTGGAAGTAGGGGGTCGTCACCGGCAGGACCGGTTCGCGGTGGCACCGCGCGCAGTACACGGGCTGGTGGCAGTACGCGCACGCCGTGTTGCCCTGGCGGCGGATCACCGCCGCATGGTTGGTAAGCATCTCGTCGTGGTCGACCGTGACCGCGCCGGTGGAATGGCAGTTCACGCAGAAGTCACGCGCGTGGCACTCGCCACAGGTCGTGCCGCCCGGATCCGTGCTCGTGGTGAGGTTCTTGTGGTTGAACACGTACAGGGGCTGGGTGTGCGTCGCGGGCGGCTCGCCAAGCGGCAGGCTGGCCACCGCGGGTCCGATCTGGGGGAAGGTGTGACACGTGTCGCACGTTGACGGGATCGTCTTGTTGGTGGCGACCCCGTTGACCACCAGGACGTGGCCGCCGTCGTGGCAGCGGAAGCAGCCCGGGAAGTCCATGTGCCCGAGGTTGTCCGGGTACGTCCGCGCGGATACCTTCATCTCGGGCGTCGCGGTGAGGCGGTAGAGCACCTTGAACGCGGCGATCGCCGTGTTGATCTGGGCGGCCTTCACCTGGAACACCAGCGGGTACTGCTGCCTGTAGAACCCGGACAGACGGTCGGCCTCGGCGTCCGCCGTCGCCAGGTTGGGGTAGCTGGCCGACAGCATCCGCATCCCCTCGCGCTTGATGAACGGCAGGGTCGGATCGATCGCCCCGGTCGACAGCTGGTAGTCGAGGCCGGTTCGCGGGTTGGGAATCGCGTGGCCAACGCGGTTGTGGCAGTCGTAACAGGTCATGACGGTCAGCGGCTCGGAGGCCTTGATCGCGTCGATGTCGGGCTGGACGTCCTGGCTGACCTTGATCTTGTCCTGCGAGATGAACTCGTCGACGGTCCCGTCCTCGGTCGTTGCCGCGACGTAGTCAATCGTGGTCGCGCGCGGGTCGGCGCTCGCGTAGGTGACGTTCCGCAGGACATGCCAGTGGACGCTGCGGTCCACGTTGAACACGTCGCCGCCGCCAGGACGGACCAGGAGGCCGACGAGCTGGCGCGTGTTCGCCTCGTCCTCGGCGAACTGCGTCCGCGTCTTGAGCGACGCGAGCGCTTCGCGCTCCACGCTGTGGCAGCTCGCGCAGGTATCGGATGCAGCGGGGAGCTCGGAGTGATCGGGGGGCGGGATGGGCTCGGGGAAGGTGCCCAGCACGACCTCGACCAGCTGTCGCGTGCCGTTGAGCTTGGCCTTGATCCAGCCGGTGATCCCCGGCTCGACGTGGCACTCGGCGCAGGCCACGTCCTGGTGCGGGCCGGCCTCGTAGGCCGCGAGCTCGGGCGCCATTGCGTGACAGCGGCCGCAGAAGTCGGCCGTCTCGGTCCAGTGGAGGAGCGACACGGCCGAGAAGGTGGCGACGCCGCCCACCCCGGCAAGCACGAGCAGCAGCGCGAACAGCCCGCCACGCGAGCGCGGCAGCCGCAGCCGCCGGCCACGCAGGTAGAACCGCGACCGGTGGGTCACGGCCGGGGCCGCGTCGCCATCGGCCCCTGCATCCGGCGACCCGTCCGGCGACCCGTCCGGCGCTGCGCCTTCGGCCGCGGGCGTCGCACCCTCGTCTGCCGCACCCTCGTCCGTCGCAGCCGCGGCGGCATTCGCTGGGTCGGGAGCGGCGACGCCATCGGCCATCGCCTTGGTCCGCGCTGCCTTCGGGCTTGTCCGACGGGTCGCTCATCAGGATCTCAGTTGAGGATCGCTGCGATCGCGCGGTCCATGTCGTCCGCGCTCATCGCCCCGATCCGGATCTCGCGGATCCTGCCGTCCGCCCCGATGAAGAAGTGGCTCGGGATCCCAAGTGTCCGGTAGGTGCTCGCGATGAGGGTGCTCTCGTCGACCGTGATCGGAAAGGTCAGCCCGGCCCGCTGCGCGTAACCCTGGACGTCGCTCGCGGGCTCGCTGATGAACACGCCGAGGACGACGAGCCCCTGGGCCTGGTACCGCTCGTATGCGGCCTCGACGTCGGGTGCCTCCGTACGGCAGTCCGGGCACCACGAGGCGCCGAATGTGAGCCACACGGGCTTGCCCGCGTAGTCCGAGAGGGAGACCTTCGTGCCGTCGTAGGTCACACCGGTGAAGTCGGGTGGCTGCGCACCGACGGCGGGGCCGGCCGCTGCGGCGTTGCTGCCGAGATCCACCTGGGTGACGCCGTCACTCCCCGAACCACCCACGACGAACGCGATCGCGCCGATGACCACGGCCGTCACCACGATGACGGCGACGGTCTGGAGTCGCCCCGCAGGGCGCCCGGCGGGGCGGGCGCTGATGCCTGCTGCGCTCATCTCGCTCGCTCCTTGTCTGGCCGGTATCAGCCCAGCCCCGAGTAGCTGTGGAGCCCGCCGAAGAACAGGTTCCCGAAGTAGGTGAACAGCGTTGCGGCGAAGCCGAGCACCAGCAGCCATGCGGCGCGGTTGCCGCGCCAGCCGCGCATCACGCGTGCGTGGAGGTAGGCGCCGTAGATCAGCCACGTCACCAGCGACGCGGTTTCCTTCGGATCCCAGCTCCAGTAGCTGCCCCATGCCGTGTCTGCCCAGACCGCGCCCAGGATGATCGTGAGGGTCAGGAACGGGAAACCGACGACCACCGCGCGGTAACCGATCTCGTCGAGGATCTGTGGCTTGGGCAGGCCCCAGCGGCCGCCCTCGGGCTGGATCAGGTAGAGCAGCGAGGCCGCGAACGCGATCGAGAAGCTGCCGTAGGCCACGATCGCGACCGCGACGTGGACGGTGAGCAGGAGGTTGTTCTGAAGGGCCGGGACGAGGGGCTCGATGTCAGCCGGGATCGTGGCCGCGTAGCCCATCATCGCGAGCGCGACCGGCAGGGCGACCAGCGCCAGGATGCGCTGGTGGTAGCGCCGCTCGAACCACATGTAGGTGGCAAGGATCCCGAACGCGAAGGCCATCGAGAACTCGTACATGTTCGCGAACGGTCCATGACCGGTGGCGACGGTACGGAACGCCATGCTCGCGAGGAGCGCGACGACCGCGAGCCAGCCGAGCATCGTGGCGTAGCGGCCGAGCGCGGCCGTGCGCGGTCCGGAGATGAAGCCCATCGCGCCACCCGGGACCGTCATGCCGGCGGTCTGCAGGCGGGCGGCCCGAAGACCGGACACCGCGTAGAGCAGGTAGGCGAGCGTTGCGAGCCCGGTGCTCAGCATCGCCGCCACGAAGGCGTATTCGGACATCTTGGCCATGGCCAGGTCTCCCTCAGCTTCGCGCCGGCGCCTGGAGCGCCTGGCGGACGGTAGTCACAAGGTTTTCGAACTCGGTTGTCAGCGCTGCCTCCCGGTTGCCCAGGCTCGCCAGCCCCAGCACCGCCCCGCCGTTGCCGCGAGCGGTGATCCTCGCCCACACGCGCTTGTGCGGGATCGTGAAGCGGATCACGAAGCCGACGAACAGCAGCAGCGCACCCAGCCACACGAGTGTCACGCCGGGATCGCGCGCAACGCTGAGGCCCGTGAACTGGCTCTCTCGATCAAAGGTCACCGTGAGCCCGCCCACGGTCCCAGCGCTCCCCTGGTCGAGCACGACCGTGTCGACCTGCGTGCCGGTGTCGGCCGTGTACAGGTCGAGCTCCATCTGGCCGGGCTTGACCTTGGGATCCCCGCTGCCGAGGGTCCCAAGCACCCATCCAACGTACGGCGTGCCCGGGATGCTGAGCGAGCCGATCGGCCGGTCGTCGGCCGTCGTCCGCCACGCGAGGGGCACCCCCTCGGACACGAGCGTGGTGCCCTTGTCATCCTTGACGGTCATCACCGCCGCGGACCCGAAGAACGCCTGGTAGAAGGTCGTGTCGCCGTACCGCAGCGGGTCGTTGACACGGATCGTGTGCCGCGCGACCTCGGTCCCGTCCTGGTACAGGACGACCTCGCTCGCGTAGTCCTCCGGGGCGCCCGTGGCGATGTAGTAGGTGTCCGTGAAGTCGATGAGCTGGATGCTCAGCCCGTCCTCGGCGGCGACCGGGAGGGTTGCACCCTCGGCGATCGTGAACCCGCTGTCGCGGTAGCCGAACGTCGAGCCCACGATCGCGCCCGCGAGGATCACGACCAGCGAAAGGTGACCGATGAGGCCGGCGAACGGCGCCCAGCGGAACCGGTCCGCGTACAGGTGGATCGTGCCGTCGTCGGCGACGATCGTGCGGTAGTGCTTGTTGTTCAGAAGGCCCTGGACGATGGCGAGGGTTTCGGCGGGGCTGTGGCGGACGACGATCGCCTCGTGCTGTGGCGCGTGCTCGAAGAACCCCGACCCGACGTCGACGCGCGGCCTCACCGCGGTGCGGACCATGCCCGGAATGCGGTGGATCGAGCAGGCGATGAGGCTGATGGTCAGGGCCGCGACGATGATCCGGAACAGGACGGAGTTGAAGATCTGGAACAGCTGGAGGCTGTCCATCAGGCCCGTCAGGCCGCCGAACCTGGGCCGGACCTCGTTGAGCCAATCAGCCTTTGCGGCCGGATCGGCCAGCACGCCGGGCGGCGCCTGGATCACCAGCGACCCGATGACCCCGAGCACGGCGAGGACCAGGATGAGCACCATCGCCACGCGCATCGACGTGAGGAAGTGCCACAGGCCTTCCAGCACCATATCGACCCGGTCCATGACCGTGGGGCTCGCGGGTCCGGCGGCCGGAACGGCAGCCGGGCGAAGCGGCCGGGATCGCACCTCGTGGACCATTGATCGACGACCTCCTCAGGCGCCGAGGGGCGACCCAAACGTCGCCAGCCGGCTGAGCATGTTGGTGAGCATGGGCACGCCGGCGGTTGCGAGCAGCAGCCGGGTCATGGCTGGGCGCTCGCCGCAGGCGATGCGTCCTCGGGCGTCGCACTCGCGTCCGGGGTCTGGGATGGCACGGCGGACGCCGGCGCCGAGGCAACCGGCAGCATCGACGATGCCGCCAGCGAGTCAAGGTGCGACCGCACCGTCTGAGCGAGCTGCGAACTGGGGTCGAGCTCGATCACCTTGTTCCACTCGCGCTCCACGCCCTGCCAATCTGGGCTCGCCTGGTTGAGGTACAGGAACCCGAGGTCGTAGTGAACCTCGACGTTGCCGGGATCGATGTCGATGACCTGCATCCACGTGGTCTCGGCGGACGTGAGATCGCCGAGGTTGAAGCTCACGGCGCCACGCGCCAGGAGGGCGTCGACGTTCTGCGGCTCGATCGCGAGCACCTTGTCGAGCCAGCTGGCCGCGGTGTCGTACTGCTCTCCGGCGTAGAACTCGTTGGCCAGGGCCATCAGCGTGGCGGTGTCGCTCGGGTTGGCCTGGATCTTCTCCATCAGGTCCGCGACCTTTGCCTCGTCGATCGCCGGCGCCGACGGCTGTGCCTCCGCGGATGCGCCCGGCGCGACGCCGGCGACGCCTCCGCTGCCAAGGTTGATCCCGACGAACAGGATCGCCGCCGCAGCTGCAACACCCACGGCACCCAGGAAGAGCTTCTTCCAGATGCCACCGTCGGCCTGACTTGGTTGAGTTGCGATCACCGCACCCGGGAGGGCGACCTTGTGGGCGAGCTGCTTCCCATCGGGACCCATGTCCCGATGGGCGCTCGGGGTGACGGAGGCGTACAGCGCCTCGAACGCGTCGTCATCCTCCGCCGCGATGTCGGTCTCGGCCGCGTCCGGGGCGGGGGCAGCCGGCGGGAGGACTTCCCGGCGGGCCGGAGGTGTCGCCGGCCCGCCGGGATCGACCCTCGGCGGCCTCGTCGGGCTCCTGAGGGCTGAGCCCCCGAAGCCGACTGGGTCGGTCAATTGGAGGTACGCGGCGTCGAGCGCCGCGGACCGCGCGTGCGCCCAGCCCCGGATGCTGGACGGGGCGGACGCGAGATAGTCGCTCACGACCTGGTGAGCGCGGTCGACGTCTTCGGGGGACGCGCTCGGCGGCAGGCCGAGCTCCGCGAGAAGCTCGTTCTCGGCGGCCGCCCGGCCTGTGGCGGGCACGCCGGTCGCTGTCATGCGAGGCCGCCCGTGGGACGCGCGCAACGATCGTCGCGCATGTATTGCCGGATCATCGTGAATGCCCTCATTGGGTGCCGCGGGGGACCGCGGCCTGACACCTGAGAGGATTGTCCGGCGCGAGCGCTCATGCGCCCATCCGCCGGGACGCACATTTCGTCCGGGACGCGGCAGGGCTGTTGGGTGGAGAGAATCGCGATGCCCTGTACCGGTCGATACAGGAGCCCCGTCAGTGCTGCGGGGCCCGTCCCCGATGACGCCCCGTTGGAGGGACCGGGGCGGCGGTCCGTTCAGGGCGCCGGGGCGTAGCCGTAGCCGTAGTCGACGTGCGCCTTGCCGTGGCAGACGAGCGTGCAGGACCCGAGCGAAGTCGGCGTGGCGGCCTTGAACATCGGCGATCCGGGAAGCGACTGGACGTTTGGAGCGAAGTTCACGAGGCCGGTCGCAGGCGGCTGGCCGTTCACCGCGAGGGCGGACCCGTGGATCCGGAAGTGGCACTCGGCGCAGATCGCGTTGCCGGGCCCGGCGCCGGGGACGTCGATGTCAAGGCCGCCCAGCCCGTTGCCGCTGAGGTTGTTCATGTGGTAGCCGTGCCAGTTGAAGTTCGTGTCCGTGCGGAGATCACCGCTGTCGTCCACCATCGGCGCCTCGGCATGACAGACGTAGCACAGCGCGAAGTCCTGCGCCTGGTAGGCGCCCCGCGGGTTGAGCGCCCGGTCCTGGTACGGCGCGATCAGGATGCCGCGGTTCGGGCTGGAGTGATTGTCCAGCTGGGAGCCCGGGTCCGGCGGGCTTGCCGGGCTGGCGGCGGCGCTGTCGCCGTGGCAGCTCTCGCAGCGGATAGTCGCGTCCGTGGAGAACTGCCACAGCTTGTAGGGCGATGTGCCAGCGAGGCTGAGCGCCATCGCCGACGACTGGTTCTTGCCCGCGGCCTCGATCGGATGGTAGGAGACGTTGGCGGGATTGAGCTCGACGGCCTTGTCGAGCGCCCAGCGGCTGGGGTGACTGGGGTCCTGGGCGGGCAGCTGCGTGTAGCCCGAGTGGCACTTGAAGCAGAGCTCGTACTCGAACGTGGACCCGAGCTTCCACGTGTATGTCGGGGCGGCACCGGCCGCTCCGTTCGCGACCTCGACGGCGCCGGAGGCCGCGATCGCGCCAGACGATGTCCAGCCGGCCACGCTGCCGATCGAGGGCGAGCCCTGAAGCAGGTGCGGCTGATGGCAGTCGGCGCAGACGGCATGCCGGTTGAGCACGCCGCCGAACTCGTCATCAAGTGCCGAGGTGTGGCCCGCGTCCGTCGTCGCAGGGTGGGAGTACCAGGACGATGTCGAGGGGATATTCGCCGGGATCGACGAGCTTGACCAGTCGCTCTGGACGTCGGTCGAGGCGCCCGTGCCGTCGTGGCACGTGAAGCAGATGGTCGACTGGGGACCGGCCGTCTGCAGCAGCATCGGGCCCTTCGCAGTGTGGGCCGCGTGGCACGATGCACACGCGTCGGAGGCAAGTCCCTCCTGGACATGGGGTGAGCCTCCGGTGGCCGGGGCGGCGAACGGCAGTCGCAGGGAGTACGCCACCGTCCGGCCGGTGCCCGTCGAAGCGGCCAGCGGCATGTCCGTGAAGGCGATGGACGGATCGAGACGGTACAGCGGCACCGGTTCCCCCACGACCTCGCCCTTGCGCTGGCCGGGTGACAGCTTGATCGCCGGTTTGCTCTCCATCACGATCTCGGCCGGGGCGACACCGTCGACCGGGTCGGACCCGTCGAGGATCCGGAACTGGTAGCCGGTCGCCCAATCGGCGGAGACGCTCGCACGGACGGCAAACTCGATCTCCGTGAAGCTGTGTGCGGCGAGGTTGAGGGCGGGCATCGCACGACCGGCAGTGCTCCGACCAGGCGCGGCGACGGCCGCCGGGTCGTCCGACGCTCCGCGACGAAGCCCAGGCAGCCCGATCGTGGTCGTGCGTGGCTTGAACACACGCCCATCGTCCGAGGCCTGGTAGAAGGGCTGTCCAGGAACGGGGTCCACAAGGGGAACGGCCGCCCAGTCAAGGCCACCGCCGGCCACCTGGAGAATGGGCGTGATGCTCGCATCTGCGTCGTCGTCGTTGAGGAGTTGGAACCGGATCCGGTAGACCGTGTACCGCTGCGCGGCCTCCAACGGTGCGTCGATCGACCCAGCTTGGCTCACTTCCCCCAGATCATCCACGGTGTC
The DNA here is from genome assembly GCA_963734895.1 of uncultured Chloroflexia bacterium. Taxonomy (GTDB): domain Bacteria; phylum Chloroflexota; class Limnocylindria; order Limnocylindrales; family CSP1-4; genus CAIXZV01. Next base: position 60,661 of record CAVTIN010000002.1, on the reverse strand, counting down.
GATCCACGTGTGCTCGACGACCGTGCCACGCGGTGGGGCCGTGGGCGAGGAGCTTGGCTCGATCGACGGCGAGGGGGCCACCGACGGCGAGGGTTCAACGGACGGCGACGGCTCGATCGACGTCGAGGGGGCCACCGACGGCGAGGGTTCAACGGACGGCGACGGCTCGACTGAAGGGGAGGGCGCGACCGACGGCGACGGGCGCGGCGTGACGGATGGCGAGGGGACTCCAGACGGCGCAGGCGCTCCGGAGGGCGACGGATCAACCGAGGGTGACGGATCAATGGACGGCGACGGATCGACGCTCCCGGCAGGGCTTGGGGTCGCGGTCGGATCGGGGAGCGGCGTCGGATCGACAGCCCGCACCCCGGGGACGGCCGGCGTCAGCGCCATCAAGGCGCCGAGGACAACGAGCAGCGCCCCGAACAGGGGGCCGGCTCGGCGTCGCGCAGGGACTGGCGGCTGGGGGTTCATGCTGGCGTGGTCTCGGTCATCGCGTGGTGCTGGACGGTCACCCGTGGAGTCCGGCGGCCGCTGCGCGGCCGCCCGTCGAGGCTGGAGCAGGACGAGGAGACGCCAGGCGTTCGCGCGCAACACGGGTGGTCATCTTCGTGTAGCTCCTGCGAGGCATTGGCGGCTCTCCGGCGCGGCTTGAGCCCGGACGCCTGAGAGGGTTCGCGGGTGGCCGGGACCGGGGTCGCCGGCCACCACGCGCTCGTGAGGTGCTAGGGAAGGAGCGGGTTCGGCGTCGGGCCGACCTGCTGTCCGTCCACGATGGTGCCCGTCGGATCGTGACAAAGCTGGCACGTCCCGCGGTTGTCCGCCTTGAGCAGGCGGCTGTCGCCGACTTCCCGGCCGGGGCAACGCCGTTGCCCCGCCCGGGAATCTCCATGTTGGCCGAGTAGGTGCCCGTCATCTGCGCGTTGGAACCATGCGACACGTGGCACGTGATGCAGTTCCGCGACGTGTTGGTGGCGGTGTGGCGATACGTGAAGATCGCATCGTCTTCCTTGGTCGCCCAACCCTGGCTCAGATACCGGCTGTGGCACGTGACGCACCACGTCGAGATCTGGGTCGTGAAGGTCGCGGACTGGCCGTTCGGCGCGTCATTCGACGCGCCGGTCGGCGCGTTCCACGGAACCTTCCGGCGGAAGTAGTCGCCTGCCGTGTGCCGGCACGACCGAGGGCGGCAACCTGGCTCGCGAGGAGCGTGCCGGTACCGCCATTCGTCTGGATGATGGTGTAGTTGCGGGTGTCGCCGGCGGGCGGCAGTGCCGCGTCGGTGACGTTGACGCCCGTCGCGTCCGGAACGAACGCGTCCGTGCCCGTTGCGGCAGGTTCCGGGATCGGATTCAGGATCCGATACTGGCCGTTGCCGTGCGGGTTGTGGCACGTTCCGCACTCGAGCTCGACTGCGGGTCCGGCGTATGCGGTGAGTGCTGTTGGGGCCGTTGCCCCAGGCGACGCCGTCCGCCGCTCCGACCACGCCGCCCACGTTGGGCAGGTGGGCGGAGGTGACGGGCTGCGAGCCCGCCGTCCGGACCGGGACCTTGGCGAGCTGGCCGACGCCATGGGTGCTCGTGTACCCGATTCGGACCGCCTCACCGGATCCGATCCGGGCGGTCACGAAGCCACCACCGCGGAGATAGCCGAGGACGGTGTCTCCACGAACGTCGGTGGTTCCGAGCTTGTACTGCATGCCCGACTCGACGTCGACCTTCGAGCCGAGGCCAGTCGCGCCGTGGCAGCTCAGACACAGTGCGGTTCCCGAATCTGCAAGCAGGAGGAACTCGCCCTGCGCCCTGTGGGCACGATGACACCCGGCACAACTATCGGCATTGATGCCGCTGGTGCCGTTGTTGATCGCAGCCACATGCGGTCCACCGTCCGCGAGGACTGGAACCGCGGCAAGGAACAGCCATAGACTTCCGGCTGCAATCAGCAGCATGAGTCTCTTCAAACTGTCCTCACCTCCTTTCTCTGTGCTACGTGGACTTTGATGTGGGCCGCCAAACGGGGCGGCGACGCAGAGCTTCGGATTCCACCTCCCTTGCTGGACCTGGCTCAGTAGCTCCACAACTGCACGCGGTTGTTGGACGAGTCGGCGATGTACAGCCGGCCACGTCCATCCACCGCGATGCCGTTGGGGTATGCGAAGGCGCCGTCGGCGATACCCTCGGTCCCGAAGGTGCCGAGGTAGTCGAGCCGCTCCGTGCCCTCCTGGTACTGCCCGTACACGAATACCGTCTGGCCGCTCGAGTCGACCACGTAGACGCGGCCCTGGGCGTCAACGGCAACGCCGCGCGGCAGGCCGAGGTTCCCCTCTCCGGAGCCGCGTCCGACCTTCGCGACGACGGTGCCGTTCTGGTCGAACACGAGCAGCCGGCCGTTGTTGCTGTCGGTCACGTACACGAAGCCATTGCCGTCGATCGTCACGCCGTTGGGGAAGCTCATCCCCTCGCTCTCACCCAGCACGCGGATCTGCTGACCGGACGCGTCGAACACGCGCACGCGGTGTGGGACATCGCCAACGTCGGTGACGTACAGGTTGCCGGCCGCGTCGAATGCCAGCGCCAGCGGCTGCCAGCTCGGCGCATCTGCGGGCGGCGCGTATGCCCGCAGATAGGTCCCCTGGGCGTCGTACTCGTAGATCGAACCTGTCGGTCGATCCGAGACATAGATATCGCCGGTCTGGGGATCGAGGGCGACGTAGGTGGGCACGTGGGAGTCGCCGGTGGACAGTGGCGGGAGCAGCACGCTCGCCTGGTTTCCACCTGCATCGAAGATCCGGGCGGTCTGGTCGCCGGCGGTCTCCCCGATGTAGATGCGAGACCCATCCGCGGTCACGGCGACGCTCATGGGTCGTGACGCACCGTAGATCGAGGTCACGTAGTTCGGCATGATCGTCTCGCCCGGGATCACCGGGACCGGGATCGGCTGGCGGAACAACAGGTACCAGATCGCGAGCCCGAGCAGGGCCAGGAACGCGAGGAACAGGAAGAACAGCAGCACGAACTTGCGTCGCCGCCGCTCCGGCGGCTCTTCGGTCGTTCCGTCAGCGGGGCCGACGCCGGCCGGGGGAACCTCGCCGACGCCCTGCCCGGGCTCGGCGGCGATGGGGGACGCGGTCATCAGTTGCTCCCTTCGGCGCTGGGCGACGGCACGACCTCGGGATGTCCGTCGGCGCCGCCGCCGACGCGGCCCAGGCCGAGCTTGGCCGCCTTGTTCTCCGCATCGAGTGCGAGGGCCTTCTGGTACCAGCCGGCTGCCGTCACGCTGTCGCCACTCACCTCGGCCAGGAGTCCAAGGCCGATGCGCGCGTCGAGCCCGGCCTTGCCGTCGGCAATGGCCTCGAGGCGCCGGACCGCGCCGGCCCGGTCACCTGACTGCCCGGCGGTCATCGCGGCGGCCCATTCGGCCTCCTCCGGCTCGCCCATGGCCGTGTAGGCATCGGCCAGGGCCTGGTACGGATCGGCCCAGCCGTTGGGTACGAACAGGATCGCCTGGCGCAGCGGCTCCAGGGCCTTCTCGGGCGCCCCGACCTTCACGTAGGCGGCGCCGAGCAGGTTCATGGTGTCCGCATCCGTGCGGATGATCGCGAGGGCCTTGAGCAGCTCGTCAACGGCATCCTGCGCCCGGTCCTGCTGGAGCGCGATGGCCCCCAGCCCGTAGTGGGCCGTCTGGAGCATCGGGTCCACGTTGGCCATCTCGGCGCTCTGGGCGACCTCAACGACCTTGGCGAAGTCCGCGGCAGCGGCGTCGAGATCACCCTTCTCCTGGTAGGCGAGCCCGCGGCTCACGTACGCCGCCTCGGCCTGCTTGCCGGTCTGAATGATCTCGGTGTACTGGGCGATGGCGTCGTCGTACCGGTTGGCCGCGAGGTACAGATCTGCCAGGCGTCCGCGAGACGAGATGTCGGCCGGATCCGTGCGGACGGCCTCCTCCATCGCGGCCATCTCACGGCTGACGATCGAGGCCGTCGGGGCTCGGAAGCGGTCGAGGGCGTAGAACGCGGCGAACGCGATCACCCCCACCAGCAGCAGCAATGCCAGTCGCCGGATCCAGCGATTGAGCTGCGCGTCAGGGATGTCGGCCAGGGACGTGACCCGGAACATTTCAGGCACCTTCACTCCACGGTCGGCAGAATCGGACGAACCGACCTGCTTCAATCCTCGGGTGCGCGAGGGCGAGTTCCCATCCGTCGGGGGATAGAACTGCGATACAGGGCGGGGTGAGCACGCACCGGCTCGTGTGTATCGAGTGGCCCCCGAAGGTCCCAAGGACCCGGGCCGGATGTCCTTCCGCATCGCGGACGGGCAGTGGGTCAGAGGCTCTCCCGCGGCGTACGGAAGCTCGACGGCACGTCGACCTCGATCACGTCGCCCACGAGCCGGAGCGGGAACCGGTCCAGCTGGCGCGGCGGGGGACCCGACACCACCTTGCCGTCGATATCGAACACGCCTTCGTGGCAGGCGCACTTGAACTGGCGATCGGCGTCCGCCCAGCGGTAGATGCACAGCGCGTGCGTGCAGCGCGGGTCGAACGCGGTGATGTCGCCGCCGGCGCGCCTTCAGGAGCCAGGCAGACGCGGCCACCGTCTGGCCGCCGGTGTCGAGCGTGAACGGGACCTCGGTCGGTGCTCCAATCGCGAGCGACGCCGGATCGATGTCCAGGGTCACGGTGACCGGCGGCCCGGCGCACGCTTCGAGCAGCACTCCGAGCCCGCCGCCCGCGGCGATCGCACCGGCGCCCATCAGCAGCAGCACCCGCCGTCGGGGCATGGGGGTGCTCAGCGGGTCGATAGGCAGGCGCCCGGGCTTGCCGGGCGCGGTCGGGCCGTCGCGTCGATCTCCCATGCGGGAGAGCCTAGCCCGGAATGACCACCGCGCGAAGCCCCCGGTCGGGTTCGGTCGGACGATCCCGCTCGGGGACCGGACCGGCGGTGTCGGATCGCTGGCTGCAGACCACGCTCCGGATCGCCGCCAGGAAGTCGTCCGGCCGGCTGCTCAGCGACTCGCGTCGCAGGCTCCAGGCGCTCGTTGTCGTGATGTCGACGTCGAGCACGACCGCACACTTCGAGCGTCGCATCACCTCGGCTGCGTCAAGCGAGCCACCTTCCTCCACGACGATGATCGCGGGATCACGTGCGATCATCGCGTCCACGGCTCCGAGGTTTGTGCCGTCTACGGCGTCCACGGTCAGGCCGGGCTCGGCTGCGAGCATCCGTTCCAGGCCTTCGCCCATCAGCGGGTGGCTGTAGACGACGAGGACGCGCACCGGTTCAGGTGGCACCAGGGCTCCTCGCGGAATCCGGGGGTCGCGGATGCGACCCGTTGGTGCGATCGTAGGGGCGGGTGGAGAGTAGGCCAATCCCTCACCCGGCACAGCCGGCGCCCCGTGTCTCTGTATCCGACGGGATAGCCGCTGCACTCGCCCGCCGCTGGCGCTAGTCCCGCTTCGGCTCGCTGCCGGCAAACCCCTGCCGAACCGCATACGCCGCCGCCTGGACGCGGTTCGTCAGGTGCAGCTTCTCGAGCGCGTTGTGCACGTGGTTCTTGACCGTCCCCTCGGTGATCGTGAGCTGGTTCGCGATCTCCTTGTTGGACAGCCCCTCGGCGACCAGCTCCAGGATCTCGGACTCGCGCCGGGTGAGCACGCTGTCCTGGGCGGCCGGCGAGGGCTGGCCGCGGGCGGGGATGCCGCCGGTTCGCAGCGCCGTGAGCAGCTTGGTGGCGACGGCTGGCGCGATCGGCGCCTCCCCGCGCATGACCCCGCGCAGGTCCTCGAACAGCTGCTCCGGCCGGACGTTCTTGAGCAGGTAGCCGTTGGCCCCGGCCTTGATCGACTCGAACAGGTCGTCGTCGTCCTCGGACACCGTGAGCATGACGATCGGCGTCGTGATCCCGGCCTGGCGGATCGCGTTCACGCCGTCGACACCCGAGGCGCCGGGCATGTTCACGTCCATGACGACGAGATCGGGGCGCATGGCGCGGACCTTGTCCAGCGCGTCGCGACCGTTCTCCCCCTCGCCCACGACCGTCATGTCGAACTGGGCGCTGATCAGGGTCGCGAGTGCCCTCCGGAAGAGTGGCTGGTCATCGACGAGCAGCACCCTGAGACGCGGCGGAGTGTGTTCCACGAGTGTTCTCTGCTTCGAGGTGGACGACGATTCTGGTCCCCTGCTTCGGGGCAGTATGCACGGCAAGCGTGCCACCGATCTGCTCCACCCGTTCCCGCATCGAGGCGAGCCCGAAGCCTCCATCCATGGAGCCGGCGATCGTGGCCGGGTCGAAGCCGACGCCGTCATCCTCGATCGTGAGCGTGGTCGCGGTGGTGGCGCACTCCATCCGCACCTGGACGTGCCGTGCCTCCGAGTGCTTGCGGGTGTTGGTCAGCGCCTCCTGGACGACGCGGAGCAGCTGGACCTCGCTGCGTGGCGTGAGCGAGGTCCGCGTGTCGCCGTCGCAGGTCAGCGTCGCAGCGATCCCGGTCTGCCGGCTGTACTTGCGCAGGTACTCGCGCAGGGATCCCTCGAGCCCGGTCTCCTCCCGAACGGTCTCGCGCAGGCCCAGGATCGCCTCGCGAACGTCCCGGTAGGCCTCGTCCGCGGTATCGGCGATCTGCGACAGCTCGGCGGCCATTGTGTAGCTCGCCTCGTCCTTGGCCCGGCCCTCGAGCGCGCGCAGCTGCAGGTGGATGACCCCCAGGACCTGGGCGAGGCTGTCGTGCAGCTCCCGCGCGATCCGGTCCCGTTCGGCGTGGATCGTCACCTGCTCCTCGGCCTCGTGGAGGCGGGCCGTGCGGACGGCGATCGTCGCCATATCGGCCAGCGCACCGAGCAGCGTGCGCTCGGCTTCGCTGAACGCCAGCCCCGCGCGGACGACGCACAGCTCTCCGAGGATCCCGTCCGGCCCGCGCAACGGGCGCGCGGCCCAGGTCCGGTCCGCATCGACCGCGAGCAGTGGGCATTCCGGATTGCGCGGGTGAATGGTGCCCGTCGCCCGATGGACGATGAGACAGACGCTGCCCTCGTCCGATATCGCGACCCTTCCCTGCCCCCCGGACGCCGCGGCGTGTGCGGGGTCGGTCAGGCATACGACCGCGCGGTCCGCACCCAGCAGCTCCCGGGCGTGACCCGAGATCGCGTCCAGGATGTCCCGCAGGTCGGCCCTGCCGGTGAGCTGGAGGGCGACCTCGTACAGCGCGGCGCGCTCCCGTTCCCGGCGATGGAGGTTCGCGACGGTGAGCGCCAGCTGCGCTGCGCCCGCGATCTCACCGGTGATATCGGCGAGGGCAGCGGGGGAGATGTCCGGATCCACGGCCGGGTGGATCACCACGCGCAGGTGACCGATCCGGTCGGCGCCCCGGATCAGCGGCAGGTCGAGCAAGCCGGTATCGAGCTGACCGCGACGCGTGAAGGCAGGCGCATCCAGCTCGGGATCCGCAGGCTCGTCGAGCAGCGGGGCTAGCCAGCCCAGACCCGCGGCAAGCGTGTCCGGCCGTCGGGCCGTCACCGGCTCGCCGCCCGTGGTCTGGATGCTGATCGTTCCGGCGAGGGCGCCGGTCTGGGCCATGACCCGGTCGAGGGCCTGGTCGAGCAGGTCGGGCAGCGCCAGACCGCCGCGAACCGCAGAGCTCACGGCGTGGGTGACGGTGAGGTCCTTGTTGCGCGCGATCAGCTGCTTCTGGGTTCGATCGAGGTAGAGCGAGACGAACGTCGCGAAGATCACGATCGCGCCGCCCATGATCATCGCGGACAGCACGTGGGCGTCATCGCCGGTGACGGTGGGGTCGAGGAACAGGAACCGGACCACCTCGAACGCCCACACGAACACGACCGGCACGATCATCGTCGCCCACTTGAGGCGGGTAAGGTCGCGCGCGCCCTGCGGTTCGCTCATGGGCCGACTGTGCCGTTCGATACATGCGTCCGCGAAGGGCCGTCCGGCCCGTGCGGGGAGGGACCCATCGGCACCCAACCGCGTGCCACGGCCCGGGCCCGGATGCAGCTGGTGCGCGGCAGCAACATGAGAGGTGCGGTCTGCCGCCTCGTGCGAGGCCGTCCGCCGCCCTCGCGTTACGCCGTTCCGCCGCCCTCCGCCGGGCGCGACGGGGCCTGCCAGCCCTCCGCGTCACCCTTTGGCCGAACCTGGACGAACTCGAACCCGAACCGGCCCTTCACGCACAGGTGCCCGTTGGTGACCGACGACTCGAGCGGGGACGTCACCTTGACGATCGAGTTGTCCTGGACGTGGAGCGTCAGGGTGCAGCCGACGCCGCAGTACGAGCAGATCGTGTCGGTGGTGGTCTGGGCCGTCTCGTCCCAGGTGCCCGCCTGGCGCATCTCGTGCTCCGAGCGGAACATCAGGGCGCCGGTCGGGCAGACGCCGATGCAGTTGCCGCAGTACACGCACGCGGACTCGGGGAGCGGGACGTCGAACTCGGTCGAGATCCGGGCATCGAAGCCGCGACCCGCGACGGAGATTGCGAACGTGTTCTGGGCGTCCTCGCCGCAGGCCTCGACGCACTTGTAGCAAAGGATGCAGCGCGAGTAGTCGCGCACGTACAGGTCGTTGTCGACCTTGACCGGCTGGGCGACGGTCTCGGCCGCGGGCGCATCGCCGGCAGGCGGATGGTGGTGGCCGGGGGCGCGGGCATCGCGCTCTCCGGAGGCGGCCGGCGCATCCCGGCCGGGCCGAACCGCTCCGGGTGCGCCCCGTACCGGCGGGAATAGCGCGCCAGGTCGCCGTCCGGCGCCTCGGGTCCGGCGAGCGACATGTCCACCGAGGAGCCGAGCAGCTCCAGGACCATCCGCCGCGAGTCGCGCACGCGCTCGCTGTCGGTCTGGATCTCCATTCCCGGCTCGACCTTGCGCGAGCACGCCGGGACGAGGACGCGCGAGCCGGCGACCTCGACGACGCACACCCGGCAGACGTTGACCGGTGCCAGGGTCTCGAGGTAGCACAGGGTCGGGGTGTCGATGCCCACCGAGCGCGCCGCCTCGAGGATCGTGGAGCCGGCCGGGACGGTCACGGCGGCGCCGTCGATCGACAGCTCCACGCCCGGGACCTCGGGCACGGGCGGCGGCTCGGGCGGGCGCGAGGGCCGGGCCGGCGATTCGAAGAAGATGCGCTCGAGATCGTCGACGCTCATCGGCCGGCCTCCGCGATGTCCCGATTGCCCGCGGTGAGCGCAGGATCGAGCTGGACGAGCCCCGCCCGGATGGCGCTCTCGATGGCCGAGGGTGCGGTCTGCCCCAGGCCGCAGATCGAGGCATCGCGCATGGCCCGCGCGAGATCGGCGAACAGGTTCGCCTCGTCCGCGTACGACCCCAGCGGTGCCCCGGCGGCGAGACGGGCGAGCAGCTCCTCCTGGCGCACTGTGCCCACCCGGCACGGGACGCACTGGCCGCATGACTCGTCGCGGAAGAACGCCGCGATCCGGTGCAGCGCGCCCACCAGGTCGGCCGTCTCGTCGAACACCATCACCACGCCCGAGCCCAGCGTGGTGCCCGCCTCCCGGGTGCCCTCGAAGGTCATCGGGATGTCGAGCCGGTCCGGGCCGACGAACGCCCCGGCAGCCCCGCCCAGCAGCACGGCCTGGATGGCGCGTCCGTCCGGGACGCCGCCGGCGAGCTCGATCAGCTGTCGCAGGGTCGCCCCGAACGGCAGCTCGTAGACACCGGGCCGGGCAACGTTCCCGGACACGCAGAACAGCTTGGGACCGGTCGAGCCCTCGGTCCCGATCGCGGCGTACCCTTCCGCGCCGAGGCGCAGGATCAGCGGGACGTTGACCAGCGTCTCGACGTTGTTGACCGCCGTCGGCCGGCCGAACAGGCCAACCTCGACGGGGAACGGCGGCTTGTTCCGCGGCTCGGGGCGCCCGCCCTCGATCGACTCGAACAGCGCGGTCTCCTCGCCCGCGATGTACGCGCCGGCGCCGATCCGGATCTCGATGTCGAAGGCCCAGCCGCTACCGGCCACGCTCGAGCCCAGCAACCTGGCCGCTCGCACCTGTTCGAGCGCGTGCTCGAGACGCTGCCGTGCAAGCGGGTACTCGCCGCGCAGGTACAGGAACCCTCGCGAGGCACCGACGGCGAACCCCGCGATCGTGATGGCCTCGAGCAGCGCAAACGGATCCTCCTCGAGGATCACGCGGTCCTTGAACGTCCCCGGCTCCGACTCATCTGCGTTGCACACGACGTAGCGGGGCGTGACGGGCTGCGCGGCGACCGCGGCCCACTTGCGACCGGTGGGGAACGCGGCGCCGCCGCGACCCACGAGCCTGGCGGCGGTGACCTCGGCGATGACGGCCCCGGGTCCGATCGCCAGCGCCCGGGTGAGCGCCTCGTATCCGCCTGCCGCGCGGTACGCGTCGAGCGAGGTCGGGTCCACGCGGCCGACGCGGGCGAGGAGCTGCAGGCCATCCTCGCCCGCCTGGGGTGCGAGCCCGCGGACCCACTCGATCGGGTCGGCCCGGGAATCGCCCAGCTCGGTTGCGATGCGGCCTCCACCCTCGCGCAGCGACCTCCACCGCCCAGTCGAGCGTCTCGAGCAGCCCGCCGCCGTCCTGGATCTCGCCCACGACCATGGCTCCGGCGGTCTCGCCGGCTACCGTCAGCAGTGCTGCGGTCCCACGCTCGCATTGCCCGAGGCACGGGCTCCGCAGCCACGTCGCCGCTCCGTCGCCAATCGGCGCACCCGGCGGACCGGCGAGCCGCTCGAGGTCGGCGCACACGGACTCCGCGCCGGCGAGGCGGCAGGCGATGTCGTCGCACACGTGGGCGACGACCGGCGGTCGTGGCGTGGTGGGCAGCAACGTGTAGAAGGTGGCGACGCCGTACGCATCCGCAGGCGGCACCGTGAGGCGTCTCGAGATGTGGTTGAGGGCTCCCCGGCTCACCCAGCCCGCTCGCCCGGCCGCGGCCTCGAGCGCCGGCAGGAGGAGGTCGCGCCGCGCCCGCGCCGCGTGCCCTCCGTGGGCGACGTGACCGTCGAGCGCCGGGTTGCGGGCGCCGCCATCCCAGCCGGCCCGGGCCGGACCGATCGCCGCATCGATGACCGCGTCGATCGCCGCGCGCTCCTCGGGGGTTGCGGCGGCGCCGACGACGTGAAGGTCCATGGCTGCCGAGTGTAGTGCGGTCGGTCGTGTCCCGGAATTCCACCGCGCGGCGGAGCACGGCCGACGTACATGGTCGGCGTGCACCCGATCCGGGCCGCGCCCGCTCACAGCGCGAGCAGCGCGCACGGCCGATTGTGCTACCATGTGCTACATGAGCGAAACCGGCGAGGGGCCCGCGCGAGTTGGGGTGCGGGAGCTGCGCCAGAACCTGTCCGTCTACCTGGACCGCGTGAAGGCGGGCGAGACCCTCGAAGTGACGGAGCATGGGACGCCGGTGGCGCGGCTGACGCCGAACCCGCCCGAGCAGCTGTCGGTCGTGGACCGGCTGATCGCGGAGGGGAGGATCACGCCGGCCAAGGGCGATCACCGAACGTTGCCGTTGCCGCCCAGGATCCCGGGCCGGCCGCTGAGCGAGATCCTGCAGGAGATGCGGGACGAGGATGACCGGTGAGCGAGCTCACGTATGCGGACGCATCCGCGCTCGTCAAGCTCGTCGTCGAAGAACCAGAGTCCCGAGCGATGAACCGCTGGTTCGTTGAGGCTCGACGGGTCACGACCAGCCGGATCGGCGTGATCGAGACCGCGCGCGCTGCGTCACGACGCGAGCACGACCCGGTCCACCGGGAGCGCGTCCTCAATGCCGTCGAGGTGTTCGAGGTCGACCGGGCGATCGCCGCCCTCGCAGCCACGCTCGAGCCGCCCCAGCGTCGGACGCTGGATGCGATCCACCTGGCGACCGCGCTGGCGCTCCGCCCGGAGCTGGACGCCTTTGTGACCTACGACGACCGCCTGGCGGAAGCGGCGCGCGCCCTGGGGCTGCCGGTGGTGCGCCCAGCCTGAGCGGCGGCTGACAAACGCGGTCCTGCGTTCAGTCGGGCGGGAGGTCCAGCCACCCCTCGCGGAGGTGCCGGAATGCCGTCAGGCGCTGCCGCTGGTCCCCCAGCCCGTGTACTCGCCGCCGTGCTCCGCGGCGAACGACCCCAGCTGCTCCCGAATGGCGGTGATTTGTTCGAGGGTCACGACCATCGGGAATGCCACCCGCACCGCCCAGCTGCGGCCGATGATGCTTGGGTTGAGCCGTACCGTCCCGCCGGTGCTGGCAAGCTTGGCCACGATCTGGCGGGCTGATCGCTCGTCCGGGAGGGTGAGGAAGTGCTCGACGGTCAGTGGCACCGACAGGTCCACGCCGGACGCGGCCAGCTTGGCGATGAGCTGTGCGTCACCGTCGCCGGGCTGTTCCATATCGCCGCCGAACAGCCGCCGGATCACGCTCATGGTCGGGGCCCCCTGGATGTCGCGGCGGCGGCCACCGACGCGAGCTTCTCGACCCGGATCGCGGTGGCCTTGAACTCGGCCGTCCCGGACCGCGGGTCCGTGGCGTCGATGGTCAACAGGTTGGTCGCCACGTCGTCCTGGAAGTGGAAGGTCATGAACGCGAGCCCTGGCCGCAGCCCGGGGTCGGCCCGCACGGGAACCTCGAGCTGCCCACGCCGGGAGACGACCCGCACGCGCTCGCCGTCCTCGAGGCCCAGCCGGGCGACGTCCTCCGGTGACAGGTCCAGCGTCTCTCCACGTCGCCGAGGGTACCGGTAGCCGCCCGATTGCACACCGGTGTTGTACGAGTCGAGGTGGCGGCCGGTCGTCAGGCGGATCGGGAAGTCGTCGTCCAACCGGTCCACCGGCGGATCGTGCTCGACCGGATTGAACGGCGCCCGATGACCCGGGACCGGGTCCTCCCACAGCCGCGAATGAAGGAACAGCTCGCCCGGGTGCGTCTCGTCGTAGCACGGCCACTGGAGACCGCCCTCGGCCTCCAGCCGGGCGTAGCTCATGCCGCGGAACGCCGGGGCAAGACTCGCGAACCTCGTCCCAGACGGCCTCGGACGATGGCTCGCCCCAGTCGTGGCCCAGCCGGCGGGCGAGCTCGAACACGATCCACAGGTCGTCGCGGGCGTCGCCCGGCGGTTCCAGCGCCCTGCGGACCCGTTGGACCCGCCGCTCGGAGTTGGTGACCGTGCCCTCGCTCTCCGCCCAGGCCGCGGCGGCGGGCAGCACGACGTCGGCGACCGCGGCGGTCTGGGTCAGGAAGATGTCCTGGACGACCAGGAAGTCGAGGCCGCGCAGGAGGCGCTCGGTCCGATGCCGGTCGGCCTCGGACTGCATCGGGTTCTCGCCGATGACGTACAGCGCCGTGAGCTCGCCGCGGTCCATCGCATCGAACATCCCGCGTCAGGTGCCAGCCGCGCTCGGGCGGGACCGTGACGCCCCACGCCGCGTCGAACGGCGCGCGCAGCGCGTCCTGCTCCACGTGCTGGAAGCCCGGCAGGCGGTCCGGGAGGGCGCCCATGTCGCCCCCGCCCTGGACGTTGTTCTGGCCGCGGAGCGGGTTGAGCCCGCTGCCGTACTTCCCGATGTGACCGGTCAGCAGCGACAGGTTGATCAGCGCCAGGACATTGTCGACCGCGTTGTGGTGCTCGGTGATCCCCAGCGTCCAGCAGATCATCGCGCGGTCCGCCCTCGCGTACGCGTGCGCCGCCTCCCGGATGGCCTCCGCCGGCACGCCCGTCTCACGCTCGGCGTATTCGAGGGTGTACGGCTCGACCGCGGCCCGGTATGCCTCGAACTGCGCGGTCGCACGGCCGATGAACTCGGTGTTCGCGAGGCCGGCCACGATGATCTCGCGGCCCATCGCGTTGGCCAGGGCGATGTCCGAGCCGACGTCGAGCCCGAGCCACAGGTCCGCCCACTCGGCGCTCGAGGTGCGGCGAGGGTCGATCGAGATCAGCCGAGCACCCCGACGCACCCCCTTGAGGAGGTGGTGGAAGAAGATCGGATGCGTCTCCCGGGCATTGCTGCCCCACAGGAGCACGAGATCCGTGTCCTCGACCTCGCGATATGAGCTGGTACCGCCACCAGCGCCGAACACGGTCGCCAGACCGGCGACAGAGGGGGCGTGTCAGGTGCGGTTGCAGCTGTCGATGTTGTTGCTGCCCAGGACGGCGCGGGAGAGCTTCTGGGCCGCGAAGTTGACCTCGTTGGTCGACTTGCTGCAGCTGAAGATCCCGTACGTCTTGGAGCCGTGCGCCGCGCCCGCAGCCCGCAGTCCCGCGACCGTTCGCTCCAGGGCCTCGTCCCACGTCGCAGGACGCAGGACCCCGGTGCTGCGGTCGCCGTCGCGCACGAGCGGCGTGGTCAGGCGGACGTACTCCTTCGGCACTGGCAAACCTCGGGTAGAGAGTCCGACCCGCCGAGTGTAGATCCGACAGCAACGCCTCGGGCGCGTCAGGCGGACGGTTGCCCATAGTTGCGGAGTCGCTCGCGCACCCCGGCGATCTCGGCGTCGTCGAGGACGACGGGCGTCCCGAGCTGGAGCGCCCGCCGCCAGATGCCGCACAGCCACTCGACGTCCGCGGCGAGCGACATGGCCGTCGCCAGGTCCGCGGCCACCGCGACGGACCCGTGGTTCGCCATCAGGCACGCCATGCCCGACCCGCCCACCGTTGCCGCGACATTCTCGGCCAGCTCCTGGGAGCCGTAGGTTGCGTACGGCGCGCACGGGAGCATCGAGCCGCCGAAGCGCGCGACGACGTAGTGGACGGCGGGCACGGGCCGGGCCAGCGTCGCGGCGGCGGTCGCCTCCAGCGAATGCGTATGGACCACCGCGCCCACGTCGCGCCGGCGGTACAGCGCCAGGTGCAGGCGCCACTCGCTGGTCGGGAGGCGGGCGCCGGTGTCGAGCGGCGTGCCGTCGGCGGCGAGCATGACGCCGTCATCCGGCTCCATGAGGCTCGCGGGGATGCCCGTGGGGGTGACGAGGATGCCCCGGCCGGCCCGCAGGCTCAGGTTGCCGGACGCGTTGTGATTGAGGCCGGAGTCCTCGAGCCGCCGGGCTGCCCCGACCAGGGTTCGACGCGCGTCAGACTCGTTCACCAAGGACCTCCTGGAGCTGTGCCGCGGCCAGCAGGCCGCGGTCGGTCAGGTAGCCATCGATCAGGCGGGCGGGTGTCACGTCGAAGCCCCAGTTGCGGGCGCGGGTCCCGGCGGGCGCGATCGGGGTGCCGTTGACGAACAGGACCTCCGCCTCGTCGCGCTCCTCGATCGGGATCACGTCGCCCGACGGGGCGTCGGCGTCGAAGGTGGACGCCGGCGCCGCCACATGGAACGGCACGCCCGCGTCGCGTGCCGCGAGCGCCTTGAGCACCGTGCCGATCTTGTTCGCGACGTCGCCGTCGGCCGCGATCCGGTCCGCGCCCACGAGCACGATGTCGACCGCGCCGGTCCGCAGCAGGTGACCCGCGGCGTTGTCCACGACCAGCGTGTGCGGCACGCCTGCCTGGGCGAGCTCCCAGGTCGTGAGCGCAGCGCCCTGGTTGCGCGGGCGCGTCTCCGAGACCCACACGTGGACCGGAATGCCGGCGTCGTGGGCGACGTACACGGGCGCCAGCGCGGAGCCCCACTCGACACAGGCAAGCCAGCCCGCGTTGCAGTGCGTCAGCACCTGGACCGGCCGCCCGGTCCGCTCGTGGATCTCGGCGAGCAGGGGCAGGCCAGCCTCGCCGATCCGACGGCTGCCGGCCGCGTCCAAGTCCGCGATCGTCTGGGCGAGGCGGCGCGCGACGCCGGCGCACGCGCCCGACTGCCACGCCGGCCAGGGCGTTCCGCATCCGTTCCAGCGCCCATCGAAGATTGACCGCGGTGGGGCGGGTCGCGAGCAGGCGGGCATGCGCGATGTCAAGCGATCGCGGGTCCTCGCGCACCGCGAGCGCCATGCCGTGCGCGGCCGCCACGCCCACCAGGGGTGCACCCCGGACCTGCATGTCCGCGATGCCCGCCGCCGCATCGTCGACCGTCCGCCATGTCGCGGTGACCGCCTCTCGCGGGAGCCGCCGCTGGTCGATCACGACCACCGGCGCATCGGGGGTTTCGTCCTGCCACCAGATCGAGCGCGTGAACACGGGCGCCAGCGTACTCCGCCACGGGATCGGGACGAGACGCGCGGGCGCGCCAGCCTTGCGAAACATCTCCGCTGGACACAACCGTTCGCGACCGCGGTTGAGCCTGGAACGGGTACGCTGCGCCCGTGTCAGTTCAGGGGCCGTCCCGGCGCGCCGGAATGGGCGCGATTCCCTACGAGGGCGGAACCATGTTCCGCGTCTGGGCGCCACACGCAACGGCCGTGTTCGTCACCGGCTCGTTCGACGCCTGGGCGATGGACCGCACGCCCCTCGCTCGCGATGGCGACGGGACGACAGGCACGTGGTCCGCGGATGTACCGGGCGTGACGCCCGGCGCCGAGTACCGGTTCACGATCCGGACGCCCGATGCGGATTTGTCGCGGATGGACCCGTACGCCCGCACGGTCACCAGCTCGGTCGGGAACAGCATCGTCTACGACCAGGGCGCCTTCGACTGGGGTGGAGACACGTTCCAGGCACCCGGCTGGGACGACCTCGTGATCTACGAGCTGCACATCGGCACGTTCGCCAAGGATGGCGATCTGCAGGGCACGTTCGACGCTGCGCGGCGCCGCCTGCCGTACCTCCACGAGCTCGGCATCTCGGCGGTCCAGGTCATGCCGCCGTTCGAGTTTGCCGGCGACATCTCGTGGGGCTACAACCCGGCCCACCTGTTCGCCATCGAGTCGGGCTATGGCGGGCCCGACGCGTTCAAGCGGTTCATCCGCGACGCCCACACCCTGGGCATCGCGGTGATCGTGGACGTCGTCTATAACCACCTCGGCCCGTCGGATCTCGACCTGTGGCGCTTCGACGGCTGGGCCGAGGGTGACGGCGGTGGGATCTACGTCTACAACGACGAGCGCGGCGAAACGCCGTGGGGAAAGACCCGGCCCGACTACGGGCGCGGCGAGGTGCGGACGTACCTGCGGGACAGCGCGATGAGCTGGCTCGAGGAGTTTCACTGTGACGGACTCCGGTTCGACGCAACGCTGTACATCCGGACCGTGGACGGGAACCTCGACGATCCCGAGTCCGAGCTGGCCGACGGATGGTCGTTCCTGGCCTGGATCAACGATGAGATCCGCGAGCGCCAGCCCTGGAAGATCACGATCGCGGAGGACCTCCAGGGCGACCCGGCGATGGTGACCCCCACCGCCGAGGGTGGGGCCGGGTTCGGGGCCCAGTGGGATCCCGCGTTCGTCCAGTGGGTTCGCCCGGCGTTGATCGCGGCCGATGACGCGGACCGCGACATCGACTCGGTGGTGGACGCGATCCTCGGCGAGGGACGCGGTGCGCCGTCGACCAGGGTGATCTACACGGAGTCCCACGATGATGTGGCGAACGGCAAGGTGCGCGTGCCCGAAGCCATCGCGCCCGGCGCGGCCGGCAGCTGGTGGGCACGCAAGCGAGCGCTGCTTGGCTCAGCACTGGTCCTCACCTCGCCCGGCATCCCGATGCTGTTCCAGGGCCAGGCGCTGCTCGAGGATCGCTGGTTCGACGATGCGATCGCCCTCGACTGGGACAAGGCCGTGTCCAACCACGGCGTCGTACGCCTGCATCACGACCTGATCGCGCTGCGGCGCAATCGCGATGACGTGACCCGCGGGCTTCGGGGACCGAACGTGGCGATCCTGCGGGCGGACAACGAGGACAAGCTGCTCGCGGTGCACCGCTGGATGAACGGCGGTCCGCACGATGACACCGTCATCATCGCCAACTTCGCCGACCGCACGGTGAGCGACCTGCGGATCGGTTTCCCGGCGCCGGGCCGTTGGAGGGTCCGGCTCAACTCGGACTCGCCGGCCTATGCGGATGAGTTCGGGGGGCACGAGGCCAACGACCTCGACGCGGACGGCGAGCCGATGGACGATCAGGCCCAGAGCGGGCTCGTTGCGGTCGGGCCATACAGCGTGGTGATTCTGTCCCGCGAGGATTGACCCGCCGCTAGCGGAGCGCCACGCCCGCCCCCGCCTCCACCTGGCCGACCGGCCACGCCGGCACCCCGGCCGCCGCGAGGTCGGCCACGACCTGCGCTTGCCGATCCCGCGGCACCGCCGCGAGAAGCCCGCCGGAGGTCTGCGGATCGTGGGCGAGCGCAACCAGCTCGGGCGCGACACCTTGGGCCACCACGGTTGCTGGTGCCGTGAACCGGCGGTTGTGGTCCGCGCCGTCCGTCTGGAGTCCGGCCGCGGCAAGGTCCAGCGCGCCGTCCAGGACGGGCAGGGCGGAGGCATCGAACTCGAGCCGTGCCGCAGACGCTCGCGCCATCTCGAGTCCGTGGCCCAGCAGCCCGAACCCCGTCACGTCGGTCGCGCCCCGGATCCCGTGGCGGATGAACACCTCCGACGCCGCCCGGTTGAGCGTGCGCATCTGCGCGATCGCCGTGGCGAGGTCCGCGTCGCTCGTTCGGCCCTGCCGGCGGCCGCTCACGATCAGCCCGGTTCCCAGCCGCTTGGTCAGGAGCAACACGTCTCCGGGTCGTGCGCCGCCCTTGCGGAACAGGCGATCCGGGTGGGCCGCGCCGATCACTGCCAGCCCGTACTTGGGCTCCGGGTCCCGGATCGTGTGGCCGCCGGCGAGGACCCCGCCTGCCTCGCGGACCTTTCCTGCCGCGGCCTCGAACACCGCCGCCAGCGCCGCCTTTGGGAAGTCCTCCGGGAAGGCCGCGATCGAGAGCGCGAACAGCACCCGCCCACCCATGGCGAACACGTCGGACAGCGCGTTGGCGGCGGCAATCTCGCCGTACGCGACCGGGTCGTCCACGAGCGGTGGGAAGAAGTCCAGCGTGCCCAGGATCGCGAGGTCATCGGAGACCCGGTAGGCGGCGGCATCGTCGGGCGGCTCGAGGCCGGCGATCAGGTTCGGGTCGGTTGCACCGGGACCCGCGCCCAGCCCGGCGAGCGCGTCGGCGAGCAGGTCCGCGCCAAGCTTGGCGGCACAGCCGCCGCACTCGGTGAGCTCGGTCAGGCGGAGGGGGTGCGAGACGTCGAGGCGGGGATCGGCAGACACGGGCCGATCATACGGGTGCGGGATCAACCCCATGACCGTCGGTCCCGGTCCTGCGGACCCGACGGTGCACCCGGCTCGCCCGGGCACATAATCGCCCGACGCGGGAGCGGAGGGGTCCCGGTGGGCTCCCCGGTCTTCAACACCGGTGGCGCGGCGCCCGGCGTCGCGCGGTGGGTTCGACTCCCATGCGCTCCCGCCATGCCATCATCGCGTGGTGAGCCCGCCAACCCGCGCCCACCCGCCGAGCATCGACAGCGTGCTCGTGGCTGCGCGGCCCGATGTCTCCGGCCGCGACCCGGCCGCCGCGCTGGCGATGGCGCGCGCCGTCGTGGACGAGGAGCGCGCTCGGCTGGCGGGTGCGGGTCCGGACGCGACGGCGCGCCCGGCCGTGGAGCTGGGTCGAGACGTCGTCCGGCGGCTGGAGGCGCTGGGGCACGCCGCGACCCCCGAGCGCGTGATCAACGCCACCGGCGTCATCGTCCACACGAACCTCGGCCGCGCGACGTGGCCCCAGGCGGCGATCCGTGCCGCCGAAGCCGCCGCGTCCGGTGCGCTGTTCCTCGAGCTGGACCCGGGAACGGGCCGTCGGGGACGCCGCTACCGCGAGGCCGAAGACCACCTGGTCGCGCTCACCGGCGCCGAGGACGCGCTCGTGGTCAACAACAACGCCGCGGCGGTGGCGCTTGCCGTGGCCCTGGCCGGGCGGGGCGGCAGCGTGGCGGTCAGCCGTGGCGAGCTGGTCGAGATCGGTGGCGGGGTGCGCGTCCCGGAGATCGTGCGACGGGCCGGCGCGCGCCTGGTCGAGGTCGGGACCACGAACCGGACCCGAGTCCGGGACTTCGAGGCGGTGCTCGAGGGAGGCAAGGTTCGCGTGGTGCTTCGCGTCCATCCGTCGAACTTCACGCAGCAGGGGTTCGTCGAGACGCCGGATGCCCGCCAGCTGGCCATCGCGGCGCACCAGCACGCCGCGATCGTCGTCGACGACCTGGGCAGCGGCGCGCTCCTCGACACCACCGCCTTCGGTCTCGCGCATGAGCCCACGCCGGCCGAGCGACTCGCGGACGGCGCCGACCTGGTCACGTTCAGCGGCGACAAGCTGGTGGGTGGGCCACAGGCCGGCTTCATCGTTGGTCGGGCGGACCTCGTGGAGCGCCTGCGGCGCGACCCGCTGGCCCGCGCGATGCGGCCCGACAAGGTCATCTTCGCCGCCGTCGCCGCGACCCTGGCGCTGTACCGCGCGGGTGTGGCTGCTCGCGAGATCCCCGTGTGGCGGCAGATCGGGACGCCCGTTTACCGGCTGGGTTCGCGGGCCGCGGCGATCACAGATGTCGTCGCCGGCGCAACGGTCGGGGAGGTCGCATCAACCGTCGGCGGCGGCTCGCTGCCCGGCGAAACGCTCCCGTCACGAGCCGTGGTGGTGGCGTCGACGTCGCCTGACCGGCTGCTGGCTCGCCTTCGGGCAGGGTCGCCCGCCGTCGTCGGGCGGATCGCGGACGATGCCGTGGTGCTGGATCTGCGCACCGTGGACCCTGAAGATGACGAGGCCCTGGCGCGCGCGCTGACGGCGGCGATCCACGGGCGCGGCTGACCGCGGAGGGCCGCCATGAGCGTGGTGATCGGCACGGCCGGCCATATCGACCACGGCAAGACCGCGCTCCTCCGGGCTCTGACCGGGATCGACGCGGATCGCCTGCCCGAGGAGCGGCGCCGGGGCATGACGATCGACGTCGGGTACGCCCATCTCGCGCTGCCGGACGGCGGCGTCGTCGACTTCGTGGACGTCCCCGGGCACGACCGGCTGGTCGGGAACATGCTGGTCGGGGCGGGGGAGATCGACGCGGCGCTGCTCGTGGTCGCGGCCGACGACGGCCCCAACGCCCAGACGATCGAGCACCTGGAGCTGCTCGACGCCCTGGCCATCGCGGACGGGATCGCCGTGGTCACCAAGGCCGACCTCGCGCCCGAGGCGGACCGACGCACCGAGCTCGTCGCCCGGGTGCGCGGGCTCCTTGATCGGACATCGATGGCCGGGGCACCCGTGCTGGTGGCGAGCGCGACGACGGGTGAGGGGGTCGACGACGTCCGGTCCGCGGTCGCTGCCCTTGCAGCGCGCGTTGCGTCGCGTCTGCCGGGCGAGGGGCATCCGCGGCTCGCGATCGACCGCGTGTTCGGCGTCCGGGGCCGCGGCACCGTCGTCACCGGGAGCCTCCGCGGTGGCCCGATCGTGCGCGACATGACGCTGCGGCTGGTCCCGGGCGGGCAGGACGTCCGGGTCCGCGAGGTCCAGGTCCGGGGCGCCGCGGTGCAGCGCGCCGGTGGGGGCCGGACGGCGCTGCTCGTTGGCGGCGTCGAGGCGTCGGGGCTGCGCCGTGGCCAGGTGCTGACGGCCGATCCCGAGGTGGTAGAGACCTCGCGGATCCTGGTTGCCGTCCGTGCGGCCGCCGCGCTCGCCGGCAGGCGTGCGGCCCCACCCTCGGATCGCGAGCGACTGCGGATCCACGCGGGTACCGAGCAGGTGGGTGCGCTCGTCGTGCGGGGTCCGCGCGAGGCCATCGGGCTGCCGGATGGCAGCCCCGTCGCGCTGCTGCGGCTCGACAGGCAGATCGCCGCGGCACCCGGCGATCGCTTCGCGCTCCGCCGACCATCGCCCGGCTCGACGGCCGGTGGCGGGATCGTCCTCGATCCGCAGCCGCCGCGCGGCGTATCACGCCGGCGGCTGACGCCGGACCGGGCGGCGGCACTTGCCGCGACGCCGGTGGGATCGGCCACGGCGCGAGTCGAGCTCCACGGGGCGATCCGGCACGACGCTGCGTGGGTTCTCGCCGGTGATGTCGAGGCTGTGCTGCGCAATCGGGCGCGGCAGGTCGTCGCGGACCACCACGTCTCGAATCCCACTGCCGCTGGCCCTGCCGCCGCCCTGGTTCGACAGGAGGTCGCCCTTGCGGCTCGACGCCTGGCGACGCTTGGACCCCACGCGGCCGCCGAGGTCGCGACCCGATCGCTCGACGCGCTCGTCGCCGACGGCATCCTGGCCCGCGACGGCGACCGGCTGCGGGATGCAGCCCGGGCACCCGGCCCGCCGCCGGAGACGCTGGCGGCGATGGACCGGCTGGAGGCCGTGCTCTCGGTCGCAGCCCCACCCGCGCTGTCCGATGCCGCCCGCGGAGCCGGCTGTCCGCCGGACGGGGTGCGCGCGCTCGAGGCCGCCGGTCGCCTCGTGAGGCTGGAGGACGATCTCGCCTGGGCCGGGGCGACGTACCGGGAGCTCTCACGACGGGCACTGGCGATGGCCGCCGAGGCGCCACTCTCGCCCGCGGCATTCCGTGATTCGACGGGAACGAGCCGGCGCTACGTGCTCCTCATCCTCGAGGATCTCGACCGGCGGGGTCTGCTGCGGCGGACCGATGCCGGGCACGTCCTGGGGCCGAAGACGATCGCGCGGCTGCGGGCGAAGGCGGAGCGCCAGGCCGAGTCGTGAGCAATACGACGCTCGTCGCGATCGTGCTGGCCGGGGGGACGTCGTCGCGGTTCGGTTCGGACAAGCTGGCCGCGGAGTTGGACGGCCGGCCGCTCCTCCACCATGCCCTCGACGCGGTGGCATCGGTCGCCGCGCTGATCGTCGTCGTCGTCGCGCCGGAGGCCCCGGAGCCCCGGTTGCCGGCGGGACTGGCAGCTCGCGTTCGCGTCGCCCGCGATCTCGAGGCCCACGGTGGACCGCTGGCCGGTCTCGCGGCCGGGCTCGCGATGCTCGCGAAGGAGCATGCCTCCGTTGGTGATGAGGCTCCGCGCATCGCCCTGGTCGTGGGCGGCGACATGCCGGGGCTGATGCCCGCGGTCCTGCGGCTGCTCGTCGCACGACTCGCGGCGGCACCACACCTGGATGCGATGACCCTTGCCGCATCACCGGCGGCGCCGCTGCCGATGGCCGTGCGCCCCGCCGCCGTGTCCGACGCGGTCACCACCTGCCTGGCGGCCGACCGCCGAAGCCTGCGCGCGCTGCTCGACTTCGTCCCGTCGGCACGGGTGTCGGAGTCGTCGTGGCGAGCGCTCGATCCGGGAGCGAGGACGCTTGCGGACGTCGATCGGCCCGAGGACCTTGCCCGCGGCTGACCTACCCGCCCAGCCCCGGGGCCTCGTGGACGGCCACGCCCTCGACGAACGTCCCGAGCACGCGCGCGTCGCCGATCGGTCCCGCGTCGGGAGCGAACAGATCGCGGTCCAGGACCACGAGATCCGCCAGCTTTCCGACCTCGATCGTGCCCGTCTCGTGCTCCATGTGGTTGACGAACGCGGTGCCCGACGTGAACCCGGCGAGCGCTGCCCCGAGCGAGATCCGTTCGTCGGGCAGGAATGGCTCCTTGGCGCCCCGCGACAGATACGCGACCCGCGTAACCGCATGTTCCATCTCGAGCAGCGGGTTGGGGGTCGAGACCGACCAGTCGCTGCCCATCGCCAGGCGCGCGCCCGACCGCAGCAGCGAGGCGAACGGGTACTGCCATCCGGAGCGCTCCGGTCCCAGGAACGGGATCGTCAGCTCGTCCATCTGGCCCTCGTGGACGGCCCACAGCGCCTGGGCGTTGGCGGTCACGTCGAGGGCGGCGAAGCGGGGGACATCGTCGGGGTGGATCACCTGGATGTGCGCGATGTGGTGGCGATGGTCGGACGGGCCGTTTGCAGCGCGAGCTGCCGCCACGGCGTCGAGGCACTCCCGCACCGCCCGGTCGCCGATCGCGTGGAAGTGGACCTGGAAGCCCTCACTGTCGAGGCGCGTCACCGCCCCGTTGAGGACGGCCGGATCCACCATGCTCGGTCCTCGGTTGTCCGTGGGGCGCCCATCGGCGCCGAGGTACGGTTCGAGCATCGCCCCGGTGTACGTCTCGAGCACGCCGTCCTGCATGATCTTGACGCTGGCAGGGCTGAACCGGCCGGCCGGGCCGCGCGCGCGGCGCTCGAGCAATTCGTCGATCTGCTCAAGGCCCCGGTGGCGGTCCCACCACAGCGCCCCGACGACCCTGGCCGTCAGCTCGCCGCTCGCACCCAGCGTCCGGTAGGCGACCTCCTCACGTTCCGGCTCGACGATCGCATCCTGCCACTGGGTCAGGCCCAGGCCATGCATGTATCGCTGGCCCTCTCGCAGGGCATCGAGGAGGTCCTGCTCCGTCGGTGGGGGGACGATCGCCGACACGAGGTCCATCGCCCCGTCATGGAGGCTTCCGGTCGGCGTTCCGTCGGCGTCACGTTCGACGCGCCCGTCGTAGGGATCGGGCGTGGCGGCGGTCACGCCGGCCCGCTCGAGGGCCCGCGTGTTGACCCACGCGCTGTGCCCGTCTCGGTTGGGCAGGTACACCGGACGATCCGGGACGACCCGGTCGAGGTCCTCGCGGCGCGGGGTGCCGCCCGGGAAGTCGGCCATGTTCCAGCCGCCACCGCTGATCCAGGCCCGGTCCGGTCTGGCCGCCGCATACGCTGCGATGGTCCCGAGGTAGTCGTCGAGCGGCTGGTAGTAGCGGTCGCTGTGGAGGTCGCATTGCAGCATGACCAGCCCGCCGTGCACGGGATGGACATGTGCATCCCCGAACCCGGGGCCGGCGAAACGGCCGCGGAGGTCGATGACGCGCGTCGCCCGTCCGCGGTGCACATCGACATCGTGGGCGGTACCCACGGCGGTGATTCGACCGTCGCGGACCGCCACCGCCTCCGCCCGCAGCCCCGCGGGATCGCCCGTGTACACGTTGCCACCGGTCAGGATCAGGTCGGCGTGCTCCCGGGTCGTCATGGCCCGAGCATGCCACCGCGCGGGCGCGACAGACCTCGCGTTGCGCATGCCGGGAACGGGCGGCGATCGACCGGCGGGTACCCTGCACGGATGACGACCGTTCACCTGCTCCACGCCGGCTACGCGGGCGACCGCGTGGGCTCGTCCATCGTCCTCGTCCGCGACGCGGACGCCCTGATCATCGTGGATCCCGGGATGGTGGCCCGCCGATCGCTGATCCTCGACCCGCTGCGTGACCTCGGCGTCCCCCCCGAGGCGGTGACCCACGTGTTCCTCAGCCACCATCACCCTGACCACACGGTCAACATCGCCCTGTTCCCCAACGCCGAGGTCGTTGACTTCTGGGCCCGCTACAAGGACGACCTGTGGCTCGACCATGACGGCGACGGGTATCACCTGTCGCCACGGAGCGAGCTGTGGCTGACGCCGGGACACACGGAGGAGGACGCGACGCTCGTGGTCCGAGCGGACGACGCCGTGTACGCGATGACGCACCTGTGGTGGCGAGAGGACCGGACCCCCGAGGAGGATCCCCTCGCCTGGGATCAACCGTTGATCGAGCAGCACCGAGCGCGGGTGCTCGCGGCAGCCGACGTCGTGATCCCCGGCCACGGTGGCGCGTTCCGGGTGACCCGCTGAGGGCGCGTCCGCCACCCACGAACGAGAACCCACGAACGACGACCTGCGATCGGAGTCCTGCGGGACCGGGCAATGCAACATCCGAACCGGCGACACAAGCTCGTCGCCCGAGCATCGGCAGGCGATCAGGTCGCGCGCGTCGCCAGGATGTTGAGCCGCACGTAGTCGATCACGGGTTCGGGAAGGCGGGCTGCGACGGCCTGTACGAACGGCTCACGGTCAGCAGGCGAGAGTCGGTCGAGGTGTGCCCCCAGCACAACCGAGCCGAGATACTCGAGCAGCTGCTGTCCGGGTGCCAGGTGTGCCGGCTCGTCGCGGAGCCACGTCTCGATGTCCGTGAAACCCGCCGCAGCTAGACGCCTCCCGGTGATGTCCGGGGATGGAAACGTCCAAGGGCTCCAACCGTCACCGACCACGGCCAGGGCCTTCATGATGGTCGCGATGTTCCCCTCGCCGCCGCACTGCGCCACGAGCCGGCCACCAGGGCGGAGGACCGCCCCGAGGTGACGGAACAGGTGGTCGTGATCGGCGATCCAATGAAACGTTGCTGTGGACAGGATGTGGTCTACGCTCGCCCGGGCCAACGGCAGCGGCCGGGCAAGATCCGCAACCAGGAACTGGACTCGATCTTCATCTCCCGCCAGTCGTGTCCGGGCGCTCTCGATCATCGATGGTGAGCCGTCGACGGCGATCACCCGTCCGCGCGGCAGCCGGTCGAGCAGAAGCTCGGTCACCCGACCCGAACCGCATCCCGCGTCGAGCACGACCTCGTCGCCGAGCAGTGGAAGGCGCGCCACGACATCTGCGCCCATGCGCGTCATCGGATCCGCCAGCCGGTCATAGGCCCGGCCGTCCCAGTCGCGCGGGCTGTTGCCATGTTCAAGCATCGTCGCGGGCTCCATGCTGTGACGCGGCCGCGTTCGTGCCGCTACGGGGTTTCAATTTCGCTCTCCGGGCGGAGGCCGATCCAGTTCGCGAGCGCGCCTGCCGCGAGGAGCACCGCGCACACGACGGCAGCCAGGCGAAGCGCGTCCACCGACGCGATGTGCGCCGCGGCCGCCACCGCTGGTGGGGTTCCCACGTGCGGTGGGTTGAGCGGCTGGACGAGCTCGCGGAGCGCCGGGTCTGACGCGTCGAGGCCCGGCACGGCACCGGCCAGCGCAGCATAGAACGATCCGCTCACGACCACGAAGATCAGCGCCGACAGCAGCGGCTGGCCGATCCGGCTGACGGCATTGTTGATCGCCGAGGCGAGCCCGGCGTTGCGGACCGGAACCGAGGACATCAGCGTCGCGGTGAGGGGTGCAACAACCAGGGAGATCCCGATGCCGAACAGGCCGACGAACGGCAGGATGTCGACGAGGGTCGAGACCGGGGGCACCAGCGTCGATGGGTCACCCAGCGCAAGCCGCCACGGCTCCGTGGTCGCCGGGACGCGCGCGAGCCACAGGAGCCCCGCGGCCATGATCAGCGGGCCGGCCACGAGGAACGGCCGCACGCCGTAGCGCCCGGCAAGGCTGCCGACCCGGGTCGACAGCACCGTCAGCAGGATCCCGGACGGCAGGCCGATGATCCCGGCCGCGGTCGCCGAGTAGCCGACGACGCCCTGGATGAACAGCCCCTGGAACGTGAATGTCGTATACAGGCCCGCGTAGATCAGCAGTGTCGACAGATTGATCGTCGCGAACCGACGGCGACGGAACAGCCCCAGCGGGACCAGCGGATTCGGGCGCCGTGCCATGAGCACCGGGAACGCGACCAGGGCAACGACGCCGACGAACAGTGACGCCCAGGCGATCGGGTCCTCCCATCGCCGGTCCTGCCCGCGGATCGTCCCGAACGCGATCCCGCCGACGGCGACCACGGCCACCGCTGCCCCGATCCAGTCGAACCGGCCGGTGGCTCCCTCGGCTCGTGTCTCGGGCATGTGGCGAATGGTCGCGAACAACGCCACCAGCACGAGCGGCACGTTGATCAGGAAGGCGGCACGCCAGCTGACGCCATCCACGAGCACGCCGCCGACGACCGGGCCGATGAGCGTGGTTGCCGACGTCGCGGCCGCCCAGATCCCGAACGCCCGCGCGCGCGCCGGCCCGTCGAACAGCGCCGTCACGATGGCCAGCGACCCCGGCACCAGCAGGGCGCCCGCGGCACCCTGCAGCAGCCGGAACAGGACCAGCAGCTCGAGCGACGGCGCGACCCCGCACAGCACCGAGGTCGCACCGAACCCGACCAGGCCGATGGCGAACACGCGCCGGCGTCCGTGGTAGTCCGCGAGGGCACCCGCGAGGATCAGCAGGGCCGCCAGCGTAGCGAGGTACCCGCTGACGGCGTACGTCTGGCCCTCGAGGGTCGATACCAGCGTTCCCGGCAGCTCCTCGCCGATCTTGGGCAGCGCGAGATTCATCACCGTCCCGTCGAGGAACACCATCGACGAGCCGAGGATGGCGGCGAGCATGGTCCAGCGCTGTGTCGAGGTCACTGGATCTCCACCATGAGCCTGCACCCGGTCGGCTGGCGTCCGCGGAGTGTGTCAGGCACGACTGCGGGGCGTCCAGTCACGACCGTGGGGCGGTCGAGTCGGGGGCCGGCGGCATCCCTCCGCCCCGGCCCGGGGAGCCACCGCACAGGGTGGTTCGGCTCCGATTCGCGGTGCCTGCTCTAGACTGCGGCCGATGCCCGGACCAGTCGCGCTCGTCGGCGCCGGTGAGTTTCTCGCCTCGATGACGGAGTTCGACCGCGGCCTGCTCGCGGCGACCGGCCGCGGTCGCCCGCGCGTCGTGATCCTGCCCACCGCCTCGGCGCCCGACGGGGAGGCGACCTTCCGCGCCTGGGCGGATCGCGGCGTTGAGCACTTCGCGGAGCTCGGCGCCGAGGTGGAGCCGGTCATGGTCCGCGATGTCGCGGACGGCTACGACGCGGCCGCCCTCCAGGCGATCGGCGAGTCGGACCTGGTGTACCTCTCGGGCGGCCACCCACGCCACCTGCTCACGGTGCTCCTTGGATCGCCGCTCGGGGCCGCGCTCCGCGCGGCGCACGCCCGGGGCGCGACGGTGGCCGGGTGCTCCGCGGGGGCGATGGCGATCGCCGGCCGCGCCACGGACTTCCGGATGCTTCCCAGGCTCCGGATCCCGCTGCCTTTCCCGTTGCGGTGGCCGGCCGGCCTGGCCCTGGTCGAGGGGTGCGCGGTGCTGCCGCATTACGATGCCTGGCCCGAGCCGCTGGCGGCCCTGGTGGCGCTCCAGGCTCCGCGTGGTGAGGTGGTCCTGGGGATCGACGAGGACACCGCGGTCGTCGGTAGCAACGGCGCCTGGCAGGTCCACGGCCGCGGCCGGGTCACGGTCTGGCGCGGCCGCCACCGCGACCGCTTTCACCGCGGGGATGCGTTCCGGCTCTGATCAACGCGCCCGCAGACCCACCCCGGTCCCGGCCGGCTCAGTCGGGCTTGATCGTGCGGAAGCAGTCGGAGCAGTAGACCGGCTTGTCCATGCGGGGCTTGAACGGCACCTGCGCCTGGTTGCCGCACGAGGAACAGACCGCGACGAAGTACTCGCGCGCGCCGCGGTCGTCCATCCGCTCGTAGCCCCGGGGCCCCCCGAACGACCGGACGTCCGAGCCGCCGTCGCGGGTCGAGCGGCGGTACGCGCGGCACGACGCACAGCGCTTGGGATCCGATGTGAACCCCTTCTGGAGGTAGTACTCCTGGTCCGCGGCCGAGTGGATGAAGTCGACACCGCAGTCGACGCAGACAAGGGTTCGATCGAGATAGGTCACGACGGTGCTCCTCCCGGGCGCGCGTTCCGAAGGCTCGTGGTGCAGACGTCGAGACCTGGGACCTCACCCGACGACGGCGACCGCGGCGGGGAGTCAGCCGGGGCCACGCGTCCCAGGTGCCGTTCTCGGAGTCCCTAGCTCGGGCCACACCGGTGTGTACGTGAGCTTCAGCCTACACCGCCGCGGGGATCAGGGTGTTACACGCGCCTTGCGCCTCCCGCCTGGGGTCGCAACCCGCGTCCGTGCCCGTGCGATCGTGACGGGCGACCTGTCACAATGACCGGGAAGACTCGGCATGGCGAGACGGGAGCGATGGGGGCGCCCGTCCCGCAACCGGGTCCCGGGGGCGACCGGCCCCGCCCTGAAGACGTCCGAGACCTTGCCAGGTGCAGGACGGGAGGGGCTGGAAGCGGCGCCAGCGGGGCCCGGTCGGCATGCCGGTCGTACCGATGGCGACGACCCAGGGAGGCAGACCCGCCGCATGCTCCGACTGCTCCATACCGCCGATGTGCACCTCGGCGCGCGGCACGCCGACCTGGGCGATGCTGCGATCGCCCAGCGCGAGCGGCAGTTCGCCGCGTTCGGTGCGAGCGTGGACCTCGCGCTCGCCGAGAAGGTCGACCTGTTCCTGATCGCCGGTGACCTGTTCGACTCCAACGTCCAGCCGGGTCGATCCGTGGAGCGCGTGGCCGCGGAGCTGGCCCGGCTGGCCAAGGCACGCATCCGGTCGGTCCTGGTCCCGGGCACCCATGACGTCTACGATCGCTCGTCGGTCTACCGGGCGTACGACCTGGCCGCGCTGGCCGGGGCCGGACCGGACGATGGGATGGTCACCGTGCTGACACCCGCCCGGCCGTGGATTCACCTGCCGTCGCTCGACGCGGTGGTCCACGGACCGGTGTTCGCCACCAAGCGGGCCCCGCACAGCCCGCTCCGGGACCTGGCGTCCGTCGAGGTCCCGCCGGCGACCTGGAAGATCGGGCTGCTCCACGCGGCGATCGCGATCCCCGGGCGAACGGACCACGACGAGGTCGTGATCACCACCGATGAGATCGCGGCCAGCGGGCTCGACTACCTGGCGCTGGGGCACTGGCACGCGGCGCAGGTCGCCAAGGCCAGTGGCGTCACGTACGCCTACTCCGGCGCTCCGGAGCCGGTCGCCGTGGATCAGGACCGCGCGGGCAAGGTGCTGCTGGTCACGCTCGACGAGCACGACGGCCGCAAGACGGTGACCGTGGAGGAGCGGCAGGTGGGCAGGACCACCTTCCAGCGGCTCGAGATCGACGCGGCCACCGTCGCGTCCCAGCCGGCGCTCCTGGAGCGGTTGCGTGCGGTGGCCGACGCCGATGTCGTCATGGATGTCCGCCTGATCGGCGTCCGGCCCGACGAGCTCGACCTCGATCCTGGCGAGATCGAGCGCGCCCTCGGGAAGTCGTTCCTCCGCGTCCGGGTCCGGGACGGCAGCCAGCCGGCGCTGACCGAGGGTGCCCTGCCGTCACCGGACACGATCTCGGGCGCATTCATCCGCAACGTCGAAGGCCGGATCGCGGAGCTCGAGGCGTCGGGCGACGACGCCGCAGCCCGCGAGGCGCTGGAGCTGCGCGATGTGCTGCGGCTCGGCCGCCTCCTCCTCGCCGGCCACGAGGTGACGCTGTGAGGATCTCGCGGCTCGCCATCCGCAATCTTCGCCGCTACCGCGACCAGGACATCGAGCTGGCCCCCGGGCTGACCGTGGTCCGCGGCCCGAACGAGGCAGGCAAGTCGACGCTCCAGCGGGCCATCGAGCTCGCCCTGACCCGCAAGGTGACCAGCGCTGCAGCCGACCTCGACGCACTCGTCCCGTGGGACGGGGACGCCGACGCACGCACGTCGCTCGAGGTGGCCTTCACCTACGAGGACGAGGACGGCGGGGTCCACGAGGGTCGCCTCGAGAAGTCGTTCCGGGGCGCGCGGGGGCAGGTGACGCTGGATCTCGAGGGCGAGACGATCACCGATCCGGCTCGCGCCGACGAGGCCCTTGCCGAGCTGTCCGGCGTCCCGACGGAGGCATTCTTCAGGTCAACGGCATCGGTCCGCCACCACGAGCTTGCCGGGCTGCAGCGCGACGAGGCGGCCCTTCGAGATCGTCTCCAGGCATCGATCAGCGGCGCGGATCGCGGCACCAGTCGCGCGAGGAAGAAGCTCGACCGGGCGATCCACGACCTCGAGACCAAGGGCGCCAAGAACCCGGGCCGACTCAAGGTCGCCGAGGACGCCGTCAACGACGTGGCCGCCAGGCTCCAGGCGGGTGAGGACGCGCTTCACCGGCTGGAGGGCGATCGCGATGCGCTCGCCCTGGCCAGGGAGCGGCGGGCGGAGGCAGCCACGGCGCTCAGCGAACGGCGCTCGATGCTCGAGAAGGCACGACAGGCCGAGCGGCTGACCGCCGAGCGCGGTTCGGCGCAGGAACGATTCGAGCGGTATCGAACGGCCGTGGTCGTGCGCGACGAGATCGACGAGCTCGACCAGACCCACCCGTCTTCCACGCCGCTGCCGGTGCTGCGCACGAACGTCGAGCGCCTGCGGAGCGTCTGGACCCGGATCGAGACACTCCGCGCGATGCTCGAGGACGAGGTCCAGGTCAGCTTCGAGGTACAGCCGGAGGTTCGCTGGCAGCCGCTGTCGAGGTGGTCGATCGGCCTCGTGATCGCGGGTGCCGCTGTCGCCGCCGCGGTGTTCGGGCTCCAGGTGGCGGACATCGTCGACCTGGGGACGCTGCCGATCATGGCCGGTGGTGTGGTGGCCGGGATCGGGCTGGTGCTCGCGATCGTCGGGATCTGGCTGCGGCGCGGCGACCGCGTCGACAATCAGCTCCGCGACGTCGAGGTGAACCGCCGGCTGCGTGGCCGGTCGGACCTGGAGCTCGAGCTCGGACAGCGCGAGGGTGAACACAACGACCTGCTCCAGCGGCTGGGCCTCACCGACCAGGCCGAGGCCGAGGACGCGCTCCAGAAGGAGGAGGCCCACACCTCGGAGATCGAGCGCCGCCGCGCGCGACTCGACGGGCTCATCGGGGACGAGCCGCGCGACGCGCTGCCCGGCCGTCGCGACAGCGCGGCGCTCGAGGTCGAGCAGAAGACATCGGCGCTCGAGGCACTCGGCCCGATCGCCAAGGAGCCCCGCGCCAGGGAGCGCCTCGAGGTCGAGGTGGCCGACTCCGAGCGAACCCTCGACCGCGCGCGGGACGACGAGGCAACGGCACGGGCGCGCGTCGAGCAGAACCCCGTCGATGCCGAGGAGGTCGCGGCGATGGCCGAGCGGCTCGGCTCGTGGAATGAGGAGCTCGCGACGCTTCACCGCCGCGATCGCGTCTACGCGGCCACGCTGCGCGAGATCAACTCGGCCGAGCAGGCGACCATGCAGCGCGCGACTCGTTACCTGGAGAAGCGGATGGTCGGGGACCTGGCCCGGGTGACCGGCGGCCGTTACCGGCGCGTCCGTGTGGACGACACCAACCTGGGCATCGAGGTGTTCGCACCGGAGCGTGACGGCTGGGCGCCCGTGTCCGAGCTCTCCCAGGGGACGCTCGATGTCGTCTACCTGGCCGCCCGTCTGGGCCTGGTCCGGCTCGTTACCGGAGACCGAAGGCCCCCGCTGATCCTCGACGACCCGTTCGTGACGCTCGATGACGTGCGCGCGCCGCGGGCGCTGGAGCTGCTGCGCGAGATCTCCGCGGACTTCCAGGTGATCTACCTCACCACGTCGGACCGGTACGACGCGCTGGCGGATCTCGTGGTGGAGCTCGAGGGACCCACCGCGGTCGACGAGCACGCGGAGCAGGCCGAGCCCGAAGGAGCGGCGCCTGCCTGACGCCTTCGGGCCGGGCTCGACGGTCGTCGTCCTCGGCCTGCTGTCCGCCCTGGCGTGGGGGTCCGGAGACTTCGGCGGCGGCATGCTCAGCCGCCGGGCCCCGCTGTTCGGTGTGGTCATCGGCACCCAGGCGATCGGGCTGGTTGCCGCCCTGGGGCTGGCCGTCGTCCGGGGCGAGCCGGTGCCGCAGGGAGCCGACCTTGCATGGACGGTTGCGGGCGGCCTTGCCGGCGTCGTCGGGATCACGTCCCTCTATCGTGGCCTCGCCGTCGGCCGGATGGGCGTGGTGGCGCCCACGACGGGCGTGCTTGCGGCGGTGGTGCCGGTCGGCGTCGGGTTCGTGCTCGAGGGCATCCCGCGTCCCGAGGCGATCATCGGGATCGTCCTCGCCATGGTCGCGGTGGTCCTGGTGACCAGCGCGCCGGGCCACGCTACCGATCGGCCGTCGGGGATCCGCTGGGCGCTGCTGGCCGGGCTCGCGATCGGCGCCTTCAACGTGTGCGTGGGCCAGCTGTCCGGGGCGGGGGCGTTCGGGCCGCTCGTGCTCATGCGGCTGCTCCAGGTGGCGATCCTCGCGGCGCTGATCGTTGCCTGGCGCCAGCCCTGGCGGATGGACGCCTCGATCGGCTGGCGCCTGGTGGCTCGTCGGCCTGCTGGACATGACCGGCAACGCGGCGTTCATCCTCGCCACCCAGGCGGGCCAGCTCGCGATCGCCGCGGTCCTGTCGTCGCTCTATCCGGTCGTCACCGTCGTGCTGGCGATCACGGTCCTGCGGGAGCGCCTCGCCCGGCGTCACGTCGCGGGGATCGTGCTGACCGCCATCGCGATTGCGCTGATCGCGGCCGGCACGGCTACGCTGTGACGATACGGGCCGCCGGAGCGTGCGGCCGACGGAGGCGAGAAGACCTATGACCGAAGCCGCGCAGGCACCCTGGATCGAGACTGTGTGGTTCATGGAGGCGACGTACGCCCCCGACGCCGCCGAGACGCGGGTTCCGTTCCGCGCCCGGCACATGGCGCGCATCGCCGAGCTCAAGGCGGCGGGCGTGATCGTCGAGGCAGGCGCGTTCACGGACGTCTCGGCCTCGGTCCTGCTGGTGCGCGCCGAGTCCGAGGAGGCGGCGATCGAGCTGTGTCGCCAGGACATCTACACGCTGAACGGCGTGTGGGTCGAGGTGCGGGCAAGGCCGTTCGGGATCGTGCGCCTCGGCGGCAGCTGAACGGGAGTCTCAGCTCCCGGACCTGACCACGGTCACGGTGTCGAGGTCCGCCGGGTCACTCAGCCGGGCGACGAGCATGAACCCCTCACGCAGAAGGCGATCATCGGGTGCCCGGCCCAGGTCATGAAGCTGCCGGCGAACCGCGGGCTCGGGGACCACACGGTCGCGCCGGCCCAGGTTTCGCTCGATCACCACGCCGGAGGGCAGGTCGAGCACGATGGCGATGGCCGGCAACCCTGCCTCGGCCGCCCGCTCGAGGAGCGCCCGTCGTGCTCCGGCCTGGACGCTGGTGGCGTCGACCACCGTGAGCCGACCGGCCCGCAGGCGGTCGTCGAGGATCCGATGGAGGGTCGCGAACGCCGGACCCGTCGCCCGCTGGTCGGCGGCGTCTCCCGCGATGCGCTTCCGCAGCTCGTCGGAGGAGAGCACCTCGTCCGGGGCAAACCAGCGCGCGGCGAACGTCGACTTCCCGGCACCCGCCGCGCCGATCAGCACGACCAGGCACGGATCCGGAATCTCGATCACGCGGTGGCCGTTCATATGTAGATGATGCGGCCCGGCCCTGTCGCCCGTGCCGCGTCGACGCGACCCTGCGACCCGTCGCGGGCCGTCGGTCGCGTGGGCACCTTGCCCGGGGCGGCTCAGGGAGCCGGCGTCGGCGTCGCACCCGAGGCTGCGGCGGGCGTGGGTGTCGGTGCCGGACTGGGACTGGGGCTGGGCATCGGGGTTTCCGTGGCCGTTGGCGTGGGTGTCGGCCCGGCTGAGCCCGAGGGCGTCGGGGTCCCGCCAGAGGAGCTCGACGGGGTGGGCGTCGCGGCGGACGGCGACGGTGAGACCGGCGAGGTCGAATCCGACGGGGTTGCGGACGGGGTTGCCGTCGGTGCGACCGTTGGCCGTGGCGTCGGCGTGATGCCGCAGCTGGTCGAGGTCACGGCATTCCGGGTCGGGCCGCTCCCCGCGGACGGCATCGTCGCGAATCCCTCGGGTCGCGTGCCGGTCGGCGGGAACAGCTTCGCCGCCATCGCCTGGATCGCCGGGATATCGGGGATCTGGATCGAGCCGCGCGAGTCAAAGCCGGTCTTCACCAGCGGATGCCCGATCACGACCCTGAACACGTCGCCACGGCCGATCGTCGCCGCGATGTCGATGTAGTCCGCGATGAACGAGGGCTTGATGTCGGTGAGGATCGTCTGCCCGAGCGATCGCAGGAATCCGCCCGGATTGGTCAGGAACGCGCCACGGACGAGCTTGTCGCGGAGCGCCGCGATCACCTCCTGCTGGCGCGCCGCACGCGTGAAGTCGCTCTCGCCGGCGGCCTTGCGGATGCGCGCGTAGGCGAGCGCCTGGGTCCCGCTCATGTGGTAGCGCCCGGGCGACACGCCGAACCCGTTGATCCCGTACTCGTCGTAGTTCGGATCACAGAAGCCCTTGGTCACGTTGACGGTCACGCCGCCCACGGAGTTCACGAGGTTGATGAACCCCCCGAGGTTTACCTGCGCCCACATCTGGATGTCGAGGTTGAGCAGCTTGCCGATCGCGGCGGCGAGCACGGATTGGCCGTCCTTCGCGCCCGGGAACTTGTCGGGGTGCCACCGGACATAGGAAACGAGGCTGTTGAGCTTGCCCCGGAACGTACGCCCATCGGGCAACGGCACGTCCACCGTGTCCCGTGCCACCGATGCCATCGATATGGTTCGGGCGACCGGGTCGAGCGACGCGACGATCATCGTGTCGGTCGCCGCCGTGTTCCGGCCGACCCCCGAGTCGACGCCGATCAGCAGCACGTTGACGCGCGGGACCTCCGGGGTGGGGGAGGGCGACGGCGAGATCGATGGCTCGACCGATGGGCTGGTGATGCCGAAGTCCGGATCGTTCGATGCGACGGGCGGTGCCGTCGCCTCGGGGATCCACGCGCCTCCCTGGTCGACGGGAGCGAACACCTGGGCGGCCGCTTCGTGCGCGTCGATCGTGACGCTCGCAAGGTACAGCTGGGGTCCCGCGACGATCAGGATCGCGAGTGCGGCCGCGAGCCACAGCGTCCTGGTGCGGGGCCGGAGCGGCGAGATGGTCCGGATCGCCGCCAGTGCGGCCAGCCGCCAGCCCAGGACGATGACCTGGAGCACCAGCAGGCCGGTCAGCACGGCTGGATCGAACATCCGTGCCGCGAGCGAGGTGGGATTGCTCGCGAGCACCACGACTGCGACCGCCAGGGACAGCGTCACCACCGGGGCGGCCAGCCCCAGCGCCAACCGGCGCTGACCGGCGACAAGGTGGCCGAGACCGGGGAACAACGCGCCCAGGAGGAGCAGGCGCGGCGTGGTTTGAGGGCGGGCGACGCGCTCGGGTACTGGATCGGACATCGAGCGAAGGATGCCGCCCCGCGGGGAATCGGCGCAAACGCGGAACGCGTGGCGGCTCCCAGGGGTGGTCGACCCGACGACCCGCCGACCCGGTGACCGGGCAGCTCGCCGGCGACGCGGCGGCACGCCCGCGGGTCCTGTACCGTCCCGGCGTGATGTCCATCGGCTCGCGAGCGCCCCAGGATTGGCGGATCCTCGTCGGGGTGTTCTGGATCGTCCAGCTCATCGAGGGGCTTGGCGTCAGCCAGGTGTTCGCGCTGCTGCCCGCCTACCTGCGGGACCTGGGCGTTCCGGAAGCCGAGCGTCTCCCGTTCGTCGGCCTGTACAGCTCGCTGATGTTCGTCGTCGGGCTGCCGCTGGTGCCGTTGTGGGGCGTGTGGGCGGACAAGATCAGCCGCAAGGCGGTGATCGTCCGGAGCGCGCTGGTCGAGGCCGTCGTGTTCGGGATCGCCGCGCTCGCACAGGAGCCGTGGCAGCTTGCCCTGGCGGTCCTCCTGATCGGGTTCCAGCTTGGCAACACCGGCGTGATGCTGGCGGGCATCCGGGACGTGAGTCCGCGTCGCCGGCTGGGCACGACCATCGCCCTGTTCGGGGCCGCGGGACCGATCGGCTTCGCTGCCGGACCGACGCTGGCGGGCCTGCTGATCGACGGGTTCGGCTGGTCGATCCACGGCGTGTTCGGACTTTCCGCGGCGCTCTCGATCGGGACCGCGCTGCTCGTCGCCCTTGGGACACGCGAGGTTCGGCCCGAGGTGATCCCGGTCGGTCCGGTCCTGCGGCTGGCCTTTGGCGCGGTCCGCGGCGTGTTCGCCGACCCGGCCGTTCGCCGGGTGTTCGTGATCTACGGGGTCGTGTTCCTCGCCAACCAGATGTCGCGACCGTACACGCCGGTCCTGGTCGAGGGGCTGGTGGGCACCGGTGCCGGGCTGGCAACCGGGATCGCGCTGGTGATGGGCGTCGCGTCGCTGGTAGGGGCGATCGTCTCGCCAGGGGCGGGCTGGCTGTCCGACCACGTCGGGTTCCGGCCGGTGCTGCTCGCGTCGCTCGTTGCCGGTGGGGCAGCCAGCGTCCTGATGCCATTGATGCCGGGGCTTTCCACCCTGGTGGTCGTGGCCGTCGTACTGGGGGCGGCGGTGGCCACGACGGGCGCCATGGTGTTTGCGATGCTGGCGACCGAGGTGCCCCCGGAGCGTCGTTCGACGACCCTGAACCTGGTGTACCTGCCCCTGTACATCGCGGGGATCCTGGGGCCGGCGATCGGCGGCGGGCTGGCGGCCGTGGGCGGTGCCGGGAGCCCGTTCGTCGCCGGCGGGATCGTGTTCCTGGCCGGCGCCGTGGCGCTCACGCTGCGTGGACCCGGACACGACCGCCACGAGCCGGCCGAAGCTGCAACGACCCGGGTCCCGTAGCCCGGCCCGCCGCCCGAACCACCGCGCGACGCGTCAGGCCTCGCCGGCCTCCGGGGTGTCGGCATCCTCGACCTTGGCTGCCGAGGCGAATGCGGCTACCAGGTGGTCGGCGAATTCGGGCGCCAGGTCGCGTTCCACGAGCACGGTGACGCGATCGCCGACCTGCAGGACCGTCGTCCCCGTCGGTGCGAATCGGAGCCCTTCGCGCCGGATCATGATCGGAAGCGCCAGCGAGGGCCACGGCAGCTCGGCGATCGGGATGCCGACCGGAGGGTCACCGGATGTGAACTCGACGTCGAGGATGCGAAACGCGGCAAGCCACGACGGACCCGGGCCATCCTCGCTCAACCTGGTCGCCCGCGCGGAGGCGGCCGTGATATCAGCCTGAGCCCCGGGACCACCGGCACCGGGGCTCCCGCCCTCGCCACCTCCGCTGTACGCGCGAAGCACGTCCCGGTGTGTCAGCCAGCCGATCACCCGCCCGTCGTCGGCGTCCAGGACCGGCAGGCCGGCGACCCCATGGGACAGGAGCTGCGCCAGCGCGCCCTCCAGGGTCTCGTCGGCGCGAACCGCCGGCACGTGCTGCGCCAGGTCGCCGGCGGTCGCATCGAGCGCGTTCGTCCGCATCTGCTGCTCGGCGCCGTCCGCGGTCACGATCCCGCTGTAGACCCCGGCCGCATCGACCACGGGCAGGCTCTCGACGCCGGCCCCGATGAGGCGGTCGACCACCTCGCCCAGCAGCGCGGTCGTTGACACCGGCGG
The DNA here is from genome assembly GCA_963734895.1 of uncultured Chloroflexia bacterium. Lineage (GTDB taxonomy): Bacteria > Chloroflexota > Limnocylindria > Limnocylindrales > CSP1-4 > CAIXZV01. Next base: position 21,783 of record CAVTIN010000002.1, on the reverse strand, counting down.
CGGAACCGGGCGCATCGCATCCCGCACCGCGATCAGGTCCATGACGCTCGCCGCACGGCCGCGTCGCACGTCGATGCCGCGCCGCCGGAGCTTGAGCGTGTAGATCGTCTCCGAGGTCAGCAGCGCAGACACGCCGGCCGACACCGCGATCGCCGTCATCAGCGGCAGGATCACCGTGTAGTCGCCGGTCAGCTCGAACAGGATCAGGACCGACGTGATCGGCGCGTGGGCGGCGGCGGCGAACACGGCGCCCATGCCCACCAGGCCGTAGGCGCCGGCCGGCGCGACCATCCCTGGGAACAGGGAGTTGACGACCACGCCGAAGGCCGTGCCCAGCATGCCGCCGATGAACAGCGATGGTGCGAACACGCCTCCGGAGCCGCCGATCCCGATCGTCAGGCTGGTCGCGATCATCTTGCCGACCAGCAACACCAAGAGGAGCTCGAGCGCGTCGTGACCGGCGATGGCCTGCTCCAGCGGCGCGTAGCCGACGCCGTACAGCTGCGGCAGCGCGAGCAGCAGCAGTCCCAGCGCGACCCCGCCCGCGACCGGGCGCAGCCACTCCGGCCGCGGCTCCCACAGCCGGTCGATGACGTCCTCCATCCCGTACAGCATCCGGCTGAACCCGATCCCCACGATGGCCGCCACGAGGCCCAGTCCCGCGTAGAGCGGGTACTCGAACACGTTGACGATCGTGAACGGCGGCAGCGGCAGGAACGAGCTGGACCCAAACGCCGCACGGCTGATCACGTCCGCCGTGACCGACGCCAGGACCACGGCGCCGAACGAGCGAACCTCGAAATCGCGGAGGATGAGCTCGAGCGCGAAGAACACGCCGGCGATGGGGGCGTTGAACGTGGCCGAGATGCCGCCCGCTGCCCCGCAGGCGACGAGCAGCCGCAGGCTCGATTCGCTCACCCGGAGGGCCTGGCCGAGCGCGGAGCCGAGCGCGGAGCCGATCTGGACGATCGGGCCTTCGCGGCCGACCGAGCCGCCCGAACCCAGGCAGATCGCCGAGGCGACCGACTTGACGATCGCGACGCGCGGCCGGATCCGTCCGCCCTGCTCCGCGACGGCGAGCATGACCTCCGGGACGCCGTGGCCGCGCGCCTCGCGCGCGAATCGATCGATCAGCGGGCCGTACAACAGGCCGCCCACCACCGGCACGGCGACGATGAACCAGATGCCCAGGAACGGGAGGTCCGGATGGGTTGGCCGGCTGATCGCGCCGTAGTCGGACTGTCCGGTGAACAACGCGGTGAACGCACCGATGAGCCACCGGAACGCGATCGCACCGAGGCCGGCACCGAGGCCGGTGAGCACGGCCAGCGTGACCAGCCCCGCCGGACCACGCTGCAGCGTGTCGCGCACCCGCCTGATGGGACCGCGCGGGACGCGGAGCCAACCGGGCCGGCCAGCGACGGTCCGGGTCAGGACGGCCCGCGATCGAACCTCAGCTCGCGATCGAACCTCAGGGAGTGCCCGCGCGAGGGATCCGGCGACGGTGATCCGGCGCTCGAGCAGGTGAAAGCGGAGGCCGACGTCGAGCACGTCCGTAAGCATAGCGAATGCTTGCCTGCTGGCTATCAATCCGCCGCATTGGTGGGCGGCGCAGGCGCCGGGGCTGCGCGTGCTGCGCGGATCGACCTCACAGGACACCACGTGCGCTACGATCGGCCGATGGAAACGGGAGGACCTCCAGGTGCCGAACCTGCCGCTCCGGCCGCTGCTTCGCGTCGGGCGGTCAGGCGTTGCCGCCGCGGGATCGACCGGCGCACCTGCTGAGACAGCCGGGCCGGATGTCGTCACGGCAGCCGGCGTCCGCTGGCTGAACCTGGAGCGCCCTCGCGAGGCGGACCGTGAGTGGCTGGAGCGCGAGTTCGGCTTCCACGCGCTGGCGATCGAGGACGTTGCCTCGCGCAACCAGCGGCCCAAGCTGGACGCCTACGACGACTACCTGTTCATCGTTCTCCACTTCCCGGTCTTCGACAAGCCCAGCGGTCGCCTCCTCACCGCGGAGGTTGACCTGTTCGTGGGTCCGGACTACCTGATCACGCTGCCGGACCGGCCGCTGCCCCCGCTGGCGGCCATGTTCGAACGCCACCGCGAGCGCGAGGAGGTCCGTGACGCGGTGTTCTCGAAGGGGACCGGGTACCTGCTGTACCGGATCGTCGATACCTGCGTCGATGCCTCGTTTCCGATGCTGCGCAAGATGGGCGCCAAGCTGGACACGCTCGAGGACGACATCTTCGAGGGCCGATCCGCCGAGATCGTGCGCGACCTGTCGGAGGTCAAGCAGGAGATCATCAACTTCCGTCGTGTCGTGCGGCCGATGCGCGCCGTCCTACGGGACCTCGAGCGCACCAAGCAGCGGTACCTCGCCGACGACCTCGACATCTACTTCGATGACATCACGGATGCCGCCGAACGGATCTGGGACGTGCTCGAGAACTACAAGGAGGTGGCCGACGCGCTCGAGGACTCGAACGAATCGGTCCTCTCGCACCGGCTCAACCAGAGCCTGCGCGTGCTGACCGCGTTCAGCGTCGCGATGCTGCCGCTCACGCTGCTGGCGAGCATCGGCGGCATGAACGTCGACCTCCCCGGCGACGGGAGCCTGCGGGAGTTCTGGGCGATCATCGCGGTGATGGCCGTGACGCTCGTCGGGGTGCTGCTGTTCTTCCGGCGGCGCGGGTACCTGTAGGCAACCCTGCCGATCGCCTCGCTGGTTCAACGAGCCCCTCCACGCGCGGTTCAGGCCGGCGGCCGTCGATTTCGGGACGAGGCGGGCACCTGCGGCCTCACGACGTTGGGTTTGCGTCAAATAGGACTGATGCGGCTCGTTGTCGGTCGATTTGGGTCAGGTAGTCGAGTGGGTCCTGGGAGGCCCTGAATCCCTGCGGGTGGCCGGCGAGAACGTGGCCCAGGAGGCGCCTTGGTGCTGGATGACACGATCGTGCGGTTGCGTCCTGAACGTGGTCGCGATCTCATTCGCCGGCGGCATCGCGTCCGACGGTGGATCGTCTGTCGGCAACGTTGCTGGGCGCCGGTGCTACGCCCCGGGAAGGCTCCGCTCGGCTGGTCCGATGTAGCGCATGGTCGGGCGGATCAGGCGATTCGCCGCACCCTGCTCGATCGCGTGCGCGGTCCAGCCAGCGTGGCGCGCCAGGGCGAACGTGGCGGGGAACAGGTCGGGCGTCAGGCCCACGCCCATCAGCACGGGCGCGGCGTAGTACTCGACGTTGGTCTTGAGGGGCCGGTCCGGGTACTTCTCCGCGAGCACACGCAGGGCGACGTCCTCGACGGCGATCGCGAGGTCCAGCCAATCCGGCCGGTTCTCCATCCCCTCGGCGACCTTGCGCAGGGCGGCCGCGCGCGGGTCATACGCCCGGTAGACGCGGTGCCCGAAGCCCATCAGGCGCTCGCCGCGGACAAGCGCGTCGCGGACCCAGGCTTCGGCGTGCTCCGGCGTTCCCACCTGGTGGATCTGTTCGACCACCTCGGACGGAGCCCCGCCGTGCAACGGCCCCTTCATCGCGCCGATCGCCCCGCACACCGCCGACGCAAGGTCGCTGCGCGTGGAGGTGATCACCCGGCAGGTGAAGGTTGATGCGTTGAACCCGTGCTCCGCGCCCACGATGAAGTAGGCGTCCAGCGCGCGCGCCGTCGCCTCGTCCGGACGCTCGCCGTTGATCTGGTACAAGAAGCCGGCGACAAGATCGAGATCCGGGTCAGGATCAACCGGCTCGAGGCCACGGCGGAGCCGCGCGAATGCCGCCAGCGCGGATGGCGAGAACGCCGTCAGTGCGCGCGCCTGGTCAGGTGTGGGCGGCCAGGTCGGGCTGGTCGTCGCGCCCCAGACCGAGACCGCGGTTCGCAGCGCGTCCATCGGCTTCGCGTCGTGCGGCAGTGCCCGGAGCGCCGCCATCACGGGTGCCGGCACCGGCTGGCAGGGCATCCGGGAGTCGAAGCGCCATTCGCCGGTCCACAGCAGCTCCGCGATCGCTGCGAACGAGCCACGGGCGACCAGGTCGCCGATCGGATAGCCGCGGTAGAGCAGGCGTCCGGCACTTCCATCGATGTACGAAAGCGCGCTCTCGCCGGCAATGATGCCCTCGAGGCCTGGAGAGTAGGGACGGGTGTCGGCGACAGCCGAGGCAGGATCGGTCATGACCTGATGGTAGCCGGAGGCTGTGCGCAGCGGCGTGCCCGTGGGCGCCTCACCCGGTCCGGCGCCGGCGCCGGCGTGGCCCGCGAGCTGGTCTCAGCGCCGCCCCTCGATCGCGCGGAGCACGACCCGGACCGCGATCGCCCCGAGCGTCGCAAGCACCAGGGCGCCGACGAACCCCTGGGCGCGCGCCAAGCCCATCTGCTCGGCGAGCCAGCCGCCAACGATCGCCCCGACGATCCCGACCACGATGGTCGGCAGGCAGCCTTGCGCGCTGCGGACGCCGACCACCCAGCCCGAGACCGAGCCGGCCAGCAAGCCGATGATGAGCCATCCGATCAGACTTTCCATGGGCAGAGTTTGCCCGACCCGCGGCCCCGGCGCTAGCCGTCGAGGAACGTCTCGACGGCGGCAGTGAACGCGTCCGGGTGGCTGTGATGCGCCGCGTGGCGGGCGCCTTCGAATACCACCAGCCGGCCATCCGCGAGCCGCGCGTCGAGGGCCGCGGCCCCGTCGCGGAACGCCGCCGGCGATTCCGAGCCCGCCAGCTGAAGGACCGGCACCTGCACCTTGCCGAGCGCCTCGAGCGCGATCGCCGGCGCCGCCTCCGCCGCCTCGAGCTCGCGGATGATGGTCGGTGCGGCGGCGACCCGCAGCGGCCAGACCGGGTCCGCCCGGAACCGCCGCAGATCGTCCGCGGTCATATCGGTCGCCTCGGTCATGAACCGCGCCAAGAGGGCATCGAGGTCGCCCGCGGCGAGATCCGCGCGGAGCCGCGCCAGCAGATCGCCGTCGATCGCGCCACCTCCGACGGCATTGCGGTCCAGCGCCCCATCACCCGGTGCGTCGCCTCCGAGCACGCGCGTCGGGGCGCCTTCGTACGCGACCACCCGTCGCACGCCGACCGTGCGCCGACTCGCTCCCAGCGCGATCCGGCCACCGAGTGAGTGGCCGACCACATCGACCGGACGACCCGCCGCGCCGGCGAAGGTGTCGGCCACGGCCGCCACGTCCTCGAGCTCGCGCTCGATGGCGTAGCTCCCACCATCGCCGGAGCTGCCGCGTCCGCGCCGGTCGATGGCGTGGAGCGTGTGCCGAAGCGCAAGCCGCGGGCCGACGACTCGCCACGTGCGGTGGTCCGCCGTCGTGCCGTGGACCAGGACGAGGTCCGGTCCGGTGCCCGCGGAGAACACCGCGATGGGCGTCCCGTCGCGCGACGTGACGAACGAGCTCGGGACGTCGGGGAACGGCGCGACCACGACCCGCGCTATCCTCTCGGCAACTCTGCGGCGGCTGCGTCGTCGAGCAGCCAGGTCGCGTTCGCGGTCCGCGCTGCTCGAACAGGAAGCTCGCGCACGTCGCCCCCGGTCCACGCCCGGCCAAGCACCGAGGCTTTGGACTGCCCCGTCGATACGACCAGCACCGTTCGGGCGGCCGCCAGGACGCGGGGGTGCATGGTCACCCGTTCGAGGTGGGGCTCGACGTGGGACGGTGCCGGGACGGCGACGCACATCGCCGGGTCGTCCCAGACCGCCGAACCCGGGAACACCGACAGGACATGACCGTCCGGACCGACGCCCAGGACGATCAGGTCGAACACCGGCACGCCGTCGGGCCCCGTTTCCGGGCCGGCGTCGCGCAGCGCGGTCGCGTAGGCGGCGGCTGCCCACGCCGGACCGCCGACATGGGCAGCCGCCGCGGCCACCGGGACGGGATGGAGGTGGTCCGCCGGGATCCGGACGCCGGCCCCGCTCTCGCCGACGTCTGCGCCGGTGGCCGCCCCCGTCGTCTCGTCGCCGCCCGACGCCAGCAGGACCTGTTCCAGCGGCATCACGTTGGACTGCGGGTGATCAGTGGGCACGAACCGGTCGTCGCCCCACCAGACGTGGACCCGGTCCCACGCGACCGTTTCGCGCAGCGGCGGGACGCGCAGCCTGCGATAGATCGGCGGTGCGGCGGACCCGCCCGTGGTCGACCAGTGGGCGACGCCGCGCTCGGCGATGGCCGCGGCCAGGACTCGTGCGATCTCGGTTGCGGCGGCGTCGGCGACTGCGTCGGGCGATGGCAGGATCCGCAGGTCCGGCAGTGGACTGGTGGCTTGGGTGGGCATCGGTCAGACCTCGATCGTCGGCGTGGATGGTGTCCCCGGATGGGGATGGCTGCGCCTGGTCACCGGGAGTCAGGGCGCTCGGCTCGTCCGATGCGGCCCGGGACTGGTGCCCGGGCCCGCGATCCGGGCCGCCATGCGTGTCGCGTCGACGGACATCGGGTCGCGACCGCCGACCTCGAGCGCCTCGCTGAGCAGGTCGACGTCGATGCGGCGCGGCGCGCGAAACGTCCGATCGATCTCCTGGACGCCGTCCAGCCAGGTGTGGCAGTGGACGTTCTCCGCCTCGGCGGTGACGTCGGCCCGCAGCTCCGAGCCCCGTCGTTCGGCCAGCAGCTCCACGCGCAGCGTCGTCCCGGCCGGCGAGCGCGACGCGATCGGCCGGATGACGACCGAGACCAGGCCAGTGGAATCGCGCAGCTTCGCCTGAAGACCGCGGTGCATCGGCGGCCGCTCGCCGGCTCTGGGGCGAACCGTCCGCTTCACAGTGTCCACCGGGGTCAGCGGCGACACGACTCGCATTCCCAGCCGCGAGGCCAGCCACGCGACGTGGTACAGCGGCTTGATCACGTTCGTCGTGCCCGGCTCGCCGGTCTCGTCGTGCGTGCTGTAGGTCACCGCGATTCGACGGATGTGACCGACGAACGGGAGGAAATCGGGGAAATCGAAGATCGAGGCGATGGCCTCGCGCCATCGTGACTGACGGACCAGCGCGAAGTCGCGGACCGAGAGCCGGTCATACCGGTCGTACAGGGTCGCGAGCTGACGGAGCCGCCCAAGGCCGTCACCCGACCATGTCGACCCGTCCACGACGAGGCGGTCCGTGCCCTTCAGCAGCGCCTGCGCGGCGTGACTCTCCAGCGGCGGCTCGCCCGGCCACCAGAGGGTGACCGGCAGGTCGTGGATCAGCAGCGGTGCGACGAGGGCCGACAGGTGGCGGCCGGCGTCACCGCCCGCCGTCAGAAAGATCAGCTCCGTGCAGGTCTCGGGCGCGTCGGCGCGTGGCAGCACGCAATGCGCCTGGATCCGCGCATCCAGCCAGGATGGCCCGTCCGGATCCGCCGACGTCACGAGCAGGGTGCGCGACGGATGTCGACCGGTGAGCCGGCTGATCGTCTCCGCGGTCCGTTCGGCGATCTCGGGCTGACGGGCGATCACCACCAGGTTCATCACGCTCGTCCGTGCCGCGATGTAGCGACCACCGGGCGAGTCGTCGCCCTCGAGCATCAGGTCCGGCTCGGCCCAGATGCGCGCCAGCTCCTTCTCGATGCCGTCGATCGTCGATGCGTGCGAGCGCCATCGGAGCACCGGCTCGCCGGGTCGCGGCCGCCCGGCCAGCGCCACCCGGCCGTTGGTGGTGTCGGCGGGCGTGCTCAGATCCTTCGCCACCGTCGACCCTCGCGGGCGAGCAGGTCCTCCGCCGCCTCGGGCCCCCACGTCCCGGCCCCGTAGTTCGGAAAGTCTGGCGCGGGCGCGTCCGCCCACGCGGTGATCACCGGATCGACGATCGACCACGCCTCCTCGACCTCGTCCGCCCGGGTGAACAGCGACGCGTCGCCGAGGAGCGCGTCGAGGATCAGCGTCTCGTAGGCATCGGGGCTATCGGTCTGGAACGCCGAGCCGTAGGTGAAGTCCATCGTCACGTTGCGGACGTCGATGCCCAGGCCCGGGACCTTGGCACCGAACCGGAGCATGATCCCCTCGTCGGGCTGGATCCGCATCGCGAGCAGGTTGGCCTCGGGGTTCGTCACGCTGTCCTTGAACAGCTGGTGCGGGACCTCCTTGAACTGGATCGCGATCTCGGTCGCCCGTTTCGGCAGCCGCTTGCCCATGCGGAGGTAGAACGGCACGCCGGACCAGCGCCAGTCATCGATCGTGAGGCGGGCGGCGATGAACGTCTCCGTCTCCGATTCGGGATCGACGTCCCCCTCCTGGCGGTAGCCGACGACCGGCATCGCCGACACCCAGCCGGGCCCGTATTGCCCGCGCACGACGTCCCGGCTCGCCTGCTCCGCGCTCAGCTCGGAAATGGCGCGCAGCACCTTGACCTTCTCATCGCGCAGGGCGTTGGCCTCGAACGTCGCCGGCGGCTCCATGGCCACCAGCGACATCAGCTGGAGCAGGTGGTTCTGCAGGAAGTCCCGGCTGGCACCGGTCTCCTCGTAGAACGCGCCACGGCCCTCGATGCCGATCGATTCGGCAACCGTGATCTGCACGTGGTCGATGTGGCGTCGGTTCCAGATCGGCTCGAAGATCCCGTTGCCGAAGCGGAACACCAGCAGGTTGCGAACGGTCTCCTTGCCCAGGTAGTGGTCGATGCGATAGACCTGCTGCTCGCGGAAGACCTTGCCCACCTCCCGGTTGAGCCGGATCGCAGACTCGAGGTCCCGTCCGAACGGCTTCTCGATGATGACCCGCCGCCAGCCGCCATCGTGGCGTTCGTGATCCAGACCCACCCGCCCCAGCTGCGCCACGATCTCGGCGAACGCCGACGGCTGCGTGGCCAGGTAGTAGACGCGGTTGCAGCGTGTGCCGCGCGTCTCGTCGAGCTTGTCCAGCTGCAGGCTGAGGTCGTTGTAGGCCGCCGGGTCGGCGAAGTCGCCGCGGTGGTAGACGATCCGCTCGGCGAGCTCGTCCCACTCCTCGTCATCGACCGGGAGGACGCGCGAGTGCTTGTCGAGAGAGGCCCGGAGCTCGTCACGGAACGCCTGGTCCGTGTAGGGCCGGCGCCCGATGGCGACGATCATGAGCTCGTGGGGCAGCAGCCGCGTCCGCCACAGCTGGTACAGCGCGGGCACGACCTTGCGGTGGGCGAGGTCGCCGGTCGCCCCGAACAGCACGAACGTGGCCGGATCGGGGATCCGCTCGAGGCGGAGGCCCTCGCGCAGCGGGTTGTCGAGCGACTTGCCGGCCGACGCCTTGCGGCGACTCTGCGCGGCAAGGCGCAGCTCACGCATCGTCCGCGGCGTGTCCTTCTTCGCGGTCGTCACCGGCTTCCCGGTCGTCACCGGCTTCCCGGTCGTCACCGAGCCGCCCGTTTCCGGGGCGGCGGTGGAGGTCGACGACCCGCGTCGCTGCGGCACGACTAGGCCGGCTTCCCGGCGCTGCCGGACGATCGCCTCCGGCGGTTGACGTCGTTTTCCATCCCAGGGTCTCCGTTGGGCTGTCGCGCTCGCCAGCGAGGCGACGTCAAGAGCATAGGTCCGTCGGCCACCCAGCGCCCGCGACGGCCGGTCCAGCGCTCGTGACAATCAATGTCGCCGCTGCGCGAGCGAGACACGGCACCGCGCCCGCGTCCGGCCAAACCGATCACGCCGGGGGCAGGCCGCCCATCGACTCGGCTTCGATCGCAAGCACCTTGCCCAGGCGGCGCCGGTGGCGCGGCTCGCCCGAGAACCGTGCCGCGAGGAAGGCCAGCGAGCATTCGACGGCCGGCTCCACGCCGATGACCCGGGCGCCCATGGTGAGCACGTTCATATCGTCGTGCTCCACGCCCTGGTGAGCCGAGTACGTGTCGTGGCAGATCGCAGCGCGGATGCCCCGGATCTTGTTGGCGGCGATCGACGCGCCCACCCCGGACCCGCAGACGAGGATCCCTCGATCGGCACGGCCGTCGCGAACCGCGATGCCCAGCGCCTGGGAGAAGTCCGGGTAGTCATCCTCAGGGTCGGACCCGTCGCCACCGAGGTCGATGAGCTCGTGCTCGTCGCCCAGGATGGCGGCGAGCCTCGCGATGAGCTCCCGCTTGAACGTGGCACCCGCGTGATCCGCGGCAACGGCAACTCGCATCGTGGCCCTCGTCAGTGATCGCCGGGCTGCGGCGAGTGGAGGGTCGGGAGGCGCCCATGGAGGCCCTCGCGGACCACGGCCCGCCCGGCCTCGGCGACACGGTCCGCTGTGAAGCCGAACTCCCGGAAGATCGTTCCCGCCGGGGCGCTCGCGCCGAAGTGGTCGATCCCGATGATGGCTCCCTCGTCACCAGCCCAGCGCTCCCAGCCCATCGAGACCCCCGCTTCGACGGTGACGCGCTTGCGGACCGACGGAGGCAGGACGTTGTCCCGGTACGTCTGGTCCTGCGCCTCGAACCGCTCCCAGCAGGGGAGCGACACCACGCGCGTGGGGATGTCGTCGGCCTCGAGGGTGCCGGCCGCGTTGAACGCGAGCTGAAGCTCCGAGCCGGTCGCGATCAGGATCAGCTGCGGCGTCCCGCCCGCGGCCTCACGCAGGACGTAGCCACCGCGGCGCACGCCCTCGCGCGCAAGCTCCGAGGTGCCCGGGAGGGTCGGCAGCTTCTGGCGGGTCAGCGCCAGGGCCACGGGCCCGCTCCTCGCACCGTCCAGCCAGGGCCGCTCCGCTGCGAGCACCCAGGCCGCGGCGGTCTCGTTGGCGTCACCCGGGCGAACGAACCACAGGTTGGGGATCGCGCGCAGGGCAGCGTAGTGCTCCACTGGCTGGTGGGTCGGGCCGTCTTCGCCCAGGCCGACCGAGTCGTGGGTCCAGACGTAGATCACGTGCAGGCCGGAGAGGGCCGCGATCCGGACCGCGCCGCGCATGTAATCGCTGAAGTTCAGGAACGTGGCCGCGTACGGCAGGAAGCCGCCGTGGTAGGCGATGCCGTTGACGATGCCGCCCATCGCGTGCTCGCGGACGCCGAACCGCAGATTCCGGCCGGCGTGATCTGCTTCGAAGTGGTCGTGGCCCAGGGCCTTGACGTCGGTCAGGTTGGACTCGGAGAGGTCCGCGGACCCGCCGAACAGCTCGGGTACCGGGGCGGCGAGCGACTGGATCAGGTCCTGGCTCGCGTTGCGGGTCGCGACCTCGGTGCCCGTCTCGTAGACGTTGATCCCGGCGTCCCAGCCGTCGGGCAGGCCGGCCCCGGTCATCCGTCGCCGGAGCTCCGCGGCCGCCTCCGGAAATTCGTCCCGATAGGCGTAGAACCGCGCCTCCCAATCGGAAACGAGCGTCTCGCCGGCTCCGATCGCGGCGCGGAACACCGCCAGCGCCTCGTCGGGGATGTAGAAGGTCTTGTCCGGGTCCCAGCCGTAGGCCTCCTTGGTCAGCCGGACCTCGTCCGGGCCAAGCGGGGCGCCGTGCGCCTTCTGCGTGTCCTGCTTGTGCGGGCTGCCGAACCCGATGTGCGTTCGGACCGCGATGATCGACGGCCGCGGGTCGTCCTTCGCGGCCTCGATCGCGGACGAGATGGCGTCGACATCGTTGCCGTCCTCGACGCGCTGGGTGTGCCATCCGTAGGCCTCGAACCGCGCGAGGACGTCCTCGGAGAACGCCCAGGCGGTGGGTCCGTCGAGCTGGATGCGGTTGTCGTCGTACAGCGCGATCAGCTTGCCCAGCCTTAGGTGTCCCGCCAGCGAGCACGCCTCGGACGCAATCCCCTCCTGGAGATCGCCGTCGGAGCAGATCACGTACGTCCGGTGGTCGATGATCTCGTGACCCGGATGGTTGAACTCCGACCCGAGGCGGCGCTCGGCGATGGCCATGCCGACGCCGTTGGTCAGGCCCTGGCCCAGCGGGCCGGTGGTCGCCTCGACCCCGGGGGTCAGGCCGAACTCCGGGTGGCCGGGGGTGATCGAGCCCCACTGCCGGAACGCCTTGAGGTCGTCGAGCGACACGCCGTACCCGGTCAGGTGCAGCAGCGAGTACAGGAGCATCGACGCGTGACCCGCGGACAGGACGAAGCGGTCGCGGTTCGACCACGCGGGGTTGGTCGGCGCATGCCGGAGGTGACGTGTCCACAGCGCGTAGGCCATCGGCGCGGCGCCCATGGGAGCGCCCGGATGCCCCGAGTTTGCCTGCTGGACCCCATCGATGGACAGTGTCCGGATGGTGTTCACAGCGAGTTGGTCGAGGCGCTCCGTGTCGATGGTCATCGGTGTCTCCGCGTGCACGATCGCAGGATCGGACCGGCGTGGTGCATCGGGCGGTCGCGCCGGCGCGACGCATCGGTCCGCGAGCCGTCATCGTACCGCGTGCCTCGCTGCGGGCCGGCGGCGCTATCCTCCGCAGGTGCCCACCATGCCCGATCCACGACGCCTGCCCGTCCGCGGCCGCCGACGCGCCGCGCAGCAGCGGCGGCCGGTGGACCGCGCGCGGGTCGTCGTGCTGGGCGATCTGGTCATGGACGTTGTGCTTGCTCCTGCCAGGGAGCTCGAGCGGGGGACGGACGTGCCCGGCCAGGCATTGCTGCGACAAGGCGGCTCCGCGGCGTCGACGGCCCGCTGGCTGGGGCGCCTGGGCGCCCGAACGACGTTCATCACCGCGGTCGGTCGGGACGCCCCGGGCCGGGCGCTGGTGGCCGCGGTCAAGGCCGACGGCGTGGTCGTCCGCGCGGTCCATGTCGCCGGTGCGCCCACGGGTCGGGTCGGCGTGCTCGTGGAGCCCGGCGGCGAGCGATCGTTCGTGGCCGATCGTGGAGCCGCGGACCGGCTCCGTCCGGAAGACCTCCGAGCAGGCTGGTTCCGCGGAGCCGACGCGCTCCACATGCCGGCCTACTCGCTGCTCGGGTCACCGCTGGGGGACGCCGGGCTCGAGGCGACGCGGATGGCCAGGGCGGCCGGCGCTCTGGTCACCATCGACCTGGCTTCGGTCGGCCCGCTGCTCTCCGTCGGACGCCGCGCAGCGATCCAGCTGCTTCGCGACGCCGCGCCGGATCTCCTGTTCGCGACCGCCGACGAGGCAGAGGCGCTGATCGGCGCGCGGCGGACCGACGGCCTGCTCGACCTCGCCCCGATCGCGATCGTCAAGCGCGGCCGAAAGGGCGCAACGGTGCTCACCCGCGTCGGTGACGAGCGGCTCCGGTTCGAGGTCCTGACCGTGCCCATCGCCGCCGCCGACTCGACCGGTGCCGGCGACGCGTTCGACGCCGGGTTCCTCAACGCCTGGCTGGATGCGCGCCGGCGCTCCGCCCCGCAGACCCCGGCCCTCCAGCAGGCGGCGCTCGCCGGCAACCGGGTGGCGCGGCGGCACCTGTCGAACCCGCCGGGCGAGCTGTCGCTCGCCTGACGCTCCCTCAGCCCGACGCGCGGACCACGCGTCGGGTCGCTGGATCAGGCGCCGTGGTCCGCGGCGCTGGCGCGCCTGGCGCTGCCCGCGACCGAGCCCTTGGCGCCGTCGGCGCCAACGAACCGGTCGAACCAGTCGAGCACCCGGTTCATGCGGTCGATTCGCCGGTCCGGCCGGCCGCTCGCCTGGTACACGTGGAACTCCTCGGGGTAGAGGACGTACTCGACCTCGCGACCCAGCCACCGCAGGGCAACGAAGTACTGCTCGTTGTCCGAGGGCGGGCAGCGCCGGTCGGCTTCGGCTTGGAGCATCAGCAGCGGTGTCCGCACGCTGGCGACGTTCCGGAGGGGCGACTGGCGCCACAGCTGCTCGACGCCCTCCGGTGTGGTCGGGTCGCCCATCCGCGAGGTCCTGCAGTACTCGGGGCCGTCGTCGCTGTGCGCCCACGCCGAGACCTGGTTGGTGACGCCGTTCTCCGACACGGCCGCCCGGAAGCGGTCCGTCGTGCCGACCAGCCAGTTGACCATGAAACCGCCATACGAGAGCCCGAGCGCGCCGAGGCGCTCCGGGTCCGCCAGCCCGAGGGCGATCGTGTGGTCAAGGGCAGCGTGCACGTCCGCGGCATCGACGCCACCCCAGTCGCCCAGCTGCGGCCGGATCCAGTCGCCGCCGTATGTCGCGGAGCCGCGGATGTTGGGCAGGACGACGCGGTAGCCACGGGCGCACAGCAGCACCACCTCGATCGACGGCGCCGGGGCCCAGGCCCCGAGGGGGCCGCCATGGACGTCGACGATCGTCGGCAACGGCGCATCGCCGGCATCCGCGGGTGAAGCGATCCAGGTCTCGATCGGCCCGCCGGGGCCCGGCGCCAGGACCAGCCGCATCTCCGGCCACGCCAGCCGGTCCGTCCAGGTGGACCCGAGCGTGGTCAGCCGCCGCAGCCCGCTGTCTGGCTCGACCTCGTACAGCTCGGGTGGTCGAGCCCCCAGCGTGGCGGTGATCGTGATCCGATTGGCGCCGCTGGCGAGGGTGACGGCGACGGCGTCCCCGCTCGCGAGGCGAACCGGGTCGCCGTCCGGCCGTCCGGTCGCGGGGTCCACGGGGAAGCGCCACGGGTGCGATCGTCCGCGATCGGAAACGAGAGCGAGGATGGCCGCCACGCCGGCCCAGACGGGACCGGGTCGTGGCTCCGCCTGCCAGCCGGTGAGATCGGTGTCCACCCAGCTGCCCACCGGGCGATCCTGCGCCGGGGCGAGCGCGACGGCGCGCTCGGACCCGTCGGCGGAGCCGACGAACAGCGTGGGCGCCACGTCGTCGAAGCCGTCCGGGTCGTCGACGCCGACCGCCGCGATGAGGCGGCCGTCCGGTGAGTAGGCGGGCGAGCGGACGGGCCCGGCAAGCACCATGACCTCGTGCGCCGCCGCGGAGCCTCCGCGCGTGCGGCCGTCGAACGGGACTTCCCAGATCGATGTCCGCGGGTGCCGATCGGCGTCCGGCCGCGGATCCGCGACGAACGCGATCCCGCGCCCGTCGGGTCGCCACGTGATGCCCGACACCCCGCCCTCGATGCCCGTCAGCTGCCTCGGTCGCGGCTCGCCCTCGGCGGCGACCACGTGGAGCTGGCTCCGGCGGTCGAGGTAGCCCATCTCGTCGTAGCGCCAGTCCAGGTGGTTGACGTGGCGCGCGCGAGGCTCCTGGCCGTCGACCACCGGCCCGACAATCAGGCGCTGCGGGTCGGCCTCCGCAGTGAACGCGATCCATCGTCCATCGGGCGACCACGCGATCTCGCCGACACCGAGCCCGCTCGTCCGACGATCGGCTTCGCCGCCACCGATCACGAGCACGAGCACGGTGGCGGCGTCGGCCCCGGGCTCGCGCCGCGTGAACGCAACCCGTGTTCCGTCGGGGGAGATCGCCGGGCGCATGTCGCGAGCGGTGCCCCGGGTCAGCTGGCGGGGCACGGGTATGGCCCGGCGGCGTGTCCCTGCAGCCCGGCCGCTCGCGGCCGCCCCGGTCGGCACGAGGTACAGGTTGGAGGCATACCCATTGCCGGCCACGAACCGGCGGCTCACGATGACGAACGACCCGTCCGGTGCGAGGTCGTGCTCCTCGAGCACGACCTGCCGGCGGACGATATCGGGACCGGGAAGACGGGGCTGGCGGCGTTTTCGATCGGGCATTGCGTGAGCGTAGCCGCGTCGTCGGGTTTCGGAGCCCCCGATCCGCCCCACGGTCCAGGACGCCTGCCGGCGGGCTCGAAGGATCGACGGCGGCGCGGTGAGGCTCGACGCCGCGGTACGATCGCCGCGATGTCCCGCGTCCCGACTCCCCGGCCGATGGGCTCGGCAATCGCCTGCTTGTGCGCGATCGCCGCCGGCTCGCTCGCCATGCTCGCGCGCGCATCTCCGGGCGGGCGCTTCGCTCCGACGGGATCTGCCGACCCGGTTTCCGGGACCGTGACCATGCCGGAGTCGTCACCCTCGTTAGCCCGCGGCCGTAGCCCCATCGGATCCGGTGTGCTGTCGACGTTCCTGTTCACCGACATCGAGGGCAGCACCCGCCTGTGGGAGACCCACGCCGCGGCGATGGGCACCGCACTCGCCCAGCATGACCGGCTCCTCCGATCGAGCATCGAAACGCTCGATGGCTCGGTCATCAAGACGACCGGTGACGGGATCCTCGCGGTGTTCGACGGCCCAGTCGCGGCAGTGGACGCCGCGCTGGCCGCCCAGCGCGCGCTGCGCGATGCGACGTGGGGCGAGACCGGCCCGCTCCGGGTGCGGATGGCGCTCCACTCGGGTTCAGCCGAGTCGCGCGACGGCGACTACTTTGGCCCCGCGCTCAACCGCGTCGCACGGATCCTCGCCATCGCGCACGGCGGCCAGGTCGTCTGCTCGTCGGTTGCGGCCGTCCTCGCTCGCGAGGAGCTGCCCGCATCGGTGGAGCTCGTCGATCTCGGCTCGCACCGGCTTCGTGACATCGACCGGCCCGAGCAGGTCTACCAGGTGGTCGTCGACGACCTGCCAAGGACGTTCCCGTCGCTCCGCTCGTTGAGCACCCGGCGCTCCAACCTCCCGGTCCAGCTGACCAGCTTCGTCGGCCGCGAGAAGCAGCTCGAGGAAGTCGTCTCGCTGGTCGAGCGGCATCGCCTGCTCACCCTGATCGGCACGGGCGGCACCGGCAAGACGCGGCTCATGCTGGAGGCTGCCGGGCGCCTCCTGGACCGTTACCCGGACGGGGTCTGGCTGGCGGAGCTGGCACCGCTGGGCGATCCGTCGCAGATCGCGTCCGAGGTCGCACGCGCGCTTGGCGCGCCGGAGGTTCCCGGAGTGCCGGCGAAGGCGACGGTCGCCGAGTTCCTCGCGGACAAGGAACTGCTGCTCCTGCTCGACAACGCGGAGCACCTGGTCGACGGGGTGGCCCGGTTCGCCGACGCGATGCTCGCCGGCGCACCTGGCCTGCGCGTCCTGACCACGAGCCGCGAAGCGCTGGCGATCCCGGGTGAGGCCGTGCTCCAGCTGCAGTCGCTGTCGTGTCCGTCACTGTCGGGCACCCCCGCCGGCGGCGAGATCGATGCGGACGACATCGCGGCGGCCACATCGACGGAGGCCGTCCGGCTGTTCACCGAGCGCGCGGCCGCGGCGGATCGGTCGTTCGTGCTCGACACCGCCAACGTCGCCGCGGTCGCCGAGATCTGCCGCCGTCTGGACGGCATCCCGCTCGCGATCGAGCTGGCGGCGGCCCGGGTGTCGTCGATGTCGCCGGACGACATCGCGTTGCGGCTTGGCGACCGGTTCCGTCTGCTGGCGGGCGGTCGCCGTACGTCTGTTCCTCGCCAGCAGACGCTGCGCGCGTTGATCGACTGGAGCTGGGACCTGCTCACGGACGAGGACCGACGCCTGCTGCGGCGGTTGTCGGTGTTCACCGGAGGCTGGACCGTCCCGATTGCCGCCCGGATCGTCGGAGACGATGACGGGCAGATCGATCCCGTCGACCTTGCCGACGGCCTGACCCGGCTGGTCGATCGATCGCTGGTGCTCTCGGACCGCGGGACCGCGACGCGGTACCGGTTGCTCGAGACGATCCGACAGTACGCGCGAGAGAAGCTGATCGAGGCCGGCGAGGCATCCGACGTGGCGGACCGCCACCTCGCGGTCTTCGCGGCGCTTGCCGCGGAGGCCGAGGACCCGCTGCATGGTCCGGCGATGGTCGACTGGCTCGATCGCCTCGACGACGAGCTCGACAACCTCGGTGCCGCCCTCGAATGGGGCCTCGAGGCCGCCCCGTGGACCGCGGTCCGGATGGGGACGGCGCTGCTCGGCTACTGGGCGACGAGGGTCATCTCGGAGGACAACGATGCCCGCCTCGTGGCGGCGATCGAGATCGCCAGGGCCTGGACGATTGGCCGCGCGGACGCGGCTCCCGCCGACCAGGCGCTGGCGGCGAGGCTGATGGGCGAGGCCGCCCGCCTGTGGGCGATGTCCGGCCGCGGGGTCACGGCGATCCAGTGGGCCGAGGATGCGATGGCGCTCGCTGATGCGTCCGGGGACGCAGTGGCGCGGCTGTATGCGCTCAACGGCCTGGCGATCGCCACGGTGTTCTCCGGGCGGGCAGGTTCCGGCGGCACCGACGTGCGCAGCATCTTCGTGGAGGCAGCCGATCAGGCCGAGCGAAGCGGCCAATGGTGGATGGTCGCCATGTCCGCCTCGTTTGCCGGCGCTGGCCTGGGCGCCTTCGACCCCGAGGGCGGCGCAGCGCTGCTCGAGCGTGGCGTGGCGGCGGCGTACCGGTCCGGCAGCCCGTATGCGATCGGCGCGGCGTCGATATCCCAGGGCCGCACGCTGGGGCGCGAGGGGCGGACGGACGAGGCGGTTGCGGCCTTCGGTGCCGCGATCCAGCGATTCATGGAGCTCGGCGACGAGCGGTTCGTACTCGTGGCCCGGAGCGACCTGGCGCATGCGTTGCGGCACGGCGGGCGCTTCGAGGACGCCCTCGCCCTCTATCGCGAGACCATCGGTGGTTGGGTCCACCTGGGTCACAAGGGAGCGATCGCGAGCCAGCTCGAGAGCATCGCGTACCTCGCGGTCGAGCGATCGGACGTTGATCGGGCGGTTCGGCTCCTGGGTGCCGCGGACGGCCTGCGAGCGTCGGTGCACTCCCGGCTTACCTTCGAAGAAGAACCGGAGTTCGCCGCGTACGTGGAGCGGACGCGGTCTGCGCTCGAGCGGTCGGCGTTCGAGAAGGGGTGGGCCGAGGGCCGAGCGCTGTCCCAGGCCGAGGCCGTCGCACTCGCGCGCGCCGCCTGATCACCCGGCGTACCCTCGAGCCCATGATCCAGCCCGAACGCCTCACGATCGCGCCCGAGGTCGCCGACGCGCTCGCCGACGGGCGGCCCGTGGTCGCGCTCGAGTCGACCCTGATCAGCCACGGGCTGCCCTATCCCCAGAATCTCGAGGTTGCGGCTGCGTCCGAGCTCGCGGTTCGCGCTTCCGGAGCCATCCCCGCCACGGTGGCCCTCAACGATGGGCGCCTCCTGGTGGGCCTGTCGGGCATCGACCTCGAGACGCTGGCCATCGCACCGCGTGGCTCCGTGGTCAAGGTCGCGCGGCCCAACCTGGCCGCCGCCGCCGCCTCGGGCGGCTGGGGGGCGACGACCGTCTCGGCGACGATGATCGCCGCGCATGCCGCGGGCATCCGCGTGTTCGCGACGGGTGGGATCGGAGGCGTTCACCGCGGTGCCCTGACCGGTGCGCGGCCGACGTTCGACATCTCGGCCGACCTGGAGGAGCTGTCACGGACTCCGGTCGCGGTGGTGTGTGCAGGCCCAAAGGCGATCCTCGACGTCCCCCTGACGCTCGAGTACCTCGAGACCCACGGGGTCCCGGTCGTTGCCGTCGGGACCGACGAGCTCCCGGGCTTCTACGCTCGCGGCAGCGGCATCCGGGCTCCGCTGTCCGTCCCGGACGTCGCCGCCGCCGCCCGCCTGGTCGCCGCGCACGACGCGCTCGGTCTCGAGTCGGGCGTGCTCCTGTGCACTCCGGTGCCGGAGGGAGATGCGCTCCCCGATGACGTCACCCGTGCCGCCGTCGCGCAGGCGGTCCGCGAGGCGGACCACACCGGCATCGTGGGGCCCGAGCTGACCCCGTGGCTGCTGGCCCGGATCGCCTCGATCACCGACGGGGCGTCGGTCGCCGCCAATATCGCGCTCATCGTGAACGATGCGCGGGTCGCCGGCGAGCTCGCGGTCGCGCTGGTGACGACCCCTGCCTGACCCAGGGTGCCGGTTCGCCATGCCGGACGCGCCTTGTGTGCGGGGGAGGGGCTAAGTACACTCGCGGCGACCGCCAGCTTCCGGCGAACGAATGACGCGCGAAGGACGGGCGCCAGTCAGGCCGGGTCCTCTGATCGTCGGCCGTGCGCGATGACGGGGTGGTGGGGCCGCAGCGAGGGAGCAGCCAATGCGGATCTACGAAGGCAGCCCGCGGCAGGACTTCGAGGAAGTGTTCCGCTCGATCGGAGCGTTCCTCGATACACGCGGAACCCGGGACATCCTGCTGCTCGAAGTTCCGGACGGGTTCATCGTCCAGGGCCTGGTCGCGGCGGGCGAGGACAGCGGTGCCTGGTCGGAGTCGGTAGGCTCGATCTCGAAGGAGACGCTGACCTTCCTCGATGACGACATCGCGAAGTTCATGGAGGAAGCGGCGACGCGGCGGGGGAGTGCGGAGCCGGTCCCGGATCCGAACGCAGGCCCATACGAACAGGCGCTGCGCGTGATTGGCCACTGGATGGACGGCCAGAAGCCCAAGGACATGTTCCTGCTGGAGCAGGATGGCGCGTACGTGATCCGACTCCTGGTCGGGGGACACGCCGGCGTTCGTCACCAGATCGCCGAGTTCACGCGAGAGGATGTTGCCGACCTCGTCGCGCAGGGCCCGACCTTGCGGGCGACGGATGCGGCCCCCGCCGCGGCGCCCGATCCTTCGCCCACCGCATGACAGCCGGCGCCGCAACCGGCACAATCATCGGAGTTCGTCGTAGCGAAGGAGGCCCAACCCGATGAAGGCGCTGCGAACCGTGGCGGTCGCCCTCGGGGTGACCCTGGGCGCATTGATCGTGATCCCGCTCGTGGTGCTGGCCGGATTGTTCATCTGGCTCAAGCTCACCGAAGAGGATGACGAAGAGGCGCTCGAGCTCGAGCAGGAAGGCGCCTGATCGACAGGCCCAACGCGACGGGCGGACCGCCCGCCGTCGCCCCAGAGCCCGACCCGACGCCCGCCGATCCGGCGGGCGTCTCCATGTCCGCGCACGCTGGGCACGAGCGCGAGCGACGGCTCGCAGAAGCGGCCGTGCTGATCACGGTGGCGATCTGGTCGGCCAACTTCGTGGTCGTCAAGGCCGCGATCGGGGTGTTCGGTCCGCTCACCTTCACGTCGCTTCGCTGGGTTGTGGCCGTCGCCACCCTGTTCCTGATCATCCGCTGGCGGTCCGGCGTCATCCGCTGGCCCGGGCGCGACGGCTGGATCCTGATGGGGCTGGGTGTCCTCGGGTTCGGCTGCTACCAGGTGCTGTGGACGGTCGGGCTGACCCAGATCACCGTCGGCGACTCGGCGTTGATCATCGCGGCGTCGCCGGTCCTCGTGGCGTTGCTCGGGGGTGCGTTCGGGCTCGACCGTTTGACGCCGCCAAAGCTCGCGGGGGCGATCGTGGCCTTCGGTGGCGTCGCCGCGGTGATCGCGGCCGGGCATGAGCTCCGGCTCGGCGCATCGCTCGGCGGCGACCTGCTCACCCTCGCGGCGGCGGCGTTGTGGGCTGTATACGCAGTCGCGGGCGCCCGACTCCTCCGGCGCATCGATCCCCTCCAGGCGACTGCGTGGGCTGTGTTTGGCGGCGCGCTGTTCCTCATGCCGTTCGGTCTCTGGGAGGCGGTCACGTCGCCGCCCGGCGACGTGACACCGGCGGCCCTCGTGGGCGTCCTCTATTCGGGCGCGCTCGCGGCCGCGATCGCCAACGTGATCGTGTTCAACGCGATCCGTCTGGTGGGCCCCACGCGCGTGATGTCGCTGATGCTCCTGGTGCCGGCCGGTGCTGTGGCCCTGGGTGCGGTCGCGCTGGCCGAGCCCGTCCGGCCCGCGCAGGTGCTGGGGGGTGTCGTGATCGTGGCCGGCGTGTGGCTGCTTCGCCAGCCGGCCATCATCCCGCCGTGGGTTCGAGTGCGGCTACCCTCGGCTCGATGACCAAGGTTCGATGACAACCGATCTGCCCGATCCGCCGCAGGGCAGCCGCGTCCGGCCGCTCCCGGTCCCGCCGCTCCGACCCGGCCAACCGCCCCTGGCATTCCTGGTCGACTACGACGGCACGATCGCCCGGACGGACGTGTCGGACGCCCTGATGGCCGAGTTCGTGACCGCCGAATGGGAGGCGCACGTCGCCGACTACGATGCCGGACGTGCCGGCTCGCGCCGGCTCATGGCGTGGGAGATCGGGCTGATCG
>CAVTIN010000001.1:0-88164 GCA_963734895.1 uncultured Chloroflexia bacterium | reverse complement strand
TCCTCGAGGGGGCGCGATGTCATGGAGCCGTCGGGCAGCACCTGCGACGTCGAGCGCGGCTCTGCGATCTCATCGGGGTCACCGTCAACCACGCAGATCACCGGGTCGTCTCCTGCCAGGACCTCGGCGAGGACACGGGCAAGTCGACGTGACGCGACACGCGCGCGGTCCGCAGTCCGTACGCCTCCGCGATCGCGACGATGTCCGGAATCTCGAGGCCGCTGCTGGCGTCGGCGCCGACGAAGCGGCCCTCGAAGTGCCGGCGCTGGCTCGCGCGAATGGACGCGTAGCCCTGGTTGTCAAGCACGAAGACCTTGACCGGCAAGCCCAGCCGGTGGAGCGTCGCCAACTCCTGGATGTTGAGCTGAAAGCCGCCATCGCCGTCGACCAGCACCGTCCGCCCACGGCTCGCACCGAGGGAGGCCCCAATGGCTGCCGGCAGGCCGAATCCCATGGCGCCCAGGCCGCCGGTGAGGAACGCCCGCTGCCCGAGCGGCGCGGAGTACGCGAGCATGAATGTCTCGATCGCGGCGCCTGAACTCCCGATCACCATCGTGTCGGCCGGCGTCAGGCGGGTAGACAGCGCCTCGGCGAGGACGTAGGTGCTAACTCGATCAGGCAAGTCCCTATGGCGCGCCTCGATGACCGGGTATCTGGCTCTCCAGTCTCGGCAGCGCTCGGCCCAGGCCTCGCGGGCCGCAGCGGCATCAACAGGGACGCCGTGCGCCTCAAGGCGCGTTGCCAGCGCACGAAGCACGGGCCCGGCATCCGCGACGATGGGCACGTCGATCGGCGGCGTGATCTTGGCGATCTCGTGCTCGTCGATGTCCAACATGACCTTGCGGGCATTGCGCCCGAAGCCGGCCCAGTCGTACGCGACCTGAACGGGATCGAGGCGGCACCCGATGATCACGATGAGGTCCGCCGTCTGCAGCGCCCAGTTCGCGTAGCGGGGGGCCATCGAGCCCGGGCGCCCGAAGTAGAGAGGGTGGTCAGTCGGCAGCACATCGATGCCGTTGCGACGACTCGTGAGCAGCGGGACCCCGGACCGCTCGACGACATCGCGCAGTGGCTCGACCGCCTTGGCGAGCCGTACCCCGTTCCCGGCGAGGATCACAGGGCGCTTGGCACCTTCGAGCTCGTCGATGATCCTCGCGGCGATCGAATTGGCGTCGGGCGATGCCTTCGGTGGCGCGTCGAACGACTTCTGCGCTGCGGGCTCGATCTGGGCCGCCTGGACATCGAGCGGCACATCGAGCCAGACAGGCCCAGGTCGACCGTCCCGGGCCGCGTGCAGTAATCCCTCGACAGATGGGCGAGCCAGGCCGGGTTCAACCAGTTGCACCGCCGCCTTGGTGATCGGGCTCGCCACCCTGACGATGTCCACTTCCTGCGGGCCGAACTGGCGAACGCCGCGATCTCCCATGAGATCCGCGCGCTTGACCTGGCCTGATACCACCAGCACCGGCGTGGACTCGATCCACGCTCCCGCGACACCCGTGAGCGCATTCGTGCCGCCGGGTCCCGTGGTCACCAGCACCACGCCGAGATTGCCCGTGACACGGGCGTACGCCTCCGCGGCGATGGCGGCGGCCTGCTCGTGGAGCATCAGGACTGGTTCGAGACGGTCGCAGCGTCCGAGCGAATCGACGAGGTGCATCGCCCCGCCGCCGGGCAGGAAGAACACGTGGCGGACCCCCGCGTCGGCCACCGCCTCGAAGACATAGTCGGAGAGCTTCATGCAGTCTCCGCCGCCAGGAGCCAGTGATCAAGCTCGGCGAGCGCGTCGTCCTGGGTGCCATAAGCGCCATTCCATGGCTGCGGCCAGCGGACCGTCGCCGCGCCCACCGTCGCAGCCGCATCGAGGTTCGCAGGCTGATCGTCGACGAGCATTGCCGTCGCACCGAGGCGGGCCATCCAGGCGCCCTTGTCCCCGTCATATCTGGGCAGGGTCTCGCCCGGCCGGTTGGCGGGCACGAAGGCAAACGTACGGATCCAGCGGCCGAAATGGCGCAACACCCAGGCCGAGGTCGACGGCGCTGCCCGGAACGCGGTGGCCGTCAGCGCCACGTGATGGCAGCGTTCGCCGTTCGCCTCGAGCCAGGCGAGGATGCGCGGATTGGGCGCCAGCGCGGCATACCCGCCCCCCGTTCGGAAGTCATCCAGGGACGCATGGTATGCGCCGCGCTGGATCCCCAGCAACGCGTGGGGTGGGTTCGCCAGCACGTCCGCGTGCGCGATCGGTCGCTCCGGGTGCTCGGATGCCCAGACCTGCGCGAGCCATGCGGCCATCAGGTCGTTGAGCACGTCGTCCACGTCCCAGACGACGGTCGGCCTCAGCCCATCCAATGCGTCACGTACGTCTTGCGGTCACCCGTGGTTGGGATGGCGGTGTCGGTGTAGAAGGAGTCGGGGCCGAAATGTGTCGTAGAGATCTCCTCGACTACGGCCCCAGTGGCGCTACCGAAGGCGTGCCGGACGCCGCGCTCCACGGTCTGGACATCGCCCGCCTGGAGCTTCAAGGGCGTCTCATCGAGGGTCAGGTCCATCTCCCCATACAGCACGTGGAAGGTCTCTTCCTTCCGCTCGTGATAGTGCTCGGGGTTGGTCTGGCCCGGGAGGATGATCAGCAGCTTCTTGGCGTACTCGCGGTTGACGATATTCAACATCGTCACCCCATGTTCGGCGAACCGTTCGAGGCCGTAGTGGTGGGAGATCTCGAGGTCGACCATCGATGGGACGGCAAGTCCACTCGTGCGCAGGACGTCCTTGACCTGCGTGATGATCTCCCAGACCTGCTCTCGATGGTCCACGACCTCAAGGTCGTCGAACATCACCGGCTCGCGCTCGGTCACAGCCGCGCGCAGCCGGTATGAGGTGTACTTCGACAGGTCGTTGGCGGTCAGCTGACCCGGCCGTCCGGGAATCGCCAGGAATGCATCGTCCGCGCGAAGCACCTCGCCCACGGCCAGGGCTCTGGCTGCGAAGACCCCTCGCCGGAGGCCGACGAGGCTGTCGCGCTCTCGTTCGCTGACCGGATAGCGCTCACCGACGACCCCGCAGGCGCGCAGCGTCTCATCAGCTGCGGTAACCCAGTCGCGGACCTGGGCTGGGCTGGCGGAATACGCGTTCAGCTTGAAAGCGTCGGTGGGGACACCGACGTGCTTCTCGAGGATCGCGGCACCCTTGGCGACCGCCATCCGCACGGCAACAAGGTTCTGCGGGTCTTCGTGGGTCGAGAAGCCGATCAGCCGGCCCGGGTACCGGGACCTGAGCAGGTCGATCTGGTTGAGCTGAAGGTCGTCGACGGCAACTGGGTACTCCGCCCGGCAATGCAGCAGCGCGAAGTCCTTGCCGCGATGGTCGAGGAAGCTGGCGACCCGGTCGATCTCGTCGAGAGTGGCCCCAGCGGTCGAGGCGATGATCGGTTTGTCGACCTGCACGATGCGCTCGAGGAGCGGCCAGTCCGTGAACGAGCAGCTGCCGATCTTGACGATGTCGTAGTCGTGTTCCTCGATCAGGTCCACCGATGGCTCGTCAAACGGCGTGCACATCGCGAGGAATCCGGCCTTGGAGATCTCGGCTCGGAGGGCCCCGAACTGCTCCGGCGTGAGGCGCGTCTCCTCGAAGCGCTTGACGTAGTGGAACTCGGCCGAGCCCCGGTAGTCCGGGTGAATGAACGTGTCCAGATGCCGGTACTGCAGCTTGACGGCGAAGTGGTACGGGAACCCCTCCAGCGCGTCGGCGAACTCGTGGACGATCCGAATCCCGTGATCCAGGCTGCCCATGTGGTTGTTCGCCATCTCGAGGACGAACAGCGGTGTGACGTCACTGAGCCTCAAGACTTGATCTCCCCGTCGCCGGGCGCTGTTCTGGCGCCCGAAACGTTGCCTACTCTAGCGCGCGGCCATTGCCCAAGCCCCGGTACCGATGGGCCACTCACCCCTAAGACCCACGCGCGGGCGGCGTTCAGCCGCCACCCAGCAGAGGGGCGACCTCCGATGTGGGATAGCTTCGCGACTTGAAGAGCACGTTCACTGAGACGGCCGGGTACTTGGGATCCGCCATGTCTGAAGCTGCGCGGTAGTCCCAGACGACCGTCTCGTCGGGCGCGATCTCCATCAGCTGGCCCTTGGTGCCCAGCGTCACGAGCGTGTCCGCATTTGGCAGCCGCTGGGCGCCACCTGTGATGGGCGAGTAGAAGTTCGTGCCAAAGCCGCCGTAGCCTGAGTAGGACCACACGACCTGATTGGTGCGCGGATCGATCTCGAGCACTTTCGACGCCGATGGAGCCCCTCGGAGGTATTGCCCGTCGTCAAACAGCAGGACATCGCCGTTGTCGAGGAGCGTCGCGTCGTGCTGCTGGTCAAGGACCCAGGGGCCACCGTAGGACCAGAGCACCTGACCGGTCGCGCGCGAAACGAGCTCGATCCGGCTCTGGCTGCGGTAACTGATCAGGTAGGCCTCTTGGTGTGTGATCGGGTCGGACGGCGTGTAGAAGAGGCTGTTGGCGTGGGACCACTCGCTTGCGCGCCATGAAGTCCGGGATCGGGCGGTCTTGTGGGCGCCAAGCCTGAGCGAGGTCGAAGACGACGCGCTCCTGTTTCGTGGCTGGGTTGATTTCGACGATCTGATCGCCCCACATCCGGCCGTCTTGCTCGGAGCCTGGGATGCCACCCGCGATGCCATCCGCGATGGAGGTCGGGAGAACGCTCCACCGGATGACGGCGATCGTCCCATCCGGCAATTCCGCAAAGTCATGGTTGATGAGCGGGTCCTCGAACGACCACGCGACCGCCGAATTCCAGGCGATCCTCTGGACAATTCCGGCGCTGCCAGCATTGGCCGGTAGCGTCGGCCCGTCAGTTTGCTGTTGAGCGAGGCCGAGGTACAACAAGCTGCCGTCCGCGTCCATGGTCGCCATCCCCGTGATCTTGTGATCAAGCCGCCAGGTATGAACGACCTCGCCGCTCTTGGCGACGAGGTCGACCGCATTGCCACCGAGCACACCGATCGACACATAGCCGCTGTCGACACGGGTCTCATCCACGGTGAAGACCCCGTTGGCGCCGATCTTGTTCCCGCGGAACGCGGTCCTGCCGGTGCCATAGGGAGTGGTGGTCACGAGTCCGGCAAGGTACATGCCCGACCCGACGACGGCGACCACCAGGAGCCAACGGCGCGACGAGCGCGACGGACGTTCGATGTGCGGCACCTGATCCCCCTTTGGTGGACGTCGACGTCCAAGTAACGCCGGCGGCTCGTCGGAGCCTAGCGCAAGCTCATGGGTGCCCGCCCGCCATCGCGGGAGCATCTGCCGCTCTTCGCCAGAAGTAGAGGCACGAATTGCAGTCACGTGCACCTTGACGTACGTCGCGTCGAGCCAGAGGTCCGGGTGCGCCTCGCCCGCGAGCGGACGCGCGGGGACCGTCTCGACCTCGGCTTGACGCCCGCACGGTTCCCACCCGAGCGGTGCGTGCCGTGGTGCTTTGCTTTCGCCCAGACGCCGGTACCGACGGGTCAGTTGCCCTCGGACCGTCGTGATGCCCACACGAGCGTCCGGCGCACGCCCTCGGCCAGCGGGATTGCCGGTACGAAGCCAACGTCGGTGGCGATCCGGCGGACATCGGGCACGTAGTGGTCAACGCTCCCCGGCTGCCCGAGGATCTGCACCTCCACGGGCGGACACGCCAGCGATGCGACCAATGCGGCGAGGTCGCCGAGACGGACTGGATCAGTGCCGCCGATGTTGTATGCGGCACCCGGCGCGCCGCGGACGAGGCAGGCGAATAGTGCGGCAGCGAGATCGGCGCCGTACAGGTAGCTCCGCACGGGTGACCCATCACCGCGCACGGTCACCGGCTGCCCCGCCACCGCGTCGGCGATGAAGTTGCCGATCGCAAAATGGCTATGAAGCGGCTGGTGAGGACCGTAGACGCTGAACACCCGACCGATCACCGCGGCATGCCCGCCGCCGGACCACTGCGCCGCGATCGCCTCGGCTGCGCGCTTCGCCGTTCCGTAGGCGTCGCTGGCGTCCGAATGGCATGGGTGATCCTCGGGGAGCCGGGCGAGGTCCGCCGGCTGGCGGCCGTAGACCGCCCCGCTGCTCACGAGTAGGACACGAGACACCCCGCTCGCCTCGGCGAACTCGAGGCCGCGGCGCGTCCCGGTCTCGATCGTGTCCACGACCTCCGCGGGGTGCGCCGTAGTCCAGGCGT
Organism: uncultured Chloroflexia bacterium; assembly: GCA_963734895.1. GTDB lineage: Bacteria > Chloroflexota > Limnocylindria > Limnocylindrales > CSP1-4 > CAIXZV01. The sequence goes on along the minus strand of CAVTIN010000001.1, from coordinate 81,943 downwards.
TGTCCGACGACGCGGCGCCCAGTACCGCGGCGGCGAATTCGCCGGTCGGGAAGGCGAAGGTGCGGACGTCCCCGGCGACCGGGGTCACGATCCCGCTCCGAGCCAGGTGAGGCACACGCCGGGCCCACGCGTCAGGGGACCGCGTCAGGGCGACGACCCGAAGGTCGAGTTCCAGCCGGCGGGCCGCCCACGTGAGCAACTCGAGCATCCACGTCCCGACGAAGCCGGTCCCGCCGGTGATGAACAGCCGACCCTGCGCGAGCGTCCGGACGTCCGCCTCGGCACGCTCAAGCACGGCATCAAGGTCGGGCGCCAGCAGATGATCCGCGGTCATGTCGAGCCGTCACCGGGGATTGGAACGAGCTCCACCCCGCCGTCACGCAGGACGCCCACCGTTCGCTCGTAGCCGTGCTCCGTCCGCAGGCTTCGGGCGACCTCGTCACTGTAGCCAGCTGCCATGACGAGCACCGCGGCGGGCGGATCCGCGGCGAGGTGCGTGGGTGCCACCACGCTGAGGTGTGTAGCGGGCGTGAGCCGACCCTGCTTGGACGCAGCGGAGTCGATCACGTAGGAGACATCGGCGGCACCAGCCAACGCGAGCAGGGTCAGCGCCTGGTGGCTGGCGCCCCAAACCGCCACGGGCCCAATGCCGGCGTGCACATCGATGAAACCCCGCACCGCTGCCACCGCCCGGTCCAAGTCAGCCTGAGCGTTGCCAAATGTCGCTGGCAGCCGACACCGGACGATCGCTGTCAGGTCGTCGGGCCACCAATCGCGGCTTATCTGAATCACCTCGAAGCCGGAGAGCTCGAGAGCCAGGCGGAGCGTCTCGGCCGTGAAGTACGAGAGGTGATCGGCGATGACGTCGTACGCGCGCCGTCGTTCGACCATCCGCTCGAGGCTCGGCACCTCCACGAGCCCGATCCCGTCTCCGACGAGATTCTCTCGGATCCCAGCGAGGAAGTCGCGCGGATTCACTGCGTGCTCGAGCACGTTGGTGGTGACAAACGCGTCGAACGGAGCGTCGCGGAGGGCCTGCCCGCTGGCCGGAAACGCCTGCTCGACCGTCAGGCCGCCCGCCGTGCTCTTGGCCACGTTTGCGGGCGAGGCTTCGACGCCGTACGCGTTCGCTCCAAGGTCGACCAAGAGCGAAAGATTCTCGCCTGGGCCGCTACCAGCCTCGAGCACTCGCAGGCCGGGTCGCCCCGCAAGTGCGAGGAGCGCCTCGAACTGGCGCCGCCGAACGTCTCGCATCGACGGCGAGTGGCCGCCGGAGCGGATGACATGTTGCCAGTTCGGCACGGGCTCGCTCGTCGTCTGGACGAGCCCGCACGCGGCGCACTGCCGGACAGCGATCGAGATCGGAGCGTCCGATGCGGCCTCAGCCTCGGTAAGGAAAGCCTGTGCACCGCGTGGGGCGGACGCGAGTTCAACCAGCACGGTCGCCGGCAGGCCTGCGCCGCAGAGGCGGCAGGTATCGGCGGTGCCGGCGCTCACTCCCATGCGTCGGTACGGATCGCGCCCTCAGGCACGCCGCGGCCCTGCAGCTGCCCGGTGAGCGCCGCGAGCATCGCCGGCGGCCCGCTCAGGTAGAACAGCGGGTTCTCCAGCGTCGTCGATCGCCGGCCAGGCGGCATCCACGTCCAGCCTGCCGTCCGTCGCCTCGCACACGAGGTGGCACGTCAGCGCCGGAACCTCGCGGGCTCGTGCCTCGAGCCAGGTCGCCGTAGACGAACAGGTCCGGCGTCCGGGCGCCGTAGAACAGGACCACCCGCGAAGTTCGCTCCGGCGCCAGCGATCGCAGGAACGCCGTGAACGCGGTGATCCCGGTCCCACCGGCGAACAGCACCGCGTCCCGGTCCGGCTCGACCACGAACTCCCCGTACGGCAGCTTGACCCAGGCGCTGAACCGCCAACCGCGAGCTCGCGCTCCATCCGGGTCGTGAAGGCGCCCTTGACCGCGTACGTGATCGACAGGCGGTCCCGCTCGTCGGGCGAGCTCGCGATCGAGAACACGCGGGACTCCGGCCAGAAGCCGTCGGCCTCGTACGGATCGAGGGCGAGGTGCAGGAACTGCCCCGGCGTGAACCGGGGCACCGCCATCGACGGCTCCAGGTCCACCGTGTACACGCGCTCGCCGTGGTCGATCACGCCGCGCACCGTGCAGGGCATCCGCCGGACGACCGCCACCGCCCGCTCAGCGGTCCGCTGCCGGCGCGGGGGCGTGCACCGACCCGGCCGCCTCGCGCGCCCCGGCCATGAACCGGCCGAACACGTCGGCCATGTAGTCCAGCCGGGCGTCGTCGATCCCCGGGTACACGCCCACGAAGAACGTCCGGTTCATGACGGCATCGGTGTTCGGCAGGTCGCCGATGACCCGCCGCTCGATGGACTCGAACGCCGGGTGCCGCAGCAGGTTGCCGCTGAACAGGCTGCGGGTCTCGATCCGGTTCGCCTCCAGGAACCCGGTCAGCTCGTTGCGGCGTGAACCCCGCGTCCTCGCGAACGGTGATCACGAACGAGAACCAGGACGGATCGGTGTGCGGCGGCGTCATCGGCAGCAGGAGCCGGTCCTCGTAGGGTCGGAGCGCCTCGAGCAGGCGGGCGTGGTTGTGCCTGCGGGCGGCGACGAACCCGTCGAGACGGGCCAGCTGGGCAACGCCGATGGCCGCCTGCATGTCCGTGGCCTTCAGGTTGTAGCCGAGATGGCTGTACACGTACTTGTGGTCGTAGCCGTGCGGCAGGCTGCCGAACTGCTGGCTGAAGCGCTTGCCGCAGGTGTTGTTCTCGCCGCCCAGGCAATAGCAGTCGCGGCCCCAATCGCGGATCGAGCGCGCGATCCTGGCCAGCGCCTCGTCATCGGTCACGACCATGCCACCCTCGCCGGTCGTGATCTGGTGGGCGGGGTAGAAGGACGACGTGGCCAGGTGGCCGAAGGTCCCGGTGAGCCGGTCGCGGTAGCGCGCACCGAGAGCGTCGCAGTTGTCCTCGACCAGCCACAGGTCGTGCTTTTCGACCAGCTCCATGACCGTGTCGACGTCGAACGGCACGCCCAGCGTGTGCGCCAGCATGATCGCCCGGGTCCGCGGCCCGACGGCCGCCCGGAGCCCGTCCGGATCCGCGTTGTAGCCGTCCAGGCTGACATCCACGAACACCGGGACCAGACCGTGCTGGACGATCGGCGCCACGGTGCTGGGGAAGCCCGCCGCGACCGTGATCACCTCGTCGCCGGGCTGGAGGCGTCGGTCGCCGAGCTTGGGCGAGGTGAGCGTCGCGAGCGCGACCAGGTTGGCCGACGAGCCGGAGTTGACGAACAGCGCGTCAGAGCGGCCGAGATGGTCCGCGAACCCGGCCTCGAACTGCTCCGTGAAGCGGCCGGCCGTGAGGTAGAAGTCGAGGCTCGAATCGACCAGCAGGCGGAGCTCCTCCTCGCCGAACACGCGGCCGGAATAGCGCACGGGGTCCCGCTCCGGATCGAACGGGACCGGCGCGTGCCGCTCCCGGTAGTACTGGCCGACGAGCTCCAGGATCTGGCTGCGGGTGTCTGCGGCGTCGTGGCGCGGCAACGTCACGTGGTCGATTCCTCGCTGGCGGCCCAGGGCAGCCCCATCGCGCGGGCGTCCGCCTGGTAGGCGTGGAGGTGATCTTCGACCAGCTCGAGAGCCCTCGCAGGGGCCCGGTAGTACTCGCGGTACCACTCCGCGGCCCGGCGCACGGCCGTCGGCCCATCCCACACCGGCGCCCAGCCGAGCCGCTCGCGCGCCTTGCTGCTGTCCAGGCTGAGCCGGTTGTCCTCGTGCGGCTGCGGGCCGGCATTCGTCGGCGTGCTCCAGGTGCCCGCGCCCCAGCCCTCGAGGAAGCGGTCCACGACCCAGCGCACGGGGCGATCCCCGCCCGTGTCCGTCGGCCCGAAGTTCCAGGCTTCCGCGTAGCGACGACCGTCCTGGCCGCAGCAGCAGCGATCCCAGGCGCAGGTAGCCCGACAGCGGCTCCAGCACGTACTGCCAGGGCCGCGTCGCGTCCGGGTTTCGGACGATGACCACCTCGCCCGCGGCGACCGCCCGGGCCATGTCCGGGAGCAGGCGGTCCAGCGCCCAGTCGCCGCCACCGATGACGTTGCCGGCCCGGACGGATGCCACCGAGGCGCCGTCGGCGAAGAAGCTGTCCCGATATGCGGAGGTCACGAGCTCGGCGCACCCCTTGCTCGCGCTGTACGGGTCGCGCCCGCCCATGGGATCCGTCTCGCGGAAGGCCTGGGCCGTGTCGGGGTTCTGGTAGCACTTGTCGCTGGTGATCATGACGACCGCGCGCACCGACGGGCAGGACCGCGCCGCCTCGAGCAGGTTCACGGTGCCCATCACGTTGGTCTCGAAGGTCTCGACCGGCTGAACGTAGCCCCGGCGGACGATCGCCTCGGCGGCGAGGTGGAAGATCACCGACGGCTGCGCGGCGTCGACCTCCGCGGCGAGGCGGCTGCGGTCCCGGACGTCGGCGACGACGTGGTCCATCCGCGAGCGGAGGTCCAGGGCGTCGAACAGGCTGGGCTGCGTCGGCGGATCCAGCGCGTAGCCGGTGACGTGGGCGCCAAGCGTCACCAGCCACTGGGAGATCCACGAACCCTTGAACCCGGTATGTCCCGTGACGAAGACGTTGCGGCCGGCGTAGGTCTCAGCGATGCCCATCTGGCTCCCCATGTTCGTCGTGCTTCCAGACGGCCCACGGCGCCTCGCCCGAGTCCCACAGCGCCTGGAGCGCGCGAAGGTCCCGCAGCGCATCCATCGGCTGCCAGAACCCGTGATGGCGGTAGGCGCGCAGCTCGCCGTCGGCCGCCAGGCTCTCGAGCGGTGCGCCCTCGAAGGGCGTCTGGTCCCCGGCGATCCGGTCGAGCACCGCCGGCTCCAGCACGAAGAACCCGCCGTTGACCCAGGCGCCGTCGCCTTCCGGCTTCTCCTGGAACGCCCGGACGACGGGCGCGGAGAAGTGCTCGACCGTCTCGTCCTCGTCGATCTGCAGCGCCCCGAAGCGGCCCATCGGCTGGACGGCGGTGATCGTCGCCAGCTTGCCGTGGGCCCGGTGGAAGGCGAGCAGCCGCCGGGATGTCGATGTCCGCCACGCCGTCGCCGTAGGTCAGCATGAAGGTCTCGTCGCGGACGTAGTCGGCGACGCGCTTGAGGCGGCCGCCCGTCTGCGTGTTGGCGCCCGTGTCGACCAGCGTCACGCGCCACGGCTCGGCGGCGTTCTGGTGGACCTCCATCGAGTTGTCGCGCATGTCGAACGTCACGTCCGACATGTGGAGGAAGTAGTTGGAGAAGTACTCCTTGATCATGTAGCCCTTGTAGCCCAGGCAGACCACGAAGTCGCTGAACCCGTAGTGGCTGTAGCTCTTCATGATGTGCCAGAGGATCGGCCGATCGCCGATCTCCACCATGGGCTTGGGCCGGGCGGCGGTCTCCTCGGACAACCGGGTGCCGAGACCGCCGGCCAGGATGACGACCTTCAAGATCCGCCCCCGTGTGCTGCTAGCGCCGCTGCGGACGATGGCGGAAGTGTAGCCACCCGCAGCCAGTCAGCGAACCGAGCCCGTCAGCGTCTGGGGTCGCCGCGCCGCGAGGCCTGGAGGGAAGCCTCGGACACGCGGCCGCCAGGGCACCGTACAGGAACAGCGGTTGGGCGGGACCAAGGAACAGGTACTTGCGGTAGGCCGCCGGTCCACCCCGATGAGTCGGAATCTGCCGAGCTCCACCTGGGTATTGGACACGACCGCGCAGGGACGCGCGTTTGCGATCCAATCGTCGTACCAGGTGATGCCATAGCCGGGATCCGCGTTGCCCGCCCCGTTCGCGTGGTACCCGACCCATTCGTAGCCGGCGTCCACGGTCGCCGCGTCATAGCCCATCGCCACCGCATCCAGCCGGCGCGCCAGCGCGCCGCATCGTATGCGAACGAGTTGGCTGCGATGACGATCCCGGAAACGGCGAGCCACGCGAAAGCGCCGTGGGCGAACGCATGACTCCGGCCGAGGCCATCCCGCCTGGGGGCGCCCCGCAGGAGGAGGACGGCCGAGGCGGGAACGATGAGGAAGAGGTATCGGTCGAGGATGGTGCCGACCGACGCAAACGCGAGGAGGCCCGCGACGTACACCGCCAGAAACACCATCAATGGTGCCTCCGTGCCGTCGGCGACGCGTCGGACGGATGCCTTGAGCGCGACTCGCGATCGGGCCGCTCCCGCGGCCGTCTCGACCGACCGGATGGCCAGGGCGGCAAGGAGCATCGCCGCGAACCAGGCCAGCTGCTCCGACAGTGCCCATGCGTAGTCACCGATCACCGCATCGCGACTCCCTGCCAGCAGGTCGTTGCCGGCGATCCCATTCGCAAGCCACAGGTTTCCCGCGAGCGCACCGTGCGGGAACGCCACGACGGCGCAGCAAAGGATGACGCCGGCCGCGAGGATGACCTGGCCGGCGGTGACCGTTGCGATGCGCCGGCCCACGGCCAGCGCGGTGGCAGGAAGGAGCACCGCGGCGAGCGTCGCGAAGGCCGGCCCGATGATCGCCAGCCTCCCGATGTCCGGCGTCGTCGGCACGGACCGGCCCGTGATCGAGGCAACAAAGGCGAGGACAGCCAGGACGCCAACGGCAAGCGCAGCCGACACGCGGCAAGCCACGCGCGCTCGTCCGCGCGGCCGCGGGCCCAGCCGACAACCAGGATCGCGACCGGCGCCGCCAGGGCGAACTCCCGGATGCTGACCGCCAGCAGGCCGACCGCCATTGACGCGGCCAGCTCCATCCGCCGGCTTCCGCCCTGGAGCCACCGGACGCCCAGGAGGAGGCACAGCATCGTGAGCGCATACGTTGGAACGTCGGTCATGAACGCCACGGTCTCGCGGGCAAACCCCGGGAAGGCCTCCACCAGCAGCACCACCAGGACCGCAGCTCCCGTCCCGACGAAGCACCGGGCGAGGAGATACGTGGCCACCACGCCGATCAGCGTGAGAACCAGCCCGTAGGCGGTGAACGCCCAGGGGTCGCCGCCCGACAGCCACAGGAAGGGCTGGACGGTCACGACCTGCCCGACCGACGCCGCCGTGTGGCCGGGCATGTCCAGACTGCCCGTCCGGAACAGGCCCTCCGCTGCTTGCATGTACACCCAGCCGTCGTTGCCCGGGATGCCGATGGCACCCGCTGCCGCTGACAGCCAGAGGGGGACGCCAACGCCGATCAGGCTGAGAATCGTCAGCGCGACCACGTCTCGGCGGCCGACAGGGGCGGGCAGGGTGGCGGGCATCAATGCGAGGACCACCACGGGGCGGATCCCTCCGCCTGGGGACCGGGGCCCGCCGAACGCCGCGAGCAGCGATGTCAGCTGGTACACGAGCAGCCGCGGATACGTGAGAACGGCGAGCGATACCGCCAGCGGCCAACCCCAGGGCGTGCGCGCCAGGCGCAGTGCAGCGGCAGTCAGACCGGCAACCATGGCAAGCCACAGCACGGGGTGGATGGCGAACGGCGAGACGTTGCGGACATCGAACGCGGGTTGGAGCCATGTCAGCTGCACGTACGCGAGCGTGCCGGCCGGTTCCAGCACAAGCTGGATTGCCCCGATCGCCAAGGCCCAACCGGCAAAGCGCCCGAGCGACCGCAGGTCACGCCGCCCGATCCAGAACACCGCAACGAGCCATGGGAGCAGCTTCAGGTGCCCTGCGAATGCGACCGCGGCAGGGCTCCCGATCGCGAGCAGGAGCGTCACCACCGGCTCAGCCTGGCCGACGCTCAGCGCCCAGAGGATCGGCAGCGCGAGGCAGCCGAGCGCGATGAGCACAGGCTCTCGCAGGCCGATGCGCCGCAGCACGAGCACGAGTGAACCCACCACGATCAGCTCCCACGTCGCGGCCGCGACTTCGAACGGCATGAGCGCCAGCGGCCGGAACAGGATGGCGAGCAACGGCGGGTTGAGATACAGCCCGATGCTGTTCGTTGCCGATGCGTCGTACAGCGGCAAGCCAGAGTTCAGACGCGTTGCCGCGTCGTAGTACACGCGGGTGTCGGCGAACGGATCGGACGACAGGTGGAGCACGAGGGTCTCGAGCCCCAGCAGCACACCCACAACCGCCGCGAGGATTGCGACGGCTCGCAACGAACGGCGGCCGCCCGGGGAGATCCTGTGCCGAGGCGCGGAAGTCACCGGCGCACGATACTCGTTCGGGCGGGGCCCTCGCGACGGGTCCGCTGCCGCACCCCGATAGCCCGTTCGTACCCCTCTGATGCGCCCCACCCCCGGTGCTAGGCTGCACCGGCTGTGCGAACACCCATCGCCCTGTATGCGCTCGCCCTCGTGGCCCGCCTGGTGGTCGCGGCCGGCTTTCCGGACCCGGCCTACCCCGACTCGTTCTACTACGTGGACGTGGCGCGCCAGCTGGCCGCCGGCCACGGCTTCCACGTGGACGTGGTCTGGATCTTCGCCGAGGTGGGCGGGAAGATCCCGGCCAACCCGGTCCTGCCGATCGCGTCCAACGCCCACTGGATGCCGCTCGCGTCGCTGGTGCAGGTGCCGTTCATCTGGCTGCTGGGTCCCACGGCGATGGCCTCGGCCCTGCCGTTCGCGATCGCCGGCGCGTTCGCGGCGCCGCTGGCCTGGGCGATCGCGCGCGACGCGGGGCTCTCCCCGTTCGTCGCGGCCGCGGCCGGCGTGCTGACCGCGTTCCCAGCGCTGTCGTTCGTGTACATGGCACAGCCCGACAACTTCTCGCTGTACCAGCCGCTGGTCGCCGGGTCGCTGTGGCTCGCCGCACGAGGGCTTCGCGGCCGGCCGCGGGACTTCGCGCTGGCGGGGCTGCTCGCCGGGCTGGCGACGCTGTCACGCAACGACGGGGTGCTCGTGCTGGCCGTCCTGGGCGCCGTGTTCCTGTGGGATCGATGGCGCACGCGGCGGCCGTTCGGGGATCGGCCGGCCCGCCCGGCCCGGATCCCGCTGGTCGCGGCGCTCGGGGCCGTCGCCCTGTTCGCGGTCTCGGTCGGTCCGTGGTACCTGCGCCAGCTGGCCGTGTTCGGGTCGCTGTCTCCGTCCACGGCGTCGGGCAAGGTGCTGTTCATCCGCGACATCGGCGAGTGGAACAGCATCACGATCCCGGCCACGCTCGACCACCTGCTGGGCATGGGCATCGGGCCGCTGCTGCTGAGCCGGCTGGGCGGCCTCGTTGCCGCGATGTTCATCTTCAGCATCCTCGTGGGCGTGCTGGTGCTGGTGCCGTTCATGCTCGCCGGCGCCTGGCGGCGGCGCGGCGACGCGACCTTCGGCCCGTTCCTTGGCTATGCCGTGCTGCTGTTCTCGTTCAGCGCCCTGGTCTCGGCCGTGCACGTGCCCGGCGGAACGTTCATCCACTCCGCCGTCGCGCTGGTGCCGCACGGGTATGTGCTCGCGCTGGACGGAATCGTGGCCGGGATTGCCTGGCTCGCGGCTCGCCGGCGAGGCTGGGACGTGGCCCGGGCATCGCGGGTGTTCGTGAGTGGCGCGGTCGCGTTCGGCGTCCTCGCCGCGGTCTTCGGCGCGATCAGCGTGCATGCCACGTGGGACGCCAAGCGCCAGCGGATGGAGGCGGTCGGTGCCGCGCTCGACGCTGCCGGGGCTCCGGCGTCGGACCGCGTGATGTCGATCGATGCCGCCGGCTATCGCTACTGGACCGGACACCCGGGGGTCGTCCTGGTCAACGACCCGCTGGACACCGTCGAGGCGGTCGCGCGCGCGTACGACATCCGCTGGCTGGTCCTGGAGAAGGCCGATACGGTTCCCGCGGCGCGCGCGATCCTGGTCGATCACCAGCGACCCGCGTGGGTAGGCCCGCCGATCACCAGCCGCGACGACGTGTCCGTGTACCCGGTCTGCCTTGCCGCCGATGACCCGCGCTGCTCAGCGGGCGCGAGCGCGCTCCTCGTCGGAGGCACCCGATGAGCCGCCGCGAGGCCTGGCTGAGCGCCATCGGCCTGTTCGTCGCTGCCCTCGTCGTGCGAGCGGTCGCCGCCTCGACGATCCCCTTCCCGAGACCCGAGGACACCGCCTACTACGTGGGAGTTGCCCGCAACCTGGTCGAAGGGCGCGGTCTCGTGTCCGACGCGCTGTGGAGCTACGGGACACCGCCGCTGGTGTTCCCACGGCCGGCGTTCGAGGTCTGGCTTCCGCTGCCGTCGCTGCTCGACGCGATCCCCATGGTGCTGTCGGGCGCACGGGCGCCGATCCCGCTCGAGACGGCGATGCGCGCGGCCCAGGTCACCTCGGCGCTGCTGGGGGCGCTGCTCGTCGTCCTGGCCTGGCGGCTGGCCGCCGACCTCGCGCGCGAGCGCAACCTGCCGGTCGGGCGGGCGCGGACGCTGGCCATCGGCACCGGGCTGACCACCGCTGTCTATCTGCCGCTGGTCCTGCACTCGGCGCTGCCGGACTCCACGATGCTGTTCGGCGTGCTCGCGCTTGCCGCGTGCCTGCTGATGACGCGCATCCTTCGAGCGCCGGCGGGCGCGCGATACCGGGATCCACGGCTGATCGGCCTGGGCCTGGTCCTCGGCGCGGCGGCACTGACGCGCAACGAGGCGGTCTGGCTCGCCCTCGCCTGGGCATGGCTGGCCTGGCGGCTGCCCGCGCAGCCTCGCGCGATCCGGCTGCGGCTGATCGGCGTGGTGGCGGCCGTCAGCCTGGCGGTGTTCGCGCCGTGGGCGATCCGCGACTGGGTCGTGTTCGGCAACCCGCTGCCGGGGCAGGCCGTCTCCAACGCATTGTCGGTGTCCGGCTTCGACATCTTCGCGTGGAACGTGCCACCGACGCTGTCGCGATACCTCGCCGTGGGACCCGGAGCGCTGCTCGACATGCGGATCACCGGGATCGGCCACAACCTGGGCAACGTCCTCCTGTTCCTGGGGGTCCCGCTGTCGATCCTCGGCCTGCTCGCGCTCCCGTGGCAGGCTCGCGATCGCGTCCTGCGGCCGCTGGTGATCCTGTCCGTCGTCACGTTCCTCGTCACCAGCCTGCTGTTCCCGGTGGCGACGACCTGGGGCACCTTCCTCCACGCGGCCGTTCCGGTGCACGTGCTGCTGATCCTGTCCGCGCTGGGTGCGCTCGATGCCGGGATCGCCGCGCTTGGACGACGCCGGGGCTGGACGCGGCCGGTCGCCTGGCTCGGTCCGCTGCTGGGCGTGTTCGCCTCCGCCCTGTTCACCGTGGTGCTGCTGCCCGGGTTCGGAGGCGGGTCGCGCGCGACCGAGGGGATGTACGACGTGCTGGCGCAGCAGATGGAGGCGATCGGTGCCCCCCTTGACGGATCGACTCCGGTGATCACGGACTTCCCCATCTGGCTGGCCGAGACGGAGCGAGTGCCCACGCTGGGGCTGCCCGACGAGTCACCGGCCGACGTGCTCGACCTCGCCACGCGGTTCGGCGCCCGCTGGCTCATCTCCGCCGATCCTGGTCACGGCCAATGGCCCGCGGTGCTCGATGGGCCGGCGCCGGACGCCCGGTGCTTCCAGGAGGTCCTGCTGCCGATCCCGGACGATCCGGCGAAGGTGGGAGCGCTCGATGGGATCCGCGTGTTCCGCATCGTGTGCGCCGGCGTCGCCGCCGTCCCGGCACCGATTTCCACCAGGCGGCCCTCGCCATGACGCGCGACACGGATACACTCCAGCCGATGGATGGTCCGATGGACGAGCCGGCCGATACGCGCTTCGACGAGCTCCAGGCCGAGGCGGCCGAGGCGCTCTCGTACGGCGCCAACACGCTGCGCGCCGTCCGCGACCGGTACCGGACCGCGTATGTCGAGGATCTTGCCCGCTGGCAGGCGCTGCGCGACGACCTGATGTCGTTCGAGCGCGAGACGCCGGGCGATGCAGGCTCGGACGTCGCAGACACCTCCAACGGATCGCGCGGTCGGGGCGCTCCCGTCTCGCTCGATGCGCTCGCCGTTGCCGCCGCCGAGGCAGGAGCCGCCGACCTTCGCCTGCGGATGGTGCGCGGCGAGGTGGGCCAGCTCCGGACCGAGCTCGGCCGTCGGGAGGCCGAGCTGTCGCGGCTCGAGCTGGCGATCAAGAGCCTCGAGAGCACCTGGCTGTTCCTCGAGCGCGGCGATGCGTCGCTGGTGTCCGACAGCACGCCCGGCACGCCCACCGACGTCCAGATGCGCATCGTGGAGGCCCAGGAGGCCGAGCGGGCGCGGCTGGCCCAGGAGGTCCACGACGGCCCGGCCCAGGTTCTGTCGAACGCGATCTTCCAGGTCGAGTTCATCGAGCGGGTGTTCGACTCCGATCACCCGCTCGCCCGCACGGAGCTCCGGTTCCTGCGCGAGCTGCTGCGCCGCGAGCTGGGCGACGTGCGCGGGTTCATCGGCCAGCTGCGGCCCCCCGTGCTGGCGGAGCTGGGGCTCGACGGATCGATCGCGGACACGGTGGCCACGCAGGCAGCGCTGTCCGGCCTGCACATCGCGACCGAGCTCGATGCCCCGGTGGACGGGCTGGGCGAGGCTGCGCAGACGGTGGTCCTGCGCGTGGTGCAGGAGGCACTGCAGAATGTCCGCAAGCACGCGGCTGCGACCGATGTCGTGGTCGCCACCGCCGTGGACGGTGGACAATGGGTGCTGGAGGTCCGCGACGATGGTCGCGGGTTCGATGTCGGGGCGGTCGCGGCTCGCGGTCGTCGCAACTTCGGCCTCCAGTTCATGCGTGAGCGGGCCGAGCTCATCGGCGCGCAGTTCGAAGTGCGTTCGCGGCCGGAGGCAGGCACCGTGGTCCGGCTGGCGATCCCGTTGACGCGAAAGGAGAGCGGATGACCGAGTACCAGGGGCCCGAGCGCCGCCGTAGCGGGCAGGATCGCCGGAACCAGACGTTCGAGCAGTTGAAGATCGAGATCGTCGACAACCATGCGCTGATGCGCATGGGGATCCGCAACATCCTCGAGCGCGAGCCCGACTTCGATATCGTCGCCGAGGCGGATGACTCGCGCACCGCCATCGACGCTGCATTTGCCACCAACCCCGACGTCATCCTGATGGATCTCTCGCTGCCCACGCCCGGTGGCATCGAGACGACGCAGCGGATCAAGCGGGAGCTGCCCGCCGCCGCGATCATCGTGCTGTCGACCGAAGAGGACGAGGACGCGCTGTTCGAGGCCATCAAGGCCGGCGCCGCTGCGTTCATCCTCAAGGACATCGCGCCCGAGGACCTGGTCATGGTCATTCGCCGCGTCGTTGCCGGCGAGTACCTGATCAACGACAAGGTGTTCAGCAAGCCGGCGGTCGCATCGCGGGTGCTCAAGGAGTTCCGCGAGCTGGCCGTGTACGGCCAGGAAGCGGCGCCCATCTTCGCGCCGCTCTCGCCGCGCGAGGTGGAGATCCTGGACAACATCGCGCAGGGCATGACCAACAAGCAGGTGGCCTATGCGCTGTCCATCTCCGAGCAGACCGTCAAGAACCACATGAGCTCGATCCTCCGCAAGCTCTCCGTCAACGACCGGACCCAGGCCGTGGTGTACGCGATGCGCCAGGGCTGGATCCGGATGCCGGAGGACTGATCACGGGCGCCGATCCGCAGCTCGGCGCCCGGCAGGGGCTCGCCGCCCGACTGGAGGCCGATCTGGCCGGGCTCGACCACGAGCTGGAAGAGATCGACATGCTCATCGGGCAGGCCAGGCTGGAGGCGACCCGGCACGAGCAGAAGCGGGCGCAGGCCGCCGACCGCGTCGCGAAGCAGGACAAGGCAGCGCCTGACAAGAAGGCTGCGTCCAAGGACGGCGCGTCCAAGGACGGCGTGTCCAGGAGCGCTGAACCCAGGAGCGCCGCCGACACCAATGCGCAGCTCGTCGCGCTGACGCGTCGCGCCGTCCTCATGGAGGCCCAGGTCGACCTGCTCGAGGGAAAGCGCAAGGCACTCGCGCGCCACCGCGCGGCGATCGCCGACATCGCCGAGGCTGCGGGCGTGGACGCCGCCGACCAGGAGCGCGAGGCGGCGGCCGGCGAGGTGGCGGCGACCTCGAGCTCACGGTCCGTGCTCAACGCGCAGGAGGACCTGCGCCGGGAGATCGCCCGGGCGATGCACGACGGACCTGCGCAGTCGCTCACCAACATCGTGCTCCAGGCGCAGATCGTGGAGCGGCTGCTCGACCGGGATCCGGGACGCGCCAAGGGGGAGCTGGGGCAGCTCGTATCGATGGTGCAGCAGACGATCGAGGCCACCAAGAGCTTCATCTTCGACGTGCGGCCGATGGTGCTCGACGACCTGGGCCTGATGCCGACGCTCCGGCGGGCGGCGCGCGATCGCGGCCGTCGCGCACACGTGGCGGTGGATTTCGAAACGCTGGGTGCGGACCGGCGCCTCCCGATGGAGGTCGAGAGCGCGGTCTTCCGGATCCTGGACGAGGCGCTGGCCGGCTATCTCGGGCAGGGCGCCGACCGGATGTCGGTCCAGCTCGACTGGACCGACGAGCTCGAGGCGCGCATCACCACGCACCGTGCCGCGACCGCGCCCGAGGGCGAAGAGCCGCTGCCGGAGGTGCCCACCGGCGACGTGCCCGACGCGATCAAGCAGATGATCCAGGACCGCCACGACGCTCGCCAGGCCGCCGCCGAGGCGGCGGAGGTCGCCGCGGTCGTCGTCCTGCCCGCGGCAACCCGTCGCGGCATCACGGACCGGGCCGCCACCATCGGCGCAACGATCGAGCTCTTGTCGGGCGGCGGGGAGCTGCGGCTCGTGGTGCCCGCAGCCACCGGAGAATCCGTACCCTCGGCATGATCGAGCCGCGTGGCGCCGGCGAGACCGGCCCTGGGATGGTTGAGACGGCGCTGATCCTCGCGCTCGCGCTCGCGCTCGCGCTGATCATCGTCGTGTTCTTCGGCGGGGCGCTGGCCGATGCGATCGGGGTCCTCGTAGACGTCGCGCACGGGGGCCGCTGACCCCGGGACCGGCCCGCCGTACCAGGACGATCGTCTCATTGGTTTGCGCGGCCAGAGCACGTACGTTGGGGGGGCCCTGATCTTGGGGCGGGACTCATCTTGGGAGGCACCGCATGGCGCTTATCAACTCATTCCTTGCATCGATCCGGCGTGACGACGAAGGCCAGGGCCTCGCGGAGTACGCGCTGATCCTCGCCCTCATCGCCATCGTGGCGATCATCGCGCTGATCTTCCTGGGCAACCAGGTCTCATCGATCCTGTCGACGGTCGGCAACTCCGTCTAGTCGTCAGATCCGATCGCAGTGGAGGCCGCCGGCTCGTCCGGCGGCCTTCGTGCATCCCGCAACCGTGCTGTTGTGGCTGTGCGCCGGGGCAACGGAAGCGGGCCGGATCGGTTGACACAGGGCACGCGGCGACATACCGTGCGCAGGCCGCGCGATCGCGGACATCTAACGGGAAGGAGGTAACCCAATCATGCTGAATGCACTTATCTCGCTCTTCAATCGTGACGAGGAAGGCCAGGGCCTCGCGGAGTACGCGCTGATCCTCGCCCTCATCGCCATCGTGGCGATCATCGCGCTGATCTTCCTGGGCAACCAGGTCTCGGCGATCCTGTCGACGGTCGGCAACTCCGTCTAGTCAGGCTCACCAAGCAGCAATCGAACGCCGGCTGTCCGCAAGGGCAGCCGGCGTCGTGTTCCCGGGGGACATGGCACCGCGGACCGCGGTGCCGTTCCGCGTCTCCGGCGAGATCGAGCGGGCGGTCGACCGCGTCATCCGGATCCACCGACCCCTCGATCCACCCGCCGCGGGCGTCTGCATCGAGCTGCAGCTCGGCGGCCCGATCGTCGAGACGCCGGCGCGATACTTCCTTGCAGCGCACCTTACGATGCGCAGCGTCTCTGCCCAAATCCTCCTAACGGTCCTAGCCCTTTCGACTAGTCGTCGCCAAGAATCGTGGTGCTAGAGTGGTGCCACCTGTCACTACGGCTCGGGGAGAACACCTTTGAAGCGCTCAAACCGGTTGATCCTTCTCATCGGGATCTTCCTCGCCATCGTCGCGTTCGTCGGCGTGATCGTCATCGCCCAGGGGGGCGGCGGCACAACCGGGGACAACAATTCCCGAGGCGATCACGAAGGCCACCATCGTGGTGGCGAAGCAGGACATCCCGCTCGGCAGCAAGATCACCGCCGACATGCTCACGACCACCGAAGTTGACGCCCCGGCCCCGGTCGGAACGTTCGGTGACCTGTCGTTCGTCATCGGCCAGACCGCGCGGCAGAACGTCACGTCGGGTCAGGCGATCACGACCCTCATCACCACCGGCGGGGCCAACGGCGGGGTCGCCAACATCGAGGTCCCGGCGGGCAGGGTCGCGATCGCGATCCAGGTCGACCAGGTCACCGGTGTGGGCACGGTCATCAAGGCCGGCGACTACATCGACATGGTGGTCGCGATCACGGGCGACAAGTTCCCCGTGGTGACCCTCAACCCCACCGACCAGTCCATCACGGTCGTCTCCGGCCTCAACGCGACCAGCGTCAAGCTGCTGGTCCAGGGCGGGCAGGTGCTGGGCACGCTGCTGCCGCCACCGCCAGCCGACACGACCACAGGTACGACGACCCAGAGCACCACCACGACCAACCTCAACGGC
Organism: uncultured Chloroflexia bacterium; assembly: GCA_963734895.1. Lineage (GTDB taxonomy): Bacteria > Chloroflexota > Limnocylindria > Limnocylindrales > CSP1-4 > CAIXZV01. The sequence continues at coordinate 65,369 of CAVTIN010000001.1, read as the reverse complement.
CAGCAGGAGATCGTGCTCGTCGCGGTCACCGCCCAGCAGGCCGAGGTGATCAAGTACGCCGAGGTCGACGGCAACATCTCGCTCCTGCTTCGCAGCGGGGATGACTTCCGCGATCCGGATACGGGGCTCCCGCTCGATCCGACGCTGATCGTTCCGGCCACGACCACCGGTATCACCCTCAAGAGCCTCGTGGACGACTACGGAGTCCTGGTCCCGCAGCTGGTCGAGGGCATCATCCCGACGGCGACACCGCGGCCCTAGGCGTTCTCCCCGCGGGCCGCTGACCCGCGATCGCGACCTGATGGGCCGGTGACAGCCGGCCCATCGCGTTCGCACCACCGTCGCCGCCGGCGACGGCCACAACCACCGAACCCATCGAGGTCGAACAGCCACCGAAATGGCAGACCAGATCCGCGTCCTTATCGTCGACGACATCCCGGAGACCCGAGATCACCTCGCGAAGCTGCTGAGCTTCGAGGCTGATTTCGAGGTCGTCGGGTCGGCGGCGTCCGGACGCGAAGCTCTCGAGATCGCCGCGAAGGTCACGCCGGACGTGGTCCTGATGGACATCAACATGCCCGACATGGACGGCATCGCGACCACCGAGCGCCTCGCCGCGGAGGTCCCGACGGCGTCCGTCGTCATGATGTCGGTCCAGGGCGAGGCGGACTACCTGCGCCGGTCGATGCTGGCCGGCGCCCGGGAGTTCCTGGTCAAGCCGTTCTCCTCCGACGAGCTCACCTCCTCGATCCGCCAGGTCTATACGCGGGAGCGCGAGAAGCTGTCGCGGATCGCGGTCCAGCAGGATGCCGGCGCGAGCGCATCGCGGGCGGCCGATGCCGGCCGAACGAGCGGCGAGCCCGGCCGCGTGATCGCGGTGTTCGGGCCCAAGGGCGGGGTAGGCCGCACGACGCTGGCGGTCAACCTGGCCGTCGCCGCGGCGACCGAGCTGGGGCAGCGCACCTGTCTCGTGGATGCCTCGTTCCAGTTCGGTGACGTGGGCGTCCTGCTCAATCTCAATCCCAAGAACAAGTCGGTCGCCGACCTCGTCCCGGACATGGAGAGCGGCGACCCGGACACCGTGGGCACCTACCTGATCAACCACTCGTCCGGCATCCGCGTCCTGCTGGCCCCGCCGTCGCCCGAGACCGCGGAGCTGATCACGCCCGCGGGCGTGAAGCGGACGGTCGAGATCCTGAGCAGGGACCACGACCTGGTGGTCGTCGACTGCCAGTCCTCGTTCAACGACACGACCCTCGCGATTCTCGATCTGGCCGACACCGTCCTCACGATGCTGTCGCTCGAGATCACCTCGATCAAGAACATCCGCCTCTTCCTCGAGGTGGCGGAGCAGCTGGGCTACGGTCCGGACAAGATCCGGCTCGTGCTCAACCGGGCCGACTCGTCGCTGGGGATCCGCGTCGCCGACGTGGAGCACTCCATCGGCCGGCGTGTCGACCACACGATCGTCTCCGACGGTCGCAGCGTGGTGTACGCCCTCAATCGGGGCGTACCGTTCTTCCTGTCAAATCGCGAAGCCCAGGTGTCCCAGGACATCCTTCGCCTCGCCAATGCGGTCGTCGGGAGCAAGCCGGCTGAGGCCGGCGAAACCGACAGCAAGGCCGCCCAGAAGAAGTCGATGTTCGCGTGGCGATGACGCGACAGCATGTGCAGCGGCCGCTCGCGGCCGAAGGGGTGTAGGCGATGTCCCTCCTGAGGCGAATTGAAAGCGCCCGTCCCGGCGCCAGCGGGGCGCCCGACGGTTCCACTGTCCCTGCTCCGACGCCCGGAGGTCCGGGCGACGCTGGGGGTGTGACGCCGGCGCCGCAGCCGCGGCTGATGTCCCAGGCTCCGGTCAGGGAGTCGTTCCGGGACGTCAAGTTCAGGATCCAGAACCGCGTCATCCAGGACCTGGACCCCAAGCTTGACCTGTCCAACCAGGTCGAGGTCCGCCGGCAGATCGAGGAGATCTTCGGCAAGGTCATCGACGAGGAAGGTCTCGCGCTCACGCGTGCTGAGCGCGTGCGCATGCTCGAGCAGATCACCGACGAGATCATCGGCCTCGGGCCCCTGGAGCCGCTGCTCCGCGACGAGTCCATCACCGAGGTCATGGTCAACGGCCCGCGCCAGGTCTACATCGAGCGCTCCGGCCGCCTCGAGCTGACCAACGTCGTGTTCCAGAACGACGACCACGTGATGCGGATCATCGATCGGATCATCGCCCCGATCGGTCGCCGCGTCGACGAGTCATCGCCGATGGTCGACGCGCGCCTCACCGACGGCTCCCGCGTCAACGCGATCATCCCGCCGTTGTCGCTGGTCGGTCCCGTGGTCACGATCCGGAAGTTCTCGGCCTCCCCCTTCACGGTGGACGACCTGGTCCGCTTCGGCACCGCGACCTCGGACATGTTCGAGTTCCTGCGCGCCTCGGTCGAGGCCCGCCTCAACGTCTTCGTGTCCGGCGGCACCGGTTCCGGCAAGACCACCACGCTCAACGTCCTGTCGTCGTTCATCCCGAACGACGAGCGGATCGTGACCATCGAGGACGCCGCCGAGCTCCAGCTCCGCCAGGAGCACGTGGTGACGCTCGAGTCCCGTCCGGCCAACATCGAGGGCAAGGGCCAGATCGCGATCCGGGAGCTCGTCCGCAACGCGCTCCGCATGCGGCCCGACCGGATCATCGTCGGCGAGTGCCGTTCGGGCGAGGCGCTGGACATGCTCCAGGCCATGAACACCGGCCACGACGGCTCGATGTCGACCGGCCACGCGAACAGCCCGCGCGACATGCTGTCCCGCCTCGAGACGATGGTGCTCATGGCGGGCATCGACCTCCCGGTCCGCGCCATCCGCGAGCAGATCGCCTCGGCAGTCGACGTCATCGTCCACCAGTCCCGCCTCAAGGATGGATCCCGCCGGATCACCAACATCACCGAGGTCCAGGGCATGGAGGGCGACGTCATCGTCATGCAGGACGTGTTCGTGTTCGAGCAGACCGGCGTCGTCGAGGGCAAGATCCAGGGCCGGCTCAAGCCGACCGGCATCCGACCCAAGTTCGTCGAAAAGTTCGAGGTCCAGGGCATTCACCTGCCCCAGGGCCTGTTCACCTCAACCTTCTAGCCGACCAGGACGGGGAGAATTCGCTCGTGGACATGACCATGACGATCGCTATCGCCGGCGTCGCAGCCCTCGCGATCCTGCTGATCGCCGTGGGCGTGGCGATGTCCGGCGGCGGCTCCGGTGTGAACGCTCGCCTCGAGCGATACGCCTCCGGCCGCCAGGAGAAGCCCGTTGTCGAAGGAGGCCAGGGGGGCCTTGCCGACGCGATCCAGTCCAGCGTGGCGCTGGCGTCGCTCAACCGGGTCGTCGAGGAGCGCGACTTCGGGGCGAACCTCGCCCGCGAGATCGCGCGGGCCGATCTGCGCCTGAAGGTCTCCGAGTACCTGGTGCTGTGGGCGGGGACCACGCTTGGCGTCCCGTTCCTGATGATCATCCTGTCGCTCGGCGTTCCCACGCTGCGAAACCCGATCGTCCTCCTGGTGGGCGTGCTGATCGGGTTCATGCTGCCGCGCTTCTGGCTGGGGCGCCGCAAGTCGGGCCGGCTCAATTCGTTCAACAAGCAGCTGCCGGACACGATCACGCTGATCGCCAACGCGCTGCGTGCCGGGTCCTCGTTCCTCCAGGCCATCGAGCTGGTGGTGCGCGAGTCCCGCCCGCCGATCTCCACGGAGTTCGGCCGGGTGATCCGCGAGGTCAACCTGGGGCTGGCCTTCGACACCGCGCTCGAGAACATGGTGCGCCGCGTCCGCTCGGACGACCTGGAGCTGATGGCCACCGCGATCTCGATCCAGCACACCGTCGGCGGCAACCTCGCCGAGATCCTCGACTCGATCGCGTTCACCATCCGCGAGCGCGTCCGGATCAAGGGCGAGATCAACACCCTGACGGCTCAGCAGCGACTGTCGGGCTACGTCGTCGGCTTCCTGCCGATCGGCCTGGCCGGCTTCCTGTTCATTGCCGCGCCCAACTTCATGTCGCCCATGTTCGATGACCGCGTGTCGGTCATCGGCCTGCCGGCCGGCGTGATCATCCTCGCGATCGGCGGGTTCGCGATGTTCATCGGCTTCATGCTTATCCGCAAAATCGTCGACATCGAGGTCTAGCGTATGGACCCCATCGCCCTCCTTATCGCCGCGGTCGCCGCGGGTGCGGTCCTCCTGATCATCCTCGGTCTCGTCGGCAGCGGCCCCGTTGACCCTGTGCAGGCTCGCCTGACCCAGCTCGGGACCATGCAGGCGAAGAACCTGGAAGAGCTCGAGCTCCAGCAGCCGCTGGTCGACCGGACGCTCAAGCCGCTGGCAGCCCGTCTGTCGGGGTTCGTGTCCGGCATCACCAGCACGTCGTTCACCCAGCAGACCGAGAAGCGCCTCGCGCTCGCGGGCAACCCCGGCGGTCTCCGCACGGCCGACTGGCTGGGCGTCAAGGCCGTGGGCGCCATCGTCGGCGCGATCGTGTTCTTCCTGTTGTTCGTGATCGTCGGGTTCATGGAGCTGCCCCTCGTTCTGCGGTTCGTGATGATCCCGATCGGCCTGATGTTCGGTTACACCATCCCGGAGTTCTGGCTTGGCGGACGGGTGCGCAAGCGCCAGCACCAGATCCTGCTGATGATCCCGGACGCGCTCGACCTGCTCACGATCTCCGTGCGCGCCGGCCTTGGCTTCGACGGAGCGCTGGGCAAGGTCGTGGAAAAGCTCAAGGGACCCCTGACCGAGGAGTTCCGGCGGGCGCTGGCTGAGATCCGGGTGGGCAAGGCGCGACGTGACGCGCTGCGCGACATCGTCCCGCGGACCGAGGTCTCCGCCTTGACCAACTTCATCGGGGCGATCATCCAGGCCGAGCAGCTGGGGGTCTCGATCAGCAAGGTGCTCCAGGTCCAGTCGGAGCAGCTCCGGATCGAGCGCCGTCAGCGCGCCGAGGCGATGGCCGCAAAGGCGCCGATCAAGATGCTGTTCCCGCTCGTGGGCTGCATCTTCCCGTCGCTGTTCATCGTCATCCTGGGGCCGGCGATCATCCTGATCATGATCAACCTCAAGGTCTGACGCTGGACGCCGGGTCTGGGGCAACCGGCGGTGCGGCGGCATCTGGCGGCGCCGGCGCCGCGGCAACCGGCATCGCGCGCAACCTCGATCGCGACGTGGTGCTCGCGGAGCGCCTCGAGACCGCCGGCTCGCTGTGGGCCAAGTTCATGGGCCTGATGGGCCGGCCCTCGCTGGCGGCAGGTTCCGGGCTGTGGCTGCCCGCCAGCAACGGGATCCACATGATGTTCATGCGCTTCCCGATCGACGCGGTGTTCGTGTCCAGGCCCGGCGCCGACGGCGTGCGCAAGGTGCGATCCGTCCACCGCCGGCTGCGTGCCTGGATCGGCCTCGTGCCGCTGGTCCTGGGCGCCGATGGCGTGCTCGAGCTCCCGGCCGGCACGATCGACGCGACGGGGACCGCCGTGGGCGATCGCGTGGAGATCCGCGAGCGCTCCTGACATGGTGAACGCCCGTAACGCGGGGGGCGGCGTCGCGGGTTGGTCGCCGATAAGTGGCGGCGGGGATGATGCCGCCGATGACGCTCCTCCATCGACCGATCAACCGTCTCCTCGACCTGGCGCTGCCGGCCGTGTGTCCGGGGTGTGGTGCGGAGGGTCCGCCGCTCTGCGACCGCTGCCGGCCCGCGCTGGACGTCCGACGCGACCTCCCACCGGGCACGCCGCTCGGGCTGGCCGACGGGCCGCCGGATCCGCTGCTCCAGCTCGAGTGGTGCGCGCCGTTCAGCGGAACGGTGCGCCGGGCGCTGCACGCGCTCAAGTACTCGGGCGAACGCCGTCTCGCCCAGCCGATCGGCACCGCCGTCGCGGACCGGTGGCGACGAGCCGGAGCCGGGGGCGACATCGTGGTCCCCGTGCCGGTCCACGCACGCCGGCGAGCCGAACGCGGCTATGACCAGGCAGAGCTGATCGCGGCGTCGGCGGCCGCCACGCTCGGCCGGGAGTGGAGGCCGGCGCTCGAGCGGTCGCGTGCCACGGCGCCCCAGTACCGCCTCGATCGGCGCCACCGGGCCGCCAACGTGGGCGATGCCTTCGGCGTCCGGCCGGCGAGCGTCGAAGCGATCCGCGGCCGGTGGATCCTGCTCGTGGATGACGTCGTCACGACGGGCGCGACGTTGTGTGCGTCAGCCGATGCGCTGCTCCGCGCCGGAGCCTTCGCGGTGTCCGCGATCACCGTTGCGCGCGAGCGGTAGGACGGATCGGTCATGCCGACAGGGACGAGCGGCCCTGACGGCCGGTCGGGGTGGCGCGGCTATACTCGAGCTCCGGACGGGGCCGCAACCGTCGCCCGTCCGCCCCCGCAGCCAGGCGCCCCAACGCGCCGGGAGGTCAGCCGTGAGGACGATCGTCAGGGGCAAGAACCTCGAGGTTCCGGACAGGGTCCGCCAGTACGCGGAACGCAAGTTCACGAAGCTCGAGCGGCTCCTCGATGACCGGTCGGACGCCGTCGTGGAGCTGTCCAACGAGGCGCACCGAAGCGCAGCTGACGCGCACATCGTGGATGTCACCCTGGTGATCGATGGCCGGACGCTGCGCAGTCGCGCGACCGGCGGCTCCTACCAGGCGGCCCTCGATGTCGTCGTCGACAAGGTCGAGCGGCAGGCGGTCGACTACAAGGAGAAGCCGCGCGTCCGGGCCCGGCCGGAGGAGGAGAAGGCGATCCTCCGCCGGATCGCCGACGGCACCGCGGAGCCGACACAGGAGCGGCAGATCGTCAAGACCAAGCGGTTCGCGATCGAGCCGATGTTCGAGGAGGACGCCGTCGCCGCGATGGACGACCTGGGCCATGACTTCTACGTGTTCGTGAACGCGGAGAACGAGCACGTGGCCGTCATCTACCGACGCAAGGACGGCAACTACGGTCTGATCGAGCCCGTGGTCGGCGGCGAGTACACGCAGGACCGCCGCGGATCGAGTACCAGGAGCGGTCGCCGCTGACCGACCCGCGACCCTGCCGCGACGGAGTTCGCGGCGGCCCATTGCTCGGCTAGTCTTCGGGCATGCTCCCCAACGGCCGCCGTCTCGGCGCGCACCTTCCGCTCGGCCACGGCATGGTCCGCGCGGCGGATCGGGCTGCCACGATCGGGGCCTCGGCGATCCAGGTGTTCACCGACAACCCCACGTCGTGGCGGCGGCGCCCGTCGCTGCCGAATGAGCTGGGCGCGTTCCGGGACCGCCTGGTGGCGCTGGACATCGCGCCGCTGTCGGTCCACGCCCCGTACCTCGTGAACCTTGCGACGCCCGACCCGGAGACGTTCGACCGATCCGTCGACCTGCTCGCCTCCGAGCTCCGGGTCGCCGACGCGTACGGCGCGAGCTTCCTCAACATGCACGTCGGATCGCACCGGGGTGCCGGTGTCGAGGCCGGCATCGCGCGCCTGGCGGACGGGATACGGCGCGCCCTCGACCAGCTGGGCGAAGAGGCCCCAGGTGTCACGATCGTGCTCGAGAACGGTGCCGGCAGCGGGTTCGGCCTGGGCTCCACGATCGAGGAGCTCGCGGCCGTCGACGCGGAGCTGACCCGGGTGGGCATGGATCGCGGGCGGATCGGGTTCTGCTTCGACACGGCGCACCTGTGGGGCGCCGGCTATCCGATCGACGATCCGTCCGGTGTCGACGAGGTCATCGCGGCATTCGATGCCGCGATCGGGGTCGAGCGGCTGCGGATGGTCCACCTCAACGACTCGCGCAGCGAGCGGGGATCGCGCTCGGACCGGCACGAGCACATCGGCGCCGGACAGATCGGCACGGCCGGCCTGCGCCGGTTCCTCGAGCACCCGGCGATCGGCCACGTCATCTACTACCTGGAGACCCCGGGCATGGACGACGGGTACGACGCGGTCAACATCCGGCGGATCCTGGACGTCGCCGCCGGCCGGTCCCTGCCGGCCCTGCCGCCGGCGGCCTTCGCCACGCGCAGCGCGAAGGGCCGCAGCGCGCCCGCGGAGGACGCTGATGCCGGCTAGGCCCGGGCGCCGCGAGCTGCTCTTCCTCCTTGCGATCCTCGCCCTGGCGGCGGTGCTCCGGCTGCCGGGCCTCGACGAGCGTGGTCGCTGGGATGCGGACCAGGGCCACGACATGCTGGTGCTCCGCGCCCTGGTGGTGGACGGCGAGGTGCCGCTGCTGGGTCCGAGGACGTCGATCGGCACGTTCCACCACGGCGCGGTCTATTACTACATCCTGGCGCCCGCGGCGCTGCTGTCCGGCGCCGATCCCATCGCCGTGACGGGCGAGATCGCGCTGATCGGAATCGCCGCCGTGGCCGCGACCTGGTGGCTCGGTCGACTGCTCGCCGGCTCGCTCGCCGGCCTGGCCGCCGCCCTCCTGGCCGCGCTCTCGCCCGCCGGGATCGACGAGTCGACATTCATCTGGAACCCGAACCTGATCCCGCTCGCCGCCGCGCTCGCATTCGGCGGCGCGATCCGTGCCTGGCAGGCGCGGTCCCCGCGGTGGTGGCTGCTCTCGGGCGCCGGTGCGATGGTCACGATGCAGTGCCACATCCTGGGCGCGGTCGTGCTGCCGCCGCTGCTGTTGCTGTTCCTCGCCGACGTGTGGCGACGGCGGCGGGATGCCGAGGACCTGGGGCCGCTGCTCCGGGCAGGCCTTGGGGCGGCGCTGATCATCATGGCGGGGTACGTGCCCCTCGCGATCCACGAGCTGGGGCATGACTTCTCCGAGACCCGGGCGATCATCGCCTACGTGTCCGGCGGGGGTGGCTCGAGCGATCTCGGGCTTGCCGGGCGGCTCGCGCTGGTGGGGCTGCGCAGCGTCGCCTGGCCGCTGGCCGGGCTCATCACGGATCGACCCGGGGTCACGATCGCGGTGGTGGTGATCGCCATCGCGCTGATGGGTGTGCTGGCGATCTCCCGGCGAACCACCAGCGGGTCCGGATCCGGCCGGCCCGTTGCCGCGTGGTGGCTGCTGGGGACGCTGGCCTGGTCCATCGTGGCGCTCGCGATGTTCGCGCCGGGGCTGGCCGTCGTGACGCCGGGCCTGCCCAACGATCATTACCACGCCTTCCTCGATCCCCTCGTGCTCGCCCTGGTGGGCGCCGGGCTGGCAGTGGTCGCACGCGGCGGCCGCAGGGCGTCGCCGGCCCCTGCAGGAGCGCTCAGCGGCAGCTGGTCGACGTCATCGGCCCTCGCAGGAGCGCTGGGCGCCGTCCTCGTCATCGGCGCGGTCCTCGGATGGCCGCCTCGCGTCGCCGACGACGGCGGGTGGCGTCTGGTGGACGAGGCGGCGGCGCGGGTCGTGGCCGACACCCCGGAGGGCGCCGACGTGGCGCTGGTGGGCATCCCGCCCTTCAAATCGGCGGATGCCCTGCGGTTCCCCCTCGAGCGACGCGGTCTCACCCCGCTTGCCGAAGGGACGACCAACGATGCCGCAGCCGTCATTGTCATGGTCTGCGATCCGCTGTTCGACGACGTCGTGGGCCTGCCATGCGGAGGTGCGGCCGAGGCGGCCTGGACCGCCGACCACGCCCCGGATCTGCGCCTGGCGGAGCGGTTCGAGGCGGGGTCGCGGCGCGTGATCTCGATCTATGCGCCGGCGTCACCCTAGACGGCGCGAAGGCGCCGAGCGAGGCCCTGGAATCGCGAACGCCGGCCCGTGAAGGCCGGCGTTCGCTGTCCCCGAGACCCGAACGTGGAGGGACGTTCAGGTCGTGCCCTGGAAGCGTTCTATGGTCGTCCGTTCGGACGGTATGGCGGGCGGGCCGCCGGGCGCTGCGCGCCGTACCGGGACGGGACTGCTCGAAGCGTGGGTGCGACGACGGCTGCGCCGGCCTGGCCGACCGCCGCTCGCCCATACACGGTGCCCCCACCGGATCCGTTTGAGCCACCGGAACCGTTGGAGCCATTGCCCGGCGTCCCCACCGGCGAATAGGATCGGCCGAACCGCCGGACGCGGATGGCCAGGTAGTACTCCATGATCTGGCGGACCTGCGGCTCCGACAGAGCCTCGTCGGCGCGCAGGGCGTACTCGACCCGGGCGGTCGGGTTCTGCGGCCCCACGGAGACGACACCGAGCGCGACGGACGTGTCGGCGTCATCGCGGATCTCCCGCAGCCCACGGGCGAGCTTGGTTGCCGTGCCCAGCGACGGCATCCGGTCTCCGCGGATCAGCCGGGAGATCGTCGAATGGTCGACACCCGACTGCTGCGCCAGCTGGCGCTGCGACATCTTCTTGGCCTTGAGCTGTGCCCGGAGCCACTCGTTGAATGCGCGGGCGTTCTGGGTCGTCATGCCTCGCCTTGGGCTTGGCTCCCGCGACCCTTGCGCGGGATCGATCAAAGTGTCGTTCGTGAGTGCACCTGTTCCCAATCCCTCTTTGGTACCGAAGGGTGGTGCCCCTCCGCCCCCACGCGGATGCGGTGTGGTGCGGTCGCGCACGGTCTGTGCATGACCCAATCGGGGTACGGGGTCCCGTGGCCGCCCGCCCGATGACCGACGTGGCTGCCCGGGCTCACACGCCGCCGATCGGCGGCGTCCGCCCTACGCGATCGGAACCGTGGCCTCCACGGGCTGCGACAGACCCGTCCCGCGGCGCTTCGACGACAAGGCGTAGGCGATCCCGCCGATCACGATGATCGAGAACACGCTGATCAGGCGGTCGACGATGACGATCGTGCCGGCCTCCTGGTTGGCGATCCCGTAGGCCAGGGTGAGGACCCCGACGACCCCCAGCTCGACGGTCCCGAGCCCCGCCGGGCTGAGCGGGACGGCGGTCAGCAGCGACCCGATCAGGGCCACGAAGAAGGCGCCGGACAGGCCGAGGGAGACGTCCTGGAACCCGAGCGCCTGGACGACGAACCACAGCCGCATCCCCTCGGTCGCCCAGATCAGCCCGGTCAGGACGACGAGCGGCGGCAGCGACCGCATGCGCACGGCACCGAACACGCCCTCCTCGAACCGGTCGTACAGGTCGAGGAATCGGTGCGGCAGGGGCAACCGGACCAGGATCTCCCGGCCGAAGTTGCGCAACGTGATGAGCAGCACCGCAAGGAGGACGATCACCCCGATGCCGAGCGCCACCACGAACTGGATCTCGGGCGGGAACCCGTCGCGGAAGCTCCAGAAGCCTGCCGCCAGCCCGAGGATGGCGATCGCGAACAGGTCGAGGAAGCGCTCGATGAACACCGTGCCGAAGGTTCTCGACAGCGACACGGTGCTGTTGATCTTGAGCAGGTAGGCGCGATAGACGTCGCCCAGCTTGGCCGGGACGAGGCAGTTGACGAGCCATGACAGGAACAGGATCTCGGTCGCGTCCCGGGTCCCGATCCGGAACCCGGTGCCACGCAGCAGCATCGCCCAGCGGAGGCCCCGGAGCGGGAACCCCACGTAGAAGATCGCGAAGCCGGCGAGCAGGAGCAGCTTGTTCGAGCGCGAGACACCATCGACAAGATCGTTCAGGTCGATGTTGAGCGCAACCCGGAACACGAGCACCACGAGGATGAGCGGCACGACGATCGAGAGGATGGTCCGCGGCTGGCGAAGCCGGGCGCCCAGCGACACCTGGTCGGTGGCCCGCTCGCGATCGGGAACGGGCGGCTCGCTCATCGCGCGGAGCCGGACGGGCCGGCCGGTGTCGTCGGAACGCGCCGGTTGCCGCGGACACGGTTCACGATCTTGGCCAGCGGGGTGAACGTGCGCACGATGTACGAGGCACGACCCGGGACGAGCTCGAGCGCAGCAAGCCCAGCGAGGAGGCCCTCGGGCGTCGAGGGGTCGCCGTCGATGACGGAATAGGCGACGCCGACCTCGACGGCGCTATGCGCGTCGGAGACCGCGACGCCGGGCAGCCCGTGCTCGCGCGCGAACGCCGCCGCTCGCTCGTTGCCGCTGCCGGCCACCACGCGCGCATTGTGGGCCTCGACCCAGTCCACCGCTGTCGCCAGGCTCTCGAGCCTGGGGTCCTTGAGCATCGAGCCACGATAGCGGTCGAACGGGTGCGGGATCCCGACCAGGCCGCCCTGGGCCCGGATGTCCGCGATCGTCTCGGCGGCCGGCCGGCCCGGCGCCACCGCGCGCTCGAGAAACAGCGCGATCAGGTCCCCGTCCGCGGTCCGGATCTCCTCGCCGATGATCACGGTCAGGTCTGCGCCCGCTGCATCCCTCGCCCGGAGCGCACCGTCGATCCGATCATGGTCGGTGATCGCGAGGTGCGTCAGTCCACGCTTGATGGCCGCCCGGACGACCGCCTCCGGCGACGCGAGAGAGTCGAAGCTCGCGCTCGTATGACAGTGGAGATCGACGAACGCCTTCATCCCCGGCCCACTGCGGAGCGAGGTCGGCCAGCCGGGCCGCTCATTCTCGGCGATTCCAGTCCCGCAGGACTGAGATCGCCTGCGATAGGGCGACCCATCTGGCCTGCGAATCTCCGGATGAGAGAAGTCCCCCGTCGATCGAGTTCGGAGGATTCGGAAGGCGCCACGGCGGGGCCTACCGGACGCGATCTTTGCCCAAAGGGCTCGAATCGCGGAGGATGGCCCCGACGCGGCGCCGACCTCGACCATACGACTCAGATCTGCTGGACGAGGGACTTCTTGAAGAAGTCGAAGTGCTCCAGCGCGAGCCCGGTGCCCAGCGCGACGCAGTTCAGCGAGTTCTCCGCGACGTGGCACGGGACGCCGGTGACCTGCGTCAGCAGCTTGTCGACGTTGCGCAACAGCGAGCCGCCGCCCGACATCACCATGCCCTTGTCGATGATGTCCGAGCTGAGCTCGGGTGGCGTCTGTTCCAGGACCGTTCGCACCGCGGTGACCAGCTGCTGGAGCGGGATCTCGATCGCCTCCATCACCTCGGACGAGGTGATGGGGATCGTGCGCGGCAGCCCCGCGATCAGGTCCCGACCGCGGACCTCCATGGTCAGCTCGCGCTCCAGCGGAAGCGCGGTTCCGATCTGGATCTTGACCTCTTCTGCGGTCCGCTCGCCGATCATCAGGTTGTACTTCTTGCGGATGTACGAGGCGATCGACTCGTCGAACTTGTTGCCGCCCACGCGCAGGCTGTTGAACACGACGATGCCGCCCAGCGCGATCACCGCGATCTCGGAGGTCCCGCCGCCGATATCGATGATCATGTTCCCCGAGGGTCCGCTGATGGGCACGTTGGCGCCGATCGCAGCGGCCAGGGGCTCCTCGATCAGGAACGCATCCTTGGCCCCGGCCTTGAGCGCGGCGTCGCGGACGGCCCGCTTCTCGACCGACGTCACGCCGGCGGGGACGGAGATCATGACCTCCGGCCGCGAGAAGCCGAGCTGGCCCTTCCGCGCCTTGCCGATGAAGAAGCGGAGCATCGCCTCCGTGATCACGTAGTCGGCGATGACGCCATCCTTCATGGGGCGGATGGCCTGGATGTTGCCGGGCGTGCGGCCGATCATCTCGCGGGCCTCCTCGCCCACGGCGACGATCCTGTTGTCCTCGCCGACCGCGACGACGGAGGGCTCCGTGATCACGATGCCCTTGCCCTTGACGTAGACGATGACGTTCGCGGTGCCGAGGTCGATACCAATCTTCATGACGGCGGGAATGCTACTCCTGGGGCCGCGGTGAACCGTGCGCGACGGTCATCCGCGAGATGAGGATTGCCGGACGGGGAGGCGGATCGTCAGGCCTGATCGGCCGAACGGGTGATGCTCGCTCCCAGCTGCTGGAACTTGCGGTCGATGTTCTCATACCCCCGGTGAACGTGATGCGCGCCGTGGATCAGCGAGGCGCCGTCGGCGGCCAGTGCCGCCAGGATCAGCGAGGCTCCCGCCCGCAGATCGCCGATCGTGGCCTCAGCCCCGTGGAGGCGGGTGGGCCCGTGGATCGCCGCGTGGTGCGCGTCCGCGATGTCGACGTGCGCGCCCAGCTTCCGCAGCTCGGTCAGCCATTCGATGCGGTCCTCGAAGATCGCCTCGTGGACGTGTGAGACGCCGGCGGCCTGGGTCAGCAGCACGCAGGTCGGTGGCTGGAGGTCGGTCGCGAGGCCCGGGTAGGGCGCGGTCTCGATGTCCTGAGCGCGCAGGTCCCCGGCCTGGAGGCCGGTGGCATCCAGCTCGATGGAATGCTTGCCGCACGCGACCGGCACGCCGACCCTGCCCAGCAGCTCGACCAGCGCGCCGACCTCGTCGCAGGCCGCGTTCTCGAGCTTGATCCGGCCGCCCGTGATCGCACCGGCGATCAGGAACGTTCCGGTCTCGATCCGGTCCGGGATCACGGAATGCTCGGCGCCGCGGAGGCGTCTGCGGCCGTGGACCTCGATCACGTCAGGTTCGGTCCGGACCACGTCGGCGCCCATCTTGACCAGGAACGCGATGAGGTCGTCCACCTCGGGCTCCTGCGCCGCCGGCCGGATCACGGTGTCGCCCTCGGCGAGGGTCGCGGCGAGCATCGCGTTCTCGGTGCCCATGACCGTCACCTGCGGGAAGCGGACCTCTCCACCGCGGAGCCGTCCCGGCGCCTGCGCGAAGTAATAGCCGTTGCGGTACTCGATCGCGGCACCCAGCGCGCGCATCGCGTCCACGTGCAGGTTGACGGGCCGGCGCCCGATGCGATCGCCGCCAGGGTTGCTCATGATGACGCGGCCGAACCGGGACAGCAGCGGGCCCAGCAGGATGAACGACGCGCGCATCTTGGCGGCGGCCTCGAGCGGGACGAACAGCCATTCCACGTCGCCCGATGCGACCTCGTACACGCCGGCCGCCGGATGCTCGACCACGACGCCCAGGTCCGACAGCGTCTCCGCCATCACGCGCACGTCCTCGATCTCCGGGACGTTCGTGAACCGGCAGCGCTCGCCGGTCAGCGTCGATGCGGCAAGCAGCTTGAGGGCCGCGTTCTTGGCGCCGCTGACGTGAACCGTGCCCTGGAGCGGTCGTCCGCCTTCGATGCGGAAGGTCTCCGGCGGGGGCGGCTCCGGTCGGAACTCCCAGTGAAACGGGCGAGCGTCTACCACCGTCAGCCCCGCGACCGGGGCCCTTCCCGGTGCCGTCGCTCGGCAACCCGAACCCGCAGCAACGCCTGCTGGAGAGCAGCCCTCGCGGAGGCAAGATCGGCGCCCTCGTGATACCCGCTCTCGAGCGCGCGCTCCGCCTCGCGGCGAGCCTCCTGGGCCTTCTCGAGGTCGATGTCCGCAGCAAGGTCCGCGGTCTCCGCCATGACCACGACCTTGTCGGGCCGCACCTGGAGGAAGCCGCCGGCGATCGCGAAGCTCTCCTCGGAGCCACCCTTGCGGATCTTGAGCTCGCCGACACCCAGCAGCGACACCAGCGGCGTGTGGTGGGGCAGGATCCCCAGCTCGCCGTCGACACCCGGGACGAGCACCATGTCGACCTCGTCCGAGTACGCCAGCCGCTCGGGGGTCACGATCTCGAGCAGGACGG
The DNA here is from genome assembly GCA_963734895.1 of uncultured Chloroflexia bacterium. GTDB lineage: Bacteria > Chloroflexota > Limnocylindria > Limnocylindrales > CSP1-4 > CAIXZV01. The sequence continues at coordinate 49,912 of CAVTIN010000001.1, read as the reverse complement.
GCATCAGGCGATCTCCCTTCGTCGGCCGCTGTCGCCGTCCGCTTCCGGCGTGGCGCGTTCGGTCCGATTCCAGTCCTCCGGACTGAGATCGGCCTCCCGCGCCCCGCCTGCGCGGCCGGCCACGTGGCGGGCGGCCAGGGACGCACCAACTCCCCCGCCCCCTCGCAACCCGAGACCGAGCGGCCGGAGCACGCCGTCCTCGTTCCGGAGGGAGGAGACGGAACCCGCCCCCGCGTAGCCAGCCGGGGCGAGGCCGATCTCAGTCCCGCAGGACTGGAATCGGCCCGAGTCCAGGCCGGCGAGAGCGCGGGCGAGGATCACGGTCATCAACCCTCGAGCTTGGCCGCGTTCTCGCGGACGTCGTCGAGGGTGCCGGCGAGGAAGAACGCCTGCTCCGGGAGCGTGTCGGTCTTGCCCTCGAGGATCTCCTTGAACGACGCGACCGTGTCGCGGATCGCGACGTACTTGCCGGGCCGGCCCGTGAACACCTCGGCCACGGTGAACGGCTGGCTCATGAACCGCTGGAGGCGGCGAGCGCGGGAGACCGTGGCCTTGTCCTCCTCGGACAGCTCGTCGATGCCGAGGATGGCGATGATGTCCTGGAGGTCCCGGTAGCGCTGGAGCACGCGCTTGGTCTCCTGCGCCACCTCGTAGTGCTCCACGCCCACGACCAGCGGGTCGAGCACGCGGGACGTCGAGGTCAGCGGATCGACGGCCGGGTAGATGCCCAGCTCGGCGATGGACCGCTCGAGACGGATCGTCGAGTCGAGGTGGGCGAAGGTCGTGGCCGGCGCCGGGTCCGTGTAGTCGTCGGCCGGGACGAACACCGCCTGGAGGGACGTGATCGAGCCCTTGTGGGTCGACGTGATCCGCTCCTGGAGACCGGCCATCTCGGTGGCGAGGTTCGGCTGGTAGCCGACCGCGGAGGGCATCCGGCCGAGCAGGGCCGACACCTCGGAGCCCGCCTGCGTGAAGCGGAAGATGTTGTCGATGAACAGGAGGACATCGCGGCCCTCCTCATCCCGGAAGTACTCGGCCATCGTGAGGGCGGTCAGGCCGACCCGCTGGCGGGCGCCGGGCGGCTCGTTCATCTGCCCGAACACGAACGCCGTGCTCTTGATGACGCCCGACTCGGTCATCTCGGCGATGAGGTCGTTGCCCTCGCGGGAGCGCTCGCCGACGCCGGCGAACACGGACACGCCCTCGTGCTCCTTGGCGACGTTGTTGATCAGCTCCTGGATGATGACCGTCTTGCCGACGCCGGCACCCCCGAAGATGCCGATCTTGCCGCCCTTGCGGAACGGGCACACGAGGTCGATGACCTTGAGCCCGGTCTCGAACACCTCGACCTCGGTGGTCTGATCGGCGAACGAGGGCGGAGAGCGGTGGATCGGCAGGAAGGTGCCTGCGTCGACTGCGCCCTTGCCATCGATGGCGTGGCCCAGGACGTCGAACACGCGGCCGAGCGTCACCGCCCCGACGGGAACCGTGATCGCGGCGCCGGTGTCGCGCACGCTCGTTCCCCGGGCAAGGCCGTCGGTGGTGGTCATCGCGACCGCACGAACCCAGTTGTTGCCGAGGTGCTGCTGGACCTCGCAGGTCAGCGGCTCCTGGCCGTCACGGATGATCTCGACGGCGTTGAAGATTGCGGGCAGCTGCCCGGGGGGAAACTCGATATCGACGACCGGACCGGTGATCTGGATGACCTTGCCGGTCGCGGAAGGGGCGGCGGTCGCCATGGTCGGGAGTGCCTCCTCGTTCGCGCCGGCCTAGCGGGCCTGGGCGCCGCTCGCGATCTCGATCATCTCGCGAGTGATGTTGGACTGACGGACCTTGTTGTACGAGAGCGTCAGGTCCTCGATGAGCTCCTGGGCGTTCTCGGTGGCGTTCTTCATCGCGACCATCCTCGACGATTCCTCGCTCGCCTTGGCCTCGAGCACCGCCTGGAACAGGCGGGTCGCGACGTAGCGTGGGAGGAGCGACTGGAGGAAGTCCGCTGGGTTGGGCTCGAAGATGAACTGGTGGCCGGGAATGCCCTCGGTGTCCTCGCTGGGCACGACGGGCAGCAGCTGGTCGATGACCGGGCGCTGGACGAGCGTTGACACGAAGCGCGAGTAGGCGACATCGATCCGATCGTAGGTGCCGGCGACGAAATCGTCGGTCACGAGCCGGGCCAGCGGCAGGACGTCGGCGAAGGCGGGGCGGTCGCCGAAGCCCTCGAAATGAGCGGCGATCGGCACCCGTGAGCGTCGCATCGCGTCGCGACCCTTGCGGCCGACGGTCGCGACCTTGAGGTCGCCCGGATGGTCCGTGATCTCGCGGGCGACGAACCGGATCGTGTTGGTGTTGAGCGCGCCCGCCAGGCCGCGATCGCTGGTGATGATCACGATCAGGCGGCTGTGCGCGGCGTCGATCCGGCGTTCCGCGAGCAACGGGTGGTCGGTGCCCCCGAGGACGGCGGCGAGATCGGCGATCACCTCGTCCAGCTTCTCGCGGTAGGGTCGAGAGGCGAGCGTCGAGTCCTGCGCCCTGCGCAGCTTCGAGGCGGCGACGAACTGCATGGCGCGGGTGATCTGCTTGATGTTCCGCGCGCTGCCGATGCGGCGCCGGATCTCGCGCTGGCTAGGCATGGGCGGTCCCGGGCAGGCTCATGCGAGGAAGCCCTCGCGGAAGGCGTTGTACGCCTCGTCGAGGGCGGCCGCGATCTCGTCGGTCAGCGCCCCGCCCTTGGCGAGGTCCGGGAGGATCTGCGGCCGCTCGGTCTCGAGGAACTGGTACAGCTGCGTCTCGAACTCCTTGACCCGCGCCGTGGGGACATCATCGAGCTTGCCCGTGGTGGCCGCGTACAGGATCACGACCTGCTTCTCGACCGGCAGGGGCTGGTACTGCGGCTGCTTGATGATCTCGGACAGCTTCTCGCCGCGGTTGAGCTGATCCCGTGTCGCCTTGTCCAGGTCGCCCGCGAACTGGGCGAACGCGGCGAGCGCGCGGTATTGCGCCAGATCCAGCTTGAGCGGACCGGCGACCTTCTTCATCGCCTTGGTCTGGGCCGCGGAGCCGACCCGGCTGACGGAGATGCCGATGTTCATCGCGGGCCGCTGGCCGGCGTTGAACAGGTCCGTCTCGAGGAAGATCTGGCCGTCAGTGATCGAGATCACGTTGGTGGGGATGTAGGCGGACACGTCGTTCGCCTGCGTCTCGATGATCGGCAGCGCGGTCAGCGAGCCGCCGCCGTTGTCGTCGTTCATGCGCGCCGCGCGCTCGAGCAGCCGGCTGTGGAGGTAGAACACGTCGCCCGGGTACGCCTCCCGGCCCGGCGGGCGGCGGAGCAGCAGCGACATCTCGCGGTACGCCCAGGCGTGCTTGGACAGGTCGTCGTAGACGCACAGGGCGTCCTTGATCGGGCGCCCACCCACCTTGACGCCGTTCTCCATGACCTCCTCGCCCATCGCCACGCCCGAGTACGGGGCGAGGTACTGGAGCGGGGCCGGGTCCTCGGCACCGGCCACCACGACGATCGTGTGCTCCATGGCGCCGAACTTCTCGAGCGTCGCCACGGTCTGCGCGACCGTCGACAGCTTCTGCCCGATGGCGACGTAGATGCACACCAGGTCGCCACCGCGCTGGTTGATGATCGTGTCGATGGCGATCGCGGTCTTGCCCGTCTGGCGGTCGCCGATGATCAGCTCGCGCTGGCCGCGGCCGATCGGGACCAGGGCGTCCACGGCCTTGATCCCGGTCTGCACGGGGGTGTCGACCCCCTTGCGGGTGATGACGCCGGGCGCGATGCGCTCGACCGGCCGGGTTCGGGTCTGGTCGATGTCGCCCTTGCCGTCGAGCGGGTTGCCGAGCGGATCGACGACCCGGCCCAGGAGCGCCTCTCCGACCGGAACCTCGACGACACGGCCCGTGGTTCGGACCTGGTCGCCCTCCTTGATGGCGGCGGCGTCACCAAGGATGACCGCGCCGACCGTCTCCTCCTCGAGGTTGAGGGCCATGCCCATCACCCCGTCCGGGAACTCGAGCAGCTCGGACATGAGCGCCGCGTCCAGGCCATACACCTGGGCGATGCCGTCGCCGACCTCGACGACGGTCCCGACGCTGCGGGACTCCGCCGTCGTATCGAACGAATCGATCTGGCTCTTGATGATGCTGATGATCTCGTCTGACCGGATGGCCATCGCGTCTCCGTTCGGGCGTTTCGCAGGCTCCCGTCTCGCCGGCACGGGGCCGGCGGCGCGGGCGGGGGCTAGCGGAGGCGTCCCCCCGCGTGAAGTTGATCGCGCAGCCGCTCGAGGCGACCGCGAATGGATGCGTCGAGGAGCTGGTCCCGGATCTGGATCGTGATCCCGCCGATGAGCGAGGCATCGACCTCGCTGCGGAGGTCCACGGCCGAGCCGGCCATCGCCTCGGCCCGATCCCGGATCGCGGCGGTCTCGGCGTCGGACAGCGGCACGGCGCTGCTGACGGTCGCCATGACGACGCCTCGATGAGCGTTGAGCAGGCGGACGAACTCCTCCGAGACCCGGGCGAGAACGCTCACGCGCCCCCGGGCCATGAGGACGTCGACCAGCCGAAGTGCCCCCGGCTGGATCCGGGACTCGAGCAGGCCGGCCACCAGGTTCTTGCGCTGCTGCAGCGGAACAGCCGGGCTGTGGACGATCGGCGCAACCTCGGGCCGGCCGAGGATGTCCGCGGCCGTGGCGAGATCATCCCGCCAGCGGTCGAGCTCATCGTCCCGGAGGCCCACCTCGAAGGCGGCCTCCGCGTAGCGGCGTGCAGCGGTGAGGGGCCCAGCCATCAGGCGTTGGACCCGCCGGTATTGGCCGGTTCGGCCAGGAAGTCGGTGACCAGCTTGTGCTGGCGCTCGCCGGTCATCGACTCACCGACGACACGGCTCGCGGCGGACAGGGCGAGGTCGGCGACCTCCGAGCGGAGCTCGGCGATCGCGCGTTCCTTCTCTGCCTCGAAATCGGCAGCAGCGCGTTCGCGCATCTTGCCGAGCTCCTCGCGGGTGGCCGCCAGGTCCTGTTCGCGAGTCTCGGATGCCACCTTCTGGGCACGACTGAGGATCTCATTGGCTTCGCGGCGGGCTTCCTGGATGGCCGTCAGTCGCTCCTTCTCACCCGATTCGCGATCACGACGTGCCTGCTCTGCGTCCGCAAGCCCCTGCTCGATGCGCGATCGCCGCTCCTCGAGCATGCGCGAGATCGGGCCAAACGCGAACAGCTGGAGGATCACGTACAGCAGGACGAAGTTGAGCAGCGCGACGATCAGCCAGAACCCATTGATGACGAGGCCTGACCCGCTTTCCGCGCTGGGGGCGACGGCTGCCGCCGACACGATGCCTGCAGCGACCGCGAAGAGATGCATGACGATCCGCTCGCGACGCTACTTGAGGAAGACGATCAGGACGCCCACGACGAACGCCAGGACGCCGAGCCCCTCGGCGAACGCGGCGCCGATGATGAACGTCGCGCGGATGATCCCCGCGGCGTCCGGGTTGCGGCCCATCGCACTGGTGGACATGCCGGTCAGGATCCCGATACCGATGCCGGGCCCGATCACGCCCATCGCGGCAAGGCCGGCGCCAATCAGTTCCATCGAGTCTCTACCTCCACTGGCGACCGCTGTGCGCGGACGCAACCTCCGACGAATGGATACCCGGACCGCCTCAATGCGAGGCGACCGATGACAGGGGTGGGCCTCCGCCGACCTGCGGATCGGTTGCCATCGCCGGGGCGGCATGTGCCTCCTCGTCGTGGCTCTCGACCGCGAGCAGCGTGAACATCAAGGTCAGGACGCTGAAGATTAGCGCCTGGACGAAGCCGATGAACCCTTCGAGCGCCACGAACGGCAGCGGCAGCACGCCCAGCAGCAACGCCGTGAACACGCCGAGCATGACGCCGCCGCCGTACAGGTTGCCGAACAACCGGAAGGCCAGCGTCACCGGCTTGAAGAACTCGAGCAGGAACTCGGTCAACCCGACGAACAGGTCGATGAGCCCGTCGACGACGCTCTTTCGGAACCCCCTGAAGTTGAAGAACTTGCCCAGGTACCGACGGGGTCCCAGGCGGCGAACGCCTTCCACGTGGAACAGCAGGAAGCTGAACAGCGCCAGCCCGATCGTGATGTTGATGTCGCTGGTCGGTGTCCGCAGGAAGTTGATCTTGTCGCCGAAGATCAGCAGGTCGGTCCAGTTGGCCAGCGCGATGAACATGAACAGGGTGATGAAGATGCCGACGTACGGGCGCGCGGGCGGGCCACCGAGCGCCATCGCAAAGTCCTCGAGGGCCTCGTAGACGAACTCGACCGCGTTCTGGACCCGCCTGGGCAGGTGTTCGAGGCTCTGGGCCACGCCCACGAACACGACGATCATCAGGATCATCACCATCCAGGACACCACGATGCTCGAGGTGATGCTGGGGTGGAACTCGACGACGAGGGCGCCGGTCGGCTCGGACGCCCTGGGTGCCAGGTCGAACACGACGGTCGGCGGGATCAGCTCGAGATTGCCCTTGATGCTCTCCTTGGGACCGGGAAAGCCCGCCGGCGCCATCAGGATGGCGGCGACGATATCGAGCACCACGATGGCGACGATGGCGAGCAGCAGCTTGCGGCTGCGGGTGAGCCCTGCACGAGGCTGGGCGCCACCGCCGGCGGCATCCGCGGCTGGAACATTCTCGACGGTCACGGGCGACTCGTCGGTCACGTCCCGACCCCCGCGCGTCGCGGGCGGTTGGTGTTCATCGTCAGTCGAACCTCGCAAGAAACCGGCTGATCAACTTGGCCACCGCGAGGCCGCCGAGGCCGAAACCGGCCAGAGCCCCGCCTACGGCGAATACGGGCAGCGTGCCCAACTGCTGGTCGATCCACCAACCTGCCAGGACGCCTGTGAGAGTCCCCACGAAGAAGGTGATGCCGATCTCGGAGAAGAGAACCGCGTAGGCTCCGAAACCGCTGTTCATGGGCGACCGACCACCGTGGGGGGACTATACCAGAGGCCCACGGGGGTCAGAACCGTCCGTTTCGGATGCCGCCGCGCGCTGTCGGCCGGCCGCCCGCTCCGGTCACGCGGCGCGCGCCGTCATCGGGTGCGCTTCCTCCACCGCCGCCGGGACACGGACCCGCGCGCGATCCGCCAGCGGCGGATCCGGTGCGGTTCCGCTGGCAGCGTTTCGGGCTCCTCGTAGGTGTCGGCTTCCAGCGCGGCACCTGCCTCCGCGCGGGTGAGCAGGAACAGGGCCAGCCCGAACGCGACGCCGAGCCCGAGGAACGCATACACCTGGCCGGTGCCCGACAGCACCAGCGACAACGCGGCAAGGGCGACGCACAGCGCATAGATCACGAGCACGGTCTGGCCGTGGGTCAGCCCCAGGTCCAGCAGCCGGTGATGGATATGGCGGCGATCGGGGGTGAACGGCGACCGGCCCGTCGCCGCGCGCCGGACGATGATCCAGAACGTGTCGATGATCGGGACACCAAGGACGAGCAGAGCCACGGCCACCTTGGCCGTGCCGATGATCGCGAGCAGCGCGAGGGTGTAGCCCACGAACATCACGCCGCTGGTGCCGATGAAGATCGACGCCGGGTGGAAGTTCCAGCGCAGGAAGCCGAGGAGCGCGCCGGCGAGGGCGAAGCAAAGGATCCCGACGAACGGCTGTGAGAACGCGGGCGTCATGGAGATGAGGCCCAGCGTCGCGGCGGCGATCAGCGCGATCCCCGAGGACAGACCGTCGAGCCCGTCGATGAAGTTGATGCTGTTGATCATCCCGATCACCCACACCATCGTGAACCCGATGGCGAACGGTCCGTCGAGCCGGATGAAGCCCGGCCCGAACGGGTTGTTGAGGAAGGTGACCGAGATGCCGGCCGCGACGGCGATCAGGCCGAGCAGGACCTGGCCCCCGAGCTGCCAGCGGGCGCGCAGCTGGAGCGCATCGTCGAGGGCACCCAGCAGGACCGCGACGGCCCCGCCGAGCAGCAGCGCGGTGAGCTCCCCGCTGTCGAGCGACCGGGGCACGGGGACGACGTCGAGGCGGTCGTTGATCGCGATGACGCCGACCGCCACGGCCAGGAAGGCGGCGGCAACCGCGATCCCGCCGCCGCGCGGTACCGGGGTCTCGTTGACCCGGCGGTGGTTCGGCTCGTCGATCGTGCCCAGTCGCATCGAGGCCCGCCGCACCAGCGGCGTCAGGAGCAGCGACAGGGCGGCGGCCACGACGAACGCCGAGGCGAGGATCGGCAGGACCTCGTCGAACGTCGAGATCAGGCCCATCGCGCGCGGTCAGGCCTGATCGCGAGGGAGGCCCGGAACGGGGAAGCGCGCAACCAGGGCGCGCACGTCCGCGACGATCCGTTCCTGCACCGCGGCGTCCTCGCGGCCGCGGATGGCATCCACGATCCACCGGCCGATCGCCCGCATCTCGTCCACACCCATGCCCCGGGTCGTCGTTGCGGGCGTGCCGATGCGGATTCCGGAGGCGATGTTGGGCGGGTTCGCATCGAACGGGATCGCGTTCTTGTTGACCGTGATCCCGACCTCGTCGAGCAGCGCCTCGGCCTCGCGGCCCGTGACCCCCAGCGGCGTCACGTCCACGAGCGCCAGGTGGTTGTCGGTGCCGCCGCTGACCAGCCGGCCGCCGGCCTCGGCGATGGTCGCCGCGAGGACCCTGGCGTTCTCGATCGTCCGCGCCTGGTCGCGCCGGAACTCGTCGCTCGCCGCCAGCCGGAGGGCAACGGCCTTGGCGGCGATCACGTGCATCAGCGGACCACCCTGCACGCCCGGGAACACGGACTTGTCGATCGCCTGGGCGAGGGTGTTGCGGCCCAGCGCCGGGAAGTCGGCGCGGTCGATGCCGTCCGGAAGGTCGGCCCGGCTGAACAGCAGCCCGCCACGCGGGCCGCGGAGCGTCTTGTGGGTGGTCGTGGTCACGAGATCGGCGTGGGGGAACGGGCTCGGGTGGAGCCCGGCCGCGACCAGCCCGGCGAAATGCGCCATGTCCACGAACAGGAGGGCGCCGGCCCCGTGCGCGATCCGGGCCAGCCGCTCGAAGTCCCAGGTCCGCGGATACGCGGACGCACCCGCGACCAGCACCTTGGGGCGCACCTCGGCGGCCTGCCGCTCGAGGGCGTCGTAGTCGATCCGCTCGTCCTCGTGGGTCACGCCATACGCGTGGACCTCGTACAGCCGGCCCGAGAAGTTCACGGGGGAGCCGTGGGTCAGGTGGCCGCCGTGGGCCAGGTTCATGCCCAGCATCCGGTCACCCGGCCTGAGGACGGCGAAGTAGGCCGCCATGTTCGCCTGCGCGCCCGCGTGCGGCTGGACGTTTACGTGGTCGGCGCCCGGGAACAACGCCAGCGCCCGTGCCCTGGCCAGCTCTTCCACCACGTCCACGTACTCGCAACCGCCGTAGTACCGCCGGCCGGGCAGCCCCTCCGCGTACTTGTTGGTGAGCCAGGATCCCTGCGCCTCGAGCACGGCGGCGTACACGTAGTTCTCGCTCGCGATCAGCTCGATCTTGTCCGCCTGGCGGTGTCGCTCTCCCTCCATCGCCGCCCACACCTCGGGATCCACGTCGGCGATGGATGCCCACGCGGACGGCGGGACGGCGACATCGGACACGAGCGGACCTCCAGGCGGGCAGCGGACGAGGACGGACGGGACGTCGCCTATCTTCCCACGTCGCCCGCGGGCGGCGGTTCGATTCGGTGCTCGATCCCCGCCGCGTCGAGCGCCTCGGCGATGAGCGCGGGCGCAATGGCGCCGATCCTTCGCACGATCGGCGATGGCCCCGAGCAGTCGACGACCGTCGAGGCGGGGCCGCCCCGGACCGGTCCGCCATCGAGGACCAGCGCAATCGCGTCGCCGAGGAGAGCGACGATCTCCGGGGCGTCGCGCGCGTCCGGCTCGCCCGACACGTTCGCGGACGTCGTCGGCAGCGGCCCGAGCGCCGAGGCGAGCGCCCGCGGCGCCGGATGATCGGGCACCCGGACGCCCACCGTGGCAGCGCCCGCCGCGATGACCGCCGGAAGCCGGGCGTCGGCGCGCCTCGGCAGGACGAGCGTGAGCCCGCCCGGCCAGAACCGCTCCGCCAGCACGCGCGCGGCCGGGCCCAGCACCCCGAGCACGCCGGCCTGATCCACGTCGGCGAGCAGCAGCGCCACGGCCTTCTCCGGCGGCCGTCGCTTGGCGCCGAACAGCCGCTCGATGGCGTCCGGGAGGGCGAGGTCGGCGGCGATCCCGTAGACCGTGTCGGTCGGGATCGCCACGATCTCCCCCGCACGCAGGAGCTCCACGGCCTCGGCGCGGGCCGCGGCCCCGTCGGGTACGACCCTGGGTCGGCGGTCGGCGGGCGTCATGCCGTCCCGGACGTTTCGCCCGGCCGCGGGCGCGCTTCCCGGGTCGCCTCGGCCAGGTGCGCGGCGTTGCGTCGCGCCTCCTCGGGCGGCGCGAGGACCAGCGCCTCGATCAGCTCCGCGGCGCCGTCCTCCTCGACCGGCCCCGTCACATACCGCGCGACGCGCCGGACGTCCGCCGGCGCGGATGCCATCGCCGCACCGTGACCCGCATCCTCGATCATCTCCAGGTCGTTGAGCGCGTCGCCGATGGTCATCACCTGCGAGTGGGGAACGCCCGCCCGGTGCGCGAGCCAGGCAACCGCACCGCCCTTTGAAACCCCCGGGGCGACGAACTCCAGGAACCGCGGATGGGACACCGTCGCGTCGGCCCTCCCGGCGAAGGCGCGGCGCGCCTCGTCGATCAGCTCCATCGGCCGCGGCGGCTCGCCCACCGAGATGACCTTGGACATCGGCGTGGTGATGGCGGCCGCGAGATCATCGACGACCCGGGCGCCCGGGCCCAGGTAGCCGGAGTAGTCGTCGAAGCTGGGGTCGCCGGCCCACGCCACGATCCGTTCGAGGTTGTTCACGTGCGGCTCCAGGCCATGCGCCCGGCACCACGCGATCGCATCGCGCACGACCGCGGCCGGCAGGGGCTCATGGTGGAGCAGCCGGCCGACCCGTCCGCGCCACGGGTGCGCCCCCGCGCTGGGCCGTTCGCGCCGCGTGGGCATCGCCCGGATGACCGCGCCCTGGTGGGCCACGATCGGCTCGATGATGCCCAGCTGGTTCGCGTACACCGCGGCGGAGCTGGCCATGCGTCCGGTCGCAAGCGAGACGCGAACACCTTGCCGTACCGCCTCGGCGATCGCGGCCCGGGTGCGATCGGACACTCGGAAGTCGGGGCCGACGAGCGTGCCGTCGATGTCCAGCGCGATGAGCCGGATCGGGAGCTCGGGGGCCGGTCGGACGGCCGGCCGGAGCCTGTTCACGAGGGCCGCGCGATCCGGGCAAGCCTCGGCTGGCCGGCCAGGTCGGTTGTCACGGTCGCAAGCCATCCCGGCAGCCGCGTCGACACCTCGCGGCCGATCGCGTCGCCCTGGTCCGCCCCGATCTCGAGCAGCGCCACGCCGTCGGCCGCCAGCGCGGTCGGCAGCTGGTCCAGCAGGCGCCGGACGACGTCCAGGCCGTCCGGACCACCGTCGAGCGCCCGCCGCGGCTCGAACGCGAGCTCGGCGGCCAGGCCGTCGAGATCCCCCGACGGCACATAGGGGAGGTTCGCGCACACGAGGGCGTACGGCGGGTCCACGTGCGGCGGCAGCAGGTCCGCCGAGACGAACACCAGGCGGTCGGCGACGGCGTGCCCGACGGCGTTCTCACGGGCGAGATCCAGGGCCTCGTCCGAGGCGTCGATCGCGATGACGAGGACCTGGTCGGCCATCCGGCGGCGCCGCAGCGCGGCCAGGATGGCGATGGCGATGGCTCCGCTACCCGTGCCGACGTCGGCGACGCGCAACGCGGGCGTCCCGAGCGGCCGCGGGCTCGCGGCCAATCGCGCCACCACCTCGTCGATGGCCGCATCGACGAGCAGCTCCGTCTCCGGGCGCGGGATGAGCGCGCGCGCGTCGGTGGAGAGGGCGAGGCCGTGGAACTCGCGAAACCCGCGGATGTAGGCGACCGGCTCTCCGCGCTCGCGCCGCTGGATCGCGCCCTCGAAGGCGTCACGAGCAGCATCACCGACCGGCGCCTGCGAATGCGTGAGCAACCCCGCGCGATCGACCCGCAGGACGTTGCCGAGCAGGAGCTCCGCGTCCAGGCGAGGCGACCCGGAACCGGACGCGGCAAGGCGTTCCGCACCGATGCGCAGGAGCTCGGAGACCGTCACGGGCGCTGCCTCAGGTTCGGGCGGACGCGACGGCGCTCGCGCCGGCGACAGGCCCCGTGAGATGCCGGAGGCGATCGGCCTGGTCCGCCATCACGAGCGCATCGATCAGCGGGTCGAGCTGGCCCTCGAGCACGCCGGGCACGTTGTGGATCGTCACCCCGATCCGGTGGTCGGTGACCCGGTTGTCGGGGAAGTTGTAGGTCCGGATCTTCTCGGACCGATCCCCGGCCCCGACCATGGTCCGCCGCTCGGCGCTCTCGCGCTCGCGCTGCTTCGCGAGCTCGAGGTCGTACAGGCGCGAACGGAGCACGGCGAGCGCCTTGGCCTTGTTCTTGTGCTGGCTCTTCTCGTCCTGGATCTCGACCACCAGGCCGGTCGGGAGGTGCGTGATCCGGACCGCGGAGTCGGTCGTGTTCACCGACTGGCCGCCGGGTCCGCTGGACCGCTTGACGTCGATCCGGAGGTCCTTCTCCTCGTCGATATCGACTTCGACCTCGTCGGCCTCCGGCATCACGATGACCGTCGCCGTGCTGGTGTGGATCCGCCCACTCGATTCGGTCGACGGGACCCGCTGCACGCGATGCACGCCGCCCTCGAACTTGAGCCGGCTGTAGGCGCCGTCCCCGGTCACCTCCAGGAACGCCTCCTTGATCCCGCCGATGCCGGTCTCGTTGAGGCTCATCAGGTCGGCATGGAAGCGGTGCTCCAGTGCGTAGCGCGTATACATGCGCAGGAGCTCCGCCGCGAACAGCGCCGCCTCCTCGCCGCCGGCGCCGGCCCGGATCTCCACGATCACGTTGCGGTCGTCGTTGGGGTCGCGCGGCAGCAGCGACACCTTGAGGTCCTCGACCAGGCCCGTCTCGCGCGCCTCGAGCTCGGCGATCTCCTCGCGCGCCATCGCCTTGAGGTCCTCTTCGGTCTCGGCGTCGCGCATCTCGCGCGCGCCGGCCAGCTGCTCGCGGACGTCGAGCAGCTCGCGGTACGCGGCAACGACCGGCTCCAGGCGCGCCAGCTCGCGACCGAGCGTCCGAAGCTGGGCCGGATCCGAATGCACCTCCGGGGTGCCGAGCCGCGCCGTGACGTCGTCGTACTGGCGCGCCACGCCGGCAAGCTTGGTGTCGAGGCTGTCGATATCGGACATTCCGGGTCGTTCCGATCCGGCTCAGCCGGGGAGCGGCGGGTCGACCGAAACCGGCGCGGCCGTCTCGCCCTCGACCGCGGCAGCCGCGGCCGCGCGCACCCCGGCGGCGGTCTCCCCGGGCAGCGGCATCGGGAACCGCTCGAGGTCGAGGCCGCCGGGCGGCACCGTCTCCCCGTCGGCGCGGAGCGCTTCCTCCATCGACACGACCGCGACCTCGATCATGTCGTCGGTCGGCTGCTTGGTCGTGATCATCTGGACGAGGATGCCGGGCCACATGATCACGCGGACCACCGGGTTGGCCCGGTGGCGGGCACCGAGGCGCAGCAGCTCGTAGCCGACGGCAGCGATCACCGGGATCAGCAGGATCCGGCTGCCCACCATGACCAGCGGCGACTGCCTGCCGACCAGGCTGAACGCGAGGATCGACAGCATGATCACGACGACCAGGAACTCCGTGCCGCAGCGGGGGTGGGCCGTCGGGTACTTGCGGATCTCGGACGGAACCAGCGGGTCGTCGTGCTCCAGGGCGTGGATCGTCATGTGCTCGGCGCCGTGGTACTGGAACACGCGCGCGATGTCGGGCGTGCGCGAGATCAGGACGAGGTAGCCGAGGAAGATGATGACCCGCACCAGCCCCTCGACGAGGTGCTGGACGAGGCCGTTGTCGATGCTGCCGGCGGTGAACGTCGCGATGACCAGCGGCAGGATGAAGAACAGGCCGACGCCGACGACGGCCGTGACTCCCAGCATCAGGGCGACCGCGCCGCGGCCGATCTCGACCCCCTCCTCCTCCGCCTGCAGCCCGGCCGATCGGATGAGCCAGCGGGTCCCGACGACCAGCGTCTCGTACAGGACCACCAGCCCGCGGACGAACGGCCAGCGCGAGACGCGGTTGCCGTGGAACCCGGAATCGAGGCGCTCGGTCGAGAACACGATCCGGCCGTCGGGATGGCGCAGGGCGACCGCGATGGCGTCGCGACCGCGCATCATGACGCCTTCGATGAGCGCCTGACCGCCGTAGGTGAAGCGGGGCATTGGGTGAGTCTACCGGGTGATCGTGGGCCGACCCGGCGGCTCGGGCGGTTTGCGGGCCGATCGCGGCGAACCAGGCCGGGCGGTGGCGGGTCGCTCGCGCCGAGCCGGTTGCCGTCGCGGGCCCCGCCGCGCGCGCTCCAGCCGCTCGGGCCCCGCGCGGGCAACGGTTGCCGTTCCGACGCATACTCGGGCGATGCGTCTCGAGCTGACGAAGCGTGGTGACTACGCGGTCCGGGCCATGCTCGCGCTGGCCAGGGGTTCGGGCAGCGGCCTGCTCTCCGCACGTCGGATCGCAGACGCGATGTCGATCCCGGTCCGCTTCCTGCCCCAGGTCCTCGCCGACCTGCAGCGTGCGGGACTGGTCGAGGCCGCCCCGGGGCGATCCGGCGGCTATCGCCTGGCTCGCAATGCCGATGACATCAGCCTGCTCGACGTGATCGAGGCCGTCGAGGGTGACACTCGGCGCCGCGACTGCGTGCTGCGTGGCGGCCCGTGCGGCGTGGACGGGACCTGCGACGTCCACGACGTGTTCTTCGCCGGGCAGGAGGCGCTGCGCGGGACGTTCGCGGCGTCAACGCTCGGCGAGCTCGCGGCGCCCGCCACGGCCGGGGCCCGGGGGACAAGCAGCCCGGACTGACGCGCGACCGCACCGCTGCGCTCGCCCGGCCCCTCGCCGCGGGCCGCGCTGCCGGATGACGGGTCGTCATGACGTGGCGCCCTCCGAGCCGGAGACTGGCCGTGTTCCTCATGGGCTCCGGTAGAGACTTGCGCCCGATTCGCCCCGCTGAAGGAGCCGTTGTCGAACGCGCTGGCCGCACCATCGCCCTCGGTCATGGGAGATGGACCGCCTGCGGGCTGGCGCGCGGCGGCGTGAAACCGAGGCTCACCAACGATGAACATGCGGATCGGCCCAAACAGGCTCCTGCGCACGGCAGGCATGGCCACCGTGCTCGCGGCCGGCACGCTCCTGGCAGGCCAGACGGCGCTCGCCGCGGGCCCGACGGCGGTCGAGCTGGGGGCCACGACGCCGACCGCTGGCCCGACGGCGGTCGGGCTCGGCACCGCCGCGTCGTTCGCGGTGCTCGGGGGCACCCCGGCGGTGATCACCACCGGAACGACGATCGTCACCGGTGACCTCGGGGTAGGCCCGTCTCCGACCGTGGCCGGGTTTCCATCCGGCACGGTGAGCGGGACGATCCACCGGGCCGACGCGATTGCCCGCCAGGCCCAGGACGACCTCGCCACCGCCTACGCCGACGCCGCCGGCCAGCCCGCGACGACGACCCAGGGGGTGCTCGGCGGGCTGACCCTCCCCGCGGGCGTCTACACCGCCGGCGGGGTCACGCTCGACCTGACGGGCGGACTCACGCTCGACGGCCAGAACGACCCCAGCGCCGTGTGGATCTTCCAGGCGACATCCGACCTGGTCACGGCACCGTCGAGCTCGGTGCAGCTCGTCAATGGCGCCAATGCCTGCAACGTCTTCTGGCAGGTCGCGGGCTCGGCGACGCTCGGCTCCGGGTCCACCTTCGCGGGAACGATCCTGGCCCTCACGTCCATCACGATGGATGCCGGCGTGACCGTGACCGGCCGGGCGCTCGCCCGGAACAGCCAGGTATCGATGGACAGCGACACGATCACCCTGTCCAGGTGCTCGGCGCCCAGCCAGGGCACCCTGTCCTCCGGCACTCGGCACGTCACGCCGATCCGATCGGCGGCGACGGACGCGGTGCGCAGCCAGGATGGCTCATCCATCCTCCCGGTCACTGCAATCCTGCTCGTCGTCCTGGCGGTCATCTTCGGCGAGGGGGATCGCTGGCCGCGATGGATGCGCGTCGGCGCGGACCGGCGCGGGTCCTTCGTTCCGTAAGCCGGCTCCGCGTGGTGGCCCCGGGTGACGCTCGCTCCATGTGAGACAATCTCCTTCACTCAGTGTGGGGGAATCAGCGGTGTCAGAAGTCCAGGCGGCCCCAGCCAGCGCTGAGGCGCGCCGTGCGCTCGTTCTCCACGACCGTCAGCTCGTCGTGGACCTCATCGAGCTGACGCTGAACCATGGCCTGTTCGTGGTTCGGGCTGCGAGGCACCTCGCCGAGGCCGAGACGATCCTGGCGGACTGGCGTCCGGATCTCGCCGTGATCGACATGGATCACGATGACGGCGACGCGCTGCTCGGGCGGCTGGGCGCCGCGAATCGCCTGGTGGGGCGGACAACTCCGGCGCTGGGACTCACCCGCCGCGGCGATCTCAAGACGAAGCTCCGGGCGTTCGAGCTCGGCGTGGACGACATCCTCACCATGCCGTTCTCGCCCGAAGAGCTGCTCGCCCGGTCCATCGTCATCACCCGGCGGGCAACGGGCATGGACCGGCCGATCGTGCCCACGATCCGGCTCGGTGAGATCGAGATCGACATCCTCAGCCGCCAGGTCCACGCCGGCCATTCGGTCGCGTACCTGACCGGGATCGAGCAGAGCCTCCTGTATCTGCTCGCGAGCCGCGCCGGTCAGATCGTCACCCGGGATGAGATCCTCGACTCCGTCTGGGGCACGGACTTCGTCGCCGAGAGCAACCTGGTGGACCGCCACATCCGGAGCCTGCGGATCAAGCTACAGAACGACTATCGGCATCCGCGCTTCATCGCGACAGTTCCGGGTCAGGGTTACCGGTTCATCCCGACGTTTACGAACAGGGGCTGGGCCAGCGCGGAGCTCGAGGTCGACCGTCCAGTCGACTGAGCAGCCCGGCGGACCAGCGCACCTGCTGAACGAACGTCTCTGGATCAACCACCTGCCTGCGGGGGGTGGGTCCGTTCGGTCGGGTTCGGGTCCTCGTCACGTCAGCGCACGAGATGACGAGACGTCATGACAGCACGGCCGCGGGATACAACGCTGGGCGACGGCTCCGGAGCGCAAGCTGACTTGCAGCATATTTCAGCGATCCGCGACGGGGAATGCGTCGCTGGCCGCCGGTCGGAGCGCCGTCGTCGCGAGGTGCGAGAGGCGCTCCGCCGGCGTCGGCCGTGCCGCTGGATGAGCCGGGCGCACTGCCTTGATCAGGCGTCGTTGCGCAGCGCCCGGATCGCGAGCCCGACGCTCGCGAGCAACGAGCTCGCCGCGAGCACCGCTCCAGCTCCAGCCACGGGCCCGAGACCCAACGGCCAGCCGATCGCGAGCAGCGCGGTCCCGGCGTTGAGCGCCAGCAGGCGTGGGGTGGCCGCACGACCGAGGATCACCCGCCGCACGGCGTGACCAGCGGGACCGCCCGGTCCGATCGCGGGCAGGAGATGCGTCCAGGACGCGATGAGCACCTGCGAGACCCAGCCGATTGCGAGCGGCGCAATCACGAGCGTCGTCGACCAGGCGTCGGACGTTGACCCGCGCACGAGCATCCGGCCGATGGCAACCGCCATGCCTGCCGTGAACCATGCGATGCCGGCCAGCAGCCCGATCGCGGTCAGGCGATGCCAGCCGGGATCGGTCGTCCACCGGCCGCGCGCCCGAGTCACCCGCGCGGCCTCGAGCCCCAGCGCGCCGACGCCGATGGCGGTCAGCATCGCGCCGGCGCGAACGAGCGGACCGGCATCGAGGCCGAGCCCCAGCACGACCGCGGGAGAACCCATCGCGATCCCGAGCACGGCCACGATCGCACTCGCCCGGGGCACGATCCGCGTTCCCAGAACGGTCGGCAGGAAGTGCAGGAGCGTGCCCACGATCACCAGCGACACGAACCCGACGAGGTTGGTCCAGGCGTGCGCGGGCTTGAGCAGCGCCCATCGCTCGAGCACCGGCAACCAGCCGGCCACGAACAGCGTGCCCAGCGTTGCTCCGATGGCCACGTTCACCAGGGCGAGCTCGTACGCCAGCGTGACGACCGGCCGGCGCACCATCAGGCCCGAACGGCCCGCGCCGTGCAGGGCGACCGCCGTGAGACCGATCCCGGCGAGGTAGACCAGGCCGCCCAGGGGCGGCAGCGCGGTCCAGGCAGGGACGAGGCCGCGGACGGCGACCAGCACGGCACCCGACGCGACGAGGACGAGCGCCCCGGCCCGCACGCGGGCGTTCGCCGGGTGCCCGGCGGACAGCGCCGCCACGAAGAACGGCATGACCCCCGCGATCGCGGTGGACGCGCCGCCGGCGAGCGCGAGGTGCAGCGGCAGCCACGATGCGACCGAGCCGCCGGCCACGGCCTCGCGGAGCACCGCAAGGCCCGCTGCGGCGAGGAACGCGGCCGCGACCAGCACGGCTCCCACGGCGACCCGGCGGTCGTCCGCGCGCCGGGGACCTGACGGCGGCCGGGGCTGCAGGCCTCCGGGAGCCGGTCGGCCCTCAGTATTCGGGCGCATTGTCATCTTCACAAACACATAGTAAGTTACTGATAGTTGCCACGCGCACCGCGAAGACCAGGCGCCATGGGACGCAAGGGAGCGGTGAGGCCGGCCCGGGACGGGGAACGACCCGGGACCATGGAAAGGATCGGACATGGACCGCACCCGGCGCCTGCTCGCAGCGATCGCGCTGCTCTCCCTCACCACCGCGGCCTGCAGCTCCGCCGCGAAGCCCGCCTGGACGTGGGGGCCCGACACGGGTCCCGCCGCGGTGCCGGTCGCGGCCGTGTCATCCGCGGCACCCGCGGCACCCGCGGCGACCCCTGCGACCCCTGCGACCTCCGAGATGCCCGCCATGTCCACCGCACCGACCAGCGTCACTCCGTCGCCCGACCCGAACGCGCCGGCGTATGAATTGTTCAATCCGGTCGCGCCGAAGGTGCTCCCAGGCTCGGTGCACGACGTCAACTTCCCGATGATCGAGAAGGACATCACTGTCGCCGACGGATACGTCGTCCACACCTGGACGTTCGGCGGAACGGTGCCCGGCCCGACGATCCGGGTCCACCTCGGTGACACCGTCAACGTCCACCTCACCAACAAGACACCGATGAGCCACTCCATCGACTTCCACGCCAGCCAGACGGCGATGAACCACCAGATGGTCGAGATCAAGCCGGGCGAAACGTTCACGTACACGTTCACGGCCGATTACGCCGGCGTCTGGATGTACCACTGCGGCACCGCGCCGACCCTGTGGCACATCGCGAACGGGATGTTCGGGATGGTGATCGTCGAGCCCAAGGGCGGCCTGCCCAAGGTCGACAACGAGTTCACGATCGTCCAGAGCGAGTGGTACCTCGGCGCGCAGGGCCAGCCGGCGGACTACGCGAAGGCCAACGAGGTTGCCGCCTCGCCCGACTTCGTCGTGTTCAACGGGGTCGCCAACCAGTACAAGGACAACCCGATCCCGGTCGCGACCAAGGGTCGCGTCCGCCTGTTCGTGCTCAACGTCGGGCCCAACCTCGACAGCTCGTTCCACGTCGTGGGCACGATCTTCGACACCGTGGAGAAGGAAGGTATCGAGCTCAAGCGGGGGAACGCCGCCGGATGGGGATCGCAGGCCGTCGATCTCAGCCCCGCCCAGGCGGCGATCATCGAGTTCAGCCCCCAGGAGGACGGCGTCTACGCCTTCGTCACCCACGCGTTCAACCTGGTCGGGCACGGCGCGGTGGGCCTGTTCCAGGCCGGCGACGGCGACCCCCTGAACTGAACATCCCGTCCCAGCCGGCGACCGCCATCCCCGGGCGGCCGCCGGCTTCCTCGTTCCCGGGTCTTGGCCCGCCTGCCATGCCGGCCGTCCCCGGTTCACCCTCCAGACCTACCGGCGGAGCACGTTCGGGATGTCGGGCTCCTCGCCGCGCCAGCGGGACAGCTCCTCGGTGAACAGCCGTCCGAAGTGGTTGAGGAAGTGCGCGCCGAAGCCCTCGAGGCGCGCCTGGACCCGGAGCATGGTGGCCCGATCGGTCACCCGGACGGCGACCACGGCACGCCCGCTGTCGAGGGCGCGCTCATAGACGAGGAAGTCCGGCAGCTGGTCCATCAGCAGGAACTGGAACACCCGCACGATGCGCGAACCGGATGATGACCGCGGACCCACTCGCCCGAGTCGCTCGCGATCGGCTGGCCCGGCGAGCACCGTGATGTCGCCCTCAGCGATGCCGTCCGCGATCAACGCCTGCGCCGCCTCCCGTGCCTGATCGGGCTGATCGATGACCGCGAGCAGGCGCCCGGTCGGGTACGTGATGATCGGCCGGCGTGCCATCGTCAGGTGACCCCGGCGGCAGCAAGCGCCGCGATCTCGTCGATGCCGTAACCCAGCTCGGCGAGGATCTCGCCCGTGTGCTCGCCCAGCATCGGCGGAGCCAGCCGGATGGAGGCCGGGGTCTCGGACAGCTGGAACGGGAGCCCGACCTGGCGCACAGCGCCCAGGACCGGATGCTCGACATCGACCGTCATCCCGCGCGCCCGCGCCTGCGCGGAACCGAACGCGGCCGCGACGTCGTTGATCGGCCCGCACGGGACCTCCGCGGCGTCGAGGATGTCCAGCCAGTCGGCCGTGGGGCGGGTGCTGAACCGCTCGGCCAGGATCGGCCGCAGCTCGCCGCGATGGACGACGCGGTCGCCGTTGGTCGCGAACCTCGCGTCCGCGGCCAGGTCCGCCCTGCCGACGGCCTCGCACAATCGCGGCCACTGGCGCTCGCTCCCGACCGCGACCGCGAGCTCGCCGTCGGCCGTCCCGAACGTCTCGTACGGGACGATCGTCGGATGTCCGTTGCCCAGCCGGCCCGGGGCCGTCCCGGTCACGAACGCGTTCTGGGCCTGGTTGACGAGGACGGCGAGCGTCGATTCGAGCAGCGACACGTCGACCCGCTGGCCGCGCCCGCCGATCCTTCCGCGCCCGATCAGCCCGGCAAGGACGGACACGGCTCCGAACAGCCCGGTGACGACATCGCTGATCGCGACCCCCACCTTCGTCGGTCGCCCGCCGTCCTCGTCGCGGCCGCCGGTGATCGACATCAGCCCGCCGACCGCCTGGATCACGAAGTCGTAGCCCGGCTTGCCGGCGTCGGGCCCGTCCGGCCCGAACCCAGACACCGCGAGGTGGACGAGCCCGGGATTGAGCGCCTGCAGGGCCTCCTCGCCGAAGCCCAGGCGCTGGAGACCACCGACCCGGAAGTTCTCGACCAGCACGTCCGACGAGCGCACCAAACGTCCCAGGACCTCCCGCCCGCCGTCGGACCGCAGATCCAGGCGGATCGATCGCTTGTTGCGATTGACCGAGAGGTAATAGGCCGCGGTCCTGGTGCCCGACGCCGCGTCCCCGACCCACGGCGGCCCCCAGCCACGCGTCGCGTCGCCTTCGGGAGGTTCGACCTTGACGACGTCCGCACCCAGGTCGGCGAGGAGCATCGTGCAGTACGGCCCGGCGAGGACCGTGGAGCAGTCGGCGACGCGAATGCCGGCCAGCGGGCCGGTGGCGGCGGGATCGGGCATCGCCCGGATGGTAGCCGCCCGGGACCGTCCGGCGGTGGGCGGCGACGACGCGCGACCGAAGCCGCCTGCGGGCAAGTTGCGGGTCAGGCCCGGGTCGACGGGTCGGGCACGCTGATGTCCACGAGATCGGCGTTCGTGGCGGCCAGCAGGTCGGCCGGCGCCAGGTGGACGTTGACCCCGCGCGCACCGCCGCCGATCGCCACGATCTCGTGCTCGGTGATCGACGCATCTGCGATCACCGGCCAGGACCGGAGCGCGCCGAACGGGGTGATCGCGCCTCGCTCGTATCCCGTGATGGACTTCGCCTCCTCCGCGTCGGGCAGCGCGAGGCGGTTGGTGCCCAGCAGCGCGCGCAGCTTCGGCCAGTCGAATCGCCGCCCGCCCGGAACCAGCACGAATACGTAGTCATCGGCCGCCCGCCGGACGAGGATCGACCGCAGCAACGATCCGAGCGGGATCCCCTGGAGCGCCGCGCTCTCGTGCGCGTTTCGCGCGATCTCGGTTCGGACGAGACGGTAGGGAATGCCGGCTGCCTCGAGTGCGGCGGTTGCCGGGGTGGACGGCGCGGGCAGCGGATCGGTCATGTCCGGACCTTACAGCCCCAGCGTGAACAGGATCCCATCCCAGTTCTCGCGCAGGTCGTACAGCGCGACGGCGATCAGGATCACGCCCGAGATGATCTCGATCGCGCGGTGCCGATCGAGCACGAACCGCACGATCGCTCGCTGCTGCGTGCCCGCGAGCAGCGACAGCAGGACCAGCGGCAGCCCGAAGCCCAACCCGAAGACGACGAAGGTGCCCAGCCTGGCAACGGCGTCGCTGAAGCCCACCGACACCGCCAGCAACGCGGCCAGGAACGGGCCGGCGCAGGGCAGCGCGATGGGTCCCAGCATCACGCCGTAGACCCAGGCCTGGGCGTACGGGTTGGACACCAGCGGGACCCGCATGCCCGGCAGGCGGTTGAACGGGTTGCGACCCGAAAGCAGGAGGATCCCGAGGACGACCAGGAAGGTGTCGACGACGGGCACGAGATAGCTCGCGACGCGTCCGATCGGGACCGCGACCAGGAACAGAACAAGCCCGACCGACACCATCGTGGTCAGCAGGCCGAGCAGCACCAGCAGCCCGAGCAGGCCGCTCGCCCGGCGACCGGACAGGGTCCCGGCGTTCGCCGACAGGTAGGCGAGGAAGCCGGGGTAGAGCGGCAGCAGGCACGGGCTGGCCGCGCTCGCGAGGCCGGCCGCGAACACGGCTGCCAGCTCCCCCACGGTCAGGCGCCGGCGATCTTGATGATGTCGTCCACGCTCTCGCCGCCGGTATGGAACGAGACGTCACCGGTCGGGCTGATCAGGATCAGCGGCACGGTCGGCGGGTTCAGGACGTTGGCCCCGAACTCCGTCTCGAGCGCCGCCGAGACATCGCGCCCGGCGACGGCATACCGACCGGTGAACCCACGCTGATCCTTGTACCGGGCCAGGTCCTCGGCCGTCTCGCTCGGCTCGATGGTGAGGACCACGTAGGCGACCGTGCTCGGATCGAGGCTCGCGAGCGCCTCGGTGAAGCGACCCTGCTGCGCGCGGCAGTTGGTGCACCAGATCGCCATGGCTTCGACGAAGATCGTGCGCCCGCCGAGGCTTGCGATCGTGAACGGCTCACCCGTGGTTACGTCGTTGAGCGTCGCGGCGGCCCAGGGGTGCGTGGCAAGCGCATCGGCGACCGGGTTGCCGTCCGGCTCGACGCTGGAGGTCGCGCCGGGGTCCGCCGACGGCGCCGCGCTTCCGGCATCGGGCGCCGGCGGCGCGCCACTCGCGTCGGTCACGGCCGCCGTTGGGACTGGGGTCGCCGGAGCGGAGGCGGTCGAGCCACCGCAGCCCGCAAGCGTCAGCGTGAGCGCCAGCAGCGCGGTGATGGAGGCGCGTCGTGCGCGCATGGTCATGCGTCATGTCCTTCCGGTCCTGATCGGGCTGACCCGATCCGGACGTCAATCTGCCCGGCCGAGGTGACGGTACGGTGACGCCGGGCCGTGATGGGGCGCTCCGGACCCATGGCGCTAGCATGGGGACATGACTGAGCAGACGTCCCCCGCGACCCACACCCCGACCCTGATGACTGTCCATGCCCACCCCGATGACGAGACGATCGGCACGGGCGGCACGATGGCGACAACGGTCAGGCAGGGCCGCCGCCTCGTCCTCGTGACGTGCACGAGGGGCGAGATGGGCGAGATCGTCGTCCCCGAGCTCGATACCCCCGACAACCACCGTCGCCTCGGCGAGCTGCGCGCCGTCGAGCTCGAGAACGCGATGACGGCGCTCGGGGTGACCGAGTGGGACAACCTCGGCTACCACGACTCGGACATGATGGGCCGGGCCGGCAACTTCGATCCCCGCTGCTTCTGGCAGGCCGATCTCGACGAGGCCATCGGCCGCATGGCCTGGATGGTCCGTCGCTTCCAGCCCGACGTCATGACGACCTACAACGACTTCGGCGGGTACGGGCATCCCGACCACATTCGGTCGCATCTGGTCGCCGTCGGCGCATTCGCCCGGGCCGGCGATCCGGCGTGGTACCCGGGGCAGCTCGCGCCCGAGCATGGCGGCACCGGGGCGCCGGCCGGCGAGGGCGGGCTGGCGCCGTGGACGCCGGCCAAGCTGTACGAGCAGGCGATCCCCTCGTCGGTCCGGATGGCGATGAAGGAACGGCTGGAGGCGTTGGGCGAGACGTCGTTCTGGACACCGCCGGAGGACGCGACGCCGGAGCAGCTCGCGGAGTTCGAGACGCAGATGTCCAGGATGCTCGTGCCCGATGAGACGATCACCGCGTGGGTTGACGTGTCCGACGTCATCGACGCCCGGTGGAACGCGATCAAGGCGCACGTCACCCAGATATCGGTCGACAACCCATTCGTCCGATTCGGCAAGGACGCCTGGCGCGAGTACTGGAACCGCGAGGCGTTCGTCCGCCGCGAGTCACGGGTTCCCGCCCCCGACGCCGAGGACGACCTGTTCGCCGGGCTGCTGGATCGCGCGCCCGGCCCGTATGGCTGGGGGACACCCGCGCCCGGGGTCTGAGGGGTCGTCGGCCGCCTGTGGGTCCGCTCGCCGCCTGAGCGCTCGCCGCCTGTGTCCGCTCGCCGCCTGAGCCCTGTCAGGCACCGCCCATCGCGGTGCAAACGGGCCGGCGCGGCAGAAGTCCTGTCACCCACCGCGAGGACCGGTGCAAGACCGGTTCGGCACCGACTGTTGCCTGACCGAGCGTCCGCGGTGTGCGTGGCGCGAGCCACCGAACGACCCGAATGGTGGCAGGACCGTGACTACCACCACGTGGCGCGGTGCCTGACACAACCTCGCAGTTGGGCGTCTGGGATGCGCATCACGCCGCTGGTCGGCGTGACGGCGATGGCGCGGCGAGCCCGTTGAGCCCGGCGACACCTCCGAGCGGCGAGCCCGTTGAGCCCGGCGACAACTCCGAGCGGCGAGCCCGTTGAGCCCGGCGACAACTCCGAGCGGCGAGCCCGTTGAGCCCGGCGACACTCCCAGCGGCAACCCCGTTGCACCCGGCAACACTCCGCCCGGCGACACCCCCCAACCAGGCCCTCTCCGCTACCAGTCGAGCAGGCCCTTCGACGCGTTGAACACCTGGGTCATGACCACCTTGCCGTCCGTGGCCGGGTCCATGAAGTTGGGCTGTGCGCGGCCAAGGATCAGGTGCGGCCGCATCCGCACCTGGACGAGCTCGGTCCCGTTGAACGTCAGCTCGAGCGTGATCCCCTCCATCGTCGGCTCCGACCAGGTCTGGTCGAACACGAAGTTGCCCAGGGCGTACCAGATCGGCTTGCCCTTGTAGACCTCCATCGCCTCGGCCCAGTGGGGGTGATTGCCGATCACGAGGTCCGCGCCCGCATCGATCGCGGCGTGCGCGAGCCGCTTCTGTGACGCGGTCGGGGTGGCCTTGTACTCGATCCCCCAGTGCGGGAACACGATCACGATGTCCGCACCGGCCTTGCGCGCGGCCGCGACATCGGCCTTGAGCGTCGCGGAGGTCATCCGGGCGCTGCCGGGAGTGCTGGCCCCCGCGGCGTAGTAGGCCGCGATCGTGTCGTAGCCGAGGATCGCGATGGTCTGGCCGCCGGCCTCGAGCAGCGCCGGCTTGTGCGCATCGGTGGTGTTCTTGCCGGCCCCCGAGTGCAGGATCCCGCGCTTGTCGAGATTGGCCATTGTCTGCAGGATCCCTGTCCTGCCCGCGTCGCCGATGTGGTTGTTGGCGAGCGACACCCAGTCGATGCCGGCCTTCGCCAGGCCGGCGATATAGGCCGGGTTCGCCGAGAAGACCGTCCCGTGGGCGTGGAACCGGTACTTGTCGGGCGCGGGGTTCTCGAAGTTCGCGATGGCGATGTCCGCGCCCGAGACGAGGTCGCGCACCACGCCCGCGTGGCCGGTGGACTTGGTGTGCGGCAGCTTCCAGCCGAAGCTCGAGCAGCAGTAATGGCCGGTGATCGCAGCCGTGCCGCCGTTGAATGGGTAGTCCGATCCCGCCGAGCTCCCCTGGATCGCCAGCGAGACGCCGCGGTCCAGCAGGATGTCGCCGCCGGCGAACAGCGTCCATGCGGTGGCCGGATCGTAATCGGGCGCTGCCGGCTCGTCCCCGCCGGGCGCCAGGATCTGCGCGGCAAGCGGCCACGCCTTGATCGAACTCACCCGGCCGACCCCGAACATCGCCTTGCCATCCCAGGCCAGCGCCCGGACGGACGCGGTCACCTCGCCGGCGCGCAGGAACCCCAGCTGCGTCCGCGTCTTGGCCACACTCGCAGCGAGCGTCTTCGCGTCGGCGACGATCACGAGGTGCTTGCCAAGCGCCGCGCGCTCCACGCCCAGGGCGTCCAGGATCGCATCCGCATCGCCGTCGACAAGCACCAGCGCCGTGAACGTGCCGGAGCCACTCGAGATCGCCTTGAGGTCGGCGCCCGTGATCCCGGTCGCGGTCGATCGGAAGCTGGTGACCGGCACGATGGCGACCCGGGCGGTGGCCGGCGTCGGAACCGGGGTCGGCGGCGGGGTGGGCGTCGCAACGGCTGCCGATGGGGCGGCTGATGCGGGTCGATCGGGCGCTCCCGATAGGGCCGGGGTGGACGTCGCCCCGGCGAGCGCTCCCGACGGGGAGGATGCTGCGCCGCCGCCCACGAGCCCGCCGAGCAGTCCGCCGCCGAACCCGAGGGCGACGACGAGCACCAGCGCGATGATCGCCGCGGACGTGAGCAGGCCACCCGCCTCTCGGCCGGAGATCGCGGCACGCAAGCCGACCCGTGAGCGGCCGGATCGGTTGAGGTTGGGGTCGAAGCCGGGATGGCGGTCTGTCACGGGCGCAGCGTACCCCGAGCCTGCCGGGTCGGGATCGCGGACGCCTTGTCAGGGATAGAGGGACGCCCCGTCCGGGCGGGCGGACGGGGCGTAGGAAGAATTGGGATTGATGGCGGACCCGACCGGATTCGAACCGGCGATCTCCAGCGTGACAGGCTGGCATGTTGGGCCGCTACACCACGGGTCCGCGGTCGGTGGCGGATGATATCAGGGCGGTTCCGAAGCCGCCACCCGAGCGCCGGGCCGCCGATAGCCCCGCGAATCAGGGTGCGCCACCCGCGAATCGGGGTGCGCCGCCCGGCACGCAGACCCGCGCTATGCTCGCCCGGCCATGGTCCGCATCGATCTCCGCTCCGACACGGTCACCCATCCCACCGACGAGATGCGCCGCGCGATGGCCGCGGCCGAGGTCGGCGACGACGTGTTCGGCGATGACCCCACGGTGAACGCGCTCGAGGCGCGGGGCGCCAACCTCCTGGGCAAGGAGGCCGGTCTGTTCGTCGCCAGCGGCACGATGGGCAACCTGGTGTCGCTGATGGCTCACCTTCCGCGCGGCCACGAGGCGATCGCCGGGGCGACGACGCACACGGTCATGGACGAGGCCGGCGGCCACGCGGTCGTGGTCGGAGCGACGGTTCGCGCACTGGTGGAGCGGCCCGACGGCACGATGAACCCGGCAGAGATCCGGGAGGCGTTCCGCGATCCGACCGACCTCCACGAGCCGATCACCGGCCTGGTCGCCATCGAGAACACGCATGCCCACTCGGGCGGGCGCCCGCTGCCGCTGGACTACGTCCGGACCGTGGCCACGATCGCGCACGAGCGGGGCGTGCCGCTTCACGTCGATGGCGCGCGCTTCTTCAACGCGACGGTGGCCCTGGGCGTCACGCCGCGAGCCCTGGCCGCCCCCGCGGACACCGTGACCTTCTGCTTGTCCAAGGGCCTGGCGGCGCCGGTCGGCTCGCTCGTGGTCGGGTCCAGTGCGTTCATCGGGCGTGCCCGGCGCGCGCGCAAGCTCGTCGGCGGCGGCATGCGCCAGGTGGGCGTGCTGGCTGCCGCCGGCCTCGTGGCGCTCCGAGACGGCGACGCTGGGATGATCGACCGTTTGGCGGAGGATCATGCCACCGCGCGCCGCCTGGCGGAGGGGCTGGCCGGGCTGGCGGGCGTCGGCTCCCCTGGTGGGATCGCCCAACCGGACCTAGGTCCGCTTGATCCCGACCGGACGGTGACCAACTTCGTCCTGTTCCGGGTGGAGCGTGACCGGTCCAGATTCCTGGCCGCGCTCGAGACGAGGGGCGTCCTCATGGTTCCCTACGCGAACGGCTCGATCCGCGCCGTGACGCACCATGGCATCAGCGGCGAGGACATCGATCGCGTGGTCGCGGCCGCGGCCGAGGTGCTGCGCGAGACGTCACCGATGCGGTCGACCGATCCCGCGGCGGCGGCCGCTGGGTGACCGCGGGCAACGTGCGGCGCACCGAGACCGGACGGGCGGACGCCCTGCGCGGCAGGAGCACACGCCCGTGGACGTGATTCCCGCCATCGATGTCGCCAATGGGCGCTCGCGAGTCGTGTACTGGCCCGGCGCATCGGCCGGCATCGGCGCACCGACCGACCGGCCCGAGCAGATCGCGGAGCAGCTGGTCCGCCAGGGCGCGAGGATCCTGCACCTCGTCGACTTCGACGGCGCCCGGCACGCAGCGCCCGCGGACCTCGAGGTCGTGGGTGCGGTCGCGGCAAGGGTGGCCGTCCCTCTCCAGGTGGCGGGCGGACTCGAGGCGGCGGACCACGTGCGGCTGGCGTTCGCGGCAGGCGCGACGCGCGTGGTGCTCTCGGTCGCGATCGTCGAACGACCCGATGCGCTCCGGGAATGCCTCGCCGTCGCCGGGGACTGGCTCGCCGTCGGCCTCGACCCGAGGCCCGAGCGGATCGCCGCGTTCCCCTGGGCGCGCGCCGTGCCGCCCACCCTCGACACGCTGGTCGAGGAGCTCGTCGCGCAGGGCGTCCACCGGCTCGTCCTCAGCCATGGTGGCACCACACCGGACGCTCGGCTCCTGACCTCACTGGTGAGCCGCCACGACGCAGACATCCTCGTCGCCGGCGGTGCCACCGACCTCGACGGCGTCCGGCGGCTGCGAGACGCCGGCGTCACCGGGCTCATCCTCGGGGAGGCGATCCTCTCCGGTTCCATCGAACTCCCACGCGCCCTGGAGGCCGCCGCATGATCTCTCGTGGATCCTTCACCCGGGGCCTGGCCGCATTCGCCATCCCGCTGCTCGTGGCTGCCTGCAGCAGTGGTGGTGCCGCGGTACCCACGATCCCGCCGGAGACGCCGGCCCCATCGGTCGAGACTCCGGCTCCGACCCATCCCGGGCCCACGTACCCGGCCGGCTGCCCGACCTCCCAGCCGGCCGCGCTGGGCGCGGATGACGTGCGAATGGTCACGATCGAAACGCCCAAGGGCACGATGGTCATCGAGATCAAGGGGTCGCTGTCCCCCATCGCCACCGGCAACTTCGTGGCGCTCGCCTCGTGCGGCTACTACGACGGGGTCGTGTTCCACCGTGCGGCCGCGCTGCAGGACGGCACGCCGTTCGTCATCCAGGGCGGCGATGGACAATTCGGGCGGGCTCCCGACATCTATCCGGATCTCATCGGGAGTGGCGGGCCGCCCTACACGATCCAGGACGAGCCGGTGACGGCCACGTACCAGCGAGGGACCGTTGCCATGGCCCGCACCTCGCAACCGAACTCCGCGAACTCGCAGTTCTTCATCGTGCTCGACGACGCCGCCCGGGACATCCTCGCCTACTACAACACGTACCAGATCATCGGCAACGTCGCCTCGGGCATGGACGTCGCGGACGCGATCTATGGCGCGGCCGATGGCGAGATCCCGACCAACCCGATCCCGATGACCAAGGTCACCGTCAGCACCCCGTAACCTGTCCCCAACCACGAAGGAGAGCGCCCATGACCCGTGCCATCATCGCCACCGAAGCCGGCACCATCGAGGCCGACCTGTTCACCGACGGCGCCCCGAAGGCGGCCGGCAACTTCGTCAAGCTCGCCAAGCAGGGCTTCTACGACGACGTGATCTTCCACCGCGTCATCCCCGGGTTCATGATCCAGGGCGGCGACGGGGAGTTCGGCAAGAAGGCGTCACTCAACAGCGGGCGCGTCGGCACCGGCGGACCCGGCTACAAGTTCGACGACGAGCCGTTCACCGGTAGCTACGTCCGGGGAACGCTCGCGATGGCAAATGCCGGACCGAACACGAACGGCTCGCAGTTCTTCATCATGCACGCGGACTACGGGCTGCCCAAGAGCTACACGATCTTCGGCCTGGTGACCAAGGGGCTCGACGTCGTCGACGCGATCGCGAGCGCGCCGCGCAACAGCCGCGACCTGCCCGATGCCCCGGTCGCGATGACGTCGGTCACCATCGAGGACGAGGGGTAACCGGCGGAGCCCCCGGTCCCGGGACCGTCCAAACCGGCTTGACACCGGACCGAAACCGGAACGTTAAGCAATTTTCACCGAACGGCTGGACAAAACCCTTTCAAAATCCGCACCTGCGCAGTAGGATATCCACGCTGCAAGTCAGCCAGCGCTGCCCCAGCATCAAGATCATGGGTAGGTAGGGTTAGGGTAGTCGGTTCAGCCGACGCGATAGATGATCTTGGCGCGCGGCAGAAGATCCGCCCTCGGGTGGACACCTTCACCGGGACAGCAACGAGGCGGCTCCTTCGGGAGCCGCCTCGTACGTTTGCGTGGAAGACGCACAATCCGCGGGTGACGACCCAACGCCCACCCGAGATCCTGTGGTCCCCACCCGCTGACGTTCGCGAGCGCTCGCGCATCGGTCGCTATCTCGCGTGGCTCGCCGCATCGACGGGCCGGCGGTTCGACACCTACGACGACCTCTGGCGCTGGTCGGTCGACGAGCCGGGCGCGTTCTGGCAGTCCGTGTGGGACCACTTTGCGGTCAACGCCGCGACGCCGCCCAAGACCGCGCTCGCGGATCCGTCGATGCCCGGCGCGAGCTGGTTCCCGGGCGCAACCCTCAACTACGCGGCACACGAGCTCGCGCTCCCGGGTCGAGAGGGATCCGAGGTCGTCGTCCTCGCCCGGTCGCAGACGCGCGGACCGGTCGAGCTGACAGCCAACGACCTGCGGGACGCCGTGCGTCGATGCCGAGCGGGCCTGATCCGCCTCGGCGTCCGTCGGGGCGATCGGGTCGCCGCGCTGCTGCCCAACATCCCCGAAGCGCTGGTGGCGTTTCTCGCGACCGCGTCGCTGGGCGCCGTGTGGTCGTCGTGCGCCCCGGAGTTCGGGGTCCGAGCCGTCATCGATCGCTTTGCCCAGATCGAGCCCGTGGTCCTGCTCACGATCGACGGCTACCGGTACGGCGACCGGGACATCGATCGTCGCGAGGAGGTGGCTGAGGTCCGCGGGGCGCTCCCAACCGTCCGATCCACCGTCGTCGTCCCGTACCTGGAGCCGGACGCCGGCATCAGCGGGATGATCGACGGCGCCATCCCATGGTCGACGCTGCTGGCAGAACGCGGGCCTCTCTCATTCGAGCCCGTCCCGTTCGACCATCCGCTGTACATCCTGTACTCGTCGGGCACAACCGGTCTCCCGAAGCCGATCGTCCACGGGCACGGCGGGATCCTGATCGAGCACCTCAAGGCGCTCGCGCTCCACATGGACCTCGGTCCGGATGGGCGCTTCTTCTGGTTCACGACGACCGGCTGGATGATGTGGAACTACCTCGTCTCAGGGCTCGCGGTCGGCGCGACCATCGTCCTGTTCGACGGAAACCCGGCATGGCCGGATCTCACGACCCTGTGGCGGCTGGCAGCGGAGACGCGGACGACCTACATGGGCGCGAGCGCGCCGTTCCTGATGGCCTGCCGATCTGCCGGCCTCGAGCCCGGCGCGGCCTTCGATCTGTCCGCCCTGCGGGCGGTGGGCTCGACGGGCGCCCCTCTGGCAGCGGCCGGGTTCCACTGGGCCCGGGACGCCGTCTCGGCCGCCATCCCCGTCCATTCGTTCAGCGGCGGAACGGACCTCTGCACCGGGTTCCTGGGGCCATCGCCACTCGTCCCGGTCTGGGTGGGCGAGATCAGCTGCCGGATGCTGGGCGCCAAGGTCGAGGCGTACGACGAGGCCGGCCGGCCGGTCGTCGGTCGACAGGGGGAGCTCGTGATCACCGCCCCGATGCCCTCGATGCCGATCGCGTTCTGGGGCGACCCGGACGGCGCGCGCCTTCGCTCCGCCTACTTCGAGCCCTGGCCCGGCGTGTGGCGCCACGGCGACTGGCTCACGATCACCGAGCGCGGCTCGTGCGTCCTCACCGGGCGCAGCGACGCCACCCTCAACCGCGGCGGCGTGCGGCTCGGGACCGCGGAGTTCTACACGGTGGTGGAAGCGTTGCCCGAGGTCGAGGACAGCCTGGTCGTCCACCTGGAGGACGACGCCGGCGGGGCCGGGGAGCTGCTGCTGTTCGTCGCCCTCCGCCAGGGCGTGGTGCTCAACGACGAGCTTCGCGCGCGAGTTCGCGCCGCGCTGCGGGCGGAGCTCTCACCGCGCCACGTGCCGGACGCGATCCAGGCGGTGCCGGTGATCCCGCGAACGCTGTCCGGCAAGAAGGTCGAGGTTCCCGTCAAGCGGATCCTGCTCGGGCTGTCGCCGGACGTTGCCGCCTCCCGCGACGCGCTCGCGGACCCCAAGGCCCTCGACCCGTTCGAAGCGCTGGCGGCGAAGCGACCCGGCCGCCGGCCGTAGCGCACGGAGGGCGGTCACCGTTACCAGTTCGATACACGCGCCGGCACCCGGATCGCGTCAGGCGAGGATCGCCCCGCGGGCCGGCAGGACCTCGTGGATCTGGCCGAGAACATCGACGAACCCCTGGACCGAGGGGGCGAGGACTCCTCGGTTGGCCGCCCGCACGGCGACGATCTTCCGGCGGGTGGGCACCGCGCCATCGACGTGGACGATTCGCAGCGCTCCGGCCGCGGCGTCGGCGGCAACCGCCGAGGCGGGGAGCAGGGCCACGCCGAGCCCGTGCTTGACCATCTGCTTCGCCGCGTCGATGTTGTCGAGCTCGATCGTGCCCCGCGGGTGGATCCCGGCGTCCCGGAACAGGGCGTTCGTGAGGTCGTAGTAGCTCGACGTCCGGTCGAACAGGATCAGCGTGGTGTCGGCGAGGCGCTCGACCCCGATGCGATTGTCGTGGCTGAACTCGTGGGAGGGAGCCACGACGAGCTGCAGCTCATCTTCATACAGCGGCATGACGACGACACCGGGGTGACGAAGCTCCCGGATGAGCCCGACATCCAGCTCGCCGCGGGCCACGAGATCGACAATCTCCTCGGAGTGCCCCGTGCGTACGACCAGCCGCACGCTTCCGAACCGGTGCGCGTACCGGGCGAGGAGGCCCGGCAGCACGTAGGCGCCGACGGCCGGTGCGGTGCCGATGGCGAGGCGCCCCGTGGTCCCGCGAGCATGGTCAGCCACCAGCGTGCGGCCCACGTCCAGGGACTCGACAGCACGCTCCGCGTATGGCAGGAAGGCGCGGCCGGCCTGGGTCAGCCGCATGCCCCGATGCCAGCGCTCGAACAGCGCCGTCCCGAGCTCCGCCTCCAGCTGGTGCAGCCGTGCAGTCAGCGCCGGCTGGGTGACGTGGAGGGTCTGCGCCGCCCGGCTGAGGTTGCGCTGTCGCGCGGTCTCCAGAAACCCCTCGACCTGGCTGATCAACATCGTGTCCACTCCGGTATATCAATAGTCTTTATGGTTAGCATCATAACAATCGATTGGACTGATGTTCTGATGACTGGCAGGCTGCATATCTGAGACCTGCCGACAAGGAGCGCAACATGATGTTTCCGACGCCAGAGCCGATCCGAACCCGGCGCACGCACCTCGAGGAGCCCCACCGACACCTGGCGGACACGTGGTTCTGGGTCTGGGTGACCGGTCCCAGCCAGCACACGCCCGGCACGGCGACCCCATCACAGGCGATGATGGCTGAGTGCAACTGCCCGGAGTCATGCATCCGGGACCACGAGCACGAATAGTCCGTCAGCGTCCGGCGCCTGCGCCAGCCACGCGCCCATAGGGTCCGGGACACGCCATGCGCGATAGCCTTGAGGTTCGCGGGAACCTGCTGCACACCCACGCGGACGTCCTGACGCCGCCCGCCATGGACGCCATGTCGGTTCTGGGCCCGCTCGAGACCCAGCGCCGGGAGCTCATGGCCGAGCGCCTCCGACGCCGTCAGGCGCGCGCACAGGGCCGACTCCCGATTGCGTTCCCGAGCCCGGACTCGACGATCCCAGGGACCGACCTCCCGGTACGCGACGCACGAGCCGGCCAATTCACCGGCGGCGACATCCCCGCCGACCTGCGGCGGCAGTGGATCCAGGGGACGGGACCTGCGACGAGGCCGAGGGCCTCGCTCGAGGCCGGGTTGCGCAACGTCGCCTACGCCCTGCTGTCCGGCGCGGACGGCTGGATGTTCGATGGCGAGGACGCGCTCGGCCAGACCGAGGCGATGGCGCTCGACAACCAGCGCAACCTGCGCCTGGCGTTCGCAATGGACCCGGTGTTCCTGCGGGTCGCCGAGCAGGTCTCAGGCGAGATGAACCGCTGGGCCCAGGGCTTCTTCGGCCGCCCGATCGTCGGCGGCTGGCAGCAGCAGCTGGCATTCACCACCCGGATCTTCCGCGCGCGCGGGCTCCATCTCGATGACCGGCACGTGCGCTGGACCGACGGAACCGGGTTCTCGGCGTCGATCGTGGACCTGGTCTTGTACGTGGTCGCCAACCATCAGGTGCTCGGTGCCGAAGGCCGCTCGATCGTCCTGTACCTCCCCAAGATCCAGACCGGGTCCGAGGCCGCGTTGTGGGCACGCATGCTCGACACGCTCGAGGACCACCTCGGCATGGCGGCCGGCACGATCCGGGTCTATGTCCTCGTCGAACAGCTCGAGGCCGCGTTCCAGCTGATGGAGATCCGGGCGGCGCTGGGCGCCCACTTCGTGGGCTTCAACACCGGCCGCTGGGACTACATCAACAGCGTCGCCGATGCGCGCAACTGGGATCCGGAGTTCACCAATCCCAACATCGACGCGATCGGGATGACCTACGCGTACATGCGCGCCTACGAGGATCGCGTCCGGCGAGCCGTGAACACGCCCGACCTCGACGGCCGGTTCGCGTTGTGGCAGGGCGGCATGGAGGCGCAGATCCCGGTCGGGTCCGAGGTCGGCGTCACCGCCGCGATGCACAAGGCCGTAGCCGGTGCGGAGCGCGAGCAGCGTGAGGGCGCCAGCGGCAAGTGGGTCGCGCACTGGAAGATGGTCCATATCGTCCGGCCGGTATGGGAGAAGGTCGGGGAGGACAACCAGCTGGGCCGCTCGTTCCCGGCCCTCACGTACACGGACAGCGACGCGGCCTCGCTCACGAGCCTCGAGCCGGCTCCGCGAACGGTCCGCGGCGCCCGGGACCTGCTGAGC
The DNA here is from genome assembly GCA_963734895.1 of uncultured Chloroflexia bacterium. Lineage (GTDB taxonomy): Bacteria > Chloroflexota > Limnocylindria > Limnocylindrales > CSP1-4 > CAIXZV01. Next base: position 14,251 of record CAVTIN010000001.1, on the reverse strand, counting down.
GTCGCCCTTCAGTACGGCAATGCGTTCCTGCGCGGGTACCAGGCCGCCGCACTCAAGCCGGCTGACTTCTTCGGTGACGACGACGTGCTGTACCTCATGGAGGACATGGCGACCGGGGAGATCCGGTTGTCGATCCTCTGGGAGTGGCTCCACAAGGGCGCGACGTTCACCGAGGACGACGCCGAGACGGGCGTAGCAGCGGGCGACCGGTTCACCGGCGAACTGTTCGAGCGCCTGCTCGCGGAGGAGTACGCGAAGCTCCTCGCTGCCGACAACCGCGACGTCCACGATGACTCCAAGACGACCACGCTCCCGGTGGCGCGTTCGATCGCGGAGGCGTACGTCCCCGCGTCAGTGAAGCCCCCGTGGTACGTCGATCTGCTGAACCTCAACCTGGGCAACCACGACGTCGAGGTGGCCCGTGATCGCGTGAGCCGGTATCTCGTCGCATTCGTGCGCGACGGCAGCCGGATCACCGCGAACCTCGACTTCGACGGACAGGAAGGACCACCTGAATGAACGCCACGCCTCAGGCCAAAGCCCAGCCCGCACTCGCATTCGACCAGGACATCGCCGCCACCCGCGCCTGGTTCGCGGGCGAGAGGTTCACCGGGATCACCCGGCTGCACTCGGCCCGCCAGGTCGTCCAGCAGCGAGGAACGATCGCGGTCGACTACACCGTGGCGCGCGTGGCTGCCGTGGCATTTCACCAGCGACTTCGTGAGCTGTTCGAGCAGCGGCGCGGCATCACGACGTTCGGGCCGTACTCGCCTGGCCAGGCGGTGATCATGAAACGGCTCGGGATCGAGGCGATCTACCTCGGGGGCTGGGCCACATCGGCCAAGGGATCCGTGGCCGAGGATCCCGGACCCGACCTCGCGAGCTATCCGCTGTCCCAGGTGCCGGACGAGGCCGCCGGGCTGGTCCGCGCCCTGCTCACCGCGGACCGCAACCAGCAGTACCTGCGGTCGCGGCTGTCGCCGGCGCAGCGGGCCGCCTCGCCCGCGGTCGACTTTCGGCCGTTCATCATCGCGGACGCGGACACCGGGCACGGTGGCGACCCGCACGTGCGCAACCTGGTCCGACGGTTCGTGGAGGCCGGCGTGCCCGGCTACCACATCGAGGACCAGCGACCCGGAACCAAGAAGTGCGGCCACCAGGGCGGCAAGGTGCTGGTCTCGTCGAGCGAGCAGATCAAGCGCCTCAACGCCGCCCGGTTCCAGCTCGACATCATGCAGGTGCCTGGGATCATCGTCGCACGCACGGATGCGGAGTCTGCGAGCCTGCTCGAGTCCCGCGGGGACGAGCGCGACCAGCCGTTCATCCTGGGGGCGACGAACCTCGCCGTTCCCTCGTACCGGGTCGCCTACCTCACCCTCCTCCGGCGTTTCCACGATGCGGGGGTGGAGGAGATCAACGGGCATCTCCTGTATTCCCTCAGCGAGGAGGACGCGCGCGATGCCGACGAGTGGCTCGTCCGAGCTGGTGTTGCCGCGGCCGTGGACGCGGCGGCTGCGGAGATCGCGGATGGCGCCGACCTCGACACCACGTTCGACCGCGTGGCCGAGGCATTCCTCGAGGCGTGGGAGGACGATGCCGGGTTGGCGACATACGCGGAGGCCGTCGGCGAGGCGCTGGCACAGCGGGAGCGCGATGGGGACGACGAGCTCCCGGAGATCACCCCCGAAGGTTGGCTCGCGGCGACCCGCAACTCGTCGTACGCGTCGGCACACGCGCTGGCCCGATCGCTCGGGGTCGACGTCCCCTGGGACTGCGAGCTGGCGGTGACCCCCGAGGGCTACTACCAGGTGGCGGGCGGCATTCCCTTCGCGATCGCCAAGTCGCTGGCTGCCGCGCCGTTCGCTGATCTTCTGTGGATGGAGACCAAGACGGCGAACCTCGACGACGCCCGGACGTTCGCCGACGCGATCCATGCCGTGTACCCGGACCAGATGCTTGCCTACAACCTGTCGCCGTCATTCAACTGGGATTCGACCGGCATGACCGACGACGAGATGCGCGTGTTCCCTGATGAGCTGGGAAAGCTGGGCTTCGTGTTCAACTTCATCACCTACGGTGGACACCAGGTCGACGGCGTGGCTGCGGAGGAATTCGCGACCGCGCTGCGCCAGGACGGGATGCTCGCCCTCGTCCGGCTCCAGCGGAAGATCCGCCTCGTCGAATTGCCATATCGAACGCCGCAGACGCTCGTGGGCGGGCCGCGCCTTGATGCGGCCCTGGCGGCATCATCGGGCCGCACGGCGACGACGATGGCGATGGGCAAGGGGTCCACCCAGCACCAGCACACGTTGCACACCGAGGTGCCCAAGCGGCTGCTCGAGGAGTGGCTTGCGGTCTGGTCGTCGCACAACGACTCCGCGGCATCACTGCGGGTGCGGCTCCTGCCACGTGAGGCGGGCTCCGAACTGCTCGAGCTTGCGATCCTGGGGGACAAGGACCGCAAGCTTGCGGCCATCGTGTTCGCGCCGATCCACGACAGGCGGGGGCGCAGCATCCTGTCGGTCAGGGACCAGATCACGCTCGAGCCATCCCTGCGCCGAAAGCGCCTGATGACGCTCGCCCATCTCTACCTGATTCACCGCTACCACGCAGATTCGGTCCACTACGTCAGCCCGACCGCGGACAATCGGGCACAGACCGTGCGAATGCAGGAGATCGGCATCTATGCGAGCGTGACGACCGAGGTCGGCGAGATCATCGTCGCCGATGTCAGTGCGACCAGGATCGCAGAGCTCGTCGCCCCCGACCGCGTCGCGCTCGGGCAGCTGATCAGCAAGTCCGGGTAGAGGCTGCGTGGCCGACCGTCCGTCATACCCACGCTGCGGCGTCGTGAGGCCCTTGGATGGCCGGTACTTGGACGGCCGGTACGAGACTCCGCTCCGGCCCACCGTCTCGGGTGCTCCTCCCACCAGGCAGGCGTGCGCCCTGCGGTAGACTGCTGGTCCGCGCGCCTGTAGCTCAGTGGATAGAGCGTCGGCCTCCGGAGCCGAAGGTCGCAGGTTCGAATCCTGTCGGGCGCGCCAGTGTCTTGAGTCGCGACATAGGCGACACATGAGTCGCGACATCGGTGACACATGTGATCAGCCGGTCGCTTGGGACCCCGGCCATCGGCCGGGGTCTCGTCGTTGGTTGCGCCAGTACCCTTTCTCGGGTTCGATGCGGTGGACCGAAAGGAGCTCGCCCGTGTCGAGGGCGACCACCGTGACCTCCAGCTCGTCGACGATCGCCAGCACGCGCCGGCGGGCGTGAGCGGTGCCCACCTTGAGGTGGTGCATGCGGCCAGCCCTCCGCAGGGTCATGGCACCCTTGCTGTCGGTGACGTCGTACCGGAGACGGAAGTGGCCGGGCGCACCGCGGCCGGCGGGATGGATCTTGGGCTGCGCCGCATAGGCCGCTGCCGGCGTGCGGCGCCCGATCGCCCGGTGGGGTCGCTGCTCGTTGTAGAGCACACGGAAGGTGTCGAGCTGGGCCTGCAGCCCCGGGAGGTCGACGGCGGCCGGCCGCCGTTCCAGCCAGCGCTTGAGGGTCTGCTGGAAGCGCTCGATCTTGCCCTGGGTCTGGGGGTGCCCCGGCGTGCCATTCTTCTGGCGGATGCCGAGGTACGCGAGCAGGTACTCGAAGCTGTTGCGGCCTCCGGTGAAGCGCGACGTGTAGACCGCCCCGTTGTCGGTGAGCGTGGCGGCGGGCCAGCCGTGGGCGTCGCCGGCTGCGGTGAACGTGGCCACCACGTCGTCGCCGGCGACCCGCCGGAAGACGGTGCACCCGAGCAGGTACCGGGAGTGGTCGTCGAGCCAGGAGCAGATCTCGACCTCGCTCCCGTCGGCCAGGCGCCAGTGGGTGAAGTCGGACTGCCACAGCTCGTTGGGCGCCGAGGCCTCGAAGCGGTGCCAGGAGCTGCGTGGGCGCTTGCGCGGCTCGGGCACCACCAGCCCCGCGGCGTGGAGGACGCGCCGGATGGTTGACGTCGACGGGACCGGCAGGCCCTCTTGCTCGAGGTGCCAGGCGATGGTGACGGGACCCGCGTCGAGGCCGCCCGCCCTGAGCTCGCCACGCAGGGCGGTGATCCGGTCACGGACGATACCTGACGTCCCCTGCGGGCTCGTGTGCGGCCGGCGGGACCGCGGCTCGAGGTCGTCGAGACCACCCTCCCGGTACCGCGCGAGGAGACGGTGCAGGTGCTGGCGGCTGATGCCGCACTCCACTGCTGCGGCGGTGACGGACAGCTGCGCTGAAACGACCTTGAGGACGGCCACCCGGTACTTCGACATGGCCGGGACTGTCGCCGATGTCCCGACTCACCTGTCGCCTATCAGGTGTCGCCCATGTCGTGGACTCAGACACTGTCGGGCGCGCCAAAGCAACCTTGGTGGGCAGCGCAAGCGCGAATCCGTGGGCGTACGCCGACTGAGTGAGCCTGACGGACACGATCTTCCTCCCTGCGACGGTGATCCGGTCGTAGATGGCGTGGAGCACCCCCCGACCATCCCCGATCCCACCTATCCGAGCCCGAATCTGTCCAGGATTCTTGACGCGGAACACCACCTTCGTGATCACCGGCATGACGGCCTTGAACACCGCGGCGACGGCGTCCATCGCGCTCTTCACGAAGCCCGCTACCTGGCCGACGACCTCGCTGATGAGCGGCCAACACCGTCTCGGTCGCGGGACGGCAACCTCGTGAATAACCCGCACCACCAGGTGACGATCGAGCGCGTGTCGGGGATGACCGAGCTCACGAACCAGGTTAGCGTGTCGCGCACCTGGGGAAACGAGAAGTCGCTCTTGGTCTTGCTTTCGGCCCTGACCAAACATCAGCGCTGACCCGCCTGGGGGCGGTCCTCACGTTTGACAGGGCCCCTCCCACTGGCGTTAGGGTAGGGAGCCTACCCTTTGCAAGGAGGCAATCCCAATGCTGAACGTCACTCCCCGTGCTGCCACGCTGCTCGAAAGCGCCCGGACCGACGCCGGAGTACCCAAGACCCACGGCGTGCGCTTCTTTGCCCAAGCGCCAGCGGGCCAGGAGCCACAGCTCCGGATGAGCTTCGCGGCAGAGCCTGGCCCGTCCGACACGGTGAACGAGCACGGCGATCTGAAGACCTTCGTGGCACCCGAGGTCACCGGGATGTTCGCCGACGTGACCCTCGACACGCGGCCGTCGGGCGGACAGGAAGAGCTTGTCCTTGTCCGGCAGGAGGCAGCCGAGAACTGAGTTCGCCCGCGCCCACAGGATGGTCAGGCCGTGGGACTAACTGGACAGTGCCGCTGTTCGCGGTCGTCCCAGCTCCGCGTCTGGAGGCAACCCTCGATCGCGACCTGCTGGCCATTGCCGAGGCAGCGACCGCAGATTTCGGCCAGCCTGTCCCACGGCCACGACCGCGTGGGACTCGCCCCGTTCCTTGCCCTGGCCAGCCCGGTGGAGCCGCAGACCAGGGAGAGAACCCAGGGCCGCGCCATGGCCCAGCCGCCGTGGCGGGCGCACGCGGGCGCCGGGTGGCTTCCACCGGAGCCCTGCTGGATTTCTGGGTGGAGGAGGCCGTCGAGCCGAAGGAGCGGCGGACCCCGGCCTACGCGCTGCTGAGCGGCGACGGTGCCCGCGCGGTCTCCTCGCTGCTGGCGGAGCGTGATCTGCTCCACGCTGTGACGGGCGTCGCCGCCGCTGCGCGGCGCGTCGCCTTCCTGACGTCGATCCTCGCCACGGAGGTCCGCGTGACGGCGACGCGGACCCCGGCCGAGATCGCCGCCGCCGCCGATGCGCGACTCGTGGAGGCCGGGGCCAACCTCGTGTTCGTCCAGGGGCGTGACGACGCGGAGCTTCGGTTTCGGTGCGAGGTCGAGGGCGTCTGGCTGGCGGCCGAGACGCGAGTGCACCTCGACGTCCTTCGCGACCCCGGGCGGGGCGCCGAGCAGGCGCGCGAGTACCGCAGCAAGGTGTTCGGGTTCTGATGGCCCTCTCCGCAGTCGACGACGATGGCGAGCCGACCGATCGGTGCCCGAGTCGTCTAAGATGCGTTAGTCTAAGGTGTCTTAGATAGAGGCCAACGCGTGAGAAGCGACTTCATCGACCGGCACCAGGAGCGGGCTGACCTCGAGGACGCGTGGGCGTCGGGACACCCGGAGCTGGTCGTCGTGCATGGCCGACGGCGCGTCGGCAAGTCGGCGCTGCTCACGCGCTTCGCGGCCGGCAAGGCGTTCGCCTACTACGTCGCTGCCGAACAGCTCGAGCGCGACCAGCTTGCGGACATCGGGAAGGTCCTCGGACCGATGTCCGCGGGCCTCACGCGAGGCCGGCCGCCGCGACTCGCGATTCGCGACTGGGATGAGGCGCTCGCGGTCGTAACGGATGCTGCCGCGACGCGCCGAGTCGGGCTCATCATCGATGAGTTCCCATATCTGGTCGCCGCCAACCGCGCCCTGCCGTCGTTGATCCAGCGGTGGTGGGACACGACCGGCTCCAAGGCGAACGTGGTCGTCATCCTCGCCGGGTCGCAGCAGTCGATGATGCGCTCGCTCGTGTCGTCTGAGGGCGCACTCTACGGGCGTCCGACCCGAGCCCAGCACCTTCGTCCGTTCGACTACTACCACGCGGGCCAGTTCGCCAAGGCGTGGCCAGCCGAGGACCGGGTCCGACTGTACGCGGTCGCGGGCGGCATCCCGGACTATCTCGAGGAGTTCGACACCGATCGCCCGCTCCACGACGAGCTCCTTCGGGTGGCCTACTCGCCGACGGGCCGGTTGTTCCGCGAGGCGCCCGACCTGCTGCGTGCCGAGTTCAACGAGCCGCGCACGTACGAGACGGTGCTTCGCGCGATCGCCAACGGCTACCTGTCCCCTGGCGAGATCGCGACCCAGGCCGGCCTGGGCGCGGCGAACCGGGTGACCCCGTACCTCGACCGGCTGATGGAGTTGGGGATCGTCGAACGCCGGGTGCCGCCGCCCGAGGCCGGTTTGCCGCGTTCGCGCAACAGCCAGTACGTGATCGCCGACCCGTACCTCCGGTTCTATTTCGCGCTGGTGGACCCGTGGCGGAGCGCGATCCAGGCAGGCCAGGGTGCGGCCGTCCTGGCGCAGCAATGGGGCGAGGACTTCGACCGATTCGTCAGCCGGACGTTCGAGGAGGTCGCCCGCCAACACCTGCAGCGGCTCGCCGGCACGGGGTCCGTCGGACCCTTCAGCTCGGTCGCGTTCTGGTGGTTCACGGGCGGCGATATCGATGCCGCCGCGATGGCGGGGTCGCGCCTGGCGGCGGCCGGCTCCGCGAAGTGGACGCGCGACCAGATGAAGCCCGGTGACCTGGCCGACCTCCGGCGGGACGTGGCGATCGTCGCCCCGGGAGACGCGCCCCGGCTCTTCCTCTACGGCCGGTCGGGGTTCGACCGAAACCTGGCAGGCGCGCCGGATGTGACCCTCGTCGGCCTTCGCGACCTGTACGCGGCGGACCTCGACTACGAGCGGGTCGCCGCCCGCCGGCGAGCATGACCACCTTTACCGAATTGATCGTCGAGGAGGCGGCCTTCGCCGTCCTCGGCCGGCTGGGCTGGGCGGTCCTCCATGGTCCGGAGATCGCGGTGGGGACGGCGGCCGCGGAGCGCTCGGACCCGGGGTACCGCGACGTCATCCTCAGGGGTGTCTCGGGTCATTGACACGGCGCAGGCACCGAGCCAACTTGCCGCAACCTCATCATGATGCGATGATGCCGCCATGACGAAGGTGCGCACGACCCTGACGATCGACCCCGCAGTGCTCCGCGCGGTCAAGGTCCGCGCTGCCCGCCTGGGCAAGGGCGACAGCGACGTGATCGAGGAGGCCCTCCGCCGCGATCTGGGTCTCGACCTGCTCGATCGCCTCTGGGCTGCCAGCGATCTCGACGAGAACGAGGCGCTCGCGCTCGCGCTCGAGGCGCAGCACCAGACGCGCGGCTGACCCGGTCACGCCGGTGCGGGCCATTCTCGATGCCAACGTCCTGACCTCCGCCACCATCTCGCCGCGCGGGACCCCGGCTCGCCTGCTTCTCGCCTGGCAGGTCGGGGCCTTCGAGCTCGTGGTCTCGCCGTTGCTCCTGGCCGAGCTTCGTCGCGCTCTCGCCTACCCCAAGCTTGCGAGGCTGGTGCCGCCGGCCGACGCCGATGCGTTCGTCGTCTGGCTGGGCCGTGCCGCGGAGCTTGCCGCTGACCCGCCGGGCCCGCCCCCGGTCCGGTCGGAGGACCCAGCTGACGACTACCTCGTCTCCCTTGCCGCCACGGAACGGGCGATCCTGATCTCGGGCGACGGCCACCTCACCGTCCTCGCGGGACGGATCCCCGTGCGCACCCCAGCCGAGTTCCTGGCCGATCTTGAGGCCGACATCTCACAGGAGCCCGGCCAGGCATAGCGTTCCGAATCGCAACGCAGAAGCGGCATGGCAACCGCCATGCCGGGACAAGGAGGTCGGCAGCCCACCACTCCTGCCCGGTTCCTCATCCGCGACCGGGACGCGTAGTTGAGCGGCACGTTCGACATGGCGCTCAGCTCGGAGCGGATACAAGACATCCGCCCGCCGATCCAGTCGCCGAACGCCAACGCCTACGCGAAACGCGTCATATCTCGACCGGATGCTCCGGACTCTGCCGAGCACTACAACCACGGGCGACCTCACCCTGCGAGTTCGGCCATGCGAGCGAGGCCGCGGTTGGTGGCGTCGGCCAGGCCTGCCATGGCAGCCTCCACCGCCCGATCTCCCCGTTGCGATGCGTCGATGCGCGCCGGGTTGAGGGTGCACGCATTGGCCCAGGAGGTGATGTCGGGCTCGCCGCCGTAGGTGCGTGCCGCGATAGTGCCGCGCACCTGCATGCCCGCCCAGTCGGATGGCGTGTTGGGAAGATTGTTGGGTGGACAGAGCCGATTGCGCTCGCGGTCGTCATCGCGGGTCGCCTCCACATAGCCGGCCAGGGCCGCGCAGAAGCACGGGAAGCCGGCCCGGATCATCTGCAGTCGGATCTTGTCCGCACTCCAGATGGGGACGAGTGGCGGGTACTGCAATCCCGACGCAGCGCAGTGCACGATCATCGAGCCCGGTGGCAACGGGACCGATCCCTCTTTGAGGACGATCTCATGGCTCGCCACGTGCCTGATGTGGCCCAGTCGAACGACGTGCTCGACGGATCGGAGCAATTCGAGCTCCCAGGTCCCAAGGGTAGGCGTCTTGGCCATCGTGGGAACGACGTCGGCGTCGAGCCGGATCATGACACCGGCAGCCTCCAGACGCAGGAACAGATCATCGAGCGACTCCGCGCCGGCCGCCGCCGACATGGTGTCGGCAGCGAGCCCGAGCGCCACGACCGGATCGGGCTGGACGACGGCCCGATCGAGCATCCAGGGCTCGCGCGGCCGCACCCAGACGATGCGCCCGGGCTCGACGCCGTTGGCCAGCAGCCAGACGATCCCATCGGTCGCGGTCTTGCCGGAACCGACGATCACGAAGCGTTCCGGTGCGGCGGCCAACCTCGCGAGCTCGTTGATGGCGACAACGGGGACGTCGTCGGCGACGCCGAATGGCGGGGGGCTCGTGGAGGGGATCGTCGGCGAGAGGTAGGTAGCGTCGACGACGCGGCGCTGCACGTCGACCTGCACGGTTGCGCCCGACACCCGCGATGTCACGACGTGGGATGCTCCGTCAGTCTGGTACTCGCTTCCGCCAATGAAGGTCACCTTGCCGCTGGCAAGGAAGCGGCGGTGCAGGATGTCGTCGTAGTAGGCAAGGACCTCCGACCGACGTGCACGCTCCTGAAGGCCTGCCTCCGGGCCACTCTGCTGCAGGACGCCGTTGCCGAGCACCGTCGACGCGACACCGTAGAACACGGATGCCTGATGGAGCTGCACGAAGGGATAGGCGTCCTGCCAATGCCCTCCGGCTGCGTGCCGACGATCGACGAGCGTGACGTGCACGTCCGCGTGGTCGATCAGGGCGTCCGTGAAGGCCATGCCCATCGCCCCTGCACCGACGACGAGGTAGTCAGTCTTCAGTGATCGCATCGCCATGGCATCAAGCCTCCAGTGCTCCGGCGCGGGCCCGAGGCGGAGAGCAGAAGCCGCGGCCGGCTCAAGGTCCCAGTGTCCCAGATCGCGAGGAGCTTGCCGTCAGGGCCCCGGAGCCAGGCGACATGGGCGTCGCCCATCGTGACGACTTGCGAGTCGGGGTCCATGTTGGGCATGTTCACCGCTCGGCCTCGATCCCGCGAGACCGCAGTTCGGCTCCCGCAGACCCGGCTCACCCCGGCCGCGCCGCCGCCCGCCGAGGCCTGCGCCCAAGCGTTGATGTCGTCATCCGTCCTGATGTGCGATCTGAGTGCGTTGATCCCGCGGTGAGGGAACGTCGTCGACGTGCGGGATCGGGAACCAGAGAGAAGGAGTACCTTGCCGAACCCGACATCGTGCCGGACTACTGGATGCAATCCTTCCCCGCAGACCGCGACTACCGTCGCCAGGGCATTGCCCGCGTCGCGGTCAGCGGAGCCCTGCAACTGATCGCGCAAGCGGGGCTAGGGTCGTGGAGTCGTATCCTCAGGACACACACCGACTGCAAGAAGACGTCGGCGTCGTTTCTCTACAACGCCACGCGGAGCATGTTTGGGCAGGCGGGCTTCGCCCACATCCGGAGCGAGGGCAAGAACCACTCCGTGATGCGCAAGACGGTCCCAGCCAGGAGGATGCGATCAGGGCAATGACCACGAGCGCTGCGACCGAATTGGAGAGCGGGTTTCATCCATGGACATGCTGATGGGCGACAAGATCGCCGCGGCGAACCTGACCGACTGGCGCAAGCTGGCCCAGGGGCTGCACGCCCGCTACGTGGTCGACGCCTTCGGCACGGCCGCACGGTTCGTCGCTGCGGCGGGCGAGGCTGGCGACGCGCTGGGCCACCACCCGATCGTGTCGATCGGCAAGGGGTACGTCGACTTCAAGCTGGTCAGCGATGACGCCATCTACCGCGATGACGAGGGTACCGAGCACGTCATCGAGTGGGTGACCCAGCAGGACGTCGACCTCGCGCGACGGATCACCGAGATCGCCGCCGACCACGAGATCGCCGCCGACCCGGCCTCGGTCAGCATGATCGAGCTCGGTCTCGATACGGCGCACTCTGCGACCATCGCCCCGGTGTGGGCCGCCCTGCTGACCGGAAACGCGGAGGCCCAGGGCCACGGGTCCCCCAGCGACGAGATCCGGGACGCCATGGGACGGGTGCCGAACCTGTGGTTCGGGGATGCCGACGAGCATGAGACCCCGCGTCAGCGGTTCCACGTCGAGGTCTACGTGGCGCCCGGGGTGGCCGACCAACGCATCGCCGCCGCCGTCGCCGCAGGTGGGACCGTCGTCGACGACAGCGACGCGCCGGCGCTCACCGTCATCGCCGACCAGGACGGCAACAGGGGAGTCCTGTGCGTCGACACGTCCGCCGCGAGGAACGACTGAATTGCATCACGGCGCGGCGATCTGCTGTCGCTGGTCGCAGGGACCGCTGGTTCAGGTCTCGCCAGCGCATGGCGCGGCTATCGCGGAACTCGGCGCGAGCTCGTGATTCCTGCCGACGGGTTGAGCCGTGTGGTCGCCCTCGGATTCGACATCAATGCGCGCTATGCGAGGAGGTGGCGACCGCGTCCTCGGGTGATCGCCTGCTCACTCGAGACGAGTTGACGCGGCTGAGCGACCTCACCGAGTCGAGCACGTAGCTTGTCGCCTGGACCGTGCCCCCGGGCTCCGGCAGCCGCGGGGCGAGGATCCACACGAGCTGCGCGGTCGTCTCCGCGCCGACCTTGGACCGCGCGTTTGCCAGATGCTGCTTCACGGTCGAGTGCGACGGGCCGAGGCGGTGGGCGGCTGCCTTCTCGTTGAATGGGCCTGCTAAGGTCCCCTCCGTGACGCCCGTCCGATCCCCTGCCACCGACGGGCCCGCGTCGCGTCTCCCGGCGCGCGGGAACGCCAGTCCGAGCCGGGTCCTGCTCCTCGCGGTCGGGGCGGGGCTCGCGATCGGCATCGCCACCTCCGTGGGGCAGGGGTCGCTGCCAGAGGGGCTGGCGCCCCTGGGCAACTCGTCGGGCTCTTGGTGCCTATGCGCCTTCGCCCTCGCGCTGCTCGAGCAGGATCCACGACGGGCCGCCCTGATCGGGTTCGCGTCGCTCGTTGCCATGCTCGCCGGCTATGCGTTGGCGACGGAGCTCCGCGGGTACCCAGTCGGGACCTCGCTGTTCGTCCGTTGGGGCGCTGCGGCCATCATCGCCGGGCCCGCCCTCGGTGCCGGGGCTGCGTGGCTGAAGGGCCCGGACCCGCTCCGCGCCGCTGCCGGGATCGCCCCGATCGCCGGCATCCTGCTGGGCGAGGGACTGTACGGGCTCACGGTGGTGGCGGCGACAACTTCGGTCGGCTACTGGATCGGCGAGCTGGCGCTCGGCATTACCCTCGTCATCCTCGCGGCGATCCGCCTGCGAAGCTGGCCCGGGATCGCGCTGATGCTGGCGCTCTCGGCGATTGCGAGCGCGGTCTTCTACTTCGTGTACACGCGTGCGCTCGGCGCTCTCTTCTGATCCTCGGGCGCATCTGGATTCGGGACCGTCTGTCCTCGGGCAGACGCGACTCGTCGGCCCGCATCGCCCTCGGGCTCCGGCAGCCGCGGCGCCAGGATCCACACGAGCTGCGCCGTCGTCTCGGCGCCGACCTTCGAGCGCGCGCTCGCCAGTCTCACGCGAGCCGCCGCGCCGCCGCGCCGCCGCGACCGACTCGTCCCGGCCCTCGATCGGGATATCGCAGGTTGCTGATATACCGCCTTGTGGGTCGATGATGCCATCGACCTCCACGGGGAGACCGGCGACCGGCTATCCGGCAGATGACCGTTGGCCCTAGTTTCCGGCCCCCGACCTCTGGCCTCGAACGGTGATTGGGATCCGGCGGCTCTGACCGGTGATCGGATACATCAGCTGACGTCGACCGGAGCGAGCGGGCACCCCTGGGGTCGGCCGAAGGAGGCTTCCCGGGTGACGACGATCGGGATCGACATCGGCGGACGGAGCCACGTCGTGGCCCGCTGTCGGGATGGGCAGACGCGCGCAGACCGGGAGATCCTCCGGGTGAGCCAGAGCAGGGTCGGCTTCGCGGCCCTCGACGCCTGGCTCGAGCGTCAGCCGAGCCGGTGACCCTGGTCACGATGGAGTCGTCCGGTCATTACTGGATGCCGCTCGCGGCGCACCTGCGCCGGCGGGACGTTCCGATGGCCGTGGTCAACCCGCTCGCGGCGAAGTACTTTGCCCGGAGCCGGCTGGCTCGCACGAAGTCGGATCCGGCCGATGCCCGGAGCCTCGCCGAGATGGGGATGCGCGACACGCCAGCCGCCCGCGATCCGCTGGCCGGCGCCGAGCTGCGCCAGGCCGCCCGGTTCGCGATGACCCTGGTGACCGAGCAGGCCAAGGTCTGCCAGCGCCTCATCCGCCTCGTCGAGCTCGGCTTCCCGGAGCTCGGCGAGCTGTTCGACGACCCGACCTGCCGGACCGCCCGCGAGGTCCTCCGGATCGCGCCGACCGCCCGTCAAGCCGTCCGCCGCCGGACGGCGAGTCTCGCCAACGCGAACGCCGGACCGGGTCGTCGGCGGCTGGGGGTGGCCAAGGCCGAGCGGCTCCAGGCCGCCGCGGCCGAGTCGATCGCCGTGCCCGAGCTCGACGCCGAGGTCGCCTTCGAGACCGGGCTCCTGCTCGACCAGTACGACCTCCTCGAGGGCCAGATCGCGGCTGCGGATGCACGAGTCGCGGCGCTCCTCGACGGCGAGACTGCCCGCCGGCTCCGGACGATCCCGGGCGTCGGACCGGCGATCGCGGCGACCCTCCTCGCCGAGATCGGCGACATCGACCGCTTCAGCGACTTCGACCAGCTCCTCGCCTTCGCCGGCGTCCACCCGGCCGAGCGGAGCTCGGGCCGCAAGGGCGCGAACCCTGAGACCGCCTGGCACATGAGCAAGGCCGGCAACAGCCACCTTCGCGCGGCCGCCTATCGAATGGCGGTCGTGGGCGTCGTGCACAACCCGGTCATCGCCGCCCATTACGCTCGAAAGCGAGCGGCCGGGAAGTCGAAGATGAACGCCCTCGGGCACTGCATGCGCAAGGCGCTCAGCCTCGTCTGGGGCGTCTGGCGCAACGGTCAGGACTTCGACCCCAATTGGGGGCTCGAGGCTTGACAAGACCTTATGGGATCTAACGCGCGCCCGACACCT